>CAWIYW010000012.1:0-41624 GCA_963840405.1 uncultured Gammaproteobacteria bacterium
CCATCAGTTTGCCGACGGCGGCGCGGCGGACTCTCGGACTCTCGTCTTCGCGCGCGAACGACGCGAGTTGTTCGCGTTCGTCGATCGCCAGGCTCTCGACGTGGGCGAGCCGGACTTCCGGATCCGGATGTTTGGTGACGGGAAGCGATCGAAAGCGGTCGAGAAGCGCCATGTTGTTCAAGCCGACAAGTTATGGTGTCATTCTAGTGAAGGCATGGGTCTTTTTCGTGACGTCAAGAGGCTGCGGAACGGGTTTTGGCCGTGTACTCCAAATTTAAGGATCGCCGCGGCCTTCGCGGTTATGGCTTGTGCCACAACAGGTTGCACCACGGCTGGCGGCAGCACGCCCACCACACCGACCCCAGCCGACCCGCTTACGCCCGGGCTGGCTGTGGTCTACAGCGCCATCGGGTCCAGCGACGCCACCGGCCATGGATCGAGCAACGAATGCGTGATCCCGTTTGCGGAGTGCCCGGATGGCCTGGGTAATGTTCAGGTTGCCATCCGGACGCTCAAGGCGAGAGGCTTCACCGTCACGTCCCGGAACCTCGGGATCCCAACGGCGGTCATCAGCCGGACGTTTCAAGCCCTGGGCCAGCAGTACGGCCGCACGATCGCCGGTAACTTCATCGACTCGGAAATGCCGTTCATCCTGCCCGATTCGACACTCGTCACCATCTTTGCCGGCGCCAACGACGTCAACACGATAACGGCCGCGCTTGGCGGCGGCGCCGGCGGCTCAGACCCCGCCGGTTACATCGACCGGCAGGTCAGCTCGTTCGGCACGGACTATACGACGCTCGTCAACGGCATCCGGACCCGCGCCAGCAAGACCCGGATCGTCGTCCTCAACCTGCCGAATCTGGGTGCACTGCCCTACCTGACCGGCACTTCGCTGCAGCAGAGGCAGGCAGCCCAACGCGCGGCAGTCGGCATGACGGTCAACGTGATCAACCGGCTGCCGAACGTCGCCGTCGTCGACCTGATGTGCGATCCGCGCACCTATCTCGCGTCCACCTACTCGAGCGACGGCTTTCACCCGAGCGACGCGGGCTACGCGTTCATCGCCGGCGAGGTCGTGCTCGCCTCGACCACCACCACCTATCCACCGCCACGCTCGACGTGTCCGCAAATGACGCTGGTGCCGGGCTCGTGAGCGGCCGGAGCCGGCAGCGCGGTTCATGAACGCCGGCACTTCCGCGGCCGCCGGCTGAGTCGTGCAGTGGTGACACGGTTCGACGCGTCATTGAGCGGCTCCAGGCCGCGCTCACCCAGCCGCTTCCCGGCGCCGAGGCTCACGCGCTCATGGCGCCCAGCCTCGCCGGGAATGGCCGGCCGACTTCAACCCGGCACGTGTCCGCCACGCGGCGGCCTGCTCCTCGTCTTCCCGGTCGCTCAGGATGCGCACGTCGTCTTGACCGTGCGGGCCGACACGCTCGGCCGCCACGGCGGCCAGGTGTCGCTGCCGGGAGGCGTGGCCGAGCCCGGAGAAACCTACGCGCAAGCGGCGCTGCGCGAAGCGCACGAAGAAATGGCGCTGGCCCCGGGCACGTGCGGCTGCTCGGCGCGCTCACGCCGATCGATATTCCCGTGAGCGGTTTCCGACTGCATCCGATTCGTCGGCGCCGCCAGCACGCGCCCGTCGCTCACGCCCGCCGACGGCGAAGTCGCGCGGATTCTCGAAGTCGGCGTCGCCGAGCTCTGCGACCCCGCGCGCCGGACGTCGTTGACGCTCTCCCGCGAGGGCCGGGACATCGTCGCGCCGGCGTTTGCAGATCGCCGGTGCGAACATCTGGGGCGCCACGGCCATGGTGCTCGCGGAATTCCTCGTCCTGCTCGGCTGGCACGCTCGAACGTGGCGATCACGTCGACGTGCTGTAGACTGCACGAATTCGACGCGCACTCTGCACGCATCAGCCGGTCTCAGCTCAGAAATGCGCGTCTTTCATTGCAACTTCTGCACGAGTAGGCGATAATTCATGCCTTCCGCACCAAGGCAGTATGATTGCGGCTTCCCGTGCGGGGCACGCCGTGGCTCTCGCGAGGTTCGCGTCGGTCTTCGACGCCGAGCTGTTCGGAGTGTTCAAGTTCTAAAGGGGGCGAATGATGGGTTCCGGAGTTCTCGGGGAGGCGATCAGCGCAATTCGCGACTGGTCCCTGGCAGAGGCGAAGCAGCCGCGCGGGCCGCACGCGTCTGAAACGTTCGGCAGTCTGGTCTTCAACGATCACGTCCAGCAGCAGCGTCTGCCGCCGTCGGTCTATCAAGAAGCTGCGTCGGACCATCACGCACGGCGAGTCGCTGGATTTGTCGGTCGCCGACGCGGTGGCGACGGCGATGAAGGACTGGGCGGTCGAGCACGGCGCCACGCACTACACGCACTGGTTCCAGCCGCTGACCGGCATCACGGCGGAAAAGCACGACTCGTTCCTGAACCCGAGCGGCAACAGCGACGGCAAGGCGGTCGTGGAATTCTCCGGCAAGGAACTGATCAAGGGCGAGCCCGACGCGTCGAGCTTCCCGTCCGGCGGCATGCGCTCCACCTTCGAGGCGCGCGGCTACACGGCGTGGGATCCGACCAGCCCGCCCTGGCTGCTGTACAGCGGCGGCTCGGTCACGCTCGTCGATTCCGACGGCGTTCGTCAGCTGGACCGGCGAAACGCTCGACAAGAAGACGCCGCTGCTGCGCTCGATGGAAGCGCTCAGCAAGCAGGCGGTCCGCGTCCTGAAGCTGTTCGGCTCCAACGCCGAGCGCGTCGTCACGACCTGCGGCCCCGAGCAGGAATACTTCCTGATCGACAGCCATTTCTATCTGTCGCGGCCCGACCTGATCAACGCCGGCCGCACGCTGTTTGGCGCGAAGCCGCCCAAGGGCCAGGAGCTCGAGGATCAGTACTTCGGCGCGATCGCCGATCGCGTCATGGCGTTCATGACGGAGGTCGAGAGCCGAGCTCTACAAGCTCGGCGTGCCCGTCAAGACGCGCCACAACGAGGTGGCGCCCAGCCAGTACGAGATCGCGCCGGTCTTCGAGAACGCCAACCTCGCCACCGATCATCAGATGATGACGATGGAGACGATGCGGCGAACGGCGCCGAAGTACGGCCTGGCGTGCCTGCTGCACGAGAAGCCGTTTGCCGGCGTCAACGGCTCGGGCAAGCACCTCAACTGGTCGATGAGCGACGACAAGGGCCACAACCTGCTCAGCCCCGGCGCCAATCCCCACGAGAACGTGCAGTTCCTGGTGTTCTGCACCGCCGTCCTGCGCGCGGTCAACAAGTGGCAGGGGCTGCTGCGCGCCAGCATTGCCAGCGCCGGCAACGACCACCGGCTCGGCGCGAACGAAGCGCCGCCGGCCATCTTGTCGGTCTTCCTCGGCGACATGCTCACCGACGTCATCGAGCAGATCGAAAAGGGCGGCGCCAACTCGAGCAAGCACGGCGGCACGCTCGACACCGGCGTCATGGTGCTGCCGAAGCTGCCGCGCGACGCGGGCGACCGCAACCGCACCAGCCCGTTCGCGTTCACCGGCAACAAGTTCGAGTTCCGCGCCGTGTCGTCGGGCCAGAGCATCGCCTACCCGAACATCGCGCTCAACATCGCCGTCGCCGAGTCGCTCGACTACGTCGCGACCGAGCTCGAGAAGCTGACCAAGGGCGGCAAGTCGATCGAACAGGCCGCCGCCGAACTGCTGCCGAAGATGATCAAGGAGAACAAGCGGATCATCTTCAACGGCAACAACTACTCGAAGGAGTGGGAGAAGGAAGCGGGCAAGCGCGGTCTGCTCAACCTGAAGAACACCGTCGACGCCCTGCCGCAGCTGGTCTCCAAGGACGTCGTCGCGATGTTCGAGAAGTACAAGGTCCTCAGCGAGCGCGAGCTGCACGCGCGCTACGAGATCATGGTCGAGACCTACAACAAGACCGTGAACATCGAAGGGCAGCTGATGGTGCTGATGGCCAACCGCTACATCCTGCCGGCCGCCTTCGAGTACCAGAAAGCAGCTCGCGCAGAGCGTCGCGGCCGTGAAGTCGGCCGGCGGCAAGTCGGTCGAAGGCAAGAAGCTCGCTCGACAACCTGACGAAGCTGGTCGACGAGTTCAAGCGCGGCACCGACAAGCTCCAGAAGGCGCTCGAGCACGAAGGACCGTCGGCGGAGAAGCACGCCAAGCATTTCCGCGACTCGGTCATCCCGGCGATGACGGCGCTGCGCGAAACCGGCGACGAGCTCGAAGCGATCGTTCCCCACGAGCAGTGGCCGCTTGCCGACCTATCGCGAGATGTTGTTCATCAAGTAGCCGTCAGTCGTCCGTCGACAGTCGTTGTCAGTGCAGGGCGTGGCGAGCGATCGCCACGCCCTTTTCATCTGGGGCCAGCGCTCGATCAGACCGACCGCGCCGATCTGCATCGGACTCGACGACCGCCTCTTGCGGCACCGGCCGCACACCGACATACTGATACGGACGCGATCGGCGTCCGCCGGTTGCGATGCTTCATCTGTAGACGACCGAGCAGCCCCGAGGTCACGAACGACCTCATCGAACCACGCTCGATGGTCTCGGACCCCGGTGGTTGAGTCGAGCCTTCATGGCCAAACAGACACCTCGAGAACAGTCACTGTTCGACGCCGTTGAGCCGACCGAGACGGCCGACCGCGGCGGAGCCGGCCCGCCCTCGCCGCCGGCGGGCGGCAACGGCGCCGGCACCACCGACAGCGTCCCGCTGCACGAGGCGGCGCAGGCGCGGTATCTCAACTACGCGCTGTCGGTCATCACGTCTCGCGCGCTGCCCGACGTTCGCGATGGGTTGAAGCCGGTGCAGCGCCGCATCCTGTACACGATGTGGGAACAGAGCCTGACCTTCGACGCCAAGCACCGCAAGTGCGCGAAGGTCGTCGGCGATGTCATGGGCAGCTTTCACCCGCACGGCGACGCCGCGCTGTACGAAACGCTGGTGCGCATGGCGCAGTCCTTTTCGCTGCGCTATCCGCTCGTCGACGGGTCGGGCAATTTCGGATCGCTCGACGGCGACAGCGCCGCGGCGATGCGCTACACCGAGTGCCGGCTCGCCGCGATCAGCACCGAGATGCTGTCGGAGATCGAGCAGACGACGGTGCCGTTCCGGCCCAATTACGACGGCACCAAGACCGAGCCGGTCGTGCTGCCGGCGCGGATTCCGAACCTGCTCGTCAACGGCGCGTCCGGCATCGCGGTCGGCATGGCGACCAACATTCCGCCGCACAACCTCGGCGAGATCTGCACCGCGCTCGTCAAGCTGCTCGACAACGAGGACCTGACCACCGCGCAATTGTGCCGCTACGTGAAGGGACCGGACTTCCCGACCGGCGGGCAGATTCTGAATTCGCAGGACGAGCTGAAGGAGATCTACAAGACCGGCTCCGGCTCGATCCGGCTGCGCGGCACCTGGGACATCGGCCGCGAGACCCGGTCGACCAAGACCATCTACATCGACAGCGTGCCCTACATGGTCAACAAGGCGCAGCTGGTCGAGCGGATCGCCGACGTCGTGCTCAGCCGCAAGCTGCCGCAGCTGCTCGACGTCAAGGATCTGTCGACCGAGGACGTGCGGATCGCCATCGAGATGAAGAAGGACGCCGACGAGAAGATGATCATGGCGTATCTCTTCAAGCACACGCCGCTGCAGGTCAACTTCGCGGTCAATCTCACGTGCCTGGTCCCGGACGGCGCCGACTCGGACATCTGCCGGCCGTCGCGGCTCGATCTGAAGCAGATTCTGTGGCACTTCCTGCATTTCCGGCTGGAGGTCGTGACCAAGCGTCTGGAGCACGAGCTCGCGTCGCTGAACAAGCGCATCCACCTGCTCGAAGGGTTCGAAAAAGTCTTCGATGCGCTCGACGAGATCATCCGCATCATCCGGAAGTCCGACGGCAAGGCCGACGCGGCCGAGAAGATCATGACGCGCTTCGCGCTCGACGCCGACCAGACCGACGCCATCCTCGAGCTGAAGATCTATCGGCTCGCCCGCCTCGAGATTCTGATCATCCGCCAGGAGCTGGAACGAGAAACGAAAGCGCGCGCCGCCAGATCACGGCGCTGCTCGAAGGACGAGGAGAGCCGGTGGGCGCTGGTGCGCAGCGAGCTCGAAGCGATCCAGAAGACCTACGGCGACGCCAAGGCCGACAAGCGGCGCACGACGATCGAAAGCGATACGGACGAACCCGAATACTCCGCCGACGATTTCATCGTCGAGGAAGACAACATCGTCATCGTGTCGGGCGACGGCTGGGTGAAGCGGCAGAAAGAGGTCAAGGACATCTCGACCACGCGGCTGCGCGAAGGGGATTCGGTGCTGGCGGTCATGGCCGGCAGCACGCGCGCGACCTGCGTGTTCCTCTCGAACTTCGGCGTGGCGTACACCAGCCGATTCATCGATATTCCCGCGTCGACCGGCTACGGCGAACCGATTCAGCGGTTCTTCAAGCTGAAGGACGGCGAGAAGATCGTCGCCGCGCTCAGTCTGGACCCGCGCGCCGTCGGCGACATCACGCCGTCGGCGAAGAGACCCGACGCGCCTCCGCCGGTGCACGCGGTGGCGGTCACGAGCGACGGCTACAGCCTGCGCTTCGGTCTGGAGCCGTTCGTCGAACCGAGCACGCGCACGGGCCGGCGTTACGCCCGGCCGGCCGAAGGCGCGGAAGTCGTGGGCGTGGCCAGGGTGACCGGCGAGGAAATCGTGATCGCCGCGACGGCGGAAGGCCGCGGCCTGCTGTGCAAGCTCGAGGAAATCAATTTCCTGTCCGGCCCCGGCAAGGGCGTGATCCTGATCAAGCTCTCCGACGAGGATCGGGTGCTCGGCTTCATCGCCTCGAGCGGCGATCGCGATCTGCTGACGGTGGAGACGACGCGGGGCGCCGAGCAGACCATCAGCACGGCCAAGTACGAGGTGACCGGCCGCGGCGGCAAAGGACGCGAGCTCCTGCAACGAGGCCAGTTCACGCGAATCCTCGTGCCGGTGCCGGAGGCGCCGCCACCGCTTCGACGCATCTAGTCATCTGGTGATCTGTTCATCGATTCGTCGATTGGCCATCGATTAACCTGGCAACCAAATGACCAGATTGGCCAGATTCTGCGCTACAATCGGCTGTCGGTTCGCCCGCGACCGTCAGCTCGACCGCTGCGCACCTTTGCTGGAATCTCCAGCCGGCTGCGGCCGATGCCCCCAACCACAGCGAGCAGAACAGGCCTCACAGGGACGCTGATTTGCCTCATCCACATGACCGTTTGAATATCGCCGTTTTCATCGACTTCGACAACATCGAGATCGGCGTCAAGACCACCCTCGGCCAGCAGTTCGACATCGGCGCGATCCTCGACGCCATCAAGGAGCGCGGCGAGGTGGTGACCAAGATCGCCTACGCCGACTGGACGCGCGCCGGCGAGCACAGCCGGATGCTCACGCAGCACGCCATCCGGCTCGTGCAGCGCAACCTGACGCCCGGGGGCGACAAGAACGGCGCCGACATCAACCTCGCCCTCGACGCCCTCGAGATGGCCTTCACCCATCAGCACATCAACGCCTACGTGATCGTCGGCGGCGACAGCGACTTCCTGTCGCTCGTCGAGAAGCTGAAGCAGTACGACAAGAAGGTGTTCGTGGTCGGCGGCCGCGCCTTCACGAGCGTCATCCTGCAGCGCAACTGCCACGAGTTCATCGCCTACGAGAACCTGTCGGGCGTCAGGAAGCAGGCAGTCAAGAGCGGACGGCCGATGCCGGCGTCCGCGTCGCTGCCGATTGCCCAGGCGGTGCCGGTCGTGCGGCGCGCGCTGAAGATCCTCGCCGACCGCGAGGTGTCGCCGCAGACCGGGCTCCTCAAGAGCACCCTGCTGCAGCTCGATTCGACGTTCTCCGAGCGCACCTACGGCGCCTCGTCGTTCCTGGACTTCGTCGAGAAGCTCTCGCAGGCTGGACTGGTCCAGCTGAAGCACGCCGGCCGCAGCGTGATGGTCGAGCTCGTCGAGGGCGCCGGACGTCGTCGATCTGAAGACCCGGCGCGACGCCCGAAGCAGGATGGCGCCGAGCAGGGCGCCGATCGGCCAGATGGGACTCAAGGACGGCGATGCCGATGGCGATGGCGCCGCGAGCCTGTCGGCGAGGCGGTTCAGAGCTGTCGCCGATCCGCGCCGACACCGTTCGGCTACGGCTAGGCTACGGAGAGACTCGCCGGAGCGATGGCGCAGGCGGAGCCGCCGGCCTGCCGATCAGCCGGCGATGCGCGAACCGTCGCAGCACCGCTGTGATGCCGTCGAGGCCACTGAATCGCAGGCCGATGGCGTGACGCGCGTCGGCGAGATTCTGAAGGCCGCGACCACTGCGCGGTGGCCGATGTACCTGCGCAACGTGAAACAGCTGCTGCGCGCCGCCGACGGTGCATTCGACGAACGACGCTACGGGTTCGCGGGGCTGGTCGAGCTCGTACGCGGCTGCCAGAAAGAAGGGCTGGTGCGGCTCGAACGCGATCGCCGCGGCGGGTTGCGGGTGTTTCCGGGGCCGTCACTCCAGCGCGGAAGCGCCGATCCCGACAGGAGACGCAGGAAACATCGGAAAGCCAGATGGACGCCCGCGCCCACGCGCAGGCGCACATGCCCGAGCACAGGCGCAAGCCGCGCATCGAGAGCGACCGCGGATTCCAGCCGCGTCCGCTCGACGACCGCCGCAGGCGAGCCGGCCGAGGCGCCCGAGTCCGTCGATGCCGACATGATCGACACCGAGCCGATGCCGACCGTCGATCCGACGGCGGAGCTGCTCGGCACCGCGTCGCGGCGCAGACGTCCGGCCCGCACGGCCACGCTCACGTCGGCGCGAGCGGGGCATGCGGCGCGCGGCCAAGAAACCGGCGGCCAAGAAACCGGCGGCGCGGCGAACGGCACGGTCCAAGGAGAGCTAATCGATCGGCAGGCTAGGGCAGGTTGGTCAGGTGGGGCCGGTCAAAACCTGCCCAATCTCGCCCGGCCGTCTGACTCACCTGCCCGCCCACCCGTCTCACCTGCCCTACCAGCCCTCAGAGATTCAGCGCTTTTCGTTCTCGAGAAAGTCCAGCCATTGCTTGACCAGCGCCTGCTTGGATCCGTTGGCCTTGGCGTACTGCGCGGCGTAGTTGCGCGCCAGCGTGAGATCCGCGGCCGGGCTGATCACGACGGTGTGATTGTTGTGCACCTGAAAGATCCATTCCATCGCCAGATAGAGCAGCTCGGGTTCGGCGTGACCGTCTGCGATGTAGCGGTCGAGTGCGCGACTCGCTTCGCGGCCTCTGCCGAGCGTCGCATACGAAAACGCCAGCGTCCGCGAGAATCGCGTGTCCGCCGGCCACCGGCCGATCGCTTCCTCGAGAATCGATCGAGCGGCCGTGAAGTCCTTGGTGCGAACCAGCGTGTCGGCCAGCCACTCGTAGATCTGCGGCAGATCGCTGCCGTCGACCAGCGCCGTCTGCCACACGCTGGCCGCTTCAGCGGCGGCCCCGCCCGCGGCCAACGACGCGCCGAGATACGTCAACGCCGCGGTGCTGTCGACGTCAGGTCGGATGGCGCTCTTGAACTGGGTGATCGCGCCGGCATAGTTCGCCTTCCGCAGCTCCGCAAGACCCAGCTCGAAGGCCGGCTTGGTGCGTCGCCGGCACGCGCGGCATGAACGGATCGAGCGTCCGCGACGCCAGCGCATCCTCGCGTGCGAACGGCCGTAGCAACAACGCCGCCTACGGCCACGGCACCTTCATCGACGCCGCGATTGAGAGCACGCGCGTCATGACCTTTTTCTACGACAACCCCTTGTCGCTGTGGAACACCATCGGCTGGTGGGTAATGATGGGCCTGACGCTGCTGATCGGCCTGCTAGCCGGCCGCCGCCGCTGGCCGCAGCGCATCCCCGAGCTGATGCCGCGGATCCGCCGCTACACCTGGTGGGCGCTGGGCATCGGCCTGGCCTGCGGCGCGGCTTTCACCATCATCTTCGAGCTCAACCGCACGCCCGGCCCGTCGCCGATAAAGCTGATCGGCGGCCTGTGCTATGGCGTCAGCCGCCTGGCGCTGATGCTGTTCTACGTCATGGTGATCGTGCAACTGGCGCAGCGCGCTGGCTGGCAGCGCGCCTTCGCACCGTTGGCCGCCGCCGGCCGCATGCCGCTCACCAACTACCTATTGCAGACGCTGATCTGCACCGCCATCTTCAACGGCTGGGGCCTGGGCCTGTACGGCCAGGTCGGCCCCGCCGCGGGCCTGGCCTTGTCGCTGGCGATCTTCTGGCTGGTTCAGGTGCCATGGAGCCTGTGGTGGCTGAAGGCGCACGAGCGCGGGCCGATGGAGACGCTGTGGGCGCGCCTGACGTACGGGCGCAAGCCGGCCGTCGCGGTAGCGTCAGCTCCGTCAGGTTGACTCAGGCGAATTCGGCTTGACCGGACGACCGCAATGACCTCGATCTCCAGGTCGTCCTGCACTCGATTTGCGCGCGGAGGACCGGTCCAGAAGTAGAGCGGACAGCCGACACCCTGAAGTGTCAGTGTCTGGTTTTGGCTACTGCTGTCGTTCGGCCACCGAAAACGAACGGCCGGAGCTAGTGGCGGATTCAACCGGTCAACGCAACGGTATGGCTGAACATCTCAGCCGGCGTTTGGTAGCCAAGCGTCTTCCTTGGCCTCTCGTTCAATTGTCTCGCGACCGCGTTGAGCTTGGCCTGTGAGTAGCTCGAGATGTCGATGCCCTTGGGCAGGTACTGCCTGAGCAGGCCATTCGTGTTCTCGTTGCTGCCGCGTTGCCAAGGACTGCGTGGATCACAGAAGTAGACCTGGATGTCTGTGGCCAGCGTGAAGCGCCTGGATGAAGAGGCTGCGGTAGATGGTCTCGTGTGACACGCGATGGCTCTCGTCGCGCGGGTAAGTATGCTTGAGCCAGCCGGCGATCTGCTCTGGTGACCACAGCAGCCGGAGCTTGTCGGCGACGATGCGCGCCAAGGCTCTGTCCTCGGTAAGTTTGCAGACCTTGGGACGAAGCGCACGATCCCAGGCGGCGTCGTCTGCTTCTGCGGCTCGATAGTTCGCTCGACCGCCATTGCGTTTGATCTCACGGCTCACTGTCGATGGAGCTCGATCGAGCCGTGCAGCGATGGAGCGAACGGATTGGCCTTCTGCCACCGCGCGAGAGATCTCCTCCCGCTCAGCCAACGTCAGGGCGATCTTGGAGCGACTCCGTTGCGGTGGTCGAAAGCCACCGGTCCGCGACAGAATGCCTTGGACCGAGGTATGAGCGCGATTGAACAGCTGCGCAATCTGGTGGAGCGTCCAGCCTTGCTTCCATCGCTCCCACATCAAGGCCTTCTGGGCGTCCGTGTAGTAGGTGCGCGTGCGGTACTTCATCTGCAACACTCCTGCTGCTTACGCAGCGATCAGTGTGTTGCATCGACCGGTTGAATCCGCCGTCTGAAGCCGATATCCGCAGTCAACCGGTGAGCGGCAGCTTCCTGGAGCTCCGTCGGCCTCACGCTCCCGGCCCAAGAGCGGTACTACGGCCAAGTCGTCCAAACCGGACGCTCAAGACTGGCTTTGCGGCGATCGGGGCCGATGAGCCAGCCGGGTGGGCATCGTCGACCAGCGCGGAATGAGTTGGGGCAGCCTGCCAGGCGCATTGTCGAGATCTCTCGAGCACCGAGGGGAGTCGAGTGTCATCGGGACCGTCACGGAGGGGGTGCGTGATCGAGGCACTTAGATCAGGCCCTGGCAGCTCGACTGGCCCGGGCCAGACAGACCGTCCATACTCCATCCGGCAACCAAGGACCAGAAGAATGAGCTTGGACATCGACAGCTGGCTAGACCGAATCGGCCTAGGTCAGTATGCGGGCGTCTTCCGCTCGAATGAGATCGATGCCAGCTTGGTGCGCGGGCTGACCGGTGACGAGCTGAAGGAGATGGGGATTGCGGCGCTCGGCCACCGCAAGAAACTGCTGGATGCCATCGCAGCGCTTGGCCCTGCGCCTGAGTCCGCGGCGGCCGGCCCCGTCTCGCCGAAGCCCGTCGCAGATGCGTTGAGCTCTGCCGCCGAGCGTCGCCAGCTCACCGTGATGTTTGTCGACCTGGTCGGCTCGACGGCGCTGTCAGCGCAACTCGACCCGGAAGACATGCGCGAGCTGATCCGCTCGTACCAGAACACCGTGGCCGGCGAGATCTCGCGCTTCGAAGGGCACATTGCGCAGTTCCTCGGAGATGGTGTGCTGGCCTATTTCGGCTGGCCCCGGGCCCACGAAGACGACGCTGAGCGCGCGGTGCGCTCCGGCCTGGCCATCACGGCCGCGGCCTCAAGGCTAACAACGCCCGCCGCAAGGAATCTGCAGACGCGCATCGGCATCGCCACAGGCATGGTCGTCGTCGGCGATCTCATCGGGGAAGGATCGGGACAGCGCCACGCAGTCGTGGGCGAGACACCCAATCTGGCGGCCCGGCTGCAGGGCATTGCCGAGCCCGGTACGGTGGTCATCGCAGATTCAACGCGCCACCTCGCGGGTGATCTGTTCGAGCTGCGCGATATGGGGGCGCACAGCATCAAGGGCATCACCGAGCCGACCGCAGTCTTTGCGGTGACCGGAGCGCGCAGCCTCGAAAGCCGGTTCGCGGCCAGACACGGCGAAGTAACAGCGATCGTCGGCCGCGATCAGGAGCTCGCGTTGCTGGTCGAGCGATGGCGGCAGGCCAAGACTGGCGAAGGCCAGGTGGTATTGCTCAGTGGCGAAGCCGGCGTCGGCAAGTCGCGCATCACCGAAGCCGTGATCGAAGCAGCACGCGCCGAACCGCACTTTCTGTTGCGATACCAATGTTCACCCTACCACTCGGACTCCGCGCTCTATCCGGCCATCCAGCAGCTCACCCACGCGGCCGGTTTCACCGAAGCCGACAGTGTTGAACAGCGCCTGGAGCGGCTCGAGGCGCTGCTGGTCACCTCCACCGACAGGATCAGCGCCGTCGCGCCGCTGATGGCCACGCTGTTGGGGATAGATCCCACCTCGCGCTACGGCGCGAATACACTGACACCGCAGCAGTGGCGCAGCCGCACGCTGTCTGCCCTGGTGGAGCAGCTCACGGGGTTGGCCAGTCGCAAACCGACGCTGTGGTTGATCGAGGACGCGCACTGGATTGACCCGACGACGCTGGAGCTGATCGAGCTGGCGCTCGATCGTGTACAGGGCGCTCGAATACTGACGCTGATCACCGCCCGCCCGACGTTCCTCGCATCCTTTGGAAGTCATCCGGTCGTGACGCGGTTGGCGCTGAACCGGCTCGGCCGCGCGGCAACGGAGGCAATCATCACCCGCATCGCATGTGGCAAGCGCCTTCCCGAGGTGCTAATGGACGAGATTGGCGCCAAAACCGACGGCGTTCCGCTCTTCGTCGAGGAGATGACCAAGGCGGTCATCGAGTCGGGTGTGCTGCGCGAGGACGGCGATGCCTACCACCTGGACGGGCCACTCAGCGCGCTGGCGATTCCCACCACGTTGCACGACTCTTTGATGGCGCGGCTCGATCGGCTGCAGCCCGTGAAGGAGGTCGCCCAAACCGCGGCGGTCATCGGCCGCAGCTTCGACCATCGCACCATTGCCGCACTGTCGGACAAGCAACCGGACGAACTCGCCAGTGCGCTGCGCCAGCTGGTGGAAGCCGAGTTGATCTTTCGCCGTGGCACGCCGCCGGAGGCCACCTATCTCTTCAAGCATGCCCTGGTCCGTGATGCCGCCTACGAGAGCCTTCTCAAGGCCAGGCGGATCTCGCTGCACACCCGATTGCTCGAGGTGCTGGAGCACCGGGGCGATGCCGCCGCCGAGCTCAAAGCGCAGCATGCCGAGGCGGCCGGCCTGATCGAACGGGCGCTCGACTACTGGGAACAGGCCGGCGCGCAGGCACTCGCGCGACCCGCCTACAAGGAGGCGATCGCCAATCTGGAGAACGCCGTTCGGCTGTGCCACACGATGGGCGAGGCACCGCAATGGAAGGGACGCGAGCTGGGTCTGTGGTTGCAGCTGGGACAGGCGTTCATTGCAAGTCAGGGCTATCAGTCGGCGGCGTCGCTGCGCGCCTTCGAGCACGCGCGGGTCCTGGCTGACGAGATCGGCGACGAGTCCTTGCAACTGGCTGCGGTGTACGGGCAATGGGTCTACCTTTATCTCAGGGGTAGGGGTTCAGGCGAGCTCGCCAAGCGATACGGCGCACTTGCCAATGCGCAGGTTGAGAGCGGTGTGCGCCTTGTCGGACTGCGAATGCTGGGTCTGGAGCGGTTCCACGAAGGTCGCTTCCGAGAGTCACTCGTGCTCTTCAGGAAGTCGCTCGCCCTCTACGATCCCGTCGAGCATCGGGATCTCGCCACTCGATTCGGCCACGATCCCCGCACAGCGGCGGCGAACTACCAAAGCTGGATTCTCTGGCATCTGGGGCTTCCCGATCAGGCTGCTCGAACGAGCGAAGACAATTTGCTATGGACCCGGCAGGTCGATCACGCCAACACCACCGGGCTCGCACTGTGCTTCGGGATCAACCTTCTGAATATCTGGCTGCGTCGGCCGGACCGGGTCGAAAGCGCAGCGCGCGAGGCCTTGCTTCTCGCGCAAGAAAACTCGATGGCACTTTGGCATTCCTTTGCCCAGGTCAATCTGGGTTGGTCTCTTTCACAACTGGGCAAGGCGACTGGCCTTGACGAGATCGAAGCCGGTCAGCGCGAGATACGCGAGCTTGGCGCTGGTCGGCTCGGACCGCTACATCTCGGCATGGCGGCCGAGGCTTACTCGCGCGCCGGCCGGCACGGCGAGGCCAAGGCCAGCATCGCCGAGGCGTTTGCTGCCTTGGAGCATGGCCGTGACCTGGCCTTTGCTGCAGAGCTTCATCGCTCGCGCGCGGCGCTGCTGTTGCGCGCCGATGCACACGAGCGCGACGCGGTCGAAGCAGACCTGCGCGATGCGCTGGAGATCGGCAGACAGCAAGAATCGTTGTCACTTCAGTTGCGCGCCGCACGAGACCTCGCGACTCTGTGGGCCGAACGCGGAGAAAGGAATCAGGCGGCGGACCTGCTCGCGCCGATCTACGGTGCTTTCACGGAGGGGTTCGACACATTGGACCTCGTCGAATCCAAGACGCTGCTCGACGAATTGCGGAACTGACACGCGCTGCACCGCGATGACCCGTCGTCGGCCGCAGCCGCCGGAGTTCGCGCGGCGGCTGGCTGCGCTGGTAGCTCCAGGCGAACTGAACCGAAAGTCAGCTTTCCGCAGGGTTGACGGACGGCTATGGGTCGGGAGTCCCCGTTCGCGGCTCGAGGAAGCTGCCACTGACGGGGGCCGCCTGCATTGGCGAAATCGTCAATGGCTTGATCGTGAATGATCGGCGGGTTCTGAAGTACAGCGGCCAGTCGCATGGACCGAGCGTGAATGGCCGGTTCCGGCAACACCGGTCATTCGGCGCCCAATCTTGACCGGCTGCAGGTAGTCTGAAGCAGTCGGTCGGCCGCCGACAGCCGACGGGCAGCGGCCTAGGCCGAATACCGATAGCCGCGAGCGACAGCTTCAGCGTGGTCCAGTTGGCGTCGGATAAGCCCCGCATTGCTCGCCGCGTTGACCAGCAGGCTGGAGATCAAATCAAGCATGCGCTACGGCCACGGCCTGCGCCTTGCCGTAGGCACCCTCCACGAGCAGGAACTCGTCGCGGGAGGGCCTCCTCTCCGACCACCGCAGTGCATCATCTCTGATGTTCGATGTCATTCTCCGGCCCTCGCCGGACACTTGGATCGGGCACGCCACGTTTGCGGCCGACAGCGATCTCGCGGTAAGTCCGTCCCGTGGCTTGCTCTCGCGCGAATCGCCCAATAGCCTCAGCGAGGTAGCGGTCCTTGGGATCAGGCGACATGGCCAGCGCTCCGGCGATGTGGCGCCAGGCTTCAACCGCCTGCGATCGACTCGCCAAGGCACGTGGGCTGGACTTCCGATCCGGGCGCGTCGTGAGTAGCCGCCCGTCCTCCCTTGCCTTCAACCGCCACAACGGCTCGTAGTTGCGCGTGACACCGCGGCTCGCCTGGCGCGTCGCCTCGGCATCGACGCCCCACTCGCGCAGCTTCTCCGCAAAGGTCTCCCGCCACCGCTGCAGGTCGGCCTTGCGCGGGTTGAGGCGCTTTCCGTGCATGGACTCGGCCCGCACGCTGAGGTGGACGTGCGGATTGGCCTGGTGGTCGTGCAGCACCATGACGTACTTGTGGTCGGCCAGCTCGGCCTTCGCGAACTCCCGGGCGGCTCGCTGGACCGTCAGCGGGTCGATGCCTCTCGGCATCGACAGCATGATGTTGAACGCCTCGCGACGGTCGCTGACATCCTCGATCAGCGATCCACCGAGACGCCAGTCGTCCGCCAGCTCACGCACCGCCTCCTTGCCCACGCCGAGCTGGCCGCGCTCGTCCTCGATCTCGAGCCGGCCGTTCTTGCTGATGTAGCGGAAGTGCGCGGCGATGGCCTTCATGCCTCGTCCGCCGCCGGTGACCTTGACCATGACCTGCGGCGCGCGGCGCACGACCGTGGCCTCGATGCGCTCGCGGATGATCGCCGCCCTGCGCCGTCCGAACCGCCGAGAGGCGCGGCTTCGGGGGTCCGCTTGACGATCCGGTTGCCCGGATAGAAGAGCCGGTCGCCCCACTGGACCAGCACGCCGTCGATGTCGCGCGGCTCAGGCATGGCGCTTCTCCGTTTCGTTGCCTCGCTGCGGCCCGGCTGCACGGGCGTATCTCGGACGCAGGTCGGCCAAGGCATCTGCGGCCACCTTGAGATGCCGGCGCACCTCGACCTTGAGCGAGTCGAGCATCTCGCGGTATTCCTCCGCCGCTCGGAAGGAGCCTTGCCGGAGCAGCGTCGTCAGGTGATGGATGTTCCGGCTCAGGACCGCCAGTTCGGCACAGGAGGCGGTCAGCGCGGCTAGATGGTCCTTGCGTCGCGACAGGACAGCCACGCCGCTGACCAGGCCGCCGACGTATGCACCTCGGGAGAGTTCCGCCTCTCGTGCGCCCGCGGCGAGTTGCGCGGCCTCGGCGGACGAGAGGCGAAGCGAGACCTTGACGACCTCTTGGGCGACGGCACCGACGCACGCCTCGGACGAGGCCGATGGTTCCTCGAGCCTGAGTTCTCGTGCCACGGCGGCTCGCACGATCGTCGAGACGCCGACGCGGCGAGCACGCGCATGCGCCACCAGCGCGGCCTTCATGCCGCGCATGTCGACGCTGACGAAGTCGTGCGAGACCATACCCTGAGCTTGCGAAGGACAACGAGCGAAGCGAGTTCTGAAATCGGCGGCGGTGCCGCCTATCCGGCACTAACCAACGCATTTATCTTCGCCTCGATTCGAGTCCTTCGAATCGACGAAAGCGGACGATTTTTCGTCGCGCCGGGGCTCGGTTGTAGGACAGAGGCAGCGACGCCGCTACTACTCGCCAAGGAGCGAGGCGTGCTTGACGAAGAGCAAGAACGGCGGCGGCAGTCAGCCGCCGCAGAGTCGATGCGCGACGGGCAATTTTGTCAAACCGTTTGACAAATCCTCAACGATCCACGAAGCCGCGCAATTTGAGAGCCGAGGCCGGAGCCACCCTGCGAGGGCCTCCCGGCTTCCTCGCCGCGGCGCTCGACCGACCGCTTGCTTCGCCTGTCGGAGGTCCAGCGCCTGCAAGGCCGTCGGCGATCCGCGATCTATGAGCAGATGCAACGCGGGTCTTTCCGCATTCAGTCAAGACGGGACCTCGGGCAGCGTGCTGGTCGGAAGCAGCCGTTCAGGCATGGATCGCCGACAGGATCAACGGGGACCCCCCCTCTAGCGGTCGCAATTGGATCGGCCCGAGAAGCTTACGGCTTTCGCTGCCGGCTCTCTCGCACCGGCGTGCGAATGAGCTGGGTCAATCGAGGTAGCACTACATGCCTCTGCATGCCTCGCCTTGCCTCCCCGAATCCAGCCAGTACCCCAGGGATACCCCCGGCCGCCGGGCGGACCGGTGACCGGAAGGAGGCACGCCTCTGGACGTCATGAATGTCGCAGCCGGCGGATCGACCTCATCAGATGCTATGTGGACCGGCCCGAGGAGCGCTGAGACGAGTCGCGCTACATAAGGTTTCCCAACTTCGTTTCGTAGAGGAGTCCGGAAATGTCTACGACCAAGGCAGTCCTGCAAGGCACGGATACGGTGACGCGTGGCGACTTGTGCGTGAGCTTCGAGCTCGGCGACAAGAAGTGGAAGGTGACGGCGAGCGATGGTTGCCACACGCCGAACCAGTACGGCGTCGACGCCGGCGACAAGGAGGCGGTCCTGGAGGTGTGCGCAAGGCCAAGGCGCGCTGCAAGCTCGAGCCGCACGCCATGGTGCACTCGTGCTACGAGGCCGGCCGCGACGGCTGGTGGCTGCACCGGTGGCTGATCGAGCAAGGCATCGACAACATCGTGGTCGACTCCGCCAGCATCGAGGTGAACCGCCGAGCCAGGCGCGCCAAGACCGACCGGCTTGATGGCTTCAAGCTGCTGGCGATGCTGCTGCGCCACCGCAGCGGCGAGCGCGTGTGGTCGGTACTGCGTGAGCCCACAGCCGAGCAGGAGGACGCGCGCCGCAGGGACCGCGAACTGTCCAGGCTGTCGAAGGAGCGCACCCAGCACACGAACCGCATCGGCTCGCTGCTCGTGCTGCACAACCTGCGCCCGCACACCGTCATCGGCGGGCGCGACTGGGCGCGTTGGTGGGACGCCCAAGGCACTCAGGTGCCTCCGGCGCTGCGCGCCGAGATCGAGCGCGAGATCGCACGGCTGGCGCTAGTCAGGGAGCAGGTCAAGGCGCTGGAGGCCGCGCAGCGCCAGGAGGTCGAGGCCGGCGTGCAGCCGATCGTTGCGCAACTCATGCGGCTGCGCGCGATCGGCGTCAAGAGCGCCTGGAGGCTGGACAAGGAGCTGTTCGGCTGGAGGCGCTTCGCCAATCGGCGCGAGCTGGCCGGCTGCGTGGGGTTGGCCCCCACGCCCTACGCCAGCGGCGACAGCCAGGTCGAGCAAGGCATCAGCAAGGCCGGCAACAAACGGGTGCGGGCGTTGTTGGTGGAGCTCGCCTGGAGCTGGCTGCGATTGCAGCCCGACAGCGCCCTGAGCCAGTGGTTCAACCAGCGCTTTGCGGGCAGCGGCAAGCGCTCGCGGCGCGTGGGCATCGTGGCCCTGGCCAGACGGCTGCTGGTCGCGCTTTGGCGCTATCTGGATCGCGGCGAGATCCCGGCCGGGGCCGAGCTCAAGCTGCTTGCCGCTTGAGCACCGGCAACCAAGACCGAATGCCACTCGGCACGGCTTGAATCATCATGATCGAAGGTCGACGCGCCCGCAGTGTCGTTGGGTCACCTAACCGTGACCGTCCCCTCAGATTGGGCGCCTCGGTAAGCAGGGTTTGTCAGTGCGCTTCGCGCGCATGCAGCATGCGGTGCGGGGATTGCACGACCCGCACGGATAGAAGTTCGTCCGAGCACTGGCTCGAACGCTCGTCCACCTTCACCTCGAATCAGGATGCATCAGAACCGTGCCGCGCATTGCAGAGGAGATCGACATGAAGTCCCATTGAGCGATGCCCGTCGAAAGTGGCTTGACTCGGGGATCCACATAGAAGCGACATTCACGAGGTCGAACATCTCGCCCATAGCTGACGGCCTTGGCGAAACGCGACATCGACCATCCGATGCCGAGTTGAACCTCGTGCATTTCACGATGACGTGAATGGATTGCGAATCGTCAACTGTCGTTCGACGACCTGGCCGTCCTGCATATCTTCCGAATGAAGTGTCTTGCAGTTCGCCAGCAGGGCTGCCGAGACGATGAGCGCATCGTAGATAGACAAGCCGTAGCGCTCGGCAATCCGCAGGGCCCGTTCGTGCGTCTCGACGGTCATCGGCTCGACCGCGCAGACTGCACGGATCTGGGCCAGGACTTCGCGTATCTCGATCCACGACATGCGCAGCTTGCGAGAAGCGACCGCCACGAACTCGTTCAGAACCTGGACGCTGATCGTCCCCCCAAGGGCGAGCAATTCCTCTGCCCGATCGGCCTTCGCTGTGTCCGCCGACAGCAGATAGAGCACGACATTGGTGTCGAAGAAGTCTTCACCCCCGCTCATTTGCGACTACGCGGTCGAACTTGAAGTCAGACGGCAGTCGACCACGGTACTTGCGTAGTCGGGCCAACAGTTCACGCGCGCCGGGCGCCTTCTCGATCGCAAAGGAACGGTCGCCCCTGACGTGGATGTCAATGTTGTCTCCGGGCTTCAAATCGAGCGCCTCGACCACCGTAGCCGGGAGGCGCACGGCCAAGCTGTTGCCCCACTTTGCGACTTGCATTCGTACCTCGAAGATCTACATGAAGACATGTATATCATACGGCATCCAATCCTATGCCGGGCGTACGCGGGCTGATAGTGGACTCAACGCCTGCGGAGTGCGCGAGTGCATAGTCCACGAAGGCCTTCAGCTTCGGAGGTTATTGCTGCCGGCTTGGGTAGTACAGATAGAAGCCGGGAAACGTCGGCGAGAAGTCGCTCAACACCCGTTTCAGCGTCTTGGCTCTTCGGACGGCTGGTCGTCACCGACCTTGTCGCCTGCGTCGAGTGCAGCTGCGTCTACTACTCGCCACTGCCGAAGCCCTTGCCGCCCGAGGCTCCTCCGGGTCGGCCGCCGATGCCCAGCGGTATCGTCTCCGATGCGCCTGCCCTGCTCAAGGATGGGGCAACATCCCCACCACGTATCGACCGCGCGAGCAGTCACAGGATGAGTTGCGGGCCATCCGGGAGGCCGCAGCCCGGGCTAGCAAGGGCAAGAGGCGGAGCCACTAGCGACAGCGGCGGCGTCGGGTCCCCCGCCTATCGCACCTTTGGGGAGTGGCCAAGGAAGGAAACTACCTCCTGCAGATGTTCCTCAAATGGCGAGGCGTCGGCCGGCAATCCGCCGCCGGCCAGGAATGCGGGGCGTCAGTCGCTCCGATCCGAGCGAAGTACCCGGGGCACATCCACTTCCGAACCAACAACAGTGCGAACGTGGAAGTAGCTGTTTCGGCATCGCTCGCTCATTCCGCCGAGGTCTACGTTTCCTTCGGCGTCGCAGGGGAACGCAAAGGCGCGCCCAGGCTTGAACAAGTGTCTGAACCTAAGCTCAAAGGCCGAATTCGAACCGGACATGGTCGGGATGTCTTGAGCACTGATCACGTGGACCCAATCCTGATGCTGCGGCGACGGAAATCGGACTGCAACGGCTAGTTCAGCGTGTGCCTGCTCCATCTCTGCAATCAGTTGATCGACCGCGAAAAGGAAATCTTCTCGGTCGGAGTGCGGACAGCTGAGAACAAGTTCGTGTGAACGCGCCGCCAGCCGCTGATGATGTGCGATACGTGCCCAGCGTCGGACGTCACAGTAGCTGAGCAGAGCCAATCGCCCGATATCACCCGTCCGCCTCGCATGCCACAGGTCGGCGAGTACGTCTTCCAGGGACAGTTTCAGTCTCTCGTCGGTGTTCATGTTGCAGTCGTCATGAACCAATGAGCCTATTCGGTGGCGCAGGTGAGAGACAGGCTCGGTGTGATCCGAGCCTTTGGTCTTCACTTGCTCGACGAACTCCTCAGGGGTGTCTTACGCAGCGCGCTTGGTCTTCGTCGCGCGGACCGCGGTCGAAGACATCGCGTTGAAGTTCGCCTCTGCGACTTCGGCGGCTTGCTTGGTGGCCTTCTGCACGCTCTCGAACGCGTTGTTCGCGGCGGCGACAGCCGACTTGACCAGCGCGACGGCGTTCTCGCTGCCGGCGGGCGCGTTCTTGACGGCCGTGTCGACGATCGCCATGAACTTGGCTTGCGCTTCGGCGCTCGTCGCTTCGGCGACGCGCGACACTTCGGCGCCGGTCGAGGCAGCGATCTCGTAGACATGGCGGCTGTACGCAGCGGCCTTCTCGGCGGCCGGCTGGAGCAGGCTCGACTGGAGGGCCAGCAGCTCTTGCGCGTCCTTGACCGACAGGGCGGCCTGGGTGTTCGCGGCGGCATCGGCGATCGCCGACTTGGCGACTTGCAGGTTCAGCTCGACCAGCTTCTCGATGCCTTCGAAGGCGGTGCCGGTGAGGCCGAAAAGGGTTTCGACGTTGCTCTTCTGGACATTGACGATTTGTTCAACGGTGATCATTTGGGTTTCCTTGGCGGTGTAGGCGGACTGATCTGTTGCGCGCTTTATGCTGCGGTGCAACATAGACCAAGTGTAGAGGTGCAGGGACAGATTGCAAGTGCATTCTGTTGCGCTGCAGCAAACCTAGGGTGACGCCTCTAAGTACGAGTCGCAAGGCGTGCGGGAGACGTCGGCGGTCTGGCGCATGTGGCTACGGCGCTAGGCCATCGCTGGCGCGTGACGTGCTCAGGGCACATGCTCGCGCGTTGCTGACAGATTGCCCGTATCGGAACCGACAGGAGTGCATTTTCACTATCGACCGGCTGATCGCCGAGGCCGAGTGGGAACACGTCGAACGAGCTGAAGGGTGTGTGAGTCAGCCGAACCACTTCCGCACGTCGACCGACGATCGATTTCCGACATCGTCCGCGTGTTCCTCGAGCCAGGTCGCCGCCCGCTCGCGCCCCTGGCCGCACAGCAGTTCGAGAAACGGCGCATGCGCGAGCGCCTGGGTCTCGGTACGCTCCAGGCTGGCGAGGTCGCACACGTCGATCATGTGAAACCGCATCGCGCGCAGCTTGGATTCGAGGGTGCCGCCCGTCGCGGGCGAGAGGTCCGAGAACTCGGCCGCGCGGGCAAAGGTCTGCATCTCGCGCATGAAGGTGGCGTTGAACGACAGCTCGGTGATCCGCTCGTCGATCTCCTTGACCGTTCGCGGCGTATCGACGCGTCGCAGCGGGGCGGATCGCCTCCCGGTGGGGGGCCTGCGGCTAAGCGTGCGAATCGCAATGTCCGTCAGCAGCGTCGCTCGCATCAAGCCGCGATGGGAGCCGGCACGTGTCCCAACGATCGGGAAATTTCAAGTGCGCATGCTCTCAAGGGCGTCGCGACCTTGCCGTTCCACTCCCTGTCGAACGTGGCCTCGGGGCCCATCGCGGTGATGCCTAGCACCAGGTTGTTGGTCGAGTCGAACACCGGCGCGCAGAAGGCATCGATCCCGGGAATCGGCTGGCCGATGGTGCGCGAAAGGCCGTGCATACGCGTCTCGCTGAGCAGCTGCTCTATCTGCTGAGGTGCCATGTGGGGCTGCCCCCTGCCACCCAGCGCGCGAGATGTCTTCGCTCATCATCTTTTCGATGACCTTGGGCGCCATGTAGGCAGCAAACAGCCGGCCTGTCGCCGTGTAGGCGAGCGACATCACGGTGCCCGTGCGCAGGTTGACGTGCAGCGGTTGCGTCGGCTCCTCGAGCCGCACGATCGTCGGCCCGAAGTTCCCCCACACCGCGACCGCAATGCTGGCGCCGGTCTCTGCAGCGAGCCGTTCGATCAAGGGCGAGGCCTCCTTGATCGGATCCAGACGCTGCAGCTTCGCGAGTCCGAGTTGCAGCGCCAACGGACCGAGCTCATAGCGTCCCGCGCTGTCCTGCACCACGAAGCCGACCTTCAGGAAGCTGACGAGGTAGGGGTGGGCCTTGCCGACCGAAACGCCGGCCGCCTTGCCGAGGTCGCGGAGCGCCATCGGCGCCACGTGGCGGCCGAGGGCGACCAGGAGCTGGGTGCCCGATCTCGATCGACTGAATGCCTCGACGAGGCTTTTCCATGGCGTGCTCTACGGGGCGTCCAGCAGGTGCGGAAAGTATATCGATCAGGGTTTCTACTGACATGATCATGTCCGTTCGTCGATTGCTGATTATCCGTTATTGTCGAATGGACTTGACTTAAGCGAATCAGGCCCTAGACTGCGCTCCAACGTAGAGACGCGGATGCGTCAACAGGAGACAGGCAAGTGGAGCAAGAGACGTTTGACTGCGATGTCCTGGTCGTCGGCACCGGCGCATCGGGCATGTCGACGGCGGTGACTGCCGCATCCCAGGGCCTGAAGGTCCTCGTCGTCGAGAAGGAGCCGCGCTTCGGCGGCACGACGGCACGTTCAGGCGGATGGCTCTGGATCCCCGGCACCCGCCTGGCGACCGAGCAGGGCATCCACGAGCCGGCCGGCGCAGCGCGCGAGTACCTCAAGCACGAAGCCACGACGCACTTCGACGCCGCCCGCGTCGATGCCTTCCTGGAGAACGGCCCGAAGGCGATCGACTTCTTCACGCGCAACACGCCCGTGCAGTTCGACATGCCGGCCGTGTTCCCCGACTACCACGCCGAGGCCGTCGGCGGCCAGCCGGGCGGCCGCTCGATGGTTGCGCGGCCGTTCGACGGCCGCGAGCTCGGCAAGCGGATCAAGCACCTGGCGCCGGCGCTTCCGGAGCTGACGGTGTTCGGAATGATGTTGGGCTCCGGCAAGGAGATCAAACACTTCATGCGCGCGTTCAAGTCGCTCGAGTCGTTCGTCTACGTGACCAAGCGCCTCGGCCTGCACATGCTCGACGTGCTGCGTCCACGGTCGCGGCATGACGCTGACCAACGGCAACGCGCTCGCCGGCAGGCTGGCCAAGGCGGCGATGGACCGGAACATCCCGGTCTGGCTCTCGTCGCCGGTGCAAAAGCTCGTCGTCGAGCACGACAGCGTCGCCGGCGCGATCGTCCTCAGGAAGGCAAGCGCGTACGCGTCAACGCCAAGCGCGGCGTCGTCCTCGCCTGCGGCGGCTTCCCGCATGACATCGAGCGGCGCAAGGCGCTGTTCCCGCACGCACCGACGGGCAAGGAACACTTCTCGCCGGCGCCGGAGGCCAACACCGGCGACGGCCTCCGCCTGGCGGAATCGGTGGGCGGACGGGTCGACGCGACGATCCCGAACGCCGCGGCCTGGGTGCCGACGTCGGTGACGACGCGGCCGGACGGCAGCAAGGGCGTGATGCCCCATTTCATCGATCGCGCCAAGCCGGGCGTGATCGCGGTGACCCCGAAGGGCAAGCGCTTCACCAACGAAGGCGCCTCGTATCACGACTTCGTCCAGGACATGGTCAAGGCCACCAAGGGCGAGCCCGAAGTGTCGGCGTGGCTGCTGTGCGATCACCGCGTGCTGCGCAACTACGGTCTCGGCTGCGTCGCCCCCTTCCCCTGCCGTTCGGGCGCCATCTCAAATCCGGCTATCTGAAGCGCGGCGCGACCGTCGGCGAGCTCGCCAAGCAGATCAACATCGATCCGACGGTGCTCGAGGCCACGGTCGCGAGTTCAACCGCAACGCACTCAAGGGCGAGGATCCCGCGTTCGGCAAGGGCAGCAAGGCCTACAACCGCTATCAGGGCGACGAGCTCGTGCAGCCCAATCCGTGCGTCGCGCCGCTGGAGCAGGGGCCCTTCTACGCGATCAAGCTGGTCATCGGCGACCTCGGCACCTTCGCCGGCCTCGTGACCGACGAGAAGACCCGCGTCCTCGACAGCTCGGGTCGTCCGATCAAGGGCCTCTACGCCGTCGGCAACGACGCCGCGAGCGTGATGGGCGGGAACTACCCGGGCGCCGGCATCACTCTCGGCCCGGCGCTGACCTTCGGCTACATCGCAGGCCGACAGCTCGCTGCCGCCGAGGCGGCCGTCGAGATCCCGCTGGCGCTCGAGCGCAAGCAGACGGTCACAGTCAGCCGCACCGCCTGAAGACGCTCCCGCTCTTCATTCGAAGGAAAGACATGAAGTTTTCTCCCAACGTCGCGCCGCCGCTGCTGTCTGGAAGGCGTCTGGCGCTCATCACCGGCGCCGGTCAAGGCAACGGTCGCACCTGCCTTGGTCTGGCGCAAGCCGGAGCGCGTGTGATCGTGACCGACGTGAACGCCGTCACGGTCGACGACACCGCTCGCGCCGTTCGCGACGAAGGGGGCGAGGCCTTCGCCTTCGTGCTCGACGTCACCCCTGCCGAAGCGTGCAAGGCTCTCGCGGCTCGCGTCGGCGTCGAGATCGGGCCAGGTCGACCTCCTGGTCAACAACGCCGGAATCATCATCCGCGAAGGCACGGCCAGCCCGAACGCCGAGGCCAACTGGAAGAAGTCGATCGACGTCAACGTCCACGGCACTTTCAATGTCACCTACGCGTGGCTCGCCGCGATCAAGGCGACCAAGGGCTCGATCATCAACATCGCGTCGATCGCCGCGTACGCCGGTCAGGGCGGCAGCCTCGGCTACTCGCCGTCCAAGGGCGCGATCAAGATGCTGACGCAGTCGCTCGCGGCCGAGCTCGCGCCGCTCGGCGTTCGCGTCAATGCGCTCGCCCCCGGCGTGATCGAGACGCCGATGACCGCCGCGACGCGCGAGAACCCCGAAAAGCTCGTGTCGTTCATGTCGCGGATCCCCATGGGGCGCGTCGGCCAGACCGAGGACCTGATCGGTCCCGTGATCTTCCTCGCGTCCGACATGTCGCGCTACGTCACCGGCGTCACGCTGGCCGTCGACGGAGGCTTTCTCGCAGTTTGACCACCAGACGGCTGCCATGAAGGCGGCCGTTCCCTCCATCAACCCTTCATCGTCAATTCAAGAGGAGACAACATGAGACTGACCCAACTCTGCCAGCGTTTGCTGGCGACCGCCGCCTTCGGCGCGTTCACCTTCGCCGCCTCGGCGCAGGACATCAAGCTCGGCTACAACGGCGACCTGTCGGCGTCGCCCTCGGCGCAGAGCGGCCAGGCCGCGGTGCTCGGGATGGAAGCGGCGATCGCCGACATCAACGCCGCCGGCGGCGTCCTCGGCAAGAAGCTCACGCTCGTCACCCGCGACGACGTGTCGCAGCCGCCGAAGTCGATCCAGAACATGAGCGACCTCGTCGACAACGAGAAGGTCGTCGCCGTGTTCGGCCCGACGAACTCGGGCAACGCGATGGCGTGGAAGCACATCGCGAACCAGAAGAAGGTCCCGGTGCTGGGCAACGTCGGCTCCGGCACCGACATCACCAAGCCGATGAGCCCGGGCGCGGACAACTACATGTTCCGCGTCTCGATGGTCGACCGCGAGCAGGTCGCCGCCCTGATGGCCTACGTGAAGAAGAACCCGGCGACCAAGGTCGTCGGCCTGATGGCCGAGACCACCGGCTACGGGCAAGGCGGGCTGAAGGACATGGAAGAGATCGCCGCGCTGCAGGGCATCAAGCCGGCCGCGATCGAGCGCTTCGGTGTCGGCGACACCGACATGACCTCGCAGCTGAGCAAGCTCAAGTCCGCCGGCGTCGACACGGTCGTGATCTGGGCCCAGGGCACGCCGATCGCCCAGGTGATCCGCAGCATGGAGAAGATCAACTACTTCCCGCTGACGCTCACCTCCTGGGCCGCGGACAACATCACCTTCTACGACGCCGCGGGCAAGACCCTGGCGGAAAAGCCGCTCTTCATGCGGACGATCAGCGAGACAAAGACGCCTACGCAGCAGAAGCTGTACGACCGAATCGGCAGCAAGCTGAAGGCGCCCGGCTCGTTCTCGTTCGCGCTGCACGGCTATGACTCGGTGTTGATCCTCGCCGAGGCGATGAAGGAGGCAAAGAGCACGGAAGGCGCCGCGGTCCGCGCTGCGCTCGAAGACCTGAAGACGCCCGTGCAAGGCCTCCTGAAGACCTACAACAAGCCGTTCAGCAAGACCAATCACGAAGCGCTGACGGCCAAGGACTTCGTCTGGATCCGCTGGAAGGACGGGAAGCTCCTTCCCTACAGCGATGCCGCTGATCAGCTCGTTCGCGCCCGCCGACTTCAAGCAGTAACCAGCGCACGGAGGCGGACCGCACGACAGACCCGCCACGTCACGAGGAGACAAACCATGGAAGCGCTGTTGCAGGCGCTCATCAGCGGGCTCGCCGTGGGCGGTGCCTATGCGCTGGTGGCGCTCGGATTCAGCATCACGTTCACGACGACGAAGACGCTGAACTTCTCGCACGGGGAGTTTGTCTCCGCGGGAGCGTTCATTGGGATGAGCGCGCTCTTCCTGGTGCTCGGAAAGCCGTTCGACTCGACGACGTTCGGCAGTGCGCATTCCCGGCGCCGGCGCCCAGCTGTTCGCGCTGGTGCTGGCGCTGTCCGTGATGGGCGCGCTCGGCTGGCTCCTCTACGTCCTGGGAGTGCGTCCGTTCGCCGGCCGCCCCGGCATGGCCTGGGTCATGAGCACGCTCGGCTTCGGCGTGATCCTGCAAAGCGTGGGCCTGGCGATCTGGGGTCCGAAGCCGGTCGTCGTGCCGGGCCCGGTCGGCGATGCGGTCCTCCGACTCGGCAACGTCGGCGTGCGCCCGCAGGAACTGCTGATGCTCGGGGTCGCCGTCGTCGTGATGTTCGGCTTCGATCGCGTGATGAGCCGGACCATGATCGGCAAGGCGATGCGCGCCGTCGCGGCCAACGGCAACGTCGCGAGCCTGATGGGCATCAATACCAACGCCGTGATGATCGGCGCGTTCGTCATCAGCTCGGCGCTCGCCGGCCTGTCAGGGTTCCTGCTCGCGCCGATCGCCCAGGCCTCGCTCTACATGGGCCTGGCCGTCGGGCTCAAGGGCTTCTCGGGCGCAATGATCGGTGGCCTGAGCAATCCCCGCGGCTGCGTCATCGGCGGCTTCCTGCTCGGCGTTCTCGAGTCGCTGGTCAACCTCTGGCAGGCCCAGTGGCGCGAGGTCGCGGTGTTCGCCCTCGTGATCCTGGTGCTGGCGTTCCGGCCCACCGGCCTGTTCGGCAAGAAGATGGTGGAGAAGGTATGAAGCGCAATCTCGCACCCGATCGGCGTGGTGCTCGTCGCCGCGGCGCTGATCGGCGTCACGTCGCTGTTCGGCAACGACTACTACCTGCGCATCGCCTTCATGGTGTGCGTGTACTTCCTGTGCGCTGCCGGCATGAACGTGCTGGTCGGCTACGCGGGCCAGAAGTCGCTCGGCCAGGCGGGCCTGTTTGCCGCCGGCGCCTACGGCGTCGCGCTCCTGACGACGAAGACGCAGATCGATCCCTGGATCGCGCTCGTGCTGGCGGGCGTGATCGCGGCGGCCTGCGGCGTGCTGATCGCCCTGCCCTCGCTGCGCGTCAAGGGACCGTACCTTGCCATGGTCACCCTGGCGTTCGGCATCGTCGTCGAGAAGCTGGTGGGCGAGTGGACCGAGGTGTTCGGCGGCGCTCAGGGCATCTACGGGATCCGGCCGCTGACCTGGAACGGCCAGCCGTTCTCGGCGGTGCAGTGGGTGTGGTTCGGCATCGTGCTGTGCGCAGTCACGCATCTGCTGCTTCGCAACCTCCTCCTCGGGCGCTTCGGCCGCGCGCTTCTCTCGCTCCAGGCCGACGAGATCGCGTCGTCGTCGGTCGGAGTGCGTGTCTATCGCGCCAAGGTGATGGCCTTCGTCGTCGCGGCGGTGACCTGCGGCATCGCCGGTGCGCTCGTCGCCCAGCAGAACCAGTACATCAATTCCGACTTCATCACCTTCCACCTGTCGATCTTCATCCTGCTGCTGGTCCTCTTCGGCGGCGCCGGCTCGCTCTACGGTCCGCTGGTCGGCGCGGTGATCCTGACCCTGATCGACGCGTTCCTTGCCCGCTGGCCTTCGGCGCAGCACTTCCTGTACGGCTTCCTGCTCCTCTTCGCCCTGTACGTGATGCCTGGCGGCGTGGTCGGCCTGTTCGAGAAGTGGTTCAAGCGGCCGAAGATCTTCACGCCGAGCGAGGACATCAAGCCGCTGACCACGATCGGCATCCCCGGAACCGGCGAGCTGCTCACCGTGCAGGGCGTGAGCAAGTCGTACGGTGGCGTGAAGCCGGCGCAGGACGTGTCCTTCAAGCTCCAGCGCGGCCACATCCATGCCCTGATCGGTCCGAACGGCGCCGGCAAGAGCACGATGATCAACATGCTGACCGGCGTGGTCGATGCCGACGCGGGCTCGATCCGGTTCCTGGGCGAGGAAACCGTCGGCCGTCCGGTGCACACGATCTGCTGCCTGGGGATGGGACGGACGTTCCAGAACCTTCGTCTGTTCGCGGATCTCTCCGTCCTCGAGAACGTGATGCTCGGCCGGCACAGCCGGATGAAGAACGGATTCTTCAGCTCGCTGTTCGCGCTGCCCAGCGCGCGCCGGGAAGAGCGCGCGACGAACGAACGAGCCCGGCAGATTCTCGATCTCGTCGGCCTCGCGAACCTCGTCGACTGGAAGGCGGGGAGCCTTCCCTACGGCCTGCAACGCCGGGTGGAACTGGCGCGCGCGCTCGCGACCGAGCCGCAGCTGCTGCTGCTCGACGAGCCCGCAGCGGGCCTGAACCCGCAGGAGACGGCCGAGCTCGGACAGCTCCTGGTTCGGATCGGCAAGTGCGGCGTGAGCATCCTCATGGTGGAGCACCACATGGACCTCGTGATGTCGATCTCCGACCACGTGATCGTGCTCGACTACGGCGTCAAGATCGCCGAGGGACGGCCCGCCGAGGTCCAGGACAACCCGCGCGTCGTCGAGGCCTACCTTGGCGTCGACGACGAAGAAGCCGTCGCGGCCTGAGGACCGAATCATGCTGAAACTCGAATCCGTGAAGGTCGCCTACGGCGCGATCGAGGCCGTCAAGGGCGTGAGTCTCGAAGTTCGCCAGGGCGAGGTCGTGACGATCATCGGCGCGAACGGCGCCGGCAAGAGCACGTTGCTGAAGTGCATCGTCGGCCTCGAGCCGGCGGCCTCGGGCAAGGTCACGATCGACGGCAAGGACTGCACCAACGTCGCCGGGCACAAGCGGGTCGGGCTGGGCGTGGCGATGTCGCCGGAAGGCCGCGGGGTCTTCGCCGACCAGACGGTGCGCGAGAACCTGGCGCTGGGCGCCTACTCGCGAAAGGATCGCGCCGACCCGGACCGAAGGCGCGATCGAGCGCGAATTCGCGCGCTTTCCGCGCCTGAAGGAGCGCCAGGATCAGCTGGCCGGAACGCTGTCCGGCGGCGAGCAGCAGATGCTGGCGATCTCGCGTGCGCTGATGAGCGACCCGCGCCTCCTGCTGCTCGACGAGCCGTCGCTCGGCCTCGCCCCGCTGATCATCAAGGACATCTTCGCGGCGATCCGCCAGCTGCGCGAATCGGGATTGACCATCCTCCTCGTCGAGCAGATGGCCAAGCAGGCACTCGGCGTCGCCGACCGTGCCTATGTGCTGGAAACCGGCTGCATCACCCTCGAGGGATCGGGGCGCGAGCTGCTCGACAACCCGAAGGTCAAGGCCGCGTACCTCGGCACGCATTGAGGCTGCAGGAATCCGCGCGAACCGTCATGACGCCTTCGGTCCTGCCCCAGCTCTTTCAGCCGTTGACGATCCGGTCGTTGACGCTGAAGAACCGCGTGGTCATCTCGCCCATGATGCAGCACGCCGCCCCGGACAGCCGCGCCACGCCGTGGCACCTCGTCCACCTCGGCAAGTTCGCGCTCGGCGGTGCCGGTCTGATCTTCGTCGAGAGCACGGCGGTCGCTCCCGCGGGCCGCATCGGCAAGGCAGACCTCGGCCTCTGGTCCGACGACCATATCGAGCCGCTGAAGTCGGTCGTCGACTTCATCCATGCCAATGGCGCTGCCGCCGGCATGCAGATCGGCCATGCGGGGCGCAAGGCCGGCAGCCATCCGCTGTGGGAAGGCGGTGCGGCCCTGTCGCTGGAGGAGATGGCCGACGTCGACCCGAAGTGGCAGCGATTCGGGCCGAGCGCCGTCGCCGCGGGTCCGGGCTGGACGACGCCCCAGGCGATGGATCTCGGCCTGATCGACCAGGTCGTGCAGGACTTCTGCGCCGCGACGCGACGCGCCGAGCAGGCCGGGTTCGACGCGGTCGAACTGCACTTCGGACACGGCTATCTCGTCGCGAGCTTCCTCTCGCCGAAGTCCAACCACCGCGACGACGACTACGGCGGCGATCGAGACGGGCGCATGAAGCTGGCGTTGCGGATCGCCTCCGAAGTGCGCAGCGCCTGGCCCTCGTCGAAACCGCTCTTCTGTCGCATCTCGGCGGTGGACGGGTCGATCGACGGCTGGAGCCTGGACGACTCGGTCGTGCTTGCGCGCGCGCTCAAGTCCGTCGGCGTCGATGTCATCGACTGCTCTTCCGGCGGCCTCACCGAAGAGACCCGGGCCCTGCCTGTTCCCCGCGGCCTGGGCTTCCAGGTTCCGTTCTCGCATCGCATTCGCGCCGAAGCCGGGTGTCCTGACCCAGGCGGTCGGGATGATCGTCGAGGCCACGCAAGCCGAAGAGATCCTGCAGGCCGGCCAGGCCGACCTGATCGCCCTCGGCCGCGAGGCGCTTTTCGATCCGTACTGGGCGCTTCACGCCCGCGAGGAACTCGCGCCCGACCCGCGCTTCAAGGACTGGCCGCTGCGCCACGGCATCTGGCTCGACAAACGCCTGCCCGCACTGCGCCGCGCGCTCGTCGAGCGCGATGGCGCCCTTCCCTGACGTCTTGCCTCACATCGGCACGACGTCGTACTCACCCAGGAGCTTTCATGAACGCCCCCAAGAAATTCGCTTCCCAGGCCGACCTCGAAGAGAAGAAGGTCACCTTCACCAAGCTTTCGGACCACGCCTACGCGTACACCGCCGAGGGCGACCCGAACACCGGCATCATCATCGGCGACGACGCCGTGCTGGTCGCCGATACGCAGGCGACGCCGGCGATGGCCCAGGACGTCATCCGGCGCATCCGCGAGGTCACCGACAAGCCGATCAAGTACGTCGTGCTGACCCACTACCACGCGGTCCGCGTGCTCGGCGCGTCGGCCTACCAGCCGCAGCAGATCCTCGCCAGCCAGGACACGTACGACCTGATCGTCGAGCGCGGCGAGCAGGACAAGGCGAGCGAGATCGGCCGCTTCCCGCGCCTGTTCAGCAACGTCGAATCGGTGCCGCCCGGCATGACCTGGCCGACCATGACCTTCACCGGCAAGATGACCCTCTGGCTCGGCAAGCTCGAGGTGCAGCTGCTGCAGCTCGGGCGCGGCCACACGAAGGGCGACACGGTCGTCTGGCTGCCGAAGGACCGCGTGCTGCTGAGCGGCGACCTGGTCGAGTTCGATGCGACCCCGTACGCCGGCGATGCCTACTTCAAGGACTGGCCGAAGACGCTCGAGAACGTCGCCGCGCTTGAAGCCGATCGCGCTGGTACCCGGCCGCGGCCCGGCTCTGCTCGGCGAAGAGCAGCGTCGCCGCCGGCCTGAAGGCGCACCGGCGGCTTCATCGCCGACGTGCGCGCCAGCGTCGAAGCCGGCGTCGCTGCGGGCAAGGACCTGAACGCCGTCTACAAGGACACGTTCGCCAAGCTGAAGCCGAAGTACGGCCACTGGGTCATCTTCGACCACTGCATGCCGTTCGACGTGACGCGCTGCTACGACGAAGCGACGCAGTACGCCGACCCGCGCATCTGGACCGCCGAGCGCGACCGCCAGATGTGGGAGACGCTCGAAGGCTGAACGGCCGCGCGGACAAGGCCTCACGCCCGCCCTCGCATGAGCACGCACCTGCGTCCCTGTCCAGGCGTTGCCCGCCTCCCTGGCGGAGGACAGCCGCAGGCCTCGCGGACCCTCCGCCTCGGCGGGACGCGGTGGAGCGAGCATCTCCGACGACCAGGCGCACGACAAACGCACCCTGGCCATGCTGTGCGTCGCCGCCTTCGCGAGCTTGGCGTCCATGCGCTGCGCCGATTCCATCCTGCCCGCATTGGCGGTCGAGTTCGAAACCACGCCGGCGGCCGCGGCAGTGGTGATCTCGGCCTTCGCTCTGGGATACGGCGTCCTGCAGCTCGTGTACGGGACGCTCTGGGCGACCGGTTCGGAAAGTTCCGCGTGATCGCGCTCGCCACGCTTGCATGCACGGTCGGCGCCGTGGCGGCCGCGCTGTCGCCGTCCTTGCAGTGGCTGCGCGCGAGTCGTTTCCTCTCCGGTGCGACCGCTGCCGGCATCGTTCCGCTGACGATGGCCTGGATCGGCGACAACGTTCCCTATGAGCGACGTCAGGAGGTGCTGGCGCAGCTTCTCGGCGCGACCATCTTCGGAATGATCGCCGGCCAGTGGCTCGGCGGAGTCGTCGCGGACGCGTTGGGGTGGCGTGCGGACTTCGTCATCCTGGCGCTGCTCTTCGGCGCGGTCGGCTCTGCTGCTTGTTCTCGAGCAGCGGCGACGGCCCGCGCTCCCCATCAGCCAGCCCTGGCACGCGTCCCTCAGTGTTGGAGATCTTGCGCTTGGCCTGGCCGCGTGCGCTGCTCACGGTCACCTTCGCCGAAGGGGCGACTCGCCTTCGGAGCGCTCGTCTTCGTCCCGGCGCACCTGCACGCGCGGTTCGCGCTGTCGATGGGCGAGGCCGGAGCGATCCTGGCGCTCTACGGTATTGGTGGCCTGGTCTACACCCGCACCGCCCGACACCTGGTTCGGCGGCTTGGAGAAAGAAGGTTGGCGGTCCTCGGTGGCGGGCTGATGGCCGTCGCGCTCGGCAGCCTCGCTTTCGTCTCCACGTGGCAGTGGGCCCTCGCCTGCTGTGGCGTCGCCGGCTTCGGCCTGTACGCCCTGCACGGGACGCTGCAAACCCATGCGACTCAGATGGCGCCGGCTGCGCGCGGAGCGGCGATGTCGCTGTTCGCCTGCTCCCTCTTTCTCGGTCAATCCATCGGTGTTCTCGCTGCCGCCTGGACGTTCGAAAGGTTCTGCCGCCCCGCCACTCTTCGTCAGCGCCGCAGCCGGAATGTTCGTCTTGACCTGGACATTCGCCTGGCTGCTCTCGCGCCGAGCAACTTCAAAGGACTGAACCGTGACACTGAAAGCCGAAACCCCCGTGCGGATGGGCCTGATCCGCAAGCACGATGGCTGGACGACCGAGGACTTCACGGCCTACTGGCGCGACAAGCACGGGCCGCTCGTGGCCAAGATTCCCAACCTGCGCGAGTACTGGCAGAACCCTGTCATCGATCGCCTCCAACGAGGCATCGACTACGCGCGCGGGCCATGGGACTTCGATGGCTTCTCGCAGCTGTGGTTCGACGCCGCGAAGGAGGCCGACGCGGCGTTCAACACGCGGGTCGCTGAGCGACGCGCTGATCGCTGACGAGAACCATTTCATCGGCGGCCTGCACATCGTCACCGCATCCCAACGCGAGGTCATCGAAGGTCCCTGACGAGCCTGCCCGAGGCGCACTTCTCAAGCGCATCTCGACCCTGCGCCGGCGCAGCGACGTGAGCGAAGAGGACTTCCGGCGCGAGTGGAAGGTGCACGGCACCATGGTCCAGGAGATGCCCGGCGTCAGCGGCTACCGCCAGAACGTCATCACGGCGCGCGAGCGCGTGAAAGGGCAGCCGTGCGGATACGACGAGCTTCCCATCGACGGGATCGTCGAGCTGTGGTTCGCCACCCCGGCAACGCTGGAGGCGGCGTTCGCCTCACCCCAGGGAAAGCGAACGATGGCGCATGCGAAGACCTTCCTGTCCGAGATCACCGCCTTCCTGGTGAAGGAGCGTCGAGTCGTCTGAAGAAGCGAGCTCTCGCCACCAGCGAGGAGCCGGTGAAACGAGCACGTATCCTCATGAACTCCGAACCTCATTCCTACCTCAGCGGCTGCGGCAACAGCTTCGCGACCGAAGCCCTGGCCGGCGCCTTGCCGGTCGGCCGCAATTCGCCGCAGCGCTGCCCCTACGGCCTCTACGCCGAGCAGTTGTCGGGCACGGCGTTCACGGCGCCGCGCGCGGAGAATCGCCGCTCGTGGCTGTACCGGATCCGGCCGTCGGCGATGCACGCGCCGTTCGAGCCGCTTGCGGCCGGACGGATCGTGAGCGAGTTCAGCGGCACGCGAACGCCACCCAACCAGCTGCGCTGGAACCCGCTGCCGACTGCCGACAGCTCCGACAGACTTCGTCGAGGGCATCGTGACGCTGGCTGGCAACGGGGACCCGAGGGCGCAGTCCGGCGCGGCGGCGCATCTGTATGTCGCGAATCGGTCCATGAAGCGGCGCGCCTTCTACAACGCCGACGGCGAGATGCTGATCGTGCCGCAGCAGGGCCGCCAGCGCTTCGTCACGGAGCTCGGCGTGATCGATGCCGAGCCGCAGGAGATCGTCGTGATTCCCCGCGGCGTGCGCTTTCGCGTCGAGCTTCTCGACGACGTGGCGCGCGGCTACATCTGCGAGAACTTCGGCGCCGCGTTCAAGCTGCCCGGACCTCGGGCCGATCGGCTCGAATGGATTGGCCAATCCGCGAGACTTCCAGACGCCGGTGGCTGCCTACGAGGACCTCGACGAGCCGCACCAGCTCATCGCGCAAGTTCTCGGGCGAGCTGTGGTCCGCGCAGATGGACCACTCGCCGATCGACGTCGTCGCCTGGCATGGCAACTACGCGCCCTACAAGTACGACCTGCGCCGCTTCAACGCGATCGGCTCGATCAGCCACGACCATCCCGATCCGTCGATCTTCCTCGTCCTGCACAGCGCGTCCGACACGGCCGGCGTCAGCAACATCGACTTCGTGATGTTCCCGCCGCGCATCCTCGCGATGCAGGACACGTTCCGGCCGCCCTGGTTCCACCGCAACATCGCCAGCGAGTTCATGGGCCTGGTGCACGGCGCCTACGACGCCAAGGCCGAGGGCTTCTCGCCGGGCGGCGCCAGCCTGCACAACTGCATGACCGGCCACGGCCCCGACGCCGAGACGTTCGAGAAGGCGAGCCGCGCCGATCTCTCGAAGCCCGACGTCATCAAGGACACGATGGCGTTCATGTTCGAGACCCGCTTCGTCTGGCGTCCGACGGCGCAGGCCCTGTCTTCGGCCGAGCTGCAGGACGACTACTACCGCTGCTGGCAGGGCCTGCAGAAGCACTTCGATCCGAGGAAGCCATGAGCGCAGCCCTTGACGAGACGCACGACGCCGGCGCTGACGAGCTGGCTCGATTCGGCCAACGAGCCGACCACCGAGTTCCCGATCCAGAACCTGCCGTTCGGTCGGTTCCGGTCGGACGTCCGACAAGACCGTCGGCATGGCGTATCGGCGTGGCGATCGGCGACCAGGTCCTCGACCTGGCGCGCGCCGGGTTGATCGACACCGACAACATGAACGAGCTGATGGCCCTGCCGCGAGACGGAGCACGTCCGCCTGCGTCGGGCGATCAGTCAGGGCCTCCGCAGCCGGAAGCCCGAGACGAGGCCAAGTTTCGCGAGTCGCTCGTACCCGTCGATCGCGTCACGCTCGGCCTGCCTTGCGAGATCGGCGACTACACCGACTTCTATACGAGCATCCATCACGCGACGACGGTGGGCAAGCAGTTCCGTCCCGAGAACCCGCTGCTGCCGAACTACAAGTGGGTGCCGATCGGATACCACGGTCGAGCGTCTTCGATCTTCCCGAGTGCTCCCGGGACCGGACATGAGTTCAGGCGACCGCTCGGGCAAACCAAGGCGCCCGACGCGCCCGAGCCGAGCGTCGGACCGAGTCGGCGCATGGACTACGAGCTGGAGCTCGGCGCCTTTGTCTCGAGGCCGAACGCGATTGGCGAGCCGATCCCGATCTCGGAGGCGGAAGAGCACATCTTCGGGCTGGCGCTCTTCAACGACTGGACCGCGCGCGACATCCAGCCGTGGGAGTACCAGCCGCTGGGTCCGTTTCTCTCGAAGAACTTCGCGAGCACGGTGTCGCCCTGGATCGTGACCCTCGATGCGCTCGCGCCGTTTCGCGACGCCGTTCGTCCGGCCCGAGCGGCGATCCGTCTCCCCTGCCCTATCTGGACTCCGCCGGAGAACCGCGCGCACGGCGGACTCGACATCGACCTGGAGGTCTGGCTCCAGACCGCGCAGATGCGGGCTGCCGGCACGCCGGCGACCGCTTGATGACCTCGAACTACCGCGACGCGTACTGGACGCTCGCGCAGCTGGTCGCGCATCACACGATCAATGGCTGCAACCTGCGCGCCGGGGACCTGTTCGGCTCCGGGACGTTGTCGGGACCCGAGCCGTCGCAGGCGGGCTCACTGCTCGAGCTGACCCGTGGCGGCACGCAGCCGATCACGCTCTCCAACGGCGAGACGCGCGGATATCTCGAGGACGGCGACACCGTCATCCTGCGCGGCCGTTGCCAGCGGGACGGGTTCCGCGCGATCGGCTTCGGCGAGTGCCGCGGCACGGTGCTGCCTGCGCGCAGGACACCGAGCTGAATGAAGCGATGGTCGATCGTGGTAGTCCCACTGCGCCAGCCGCTTGGTCGTGGTCCTTCGTCACTGATCGCTGCGTCATTGCCACGCGCGAAGTCCGGCATGGCATCCATTCGACGGCGCGCCGCCTATCCTGCACTCGATTTTCTTTGCGGATGTGACCTCTATGCGGATCCGATCCGAATCCGAAAGCGAACCAAAAGCGAACCAAAACCGATACAGAAGTGAACCGAAAGTGACTCGAAGTGGGGTCCGCAAGCAGACGACCTCCGACGTCGCTCATGCCTTTACTTCACTCAATGGGTCGCGAAGGGCCGACCACGCGTACCGGGACTCAGCCAGCGATGGCCTTCAAGGCCTCGACCTTGCCCGCGACGGCTTGGCACGCGACGATCAAGTCGCCGACGATTCTCTCGTCGACTCGCAGATCGCCCTCGTACTCTCCGAGGTTGCGGATCTCGTGACATTTCGAGAGCACGCGCCACACCTCCGGCCCGAGACCGAGCGTGTGCGGGAGGAGCTGGAACACGATGTAGCGATTGGAAGAGCGGTACGCGTGCAGCGGAGCGACGCAGACGACTGCGTGCGCCGCGTTGTAGCCCAGCGGTGAAGCGGCCTTCCAGCGAAAGCGTGGGGTTAACCACGTCTCGAGCCGGGCTCGGCCCGAGCGCTTAGCCAACGCTGCGGGGCACTTTCATACCCATCCAGGGCATGACCATACCCGACGTCGGCATCTAGGGTTGATCGGCTCGGCGACATCGCTAGAGGTCGCGTTGGGATACCACACCTCGACGCTGCCCGTCTGCCACCGTCGCCTACGCCGCCCGGCGACCGTCGGCCGATCGTCTCTTCGCGATGACGGGCGGCCGGAGCTCGTCGAGCAATGACTCGATTCGATCCAGTGTGCGTACGAAGTTGTGGGCGAGTTCTGCCACCGGCACTTTCCCGACCACGATGAGGAGTGCCACCGGAAGCGCTTCACCGCCGCCAGTTCGTTCGGCACGTAGCGAATCCGACTGTTGTGGAGATGGCGACTCGGCCGCTCGCCCCGCAGTACTCGAGCCACTGTTCGTCGCTGCCATCAGGGGGAAAGAGGTCGGCGTGGCGCTCGACCGCCACGCCCGCTTCGGCGAGGATTCGCGGAAACTGCTTTCCGAGGTCGCGATCGGTGAAGTAGACGCGGTTCACGCCGCCCGCGAATACAGCACCGCTTGCTCGATTTCCTCGCGTGACAGGTCGTAGTCCTCCGCGAGCGCGCCAACCGTCTCGCCGGCATCGATGCGATCTGCAATGGCTGCCGTCGAGACGCCCGTGCGTCGCACGATCGGCCTGCCGAAGGCCACGAGCGGGATCGATTGCGATGGGGCGCTCGGCAGAGCGCTTCGTGGAGTCGATGTACGGATAGAGCCGCACGGGAAACTGCCACTCGTCCCATTCGACGCGTTGCAAATGGTCTTCGAACATCTTGCGCATCGCGAGCTGGCCCGAAGCACTCAGATTGATGAGATCGACGTATCGGTCGAGAAACACTTCGCCAGCGTGGGATCGCAGCTCGGGGCTCAAGAGCAGCCGATGAAGCTGGAGCTTCTTCTCGGCGTAGGCCATCGCCTTGCGGAATTCGACCAACGCCACGCCGTGCTCGGTTCTAAACGCACGCAGTACGTGGGCCTCGATCAGGTTGTAGAAGGACAGTTGGAGCGGCTGGGTATTCGCAGGCTTTATCAACGGGTGGAAGGTCGCATGGCGTATCGCCCTTGGGATAGTCGCGACCCACCAGCCACGTCCGTAGCGTCGCGGCAGGCAAGCGCAGATAGCGTGCGGCCTCGGCGGGGCCGTACGCTGGCTGGTTGCGAAGGTCGGAGGCGTCCACTTTCATGGGGTTAGATCGCTTGAGCAGGGTACTTTGCTCGCGGTCGATCTGCATTATCGGGGTGCTCACGAGTACGTCGCAATGTCTTGGAGGCTTTGCCCGGAGCCGCTACGCCTGCGCCGGCCACTGTCGCACCTGAACGCAACTCGTCGAGATAGTCCGCCCAGGTCTGCAGCATCTCCCGTCGCTGCTCGACGAACTCGGTCCGGTTGTAGGCGCGGCCGAGGCTGTCGCGCACGGAGTGCGCCAGTTGCGCCTCGATCACGTCCGGGCTGAAGCCGAGCCGCTCGTGCAGCATCGTCCGCGCCGTCGCACGGAAGCCGTGGCCGGTCACCTCGTCCCGCAGTGAAGCCCATCGCGCGCAGCGCCGCGTTGATGGTGTTGTCGCTCATCGGCGCGATCGTGGTGCCGCTCGCCGCGAAAGACCATCTGCCGCCGCCGGTCAGCGTCATGCAGCTCGCGCAACACCGCCACAGCCTGCCTGCGGCAACGGCACCAGGTGCGGCGCGCCGTTCAGCTTCTCGCGCAGCTCGCGCTTCATGCGCACGGCCGGCACCGTCCACAGCGCCGCGTCGAGGTCGATCTCGCGCCACTCGCGCGAAGCGCAGCTCGCCGGGCCGCAGCAGCAGCATCGGCGCCAGCTTCAGCGCCGCGCGGACCACTGGCGTCGCGGCGTAGCCGTCGCAGGCGCGCAGCAACTCGCCGAAGCCGCTTCGGGTCGGTGATGGCCGGGAAGTGCTTCGGCTCGGGTCGCGCAGCGCATCCTTCAGGTCGCGCGCCGGGTTGGTGGTCGCTTGGCCGGTGGCGATCGCGTAGCGAAACACCTGGCTGCAGTTCTCGCAGCGCCCGGTGCGCCGTCTCGACGACGCCGCGCGCCTCGATCCGCCGCAGCACCTCGAGCAGCTGCGGCGGCGTGATGTTGGCGATCGGGCGCGGCCGATCCACGGGAAGACGTCCGCTCTCGAGCCGGGCGATGATCTTGTCGCCGTAGCTCGTCGGCCCAGCCGTCGCGCTGCACCTCGAACCACTCGCGGGCGACGGCCTCGAAGGAGCCGAGCGGCGGCAGACCCTTGGCGCCTCGCGCTCTCGGCTCGCGCGCTCGCGCGAGCGCCGCCTCGCCGGCCTTGCGCTGCTGGCTGGGGTCGATGCCTTCGGCCAGCAGTCGCGCGCGTCGTCCGCCTTGCGGCGGGCGAGCGCCAGCGTAGGTGTCGGGGTACGTGCCCAGCGACAGCATGCTTGCGCTTGCCCTCGAAGCGGTAGTCGAAGCGCCAGCCGTGCGAGCCGCCGCTTGACGAACAGCAGCAGGAACAGCCCGTCGCCGTCGCTCAGCCGCTTGCGCGGGTCACCCGGCTTGATGGCGCGGATCGTCGCGTCCGACGAGAATCAGGTTGCGAGCCATGGAGTAACTGCCTCTTTTTCGCAGATCAGAGGGTCGGTTACTTCCAAAGTTACTCCTTCCGGTCCGGAAGAATCGGTGAACGACCGGGAGGCCGGCGAGACAACAAAAAAGCCCTAGAGCTTTGATTCTCTAGGGCTTTCGGACTTTTAGGACCTCCTGAGACTTCTCTGGAGGAG
>CAWIYW010000013.1:0-19399 GCA_963840405.1 uncultured Gammaproteobacteria bacterium
CGCCGTCACGTTGGCGCCTGATTGCGGGCTCGGCCAACGAGCTTGCTCGTGCCAGTGGTGGTTCGACGCCAAGATGCTGTGCTTCGCCGTTCTGACAATGCCGGTCAGGGGCGATTCGGGTTCTGTGCAGCACTCCGCTGCGACCAGCGCGGCAGTCCGTGGTCGAACAAATCGGCGAGCGACCGCGCCACCTGCATGCCAGTCAGCATCGCGAGCACGAAGGAGACGGCGGCCGTCTTGCCTGACGCCAAGAGCGTCAGTGCCGGGCCGGGGCAGAGTCCGGCGAGACCCCATCCGACGCCGAAGATCGCCGCACCCACGAGCAATCGCGCATCGATGTCGCGCCGCGTCGGCAGGCTGAAGGCCGGCGCGAGCATGGGCTCACGCCGGCGCAGGATGACGCGCACCAGCACGGCATGCACCGCAATGGCGCCGACCATCACGAATGCCAGACTCGGATCCCACCGTCCGGAGACGTCGAGGAACGCAAGCACCTTCGCCGGACGGGTCATGCCGGCGACGCCGAGGCCAAGCGCGAAGAGCACGCCGCAGAGGAACGCGACGAGCCCGACCATCACCAGCCACCTTGGCCGAGCACGCGCACCAGCCATACTGTCAGTGCCCCGGTCAGCATGAACGCCAGTGTCGCGACGAGCGAGCGCGGCGAGCCGCGACTGATGCCGCACACGCCGTGCCCGCTCGTGCAGCCATTGCCGAGGTACGTGCCGGCGCCGACCAGGAGCCCAGCCAGCACGACGACTGGCGGTGAAGGGCTCGTCGCCAGCGCCAGCGCGGCCGGGTCGACCAGGCGGAGGAAGCCGCCGCCCGCGACCAGTCCGACTACGAACGCCGCCCGCCACAGGATGTCGCCCGATCGCGGTCGCAACAGGCCGACGACGATCCCGCTGATACCGGCGATGCGGCCGACGAGTGCCAACAGCCCCGAGGCGGCAAGACCGATCATGGCACCGCCGAGCAGGGCGGGCAGGGGCGTGAAGCCATCCATTCTCAACCGACTCCTGTGCCGCGGCGATGCAACGCCGCGCCTCAAAGAGATTCTTCAAGGATGGTGCCATGGCGCATACGGCCAAAATCGGCTCGGGATCGGGCTCGGCGGCGAGTGCTGGATGTCAGCCATGAGAAGACACCACCCCTCCCGTGCTCATAGCTGAGAACCGTCCCGCCCAATCCGCGGGGCGCGCCGGCTTCATCGAAGCGCTACGGTTCGGCATGAATATTGGAGCAGCATGCCCGCATGCACAACGGCGCCGAAAAGATCCGCGAGCTGATGGCCACGGAAGTCGTCACCTTGAACGTCGACGACCATATGCACGTTGCCAGCGATTTGATGAACCTGACCAGGGTCCGCCACATGCCTGTCATGTCGGGTGAGCGCCTGGTCGGCATTCTCAGCCAACGCGACCTGTTCCGCGCCACGCTCTCGTCGGTTCTGCACTTTCGCCGCGCGACAGAGCGCGAGTGGCTCGAGAAGGTTCGCGTCTCCGAAGCGATGACGACCGACGTCATCACTGCCAGCCCGGACTGGAGCATACGACAGGCAGTCGAGGTGATGCTCGACCGCCGCATCGGCTGTCTCCCGGTGGTCGAAAACGAACGCCTGGTCGGCCTGCTGAGCGAGACCGATTGTCTGCAATTGCTCCGCCGCCTGCTGTGTCCAGCGGATACCGCGTCGGTGCCATGAGCGCCGTTGCGTCCCCGGGGCGTGTTCCATACGATCCCGCCATGTCGAACGTCGCTGCAGGCCTGTGCGGATCGATCCTCATCGCCGAAGACGAGGATGGCGTGCGCGACAGCCTCGAGCAGGTGTTGCGTGAGGAGGGGTACGACGTCGTCGCGACGGCTGACGGCGGCGCCGCGATCACCGCCCTCGACACGCGTGAGTTCGACATGGTCATCAGCGACCTGCGCATGCCGGGCGCCGATGGGTTGTCGGTGCTGCGCCATGCACGCGAGATCGCGCCGCAGACCCTGGTCTTGCTGATGACCGCATACGCCACGGTCGACACCGCGGTCGAGGCGCTGCGCGGCGGCGCGCAGGACTACCTGCTCAAACCGGTCATCTTCGACGACGTGCTGCACAAGATCCGGCAGCTGATGGAGCATCGCCAAGCCGCCTGGGATCGGCAGTTCCTGCGCGGGCAGGTGGAGCGCCAGTGGGACTTCGAGAACCTGGTCGGCCAATCGTCGGCGATGCACGAGGTGATGGCGCTCATCAAACGCGTCGCGCCGGTATCGAGCACGGTGCTGATCACCGGCGAGAGCGGCGTCGGCAAGGAAGTGGTGGCGCGCGCCATTCATCATTTCAGCGAGCGCCGCGAGGCGATCTTTCTGCCGGTCAACTGCGGCGCGATCCCCGAGAACCTGCTCGAGAGCCAGCTCTTCGGCCACCTGCGCGGATCGTTCACGGGCGCGGTCAGCAATCAGGAGGGGCTGTTCCAACGCGCGCGCGGCGGCACGATCTTTCTCGACGAGATCGGCGACCTGCCGCTCGACCTGCAGGTCAAGCTGCTGCGCGCGATCGAGTCCAAGGAAGTCCTGCCCGTCGGCGCCACGGCGCCGATCAAGGTCGACGTGCGCATCATCGCGGCCACCAACCGCGAGCTGCGCCGAGAGGCCGAGGCGGGCCGCTTCCGCGAGGATCTCTACTACCGCCTCAACGTCTTCGGGATCGAGATTCCGCCGCTGCGCGAGCGGCGCGAGGATATCCCGCCGCTGGTCGATCATTTCGTCCGCCTGCACAACCGCGAGCTCAAGCGGAGCTTCAAGGGCGCCGATGGCGTGCTGGTGAAGGTGCTCATGTCGCTGCCCTGGAAGGGCAACGTGCGCGAGCTGGACAACGTGATCGAGCACGCGATGATTCTCGGCGACGGCGCCTGGATCACCGTGCAGGATCTGCCGCGCGCCTTGCGCGCCACCGTCGACGAGACGCCGTCGGTTGGCGACAACTTGCGCGACGCGATGCGCGCCTACGAGAAGGGGCACATCCAGTCGGTGTTGGCCAAGGCCGACAGCGACAAGCGCGCCGCCGCCGACCGATTGGGGATGTCGCTCTCCTCACTCTATCGCAAGATCGAGGAGCTCGGCATCGCGGCCCCCGCAACGACCGACGAACGCGATTGATCCGCGGCTGCGCCCCCAGCGCGGTTGTCGAGGGCCGGCCGTTCGAGAGAGCGCAGGGCGCCGTTTCTCACAATGGAGAATGTCACCCTGGCCGGCCGCGGTATTCACGGGCGCGGAAGTTGGCACGGCGCGCGCATCGAATCATGGCGACGGAGAGTCACATGACGGCTATGAAGATCGACACCGTTCTCTATCCACTCGATTTCAGCAGGCTTTCGCGGGCGGAGCTCGAGCTGGCAGTTCAGGTGTGCGAAGCGTTCGGCGCTCGGTTTGTTCTGCAGCGCAATCTGTCCGCCATCCATCCCGGCTCCGCGCAGATCTGGCGGTGGCAAGATCATTTGTCGCCTGAGGGCGAGCGCAGATTGAAACGACGCCTGGCAGCGTTCATGGCGCGGCTGCCATCTTCAGTTCGCCGCGAGACGATGATGACGCATGGGCCGTTGGCGGCCGCGGTGGCGACGCTGGCGAAGAATCTTCCCGCCGATCTCGTGATGCTTGGTTTGCGATCGGGCGGTCGCCACCATGCCGCCATGGTGGAGCGCATCATCGAACACGCCCCGTGTCCCGTCCTGACCGTTCGCGACGCCGAAGCGCTGCGAGTGTTTCGGCGCGGTCTTGCGTCGAACCGGAAGGGCTGGCGCGTCCTCGTTCTGACCGACTTCTCTCCGTCGGCCTCGCGCGCGGTCGCGTGCGCGGTGGAGCTCGCCCGTTTGTTTCCGATCGAGATCCACCTGCTGCACGTTTCAGCCGGACCTGGCGCCGAAGCCGCACTGGAGGCGCTAGCCACGCTCGTGCCTGCGGACCTGAAAGATCGCGTGCAATGCGATCTGCGGGTGGGTCGAACGATCGAAGAAATCTACACCGTGTTGCGCCAAGTCTCGCCTCAGCTGATCGTCATGGGAACCCACGCGCGCCGCTTCTGGCGTCGCGTTTTCACCCCCGACATGGCGCGTCGGGTCCTCCGCGATGCGCAGTGCCCGGTGTGCTTCGTCCCGCCGGCGCGGCAGATAGATCGCGATACCGCATCGCCCTCAGCGGCAGCACGTTGAGGGCGAGCATCCTCTCGGGCTTCCGCCGGCCGACCGCCCATCTCAGTGAGCGGCGGGCAAGAGTTGGACGAGCTCGTCGTAGTCGATTGGTTTGCGGCGCAGGGTGATGAAGCCGCGCGCCGCGACTTCCGTGTCGACGAACCGGCTCCAATACGCGGTGACCATCAGCACCGGCACCTTCGGGTGCGCGGCGTGAAAGCGATCTGAGAACGACAGGCCGTCCTCACCGTTCATCTGATAGTCGACGATCAGCATGGACGGGTCGCCGAGCGATTGCAGCGATGGAATGTCCGCCGGGCGCGCAAACTGCTTCACCGCATACCCGTCATCTTCCAGGTTTGCGGCGAGCGCGCCACGGAAGTCGTCGTCGTCAACCAGCCGAACGAGTCGTCGTGAGTTTTGTCGGTCCATCAATCGGAAGCTCGATGCGAAATGCGGTCCCTCTAGGAGCCCGAGGACAGTGATCGATCACGCCGCCGTGCGCGGCGATGATCTGCTTGGCGACTGCGAGGCCGATGCCGGTTCCCTGCGCCTTGGTAGTCTCGAAGAGTTTGAATACGTCCACGCCTGGCGGGACCCCCGATCCACTATCTGCCACTACAATGCTGATTTTCCCGGCAATTGGAACATGGGTTTCGATTCTCACCGCGCCCGGCCCCTCGTCAATCGCCTCGATCGCGTTCTTGATCAAATTGTCCAGCACGCGGCGCAGCATCACTTCGTCGCCGCGCACCTTTTCGACCCGGGCGTGGTCGGAGAACTCCAGGACGATGCGACGCTCGGTCGCCAACGCCTGCCACAGCTCGACACATGAGGAGAGGAACGGCTCGATGCGTATGTCCCGCAGGTGCAACCGTTGGTCGCGGGCGAAGTCGGTGAACTCGTGCACCAGGCCCTCGAGCCGCCTGAGCGTCTGGAGAATCTGTTCGGCTGGCTGCTGCACCGGAGCGGCGGGCTGAAAGTCGCCGCGCCGAGCGCGACGCAGGATGAGCTGGGCTTGCATGGAGAGCGCCGCCAGTGGGTTGCCGAGGTCGTGGACGACCTTGGCGGTGATGGCGCCGATGTCGGCCAGACGGCCCCGCTCCTGTGAGACGCGTTGCAGCTCGCGCAGCTCGAGCTGGGCGGCGAGTCGCTCGGTGATGTCGGCGCCGATATAGAGCAGACCCGACACCCGTCCCTCCGCGTCGAGCAGTGTCTTCATACTCCATTCGATCTGCCGCTCACTGCCGTCACGGCCGATCAGGGTGCCGACGTCGCCGCGCAGCTCGCCGGTCCGTAGGGCGTCGGCGCAGCGCGACCGCAGACGCGCGCGATCGCGCGGCGCGATATACGTCACCAACCAGTCGGCGCCAGCTACGGCGTCGAGCCGGCGTCCGGAGAGACGCTCCATGAATGCGTTGTGGCGCATGATGCGGCCTTCGGCATCGACGACCAACACGACCACTTGCGCGGTATCGATCAACCGCTCGGCGAAATCGCGCTCGTAGCGCAGCGCTGCCTCGGTGGCGACGCGCTGGCTCGTGTCGCGCAGGATGGCGGTATAGAGCACCTCGCTGCCGAGGCGCGATTCCGACACCGAGAGCTCGAGCGGGAACGTTTCGCCGCTCTTGCGCCGTCCCTCAACCAAGCGAATTCGGCCGATGGCGTGGGCTTCCCCAGTGCGCTGATAGCGGCGCAAGTACTCGTCGTGCTCGTCTCGGTAGGGTTGCGGCATGAGCATGGTGACGTTCTGACCGAGCACTTCGTCGGCGCCGTAGCCGAAGACCTGTTCGGCGGCGGGATTGAAGACCGTGATCGAGCCGGTGCGGTCGATGGCGATGATCGCATCGCGAATCGTGCCGAGCACGGCCCGCCAGCGCGCCTCGGCGACCTGTAGATCGTAGAGAGCCTGATCGGCTCCGGCCGCAACGTCAGAGCGCTTGCGCATCGCGATTCGGTCCACGCTACGTGCGGACGACCTCGACCGTGCAGTGCGCCCGGGCCGCGACCGCCGCCGACACACTGCCGAGCAGAATGCGCTCGATGCGACGCAGCCCGCGCGCACCGACGAACACGCAGTCGGCGTTCCAGCGTTCGGCTTCTTCCACCAACACGTGCTTGGGGTTGCCTTCGATCAGGACCGTGCCGACCGTGACGCCGACCGCGCTCAGGCTGGCCGCCGCACGCTGCGCGCAACGCGAGGCGGCGTCGCGTTCGTCATTGCCATCATCGGTGAAGCCGAGCATGTTGGCCAGCGTCGCGTCGAACACGGTCACCAGCCGTACCTCGGCTCCCGACCGCCACGTGCGCGCCGCGACGGCGGCCACGGCGGCGTCGGCGCCGGGCGAGCAGTCGAAGCCGATCAGCAGGCGTTCTGCCGCGTCCGCGGCGCCACGCCGTGGGCGCACGACGCGCACCGAGCCGGGAGCATGGGTCAGAACCGTTTGGCTCACACTGCCGAGCAGGACCCGGTGTAGCACGGAACGGTCGTCGGAACTGAGTACGATCAAGTGCGGCAGCCATTCCTCCGCCCTTTTCACGATCGCCCACGCCGGCGCGTCGGCCTGCGCCTCGGCAGCGACCGTCCAGCTCGGAAACGCCGTGCGCAGCTCCGCGGCCGCGCGTTCGGCGAGACGGCGCGCTTCTTCCAACTCCCGCTGCGTCTGTTCCCGCGCGCGCCGCACCGCAGCCGGCAGGTCGGCGCGGTCGGGACGGGGAGGAACCGGCAACAGGTCGGCCACCGAGAGGACGATCGCCTGCACGCTGCTTGGCAGACCGGCGCTGCGCAAGTCGTCCGCAATCGCATGCACGTCGGTAGTAGGTCCGCACGCGATCAGCAGCTTCATGGTAGTCCTCTCGAGAGACCCCGCGTCGCCGGGACTCTCACCTATTCAGCCGATCCGACCGGACAATGCAAACTTTCGGATCGTAGAGGACCACAGGCCGTCGTTCTATGCCGAACTGGGGCCCGCTGCTCGTATGGCCGCGAACAGCGAGCCCGTGGTTGTTCTTCGCGGCGTTCTCGGCACTACTTCGCCAGCGCTGCCGCGACGGCCGACTGCTCCTTGGCGAGTGCAGCGTAGTCCTTCGCCTGCTCTCGGTCGCGAGATCGGCAAAGAAGCCGGGCTGCAACTGGGGGACACACCAGAGCCAGTGTCACCTCCGCATCCCGTTTGCCGATCTCTCCGGCCGCACGGTTCGGCTGGAAGATCGGATGGGGCCCGCCCGCTACGATCGTGCCGGCGACGAACTCCTCGCGCGCGGCCTCTACCTGGATATGCCCCCGTGGGGGTACCACGTCTTCGAGGCCAGGGTGCAGTAACGAACGGGCAAGCAGTGGCGGGCGGGGTCTCACCCGCGCCGCCATCGAGAAACCGACTTGCATGGCGGTTTCCGCGTCCGGAGCATTCGTCTTGCGCTGCCGTCGGTAGCGTATTACATGAAGTCAGCATGAAGACGTTGACCGTGCGCTTGCCGGAGCCGATGGTGAATGAAATCGAAGCGGAGTCGCGGGCACGCCGGGTGTCGAAATCCGACGTGGTGCGGGAGCGTCTTGGCCGGCGTGCGGCTGGGGGGCGAGCGCCGGACGCGGTCGCTGGCATCGTTGATCTCATCGGGTCGGTTGACGGACTACCTTCCGACTTGAGCTCGCGGACGAAGCGCTACCTTAAGAAGACCGGGTATGGCCAGAAGCGTCCTCGTTGACGCTGGCTTTCTGGTCGCATTGCTCAGCCGCAGGGACGGACACCATCGCTGGGCGGCGTCGCGAGCGCCTCGCTTCGCGCCGCCCTGGCTGACCTGCGAGGCTGTCTTGTCCGAAGCCTTCCATCTCCTGGGCCGAGCGGGCGAACCCAAACTCGCCGAGCTGCTTCGTCGCCGGGCCGTGATGCCAGCGTTCGATCTTGCAGCGGAGTCGGATTCGGTGCTCGCGTTGATGCGGAAGTACGCGAGCCTGCCAATGGGCCTCGCAAATGGCTGCCTGGTGCGCATGTCGGAGACGGTCGCTGACCCCGTACTCCTCACAACCGATACGGACTTCCGTGTCTACCGCCGCCACAGCCGCCAGCTGGTTCCGTGCGAACTGCCGGGCGGGAGTTTGAGGCGTTCGATTTGAACGCGACATGACGTGCCCGGCGTGGACACGCACCAGCGTCGCTTGCGAGTCGGCTTGGCATCATGGCACACAAAACTGCGGCGGCCTCCGATTGGAGGCCGCCAAGTAGTTGATTCTTAGGCGCGCCCGGTGCGGGCACCGACCACGATCTCTTGACTACCTGCCGATTCGCCGCGGCGACCGCCGCTCACCGCGTAGAGTCCGAAAAGAGCGGCCCCGAGCACCAGAAAGTGCAGCAACGGCTCGCCGAGCAAGCGCGACTTCAGCATATCGATGATCAGGTTCCTACCGGCGGGATCCGGCATCGCCAAGCGCCGTGAAACAATACGCCTCGCCGGCGGCTATAGCACAGTCGACGATCTCACCACCTGCTGACTCGATACCATCCATCAGGATCTCCGCGTCGCTCGTCGGCGCTCAGTAACAACTCAGTCGGCTGCAGCCGTCAATAGCCCGTTCACAAGCACTGAGACGCCGGCGCCGCCAAGGATGCCGGCATGAGTCTCGGCAAAGCCGTACACTTTGACGGCTTGCTGTTGGGCACGCGGGTCGAGCTCGCTCGTAAGCGTGACGACGCCGTCGTTGGCCTCACCGAGCATGCGCGAGCCGCCACTGTAGCTGAACAGCAGGTAGTATGGGATCTGCGAGGGCAGTGGCTGCGCCAGGACAGCGCGCAGAAACGCACTGTCGGGCGCCATGTCGTACCACGACGGCGCAACGGCCGGAGCGTGCTGCACCCCCAGCGCGGCCATCGAATGTCCCTGCCACGGGGTTGATAACGTGACGAACAGGCGCAAGGTATCGGCCAAGCCGCTGTCGGCATTCTGCACGGCGTCGTTGATGAACGCGCGGCTGACCAACCCACCCATGCTGTGGCCAACGACCAGCAGCCGGGAAAAACCGTAGATCGAATAGAGGCGCTGCACCCAACGGTGCATTGCTGCGCCGGTGAGATTGAGCGATAGCGCGGTCGGATAGTAGACCAGCCATGGCTGGAACCGAGTGCGATCAAGTCGCTCGATCATCGGGCGCCACCCTTCGGGACTTCCCAGCGCGCCATGAACGAACAGGACCGGTATCTTCTCTTCATCATACGGCTCGAGGAAGTAGATTCCCGCCCCGACATCGAGGAGAAACTCTACCGGTTGCCACAAGCCCCTGCGCGCGTTGTCCCGAGAGAAGCGCGGATCATCGAGTGTCGTCACGACCCCGACGCTTATGTCGGGGAGCTGGTGCACCCCGCGTCGACCGTCCTCGGGCACGGTGTACAGGAACCCGAGTTGCTCGGTGCTGCCGGCATGAAGCACGAGATCGAGTTGGTCGATGACCTGCCCCTCGGCGAGCGTCACCGGCGCGCCGGCGGCGAATCGTACGGCTGGATCGTGCGCCGGCTCATAGGCGAAGGTCCGGCTGCGATCTTCGAAGACGGCCAGGCGATAGGTGCCGGCCGGCAGCATGAAGAAGAACGCGCCCGGTTGGGTGAGGACAAAGTCGTCGACCACGTGCGCCCTGTCGTCCTCACCGGTGTAGACCAAAACCACGAGCGGGGCATCGATCGTCTCGTCGACTGAAACGGCCCCGCGCAATACGCCGTAGCTCTCGATCTGCCGCAGGCTCTGCTTGAAATGGTGGAACACGCACCCGGAAATCACCACCAACAGCGCGGCCGGTACCCACCGTCCGGCGATTCTGCTCCATCCGCGACAGCGCTTCATCCGGCAGTGCGCCGTGATCAATGTGCGCGACGCTTGCGTGCGTCAGCGAGAGGGTGGGTTCACGTCCGGCCAGGCATCCACCGGGATGGAATGGCGAACCTACTGCCCCGACGACTGTAGCGACACGAGCCGACTCACCGAGGTCTGCGCCCATGTATTCATCACGTTCTCGACATCGCCCCACTTCCACTGTGCCGCCGTTTGGATCGCGCCGCCTCCAACGCGCCGATCGACTGCAGCGGCAAGAACGCGTCCGCTCACCGAGTCTCGCGCTACAAGTTCGCCCTGTGCAGACCCGATGAACGGATAGGTGCCGGTCGCGATATATTTGAGCATCGCTAGCACCCGCACTTGCGGCACGGCCATCGATACTGTGCGCAATACCGGCGTGGCCGCTTCCGCGTCGGTCAGCGCGGGCATTACCTGCAGCACCCCGGGACCGGGGAGATCGACGATTTCGAACTTCGTCGCAAAGGTCGTCACGAATACGTTGTAGAGATAGTCGACCATCACCTGAGCGTCGCCGGCAGGGAGCTTCGGCGTCTCGCCGCCCCAAACCGTGACCGGACTCACCATCACCTTGGTGTACTGGCCCCACTGAACGTTGGGGGCGATGTACCGGAGGGCCGCGCCGCCCGACGGTCCCGCTGTCATCTGAGAGCAGATGTCGGGCGCTATGAGCGCGCATCGGTTGCCCGGAAGTTGCGGCTTCGCTCGTTGGGTGACCGAGCAGCCCGCCATCGCAACCGCTAACGCCAAGGCTGCTATCGCTTGAACGATGCCCGTTGTCTCGGTTCGCATGCCCTCTGCCTCCCGGCAGGCGGCCTACACCGATTCACATCGTTCTGTCCATTCTCATTCGGTGGCGTACTGGGTCCTTGATGTTGTTTGTCGATTTCCCTTCACTGCAGATAGTCGAGCAGCAGCGCGTTGACCTTCTCCGGCGCGGAAAGCTGCAGCCAGTGGTTGGCGCCCTCGACGCGCTCGTAGCGCCACGGCCCGTCGACGAACTTCTGCGTGCCGGTCATCTGCGCTTCGGCGAGAAAGCGATCGCCGTCGCTGAAGATTCCCATGACGGGAACCGACACCTTCGACACCTTCGACCAGGGCTTGGGCACGATGAGGCCGAGATTCGCGCGGTAGAAGTTCAGCCTCGCTGCGAGGCGACCGGGCCGCTGCAGCTGCCGAATCCAATTGGGTACTTCTTCCGGAAAACCGGAGAGCATTCGCAAGCACCACCAGTCGCCGGCACGCAGGACCCAGTCCGATAACCCGCGGATCTGGAAGAACAGCACGTACCAGCCCTTGAGCTTCTGCTCGATCGGCCCGAGCGCATAGGCCGCGGGGTGGCCGTTCGACATGGCGACGAAGCGATCGACGCGGTCGGGATGCGCCAAGCAGAACTGGAAGCCGATCAGCGCGCCATGGTCGTGCCCGACCAGGCGCACCTTCTTGATCTGCAGTGCGTCGAGCAGGTCGGCAAGGTCAGAGACCAGATGCGACATTTTGTAGTCCCTGGTCGCTGGCGGAGCGTCCGACAAACCGCTGCCGCGCATGTCCGGCGCGATCACGCGGTAGCCGGCCTCGACCAGCGCCGGGATCTGGTGGCGCCAGACGTCGTGGCAATCGGGAAAGCCGTGCACGAGCAGCACGTCCGGTCCCTTGCCGTCGACGATCACGTTGAGCGTCACGCCGTTGACTGCGATCTGGCGGCTGTTGAATGCGGGTTTCATCTTCATGGGTTCTCCTTGAAATGGGTTGTCATGGGTACTCCGCGGCGGTGCACCTCTCGACCAGCGGCTTCAACCGCTCGCGCAGCGCCTTGCGCAGCGCGCTGCCGAGAATCCTGCGCAGCAGCGCGCCCGTGCCGGCAAGGCGGGGTCGAAAGCGAATCGTCCAGACCAGCTCGGTCGCCTGGCCGACCGGTTGCAGACGGACTTCGCCCTGGTGACAGACGAAAGGCGAGCCTCGAGTCACGCGGTAGCGGTAGCCATAGGGCGGATTCCAGGCGAGCACTTCTTCGTGCACCGTGCCCGGAAGGCCTTTCATCTGCCGGACAGCGCCGTAGCCATTGCGATCGGATGTCCCGGCGCGCGTGATTGTCACGCGGTCGAATCCGACCCAGGACGCCATGCGCTCAAGGTTCGAAACGATCGCCCACGTGCCTTCGATAGGCGCCTCGATGCGCATGCGCTGTTCGATCGTCGTGCGTGTCCGGCGCCGGCCGCCTGCCGAGCGGCAAGGGCTCGAAGCCCCACACCCGATCCGCCAGACCGGGCTTCGTCCACAAGAGCTCGAAGGAGAAGCCCTGCACGTCGTTGACGTAAACGACGCCCGCTCCCGGCATGTGCTTCGGCGCGCAATTGGGCCGCGCGCCAGCCGCGATGCAGCGGCGATAGACCTCCGTGAAGTCATGCCTGTTGCGAGCGCCGAACGCGATGTTGAGGATGCCCTGATCCGAAATGCGATAGCCCTCGGGCCACGGCTGGCGTCCAGGCCCAATGTACTGCACGGCTTCCACCAGCACGTCGCCGGCGACGAAGGTCCTGCTGCGCGTGCGCGCGCCGGCGAGTCCCCACAGCGCCTCGTGCTCGGGGGTGTGCAAGGGCACGTGCGCTTGCGCAATCCGAAGCCTTGTTCGATGAAGCTCGCGGTCTGCTCCAGGTCCGGTACCGACAGCGTTACCGAGCGCACCGCAACATCACAGTCTCGGCGCGTCGATGAAGACTCCGCGGAAAGCGGATCACTCTCCATCAGCTCGACGAACACACCGTCCGGGCTCCGTACGCAGACGCGTCGCGTGCCGTGCTGGCCGAGCGCGGGCGTCAGCGGGCTCGTTCCGAGCGCCTCCAACCGCCGCAGCGACGCATCGAAATCGGCGACCCACACGCCGATGCGCGAGTAGCCGATGTCGCAGGGGCGAAAGTCCGCAGGCATCAGCTTCGCCAGCGGCCTCTCGAACTGGAAGAGCTCGAGCTGGAACACCTCGTTGCGGTCCACGAGCCACCAGCAGGTCGACGCGGCATTGGGCAAGCCCTGGATGTGCGCGGCCAGCGGAAAGCGCATCGCCAGGCGGCTGCCGCCGGCCGGTAGAAACCCCAGGCCTTCGCGGAACCAGCGCTCGGTCAGGCGCAGATCCACGACCGACAACGCGATCTGGTTCAGGCGCGGAACGAACGGTACGGTGGTGCTGCTCATGCCGCTACGCTCCGCGCTAAGCCGCCGCCGTCGCACCCGCACCACTCCTCATGACACGCATCGACACTGTCCGACGGCCTGCTCATCGTGCGCCATCCCTCAGGTCGATCTCGGCGAAACCGAGGAGGTTCATGGTCGGCATCCGGCTCTTCCTTTCGATTCGATCGGCCTGCAGGCCGTCGTTCGTGTTCCATCGTCAAAGGAAGAGGCGTGCCAACCGTCAGGCCGGCCCAGAACACACCTGTGAGCTTGGGCCGACTCGCGACGGTGGACGTGGCATCGAAATACCGATTACAGTCCATCGAAATGGCGATGGAGCATCGACATGGCGATGCGCCGCCGGCAGACGCCGAAGCCCTGTGGCAGCGGATCGAATTCGAGAGCTTGCTGGCAGAAATATCGACCCGTCTCCTCAACCTGCCGCCCGAGGAGGTCGACCCGGCGGTCGTCGACGCGCTCGAGCGGTTGGCCGCCCATCTCGATGTGGACCGAGCCACCATCAGCACCGCGGAAGCGGATGGTGAGATACGGGCCACCCACTGCTGGGCGCGGCCCGGCATCGCCGCCGTACCCCTCGGCGTCGGTGAGAAGGAGCTACCGTGGGCAGCGTCGCAGATTCGTGGGGGTGTGCCGGTGGTCTTGTCGCGAGTTGACGAGTCACCGCCAGAGGCGCGGCTCGATCGTGCCACCGCGCTGCAGGTCGGCGTCATGTCCGTCGCGCTTCTGCCCCTCACGGCCCGCGGTAAGTTGATCGGCACGGTCGAGTTTTCGACGTGCGAGCGCGAGGTCCGCTGGCCGGCGGCGATCGTCCATCGCCTGCGTCTGATCGGTGAGATCTTCGCCAGCGTCCTCATGCGGCGCGAAAGCGAGATCGAACTGCGCCGAGCTCTCGAGCAGGTACGAAGGCTCACCGAACGGCTGGAGGCGGAGAACGTCTATCTGCGCCAGGACGCACTCGATCCCGCTCTGCGCGGCGATCTGATCGGTGAGAGCGCGGCGATGCAGGCCGTGCTGCGGCGAGTGGAGCAGGTCGCGCCGACGCAGGCTACGGTGCTGATTCTCGGCGAGACCGGGGTCGGCAAAGAACTGGTGGCGAAGGCGATCCACCAATGCAGCCCTCGTCGAGAGGCGACGCTGGTGCGTGTCAACTGTGCGGCGCTGCCTGCGACGCTGATCGAGAGCGAGCTGTTCGGGCACGAAAAGGGGGCTTTCACCGGCGCCTCGGCCCGCAAGCTGGGGCGTTTCGAGCTCGCCCACGGCGGGACGATCTTCCTCGATGAGATCGGTGAGTTGCCACTCGATCTACAGGCGAAACTGCTGCGGGTGCTGCAGGACGGCAGCATGGAGCGCCTCGGATCCAGCACGGCGAGGCAGGTCGACGTGCGCGTCATCGCCGCCACCAATCGCGATCTGAAGACCGCATCGGCCGCCGGCGCGTTTCGCGCCGACCTGTACTATCGGCTGGCGGTCTTCCCCATCGACGTGCCGCCGCTGCGCGCCCGACGCGAGGACATCCCGCTTCTCGTCGCGTACTTCCTGCGCCAGTTCCGCACCGCCGCGGGCGAGGTCATAGACAGCGTGCCGATTCGGGCGATGGAGCGGCTCGTCGCCCATGCCTGGCCGGGCAACATTCGCGAGCTGCGCAACGTGATCGAACGTGCCGCGATCCTCTCCCGCGGCAAAACGCTGGTGCTTGACGACGCGTTCGACGCGGCCACACAGAGCGGCTCGGCGGACGCACCGTCGACGACCGGCCTGACCGGCACACTCGCGGACGTCGAGCGCAGCTACATCTTGAACGTCCTGGATGCATGCGGTTGGCAGATCCGGGGACGCAACCAGGCCGCGGAGCGCCTCGGCCTACATCCGAGCACGCTCTATTCGCGCATGCGGAAGCTGGGGATCCAGCGGCGCTCGTGAGCGCCACTTCGGGTGTCAATTTCGAGCGAGCTGCCTACGTCTTCCGGCCGACGTCGGACAGCGCGGCATGGACCTCCGGTGAAACGCTCGCGAGGTGAAGATCGCGCTGTGGGAACGGGATCGCGATCCCAGCTTTGCAGAGGCTGCGGTGGACCGCGAGCGCTAACTCGCTCGTTCGGGGTTCGTACTCCTCGTCGGTCCAGGCACGCAGCACGAAGTCGAGTGAACTCTCGCCGAAGCCCTTGAACAGCGCTTGCGGGGCCGGTTCCGCCAGCATCCGATCATTTGATCGGGCTACGTCGAGCAACAGCGCGACGACGCGATCGGGGTCGGTGCCGTAAGCGACGCCCACCGGAACTTCGATGCGGTGCAGACGGTCAGAGAGCGTCCAGTTGGTGACCGCGCCGGATACGAGATCGTTGTTCGGCACGACCACCTCGACGCCGTTGAAGTTCCGGATCACGGTTGCTCGTATCCCGATGGCGATCACGCGACCGAAGATTGTCTGGCTTGGAATCTGGACTGCGTCTCCCACGTGCACGCGGCGTTCGAACAGAAGTGTGAGGCCGGCGGCGAAGTTTTTGACGAGGTCCTGAAGACCCAGGCCGATTCCAATCCCGAGGCCGCCGAGCATGATTGCGAGCTGGCTCAGTTCGACGCCCGCGGCAGCTAGGGCGAGCATGAAGCCGAGCGAGTAGACACCGTAGCGCATCAGGGTGGAGACGGCGTACGGAATCCCGCGGGGTAAGTTGGTGCGTGGGTAGACGTCCGCGTCAAGCACCTCGGTCACGATCCGGACAAAGAGCAATGCGGCCAGTAGCGTGAGCACGAACGCGAGCACGCCGCCGATCGAGAACGAGAGCGCACCGACCGAAACGCTGGCCCGCAGCAGGGCACGGAGCGCCTCGGCAACGGCAGTCCGCAGCCCGAGCCCACCCAGCAGCAGGTAGAGCCAAAGGCCGACGCCGAACCACTGCAGGCCACGTTCGATGCGGCGTTGCAGGAGCGTCTGGTTGCGATCGACCAAGTGGCTGCGGCGCAGCGTCGGCGATGCCAGCGCGTAGCCCAGAAGCGCCTCGAGCACGATTACGGCGGCATAGACGTACAGTCCCGCCAGGGCGCTCGCCACGATGCCGCGACCGAGCACTGTGGCGAGGTCGGTCCACCCTCCGATCCCCGCCAGGAGCGCGAGGGCGAGCCCCAGCGTCGCGAGCTGCGCAGCACGGCGCAGCCAGGGCGCGTCGCCGCCGCGGCGCGACACGCCGCGCAAACCAGAAGGCCAAACCGAGCGCGATCGCCAGTGCGAGCAGAAAGATCGCGTTCGTGAGCGCAGGCAGCGGTGCGAGGGCAAGCGCGAGGCGGTCGAGAAACAGCAGGACGAACAGGCCCGCGAACGCGGTCAGATTGGCGCGCTCGGTCGCAAGCATGATGATGCGCGCGGCCGGGAAGAGCGCGATCACCGCCAGCATCTGCATGAAACGTTGCGGGGCAAGCGGGTGAAGCGCGGGCGACATCAGCAGAGCGAGCAGCAGGGCGATCGCATACGGACGCTGGAGCAGCCGCGCCGCGCGCGAGGGTTCCTGCGGGCCGGCCAAACGCGCCTGCGCACGCGTCGAGAAGCTGCGCAAAACGACCATGAGGATGACCGCGATGATCACTTGCACGGCGAGCGGACGGGCGGCGCGCGCGGCGTACTGGCGCGTGCTCTTGTTGAACGCAAGAATCTGCTCCGGCACGCGCGGCAGTTCACTGCGGAGTTTGGCCGCGACGCCGCGCTGCCACAGTGGCGCGCGGTCGCGCACGAAGAGGCTCGTGCCCTTGGTGACGGTCGCCGCCTGTAGCTGCTCCAGTGCGGCGTCGACGGCGGTGCTGCGATCGACGAGACGGTCGCTCACCGCGATCACACGAGCCTGCCAGGTCCGCAGCTGTGCCACCGCTTGGTCGATGGCCTGCACCGAGCTCTCCACGCGCCGGGTCACCACGTCCCCCGCCGCCGCCGTCTCAGGGCGGCCGCGGGTCTCGGACCAGACGCGCCGCGCCTCGGCGAGCTCGTCGAGGATCTCTGCTACGCGCTTCGCCTGTGCGGCGAGCTGCTGCTTCCACGCATGGAGCGGGGCCGCGACGCGCCTCGAGCTCGTATCGCACATCCTCGATAGCTGCGAGCGAGGCGCTTTGCGCAATCGCGGCGGTCGCTCGCTGGAGCAGTGAGTCGAGATCGGGCGCCAACTCGGCGATCCCTGACTCTATCTGCTGGAGGGCCGCCGCTGCCGCCGCGTCGGCTCGAGCCGCGTCCAGCCTGCGGAGCAGCGCATCCGCTCGGCCTGCCACATCTTCCGGTCGGATCCACTCGACCGCCGCTCCGCCTACACTCGGTGACTCGGACTGAGCATGCGCCTGCGCGGGAACGACGAACAGCGCGAGCAGGATCGGAACCAGGCTGATTTGACGGCCGTGGCTCACGCAATCCCTACGATGGTTGGATCTGACGGAAGGCGATGGAGACACGGTCGTCTGGGCGGCAATCGGAGCGTTCTCGCGATAAGCCATCCACGCCGCGCTCACCGAGTAGTTGATGAATGACAACCCGTCACGGACGGTCACGTACCCTAGACCGAGGCAAAGCGGCAACAGCGTTGGTCCGCCTGCACCCTCCCAAAAGCTCGGCGCCGGTGCCGCGGAGCTCGCGGTTCGGATCTTTATTTCCCAGGCCGACGGTACTTGCAGCTGACAATGCGGCGGCTGCTCGCCATCGTTCTGCCGTTCATTCGGCAATCTCAGGTGCTGATCCGCTGACGTCCAGGAACCGGCGGGAACCCTCGGGCGCGAGGACGGGGTGTTCGCGGTATCGAGAGGCGCCGGCCTGGAGTATGTGATCCCGCGATGAGGCGCGCCGGCATGGAACGTTTTCGCCAGCGGCGAGTGTTTCGCCTCCCGCAAGCACGCCGGTCGCGCCGCAGACTACGCTGCGCGTGGGATTCACGGTCGCGTTTCCGAACTACGTCTCCGGTCGACACGATCCAACACACCGTGGCACGGAGGTCGCGAGTGACGAATAAGCTGATCTCGATAGTTGTGATCTGGGCGGTGGTGGATCTGTGCAGCATGCTGCCCGCCACGGCCCAGTCAGACGTTGCGCGGGAAGACCGGCCCCCTCGAACCGTCACGACGGACCCCTTTCTGCTCGGTCCCCCAAAGAAGGACCGTCCGATAGTGGTGCGCGCCAACTTCCAGCTGCACGACATCAACGAAATCAATGAACAGGCCGAGACCTTCGCTTTTTCGGGCGTTCTGACGCTCGAGTGGCATGACGAGCGACAGGCCTTCGATCCCGCAGCGGCTGGAGTGGATGAGAAGGTCTACCTGGGCGCATATCAGTTCAATGAGCTTGCGACCGGTTGGTTCCCACAGGTGGTTCTGGTCAACGAAGCCGGTGCGTATGACAAGCACGGAACCATGCTTCGGGTGCAGCCAGACGGAACCCAGACGCTGGTCGAGACGTTGAACGCGGTTGCGAAGACGGAGCTCAATATGCGGCGCTTCCCCCTGGATCGGCAGCGCCTGGAAGCCGTCTTCGAGGTTCTTGGCTACGACGCCAGTGAAGTGGTGCTGCGGGCGGAGTCAGGGGCGACCCAGTCGCTGGACGACACGGTGCGGTTACCGCAATGGAGCATCGAAGGAATTGGGATGTCGACCCGGGAACGGTCTGCCCCCTACGCCGGACGGCGGGGCGTTGCGTCTGCATTGGTCATGAGCATCGATGTGCAACGAGAGTCCTTTTTCATTACCCGTCTGGTCGTCGCCCCGCTCATCGTGATCGTGTTGCTCTCCTTCTCGGTATTCTGGATGGATCGCTCTGCACTGGGCGATCGAGTCAGCGTCTCATTCATCGGGATCCTGACTGGCGTCGCCTACCAGCTCCTCATGAGCGAGATTCTGCCGCGGATCTCCTATGTCACGCTGGTGCACGGCATCATCAGCCTGAGCTTCTTTGCCATGTGCGGAGCCGTCGTCGTCAACCTGGCAGTGGGCGCGCTCGATCGAAACAACAAATCCGACCTTGCGGATCGCATCGATCGTCGGTGTCGGTGGATCTTTCCACTCGCCTATTTTGGACTTCTGTTTCTCGTATTCGGGGTAGCGCTCCTGTTCTTCTAGTCCCGCTCCGATGACGGGAAATCCAGACACCGTTTGTTTCCGGTGATGGTTTCTTGCGCGCATCTAGTGTCTCACCAAGTACTGCTCGTGTGGCTTTCACTCCGCCGCGGAGCGGCGGGAATCGTCTA
>CAWIYW010000014.1:0-10328 GCA_963840405.1 uncultured Gammaproteobacteria bacterium
GAGACGCTCCCGGCGCACTTTGACGAGGTGATAGCGCGTTCGCGCGCGTACGACAAAGCGCAGGCAACGCTGTCCCCATGACGCCGGCCACCGCTCGTCCCAACGTCACCGACTGCGGCATCCCCGGCATCAAGCTGGTTCCCTACGGTATCCACCTGTGCCACGTCTACCAGGAGCGGCAGGAGCTGGTTGACAGCCTTGCGCCCTATTTCGGAGCCGGGCTTCGCCAGCACGAGCGCTGCCTGTGGCTTGCCGCGCCGCCGCTGCCAGCCGCCGAGGCCCACTCGGAAATGGCGCGACTTCTGCCTGCTGTGGATGCCATCATCGAGCGGGGCGACCTGCGCATCATCGATGCCGCGGACTGGTATGGAAGCTGCGGGTTCAGGGAGAACGCTGCAATCGAGCGCTGGCTGAAGGAAGAAGAGGATGCCCTGGCGCAGGCATACAACGGCTTGCGCATCGCCAAGAACACGAGCTTCCTGGCGCCGTCCGATGCGGCGGCGTGGATTGAGTACGAGCATGCGGTGACCACAGCGCTGCAGGAGCGCCGGATCGTGGCGCTGTGCAGCTTCGACCTGCATCAGTGGCAGGCCACCGACGTCTTCGACATTATCCGGGCACACCACTTCACGCTCGACCGCCCGGATGACCACTGGCAGGTGCTCGAGCCCCGGGATCATCCGGAGCGAAGCACTCGCGTGGAAACAGTGGTTTGACCTGTCGGATCGGCTGCCGCGCGGATCAGATGCGGGACAGAAACCGCACGACTTCTCCACCATCGCGCGTGCGGCGCATCGGCGGCAGGCTTGCGAGGATGCGCTTGCCGTAGCGTGCGCGTGAGCAGCCGCGGGTCGCAGATCATCAGCACGCCGCGGTCGGTCTCGTCGCGGATCAGCCGCCCCGCGCCCTGCTTCAGCGTGATCACCGCCTGCGGCAGCTGGTACTCGATGAAGGCGTTGCGCCCCTCGCGGTTCATGCTCTCGATGCGCGCGGCGAGCACCGGGTCGTCGGGCGGCGCGAACGGCAGCTTGTCGATCACCACCAGCGACAGCGCCTCGCCGCGCACGTCCACGCCCTCCCAGAACGACTGGCTGCCGACCAGCACCGCGTTGCCCAGGTCGCGGAAGCGCTCCAGCAGCTCCGAGCGCGAGCCCTCGCCCTGCACGAGCAGCGGATAATCCCAGCCGCGCTGCGCGAATGCGCGCCTCGAGCAGCTCGTGCCCGCGCGCATCGCGCGCAGGCTGGTGAACAGCAGGAACGCGCGCCCGCCGCTCGCCTCGATCACCGGCAGCGCCGCCTCGATCACCGCCTCGGTGTGCTCGGGCGTGTTCGGGTCCGGCAGGCCCTGCGGGCACGTAGAGCAGCGCCTGCTGCGCGAAGTCGAACGGGCTCTCCCAGCTCGCGCGTGCGCGCGTCCGTCGAGGCCCATCTGCCGCAGGTAGTGGCCGAAGTCCCCGTTCACCGACAGCGTCGCCGAGGTGAAGATCCAGGCGCGGGCATGCTCGTCGATCTGGCTGCTCGAAGATCTCGGCGATCGACAGCGGCGTCGCGTTGAGATGCAGCGCGTGCCGGAAGACCTCCACCCAGCGCACGCGGCTCGGCATCGGCGCCGCTGCGCCAGCGCTCGATCCGCTCGGCCAGCTCGAGCGCGCGCTGCCAGCAGTCGCTCGAGGCCTTCGCTGCGCTCCGCCTGCGTCTTGCAGCGTCGCGCAGCCAGCGCGTCGAGCCGCACCGAGCACCGCGTCGAGCGCCTGCGTCGAAGTCGTCGCTGCGCGTCGAGCGCGCGCGCAGCGGCAGCCGGCCCGCTCTCCTCCGCGAACGCCAGGCGCAGGTCGCGCGCCGCCTTGTCGAGCGCCTGCGCCGCCTCGGGCAGCGGCGCGTAGTCCTTGGCGCTGCGCCGCAGCTTCGAGCCGCGCGTCGCGCGCGAGCTCGAGGAGCTGCGCGGTCGAGACGCTCTCGCCGAAGAACAGGCTCGCCGTCTCCGGCAGCTGGTGCGCCTCGTCGAAGATCACCGTGTTGCAGGCGGGCAGCAGCTCGGCGACGCCCTCGTCGCGCAGCACCAGGTCGGCGAAGAACAGGTGATGGTTGACGACCACCACGTCCGCCGCGAGCGCCTCGCCGCGCGCCTCCATCACGAAGCACGCGTCGTAGTGCGGGCACTCGGAGCCGAGGCAGTTCTCGCGCGTGGAGGTCACGTGCGACCAGATCGCGCGCGTTCTCCGGCACGTCGGCACAGTCCGCCTTGTCGCCGGTCGTGGTGATGCGTGCAAAGCGCTCGATCGCCGCGAGATGGCGCACATCCTCGCGCGTCGGCGAACCGGCCGTCCTGCCAGCGCGCGCTCGAGGTGGTAATGGCAGACGTAGTTCGCGCGGCCCTTGAGCAGCGCCACGGTGACCGGCACCTCGAGCGCCGCGCGCACCGTCGGAATGTCGCGGTCGAACAGCTGGTCCTGCAGCGTCTTGGTGCCGGTCGAGATGATCGACCTTGCCGCCCGACAGCAGCGCCGGCACGAGGTAGGCGAAGGTCTTGCCGGTGCCGGTGCCCGCCTCGGCGACGAGCACCGTCTGCGTCTCGATCGCGTCGCGCGACCGCCTGCGCCATCTCGAGCTGGAACGGCCGCGCGCGGAAGTCGCGTATGACGCCCGCCAGCGGGCCCCCGGCATCGAACAATTCATCGAGCACTGCCACAGGCGGGAATGCTACCGCGTGCGTGGAAAAGCGTGCGGAAACCGGTGCTGGGTGCGGAGGCGCGACCCGTGCCATGCGCTGTCGCCCATTTAACCCTAATGGACGATCGGCGCGGTCACCACGCGGTTGCGTCCCTGCTTCTTGCCCTGATAGAGCGCGTCATCGGCCTGGTTGATGCCGCCCTCCAGCGTCTGCTTGCGGCCGAAGCTCGCCACGCCGAAGGTCACGGTCACGTGATAGAGCTCGCCGCCGAACTTGCACGGCACCTCTTCGACGCAGCGCCGCACTTTTTCGAGCACGTCCACCGCGCCGTGCAGCGGCGTCTCAGGCAGAATGAAGAGGAATTCCTCGCCGCCCCAGCGGCCCAGCATGTCGGTGCGCCGCAACGAGCCTCGCATCACGCTCGCGACATGACGCAGCACCGCGTCGCCGCAGTGATGGCCGTAGCTGTCATTGAATTTCTTGAAGTGATCGATGTCCGCGAGCGCGACGATGAAGGAGCGGCCGCTGCGTTCCGACCGCAGCACTTCGCCTTCAAGCAGGTCCCAGAGCCGCCGCCGGTTCGGCAGCTGCGTCAGGGGATCGGTATTCGCGAGATCCGCGACGCGGCGTTCGGTCGTCTCCGAGGCCTCGCGGAAGAAGTAGCTCGTGACCCCGAGCGCGGCGAACACTACCGCCGCGTTGAGATAGGAAATTCCCTCCAGGGCCCAGCCTTCGACCGGCACCGGCACGGTGCGCGACGCGACAGCGTAGAGCAGGCAGTACAGGACGAACGTCCCCCCGTCACAACGAGGGTGGTGCGCGTGCGCCATTGCTGGTTGAATACCGCGATCGGAATCGCAGCCAGCAGGTAATTCTGGAAGCCGGCCGACCAGCCAACGAGATACACCGCCAGCGCCGTGTGCAGGACGAGCTCACAGCTCAGCAGCGTGACGGCGAGCCCGTGATTCCCCTTCTGATTCAGCCGCAGACTGGCGAACCAGACCACGCTGCTCACGACGTTGAATGCCGCCAGCACATGGATGTGCAGAAAAAAGAATAGCGGCACGAACACAAGGTGCACCGCGAAGCCGAGATGGGCAACGTAATTGACGACGAGGAAGATCCGGAAATTCTCCGGATCGACCGACGCATCGTCCGATAATGTGGGCTGGGTGAAGAATCGCATGCCGCGACCTGGGCGGAGCCGTTTTGTTGTGCGCCTATTTTAGCAGGCTGCCGCGGCCGGCCGCGGGCACCTGCGAGCCGCCGCGATCGGCTCGTGCCGCGCGACGGCCGTCGCGCCGCAGCCACATCAGCCACGCGGTGGCCGCGGCGGCGGCCAGCAGGAAGGGGATGGATCCATAGTTGACCGCCTGCCAGCCGCTGTGGTGGAGCAGGATTCCCGAGGACATGGAGGAGATCGCCATGGTGACGAATATCAGGAAGTCGTTGGCCGCCTGGGTCTTGGCGCGCTCGGGAGCCGTGTGGCATTCGGTGAGCAGCGCAGAGCCTCCGACGTACATGAAGTTCCAGCCCACCCCAAGCAGGAACATGGCGACCCAGAAATTGAGGAGCCCGGTGCCCGTGACGGCCGCGGCGACGCACAGGAAGAGCAGCAGGACTCCGGTGAGAATGACGCGGAGCACCCCGAAACGATTGATCAGCGAGCCGGTAACGAACGAAGGGCCATACATTCCCACCATGTGCCACGCGAGAACATGAGCTGCGTCTGCGAACGAATGGCTGTGGGCATGCATGGCGAGCGGCGTCGAAGTCATCATGAGATTCATGATCCCGTACGCCAGCATGGACACCAGCGCCGCGACGATGAACACCGGCTGACGCATGATGTCGGCAAGCGGCCGGCCCTGCTCCACGCGCTCGTGCTCGGAAAGCCGTGGGATATCGAGCGCGACGAGAAGCACCATCGCCACCAGGCACATGGCGATCAACGACAGATAGGCGCCGACGTAGATATGCCCCTCGAACAGGGCCACCGAGCGCGTTGCGATTTCCGGTCCCACCACCGCGCCAAGAATGCCGCCGGCAAGCGTGAGCGAAATCGCCTTGGCCCTGAAGTCGGAACTCGCCACGTCGGCGGCCGCGAAGCGGTAATACTTGCCGAACGCCGTGTAAATCCCCATCACGAACATGCCGGCGCACAACAGCCAGAAATGCGCGAGAAACATGCCCAGAGCGCGCACCGCCCCGCCCCCCATGCCGATCGCCGTACCCACCTGGAAGCCGCCGCGCCGTCCTATCCACTTCATGAGGAACGAGGCAGGAATGGTCGCCGCCGCCGAGCCGAACACATAGCAGGTGAGCGGTACCGTCGCGAACGCCTTGTCCGCCGCAAGGGCAAATCCGGCGAGCCCGGTCACCGCGACAATGATGAGGCCGGTGGTCTGGAGGGTCGCCTGGCAACCCGAAAGTACCAGCACGTTGCGATACTGTGTTTGCATTCTGGACGTTGATACGCGGCGCAGAACCGCTCGGGTTCCGCTCCAATCAACGAGAGTCGATTCTGGTTGACGGCTGCGCGCCCGCTTCTCGCGGTCGCTGCGGTAGAGTCGCGCTCGGATAGCGACGATTATCGACCGATTTTATCGTACCGGCGGCGTCACTCCACCGGCCAGCGCAGCTTCAGCATCTTCTTCATGTCGAGCCGGCCGGCAATCCGCATTGCGGACTGTTCGACCTCGCGCAGCAAAGCGTCCTGATCGATGCGGGTGAGGCGTCCGTCGCGCACCACCTGCTCGCCGCCGACGAACACGTGCTTCACGGTGTTGCCGGTCGCGCTATAGACCAGGTTCGACACCGGGTTGTAGAGCGGCTGCCACTCGGACACCGTGGCGTCGAACAGCGACGAAGTCGGCCGCCTTGCCGACTTCGATCGAGCCGATGCGGTCGGCGAGGCCCGCGCCGCGCGCGCCGTTGATGGTCGCCATCTCCACGACCTGCTCGGGCGGCATCAGGCGCGGGTTGAGCCGCATCTCCTTGTAGCCGCAGGCGCAGTAGCGCATCTCCTGCACCAGGTCGACGGTGCCCGACGACGCGTGATCGGTGCCCAGGCTCACGTTGACGCCGAGCGCCATCAGCTCCGGATGCATGGCCGACGGCGAGATTGCCGTAGCCGTTGTGCAGCGACGACGACGGGCAGCACACCAGCGGTCGGCTTGCGCCGCGCGAGGATCGCGATCTCGTGCGGCTCGAGCCAGCCCGAGTGCAGCAGCAGCATGCGCTCGTCCAGCACGCCGAGCGATTCCAGCCGCTCGATCTCGGGCTTGCCGAACTGAACGATGCTCGAATCGCGCGTGAAGTAGGAGTAGCAGGCGTGGGTCTGCAGCATCGCGCCGTGACGCTCCGCGATCGCCTTGAGCGCCAGGATGAGCTCGTCGGAAGTGTTGTTCATGCCGCGAAACGATGCGCTCACCGCGAGACGCCCGTGGTATGCGTCCGGATAGGCTTGCGAACAGCTGCCTCGGTCTTCTCGAGGCAGCGTGCCGTCGTCTCGATCATGCGCTCGGGCATGCAGCCCGGTGACGGACTTGTTGCGGTCGAAGCAGCTCACCGCGAGCACCATGCGCATGCCCGCCGCCATCACCGCGCGCACCGTCGCATCGGGATGGTAGTTGCCGGGCTCGATGAAGCAGGTGACGCCGTGGCGCAGCAGCTCGACGGCGGCGAGCGAGGCGCTGACGTGATCGTCGTCCTCCGTGCCCGTCGCGACCTCGTACGGATACATGTGCTCGAACAGGAACGCCTGCGCGTTCGATTCGTCGGCCAGGCCGCGCGCAAGCTGGAACGAGGAGTGCAGGTGGTTGTCGATCGAAGCCCGGCGTGACGACCGTGCCCCGTGCGTCGCAGGACGTTCTCCGCGTGCCAGTCGCTTCAGATCGCCGCGCTCTTGCCGATCGCGGCGAAGCTGCCGTCCTTCACGGCGAGCGCCGCATCGCGGATGACGCGTCGTGTCGGCATCGACGGTGATCAGCCAGTCGATGCCGTACACGATAAGGTCGGCCTGCCGTTGCTCATTCATGGACTAAAGGGATTCCAGCACCAAGCTCAACCAGAAGCCTCAAAACACCCCTACAACCACGGAAACATTCCTTTCAATACCCCCTTGAGGGGTACACGGAATTCTTGAATGATTTCGAGACAGGACCGAGGTGCTTTTGTCCGTGTCATTCCGCAGTTACTTCAATCAGAAAACGCCCAATGCCAGGCCGGCGGCGATCGCGGCGCCGATGTCCTCACAACGGCGAAGGTCCACCCCGGCAATCGTCTTGGGAGCGAGTATCGCCTCCGGCGTCTGCGCGTGCGTGCATACGATAAGAGGCTCACTGACGGGCTTGAGACGCCACCCGGTACAAATGCGCTCGATCTGGCGCACTGCATTCTGCCCGTCGCTACCCGCGCACACCAGCGCCGCGTACGGGCGCCCGGCAATCCGCTCCAGCGCGCCATAATAGGTGCGGTCGAAAAAGTCTTTCATGAGCCCGGACATTGCAGCAAGATTTTCCGGCGTGACGAAGACGTAGCCATCGGCCTCTAGCACATCTGACGTCCCCACCTGCACCGCTGTCACGAGCCGCGCCCGCACCTCCCGTTCCCCCGCTGCGCCGCGCTCCACCGCTTCGGCCATCTGGCGCGCACCCCCAGTCATCGAGTGAAACACGATGAGCAGCGTCTTCACCGCCCGGCCCGGCGTCAGGCTGACGAGCGATCCGTCTCCTGCAGCAGCTCGAAGTTCGAGCGGTCCATCTTGATCTCGCCCTGGTTGATCTGCCGGTCGATCTCGACCACGGCGTCGTTGAAGGGCGTCGGGATGCCGAGCTCCTTCCCTTGCGCGCCACGACGCCGGTGATGAACTCCATCTCGCTCCTGCGGCCCTTGATGTGGTCGTGGATGGGGGCGGTGCGGCCGCGGCTCACGTGGCCGAGCAGCGTCTTCATCGCCGTCACCAGGTTCTCGTCGCTGGAGCCCGCGAACTCGTCGGCGCGCAGGCCGAAGATCGGCTCGATGCGGTAGCCGAGCGCGGTGCCCACCGCGAGCGATTCGCGGCCGAGCTGCACGGAGATGTCGAACATGCCGGGCAGGCGGCCGCCTCCGCGTTGCCGAGCCCCAGCAGCCCGAACGGCCCCATCGTCATCGTGTTGGCGATCAGCTTGGTCCACTTCGCGCCGTAGATGTTGTTGGTGACGTCGCAGCGGCCCGACGTTGCCGAGGATCGCTGCGATCTCCTTCACGCGCGGGGTGTAGAAGCCGTCGAGCTCGCCCACCGCGAACCACGTGGTCTGGTGCGTGGTGTTGCGCTTGACGAGCCCGGGCGTGAAGATCTCCGCCGACAGCTCGATGCGCGCAGCCGACGACGCGCTCGCGGCCGACGATGGAGGCGAGCGAGTCGTCGTTCATGCCGTTCTGCGTCGCCGACCAGCACGCCGTCGGGCTTGAGATACGGCTTGATGAATTCCGCGAGCCAGCGGTCGTCGTTCGACTTCACCGCGAGGAACACGATGTCGAACTCGAGGTTGGCCGAGGCGAGATCGCACAGGTGCAGCGCGCGGATCGGCATCTTCACTTCCCCGTCCGGCATCTGGATGTGGAGCCCCGTCGCCTTCAGCGCCTCGACCTGCGCCGGCCACTGGTCGATGACCGTGATGTCGTAGCCCGCCTTCGTGAGGTCGGCGCTGACGCTGCTGCCGATCGCGCCGGCGCCGAGCACGGCGATCTTTCTGTCCTTGCGTCATGACAACTCCCGCACGATCACAACCTTCGCGAGGTACTTGAGGCCGATTTCCCATCCACTTACTGCTGCGGCATTCCGGACTCGGTCATGATCTTCCGCGTCTTGTCGATCTCGCGCTTCACCTTGTCGGCGAGCTGCTGCGGCGTGCCCGCGACGACGCGGTGACCGGTCGCGAGCAGGCGCTCGTTGACGTCGGCGACATTCACGATGCGCGACACTTCGCGATTCAGCGTCTGCATCACTGGCGCAGGCGTCTTCGCCGGCGCGAACAGCGCGTACCACTGCTCGTGCTCGTAGCCGGGAAGGCCGTTCTCGGCGATCGTCGGCACGTCGGGCAGCTGCGGCATGCGCTCGGCGCTGGTGACGCCGAGCACGCGCAGCCGGCCGGCCTCCGACGTGGGCGCGATCACCACGTACGAGGTGAACACCATGTCCGCCTCGCCGGACATGACCGCGATGGCGGCGGCCGCCGCCGCCCTTGTAGGGGATGTTCTTCATGTCGATCTTCGCCTGGAGCTTGAGCGCGTTGCCCATCAGCTCGCCCGCCGCGCCCGCGATCGCGACGTTGAGCTTGCCGGGCGACTTCCGCGCGAGCGCGACCAGCTCCTTGACGGATTTCGCCGGCACGGACGGGTGGACCACCAGCGCGAGCGGGATCGAGGCGATCTCGCTGATCGCCGCGAAGTCGGCCACCGGATCGTAGTCGAGCTTCTTGTAGAGCGCCGCGTTGATCGCATGCGTGCCGGCGTTGCCCATCATCAGCACCGAGCCGTCGGCCGGCGCGTGCGCGGCGAACTGCGCGGCGACGATGCCGTTCGCGCTCGGCCGGTTGTCCACGATCACGGTCTGGTGCAGCGCCTCGCCCAGCCTCGGCGCGATCAGGCGCGCGATGAAGTCCGGGCCGGTGCCGCCGATGCTCGCCGACGACGATGCGCACCTGCTTGGGCAACGACGCGTCCTGGGCCTGTGCGGAGGCCGGCACCAGCAACAGCGCTGCAAGCAGCGCCAGCGCACGCGTGCGCCGGGCTGGCCGAGACGGCGGCATACACCGCCACGAATCGAATTCATCCGTCTCCCTTCGTTGATGACTGCAGCGACCCCGAATATACTTTATTTCTTCCCGGTCGATGATAACGCTTACAAAAATTCGGGAGCTCGATCTTGCGGCTCCAGCCGCATCGGACGGCCCTCGTATCTGAGTGCCGCCAGCGGTCTGGTATCGATCGGCGCGCATCTCTACGTCGTCGCCGATGATGAACTCCATCTCGGCGTGTTTCCGTTGCAGTGCACGGGCGCTGGTCATCTGCTGCGGCTCTTCCCGGGAACACTGCCGTTGGTCCCGCGCAGCGCAAGGCGAGCAAGCCCGATCTGGAAGCATTGACGGCGTTGACCCTTCCCACCGTACCCTCACGGCGCGCTGTTCGCGCTCGGCTCCGGCTCAACGCCTCAACGTCGCACGGGCGCTCTGGTCGCCCTCGACCCATGGGGCGCGACGGCCGGTGAGCCACAGCCTTGCGATCTGTCGAACATGTTCGCGAACCTCGCTGCCCGCTTCGCGGCGCTCAACATCGAGGGCGCGGCCGTTATCGGCGATGAACTGTGCCTGCTCCAGCGCGGCAGCCGCCGTGACGCGCAGAACGCGATGATCTTCTTTCGTCTGGCCTCGGTGCTCGAAGCGCTTCAGTTCGGGGGGGCGATCGTCCCATCCGCACTGCACGCGTTCGAACTCGGGGACGCAGAGGGCATTCCGTTGTCCTTCACCGACTGCGCTGCGTTACCGGGCGGCGACATCGTTTTTTCGGCCGTGGCCGAAGACACCCCGGACAACTACCAGGATGGGCCGTGCGCGGGCGCGGCAATCGGGATCGCGACGCGTGCTGGAACGCTCACTCACCTGGAGCGGATCGA
>CAWIYW010000015.1:0-694489 GCA_963840405.1 uncultured Gammaproteobacteria bacterium
GACAACACCGTTCTCGCAGGAAGCCTTTTTATCGGTCTTGATACGCCGATTGGGCCACTGTACGTCGGCTATGGGCGTGCCGAAACGGACGATCAGAGTGCCTACATCTACCTCGGTCCGCGCTTCGCTTTTTGATCCGCGATCGTGGGACCTCCCGCAAGAGCTGGAGACTGTCAGTAATGACTTCCATCGTTGCAGGTCCCCGGACCAGTGCTCACTCGTCACCGGCGCTGCGCTGGCGGCTCGCCAGCGTGCTGTCATTGCTGTGGAGCTGCGGGTTGCACGCCGCTCCCAAGACCGATGTCGTGATCCTGGTCAACGGCGATCGCTTTACGGGCGAGATCAAAGGGCTGGAGAGAGGGATACTGAAGTACAGCACAGACTTTGTCGGCACGATCAGCATCGAGTGGAATCACGTTGCGCAGCTGCAGAGCGCCCAGCTGTTCGAAGTGGAATTGTTCGACGGCGCGAAGTTGTACGGAAGGCCGAAGCGCCTGGGCGACCCGGGATTACTCGCGTTGGAAGATGAGAGTGGGGGAGGCGTACGGCAGGTTCCGGTCGACCATGCGGTGCGAATCGCCGCGCTCGACGAGGGGCGCTTTCGTGATCGCCTCGATGGCTACCTCAACATCGGCTGGAGTGCCGCGGCGGCCAACGCCCTGAGTCAGTTGTCGTTGGGCGCGGGCGTGACTTATCGTGATGAAATCAGGCTGTGGGAGCTCGACTACAGCGCTGCGAGCAGCGAGTCCGATTTGAGTGCTGCGTCCACCAGTCAGGCGCTCAATATCGCGCAGCGCCGATTCCTGCGCGAGCGCTGGTTCTGGTCGGGAGCTGGCTCCTATCAGACCAACGACGAGCTCGGTCTCGATATGCGCCTACTCCTGGGCGGCGGCTTCGGTCGCTATTTCGTTCAGACCGCTCGTCAGGAGCTGTCGGCTTCAGCCGGCCTCGCTGTCACTCGCGAAGAGTTTTCTGACGGACAGTCGCAGGAGAGCATCGAGGGATTCCTGACTGGATCCTATGATCTGTTCCAATTCGATGATCCCGAGATTGACATCTCTACAGGGCTGAAAGTCTTCCCGAGCTTCACTGTGTCCGGTCGCGTCCGCACCGACGCCGACGTCACGATCCGGTACGAATTCATCAGGGACTTCACCTATCAGCTGTCGTTCACGCACACCTACGACAGCGAGCCTCAATCCGTGGACGCGACCGAAAGCGACTGGTCGGTATTCACGTCGCTCGGTTATCAATTCTGATCGACGAGGAATGGGCGAATGGCTGACGAGCACGCAAACGCCACTACACCACAGTTCTCCGTGGTGATCGGCGGACCGTTCCATCGACTGCTGAAGCGGCTGGGGTTGCTGGGTCCTGACCAACTGCCAGGGGGCCGCGCCGCGCTGGCGCTGATGCTGACCGCGTGGCTTCCGCCTGCACTCCTTGCGTTCGCGCAGTTCCTCCATGATCGGGACGCGGCGGCGCTGTCCTACTTCAGTGATTACACCGCGTACATTCGCTTCCTGATCGCGATCGGCGTCATGGTGGTGACCGAGCGTATTGCAAACCAGCGAGTGGCGCCGCTCCTCAGTCACTTCACCCGCGCTCAGCTGATTCACGAGAGCTCTGCGACAGCCTTCGAGCGGACGCTGCAGAAGGCCGATGAGCGATCGAGTTCGACGATCGCCGAGCTTGTGATCCTCGTCGTCGTCATGCTCGTCGCGGTGGCGAGCATGAGGCTGGACCTCGAGGTGGGTCGTGAGTTTGGCTGGGACGGCGCGATCGCGGCAGGGCGTGCCGAGTATTCGTGGGCGGGGTGGTGGAGCCACTGGATCGGCAAGCCGATCTTCCTGTTCCTGGTGCTGCGCTGGTGCTGGCGCTTCGCGGTGTGGGGCTGGCTGTTGCTCAAGATCTCCAACCTGCGCCTGCAGCTGGTTGCCTATCACCCCGACCGCTGCGGCGGTCTGGGGTTTCTTTCGGTCTACCCAACGGTGTTCGGTGGTTTCATCCTCGCGTTGAGCTGCCAGGTAGCCGCTCAGCTGGTGAGCGAAATGCACGTCAACGAATTCGCCGACGAACAGCTGCGCTCGATGATCGTGGCATGGATCGGTTTCGTGTTCGTGATCTTCGTCGGGCCACTGACGGCCTTCGTGCGCCCGTTGTACCGGTTGCGCGAACAGGCCATCTTCGATCTCGGGCGCATCGCGAGCGAGCACCAGCGGGCTTTCAGACAGAAGTGGGTAGAGAGCGGCGTGTCCGGGCGCGAGCTGCTGGGGTCCGCAGATGTCTCCTCGGCGTGCGACATCGTATCGATCGCATCGTCGCCCTACTCGTTGCGGACGTTCCCGATCAACTTGTCTGTGCTGGTGCAGGTGGCATTGGCGGCGGGGCTGCCAATGCTTGCCGTGGTGCTCACGCAGGTGCCGCTGGGTGAATTCCTGCGGCGCGTGGCAGCGGCGGTCGTCTAGGACCACGGGGCCGACTCATCCGGCCTTTCCAGTGGATGACCGTGATCAGCCGTGCGAAATACCGATATCACAATAGTGCAGACGTGAGCAGACTCATTCACGGAAGAAGATTCGATTGGGCATGGCCGCACGATAGATACACCAGAGGAATTCATCATGAACCACAGGGTCTTGGTCGCTGCTTGTGCACTGATGCTCGCAGCAGGCACGGCGTTCGCCACATCCGGATTTCTGACCGACTACAGCAAGCTCAAGCCGGTTAAAACGGCGTTGGGTACCGATCTTATCTACGCCGCACCGGATGCCGCCAAGCGCCTGGTGGCCTATACCGCCGTGATGATCGATGCAACCGGAAGTCCATTTCAGCCCCGACTCCGAGTACAAGGGCCTGAAGCCGGAGGACGTAAAGACGCTCTCCATGCTCATGCGCGACGCCCTGAAGGCGAAAATCGAAGCGGGTGGCACATACAAGGTGGTAGACAAGCCGGCGGCCAATGTCGTCTACATGCGCACGGCACTCACCGAGCTCTACCTCAAGAAGAAGAAGCGCGGTCTGCTCGCTTACACACCGGTCGGTGCCGTGGCCAAGGTCGGTGTCGATGCGCTGAGGGAGACCCTCGACAAGGTCGATATCATCGAAATGGCGTTCGAAGCCGAACTTGCCGACAGCAAGTCCGGTGAGGTGCTGGTAGCCACCGTCGTGAAGCGGGGCGCACGCAAGGCGCAAGGCCAGAAAGAGCAACGAATTGACATGAATGAATTCAATGAGACGATCGCCGGGTATGGCGCGCGGCTGCGCTGCCGGCTCGACAACGCCAAGCTGCCGGAGGCTCAGTGGGTGGATTGCTACAATCTTCCCGCAAGCGACACGTGAAGGCTCGACAGGCCCGATACTTCGACTGCAGGGAGCATTCCATGAGCTTGCACAGCATCTGCCTTCGCGCCGCGCTCGCCTTGGGTGTCGTGCTGGGTGTGCCGGAACTGCTGGCCATGCCAGGTTCCGCGGCCGCTTCGGCGCAGACCTCCGATGACACTTGGCGCTGGAGTATCACCCCATACCTCTGGGGCAGCGATGTCACGACCGATGTCCGATTCCCCGCAGGCCAGGAAATCGGCGCGGAAGCCGGGTTCGACGACATCATGGACAAGCTCGACATCGGCGCTCTGCTGCACGCCGAGGGGCACCGCGGCAAGTGGGGCATGTTTGTCGATGGAACCTATCTCTCGCTGAGTGACGACGGCAGCCGCGGGCCGATCGCGACGGAAGCCGAAATCGACATCGGTATCTATGAGCTGGCGGGTGTCTACACGCCGGGTGGTGCGGCCGGTCGGTTCAGCGTCTTCGCCGGCGCACGCCTGCTCGAGCTCGATCTGGATCTCACTTTCTCCGGCGGATTTCCCAGCAGTCCGAACAGTAGATCAGCGGACAAGAGCTATACGGACTTCATGATCGGTGGACGTTATCTGCATCCCTTCAACGATCGTTGGCTCCTGAACCTGCGGGGTGACGTCGGTGGCGGCGACACGGAGTCGAGCTGGAACGCGACGGCGCTGCTTGGCTGGCGATTCGGCGCCGATCTGGACAACGCGGTTCTCTTCGGGTGGCGCCACATGGAACTCGAGATCGAGAATGAGGGCATCGAGACCGACCTGACAATGGACGGCCCGATCGCCGGAGTCCTGTTCGGCTTCTAGTGCAACGAGCAATTCGTGACTGATTTCTGTTCGAGCTTGAAAGCAGGGGTTGCCTACATGTGAAGAGATATCGTCGTAATCGCGCTGCTGGCAGCGACGCCGTGCGGGATTCTGCTGGCTCAGCAGGCGCCACCCGCAACCACTCAGTCGAGCGCGCCGAAGACACTGGCCGCGACGCTGGGCGTGGCGGTGTTTCCGGGCGCGGGCCAGGCCGCGGACAAGCAGTCGAAGGACGAGGCGGAATGCTATCAATGGGGTGTGCAGAACACGGGCGTGGACCCGTTCGAAGCACAAAAGCAGGTGGCAGCGGCGGAACAGCAGGCCGCGCAGCAGCAACAACAGGTGCAACAGCAGACGCAGGGCGCGGGCGCCAAGACTGCCGTCAAGGGCGCGGCCGCGGGTGCAGTGATTGGCGAGGTGGCCAGCAACGATGCGGATGAAGGGGCCAAGTACGGAGCCGCGGCGGGCACCGTCGCGGGGCGGCGAAAAGCGAAGCAGGCGCAATCGCAAGCGCAACAGCAAGGCCAACAACAGGTTCAGCAGGCGCAGGCATTGTCAAAGGAGCAGACAGACGCGTTCCGCAAAGCCTTCAGCGTGTGCCTCGAAGCGAAGAAGTATCTCGTCAAGTACTAGTCGGCGATGGCTACGACGGGCGACGCTGATGGCCGGATTCGCGCTCGCCACAGGCTCACTGACGCGTCGCTCAGAAACCGACGGTCAGGAATGCCATCGGCCCGCCATACTCGACGCGCAGCCTGCCGGTGAAGGAACTCTTGTCGACGTCGAGACGCGTCACAAACTGATTGTAGCCGACACCGATACCCACGTTCTTCAGCGGCATCCACGTGACGCTGATCTTGTAGTCCTCGAGGCTGCCGTCGTAGTTGTCGACTTCCGCGAAGAAGAATTGCGCGAGTCCCTCGAAATAGAAATTGTGTCCGATGTTCCACAGGAAGTGCACACCGAGCACGGGTAGCGGCCCGTCGCCCTCGGCAACTTCTTCGACCTCGTTTGTGCCGCCACCCCCTGGCGTGACGAGGTCCGCTCGCAGCCCCGCTTCGACCCTGACGTTGTGGATGCCGAACGAACCGGCGAGCTCCAGGTTGTCGCGCTTCAGGAAAGCGTATTCGTAGGCGAGCTCGATGATGCGCGTGTCCATGCGGGCATCGACTTCAAGCGAAACCGGAAACGTCGTATCGCCAAAGTCGATATCGCGGGTGAGCGTCCTTGTTGCGGAGCGATTGTTCTCGAAATACATCAGCCGCACCTTGTGGCGCTTGGCAAACCGCCAGAATCCATCGACGCGGAAGCGATCGTGATCCGGCAGATCGAACTCGCTTTCCCAGTCGATATCCGTTCCCCTGCCGCCCTGACCGTCGAGTCGCACGGAAGAGTCGAAATCCAAGAAGAACATACCCAGGCTGAGCTGGAAGTCCTGATCGAGCGGCCCGCGATCGTCCGCGAATGCCAGATCAGTTGACAGAGGGAGGGCGGTCGCAGCCACGATGGCGCAGATCCCGCGAACATGGCGATGCTTCATAACGGAACTCTCGGTAGTCATCGATCGATGGTGGATAGTCCTGCGTCCAATGCAGCTTGAAGGGCGGCGGGATGCTGGTGCATGCTCAACTTTCCGCATCATACGCTTTCTGCCGTGTGGCAAGAAAAGGGGAGTAGTACATGAAGGCTCTATACGTTGGCGTGCTCGCGGCGACGATGTTGACTACATCCGTGGTCATCGCCGAAGAAAAGGCCGCCGACAACATGCAGATCATGCTGGAGAAGGTGCGCGCCGATAAGAAACTGCTGGTCGCGACCAACATGAAGCTCACGGAGGAGGAGGCCAAGGGCTTCTGGCCAATCTACGACGCGTACCAGAAGGAGTTGCAGCAGCTCAATGGACGGCTCGAAAAGATGCTCAAGGGATACGCCGATGCGTACAACACGGGTGCGGTGTCCAACGAGACGGCCAAAACGCTGCTCGACGAGGCGTTCTCCATCGACGAGGCGGAGCTGCAGTTGAAGCGCTCGTACGTCCCGAAGCTGGAGAAAGTAATACCCACTTCCAAGGTGGCACGCTACCTCCAGCTCGAGCACAAGATCCGCTCTGCCGTCAAGTACGACCTGGCGCGCCGCATTCCTTTGGTGGAGTAGTCCACCGTCCGGCTGGCCGATGGTGCGCGTCAGGTGGCTGGCGGGGTTTGCGCGGCCCTCTGCGCGGCGATCGCCCGGTACGCCGTGTAGTACTTGTAGATGTTGCTGACGTAGTCGACGGTCTCGCGGCCGATGTCGCGCGCCGCGATGACTTCGACGTTGCCGAACCATTGGTTCGGGTCGAGGCCGACCGTCTTCGCCTTCTGCCGCAGCTTTGCCACGCGCGCCGGGCCAGCATTGTAGGCGGCGAGCGTGAGTAGTCCTCTGTCCAGAGGATCGAGCGCCGGATCCGAAAAGTAGCGATCCCGCAGGAAGCGCATGTACTTGACGCTGGCGTGGATGTTGTTCTCGAGCTGGTCCACGTTCTTGATGCCGACGTTGGGATCCGCGGCGGTCGACGGCTTGACTTGCATGACGCCTACCGCCCCGGCCGAACTGCGCTTGCGGTGATTGAGCTGTGACTCCTGGTAGCCCTGTGCGACCACGAGCAACCAGTCGGCGTCATACTGTTTCGCGTATGTCTGGAAGTGGTGGGCCATTTCGCGATACTTCTTCAGTTCTGCGGCGCTCGTCGGATTCTTGAGCCGTTCGGCGCTCCCGAGATAGCGCTTCAGCAAGACGTTGCCGAACAGGGTTCCGGCGCGGTGCTTGACCACGAACTTGTTGGCGATCTCCTTGAGTTTGGGAGCGTCCTTGCGCAATGCCCATGCGATCTGCCCATCGGAGCGTAGCGCGACGGCCTCATGCACGACGAGGTTGTCATAGAGCTGGGCCCAGAACTTCGCGATCGGCTGCTTGGCAACCGTCGCAGGCAGCACGCCCGCATCCACCATCTGCAGCACATCCTCATCCTCGAGCCTGGCATCGGCTTCACGGAGCGATACCGGGCGCAGGCCGGCTTGCTTGAGTCGTTCGTTGAGAGCAACCAGATCCTCGTAGTAGCTGCTCGCGCGTCGCACGTGGATCTCGCGGCCGGCGAGGTCCGCCTCGGTCGCGATCGCCGGCGCGTCTTTGCCCGTGACCACGACGTCCTGGATCTCGGACACGGTAGGCTCAGAGAAATCCACAGTTTCACGACGCAGGTCAGTGACCGTGAATGCGCCGAGTGCAATGTCGCCATAACCCTCAGCTAGTGCCGGCAGCAATCGGTCGCGCGTCGTGGGGATGATGACGATCTTGGGACGCACCTTGGACTTGCCGATCTTGGGCAGAGTCTTTTCGAATTCGCGCAGCAATTCGAAGGCGACGCCTTTCTGTATGGGACCGTCCATGTAGTAGAGCGTGCGGCTGAAGGGCACCAGCACACGCAAGAAGCGCCGCTCGGCGAGTTCATCGTAATCTCCGGTCCAGCGCTGGTTGAGATTCAGGATCTCGGCCGCGGCGAGATCCTGAAACGGCACGGGATCGGGCGCAGGTGCAGCGGGTAGCGCGGGTTCGGGGGTCTCGACCGCCTGCGTCGGAGGCGCGCCGGATGGCTCGACCGGCTTGGCGTCGTCCGCATCGCCACCGCAAGCGGTGAGAATCAGCGAGGTCGCAAGGGCAATGACCCCGGTGCGTTCATGGTGCAGCTGCATAGGTACTTCAGGGAGGCGACGCGAAAATCTGATGGACGCTGGAAGCCCCGCAGTCTACGTGAACCGCATGTCGCCGGATCCTGTACGTTGGTGATGGTTGACGAGCATTGCAACGCCTGCGAAGGCAGGTCACCATGGCGCGCGCGCCACGATGTACCGCGCGCCCGAGTCGACAATCAACCGGGGAGAACGTAGTCATGGGGATCACGCGTGCTACTCGCGCCGCAATCGCATTGCTGTGGGGGCTGGGTCTCTCCCTGCCGCTCTTCGCGCAAGAGGCCGCACCGCCTCCTGAGACGCTTCACGGAGCGTTCGCCGGGAAACCCTATTCACCCTATGCCGGTCGTGCGTACCCCACCCGCCCTCTCTGGGGCGACACACACCTGCACACGGGCTACTCGTTCGATGCCGGCGCATTCGGCGCGCGGCTCGGCCCGGCCGATGCGTACAAGTTTGCGCGCGGCGAGCAGGTGAATTCGTCGACCGCGGGCCCGGCAAAGTTGTCGCGACCACTCGATTTCCTGGTGGTCGCAGATCACTCGGACAACATGGGGTTCTTCCCGAAGCTCTTCAGCGGCGACCCGGCCTACCTCGCTGATCCCACGGGACGGCGTTGGTATGACATGGTTCAGGCCGGGGGCGAACAAGCGGTCAACGCCGCAACCGAAATCATCGATTCATTTTCGAAAGGAACCTTTCCGCCAGCGCTGCTCTCGCTGCCCGGCACGGCCGTTTATCGCTCAGCGTGGGAAACGACCGTCAAGGCGGCGGAAGAAGCCAACACACCGGGAACGTTCACGGCATTCATCGGCTTCGAGTGGACCTCGAACACCGGCGGAAACAATCTGCATCGGGTCGTCATCTTCCGCGACAACGGCGATAAGGCGTTGCGCATCGAACCGTATACGACGCTCAAGCCGGTTGGCAGCGACAACCCGGTCGATCTGTGGAAATACCTCGGCGCGTATGAGGACAAGACCGGTGGCCGCATTCTCGCCATCGCTCACAATGGCAATCTGTCGAACGGCATCATGTTTCCCGAAATCGAGTCCTTCACAGGCAAGGCCGTGGATCGGAGCTACGCCCAGACCCGGGCGCGCTGGGAGCCGCTCTACGAGGCGACCCAGATGAAAGGCGACGGCGAGGCGCACAAGTTCCTGTCGCCGACCGATGAGTTCGCGAGCTACGAGGTCTGGGACAAGTTCAATCTCAACATGAGCGTGCCGAAGAAGCCGGAGATGCTGCAGTACGAGTACGCGCGCTCGGGATTGAAGGTTGGGCTCAAGCTCGAGCAGAAGCTTGGCGTCAATCCCTACAAGTTCGGCATGATCGGCTCCACGGACAGCCACACAGCTCTCGCGACCGCTGAAGAGGAAAACTTCTTCGGCAAGCACGCGGGGACCGAGCCCAACCCGAAGCGTTGGGAACATCCGGTCGGCTGCTTCAGCGGGAATTGCATATTGGGCTGGCAGCAGGCGGCGTCAGGGTACGCAGCGGTATGGGCCACCGAAAACACGCGCGAGGCGCTGTTCGACGCCATGCAGCGCAAGGAGGTCTATGCCACCACGGGTTCGCGCATGATCGTGCGATTCTTCGGCGGCTGGGACTTCGAGGCGCAGGACGCACAAGGCCGCAGCCCGGCTGAAGTGGGTTATCGCAAGGGTGTTCCCATGGGTGGGGACTTGCGCAAGGCGCCAGCAGGCAAAGCTCCCGCATTCCTCGTGGCCGCTCTCAGGGACCCGATTGGTGCCAACCTCGATCGTGTGCAGATCGTGAAGGGGTGGATGGCCAAGAACGGTGATCTCCAGGAGAAGGTGTATGACGTCGCGTGGTCCGACGGGCGAAAAGCCGGCGCCGATAGCAAGCTGCCCGCTGTCGGCAACACCGTCGATGTCGCCAATGCGACCTGGACCAACACCATCGGCGATCCGGAGTTGATCACGGTGTGGAAGGATCCGGATTTCGACGCATCGCTGCGCGCGTTTTACTATGTACGTGTGCTGGAGATTCCGACCCCGCGCTGGACCGCCTACGACGCGAAACGCTTCGGCGTCACGATGGGCGCGGAGGTGCCGATGATGACCCAGGAGCGTGCCTACACATCGCCGATCTGGTACACGCCGTAACCTTCATACTGATAAGGGAGAACGGGCATGACAGCTCGACTGAGCTTTGGCGTCGCGGGCCTGCTGGTTGCGTCATCGTTGTGCGCAGATGACCTGACGGGAGCGGACGCTTTTCTGTGCGCAGCAGTCCAGGCAGCTGTGTGCCAGGCTGAAGGCGAATGCGCGAGCGGACCGCCATGGAACTGGGACGTGCCGCAATTTGTCGAGATCGATCTCAAGAAGGGCGTGCTCGGCCACGACCGAGGCGAGCGGCGAGAATCGCTCGACGCCCATCCGTCAACCAGGAGCGCACGGAAGGCAGGATCTTCCTGCAGGGCGCGCAGCTGGGGCGTGCGTTCAGCTTCGTGATCAACGAGCAGACCGGAATCGCCTCTGTTGCGATTGCGGCGGATGAATTGACAGTGACGGTGTTCGCGGCGTGCACGCCGCTGAAGCGCCCCAAGTGAGGAGAGCCCAGATGAAGAGAACCGTGTTCGTCGTCGCGCTGCTCGCCAGCGCCCCTTTCGCCGCCTTGCTGGCTCAGCAGGCGCCACCCGCGTCCACGACCGCGCAGAAGACGCTCTCCGCAACTCTTGGAGTGTATGTCTTTCCGACGACCGGCCAGAACGCCAGTCAGCAGTCGAAAGACGAGGCGGAGTGTTATGAATGGGCCGTGCAGAACACGGGCACCGACCCGTTTGCTGCCCAAAAGCAGGCGGAGGCCGCTCAGCAACAGGCGGCACAACAGCAACAGCAGGTTCAGCAGTCGACGCAGGGCGCCGGCGCCAAGGGCGCGGTCAAGGGCGCGGCGGCGGGCGCCTTGATCGGCGAGGTGGCCAACGACGATGCAGGCGAGGGCGCGGCCTACGGTGCCGCCGCTGGCGCCGTGATGGGACGTCGCAGTGCGAAGCGCGCTCAGGCAGAGACCCAGAAGCAGGGCCAGCAGCAGGTTCAGCAGGCAGAGGCGTTGTCAAAAGAACAGATCGGCGCTTTCAACAAGGCCTTCAGCGTTTGTCTCGAAGCGAAAAAGTACATGGTGAAGTACTGAGCGCTTCGCCGGAAATCACGGCGCGGACTTGATGGGTTCGGACTGAATTCGCACGGCATCGAGCCGTGCCCGCAGGATGCGTGCCCAGTCCGCGATCGCGCGCCGCGCCTCGGCCGAGTTGGCCACGCTGCTGGCCAACTCCAAGTACAGGTCGTCGCGCCCCTCGGTCTGGTCGGCCACACGCGCCAGGATCGCGCCGGTTTCCGCATCGCGCAGCTCTGCAATCAGCGTCATGCGACCCGAGCTCATGACGTATGTTCGATCGCGTCCCGGCGTCATCACATCGGGGGCGTTGATGTAGACGTCGACGAGTTGCGGCGTCACGCGCAGCACATCGGGCGCCGCCGTGTCGACCACGGCATAGCCGCCTTTCTCAACTTCTTCCTCGAAGGTCTTCATGAAGAGGGAGGCGAGGTCGGAGCGAATCTTTTCGCGCTCCTCGCCGGAGAGCTTCATGCGCGAGCCGGTCCTCTCCGGGTCCCAGTCCTTGCTGAACGCGACCTGCACGGGCTCGAGCAGAATGCGCCGGTACTGCGCCAGGCTGGCGTCAGGGTGCAGGTAGGCAACGTCGATCCCCTTGATGCCGGTCCGCACCAGGCCGTCTTCCGTGGTTTCAGCGGGCACGTCCCTGACCAGCCCTTCGTCGCAACCGGCGAGCAGAACGGCGATGGCGAGAACTCGAAGTAACGGATTCGACGCAGTGACCTTCACGGCGGGCTCCTGGTGCTGGAGTGAAGCGAGACCTTTGATGTGCGCAGGTTGCGGGAGTTCATGGCGCACAAGGGGGCGAGGGCCGGCGAGCGTACCGCGCAGGTCGCGCGCGCTGCAATTCGGTCTGGGACGAATGGCTGGCAGCGGGTTGGGCGCGCGCCGCCACGTTTCACAAGGATCACGTGCTGTGCTAGCTTTCGGCGCACAAACCGGGCTGCCCGGCCAGATTTCCCGATCACCATCGCAAAAAGGATAAGGAAGTTTTCATGCGCAGCGTCCGTCGGTTGAGCGTCGTCTCGATTCTTCTCGTTCTGGTCGCCGGTTGCGCTACGGGACCTGATATCCGCGTCGACAAGGACCCAAGCGTCGATCTGACACAGTTCAAGACATTCGGTTTCTTCGACCAGGTGGCGACGGATCGCGCGCAGTACTCGACGATCATCACCGAGCGACTGAAGCAGGCGACCCGCACGCAGTTGGAGCGTGTGGGCTACACCTACAAGGAACAGGACTCCGACCTGCGCGTGAATTTCTACCTGAATGTCACGGAGAAGCAGGAAATCCGCTCGACTCCGTCCGCGAGCGTCGGCATGGGGTACTACGGATACCGCGGCGGCATGTACGGCGCCTGGGGCGGCTATCCCTACGACGTCGACACGGTGAACTATCGTGAAGGCACGCTCAGTATCGATTTGGTAGATGCGAAGAAGAACCAGCTCGTCTGGCAGGGAGTTGCCGAAGGTCGCGTGAGCGACGAGGTTCGCAAGAATCCGGGTCCCGCGGTCGACGCGGTGGTCGCCGAGATTTTCCGCAACTTCCCCAATCCGCCGTCCGACTGACGCGTCGCAGCCGCGCGTGATGACCGGGCTCGCAGTGCGGAGCCTTGACGCTGCTTACATCGTGGCTTCCATGCTGTACGTGGCCAGTGCGCCGGTGCTTGCGCAGGCTGACGCGGACAAGCTCGCGAAGGACCTCGCGAATCCCGTGGCTTCGCTCATCAGCGTACCGATGCAGTTCAACTGGGACACGGACCTCGGCACCGACGACGAGGGCGAACGCTACCTGCTCAACGTACAGCCGGTGGTTCCCATTTCGTTGAACGACACATGGAACATCATTTCGCGAACCATCCTGCCCTTCATCGATCAGTCGGACGTTCTTCCTGGAGCCGGTAGCCAGAGCGGCATCGGTGACGTGACCCAGAGCGTGTTCTTTTCACCGAAGCAACCGACTGCAAGCGGATGGATCTGGGGCGCAGGCCCGGTGTTCCTGTTGCCGACGGCCAGCGACGATCTGCTCGGCACGGAAAAGTGGGGCATCGGTCCGACCGCGGTGGTGCTCAAGCAGACGGCGACGGGCCTCACGTACGGTGCACTGGTCAATCACATCGAGTCCGTTGCCGGCGAAGACGATCGGGCCGACGTCAGCTCGACCTTCCTTCAACCCTTTGTGGCACAGGGGCTCGGCAAGGGCGCCACGCTCACGCTCAATTCGGAGTCGACGTATGACTGGGAAGCGGAGCAATGGACCGTGCCGCTCAACGTGATGTATTCACAGGTGCTGCCGATCGGTAAGCAACTGGTGAGCATCGCGGGCGGCGCGCGCTATTACGTGGAGGCGCCTGACGGCGGGCCGGAGTGGGGACTGCGGCTCGTCTTCACACTGTTGTTTCCCAAGTAGCAGCTGCGGGCAGGCATGAACTCGCTTTAAGATCGATAAGTAAGCTGCTGATTCCACACGCCACTGCCCTGGTACGCGCCAGCAGCCCCCAATCCGGGCCTTTGCTGCCGTTCGTCCCGGAGGGTGGACACGTCAACATAATGTGTATAAACATGAGCTAAGCGACTGAACCAGCATCCAACTTCAAGTGGACGGATGCCGTGACAGCCGCCGAACACACCGCTCCTCGACGCAAGCATCGGCAAATGGGGATGGCCGTGAAGCGTTTCAGTCGCAATTCAAGCTCAGGCTGTTGTCCCTCTCCAGCCGTGGCGAGGTGACATGCTGCCAATCGTGCACGTAGTGGACGATGACGACGGCGCCAGGACGGCGGTCGTGAGACTGCTGGGCGCTGCCGGCTACGTTGCGCGCGGCTACGCCTCGGCCGGCGAATTCCTGATGGCGGTGAGCGAAGACGCAGCAGGCTGCCTCGTGCTCGATGTCCGCATGCCTGGACCGAGCGGACTCGAGCTCCAGGAAGCTCTGGCCCGGCGACACTCAACATTACCCGTGATTTTTCTCACCGGATTCGGTGACATCCCGATGAGCGTGCGTGCCATCAAGGCCGGCGCCGTGGATTTCCTCACCAAGCCCGTGCAGCGCGCGGCGTTGATCGGCGCGGTCCAGAGCGCGCTGGAGCGCGACGCTCGCAACCGCAGCCACAGGGAACTGGAGCGGGCCTTGCGCGAGAAATACGCGGCGCTGACACCACGTGAGCGCGACGTTTTCGTCCGCGTGGTGAGCGGCAAGCTCAACAAGCAGATCGCCGCCGACCTCGGTACTGCGGAGCGCACGGTCAAGGCCCACAGGGCGCACGTGATGGAGAAGCTCAATGTGGCCTCCGTCGCCGAGCTCGTTCATGTTGCCGAGCAACTGAAGACCGCGACGCACATCCCGGGCGAATAGCGCTTGCGCAGCGCCTTGTCGCTTGCACCAAAGGGCAGGTTCCCGTGATCCAACGGTCACTGGTTTGGCGCAGCCCTTTCCGTCATGGTGCGATCTCCCTACACAAGGCACTGATCCCGCATCGTTTGAGCGCAGGCCATGCATCGGCAAGGACTCACCATTGTGGTAGTCGAGGACGACGCCAGCCTGCGCGAGGCGCTCGAGCGCGTATTGAAGGTGGCCGGTTTCAGAACCCGCACCTTCGCCGATGCCGAACAGCTGCTCGAGGCAAGCATCGCGGAGAGAGCCGCATGCCTGGTGCTCGACGTGCATCTGCCGTTGCTCTCCGGGTTCGAGCTCTACGCGCGCCTGGTCCAGTTGGGTATCAATCCGCCCGCCATCTTCATCTCGGCCCACGATGAGCCGGCGGCGCGCCTCCAGGCGATCTCCGCGGGCGCTTCCTACCTTCCCAAGCCATTTCCCGGACGGCGACTGGTCGAAGCCGTCAACCATGCATTGAGCGCCTGAGCGTCGTTGCCGTCCTGTTGCGAGCACCAGCACCAAGGGGCAATTGATAGGTCAAGGGATTTATCGGAACGTCGGGTATTATCCACAGTCGGCAACGGATAGCGGAGACCACTGATGATCACCCTTCGACGTGCGGTTTTGGTGCTGATGTTGGGCGTTTGCTTCGGTTCGCCGGCGTGGGCGCAGGGATACGGGTACGACAGCGGATCCGAGGGGTGGAGCTTCGGCACGGAGCTCGTCTACCAGGATTCGAATGACATCGCGTTCAACGGTGGATCATCGGCCTCGGTCGATGACGACCTCGGCTTCACCTTCACCTTCGGCTACCGCTTCAATCGGAAGCTGGAGCTGGAATTCGGAATCGACTGGGCGAGCGTGGACTACGATGCGACACTGCAATCGGCGCAGTTCCCCGGTCTATCCATCGATGTGACCGGCGAATACGAGTACTTCACGCCACGCGTGAACCTGAACTACTTCTTTACGGAAGGACCTATTACCCCGTACATCAAGGGGGGCATCGGCTGGGCCTTCATCGACACCAATATTCCGACGAGCCAGGTGCAGGTCGGTTGCTGGTGGGATCCGTGGTACGGCCAGATTTGCACGCCGTATCAGAGCACCAAGGATGTCGATGAGTTTGCGTACCAGCTGGGAGTCGGCGTTCGCTGGAAGCTCGGGCCTGGCTACGCGCTGAGCTTGAGCTACGAGAAGCAGTGGCTCGACTTCAGCAAGGCCAACAGTACACCGGATTTCGATCAGGTCAGGCTCGGACTCGAGTTTCTCTACTAGCGTCCAATAGGCGCCCGAACAAACTAGAATAGGCCTCGACCCGATCAGGCCTGACGTGCCGCGCCCGACTGAAGGGTTTGAAGCGGGCTCTTAGGTGTACCGAGGACATCGGCGTAAGCCAGTCGGCGTCAGCAACGTCGAGGATGGGAGACGGCCATGATGCGCTCATTGCGATCCGTTTCGATACCGTTGGCCGGACTGCTTGCGTTGACGGTCGCACTCGCCAGTCAGGCACAAGACAGCACCAAGACTGCGCCCACCTTCAAGCCCGAAGAGCTGGAGCAGATCGTGGCGCCGATTGCGCTTTACCCCGACTCGGTGCTGGCGCAGGTGCTGATGGCCTCCACCTATCCGCTCGAGATCGTCGAGGCGGCGCGCTGGTCGAAGGAACACCCGGACGTCAAGGGCGATGGCCTCGAGAAAGAAATGGAGAAGCAGAGCTGGGATCCGAGCGTGAAGTCGCTCACGAACTTTCCGGATGTACTGGTGATGATGAACGAGAAGCTCGACTGGACGCAGAAGCTCGGCGATGCGTTCCTGGCGGATCAGAAGGGCGTCATGGACGCGGTGCAACGGCTGCGGGCAAAGGCGAAGGAAGCGGGGAATCTCAAGAGCTCGAAAGAGCAGACGGTCAAGACCGAGCCGGCGCCGGCCGGCGCAGCGACGACGACGACGATCATCATCGAGCCGGCCGACCCGCAGGTGGTGTACGTGCCCACTTACAATTCGACGGTGGTGTACGGTGCGTGGGCGTACCCCGCTTATCCCCCTTACTACTACTACCCGCCCGCTTACGCTGCGGGAGGCATGTTCTTCGCCTTCAGCATCGGAGTGGCCGTCGGGGGAGGCGGCTGTTGCTGGGGTGGCGGCTACCCCAACTGGGGCACGGGCGACATCGATGTCGACATCAACAACGACATCAACATCGACCGCGGCGACCGCAACAACATCAACGCCGGAAACGACGGGAAATGGAAGCACAACGCCGAGCATCGCAAGGGCGTGGAGTATCGCGACTCGGCCACCCAGCAGAAATACGGGCGGGCCAGCGACCGGCAGGCCACGCAGGCGCGAGAGCAGTATCGCGGCCACGCGGAACAGGGGCGCGAGCAGATTGCACGCGAAGGTGCGGGCAACCAGCGGGATCTCTCGGGCAGGCCCGTGGGCGGCCAAACGCGCGACAGCGCGGGCAATCTCGGCGGACAGACACGCGACAGCGCAGGCAATCTCGGCGGACAGACACGCGAGAGCTCGGGAAATCTCGGCGGTCAAACCCGCGACATGGGTTCACAGAGCCGGGACTACGGTTCGAGCTCGAATCGGTCGAAGTCGTCCTATTCTTCTTCGTCACGTTCTCCGAGTGCATTCAGTGGCGTCGGCAGTGGCGGCAGCACGCGTGCCAGTAGCAGCCGGGGTATGTCGAGCCGCGGTGGTGGCGGCGGACGCCGGCGCTGACAGGGGCAGGTCATAACCATGCGCATTGTGACTTTGCTGGTGATCACTGCCGCGCTCAGCGTGACGGCGGCGTGCGGCGTCCGGCAGAAGACTTACGGCTCAGCTGAGGAAGCCGCGCGGGCGCTGCATGCGGCGGTCAAGGACGGCAAGACTCGAGGGCTGGAGCAGGTTCTTGGTCCGGACACAGAATCGCTCGTCGAGTCGGGCGATCCCGTCCAGGACCAGAATGCCCGCGCGGTCTTCGTGACTGGGTACGAGGCCAAGCACGAAATCGTCACTGACGAAGCGGGCCGGACCATGCTGCAGGTCGGCGCGGACTCCTGGCCCTTCCCATTTCCGCTCATCGAAGAGAACGGCAAGTGGCGCTTTGACAGCGCCGAGGGCGTCGAGGAAATCGTCAATCGCCGAGTCGGACGGAACGAGCTGTTTACGATTCAGGCCTGTCTCGCGTACGTGGATGCGCAGCGCGAGTACTACCAGCGCAATCCGGACGCCGATCCGCTGCTGCACTATGCGCGCAGACTTGTCAGCACCGATGGGAAACGCGACGGCCTGTACTACGAAGTGAACGCAGGAGAGCTGGAGAGCCCCCTGGGCGCGGGGTTTGCGAAGGCGCGCGACGACGGATACTTCAAGGAGGGCGCCCCGAGACCGGAGCCCTTTCATGGCTACGTCTACCGCCTGCTGACCGCTCAGGGCGCCAATGCGGCGGGCGGCGCTTATGACTACGTCGCGCAGGACCAGCTGATTGGCGGCTTCGGGCTGATTGCCTACCCGGCAGAATACGGCAGCAGCGGAGTAATGACTTTCATCGTGAATCATGACGGCGTCGTATTCTCGAAGGACCTCGGGGCCGACACGGCGAAGGTCGCGGGAGCGATCACTGCTTACGATCCGGACGACACCTGGAAGCGCGAGGCGGCGATCTGACCCTGACTACGCTGTGTCGACGTGCCGGAGCCTCTGCGCGTAGCTGCGTGAGCGCAGCGCTATCCTCTTGAAGCGATTCCCCGCATTGGCCGCAATCCTCGCGATGCTGGGTGCCTCCGGCTGCGAGAAAGAGACCGGCATTGCGCCTGGTAAGGCGGCACAAGACGCCACTTACGTCGGCGCTGCCAAATGCAGCGCGTGTCACGCGGAACAGACGCAGCTATGGCAGGAGTCCCATCACGCACTGGCGATGCTTTCAGCGGCCGAACGCGGCGTGCGCGGCGACTTCGAAGACGCGACGTTCAGCAAGGACGGTGTCGAAACGAAGTTCTTCCGGCGCGACGGCGAGTATTTCGTGCGTACGGATGGTGCCGACGGCAAGCTCGCCGATTTTCGCATCTCGTACACCTTCGGCGTCGAGCCGCTGCAGCAGTACCTGGTCGAATTCCCGGACGGGCGGCTGCAGGCGCTCAGTATCGCGTGGGATACCAGGCCGCAGGCGCAGGGAGGACAGCGCTGGTTCCACCTCTATCCGGACGAGCGCATCGATCATCGCGATGTGCTGCACTGGACCGGGCCGGCGCAGAACTGGAACCACATGTGCGCGGAATGCCATTCGACCAATCTGCAGAAGAACTACAGTGCAGAGAAGGATCGATTCGCGACCAGCTGGACGGATATCAGCGTTGCCTGTGAGGCCTGTCATGGACCGGGCTCGCGCCACGTTTCATGGGCGGAGGCCGGTGCCAAGTCCGAGGGCCTGGTGTTCGAGCTCAACGATCACTCGAGCGGATCCTGGGTGCTGACGCCCGGCGAACGCATCGCACGTCGAAGCCAGCCACTCACTGGGCACCGCGAAGTCGAAATGTGTGGGCGCTGCCATTCGCGTCGCGCCCAGATCTGGCCCGAGTACCGGCATGGAGACCTGCTCGCCCAGACGCATCGCGTGGCTCTCATCGATCAGGGGCTCTATCACGCGGATGGACAGATCCTGGATGAGTCCTATGAGTATGGCTCATTCCTGCAGAGCCGCATGTTTGCCGCGGGTGTCACCTGTTCGAATTGTCACGAGCCGCACACGGCCAGGCTGCGTGCCGAAGGGAACGCGCTCTGCGCGCGGTGTCACGAGGCAGCGAGCTTCGACACACCGAAGCATCATTTTCACGCGGGCGCTGGACCCGCGACGCAGTGTGTGTCATGCCACATGCGCGAGCGTTACTACATGGTCGTGGACGGACGGCGCGACCACAGTTTCCGCGTGCCGCGCCCGGACCTGACGGCGGAGCTCGATACGCCCAACGCGTGCGCCGATTGTCATGCAGACCGCGGGGCACAGTGGGCAGCCAAGGCCATCGTCAAATGGTTTGGCCCCGAGCGGCGCGACGCGCGTTCGTACGCGAAGGCCTTTACGGCTGCGGAGAAGGGGAGTGCGGAAACGGAGAAATTGCTGACGGAGATCGCGGCTGATGAGGCGGCGCCCGCGATCGTGCGCGCAACGGCGTTGGCCCGCCTTCCGCCTTACCTGGGCGCGCTTTCCTTCGGTGTCGTACAGAGCAGCTTGCGCGATTCCGACGCGCTGGTGCGCCGCTCGGCGGCGGAAGCGCTGGTTGCAGTCGATCCGGGCAACCGTGTAGCGCTCGCCACGCCACTGCTCACGGATCCGGTACGGACCGTGCGGCTCGAGGCCGTCGGAGCATTGCTCGATAGCGATCTCTCGCAGCTCACCACGGCGCAGCGACAAGCGCTCGAGCAAGCCATCAAGGAATATCGCTCGATTCAGCTGGCGAATGCGGATCGGGCCGATGCACAAACCAATCTCGGCATGCTCGAGGCGCGCCTGGGAAATACGGCGGCAGCCGAGCAGGCCTACAGGAAGGCCATCCGGCAACAACCGTCCTTCATTCCAGCGCGCGTCAACCTGGCCGATTTGTACCGGGCGCTCGGCCGGGACGAGGAGGCCGAGCAGACGCTGCGCCAGGCCATCGATCTCGCGCCTTACAGCGCCGAGGCACACGAGTCCCTGGGCCTCGCCCTCGTGCGCCAGGGCCAATTGCCGGAAGCGCTCAATGAGCTCGCGCATGCAGCGCAGCTTGCGCCGGAGAATGCTCGCTACGCCTACGTGCACGCCATCGCGTTGCGCGAGGCCGGCAAGCTTCCGGGCGCGATCAACGTGCTCGAGCAGGCACACCAGCGGCATCCGAACGAGCGCGCGATCCTGGGCGCACTGATCGAATTCAACGAACAGTCCGGAGACCGTAAGGCCGCGCTGCGCTGGGCGCGAGATCTGGTCAAGCTCATGCCCGACGATCCGGGTGCGAAGCAGGTGCTGGAACGGCTCGAGAAACCACCGCCCGGGCCGTGAGCGGTCTGCTACCGCGCGACCTTTGACAGATCGATCTTGAGATCTTCAGCGAGCTTCACTGCGGTCGCACGCCCTGCGCCAAATACGCCGCCGCCTGGATGCTGGAACGGTCCCACGAGATAGAGCCTTTCGATGCCGGGCACTGTGAGCTGTCCCAGCTCGGGTGTCGGACGATGCGAACCTGACTGATAGGACGTCGGCGCTACCCCGTGCAGATCGCCCCGCTGAAAGCTCGATGACGTGCGCTGCATGTCGATGGGGCTGTCGCAGTGATACTGCAGTACGTTCTCCGCTCCAAGGTTGTCGATGAAGGCACGCATGTGACTGAGCATGCGTTCGGCGTAGTCGCGCTTGGCCTCATCCCATGAGCGGCCATCCGGGCGCTCATACGGGACGTAGTCCCAGGCATGCAACTCGGCGCAGCCCTGCGGAGCGCGCGTGGTATCGAACATCGTGAGCGATCCCAGGCCAATGAGCGGATCCCGGGATAGTCCGCCGTAGCGCAGATCGTCGAACGAGCGGCGCAGTTGTTCATAGCTCGAAGGCAGCAACTCGATCATCGCCGCCCGCACATGCTCACCGGCCTTGAAGCGCAAGGGCGCCTTCAGTGCCGCGAGCACGGTGATGCAGGCGACCGGCGATGTCTGGGTTGCGGCCGCGGCCCGGGCCACGTCGGCATCGACTCCTTGGACCATTCGGCCGAGGTGATGCGGATGGATGGCGCCGATGACCGCATCGCGCGCTTCGTATTCTTGTCCGGACGTGGTGCAAACGCCCGTCGCGCGGCCGCTCTTCGTCAGGACGCGCGCCACATCGACCTCTGCCAGGACTTCACCACCACTCTCCCTGATGCAGGCGACCAGGGCATCCGTCAAGCGGCCGCTGCCACCGATGGGGATGCCGATGCCGTAGGCTTCCATGAACCCGACGAATACGAATACGCCGAGGCCGGTCGATTTCTCGTCGGGCGACACGAGGTTCTCACCGGCGATGCGCGCAAAGTGCATGCGCACCCGATCGTCCTCGAAGTACTCGCACAGCACGTCGTGCGTGCTCATCTGCGCGATTCGCCAGAAGTCGCGGCCCTCGCGGCTCTGGTCGAGCATGGCAAAGGACGCCCCCTGCGGAGCGGGCGCGGTGAAGAGGGTCGAGGCGACCATGGGCAGCCACGTGGCAGCCTGCTGCGCGAGCCGGCGGTAGGCGTCGGCGTCCTTCCCGGAGAACTTTGCAATGTCGGTGCAGGTGCGCTCACGGTCGCGATAGACCCCCAGCGTGCTGCCATCCGGGAATACCGACATCATCGGGGGGTCGGGGAACACGTAGCGCAGCCCGTACCTGGCCTTGAGCTTCAGCTCATCGGCCGCCAGCAGCGGATTGGCCTGGATGAAGATATGCGCGATCGAGTGCTGGTCGTGCAGAAAGCCCGGCAGCGTCAGTTCCCGGGTGACGACCCCCCCGCCAAACCACGGATTTCGCTCCAGTACGAGAACTCGCCGTCCGGCCGCCGCAAGATAGGCCGCAGCGACCAGACCGTTGTGCCCCGACCCGATAACGATAACATCGGCTTTGTTCATGCCTTCCACCTACGAAGTTCTGGCGATCCGTTATGCCCACCTCGAGCGCACAGCCCGGCACAACTTCCTGGGCGGCGACGAGCACGATCTGCCGATGCCGCTCGACTACTACGTGTGGGCCATCGTCAACGCCGAGCGCACCGTGATCGTCGACACCGGTTTCGATGCGGACGCTGCCCAACGTCGCGGCCGGGAGCTCGTCCGCCCGGTGGCGGAGGGGCTCAAGGCCGTGGGCATCTCACCGGATGAGGTCGAGCATATCGTGATTTCCCACATGCATTACGACCATGCGGGCAATCAGGACCTGTTTCCGCGCGCGCGCTACCACCTGCAGGACGCCGAGCTGGCGTATTGCACCGGCCGTTGCATGCTCGACCCCGCGGTGGGCGACGTGTTCGACGCGGGCGCCGTGTCCGCAATGGTTCGCAAGGTGTACGCGGGACGTGTGCAGTTCCATGACGGCGACGAGGAAATTGCTCCTGGCATCACCGTCCACAAAGTGGGCGGCCATACGCGGGGCATGCAGATTGTGCGAGTGTGGACGCAGCGAGGCTGGGTCGTACTGGGCTCGGACAGCGCGCATTTCTACGCCAACCTCGAGCCGGGCCGGCCTTTCCCCATCCTCGATAACTTGCCCGCGTATGTCGAAGCGCAGCGCACGGCGCTGCAGCTGGCGAGTTCGCCGCAGCACTTCATTCCTGGCCACGATCCGCTGGTCCTGAGCCGGTACCCGCACGCGCGCAACGGTCTGGACGGAGTCGCGCGGCTCGACGTGATGCCGCACGCGTGAGAGGCAACGCCCCATATGGTTGAGGCAATGAAGAAGGAGCAGATTGGTTTCATTGGAGTCGGTCGAATGGGCGGCGCAATGGCAGTGCGCTTGCTGGACGCGGGCCATGCGCTCACGGTCTGCGACCCGAACGAAGCGGCCGTGCGACCGCTGCTCGAGGCCGGAGCGGTCCGTGTCAGGACTCCCGCGGCCGTGGCATCGGCCGCGCGGATCGTGCTGACGAGCTTGCCGACACCACAGCTGGTGCTCGATGTCGTGTTGGGTCCGGAGGGGATTCGCGATGGCAGCGCGGTGCAGACCTTCGTCGACCTGTCGACGTCGGGTGCGGTCGCGGCGGGCTGGATCGACCGGGTTCTGCGCGAGCGCGGCGTGAATGCGTTCGATGCGCCCGTGAGCGGTGGTATCGCGGGGGCGCGCGCCGGGTCGCTGGCGCTGATGGTCTCGGGCCCGCGCCAGGCCTTTGGCGCCATCGAGCCGATTCTCGAAATCCTGGGCCGCGTATTCTTCGTGGGCGAGAAGCCGGGACTGGGTCAGACACTCAAGCTCGCCAACAATCTCATGTCGCAGGCCGCGATCGCGATCACCGCCGAGGCGCTGGCGCTGGGCGTGAAGGCAGGGCTCGATCCGCAGGTCATGCTCGACGTGCTCAACGCCTCGAGCGGACGCAACACCGCCTCGGCGGACAAGTTTCCCAACCACGTGCTGACGCGCCGCTTCGACTTCGGATTCACGACCGGGCTCGCGCTCAAGGACGTGCGCCTGTGCCTCGAGGAGGCCGCCGCACTCGACGCGCCGATGACGCTTGCCGTCGCGGTCCAGCAGCTGCTGTCGGATACGCAGGATTTATTCGGCCCGGACTCCGATTGCACGTGCGTGGCGCGCACGGTCGAGGAACGTGCGGGCTGCGAGCTATCACCCCAGCGAGGAAGCAAGTCATGAGCCAGGATCTCTATCAAATCGGCCTGGAAATCCGCAAGGCCGTGCTCGGCAAGGAGTACGTCGAGAAGTCCATCGCCGCGGCGGATGATTTCAGCCGGCCGATGCTGGACCTCGCGACGGAGTACTGCTGGGGGCGCGTCTGGAGCCGGCCGGGTCTCGAGCGGCGCGACCGCAGCCTCATCAACCTCGCGATGATCAGCGCGCTCAACCGGCCGCATGAGCTCAAGATCCACGTGAAGGGCGCGCTCGCCAACGGCGTGACGCGTGAGGAGATCTGCGAGGTGTTCCTGCAGGTCGCCATTTACTGCGGAGTGCCCGCCGGCATCGATTCCGTCCGCATCGCGCGCGAGGCGCTGGCGGAAGTCGACGCCGCGGGTGGCCGCTGAAAGAGGAGAGCGTCATGGTCGAAGCCAACAACGAGAGTGAACGACTGTTTCTGAAGTTCTTCGAGACGCTGAGCAGCGGCGATCTCGAACGCATACGAGCCGTCTTTGACGACGATGCCGTGTGGCAGGTGCAGGTAAAGGGCATTCACGGTGAAGGCTCGCATCGCGGCAAGAAGGCGATCGTGGATGACTTCCTCGCGCCCGTCCGCGGCATGTTCAAGCCCGGCGACCCCAAGGTGAAGCTGATCTCGATCGCCTCCAATGGGCCGCTGGTCATCGGCGAGGCGGAGGGTCGCGGTACCTTCACGGACGGCCGGCCGTACGAGAACCTGTACGCGTTCGCGATCGAGTTCAAGGGCGGCAAGGTCTATCGGCTGCGCGAATACATGGACAGTTTCTACGTCGCGAAGCTGCAGGGGCTTGCCAAGTGAAACGCGCCGGCAAGAAGAACAATGGCGGCATGGATCCGGCGCGGCTGAAGCACCTGGTGGCCGTGATGCGGGACGACATCGCGAAGGACCGCTACCTCGGCGGCGTGATAGCGATTGGCCGTCACGGCAAGCTCGCGCTTCACGAAGCGCTCGGCCACGCCGATTCGAAGCGCACGCGGCCGGTGAAGAAGGACTCGGTGTTCAGCCTGTTCTCGGTCACCAAGGCATTCACCGTCGTGCTCATACTGCGCGCGATCGATCGCGGCGAGCTCGCGCTGACGACACCGGTCTCGGATGTCGTTCCGGAGTTCAAGGGCCGTGGGCGTGAAGCGATTACGTTCCATCATTTGCTGACGCATTCCTCGGGCCTGCCGAGCGTCTACTCGGTGCGGGACGGGATGTGCATCGATGTGCTCGACGATGTCGTGGCGGCCATCTGTGAGAGCATCTTCCCGACGGATCCGCCCGGCCAGTACGTGCGCTACGCGCCGATCGTCCATCACGCCCTGATGGGCGATGTGCTGAGGCGCATCGACCCGAAGAAGCGATCCTATCGCCAGATCGTTGACGAGGACCTGTTGAAGCCCCTTGGTATGAGGGACACCGCCATCGGCGTGCGCAAGGACTTGCGCAAGCGTCACCTGGTGCCGGAGTTTCGCGGCAACGCGCCGGTTCAGCATCTCGGCCACAGCAATCTCGGAGTCAATGGCGCGTTCGAGGAAGAGCATGCGGAAATGCCATGGGTGGGTGGCGTTTCGACGGCGGCCGACATGTATCGCTTCGGCGAAATGCTGAGGCGGGGCGGGGAGCTGAACGGAGCGCGCATCCTGTCGCCGACGCTGGTCAGGCGGGCGCGTCATTGCTGGACCGGGGACAAGCCGAATGAGCTCTATCGGCAGATCTTCGAGAAGCGCGGCTGGGAAGTGTTGCCGGCCTATATCGGGCTCGGCTTCACCCTGCGCGGCGACCGGATGGGCCATGCACTGTTCGGCACCCTCACATCGCCCGAGACGTTTGGCAATCATGGCGCAGGCACCACCATTTTCTGGGTCGATCCGGAGCTCGACCTGACGTTCGTGGGTCTCACAACCGGCGTCATGAATTCGGATGTGAACATCGAGCGCTGGCAACGGCTTTCGGACATCGCGGTGTCGGCGGCGGTGTAGATGGCTGATACCTTCGACTACATCGTCGTCGGGGCCGGCACCGCCGGATGCGTGCTCGCCGCCCGGCTATCCGAGGATCGCAAGACCACCGTGTGCCTCGTCGAGGCGGGCGGTGAAGATCGACATCCGTTCATCCATGTCCCCGCGACCGTAGGCGCAGCGATTGCCAGGCCGAAGCTCAACTGGAGATTCCTGACGGCCCCGCAGCCGCATCTCAACGGCCGTCGTATTCCGCTGCCGCGCGGCCGGGTCGTCGGGGGCTCGGGCTCGATCAACGGCATGGTGTACTTCCGCGGCCAGCCGCAGGATTTCGACGACTGGGCAGCGATGGGCAGTCCCGGCTGGAGCTATCGCGAGGTCCTGCCGTACTTCATCCGCTCCGAGAACAACGATTCATACGCGGGTTCGCCCTATCACGGTCACGAGGGTCCGATCCGCGTCAGCCACATCCCGAAGCCCAATCCGATGATCGCGGCCTTTCTCGAAGCGATGCGCTCGCTCGGCTTCAAGCGCTGCGAGGATTTCAATGGCCCCGATCCGGAGGGCTACGGCCCGCGGCAGGGGACCATCCGCGACGGGCGACGCGACTCGACGGCGGTGGCTTACCTGCGCCCCGCGCGCTCACGGGACAATCTCGAGGTGCTCACTGACTCACTGGTGACCCGGGTTATCGTGGAGAAGCAGCGTGCGGCCGGCGATCGAGATCCTGCGTGACGGCAACAAAGCAACGCGTGCACGCGCGTCGTGAGATCGTGATTTCTGCTGGCGCCGTGCAGTCGCCCCAGGTTCTCCTGCTGTCCGGCATCGGTGACGGGACCAGGCTCCAGGAACTCGGGATCACAACGGCGCATCACTTGCCGGGTGTCGGCGGCAACTACCACGACCACCTGGCTGCGGGCATTCTCATGGAGATGAGCAACAGTGAGTCCTACGGCATTTCGTTGCGCGCGGCGCCGCGCGGTTTTGTGAACCTGCTCGAGTACGCCCTGTTCCGGCGCGGGCCGTTGGCGAGCAACGTGTTCGAGGCCAATGCCTTCGTTCGCTCGACGGAAGGGCTCGACCGCCCGGACCTGCAGATCGTTTTTCAGCCGGCGCGGCGCAATCCGGGGACATTCCCTTTCCCGCTGGGTCACGGCTTTGCGCTGAGCGTCGTGCATCTCTATCCGAAGAGCCGCGGGCGCGTCACGCTCGCGAGTCCCGATCCTGGAGCTCCACCCCTCGTCGACCCCAACCTGCTCGGCCATCCGGACGATCTCGCGCCGACGCTGCGCGGACTGGAGCTTTCGCGGCGGATCATCGCGACAGCGCCTTTTGCGCGTTATCGCGCCACGGAGGTTCAACCGGGACCCGCGGTACAGGGAGCGGAAGGGCTGGCCGAGTACGTGCGACGTGTCGCGGCCACCGTTCACCATCCGGTCGGTAGTTGCCGCATGGGCCGGGATCCGGAGGCGGTCGTGGATGCGGCGCTGCGCGTGCACGGGATCGATGGTCTGCGGGTTGTCGATGCGTCGGTGTTTCCGCGTATCGTGGGCGGCAACACCAACGCGGTGGTCGTGATGGTGGCGGAGAAAGCTGCGGACCTCATGCTCGGCCGGCCCTCGGCGCGGCCCTTCGTAAGGATGGGGTCAGACCCCAACGATGGGGTCTGACCCCATCCTCAAGAGAAAGAGGAGAGGATTATGTCAGTTGAACATATCCGGCACTGGAAGATCGGCGACGTCGAAGTGGCGCGCATCGTGGAGGTGAACAACTGGGAAGACGACATCGCGATGTTGCTGCCCGATGGCAAGGCCGAGTTCGTGCAGAAGTTTCCGTGGCTCCTGCCGCATTTCGCCACGCCGGCGGGGAAGATGCTGATCTCCTTCCAGTGCTTCGTGCTTCAATCCCGCGACAAGCGGGTGATGATCGACACCTGCATCGGTGCCGACCGGCAACGCGAGTTCCCGGTGTTCTGCAATCTGCAGACATCGTTTCTCGAGGATCTCGCGGCTGCGGGGTTCCCGCCGGACAGCATCAACACCGTGATGTGCACGCACCTGCACTTCGACCATGTCGGTTGGAACACTCGCCTGGTGAACGGCAAATGGGTCCCGACGTTTCCGCAGGCGCGCTACCTCTTCGGGAAGCAGGAATACGAGCACTGGCAGCATCTGCGCGATACCGGCGGCTATCACGACGTCGCGCACCTGGCCGACTCGATCGACCCGATCATGGAGGCCAAGCTCGCACAGCTCGTGGAAACCGATCACCGCTTGACCGATGAAGTGTGGCTCGAGCCGACACCCGGGCACACGCCCGGCCATGCCAGCGTGCACATTCGTTCGCGAGGCGAGGAGGCGGTGATTACGGGCGACATGATGCATCACCCCATTCAGTTCGCGGTGCCCGACATCCACGGCAATTTCGACATGGACAAGGCGCGAGGCGCCAAGACCCGTCGCGCCTTCATCGAGCGCTACGCGGACAAAAGAGTCAGGATCATCGGCAGTCACTTCTGCGAGCCAACGTCGGGGTTCATCGTGCGCGATGGCGAAGCGTGGAAGCTCTCTCTCAAGTAGGCGGCGTCCATGGCAATCCGGCACGATTTCACCGATCTCGCGGTACTGGTTACGGGCGCAGGACGCGGGCTCGGGCGCTCCACGGCGGAGAAGCTGGCGAGCTGTGGAGCGACCGTCGGGCTGGTGGACGTCGATGGCGAAAGTTGCAAGGCGGTTGCTACGGGCATCGGGAAGTCTGGCGGCACTGCCTTCGCCTACACCGCAGACGTGGCGGATCGCGCAGCTTTTGCCGAGGCGGCCAAGCGGTTTGCGGCGGAACGCGGCCGGATCGATGCCGTGGTCAACAATGCCATGCTGCTCAGGTACGAACCGATCGAGAAGGTGACCGATGAGGTGCTGGAGCGGATGCTGGCGATCGGTATCAAGGGCACCGTGTGGGGTTCGCAGCTCCTGCTGACGCACATGGATGCGGAACGAGGCGGCGCGATCATCAACCTGGCCTCGCCAGTGGCGGAGCGCGGCTACCCGAACACGGCGATCTACAGCCTGGTGAAAGGCGCCATCGTGACCCTGACCAAGACACTCGCGGCGGAACTGGGTCCGCGGCGGGTGCGCGTGAACGCCGTGGCGCCCGGATCCGTGCCGACGCCCGGCGCCATGGGACTCAACGACCGGGCCGAGTACGAACGACGCGCTCGCACGATTCCGCTGCGTCGCATCGGGCGCGAAGAAGACAATGCAGAAGCAGTCGCGTTCCTGTTGAGCCCCGCAGCTTCGTTCATCAACGGCGAAATCCTGCATGTGGACGGCGGCATTGCCGCCTCCAACTAGCGTGGCGCCGTGTCCGGGAGGTCTTTTCAGGAACGCCGTGAATACATCCCTGTAGGCTCCGGCGAAAACATCCCTGTTTTCGACGGTCCTGAAAGACCTCCCGGACACGACGCCCCGCAAGATGAGCAAGATGGTCGCACCGACACCTGTCTGTAACGACGACGTTTTTGGACGCGAGGCGGTCCGCAACGCGCGGGCGGTCGACGATGCGCTACGCGAACTGGCGCCGGTGGTGAAGCTGGCCCGCGAGAACATCACGGTCATCGCGCGCTATGAACACGTGTCCAAGGGCCTGACGGACTGGCGCTCGTTCTCGTCGACGTCAAGGCCCTGGCACGACCCGAACTCCGTGCGGCCGGAGATCCTGCTGACCGACGATCCGCCCCAGCATACGGCGGTGCGTCCGGTGATCGCTTCCGCACTCTCTCCACAAGCGCTGGCGAAAATGGCCAGCGGCTTCAAGGCGGATGCCGATGCACTGCTGCGCAACGTCAAGGAGCACAGTGGCGAGACGATCGATGCGGTCGAGGAGATTTCGCGGCCGTTCGTTTACAAGGTGCTCCCCGATCTGCTGGGACTTCCGCAGGAAGGGCGCGAGCACATGACGGCGTTCGGCCACATGGTGTGGGCGACCATGGGACCGCAGAACGAGCTGTTCCAGGAGGCGATGGAAGATGTCGGGCCGGTGATCGAGTGGGTCGATCGCTGCTGCAATCGCGAGAACCTCGCTCCCGAAGGGCTCGGCATGCAGATGTTCCTCGCGGCCGATCGCGGCCAGATCACGCAGGACCAGGCGAAACTGCTGGTCGGCATCCTGCTGTCGGCCGCTGCCGATACGACTGTCATGACGCTTTCGACGGCCATGCGTGCGTTCAGCCTGTTCCCGGATCAGTATCGGGCATTGCGTGAGCAGCCGTCACTCGCGCGCAATGCGTTCGAGGAAAGTCTGCGCTGGGATTCACCGTCGCGGATGGCGGGGCGCATCACCATGCGCGACGTCGAGCTTGACGGCCATGTCATCCCGGCGGGTGAGCGCTGTGGTCTCATGTTCGCGGCCGCCAACCGGGATCCGCGCAAGTGGCCGCAACCGGATCAATTCGATATGGGTCGTGATTTGCGCGGGCACGTCGGCTGGGGATACGGCGTGCACGCGTGCGTGGGGCGCGTACTGGCGCTCCTCGAGGCCGACGCGTTGCTCGGGGCGCTGATCACGCATATAGAGCGCTTCGAGCCGGCGGGAGAACCCGAGCCCTGGATGACCACCATCGGCCATGGACCAGCGCAACTTCCGCTTCGCGTGGTAGCCGCGGCCTGAGACCCTGGACCGGGCGCTCCGCGCAGGCCCGCGCGGCGCAACCTTTGGGCACGTGTGCACCTTGGGGCACTTTTGTTAACGTGGCCTGCGGCGTCATCATGCACCTCTTCGCCACATCACTGATCGGGCCCCCGCGCGCGCTCTCAACCAAGTCTCAACAAAGGGAGTATTGAAACATGTCAGTCAGATTGCGCCTTGCCGTGCTGCCAGTCCTGGCACTGATCACGGCAGGGTTGGCGCTCGCCAAGGACATCCCGGAAAACTGGGATGGATTGGTCCGCATCAAGCCCAAGCGCATCGATGCGGCCTACGTCGCGCCGGGCGCAGATTTCCGTACCTATACGAAGGTCATGCTGGATCCTGTCTACGTCGCTTTCCAGAAGGACTGGTTGCGCAACATCAATGACACAACCGTCGGAGTGTCGCGCGATGTGACTCAGGAAGATGCCGAGAAGATTCTCGCCAAGGCCAAGTCTGGGTTCGCGGAAGTATTTGCCAAGGAGTTCCAGAAGGCGGGCGTCAGCGTTGTCACCACGCCAGGAGCCGACGTCATCAGACTGTCGCCCGCAGTGATCGACCTGTACATCAACGCGCCAGACACGATGTCACCCGGCATGTCGAGGACCTACACCATGGAGGCGGGCCAGGCGACCCTGGTGCTCGAGGCCAGGGATTCGGTGACCAACGCGTTGCTCGGGCGTGCGCTCGATCGCCGCGAGACTCAAGGCAGCGGTGTCGCGCAGGTCACCTCGAGCGTCACCAACATCGCCGAGTTCGAGCGCTTGTTCGGCCAGTGGGCCAAGATTGCGATCAAGGGACTGGGCGAACTCAAGGCGCAATCGCCGGTACCGCAAGACCTGAAGCCCATGCAGAAATTGTGAGCACGGGGCGGTTCGACGTCGATCGTGATGTGCGCAGCCACTTCGCGTGGTTGCGGACCCGGTTGGCCCTTGAGCGCACGCTGATGGCGTGGCTGAGAACTGCCGTCTCGCTGATCGCCTTCGGCTTCACGATCTTCCAGTTCTTCGAGTGGATGAGGGAGTCGCAGGGCATCCCGCCAACCGGTCGAGCTCACCTTCCACGATATGTCGGCATCGTATTGATCGTCGTCGGGATCATCACGCTCATCGTCTCGGCGTGGCAATACAGGAAACTGGTCCGCTACCTCTGGGGCGCGGACTTCAGCGACCTCGCTGGCGTAGGCCAGACGCCGATGCACTCGCCGCTCTTTGGGGTAACCCTCGTGCTGATAGTGGTGGGTATCATCGCCCTCGCAGCCGTGATTTTCCGGTTGCCCTGATCAGGGACCACCAATGATCGAGTGGGTTTTCGCCACGTTGCGCAGCCACGTCGAGATCGCGATCTTTCTCACGCTGGCGCTCGGCTTCTGGCTCGGCCGCTTCAAGGCCGGTTCCTTCAGCCTTGGCGTTGTCACGAGCACTCTCCTCGCGGGCATTCTCGTAGGGCAGATCGGTATCGACATCCCGCCGCAGATCAAGTCGACCTTCTTTCTCATGTTCCTGTTTTCGGTCGGCTACGCCGTGGGTCCGCAGTTCGTGCGCGGGATCAAGGGCGAAGGCTTGCAGCAGGTGATCTTCGCAGTGCTCGTGTGCCTTATGGTGCTCGCCACCACCTTCGTCGTGGGGAAGACGCTCGGCTATGACATCGGAACGACCGCGGGCCTGCTCTCGGGCGCATCCACGATCTCCGCAGTCCTGGGCGTCGCGACCGAGAGCATCAATCAGCTGCCGCTGGGCGCCGAGGAGAAGCGCGCACTGCTCGATGCGATGCCGATTTCCTATGCGATTTCATACCTGTTCGGCACTGCCGGTTCCGCCTGGATTCTCGCCAGCCTCGGGCCGAAGCTCATGGGTGTCGATCTGGCGGAAGAGTGTCGCAAGTACGAAGCCGAGGCGGGCGGTCTGCAAAGCGACGAAGCACGCCTGTCGGCGTACCGTGAATTCACCGTGCGAGCCATCCGCATCAGTCGTGACTGGGTTGGCAAGACCGTGGGCGAGCTCGAGAAGAGCTTCCCCGTACGCACGTTCGTCGAGCGCGTGCGACAGGACGGCGAGCTCGTCGATGCACGGCCCGACCTGATGATGGAGGAGGGTGCCGTCATCGCGTTGGCGGGCCGGCTCGGCACGATCCTGGAGCGCGAGACGGACCTCGGCACGGAGATCGACGATCGAGAGCTGCTCGACATCGAGATCCAAATCCTCGATGCGGTCGTGACCAGCAAGAAGCTTGTCGGCAAGACAATCGGCGAGCTCGCCAGAGACGACCTGGCCGAGGCAGGCCGCGGCGTGTTCTTGCGCAAGGTGCTGCGCAGTGACGTGGCTCTGCCCCTGGCCATGGAGCTGCGCATTCATCGCGGCGACACGCTCACCTTGGTCGGTGCGAAGCGGGACGTAGAGCGCGCCGCAGCGGCGATTGGCTATGCCGACCGTGCCACCGAAGAAACCGACATGGTGGTCATGGGGCTGGGGATTGCCGCCGGGGCGCTGGTGGGCGCGCTGACGGTTCACGTCGGTGACGTTCCGCTGACGCTCAGTACGACCGGAGGCGCTTTGATCGGCGGTCTCGCGTGCGGGTGGCTGCGGTCGGTGAACCGGACCTTCGGGCGCATTCCGGCGCCTGCACTCTGGATCTTCAAGAACCTCGGCCTCAACGCTTTCATCGCGATCGTCGGCATCGGCGCCGGCCCCAAGTTCATTGCCGGTCTGCAGAGCAATGGCCTGTCCTTGCTCCTGGCCGGCATGGTAGTGACGACAGTTCCTCTCGTCCTGGGGGTGCTGGTGGGACGGTACCTGTTCCGCATGAAGGCGCCGATCGTGCTGGGTGCTGTCGCGGGGGCGCGCACGACCACCGCCGCCCTGGGCGCCATCGAGGAGAAAGCTCACAGCAACGTTGCGGCGCTCGGCTACACCGTGACCTACGCGGTCGGCGCGACCCTGCTCACGATCTGGGGCGTGGTGATCGTGCTGCTCATGAGCTGAAGGAGACTGTCGGATGCCCGGCCCAGCGCGCGCGGCGTTCTTTGCACTCGGACCTACGGCGTCAGCGGTGTCATGTCATTCATCGTCAACCAGGACGGCGTGGTGTGGCAGCGCGATCTCGGGGAAGAGACGGAACAACTCGCCGGATCGATCCAACGGTTCGATCCGGACCCAACGTGGACACCGATAGCACCGGAACAGTGAGACACGCCGGGTCAGATGTATTTCAGGAACGAGTTCGGATGAGCTGCCTTGAACGTGCGGAACCAGCGGCACAGCGGATACAGCAGTACGAGCATGATCACCGACACGATGTAAGTCGTCGACAGGTCGCCGACGCCGCGCAGCCCGAAATAGGTGGCCGGCACTTCGAGCACCAGGCGATGCACGAGGTAGAAGAACATCGCCGTCTGGCCGAACACCAGGAACACGCCGTTGGGACGCACGCCGATCACGGGCTCGATTCTCATCAGCAGTGCGAGACAGAGCCATAGCAACCCGAGCTCGAGCGCGTAGTAAGTGAGCGACGGCGGATACTTGCTGACGTGCAGCCACTGTTGCCACGTGTCATCCGTGCGATGCAGGAACATGTCGCCGTAGCCGGCTGCGGCGCGCACGACCGCAAACACGATCAGTGCCACCATGCCGGCGATCACCAGCACCTTCGTCGGTGATAGGCGGGCCTTGCCCGCACCCCATTCCATCATGTGGCGGCCGAAAACCCAACCCAGGATCATCATCGCCAGCCACGGGAACAGCGAGTACTTGTTGACCACACCGCCCGGGGCGCCGGCGTCCGTGAAGATCGAAGTGAGCGGCGGAGCGACGCCCGTGGCCATGAAGAACGAGGCGAGCGGCGGGGCCGATCCCGGAGGATGCCAGAACTGTCCCGTGATGAACTCGCCGAAAGCGATCCAGCCGAGCGACAAGGCCAGCAGCCCCCAGGTGGGCAGGCGACGCAGAAATGCCATGCAGATCATCGAGAGCCCGATCGCGAGCAACACGCCCAGGTTGAGGTAGCCCGATCCGAGGGAAATGATGGTGAGATCGAACAACGCGATGATCGCGCCGCGCGTGATGATGTACTTGTCGATCTCCCAGGCCTTGACGCCTTTCGCCACCCTGCGCTCGATACTGAGCGCAAGCGCAGTGCCGGCCAGGAAGACGAAGGTCGGCGCGCAGATGTGCGTGATCCAGCGCGTGAAGAACTCGCCCGCCGGCAGGGCCATCGACATCGCATCCGCGTAGAACGCCGAATCGTGCGCGACGTGGTGGCCGTCGAAGGCCATCGATGCGTGGTCGATGATCATCAGGATCATCACCAGGCCGCGCATCCAGTCGATTGCCGCAATCCGGCTGCCTCGCGACGCCGCGGTGACTGGCCCGGCCGCGGCCGCTACGTCTTTGGCTGCTGCGACATGCATGGCATCCCCTTCGCGTTGGTTCGCGATTGAAACCACTCCGGAGTTGAGGAGATTGTGGCGACGTGACCAAGCCGCGGCGCGCGCCAGCCGATCCAAATCAGGCTAGCATCGCCCTGTTTCCGTCAATACTGCCCCTTGGGGCAGGGACCACAGGAGTCGCCCATGCGTGATTCGTCGCAGAAAGATGCCGGCATTATCCAGGTCCTCCTGGAGCGGCTGAATACCGAGCGGCTGCCGCGCGCCCTCGACCTCAAGAAAAAGGTGGACAGTGGCCAACGCCTGGACGAACCCGATATGCACTTCCTGAAGCTGGTCTTCGAAGACGTCGGCGGTGCGCAGAAGCTCGCTGAAAAGCATCCGGAATTCCAGTCGCTGGTGGCGCAACTCATCAGCCTCTATGGCGAGATCACGCGCAAGGGACTCGAGAATGAACAGAAGAAGGCGTGACCCATGAAGAGCGGCAAGTCCAGGAAGAACAAGAACGCGACGGAAGGCAAGGAGAAGCTCAAGCGGAGCGTGTACGAGGAGGAGCTCGAGCGTCTGCACATCGAGCTGGTGAAAGCCCAGCAGTGGATCGTCCGCGAGGGGCTGAAGATCTGCGTGGTGTTCGAAGGTCGCGACGGCGCCGGCAAGGGCGGCACGATCAAGGCGATCACCGAACGGGTGAGTCCGCGCCTGTTCCGTGTCGTCGCGCTGCCCGCGCCGACCGAGCGCGAAAAGAGCCAGATGTACGTGCAGCGGTACCTGCCTCACCTGCCAGCCGCGGGGGAGGTCGTGATCTTCGACCGCAGCTGGTACAACCGCGCCGGGGTCGAGCGCGTGATGGAGTTCTGCAGCGACAAGCAGGCGAAGCGGTTCCTGAAAATGGTGCCGCCGGTGGAGAAGGCCATAGTCGATTCGGGGGTCATCCTCATCAAGTACTGGCTGGAGGTGAGCCCCGAAGAGCAGACGCGCCGCCTCGAGTCGCGAATCGGCGATGGCCGCAAGATCTGGAAGCTTTCGCCGATGGATCTCAAGTCATACAGCCGCTGGTATGACTACTCGCGTGCGCGCGATGAGATGTTTGCCGCCACCGATACCGAGTTTGCGCCCTGGCACCTGGCGCGGACCGACGACAAGCGACGCGGCCGCCTCAACATCATCACGCATCTGCTCGAGCAGATCCCTTACAAGGCATTGCCGCGTGAGAAGATCAAGCTACCCAAGCGCCAGAAGCGCGGCGGCTACCGCGAGATCGACCATCCGTTCCGGTTCATCAAGGAAGTGTACTGACGGCTGGCTCCGTTGCCGGGGCCGTCAATGTTGCACGATTCAGTCGTCCTCTCATGAGCCTCATCACCATCCTCTGGTCCGTGATGGCCGGCGCCGCGTTGACGCTCGGCGTGGTGCACGCGCTGGTGTGGGTGTACGACCGGCGTGCGCTGCCGAACCTCGCGTTCGCCATGGTCGCGGTGGCAGTGGCATGCATGGCTCCGCTCGAGCTTCGCCTGATGCATGCCGTCACTCCCCAGGAGTATGGAATGTGGGTGCGCTGGTCCCACGTGCCGATGTTCCTCGCCAATACCGGCGTTGTCCTCTTTGTGTGGCTCTATCTGCGCGCCGGAAGGGCGTGGCTTGCAGCGACGGTCATCGCCTTGCGGTGTGCGGTGCTCGTGGGCAATTTCATTCTCGAACCAAACTTCAACTTCCGGCAAATCATCAGCCTCGAGCAGGTCTCCTTGCTCGGCCAACCGGTCTCGGCTGTTGGGCAGGCCGTAGTCGGCTCCTGGCAGTGGGTGGCGACAGCGAGCGTGATTCTTCTCACGGCATTCGTGGTTGACGCGGCGATCGCGGTTTGGCGGCGCGACGGACCCGATGCGCGGGGCAAGGCACTGATCGTCGGCGGTGGCATCCTCATCTTCTATTTGATTTCCATGGTGCATACGCAGTTGCTGATCTGGGGATTGGCGCGCATACCGGTGCTGGTGACTCCGGCCTTTCTGATCACGCTGCTGGTGATGGCCTTTGAACTGAGTCGCGAACTGCTGCACGCGGCGGGCCTCGCGCGCGGGCTCCGCGATAGCGAGCGGCAGCTCGATCTTGCCGTGAGCGCCGCAGGCATTGGAATCTGGGTCTGGGACGTGGCGGCGTCAAGCGTGCAGATGACTGAAAAGGCGCGAGCGCTGCACGGCTTCCAGGAGGAAGTCGTCGACTACGACCGGTGGCTCGCCGCAGTTCATCCCGATGATCAGGCGGCGGTGCGTCGCCAGGCCGAGCGCGCGCAGTGGAGTGGAGAGGAATTCAACGCGGAGTACCGCATCCGCCATCCGCAGGGAACGTTACGCTGGATCGCGGCGCGTGGGCGATCGGAATCAGCTGTTGACGATCGATCGGTCATCATGCGGGGCATTCTCCGCGACATTACGGACCGGAAAGAGGCCCAATACGAAACGGCGGAACTGCGGCGGGAACTGGCGCATTCGGGCCGCGTGACTCTGCTGGGCCAGCTCTCCTCCGGCCTGGCTCACGAGCTCAATCAGCCTCTGGGTGCGATCCTGCGCAACGCGGAGGCGGCGCAGATGCTACTGGAGGCTCCCGCGCCGGACCTCGATGAACTGCGTGCCATCGTGTCCGATATCCGCAAGGACGACCGGCGCGCCGGAGAGGTGATCGAACGCCTGCGCGCTCTCCTCAAACGGCGCAGCGTAGAATTGCACTCGCTGGCCGTGGAAGCGCTGGTACAGGACGTGCTGAAGGTGGTCCGTTTCGATGCCGGTGCCCGGCACGTAGAGCTGGATTTCAGGCCGGAACCGGGCTTGCCCCTGGCGCTCGGCGACCGGGTGCATCTGTCCCAGGTCCTGCTCAATCTGATCATCAACGGCATGGATGCAGTCGGCGAGCTACCCGTCGGCAGCCGGCGGGTCATGGTCGAGGCGCGGCACGCGGATGGGAGGATCGAGGTGGCCGTGACCGATTCGGGCCGTGGGGTTGCACCAGAGGCCGTCGACAAGTTGTTCGAGCCGTTTTACACGACAAAAGAGCATGGCATGGGCATGGGCCTGCCTGTTTCGCGCACGATCGTGGAAGCCCATGGCGGCAAGCTTTGGCTGGAGAAGCAGGGGACAGGGTCTGGGGCAAGCTTCCGCTTCACTTTGCCGGTCAGGCAGGGACTCTTCGATGAATGAGTCCGTTACGGTCTACGTCGTCGACGATGACGCTTCGTACCGGGTGGCGGTATGCCGGCTGCTCCGTGCCGCGGGTCTCGAGACACGGATGTACGCGTCTGCGCACGAGTTCCTGGCGCAGGTTTCGCCGGGCACACGCGGCTGCGTCGTGGCGGACCTGCAAATGCCGGGCCTGAGCGGCCTGGAATTGCAGGAGGCGCTCGCGAGATCGGGTACAGCGCTGCCGGTCGTCTTTCTCACGGGGCACGGAGACATTCCCAGCAGCGTGCGAGCCATGCGCCAGGGCGCGGTGGACTTCCTCGAGAAGCTCGCTCCGGATGAGCAGTTGATCGCGGCAGTGACCCGGGCCCTCGAGCGCGAGGCCACCGCGCGCGCTGCGCATGCCTCGCAGGATGCGTTGCGCCAGCGCTTTGCCGCTCTGACGTCGCGCGAGCTCGAGGTGCTGAGCCACGTGGTGCGCGGCCGAATGAACAAGCAGATCGCGGTCGCGCTCGGCATCCACGAGCGCACGGTGAAGCTGCACCGCACGGCAATTACCAGGAAAGTGGGCGTGCCCTCGGTCGCACAGCTCACGACCCTGGCGCGGGAGGCCGGACTCTTCGAGCTGACAGCCGGGTGAGTCGAGAACCACGCGGTCGAGCGTAGATCCGCCTGCGCGATCGCGCGCGGGCGGTCCGCCGCGCTGGACGCGCCTTCCCCTATGGGCAGTACTGGTACGGGCGGCACGCTGCTAGCTTGCCCGCAGCATGACGGACGCATTAGAGGAAACGTGTGTCGCGATCATCGATGACGACGAGAGCTTCTGCCGCTCGTCGGGTCGGATGTTGCGCGCGGCTGGGTATCAATCGGTCATTTATGCATCCGCCGAGGAATTCCTGGCCGATCCGGTACGCCGGTACTTCACCTGCCTGCTGGTCGACATCCAGCTCGGCGGCATGAGTGGCCTCGATATGCAGCGCAGGCTCGTGACGGACGGCGACCGCACCCCGATCATCTTCATCACCGCTCACGACGAACCGGCCGCGCGGGCCGAAGCTCAGCAGGCGGGATGCGCGGGCTTTTTCCGCAAGACCGACGATGGCGCGCAGCTGCTCGATGTTCTGCGCAGACTCTTGCGGGCCGGCAGGCCCGGCAATGGGAGAGTTCGATGAGTGCGCGCGGTCGAAGCCTGGTCCTGATGTTGCTGAGTGCTCTGCTGGCTCTGCCAGTACAGAGTGCACTGGCCGCGAAGCCGCGGATCAAGATCCTGGCCACCGGCGGAACGATTGCCGGCGCGCAGGCCAGCCAGGCTGAGTACGGCTACAAGTCGGGCTCGTTCGACGTGCAGGATCTCATCAACGCGGTGCCGCAGATGAAGAATCTCGCCGATATCAGCGGCGAGCAGATCGTCAACATCGGCAGCCAGGACATGAACGATGAGGTCTGGCTCAAGCTCGCCAACCGGCTCGAACGAGGTGCTGGCCAGCTCCGACGTCGACGGCGTGGTCATCACGCACGGCACGGATACGATGGAGGAGACGGCGTACTTCCTCGATCTCGTCGTGAAGAGCGACAAGCCGGTCGTGCTGGTCGGCTCGATGCGCCCGGCGACCGCGATCAGCGCAGACGGCCCGATGAATCTCTACAACGCCATGGCCATCGCGGCCGACCCGCGCGCCAAGGGTCGCGGCGTGCTGGTGACGCTCAACGACCAGATCCACGCGGCGCGCGAAGTCGATCAAGACCAACACCTCGAGCGTGGAGACGTTCGACAGCCTGAATCGCGGACCTGCGGGGCTGGTGAATACCGGGAAGATCACGTGGTTCGAGGTCCCGGCGGGCGACGCGGCGCCAAGAGCGAGTTCTCGATCAAGGACGTCACGACACTGCCGCGCGTCGACATCATCTACGCGCACGCCAACATGAGCACCGACCTGATCGATGCGGCGGTCGCGAACGGCGCCAAGGGGCTCGTCATCGCCGGTGTGGGCGACGGCAACATGACCGGGAAGGCGCTCGAGCGTCTGCGCCGCCGCGGCCAAGAACGGCGTGGTCATCGTGCGCAGCTCGCGGCTGCCGAGCGGACTCACGTACCGCAACAACGAGAGTCGATGACGACAAGTATGGGTTCGTCGCGTCCCTCGAGCTCAATCCGCCGAAGTCACGCGTCCTGCTGCAGCAGGCGCTGCTCAAGACCAAGGACGTGAAGGAAGTACAGCGGATGTTCAGCGAGTACTGACATGGGACCGTCGGAATCCAGCCGATGACCACTATTGAGCCCTCCAGCGGGCTACGAGCTGGGACGGACGTTGCCAGCCGCGCCGCCAGTCACACCTGTACTGCACTTTGGGTCAATAGAGACCGCAGGGGGGCTGGTGCACGCTGCGCACTCCAAAAGAATTGTGTTGCGGCTCGCGGTGAATCGGCCAGGCTGGCCTCTCGCAGCCGATCTGCCAATCGCAATGGTTTTGGGGGCGTGCGGGGGTCACCGCCGGAACAGGCGATCCGGAGTTCCACTGTGAGGGAAGAGCCATGATGCCAAGTACTGGAGCCGGCACGCTCACCAGACGTGTCCTTATTGTCGACAGCGGGCTAGCGGAGGTCAGCGGTGCGGCCGCGCGCAGTGTGCACGCCCTGGTGGCGGAGCTGCGAGACCGGAATCTCGACGTCGTAGAAGCCATTTCGTACGAGGACGGCCTGGCGACGGTCGTCTCCGATTCCGGCATCCACTGCATCCTGCTCAATTGGACGCAGAAGGGTAATGACGACAGCGCTCACGAGCAGGCGACGGAACTGCTGCGCGCAGTGCGGGCGCGCAACGCCAAGGTCCCCGTTTTCCTGATGGCCAGCCGCAAGCTCGCGGGCTCGGTCGGCGTCGAGGTCGCCACGCTGACCGATGAGTTCGTCTGGATCCTCGAGGACACCGCGTCCTTCATCAGCGGCCGGGTGCAGGTGGCAATCGAGCGCTATATCCAGGTGCTGTTGCCGCCCTATGCAGCCGCACTGGCGCGCTATGACCGCGAGCGGGAGTACTCGTGGGCGGCACCTGGCCATCAGGGCGGGGTCGCTTTCCTGAAGTCGCCGATCGGCCGGGCGTTCTTCGACTTCTTCGGCGAAAACCTGTTTCGCACCGACATGGGCATCGAGCGCGGCGCGCTCGGCTCACTCCTCGGCCACAGCGGCCCGGTCGGCGAAAGCGAACGCAACATCGCGCGCATCTTCGGCGCGGACCGCTCGTATACGGTAACGAACGGCACGTCCGCATCGAACCGCGCCATCATGTCCGCGTGCGTGGGCGACAACGAGATCGCGCTGTGCGATCGCAATTGCCATAAGTCCATCGAGCAGGGCCTGGCGATTACGGGCGGCATTCCCGTCTTTCTGAGTCCGACACGCAATCGCTTCGGCATCATCGGCCCGATTCCTCCGGAGCGGCTCGAGCCCGAAGCGATCGGGAAGATCATCGCTGACAACCCGCTGGCCAAGGCGGCCGGCGCCAAACGCGCCGTCTACTCCGTGCTCACGAACTGCACGTACGACGGCATGTGCTACAACGCCACGGATGCCGAGAAGCGGCTGGCCAAGAGCGTCGATCGGGTTCATTTCGACGAAGCCTGGTATGGCATACGCGCGCTTCAATCCCATGTACCGCGATCGCTACGCGATGCGGGACGGCCCGGAGACTCATCCCAAGGATGGGCCGACGGTTTTCGCGACCCATTCGACACACAAGCTGCTGGCCGCGCTGTCGCAGACCTCGTACATCCACATCCGCGACGGCCGCGGCGCGATCGATCACGGGCGCTTCAACGAAGCCTACTGCGCGCAGGCGAGCACTTCGCCGCTTTATGCGCTCATCGCCTCGAACGATGTCGCCGCCGCCATGATGGACGGCCCGGCGGGGCAGGTGCTCACGCAGGAAACCATCGACGAGGCCGTCGCGTGCCGCCTCGCGGTCGCACGCGTGCGCCAGGAATTCCTGGCGAAGAAGGACTGGTTTTTCGCGCCTTGGAATGCTGACGAGGTGACCGGTCCGAAGGGTCGCCGCATTCCGTTTCACGAGGCGCCCGAGGAACTTCTCACCACCGATCCGAATTGCTGGGTGCTGCACCCCGGCGAGAGCTGGCATGGTTTCGAAGGCTTGCCGGAAGGCTGGTGCATGCTCGACCCGATCAAGTTCGGCATCGTCTGCCCAGGCATGAAGGACGATGGCCAGCTGGACACCAACGGCATCCCGGCTGACATCGTCACTGCCTACCTCGGTCGTCACGGCATCGTGCCGTCACGCACGACTGACCACATGGTCTTGTTCCTGTTCTCGATAGGTATCACCAAGGGCAAGTGGGGGACGCTCCTCAACACTTTGCTCGACTTCAAAGCCGACTACGATCGCAACGCGCCGCTTTCAGAGGTGGTGCCATCGGTGTACGCAGCGGCGCCGCAGCGCTATGCGGGCAAGGGTCTCAAGGATCTCGGCGACGAGATGTGGGCGCACCTGCGCAAGAGCAGGCAAGGGCACTGGCAGGCGCAGGCTTACGCGACCCTGCCGACGCCGAAGATGACGCCGCGGCGTGCCTTCCAGCGCCTGATGGCGGGAGACGCCGAGAAGGTTCCGCTCGGCGAGCTCGCCAATCGCGTAGTCGCCGTCGGTGTCATTCCCTATCCACCCGGCATTCCGATCGTCATGCCGGGCGAGAGCATCGGCCCGGCCGACGGGCCCTGGCTCACGTACCTGCGCACGCTGCAGGAGTACGGCCACCTGTTCCCCGGATTCGCCAAGGAAGTCGAAGGCGCCGAAGAACTGGACGGCGGCTACCACATCTATTGCGTCAAGTAGGCGCGCCCGCACCCGGCCGCGAGCCAGGGTGAACGGCCGCATCAAGTTCCATACATGCGTGCTCCGCGAATGAGCGGCGCAAGGTAAGAAACTAAGGAGAAGCGCTATGGCAGAACAAAAGAAGATGAACCTGATGCAGCTCACGTTCATCGTCGCGGTGAACATGATGGGCTCCGGCATCATCATGTTGCCGTCCAACATGGCGCAGGTGGGTGCGATCTCCCTCCTGTCATGGATAGTCACCGCGGTGGGATCCATGGCCATCGCGTATGGCTTTGCCCAGGCAGGCATATTCAACCAGCGCAGCGGCGGCATGGCGGCCTATGCGGAGGACGCGTACGGCAAGTCTGGGTACTTCCAGGTGTTCCTGCTGTACTTCCTGTCGCTCGCGATCGGCAACGTAGCCATCGCGATTTCGGCGGTCGGCTATCTCGCCACGTTCTTCCCGGCGATGAACGCGACGCCCATTTCCACCTGCATCACGGTGATCGGGCTGCTCTGGCTGACCACGGTCGCGAACTTTGGCGGCCCGGGTCTCACCGGCAAGATCGGCTCGGTCACGGTGTGGGGAGTCATCATTCCAGTGGGCGCGATCTCGCTGATCGGCTGGTTCTGGTTCAGCGCGGACACGTTCGCCGCGGCCTGGAATCCACAGGGCTTGAGTCTCGGAGAGGGCATGGGCTCGAGCATCGCGCTCACGCTCTGGGCCTTCCTGGGAATGGAATCTGCAGCGCAGAACTCGGCCGCGGTGGAGAATCCTAAGAGGGACGTGCCGCTCGCCTGCCTGTTCGGCACCTTGGGCGCAGCCGTGGTCTATGTGCTTTCCACCACGGTGATCCAGGGGATCGTGCCGAACGCCGAGCTCGCGGCTTCGACCGGCCCCTTCGGTCTCGCCTACGCAAAAATGTTCAGCCCGACCGTCGGCCAGATCATCATGGCGCTGGCCGTGCTCGCCTGCCTGGGATCGCTTCTCGGCTGGCAATTCACGATCGCTCAGACCGGCAAATCGGCGGCAGACGATCACATGTTCCCGAAGTTTTTTACCAAGGTGAACCGGCTGGGCGCGCCCATCGTCGGCATGATCGTGCTCGGCTTCGTCCAGTCGGGGCTTGCCCTGATGACGATCTCGCCCACCCTCAGCGAGCAGTTCAGCGCGCTGGTCAACCTGGCGGTCGTCACCAACGTCATTCCTTACATCGTCTCGCTGTCCGCGCTGATCGTCATGATGCGCACAGCCAAGGTGAGCAACGACGTCTTCCGGCGCAATGCCATTGTCCTGGTGATCGCCATGGCTTACAGCGTCTTTGCGCTCTACGCCTCGGGCAAGGACGCCGTCATGGGCGGCGTGCTGGTGCTCGGGATCGCCTACATCGTCTGGGGATTCCTGGCGCCTCGTTTCATGTTGCCGGGGTCAGCGTCAGCTGCGCCCGCTCGCAAGGCCTGAGTGGCAAGCGCAACCGCACGAAAGGAGAACAATCCATGCAAGTCGAACGATTCGTAACGCGGGCCCTACGGGCATCGCTTGCCGCGCCTGTGATCGCAGTGTTCGCCGTCTCGCTGGCATCGGCGGGGACGCTGGACCAGATCAAGGAGAGCGGCCACATCAAGTTGGGTTACTACGCGGACGCGCCGCCGTTTACTCATCGCGCCGATGGCGGAGCGGTCGAGGGCTACTCGGCCGCGCTGTGCAAGGGGATCGCCGATCAGGTGAAGACGCAGCTCGCTCTGCCGGAACTGACAGTCGACTGGGTGCCGGTCGCACTCGACAGCGGTCTGAGCCAGGTGCAGCCCGGCAGTATCGACATCCTGTGCACGCCGATCAGCGCGACGCTCACCCGGCGGCGGGACGTCAGCTTCTCGATCCCGGTCTACCCGGGCGGCGTGCGCGCGGCGGTGCGCGCGGACTCGCCCCCGGCGCTGCGCGAGGCGCTCGCGGAGAAGCCCAGTGTGAAGCCGGTCTGGCGCGGCTCACCCGCGGCAACGGTGCTCGGCCAGAGCACCTTCGCCGTTGTTTCCGGATCGACCTCGGAGAGCATGCTGAAGAGCCGGCTCAACACGTTCCAGATCGATGCCAAGGTGGTGTCGGTGCCCGACTACCGCACGGCCCTGCAGCAGCTTCGCGAGGGCAAGGCGCAGGTCGTCTTCGGCGACCACGCTATCCTGCTCGGCGCGATGGACAGCGAGTCGCGTGACGATTTCGTGATCCTCGACCGGTTGATGACCAACGAGCCGTACGCACTCGCGTTGCCGCGCAACGATGACGATTTTCGCCTGCTCGTCGATCGCAGCCTCAGCCAGTTCTATGTGACGAACGGCTTTCGCACGCTGTACACGCAGTCGTTCGGCGAGTTCAGCGAAAACACGCAGGTGTTCTTCCGGTGGATGACACCGACGCCCTGAGTCCCGTAATGCACAGATCGGTCTGAAGCGACAGCGGCGTCGCGTAGCCCCCAGGAGTAGCGGAGATGATCCAGCGAAGTGTCAAGCGCCTGAGCATGCGTGCGCTCATCGTGGACGACGAGCTCGGCACGCCAACGGCCGAAGGCCGCGCTGCCCGCGCGCTCGTCCAGGAAATGCAAGGTCGCAACATCGAAGTCGTGGAAGCGACTTCCGCCGAGGACGGCACTTCGGTGATCACGTCCGATTCGGCGATCCACGCAGTGCTGGTCGACTGGACGCTCGGGGATGACAAGGGCCACGCGCGGGCGCGCGCCTTCCTGGAGTTCATCCGTTCGCGAAATGACAAGATCCCCATCTTCCTCATGGCGGAGCGGGGCGAAGCCTCGGCCATCCCCGTCGAAGTGATGGAGATGGTCGATGAGTTCATCTGGACGCTCGAGGACACCGCTGCCTTCGTCGGTGGACGCATCGCGGCAGCCATCCGCCGCTATATCGAGGTGATGATGCCTCCGCTGGCCGCGGCCCTGATGCGCTTCACCCAGGAGTACGAGTATTCCTGGCACACGCCCGGGCACACGGGCGGCACCGCGTTCCTCAAGTCTCCGGTCGGCCGGGTCTTCTTCGACTACTTTGGCGAGAACCTGCTGCGCGCTGATCTTTCCATCAGCGTCGGGAGCCTGGGGTCGCTTCTCGATCACTCCGGCCCCATGGGGGAGCACGAGCGGTATGCGGCGCGCGTTTTCGGCGCGCATCGCACTTACAGCGTCACGAACGGGACATCGATGTCCAACCGCGTGATCTTCATGGCAGCGGTCGCGCGCGACCAGATTGCGCTCTGCGATCGCAACTGTCACAAGTCGATCGAGCACAGCCTCGTCATGACAGGGGCCATTCCCAACTACCTGGTGCCGCTGCGCAACCGCTACGGCATCATCGGCCCGATCCCGCCTGACCGTCTCACCAAGGAAGCGCTCAAGGCCGCGATCAAATCGAACCCGCTGGTGACGAAGGACATCGACACGCGCCCGGTTCACTCGATCATCACCAATTCCACCTACGATGGCCTGTGCTACAGCGCGCGCCGCGTCGAGGAGTTGCTCGACCCGAGCGTCGATCGCATCCATTTCGACGAAGCATGGTATGCGTATGCGCGCTTCAACCCGCTGTATCGCGACCGTCACGCGATGCATGGCGACCCCAAGGATCACAAGGGACCGACGATCTTTGCCACCCATTCCACTCACAAGCTGTTGGCGGCATTGTCGCAGGCGTCGTTCCTGCACATCCGCGACGGCCGCGGCGCGATCCCGCATTCGCGATTCAATGAGTCCTACATGCTGCATGCGTCGACTTCGCCGCTGTATCCGATCATCGTGTCCAACGACATCACTACGGCGATGATGGACGGGCCAGGCGGCCCGACGCTCACGGGCGAGTCGATCCAGGAAGCCGTAGCCTTCCGGCAGACGATGAACCGCGTCCATCGGCAGTTCACGAAGAAACGTGACTGGTTCTTCAGGGCGTGGAACGCCGAGACGGTCAGGAGCGGCAAGAGAGGCAAGAAAGTGCGGTTTGAAGACGCATCACCCGAACAGCTGGCGACCGATCCGGAGTGCTGGGTACTGCATCCCGGGGAAACGTGGCACGGCTTCGGCAAGCTGGAAGACGGCTACTGCATGCTCGACCCGATCAAGGTCTCGATTGTCACGCCGGGCGTGCTCGACAAGGGCGGGCTCGACAAGCGCGGTATCCCGGCGACCCTCGTCACCTCGTACCTCCATTACAGGGGAGTCGAGGTCGAGAAGACCACGGACTTCACGATCCTGTTCCTGTTCTCGATCGGCATCACGAAGGGAAAGTGGGGGACGCTCCTCAACGCGTTGCTCGAATTCAAGCGCGACTACGACAGCAATACGCCAGTGGCCCAGGTCCTGCCGCATCTCACCGCGGATGTGTACCGCAATCTCGGCTTGCGCGAGGTTGCCGACCAAATGTTTGCCCAGCTCAAGGAGTCGCGGCAGACGCATTGGCTGGCCGAGGCGTTCTCGACACTGCCCACGCCCGTCATGACACCGAACGCGGCATTCCAGTACCTGGTACGCGATGAGATCGAGCACGTACCTCTCGAGAAACTCGCCGACCGTGTGCTCGCCACGAGCGTCGTGCCATATCCGCCGGGCATCCCCATGCTCATGCCAGGCGAGTCGACCGGTCCGGACGACGGCCCGTATCTCGGATACCTGCGGGCACTGTGGTTGTGGGACAAGCGATTTCCCGGGTTCGGCCACGATACGCACGGAGTCGAGAATCGTGACGGCACCTATTTCGTTCAGTGCCTGAAGCCGGGGGCTGAGCGTGCGGCAGCCCGCAGGTGAGTACGCCCGGTCGCAAGATGTCGCTGTCGCAGGCGACGATGCTCGTGGCTGGCAACATGATCGGCACGGGGGTATTTCTGCTGCCCGTGAACCTCGCCCAGGTCGGCGGCATCGCCGTTTTCGGTTGGGTGATCGCTACCGCCGGCGTAGCCGCGCTCGGTCTCTGCTTCGCAAAGCTCGGTCAGCTCAATCCGCAAGAGGGCGGCCCGTATGCCTATGCGCGCGACTTCCTCGGACCGTATGCGGGCTTTCAGACCAACTATGTGTATTGGTTCGGCAACTGGATCGGCAACATTGCGATTGCGATAGCAGCGGTCGGATACCTGGCGGAACTGATCCCCTCGATCAGCGCTCCGCCGGCGAGCGTGTTTGCCACCGCGGCCGTGATCTGGGTGCTCACATTTGCCAACATCCTCGGGCCGCGTGTCGTCGGCGCGCTGGAGACCTGGACGATGGCGCTCGCGCTCATCCCCATCCTCGGGATTGCGCTGTTCGGCTGGTTCTGGTTCAGCTCCGAGACATTCTTCGCGGGCTGGAACGTCAGCGGCGGCTCGGATATGCACGCGGTGTCGCGCGCCGCCTCGATGGCGTTGTGGGCCTACATGGGCATCGAGAGCGCGACGGTCTCCGCCGGCGTCATCGAGAACCCGAAGCGCAATGTCCCGCTCGCCACGCTCATCGGCCTCGGCATGGCCGCTGTCGTCTACGTACTGAGTTCCACGGTCATCATGGGGATGCTGCCGAACGATGAGCTGCGCAGTTCCCATGCACCGTTCGCCGAAGCGGCGCGACTCGCGATTGGTCCGGTCGGTGCAATCGTCATCAGTGTGTGCGCGATCCTGAAATCCGTTGGCTCGCTCGGAGGCTGGATGCTGCTGGTCGGGCAGTCGGCCAAAGCCGCTGCCGATGACGGCATGTTTCCGCGCGTATTCGCGCGCCTCAACGGCAACGGCGTTCCCGGCCTCGGGCTCGTCATCGTCGGGGTGCTGATGACCATCGTGCTGTTCGCGACCATGTCACCGACCCTGGCCGGTCAGTTCAATCGCATCGTCGATCTCGCGGTCATCCTCATCATCGTGCCGTATGTCTACGCCGCGGTGTCGGTCGTGAAGGTGGTTCACGACCATCACCAGCCGACCGCGACCTTTCGTGCCTACAAGTGGATCGCACTGGCCGCGGTGGCCTACTGCCTGTGGGCGGTCATCGGTGGCGATCCGCAGACGGTCGTAAATGCGATGGTGGCACTGCTGATCAGCGTGCCGCTTTATCCTTTCTTCATCCGTTCCATGATGGCCGCTGCGAAGCGCAAGGCGGCCGAGCAAGCCGAAAGCGCGGCTTCTGCCGGGCCCGCGTGAACAGAAGGACTCCTGCCATGCAATCATTCCCTGCATTCATGCACCCGCGGCGTAGCGTCAACCTGAGGGCAGCCTCAGCCGCCATCCTGCTTGCACTCGTGGCTACTGCTGTCGTGGGCCAGGAGCCGGAAGCCTCGCAATCGCCGCCCGGCTTGCCGGCGGGACTGGACTGGACCTTCAACTTCGACGCAACTCTTGGCGCGTTCGGCTTCGCGGATTCCCTGTACACGGACCCGAAGCCCGAGCAACCCTCCGGCGATCTCAGCGACGACTGGTTCGAAGGCTCGATCAAGCCGGCCTTGAGCGCGCAATACACATTGGACAGCTCGGCACAGCTCTACGGGAAAGTCAGCGCCGTCGGCGAGCGCACCTACGGCGCGGCGCCATCGCTTGTGGGCGAGGACGCTTCCTCATTCGACGTGGAAGACCTCTACATCGGCTGGCGCTCCGGCAACACCCTCAGCAATTTCGGCGAGAACGCGCTCGACTTCACCGTCGGTCGCACCCGGTACCGGCTCGGCCACGGCATGCTGCTGTGGGATGGCGCCGCTGAGGGTGGTACGCGGGGCGGCTACTGGACCAACGCGCGCCAGGCCTTCGAATTTGCCGCGATCGGCCGTTTCAAGCCCGGCGCGCACACGGTAGAGGCGTTCTATCTCGATAAGGACGATCTGCCGGAGGCGGATTCCAGCACCAAGCTCTGGGGCGTGAACTACGAGTACGCGTTCGGCGAGGACACGACGGTTGGCGCGACGTACATGACGTTTTCCGCCAACGCGAACGAAGCGCCGCAGCGCGACGGGCTCGACGTCTACAACGTGCGGGCCTTCACCGCGCCGTTTCCGAACCTGAAGGCGCTCTCGTTCGAGGCGGAGTACGCGCAGGAGGACAACGGCGCTGCGCTCGATTCCACCGCATATAACCTGCTCGTGGCCTATCAGCTCGATATGACCTGGCAGCCGAAGGTGTCTTACCGCTACGCTTTCTTCGAAGGCGACGATCCGGCGACTGCTGAAAACGAAGCATTCGACGGACTTCTCACCGGCTTCTACGACTGGGGCTCCTGGTGGCAGGGTGAGATCGCCGGCGAGTACTTCGTCGGGAACTCGAACCTCATTTCGCACCAGCTGCGCGTGCATACGAAGCCGAACGAATCCATCTCGATGGGACTCATTCTCTACGACTTCCTGCTGGACATACCCGCTTCAGCCGGAGTCACCTCCGACGAGGTGGCGCTCGAGCTCGACTGGTACATGGACTGGACGGTGAACGACAACTTTGTCATGAGCTTCATTGCCGCAGTGGCGGAGCCCGGCGACGCGGTCGAACAGTCCTCGGGCCGTACCGACACGTTCCTTTACGGCATGATCTACGGCGCCTATAGCTTCTGATCGCGAACGACTGTGGCGGCATGATATGGTGCAACGACTCGGCGGGCGACGAAATCAAGAACAGGCGGCGCACAGCCGGGCGCAATTGCTCATGGGTGTAAAGGTGCGGAAGTCGACGTTCGTCCGGGCGATGGTGCTCGCGCTTGGTCTCGCCTGCGCAGGTATGCAGGAGTGCCTCGCCGCGAGTGGTGAGTTCGCCGACAAGGCGGCGAGCTTTCTCGCAGTCTTCATCATCATCGTGATGCCGATCGGCGGCATCGCGCTCTTCTGGCTGGTGCACGTACTGCCGGAAAAGATCGCGGAGAAGCGCCACCACCCGCAGAAGGATGCGATTCACGTCCTGTGCCTGCTGTCGCTCGTCTTCGGCGGCTTGCTGTGGCCGCTCGCATGGCTGTGGGCATACAGCAAGCCCGTCATGCACAAGCTGGCGTACGGTCGTGACAAGCACGACGACTACTACGCTGAGCTGGAAGAAAAGGACAAGGCTGCCGTGGAATCGCCCCTGCATGAGGAGCTCGCACGCCTGCGACAGGACCTGGAGGCGCTGGATAAGCGCGGCGAGCTTCCAGAGACCATGAAAGGAGTCCGGGAGCGGCTCAAGAACCTCGAGAGTCGCTCGGCACCCAGCCGCGCACCGGAGGAGGTTGGCTGATGGAAGCCCTGCTGCTCGGTATCTACAGCTTTTTCGTCTGGCTGATCTTCTTCAAGTTCAAGTGGCTGCCGTGGAACAAGATCTCGCAGGTCACGGTGGTGGTCATTCCCATCGTGGCGCTGACCACGCTGATTCTCATGCTCAACGTCTACGCGCCGTCGTCGTCCGATGTACGCGTGATCAAGTACGTAGTGCAGGTCGTGCCGCAGGTCCGTGGCCGGGTCATCGAAGTGCCCGTCGAACCCAACAGTCCGGTCAAGAAAGGCGCGGTGCTGTTCCGCATCGATCCCACTCCGTTCGAGCTGCAGGTGCGCACGCTCGAAGCGCAGCTCTCGGCGACCGAGGGCTCGGTCGTGGAACTGAACGAAGAGCTGCAGTCCGCGGTCAGCCGGACGCGTGCGGTGCGCGCGAAGCTCGATCTCACCCGTAAGCGCGTGGAGCAGAATCGCGAGCTCGCCGCGACGGGTGCGGGAGACCGTTTCGCCCTGGAGCAGGCTGAAGCGGACCTGAGGCAGCTCGAAGCGGAGCTGAGCGCGAACGCCGCGGCCGAGGCCCAGGTCCGCGCGCGTCTCGGCGCCACGGTCGGCGATGACCAGGCGGAAGTCGCGCAGATCAAGGCTCAGCTCGCCAATGCCCGCTGGGAGCTCACACAGACGGTGTTTTACGCGCCGGCTGATGGAACCGTGATCAATCTGCAGCTGCGGCCGGGTCAGATGGCGACTGCTCTCGGCATGCTGCCGGTGATGACGTTCGTCGAGGACCAGTTCCAGGTTATCGCTCTTTACCATCAGAACGAGCTGCACCAGGTGAACCCCGGCGACGAAGCCGAGATCGCGCTCCAGACCTATCCCGGAAAGATTATCAAGGCAAAGGTGGACTCGATCGTCTGGGCTCAGGGTCAGGGGCAGATCCCCATGACCTCGACGCTTCCGCAGACCGGCACGGCCCCACTGCCTCCGGGCCGCTTCGGCGTGCGGCTCAACATCGCCGAGCGCGACCAGGATCTCTTCCTGGCGGCGGGCGCCGTGGGGAATGGCGCGATCTATACCCAGCACGGCCACCACATCCACATCGTGCGCAAGGTGATCATGCGTGTCGGCTCATACCTGAACTGGCTCGTCCTGAAGCTGCATTGACATGACCGCTCCCCTCAGCACGCGCCGCGCAGCCAGATTCGGTTGGGGACCGCCGTTGCGGCTCGTTGCCTGCGCGCTGCTGTCAGGGTGCGCATTGGCGCCGCCGCCTTCGTCAGAGGAATTGCAGACGAAAGCGCTGCCGACCACACCGCTGCCCGATCAGTGGACTGCCGGGCACGCGGGCGCGGGCAGCGTCGAGAACAACTGGCTCGCCACCTTCGGCGACTCGCAACTGGAAGAACTGGTTGCCGAGGCTGTGTTCTTCAACAGCGATCTGCGCCTCGCGGGGGCGCGCGTCGAGCAGGCCGCGGCGCTCGTGAGGGTCGCGGGCGGTTCGCTGTGGCCCTCGATCACTCTCCTGGGCCTGGCGGGTGGCGATAACGGAGGCGACAACTCCGGCCTCGAGGGCGGCCTCCTTAGTGCATCCTGGGAGCTCGATCTGTGGGGCCGCGTGCGCTACAGCGTGCGCGCGGCGAAGGACCAGTACGCATCGACAGAGGCCGACTTCACGTTCGCGCGCCACTCACTCGGGGCGCTGGTGGCGAAATCATGGTTTCTCGCGACCGAGGCTGCGCTGCAACGGGATCTGCTCACTGAAATGGTGGACGCCGCTACGAGCCTGCTCGAACTCTCGGACGACCGCCTGCGCGTTGGCGTCGGCAACGAGCTCGACGTCACTACGGCGCGCATCAACGTGCACACCGTCCGGGACAATCTGCGGCAGGTGGAGCTCGCCTACGAGCAAGCCGTGCGTGCATTGGAATTGCTCATTGGACGCTACCCTGCGGCCGAGCTCACCGCGCCCACGCAGTTCGGCAGCCTCGTGGAGACCGTTCCGGCCGGCTTGCCCTCGGAACTGCTGGAGCGCAGGCCCGACGTCATCGCCGCGCAAAGGCGCGTCGCCGCGGCCTTCAGCCGGATCGGGGAAGCCCAGCAGGCACGCCTGCCACGCATATCACTCACCGGGGGCGGATCGGACTTAAGCAGCGATCTCTTCGTCCTGCAGGACCGCGACAACCCGGTCTGGAGCGTCGGTGCCAACGCGGTGGCTCCGTTGTTCACGGGCGGCACGCTCAAAGGCCAGGTCGAAGTGCGGACTGCGGAGCAGAAGCTCGCGATCGCTCAGTACGTGCAAACCGCGCTCAAGGCATTCAGTGACGTGGAGAACGCGCTGTCCAGCGAGCTCGCATTGCAGGAACGCGAAGCGTTGCTCACTTCGGCAGTAACCGACGCCAGGCGTGCGCTGGAACTGTCCGAAACTCGCTATCGCGTCGGCTCCGGCGACCTGCGCTCCGTCGAACAGCAACAGCTTCAGTATCGCCAGGCGCGCATGACGCTGTTGCGCGTGCAGAGCGAGCGACGCGTGCAGCGGGTCAATCTTCATCTTGCGCTCGGCGGCGATTTCGCCGCGAGTGGCTAGCACACAAGAAGGGGACACGGGATGCAAAAGGTCAACTGGTCGCAGCACTGGATGCTGGTGTTCGTGCCGATCGCGATGGTGCTGGAGCACAGCGGAGATGTCAGTGCGCCGGTACTGTTCCTGGTGGCGGCCCTGGGGATCGTGCCGATAGCGCGCCTGATCGGTCATAGCACCGAGCACCTGGCGCATTACACGGGCGATTCAATAGGCGCTTTGCTGAACACCATATTCGGCAACCTACCGGAGCTGATCATTTGCGTGGTGGCGCTGAAGGCCGGGCTCTACGCGATGGTGGCCGCTTCGCTCGTCGGCGCCATTCTCTTCAATCTGCTGCTGGTCCTGGGTTTGAGCTTTCTGTTGGGCGGCCTGCGACATCACACGCTCGAGTTCAATGCACAGGCGGTACGCGTCTACAGCACCATGATGTTCATCGCGGTCATCAGCCTCGCGTTGCCCAGCATCTACCAGCAGGCTTTCGCGGCCACCGAACCAACGATTGAGCAGGAAAAGATCAATCTCGGTCTCGCCGTGCTGCTTCTGGTGCTGTATGCGCTCTACCTCTTCTACATGATCCGCACGCACCCGGAGGAATTCGCCAGCGTCGGCAAGCACGAGGCCGAGCACGATAAGCCCTGGAGCCTTGCCTTGTGTCTTGGAGTGCTGGTAGGCAGCTCCGTGCTGGCGGCGTTCATGAGTGAGATCCTCGTGGGCGCGGTTGAAGGGACCGGCGAAGCGCTGGGGCTCTCGAGCGCTTTCCTCGGCATCGTTCTGCTCGCGAGCGTGGGCGGCGTCGCCGAGGGCATGTCAGCCATCACCATGGCGCGCAAGGGCCGATTCGACCTGTCAGTCGGCATTGCGCTCGGGAGTTGCATCCTGCTCGCGGTATTCGTCGCGCCCGTGCTGGTGTTCGCCAGTTACTTCGTCGGGCCGCACCCCTTCGAGCTCACCTTCAGTACCGGCGGCGTGGGACTGCTGTTCCTGTCCGTGCTGATCGGTGCAGTCGTCACCACGGGCGGAACCGGCAATTGGTACAAGGGCGTGCAGCTCATTGCCGTCTATCTGATGATCGCGCTCCTGCTGTACTTCGTGCCGCTCTGAGCTCAGTCATGCAAATTCGCCGACCACGGCTGAGGTGAGAAGCAGTGCATAGTCGTACATCGCTCGTCCATCGCTTCGTCGACCCGACCACCAGTCTGGGTGAGATCCTGTTCGGCCTGATCATGACACTGACCTTCACGCTCGGTGCGGGGATCATCATCGAGGACGAAGGTCGGGAGGGTGCGCGCCAGCTGCTCATCGCGGTGATCGGCTGCAACATTGCGTGGGGCATCATCGACGGCGCCCTGTACCTGGTAGGGGAACTGTTTGGACGTGGGCGCCTGCGGCGCATCGGCCGGATGATCCGTCAGTCGCCGACCCGCACCAGGGCCGAAGCGCTCGTGGCAGGGGAGCTCGACGAGTTGTTGGGCGAGATCACCAGCGATGCTGAACGCGCGTCCCTTTACCGGCGCATTGTCGAGAACGTTCACGCGAAGCCCCCCACAGCCAATAGCCTGACCAGGGATGACATCACCGGGGCCCTGATGAGCTGCCTGCTGGTGATCTTGACCAGTATCCCGGCGGCCATCCCGTTTCTGCTGTTCGACGACGCGCGCTTCGCTCTGCGGTTATCGAACGGAATACTGCTCGCACTGCTGTTCATCACGGGCTTCATGTGGGCAAAGCACACGCTCAGCAGGCCCTGGATCGTCGGCTTGAGTTTTTTGGCTGGCGGCATCGTGCTGGTGGTGGTGGCGATCGCGCTGGGCGGCTGAGGCAGATGTCCGGTCGCGCTGGTACTGCACGATAGGTTTGAACCGGTCTGGTTGAACGAACTACGGCTCCAATCACGGAGGTCGCACTCATGCAGGCGACACCTTCATCGGATCTTACGCGCACCTTCCTGGTGATCTTGCTCATCGCGGTGCTGATTGCCGGGAGCTTGTGGACGTTGCTGCCATTCCTCGGCGCGCTGCTCTGGGCCGCAACGATCGTCATCGCAACCTGGCCCTTGATGCTGCACATCGAGCGCCTGGCAGGGGGCAAGCGCTCACTCGCGACAGCAGCGATGACGATTGTGATGCTGGCCATCTTCATCGTTCCCTTTGGCCTGGCGGCCGGCGTACTACTCGACGCAGTGGTGGGCGGAGTCGATCTCTTGCGAGAACTGGCCTCAGAGGGGCTCGGGCCTCCGCCGGAATGGGTGAGTGGTTTGCCATGGGTGGGGACGCGGCTCGCGGCCAGGTGGCAGGAATTCGCCGCGGGGGGTCCGGAGGCCGTGGCGGAAACCTTGCGTCCGTACGTGCGTTCGACCGCGAGCTGGGCGTTGGCAGTCAGTGGCGGGTTCGGCGCCATCGTCCTGCACTTCCTGCTGACGGTCGTTGTCGCTGCCATTCTCTATTCGAATGGCGAGGCGGCGGCGAAAGGAATGCTGGCTTTCGCGCATCGCATCGGCGGGGAGCGGGGCGAGCGGACGATGCGTCTCGCGGGCCAGGCCGTACGCGGAGTGGCGCTCGGCGTTGTCATCACGGCGCTGGCGCAGTCGCTCATTGCGGGAATCGGCTTGTGGCTCGCAGGCGTGCCACGGCCCGGCTTGCTGCTGGCAGTGATCTTCGTGCTGAGCGTGGCGCAATTGGGTCCGCTGCCCGTTCTCCTACCCGCCATCATCTGGCTCTTCTGGTCGGGGAACGTCCTCTGGGGAAGCGTGCTCGTCGTGTTCGCTGTCATCGTGGCCGTGGTGGACAACGTCCTCAAGCCGGTATTGATTCGCAAGGGCGTCGATCTGCCACTGCTCCTGATCATCGCCGGCGTCATTGGCGGCCTGATCGGTTTCGGAGTCGTCGGCCTCTTCATCGGCCCGGTGATCCTGGCCGTCACTTACACCCTGCTCGAATCCTGGGTGCGCGACGAGGCGGGCGCGAAATAGTGCGCTGACTGCGATGCCAGGCACCGGTGCATTCGCCGGGGCCTGCAATGCCCCTTGGTGCAATTGTTCGCCCCGACCGGCGCGATGCAGCATGCCGAACGCCCGGCGTGCGCGTCAGCGAGCGCTACCGGGAATCAACAAAGTGTCGCAGTCAGAACCCAGGGAGCTCTCATGAGAAGGATAGAAGCAACAGCAAGGTGCGGTCGTGGCCTCCTGGCTCGCACTGCGTTCGTGCTCAGCTTGCTCGCGCCGATTGCGACATTTGCGCAGGGCAAAGCCAACATCCTCGTCATCTGGGGCGATGACATCGGCATTGCCAACATCAGCGCATACAGCGACGGCCTGATGGGCTACACCACGCCCAACATCGATCGCATCGCCAACGAGGGCGTGCGCTTTCTTCACTATTACGGGGAGCAGAGTTGCACTGCAGGCCGAGCCGCGTTCGCCACCGGCCAGCACGGCATCCGCACCGGCCTCACAAAGGTCGGCTATCCCGGAGCACCCATGGGCATGAGCCAGTTGGATCCTTCCATCGGCGGTCTGCTCAAGAACCTGGGTTACGCCACGGGCCAGTTCGGCAAGAACCATCTCGGCGACCGCAACCCGTCGTTGCCCACCGTGAACGGATTCGACGAGTTCTACGGCAATCTCTATCACCTCAATGCCGAGGAAGAGCCGGAGCTGCCGGACTACCCGAAAGACCCGGCCTATCTGGCGAAATTCGGGCCACGCGGCGTGCTGCACACGCTGGCTTCCGCAAAAGACGATGCCACGGTCGATCCGCGCTTCGGGAAGGTCGGCAAGCAGACCATCAAGGATACCGGCCCGCTCACCAAGAAGCGGATGGAGACGGTCGACGACGAGACCTCTGCCATGGCGATCGACTTCATGAAGCGACAGCAGGCGGCAGGCAAGCCTTTCTTCGTCTGGTACAACGGCACACGCATGCACCTGCGCACGCACGTCCGCGCCGAGCACCGCGGGCGCTACAAGCACGGTGACAGCGAGTACATCGACGGCATGATTGAGCACGACGAGACCGTCGGCTCGCTGCTCAAGGCGCTCGACGACATGGGCATCGCCAACAACACGCTGGTGGTCTATTCCTCCGACAACGGTCCGCACATGAACACCTGGCCGGACGGCGCGATGACGCCCTTCCGCTCCGAGAAGAACACCAACTGGGAGGGTGCCTTCAGGGTGCCATGCCTGGTCCGCTGGCCGGGCACGATCAAGCCGGGCACGGTGACCACCGAGCTCATGAGCCATAACGACTGGATTCCCACGTTCGCCTCGATCGCGGGAGAGCCAGATCTAGTGAACAAGCTCAAGGCCGGTTACACGGCCAATGGCATCAAGTACAAGGTGCACCTGGACGGCTTCGACCAGTCGCAGTTCCTGCGCACCGTCAGCGGAACCGTCGGCAACAATCCCGGCGTCAAGAGCGCGCGCGACAAGTTCTTCTACTCGGACGATGACGGCTTGCTCGTGGGCTTGCGCTGGGGTGACTACAAGTACGTCTACGCTGAGCAGCGCAAGGAAGGCACGATGGGCGTCTGGGCCGAGCCCTTCACGGAACTGCGCCTGCAGAAGACCTTCAATCTCTTCCAGGATCCCTACGAGCGCGCGGATATCACCTCCAACACGTTCTGGGATTGGCAGCTCAATCACGTTGGTTCCGTCTACGGGGCGATGGAGGAGGTGTTCAAGTTCGCGGCGTCGTTCAGGGAATTTCCACCGCGCTCGTTCCCGCCGAGCTTCAATCCCACAACCGTCATGCAACAGACCCTCGAGGAAGTCCGCGAGGCGGAGAAGGCGAAGAAGAAGTGAGAGTATGAGCATTGCCGTCTTTGGGTCCGCGGCCCACGCGCGGCGAGGAGACGGCGCGCCAGCTGATCTTCGCAGGCTCAGAACATCGTCAGGATCAGGGATATACCGTCAATGAATGTGCAACGCCGGGTGCTGATCCACCTGACCAGCCTGTTGCTCGCATGCAGTTCGCTCTCGTGGGCTACCAACGCGTGCGCGGCCGATCCGTTGCCCTCCTGGAACGACAGTCTCGCGAAGCGTGCGATCGTCGACTTCGTCGGCAAGGTGACCAGGAAGGGCTCGCCGGAGTTCGTGCCGCAGGCCGAACGCATCGCTACCTTCGACAACGACGGCACGCTCTGGTCCGAGCAGCCGATCTATTTCCAGGTCCAGTTCGCGCTCGATCGCGTGAAGGTGCTGGCGCCTCAGCACCCGGAATGGAAAACGAAGGAACCCTTCAATCACCTGCTCGCCGGGGATACGAAGGCGTTCATGGCTGGCGGCGAGAAATCATTGATGACGGTGATGGCGGTGGCACATAGCGGAATGACTACAGAGGAGTTCGAGAAGACGGTGAAGGACTGGCTCGCCACGGCGAAGCACCCCAAAACGCATCAGCCCTACAACAGCATGGTCTACCAGCCCGTGCTCGAAGTGCTCGAGTACCTGCGCGCGAACGGTTTCAAGACGTTCATCGTGTCAGGCGGTGGCGTGGAATTCATGCGAGTCTTTGCCGAGAAGACTTACGGGATTCCGCCCGAGCAGGTCGTAGGAAGCCAGGGCAAGCTCAAGTACGAGCTGCGCAATGGCAGGCCGGTGCTGGTGAAGCTGCCCGAAGCGCAATTCATCGATGACAAGGAAGGCAAACCCATCGGCATCCAGACCTTCATCGGCCGGCGCCCGATCGCAGCATTTGGCAATTCCGACGGTGACCTGCAAATGCTGCAGTGGACTGCCGGTGGAGGAGGCGCGCGCCTCGCGGCAATCGTCTGGCACACCGATGCCGAGCGCGAGTGGGCCTATGACCGCAAGTCGCACATCGGCAAGCTCGACAAGGCGCTCGACGAGGGCCGCACCAAGGGCTGGACGATCATCGACATGAAGACGGACTGGAAGCGCATTTACCCGTTCGAGAACCCGAGATGAGTGCAGAAGTTGTCGGGATCGACGCGGGCGTGGTGACATTGAAGATCAGTGGCAAGCTAACGCAGGCCGAGCTCGCCGCCGCGCAGACGGCGGCCGCGGAGCTCATCCGTCAACACGGCAAGATCCGCGTGCTGGTGCTCGCTGAAAAGTTCGACGGTTGGGCGCGCGGTGGCGAATGGAACGATATGTCGATTCAGGCGGAGCACGATCACGACATCGAGAAAATGGCGATCGCCGGTGATGCGAAGTGGAAAGACCTCGCGCTCGTGTTCACTGCGCAGGGTCTGAGGAAGTTTCCAGTCAGGTACTTCGAATCAGCCGAACTCGCACGCGGCTGGCTGTCGGTGTAGTGGCGAGCCGGCGTTCGGGAGCTAGTGCGGTGCGCATCATCAATCAGAACTGGGGGTTCACGACTCTGCTCGTCAACGAGTAAAAGTATTGAGGCTGTCGTCAAGTGCATGATGGCGGCATGTTTTCGGGAAGCAGAGAGTCATCGGTGTAGTACACGTCCCTCGCCTTAGTCAGGCTTACGGGCAGTGAAAAGTGGGACAAATCGGCCACCGGCGAGAATTGCGTCCACGGCCGGCAGCAGATCGGTGGCGATTGCCCGCTTGAGAACGATCCCGTCCGCACCTGCCGCCACCGCCGAACGAAGGACGCTCGGTTCGTCGTGGACGCTGAGCAGGAGCACCTTCGCTCCTGGAGCTCTTGCACGTAGTTCGCGCATCAAATCCACGACGTCGCCTGCTCCGAGGGAAAGGTCAACAACCACCACGGCTGGTCGCAGCAGCCCGACCCCTTCGATCAGCGAGGTTTCGTCCGCCACCAGAAAGACGCTGTTGAATGACGTTTCGAGCAGGCCCCGGATGCCTTCGCTCAGACCGTGATGACGGTCCGCCAGCAAAACGCAGCCCGAAGGTGGTTTGCTCATTGCACGCTTTGCAAACGCCAGGTCGACCTCGATGTTCCCCGCATCGCGCGGGGAATGACTTGCAGGGTGACGCATGCGCTGCCGTTTGCTAGCTCGTAAGATTCCGAGGTAGGGGGGCTAAAACTACGGGTGCCAGGGCTGCGTCAGGCCTCGACGATGCCGTGTTTGATGGCGAAGTGAATCAGATCGCTGTTGGTCTTGGCGCCCAGCGTTTCCATCATCCGGTATTTGTGGAACTCCACCGTTCGCTGCGAGATACCGAGATTCTGAGCCACCTGCTTGGCCGAGAGTCCCTCAGCGAGCAGGCGCAGGATCTCGCGCTGGCGCAGCGTGAGCGATGCCACCTGGTCGACGACCTGCGCCGGGCCACGCCGCATCGCATCCAGCACTTCACCTGCCAGCATCGGTGTGATGAATGTGCGGCCCTCGAGCGCCGCCCGCACCGCCATGATCAGTTCTTCCGACGCTGAGTGTTTCAGGACGAAGCCGTACGCACCCGCCGCCAGAGCCCTGCGTGCATAGACGACGTCCCGGTGCATCGTCAGGAAAATCATCCGAACGCCCGGATCGATCTTCTTCAACTCCTCCAGGGCCTCGATCCCGTTCAGGTTGGGCATCGTGATGTCCGACACGATGACGTCAGGCCGCAGCGTCTTGGTGGCGGCGATCAGCGCACGTCCGTCCTCCACGACGCCGACGAGGTCGAATTCGGCGGTCAGGATGTTCTTCAGTCCTTCTGCGACGATGCGGTGGTCGTCGGCGAGCAGCACCCGGGCACGGCTCATTTCGAAGGCACCGACATGGGAACCCATGCGAGCACGGTTGTGCCATGCCCTTGAGCGCTGTCGATATCAACCTGGCCCTTCAGCAGATTTACCCGTTCCCTGATGCTTGCAAGGCCCAGGCTCGGCTGTTCCGCGGGTCTGCCAGCATCGAAACCGGTGCCGTTGTCGCTGACCGCAAGCTGCAGTCCGCCGTCCATCGGCGAAACGGAAACATCGACGGCAGCTCGCCCCGGCATGTCGGACGACATTGCGCAGTGCCTCCTGTGCGACACGGAACAGGCACAGCGCCGTATCTTGAGGCAGTTTCCGTGGGATCTCGATCGCGTTGAATTGCACGGTGACGGCTCCGGAACGGCTAACACGGTCGCATTCGGCTCTCAGTGCCTCGACCAGGCCCAGGTCCTCAATCACTGAAGGATGCAATCGATACGAAAGCGCATGAACATCTTCGCTGAGTTTGATCAGTCCGTCACGGATCGAACGCGTTGCCTCGTCGGCGGACACACGGTCCGGGCCATCCATCCGGGTCGCGTCAATCGCGAGAGCCGCCAGCCGCTGTGTGACATCGTCATGCAGCTCCCGTGCGACTCTGCGTCGCTCATTCTCATGCACCATCAGCAGTCGTCCAGCCAACGAAGCGGACTCGCGTTCAGCGCGACGCCGGCGCAATCGCTGCCAGAAAAGCCCTGCGATCAGCGCACTCTGCAGGAGCACGATCGTGATGCCGGCCGCCAGGTACGATCTGTATCGCTCCCAGGCGGTTGGTTCACGGAATCGCACGTGGCTGCCAGGTGGCAGACTGGCCTCGCTGATACCCCAGCGCCGCAACTCCTTCCAGTTATAAACCGGGGTTCCCGGGCCCAGTGGCGGCGTCTTGATGGCGCCCGGCGACTCGCCGTGCAGCACGCGGATGACAACACTTGCGGCACTCCGGCCCAGTTCCTTGTCCGAGACGAGTCGGCCACCCACGACACCCCGATCAACGTTGGAGGCAAAAACTCCGAATACCGGTGCGTTTGCTGCGGCGTGAATGTCCTGCAAGCCACGTGTGAGGGTACGCGGAATTCCCGCAGCATCTATCAAGAGTACCGCATACAGGATTGCGGACCGCGGTGGCAATTCTGCGACGCGCTGCTTCATCTCCTCGAAGGTAAGTTGATCGAACCAGATGAACTCGATCCGGTTCATGAAGGGTTGGAACTCGCGACGCATTTCCTCCGCCCAGTATCTCTCTACCGGAGAGGTGCCGACCACGACCGCCACGTGCGTCGTCTCCGGCAATACATCGAGTATGTTCTGAACGAACCCGTGCACGTCGAGGTTGGACGCAACGACGGTGTCATTGTCCGACAGGGCGAATCTCTCCAGGGTTCTCTCGTCCACCGCTACATACACCGTCGGTGTATCGGGGAAGAGATGTTGCCGCTGTCGCAGCATGAAGCTCGATGCCGGGCCGCCGACGGGCACAACGACATCCGGCTTTCGACCCACCAGAAGTGCCTGCAGATAACCGACAAAGGGCGCGTCTTCCGGCCAGGCTCCGGCACCGGTGGTCATGAGTGAAACCTCGACCAGGTCTACAGGCTCCCCGAATCTCTGGATCAGTTCCTCCCGGAAGGTCGATGCAAGATCGCCGTAGGGAGCGAAGTCCTGGCCGTAGGAATGCAGCACCAGCACCCGCTTCGGCTCGGTAGCCGGTGCTGCGAGCACGGCTACGCTTGCCAGCCACAGCAATCCAGGAACGGCCCACAGCAGGCGCGAGCATCGGCGGGCGACATTCACAGGCGTATCCGCAAGGTCAGGCCATATGTGCGCGGCGCCGAAAGGAGAGACTGGTAGCTCGTGTCGTTGAAGAGATTCATGTACTTCGTCTAATTGAACGAGCGTGTGCGACTCCTCGAGCTTGGGGATCAAGCTACTACGAGTCACCGACCCCCGTGTAGTGCTCCTTGGGACTAGGCCGATCGGGGAGAAATGATCGGTGTCCAGGTAGGCGGCAAGGAGGTTGCGCCGCCCGTAGTTTTGGCCCGCCTACCTCGAAATCTTACGAGGTAACAGGCGGCAGCGCTTGCGTCACCCTTGCGCCATGCACTTTCAACCGACAGAGGTCCTCGTCATGAAGATCCTCGCAGCGACCAGTTTCTTTCTCGCGGCTCTATATTGCGTTGGGGCGCTGGCGCAGAGCGCACGACCCAGCGACAGACAGGTAGAAACGCTGATCGAGCAGACACAGAAGTCGGCAGAGGATTTCGACCGGGCACTCGATCGCGACCTGAAGAAGGCGACCGTACGCGGTCCCAACGGCGAGGTGGCGGTCAGCGTGTTCCTGAAGGACTTCGCGACCGACATAGACCGCATGAACGAGCGCTTCGATTCCAAATACGCTGCGAGCGCCGAACTCGTTGCCGTCATGCGGCGTGCGGGCGATCTCGACAAGTTCATCGACTCGCAACCACCCTCTCTGAAAGGACGCAGCGAATGGGACACGTTCACCGCATCGCTCAACGAACTGGCCGGCGCGTATGGCTCATCCTTCCCTGTGAAGGCAGACAGTCCACCGCCGCGCAGGATGAATGACCTGGAGATCCAGCAGGCCACTGACGCGGCGGTAAAGAACGGTCAGAGCCTGCGCAAGTCGCTCTCCGACATCTACGCCAAGGACGACGCGGAAGGCAAGAAGGCGGCCGAGGCGCAGATCGATGCAATGACGAAGGCGGCCAAAGGGCTCAAGGCTCGCGTCGACGATGGCAAACCGGCCTCGGGCGAGGCCGCCGTATTCGCCGAATCTGTTGCAAGGGTTCAGTCTGCGCTCGGCGAGCGCGTACTTACAGCACCCGTGAAAGCCGCCGCTGACGGCATTGCCGCATCGCTGGCCAAGATCGAACAGGCGTTCGGCATGCAAGCGCAGAAGTAGCAAGGCATCTGACTCTTACACGGATCAAAGCGGGAGAAATCATGAGAACCAAATACCGATTCTTCGCGGCAACGTCGATTGTGACTCTGCTGGTGACTACATCCAATGTACGATCCGAAGAACTTGCGCCGTCGCCTGCTGCTGTTACACCTGCAGCTGAGCCGGTAGCGACACCCACTGCTACACCGGTAGCTGAGCCGGAAGCAACGCCCGCTGTGGCAGCGGCACCCGTTGCTGCGCCGGTAGCGAACACCCACTGCTACACCGGTAGCTGAGCCGGAAGCAACGCCCGCTGTGGCAGCGGCACCCGCTGCTGCGCCGGTAGCTGAGCCGGTAGCAACGCCCGCTGTGGCAGCGGCACCCGCTGCTGCGCCGGTAGCGTCGCCCACTGCTACACCGGTAGCTGAGCCGGTAGCAACGCCCGCTGTGGCAGCGGCACCCGCTGCTGCGCCGGTAGCGTCGCCCACTGCTACACCGGATCGCTTGAGCCGGTAGCAACACCCGCTGTTGCAGCGGCACCCGCTGCTGCGCCGGTAGCGTCGTCCACTGCTACACCGGTAGCTGAGCCGGTAGCAACACCCGCTGTAGGGGCACCCACTGCTGCGCCGGTAGCGTCGCCTACTGCTATACCGGTAGCTGAGCCGGTAGCAACGCCCGCTGTGGCAGCGGCACCCGCTGCTGCGCCGGTAGCGACGCCCACTGCTACACCGGTAGCTGAGCCGGTAGCAACACCCGCTGTGGCAGCGGCGGGCGCGGTCATACCCTCTACAGAGCAGCCAGAACCTGCTGCTGCAGCCACACCCAAGAGGAATGAGAACTGAATACGGCTGCTCTTGGCACTGCTCAACAACAACGGAGGAGAGCTTTCATGAATGCGTATCAGTCGGCATCGATGGTCCTCGCCCTGTCCGTCCTTGCAACGGTGGCAGTTGCTGAGGAATTTGATGGCTCGGTGCCGCTCCAGTGCACAGCAGAGAAGGGACACGACTGTCTTCCCACCGAGAACAAGTGCAACCGTCTCAAGCCCGAATCAGACGTAGCACCGGTGTTCGGCATCGACGTCGCCAAGAAAGAAGTCCGCTCGCCGTTTCGGACCTCAGTGCTCCCCATCCAGACCGTCAGCCAGAACAAGGATTCGGTCGTGCTCCAGGGATCCGATCTGCAGTTTGCATGCGAGCGCAGTCATCCACCGTACCAAGGGCACGATGACGGTTACGGTTGCGGATCGTAAGGGCGCATACGTCGTCTTCGGTCAGTGCAAGGTGACCGAGCCGACGCAGTAGCGATCTCTGATCGCGTACACTCTCGTCGTCCGGCCCTGATTCCGAATCCAACTGGACACTACGAACAGGTAATGTGGAATAGAGTCCGTGAGCTTTTCTCGAGCGCCGCAGGCGACCTGCGCCGCGCGTGGCGCAGCCTGGCGATCACCGATGTGGCTTACAAGGTGCTCGCATTTGCGGCGCTCATGCCCGCAACGACCTTGCTGCTGTACTGGTTGCGCGCCGGGACATCCAACCGGGTCGTGGCGGACGTCGATATTGCGTTGTTTTTCCTTACTACACCGGCGGGAATCGCGACGCTGATCCTGGGCGCTTCGCTGATCGCAGCCATTACAGCACTGGAAACCACGTGCTTGATGTCCGTTGGCCTCGGGACGGCGCAGGGCGTGGCCCTGGACGCAAGGGGCGCTTTGCGATTCGGCGCGTCGCGGGCGCTGAATGTATTGCGCCTGATCGCGAACATGGTCTTGCGAGTCCTTGCCGGGTTGGTGCCGTTTCTGCTCGCCGCTGGCCTCGTGTACCTGACGTTGCTGCGCGATCACGACATCAACTTCTACCTTGCGCGACATCCGCCGCAGTTCTGGGCCGCCGCCGGCATCATCGCGCTCCTCGCTACCGGGCTCGTACTCTTGTTGGCACGCACAATCGCCCGCTGGGCGCTCGCGATTCCGCTCGTGGTGTTCGAAAACGTGCATCCGCGCCGAGCGCTCGGTGAGAGCGCGAAGCGGGCAACCGGCTCGCATGCGCTCATCCTTGCAACACTCGCTGCGTGGGCGGCCATGGCCATCGGGCTGATCGCGACGGGCACCTGGCTGGTGCATTTCGTTGGTCGCGTGGTGGCGCCGCAGTTGGCGGGCTCGCTGGCGGTGTTGCTATCGTTCATCGTTGTATTGTTCCTGTTCGCCGTCGTGCTGACGTTGGCGGTAGGCATCATCAACGTCTCCATGTTCTCGCTGCTTATCACGCGCTTGTACCTGCGCATCGGCAAGCCACAGACGTCGGCATCGACCGTGGCGCAGTACGCTTCCACCGCCAAGTACGCGGCTTTCCAATCGCGCGGTGCTGGGACTTGTTGCGGTCGCGCTGCTCGCCGCCGTCGGCCTCGGCCTGTTCGCGTTCCTGGCCAATCGCGGTCAGGATCCGGTACTGGTCATCGCGCACCGGGGCTCGTCGGCGACAGCGCCCGAGAACACACTCGCGGCCTTTCGTCTCGCGGCCGAGCAGCGCGCCGACTTTGTCGAGCTGGATGTGCAGGAATCCGCCGACGGTCAGGTTCTGGTCGTGCACGACAGCGACCTGATGAAGGTGGGGGCCAATCCCGCCAGGATCTGGGACCTCGACGCCGCAACGCTACGCACGATCGACATCGGCAGCTACCGGGATGCGCGGTTCTCAAGCTGAGCGTCTGCCCACGTTGGCCGAGGCGCTTGCTGCGTGCAAGGGCCGTTGTCGCGTCATCGTCGAGCTCAAATCGTACGGCCACAACCAGCAGCTCGAAGAGCGCGTAGTGACGATCGTCGAAGAGGCCGGCATGGAGAACGATTGCATATACATGTCGCTCGATCACGAAATGGTGCAGAAGATGAAAGCGCTGCGCCCGTCCTGGCGAGTGGGGCTCCTGGTTGCGAAGGCAATTGGAGATCTGACGGAGCTGAAGGCGGACTTTCTCGCGGTTGAGGCGCGCATGGCCACGCGCAGATTCGTGCGCCGGGCGCATCGCGCCGGGCAGGATGTCTACATCTGGACCGTCAACGATCCGGCGTGGATGTTTGTGGGCTTGAGTCGCGGCGTCGACGGATTGATTACCGACAAGCCGGACGTGGCTCGCGAGGTGATCGAGCTACGCAGGCAGATGAGCGAGCCGCAGCGATTCCTTGCGGCGACACTCATTCGACTGGGCGCCAGCACGAAGGCGCTCGAGGCTCAGGATGCACTTCGGCCGTAGCACGGCCGGAAGCTCACGGCCTTCCGGCTTTCGAAATGACCTAGACTAGTATCGATGCGCGTCGTGCCAGACGATGCTGGCGCGCAACCATGCGGCGTGAGGGGAGGCCAAGGCGATGCGCATCATCAATCAGAACTGGTGGTTCACGACTCTGCTCGTCAACGAGCACCGGTATTGCCCGCCACTGACCCAGTCGATCAAGTGTGATGTGGTGATCGTCGGCGGCGGGTTCGCCGGCGTCAGCGCCGCGATCGAGTTCCTGCGTACGGGTCATAAGGTCGTCCTACTCGAGAAGAACATCCTCGGCGGCAGCTCCTCGGGCCGCAGCGCCGGATTTCTGACACCCGACAGCGAGCTGGAGCTGCATCAGCTGGTGCGTCGCTACGGTGTCAAAGCGGCGGCGGAAATCTGGGACGCACCGCTGCATGGCATCGAGCGCATCGTCGGCGGCATCCAGAAACATGACATCCAGTGCGGTCTGCTAAAGCAGGACTCCCTGTTTCTCGGGCTGGGGAAAAGCGGCAAGGAGGCCGTTCACTCCGAACTCGAATGTCGTAAAGAGGTGGGCTTCACCGACCAGCGCACCTACGACGAACAGCAGTTGAAGGGCATTCTGGGGGCGCAAGGTTACACAGCTGGTATCCGCTACGGTGGCACGTACGGGGTCAACCCCTTGGCGTGTCTGCAAGGATTCAAGAATCTGCTGGTCGACGACGGCATGCAGATATTCGAAAGCACGGAAATGGAGCGGCTCGAGGATCACACGGTCTACACGCACGCCGGCAGCGTCACTGCCGACCAGATCATCATCGCGGTGGACAAGCTCGAGAAGTCGATCAGCCCGCTGGCGGATGAGGTTTTTCACGCGCAGACGTTCTTGAGCGTGACCGAGCCGCTGACGGATCGGGAGCTCAAGATTCTCTTTCCCGGCGGCGAGCAGATGCAGTGCTGGGATTCCAAGCTCGTGTACTCCTACTTCCGGCTGACCGCCGACAATCGCCTGCTGCTGGGAGGTGGCACGCCGATCACGACGTACCTGAAGGATGCGTTCAACAATCCGCGGGTCATCAAGCGGGTCATCGATGACTTCAAAGATCACTTCCCCGGTCTGAAGGACCTGTCATTCATGCAGTTCTGGCCGGGGCAGATCGATGCGACGCGTGACCTGCTCCCGACCATCGCCAAGCCGCCCGGGCATCCTTACATCCGCTTCGTCTTCGGTGCGGTCGGCATTCCGTGGGCTGTGTTCACCGGCAGCTTCACGGCGAGGAATGTTCTCGGCGCAGCCGATGAGGACTACCAGAAGTACTTCAATTACTTCTCGAACCAGCGCTACTTCTTCCTGCCGAGCAGCCTGGGCAGGATCATCGGCAAGCCGATGCTCTTCTCACTGACGAACAGCTGGGCGAAGTTCTTCCAGGTCGACAAGCTCCGGGATCCTGGGGAGCTGGAGAAGGAATTCTGAGGTGAAGAGCTATTGCGCCGGCGCTGCCATCGAAGCCGCGTCGCCCTTCTCGCACTTGCCGAACGCGACTATCGTGCCCTTGCGATCCGCAATGGCGACACGCAGCAGACCGGTCGTCTTGTGGATGAGCGCGCTCCAGGCGAATTGCAGATCTGCGCCCTGCAGCACGAGTGAGTCTGCATTGGTGGTGGTGTAGAGAACGGACAGCACATTGGTGCGGAACGGGGAACGGATCTGCTTATTGGCCACATCGATGCCGAATACCGGCAGCTGACCATCCTCGGGCTTCATGCGGTTGCACTTGTTGCCGTCTGGAAGGCAGTCGAAGGCCTTCTCGACCTTGCACTGCAGAGGCACCGAGCCGTCGAAGTCTTGGGCAACGGCGACGGTAGACAGGGTCAGAGCCAGGGCGATCGAAGCGGGACGAAGCACACGCATGGACATTCTCCTGTTGTCGGTTGCGGCGAACGCTGATTCTTGCGGAGCGGCGGGTTGCCACGACCAGCCGCGGCATTATGCCACGCCCGGACGCCGCGCAAGCTCGCAACGACCGTTCAGTTTGCAAACCAACCCTCCGGTTGGTGAAGATAGCGCGATTCTCTCGGTTGGCGCACCGGGAGAGGATCCAGGCAGCATCGAGACCCGGTGAACGCTCAGATAATCGACAAGAACCACGTCCTCGAGCGACTCCGGTCACTACTGGGCGAGCGGCTTTCGGCATCGCAGGCCGTTCGCGAGCACCACGGGCGCGACATTGCGCATCCGCTGGCTCAACCCCCGGACGCGGTGGCATTTCCGCAGAACACCGCCGAGGTCGCGGAGATTGTCGGGATCTGCCACGCGGCCCGCATGCCGGTGATCGCGTTTGGCGTGGGCACCTCGCTCGAAGGTCATGTCCTGGCGCCCAGTGGCGGTGTGTGCATCGACATGAGCCGCATGACCGAGATACTGGCGGTCAACGAACGCGACCTCGACGTGACAGTACAGGCTGGAGTAACCCGCGAGGGCCTCAACAGCCACCTGCGCGATTCAGGATTGTTCTTCCCCATCGATCCCGGTGCGAATGCGACGCTCGGTGGCATGAGCGCGACGCGCGCGTCGGGAACCAATGCCGTGCGGTACGGCACGATGCGCGAGAACGTGCTGGCGCTCGAAGTGGTGCTCGCGGACGGTTCAGTCATTCGTACGGGCACGCGTGCGCGCAAGTCCGCGGCCGGATATGACCTGACGCGCCTGTTCGTGGGCTCGGAAGGCACGCTGGGCGTGATCACCGAGGTGACTTTGCGTGTATACGGGCTTCCGGAGGCGATGTCGGCGGCGGTTTGTTCCTTCGATAGTCTCGGCGGAGCCGTCGATACCGTCATCGAGACGATTCAGCTCGGCATTCCGGTGGCACGGATTGAACTGCTCGACGAACTGATGATTCGCGCCGTCAATCAATATTCCAAGTTGAGCCTGGGCGAGCTGCCCACGCTGTTCCTGGAATTCCACGGCACGCAGACCGCAGTGGAGGAGCAAGCCGGGATGGTCGCGGAGATCGCCCGCGAGCATGGCGGTCACGACTTCGAATGGGCGCTCAAGCCCGAGGAACGCACCCGGCTCTGGAAGGCCCGGCACGACGCGGCATGGGCGGCACTTGCGCTGCGGCCGGGGGCGGTCTCGCTTGCGACGGACGTGTGCGTGCCGATTTCGCGTCTCGCGGAGTGCATCCTCGAGACTCGCCGCGATCTCGACGCTTCACATGTTCCTGCGCCAATCGTCGGTCATGTCGGTGACGGCAATTTCCACCTGGTGCTGCTCGTCAAGCGCGATGATCCTGCGGAAGTGGCAGAAGCGGACCGGCTCAACGAACGCCTGGTGCGTCGTGCGCTGGCAATGGGTGGCACCTGCACTGGCGAGCACGGTATCGGCATCGGCAAGCAACAATTTCTCCTCGAAGAGGCGGGGGAGGGCGGGGTCGCGCTCATGCGCAAGATCAAGCAGGCGCTGGATCCTGCCAACATCCTTAATCCGGGGAAGATCCTGGCTTTACCGGCTGGAGAATCGCGACGGTGATCTTCAGGGCGTTGTCCCATAGGCAATTTGCGTGACCGGCGCAGCCACATCGGTCTCGACGCGGCCAACTGCATTTCGCCGATCTCGGAGCCTCGCGCGTTCTGCAGCGGTGCTCTCCGTAGCAGGTGTCATCATCTTTGCTTCCGGCTGCGGCCTGATCAGCAAGATGACGGGCACACAGGCGAAGGCCGAAGCACAGGCCGCGAAGCTGCAGGAGCTGCAACTCAAGGTCATGCGTTTTGCGGATGACTACGCGGGCAGGATCAGCGAGCCGGTCATGCGCTTTCAGGTGGAGACTCAGGATGCCGGTGAGCGCCTGGCTGCCCAGAACTGGCGGCTATCCCAGGCGACGTCGGCCTACACGATTGCGACTGGTCCCAACGCTGTGGCCAACGCGCTCGACATGGTGGTTCTCGCGACGTTGAGCCGGATGGTCATGGAGGACTCGTGGGTCGGCGAGAAATACGGCGAACGCGCAGCACCGCTGCGCGATACGCACCGCGCGCTCGAGCCGGACGCCTGGGCGCTCGTCACCGACATGCTCACCGAAGCGCAGATCCAGCAACTGCATCAGGTGATCGACGACTGGCGGCAACGGAATCCGCAGGTGCGCGCGGTGGCAAACGTTCACTTCAAGGACTTCGCGCAAGCCGTCGGTCGGCCAAGGGCCGGTGAAGCGCAGTCGTCCGGCAACCTCTTCTCGCTGATCGGCCTCGACCCGTTGGGCAACCTCGATCCGGCAGTTCAGGAAATCACCCAGACGCGCTATCTCGCCGAGCGCACGATCTACTACCTGCAGCGCGCGCCGCGATTGCTCGACATGCAGGTTGAGCGCCTCACCTATCAGATCGCGACCATGCCAGAGACGCGATCGGTACTACAAGATCTCAAGCGATACAGCGTGGCAGCCGAGGCGCTTGGCAACGTGGCTGAGGAATTCCCGGACGTGGTGGCACGCGAGCGCGAAGCGATCATCCGGCAATTCATGCAGGAATTGGCGGCACAACAACAGCAGATGCTGGCATTGGTCACCGAGGTCAAGGGGGCACTGGAAGCGGGAACCGCGACCTCCGATTCATTGCAGGGGACGTTGCGCAGCATCGATACGCTGCTCGTGCGATTCGACAAGAACGGCGCGGAGCCGGCCACGCCTGCCGTGCCAGCCAAGCCATTCGACATCGCCGACTACGCTACTGCCGCACGCGAATTTGCCGCGACGGCGAAACAGCTCGAATTGCTGGTCGCGCAACTCAACGCGGGAGCACCCGGCATCGATCAGCTGGCGCAACGTACGACCGCGAATCTCAGCGACCTGGTCGACCGCGCGTTCTGGCGGCTGGTCGTGCTCATCATCGTGCTGGTCGGCGCCATCCTGCTGGCGGCTATTGCCTACCGCGCCGTGGCGAAAAGGTTGTCACGCGCTTAGACGCGTCGAGCGACGAGCGCAGTCAAGGCCGCCTAGGGCTCGCCGTCGCCGGCATCCGCTTTTGCCAGCAGCTGATCGCGCGCCGTCGTGATGCGTCCGCGGACCTCTTGCACGCGTTCGGCGCGGATCCGTGAGTCCTGGGGCAGCCGATCCAGAGCGTCGAGCAGCACCTGCAGATTGTTGCTGAGACCAGGCAGGTCGCCGGCCCTCACGAATGCGCTGCTGTTCAGAATGCTCTGCGCGTAACCGTTGATGGACTCCAGGGCGACTTCGGGGCGATCGGCGGCGATGGCACTGCGCGCCCGCAGAGCGAACATCTGCGCATTCGGCTGCGAGACGATCGCTTCCTCGATCAGCGCGAGTGCTTCACGACCCATCCGGGCGCGGTATTCGGCGTTCGATACGCGTGTTCGCCAATCAACACGCATCTGCAGGGATTCGGAGTACCACGCGTCGGTGACGCGAGCGCTCGCCAGCGCGGGCTCGAGAGGCGGGATCTTCACCCATTCGTCCGCCACCGCATGCCGGCCCGCTTCCAGGATCGCAGCCGGCGCGCGCGGTAGTCTGGCGGCCTCGGCGGCCACCTCGGGGGGCGCCTGTCCGTGCGCGAGCTTAGCTAGCCACGGACGCAGCATGTCGAACCGCGCCGCCTGGTTGTCCGGATCGAGCTTCACGGCTTCGCCGACCAGGCGCTCCGCGCCGGCCCGGTCGCCCACGCTGGCGCGCGCAATCGCCTGGACGTACGCGGACGTGGAAGGGTCAGGCAGCAGGGCGGCCATGCGACGTATGCGCCGCGGCAGGCCCCTGTCGACGACGACGAAGAGCGACATACGCCTGGCCATGTAGTCGAACGCGAGCCGCGATCCGAATTCGGAGTAGATCCAGCTCCCTTGCCGCTGCAACGGGTCGTGCGCGTCGAGGATGCCACTCAGTTTCACCGGGATGAGCCCGCGTCCACGGTCGTACACATCGTCGGTGGCGAGCCGATTGTGGTCGTCGGTGATCAGCGGCGCGCCGCGAGCGAGGGCTTCGACGCCACGCTGATCCAGCGTGAGCGCGACCACGACGTCCTCGGGACAGTGGATGCCGAAACGTGCGTAGTGACCGGGTGACAGGTCGAGGGGCGTGTCGTTACGCGTGACGACCTGCTCGACCTCGAGCGCAGCCCCCGAAGCTAGAAAGATCAGCGTATTCGGATCCGGCCGATACACGCGCACCTGCCCGAAGACATCGAGCAGGGTAGCCGCCAGGGAACGCAGCAGGCTCTCATCCAGGAATCCGATGTTCATCCATTGCACGAACACGCCGTCGCCGGTCAGGTGATTGCGGGCCAGGCGCATGAACTCGCGCGTATAGAGATGCGAGGCACCGGCCGTCCACGGATGTGAAGGCTGTGAAACGATGGCGTCGTAGCGCTTGTCCGTGAGAGTGAGAGCGCTGCGTGCGTCGTTGAGGATGATCTGCACGCGTGGGTCGAGCAGCGGATCACGCTTGCGCAACGACGCCAGCGCGCGGTTGGCATCGATGACTTTCGGCTCGAGCTCGACGACGTCGACGCGCCGCACGCTGGGTGGCACCGCATCGAGCACCACACCGCCGCCGTAGCCGATGACAAGCATCGATTTCGTGCGGGGCCGTGCGAGCACGGCCAGCGGCGACAACCAGAACTCCCCGCTGAACTTGGGCGCGATACCGGGCGTCTCGATGAGCGCCTCCGGGAGGCCGTTGGTGCGCAACATGAATGCGCCGTCCTGCTCCAGGACCACGACGCTGGCCGAGCGCCCGACGTCGTAGAAGCGCATGGGTCCTGTGCTATTCACATTGAGTGGCGAGGTGCGCAGCAAAGTGTGCGGGGGCTCCGGCCGAAAGAAGAAGGCGAGTGCCACAGCGGCCGCGACGGCCGCTCCGCTCCAGAGGTAGGCACGCGCGACCACCCCGCATGCCAGCACCGCCAAGGTCATGTTGGCCAGCACGGCGACGTAGATGCTGCCCTCGAAGCGCAGGCCGGGGATGATCACGAAGCCGGCGAGCAACGCGCCCGCAATGGCGCCCACCGTGTTCCACGCATAGACGCGCGCCGCAGCGGCGGCTGCCGCGGCGGGCTGGTCGGTTAGAATGCGGACCGCGAAAGGAAAGGTCGCGCCGATGAAGAAGGTGGCGGGCAGCAGCACCACGATCGCGACCAGAGAATTGCCCACCAGGCCGGCGCGCTCCGGCATCAGCGCGTCGAAGCCCAGGTAGATCGCGCTCGAGCAGGCCGCGATCGCCACCTGCGCGATGACGAAGCCGAGCAGTGCGTGACGGTGCGAGCGAGCCAGCTGGGAGGCGACGAGACTGCCCAGCGCAATCCCGAGCAGGAAGCTCGCCACCATGTTGGCGAATGCAAAAATGCTTCCGCCGAGGATGTAGCTCAGCATGCGCGCCCAGAGGACTTCGTAAAGGAAGGACACGGCGCCCGAGAGCAGCATCAACGGCAGGATCCAGGAGGAGTGTGTTCTCCAGCCGCCCAGACGCGGGGCAGCCGAAATAGGCGCGCGCGGCTCGACGGCGTCGGGAAGGTGCGCGGGTGCTCTGGCGGGATCCGCGGCCCGCGCAACCAGCGCGGCGATACCGAGCACGAGCACGTTTACGCCGGCGCCCACGAACACCGTGCGGCTCAGGCCAAGACCTGGCAGCAGCCAGTACGCCGTCGCGAGCGCGCCGCCCACGGCGCCGAACGTATTGACCGCGTACAGCAGGCCGGTGCGGCTGCCGATCTGTTCTGGCGTGCGCACCGCGTGGCGCGTCAGCAGCGGCAGCGTCGCGCCCATCAACGCCGTCGGAATGATGAGCACGACGAACGCGGTCACTACGTAAAAGAGCGTCTGCGCCCACCCCTCGCTGCCCGGCGGCTCAGGTTGCCCGCCGATGGTGGCGACCATGAGTTTTTCGGCCGCCAGCAGCAGGAACGGAACGGCGACCGCGGCGATTCCGATGCCGAACTCCAGCAGGCCGTACACCAGGACCGGGCGATGAACACGGTCCAGGTAGCGCTCCACGGCTCGCGCACCGAGGGCGAGTCCCGCCATGTAGGCGGCCAGGACGATGGCGACCGCGACCTCGGAGGTTCCGAAGACCACCGAGAACTGGCGTGCCCACGCGGTCTGGTAGAGGAGGGCCGCGAAACCCGACAGCGCGAAGCAGATCGCGACCGCGACGAATGTCCAGAGACGGGGCGATGGGATGGCGCTGCCGGCTCGTTGCTTGTTGTTCTCGGGCGCGCTCGATCGGAGCATGGGCGCGCAGCATACCAGCAGCCCGGCATAGCCCCGGGGCTTGAGTTATTCGCGCATACGCGGTATCGCTTGACCGATGAGAGCGTTCAATCCCTGCGGCGTCATCACGATCACGACCGACTTCGGCTATGAAGGTCCATTCGTCGCCACGATGAAGGGTCGCATCCTGACGCGCTTCCCCGCGGCGCGCATCATCGACGTCACGCACGACATCCTGGTGCATTGGCCGGCGGAAGCGGGCTTCTGGCTCTCGCGTTCGTGGACGTACTTTCCGGATGGCACGGTGCACGTGGCGGTCGTCGACCCTGGAGTCGGAACGCAGCGCGACATCATCCTCGTCGCGGGTGCGCAGCACCTGTTCCTGGCGCCCGACAACGGACTCCTGGCACCGGTGATCGGTCGTCTTCCGGAGGCCGCTGTCTATCGGCTGATGCCACGCGTACTCGAGCGGTTCGGCATCGCGGCGCCGAGCGCGACCTTTCATGGACGCGACATTTTCGCGCCCCTCGTCGCCGAGCTCGCGGCCGGACGCTGCCAGGCGTCCGAGATTGGCGAACTGACCACGCAGTTCGTGCCGGGCTGGGTCGAGGAGCCGGGCGTAATCGGTCAGGCCGTTCGCGGAGTGGTCATTACGCTCGATCACTTCGGCAACCTGATCACCAACATCGATCAGGAGCTGCTGCGGCGCTTCAGGCGGCCCGTGGTGCACGCGGGCAATCACCGCCTGACCCTGCATCGCACCTACGGCGACGCGAAGCCGGGTGAGTACCTGGCGCTGGTCAACTCCTTCGGCGTGGTCGAGATCGCCCGGGCCGAGCAGAGCGCGGCCGAGGGGCTTGGAATCGGTCGCGGCGCACCTGTAAGTGTCACTGAAGGATGACTCTTAAGTCGTTGGATCGACAGGAGTTCAGTGGCGCCTGAATTGAGTAGCCCGGAGCTGCTCCGGGCAGGCATGGGCGCGATTACGCCGTCTTGCAGGGGTATTGCTAGCCTGCACAAATCGTATATATTTCGCTGCCTCTGACGTCGCCCCGAAGCCGGATCTCCCTGATCTGGCGGGACTTTTGCAAAGGCTGACCATGTCCGACCGAGACGACGAACACTTCGAACTGGACGACGAGTTCCTCAACGAGCAGGAGGAAGCGCCGTCCGCGGAGATCGAGAAGATCATGTTCGACCGGGTGGACCGGCGGGCCAAGCCAGCCGCTGTGAAGCGCGGTAAGGCCGCATGGAGCCGGCTTGAGGACGTCCTGGCTGATCGCAGGCTCGAGAGAGAGCTGCGCGAGATCTTCGAAGAAGAGAAGTGACGCCCGCTGTTCGGCGGGCCTTCAGTCTCCTCGGCATCCGATCCGTCGGTTGAGAGTCGAGCCGGTCCGCAAGGATCGGCGGCGTCTGCCCGCGCGGGCGCCATGGGGTGATCGGTGAGCGCAGAGACAACCATACCTTGGGTCGTTCTGAAGTTCGGCGGCACGAGCGTGTCGACGGTACCGAACTGGCACAACATCGCCCGGATCTTGCGCAGCCGCGTCGACGATGGGTTGCGGCCCCTGGTCGTGCACTCCGCATTGTCTGGCATCACCGACCTGCTGGAATCCCTCCTGGTGAAGTCACTGAGCCACGAGCATGCGCCGGTCCTCGAACAGATCGAGCAGCGCCACCGCGAGCTCGCGACCCAGATGGGTGTCACGCCCGGCGAAGCGCTCGAGCGCCAGCTCCTGGAGCTGAAGCAGCTCGCATCGGGTATCGAGCTGGTCGGCGAGGTCAGTGACCGGGTTCGCGCGCGCGTGCTCGCCAGCGGTGAACTGCTCGCCACGGCTCTTGGCGCGCAATTCCTGCAAGGCCAGGGTCTCGATGTCACCTGGATCGATGTCCGCAGCGCGCTCAAGGCGGAACGCCGCAGCGGCGCTCCAAGCCGTGCCGACGTGCTTTCGGCCACCTGTGATTTCAGACCGGACGCCGCGTTGCAGCGCCGCTGGTCGAGCCTGGGCAAGGTCATCCTCACGCAGGGCTTCATTGCGAGCGATGCGCAGGGCGAGACGGTGCTGCTGGGTCGCGGCGGCTCGGACACCTCGAGCGCCTATCTCGCGGCCAAGCTCCAGGCGCGACGCCTCGAAATCTGGACCGACGTTCCCGGAATGTTCAGCGCCAATCCGCGTGTGGTGCCCGGTGCGCGGCTGCTCAAGGCTCTGCACTACGACGAAGCTCAGGAGATCGCGAGCAACGGCGCCAAGGTCTTGCACCCACGCTGCATCCTGCCGGTGCGGCAATACGCGATCCCGCTCCACGTATATGACACGCACACGCCTCAGCTCGAGGGCACGCACATCTCCGCGGCTCCGGGCGAGGGCGCGGCGCAGGTCAAGGCGATTGCGATCAAGAAGGGCATCACGCTCATCTCGATGGACAGCCCGGGCATGTGGCACCAGGTCGGTTTCCTGGCGGACGCTTTCCAGGTGTTCAAGCGCCATGGGATGTCGGTCGACCTGGTGTCGACGTCCGAAACCAACGTCACGGTGTCGCTCGATGCCGCTGCCAACACGCTGGATCGCCCGGGCGTCGCCGCGCTGCTCGAAGACCTGTCCTCGCTCTGTCGAGCGCAGGCGATCGGCCCCTGCGCGTCGCTGAGTCTCGTGGGGCGAAACATTCGCGGCATCCTGCACAAGCTCGGCAATGCACTCGCGCTCTTCGAAGAGCAGAAGATCCACCTGGTGAGCCAGGCGGCCAACGACCTCAACTTCACGTTCGTCATCGACGAAGACCAGGGCGAGCGGCTGGTGCAGCAGCTGCACGACCTGCTGATCCGCGCTTCCGCGAACGACAAGGTGCTTGGCCCGACCTGGGAACAACTGCACGCGAAGCCCGTTGCCGCCGGTGCTCCCCGGGCACGGTGGTGGGAAAGGAAACGTGCGGCGCTGATTCGCCTGGGTGAGGAGCACGGTGCGGCCTACGTCTACGACGGCGCCACCATCGCCGAGCGCATCGCGAGCTTGCGGGGCCTCTCCGCCGTCGATCGGTTGCTCTATGCGGTCAAGGCGAACCCGAATGTGGAGGTGCTGAAATGCATCGCCGCAGGGGGTATGGGTTTCGACTGTGTCTCCCAGGGCGAATTGGAGCATGTGTTCAAGGTGTTTCCAGGCATCGACGTGCGCCAGATCCTGTTCACGCCCAACTTCGCCCCGCGAGCGGAGTATGTCTTCGCACTCGACAAGGGCGTGCCGGTCACGCTCGACAACCTCTATCCGCTGCGTGAATGGCCCGAACTGTTTCGCCAGCGTGAAATTCTCCTGCGCATCGACACCGGACACGGTCGCGGCCATCACCAGCACGTGCGCACGGCCGGGCAGCAGTCCAAGTTTGGCATCCCGCTGTTCGAGCTGGATGAGCTGCGTCGACTCGCCGCGGAACACGATGTCCACGTCATCGGCCTGCACGCGCACACTGGCAGCGGGATTTTCAGCGTTCGCAACTGGACTGAGACGGCCGAGTTGCTCGCGGGCCTGCTGCAACGGTTTCCCGACGTTCGCTGTCTCGACGTGGGAGGCGGGTTGGGCGTTCCAGAACGCCCGGGCGAGCTGCCGCTCGACCTGGGTGAGCTCGATCAGGCGTTGCAGGCCGTTCGAAACGCGCATCCCGGGATCGAGATCTGGCTGGAACCGGGCCGCTTCATCGTGGCGGAGGCGGGCGTGCTGCTGGCGCAGGTCACCCAACTCAAGGGCAAGGGCGAGTTTCGCTACGTCGGGGTCGCGACCGGTATGAACTCCTTGATTCGCCCCGCGCTTTACGGCTCGCATCATGAGATCGTCAATCTCACGCGGCTTGATGAGCCGGCCACCGAGACGTTCAACATCGTCGGGCCCATCTGCGAGAGTGGCGACCAGCTGGGCGTCGATCGCTTGCTCCCGCCGACGCGCGAAGGCGACATCCTCTTGATCGCGAACGCCGGCGCCTACGGCCGCGCGATGAGCTCGAACTACAACCTGCGCGCACCCGCAGGCGAGTACATGCTGTAATCGCGCGATCCTGCTGCGGTCATTATGTTTACTCGGGGACGAAGCGGCCTCGACGCGGGATTGAATTCCCGGACCTCGTGGAGTAGGTTCGCTCCCGGGAACAACGGACAAGTGCGCAGCGCCGCGAGGCGCGAAGCGCCGGACTCAACTCACCGATCACTTGCACAAGCCACAGTCTCGAGCACGGCAGGATTCGTAGGGCGTCGTCTCGACCGGGCGGCCGAGCTTTTACTTGGCAGTCCCCCTCGATACGGCCCGTCGCGTCATGCGCGCGCTGCTTGTCTCCAACCGAAAATCTAAGGGGATGCAGCTCATGAAATTCACCGCAAATCGGTTCCGGCACCGGGCGCTCGCGCTCGCCGTCGGAACGATTCTCGGCGTGTCGTCGCAGGCTGCGACGTCCGCCGAGAGCCTAGGTCGCTCGTTCGCCGAAGCGAACCAGGAAGAAGTCGAAGTCTTCGTGCGCCTCAGCACGCCGTCCGTATCGGAGATCAACGCAGCAGCAATGGCCGTCAACGGCTCCTATGCCAGCCGTGATGCACAGCTGGCACAGGCTGCCCGCGTCGACGCCGAACAGGCCGCCTTTCGGGGCGTGCTCGATTCCGTCGGCGCTACCGAGCTCTCGAGTCAGCGCGTCGGCGCCAACGGACTGCGCGTGCTCATGGCCGCGGGCCAGGTGGCAAGCCTGCGTGGTATGCCGGGCGTGCGCTCGGTCGGCCGCGTGGAAACGCACGAACTCAGCAACGTGACCAGCGTGCCCTGGATCGGCGCTGCCGCAGTGAATGCATCGGGCTACACGGGTGCCGGCATCAAGATCGGCATCATCGATACGGGCATCGACTACACGCATGCCAACTTCGGTGGCCCGGGCACGGTGGCCGACTACAACGCCAACAACCGCCAGGTCATCGAGCCGGGTACGTTCCCGACCGCGAAGGTCGTGGGCGGATTCGATTTCGCAGGTCCCACGTATAACGCGAGCGTCGCAGGCAGCCTGCCAGCGCCAGATCCGGATCCGCTGGATCGCAACGGTCACGGCAGCCACGTGGCGGGCTCCGCAGCGGGCTTCGGCGTGCCTGGCCTGATCGGCCGGGGTGTCGCTCCAGATGCTCTGCTCTATGCGCTCAAGGTGTTCAGCGATGGCGCCGGCTCGACGAACCTGACCTCGCTCGCGATCGAGTGGGCGATGGATCCGAACGCGGACGGCGACATGAGCGATCACCTCGACGTGATCAACATGAGCCTCGGTTCACCGTTCGGTGAACCCGCTGACCCATCGGCGATCTCGGCGGAGAACGCCTCCAACCTCGGCATCATCGTGGTCTCGGCGGCGGGCAACAACGGCGACGTTCCGTACATCACGGGCGCACCGGGTGTTGCGGATCAATCAATCTCGGTGGCGGCGAACACACCGGGCGGCCGCAACTTCGCGACCCTGACCATCGATGCACCGGCTGCCATAGCCGGCTCCAAGTTCAACGAGGAAGGCTCGAGCCCGGCGCGCGTGTCGAGCGTTGCTCCGCTCACCGACACAGTGGTCGAGGGAGTCCCGCTTGACGGCTGCACAGCGTACTCGAACGCGGCGGCCATCAACGGCAACATCGTGCTCGTGCAGCGCGGCGGCACGCCAGCGGCTTGCGCGTTCGCGGTCAAGGCGCAGAACGCCCTTGCGGCAGGCGCACGCGCCATGCTGGCGTTCAATAACGTCGCGGGCGACCCGATCGTCATGGGAGCGGTCACCGCACCGATCCCGGGCGTGATGGTCAGCCTGGCGGACGGTCTTGCGATTGCTGCGCAGGCCACGACAGACGCCGCCAGCCCGGTCACGGCGACCTTCGGCTTCGGCCCGGATCCGACCAAGCAGGACCGCGTCGCGGGCTTCTCTTCGAGCGGCCCCGGCTCCGGCACGAAGTTCAAGCCTGACCTGGCGGCTCCTGGCGTCGGCATCGTTTCGACGGGCGTCGCCACCGGTAACGGTCCGGCTCCGAACCAGGGCACGTCGATGGCGACGCCGCACGTAGCGGGCGCTGCAGCCCTGTTGCGACAGAAATTCCCCGGCGATCAGCAGTACGTCATCAAGGCATTGCTGCAGAACTCGACCGTGGACGTGAACCCGTCGAACGGTGCCGACACGAGCCTGGCGCGCAATGGCGTCGGCGCGGTGCGTGTGGATCGGGCAGCGGCTCTGTCGAGCTACGTCACCCCGGGTGGCGTCTCGTTCGGACGCATCAATCCGACTCAGACGGCGAACGTGTCGCATGACGTGTATCTCAACAACATTGGGAATGGCACGCGCAACTTCACGGTGACGCATGTACCGCGTGCGACCTATCCGGGCGTGACGGTGACGTGCCCGAGCGCGACGTCAATCGGCAAGAACCGCACCAAGGTGCTGAAGATGAAGCTGCGCTTCGACCCGAACGCGGCGCCAGCTGCGGGTATCCTCGACAACGCCTCGATCAGCCAGCGCGAAGTCGACGGCTGGTGCGTGTTCAGCGATGGCACCGACTCCCTGCGCGTGGGCTACCTGGCGGCGGTGGATTCCGCTTCCGGCATGGCCGCGAGCCCGGGAGGCGGTTCGTTCGGTCTCGACATCAAGAACAAGGGACCGGCGATCGGTTTTGCCGAAGGCTTCAGTTGGGTTGGGAGCGGCGGCGCGGGTGCCGATGACACCTACAGCTCGATCGCACAACTTGGCGTGCGTCGTGCCGACCCGGCGGTGTACGGTGGCCTTCAGGTGGTCGAGTTCGGTATCGCGTTCGACAGGACGTGGGACCACATCTCGAACCTCGACGTCGATATTTTCATCGACGCCGACAAGAACGGCACCGATGACTTCAGGCTCGCGGCGCGCGACTGGACTGCGTTCCAGCCTGCGCCACCGGCGATCATCGGCACGTACGTAGCCGCGCAGTTCGTAGTGGGCGGTGGCGGCTTCCTCGACTGGATCGTGGGCGCCTGGGACTTCAATGACCGCGTGGTGGTCATCCCGTGGACCACGGCTGCATCCGGCGGCTTCGTGCCGGACAGCTTCAACTACCGGCTGGTCACCAGCGATCGCCAGGGCAACACCGACGTGCAGACGGGAACGATCGATCTCGCCAACGAGATCGTTCCGGACCTGAACAGCTTCGGCCTGGCGAAGGGCGACTCGGTGCACATCAACGTGAGTGGTGAGGGCAAGACGCTCTGGCTCTTCCCGAACAATCACGACTGGACGCAGGACTGGGCCGTGTTCGCCGTTCCCGGCGACTTCGGTCACGAGCCCGTGGACGATGACGGTGCGGACTGAGGGTGGTCGCTGAAACTTGACGGCCGCTTCCGGCGGTCAATGAGACAGGGCCACGGCAACGTGGCCCTGTTTTTTTTGGGTGAGCGCATTGAGGCCCACTGTGCCTGGCGGGCCGCGTACTGCGCGGCTACTCAGCTGCGATCGGCGGACAGGGGAAGGCTCGACTCAGGTCGGTGTGATAGACATATGACTCGCCGGCGGTCGCGAAGAACAGCTTGAAGCCACGCACAGTGGTTGAAGCCGGTGAACCGGGCAGCGCCTCCCCGCATCCGAGGCGCGAATCCGGCCAGCTGGCGGGCTCGAAGTTCACCAGCCTGATGTCCTCGAGTTTCGTGCCGAGTCGTGCAGCAAGATCGACGCGCGCGCCTTCAATCGTCGCATCGAGATCACGCGCGCGGTACGCCGGGGTCGAACGCTTCGGCACACCGGTGCCGACTTGAGGTGAACACACCATCGCAACGTCGCCCGCGACATGCACTTCCCGTGGAGTAGGCTGGTCCGCGAAACGCACCACGTAACCCGACGTGATCACTTGCGAGTACATGCCGCCCGGTTGCGGGCAACCGAGGCTCGAATCGTTCCACTGCACGCCTTCGCTCGTCAGCAGGTTGAGACTGGATGAGAGCCCGGCCTCGCTCAGCGCCTTGCGCGCTCGCTCAACGACTCCTGCAGGGGCAGACTGTGTTGACGAGCTGCTGACATCGGGCCGCGCCTCTCCAGCCGCGGACGCTGACGCTGCCTCGGTGGCACTGGCTGCGGCTTTCCCGTGCACCGTGCACGCTCCAAGTGCGATCACGCAGCCAGCCACGCTGGTTGCGATGAGGGCGTTGCGGTGCATTCGGGTGACTCCTGTGCGCAGGGTGGACAATCTTGTCATGACGAATTGAGGCTACCATGTGATAAATCGATTCTACAGAATCGGCGAGCAGCGGTGACGCGTGACATGTTCGGTCGCGAGGCCGCGAGCACAGGAGAACGGAGCCTGACACTTCCACGCACAGTCATCGTGCTGGGCCTGGTCTCGCTGCTCAACGATGCGGCGAGTGAAATGGTGACGCCGCTCCTGCCGATTTTCCTGACGGCAAGCCTGGGCGCCGGTCCGGCCATCGTCGGCTTGATCGAAGGCGCCGCCGAATCTGCCGCGAGCGTACTCAAGCTGCTCTCCGGCTGGCTGACGGACCGGGGCTGGAGCGCCAAGCGCCTGGTGGTGGGTGGTTATGCGTTGTCGAATGGCGTGCGGCCGCTGATCGGATTGGCAATGAGCTGGAGCGGGGTGCTCGTGCTCAGGTTCATGGATCGCGTCGGCAAGGGGTTACGCACCGCGCCGCGCGACGCGATGATCGCCGCGGTCACGACGCCGGAGATACGTGGGCGCGCCTTTGGCTTCCATCGCTCAATGGACCACCTGGGCGCTGTGGTGGGACCGCTGTTGGCGTTCGCGTTGCTCGCCGCCGGGCTCACGGTGCGCGAGGTCTTTCTCTCCTCGCTGGTGATTGGCATCGCGGTCGTGGCGGCACTCGTCTTCGGCGTGCCCCGGGAGGAACCGCGGCCGCGCGCGGCGGCTCGTCCTCTGCTCGAGTGGCAATCCCTGGAGCCCCGCTTGCGCCGTTTGTTGATCGCGTGTGGCGCCCTCGCGCTGGCGACGACGCCAGAGGTATTCCTGGTGCTCTGGGCAAAAGACAACGGGCTCTCAATCACCGTGGTGCCATTGCTCTGGGCCCTGGCGAGCGCCTTGAAGATGTCCGTGGCGCTCCCCGCTGGCATCGTGTCCGATCGCCTCGGGCGCCTTCCCGTGCTGGTCGCTGGCTGGACGTTGCGCGTGCTCACGCTTGCGGCGTTGGCCTGGCTTCCAGCCATGGGCGGCTGGACAGTCTGGGCGTTGTTCCTGGTGTACGCAGGCACACTCGCGATGACCGAGTCTGCGGAGCGCTCTCTGGTTGGCGATATCGCTGCTCCCTCGCAGCGGGGCACGGCCTTTGGCTGGTATCACCTCGTGAGCGGGCTATTGATCCTGCCGGGGGCGTTCATGTTCGGCTCGCTTTGGGAATGGGCCGGATCGGCGTGGGCTTTTGGCGCCGCCGGCGCAATGACGCTGTTGGCAGCCGTCATGTTGCTGGTGAGCGTTCGCAGTAAGGAGAGCTGAATGCGGGTGTCGCGGCGTCTACTCAGGTACATGCGGTTCTACCCGCCGTTCCTGGGTGCGGGGATTCGCATCACACGCATGAGCGACGACCTGCGCGAGATCGTGGTCGAGATGAAGCTGCACTGGTGGAACGCGAATTACGTAAAGACGCATTACGGTGGCTCGCTCTACTCGATGGCGGATCCGTTCTACATGGTGATGCTGATCGAGAATCTCGGCCGCGACTACATCGTGTGGGACAAGGCTGCCACGATTCGCTTTCGCAAGCCGGGTAAGGGCACTGTGCGCGCCGAGTTCCGGCTCACTCAGGAGCAGATCGATTCACTGCGGGCACAGGCCGATGCGCAGGGAAAGATCGAGCCGACGTTCAACGTGCAGATGCGGGACGAGCAGGGGGAGGTCGTCGCCGAAGTGGAGAAGCTGCTCCACATCCGCCGCAAACAGCGCTGATCACGCGTTGGCCGGCGCCATCGGCACGGTGAATTCCATCTCCGCGCCGTGTTCGTCGATGGTCTTCATGATGACAGGGCGTCGCCAGACGCGCTGGATGTACTCGATGACTTTCTTGCCGCGCTCGACGTCGATCCCTCGCCCGTCGGTCTTGTGGTCGTGTTCGAGTTCCAGCGTGCCATCCATTCTAATGTGTCGTCCCGCGACGCTCGGTGCGCCGAAATTGAACTTCGGCGCGAGCAGCGCCTCGTGCAGCGCATTGAGGTCGGATTCCGCCACCTTGATCTGCCCATTCGATTCCGCCTGGTAGCGGAACAGCTCCAGCTTCTCGGCGCGCTCGTAGGTCAACTGGTTGCGGATGAAACTGAAATCGTCGTCCTGCTGCTGGATACTGCGCGCAGCTTCGAGCCCATGTTCCTCCACGATGGCTTCCCAAAGACTGAAGCCGAGGTGATAGGGATTGATCGAGAGCGCCACCCGCTCTCCGCTCGCGAGCGGCCGTACGACATCCGAGTGGCACTTGATCGCATCGACATAGGCTGCTTGAGGCAGGAAGTCGGCCTCGCGCAGCAGGCGCGCGTGCCAGTACGAGGCCCACCCCTCGTTCATGATCTGCGTGGCGAACACGGGGAAGAAGTAGAACGACTCCTCGCGTACGGCGAGGAAAATGTCGCGCTCCCAGCCCTCGAGATCCGGCGCGTAGTTCGCGATCAGCCACAGCAGGTCGCCTTCCGGCCGGGGGGGCACGGGCGCGCGCTGCCGCGTCGCGAGGACGGCGTCCTTGGAATCCGGAGCGACGTCGAGCGAAGCAAAGCGCTGGCGGAACGTATCGTCGAGGGTCGCGCCCTTCGGCGGCAGGTACTCCGGATAGCGCTCCCGCTGCACCCTCTGGTTCACGTCGACATGCTGCTCGAGCGCAAGGGCGGCATCCAGCACGGCTTCGACACGCTTGAGGCCGTGTTCCTCGATGGCGAGCGAAATCTGCCGCGCATGGTTGGCAGCGTGCTCGACTATGTTTTCGCCCACCTGATCGCGACTGCGGCCGAAGAGCATGTTGTTGCGTGAAAAATCCGCGTGCCCGAGTACATGGGCCGCGACCAGGATGTTCTCGGCGACGCTGTTACTGTTGGCCAGGTAGGCATGGCCCGGATTGCCGGGAAACACCACTTCGAACAGCCGCGAATGCCCCATGCGATGCTGGACCAGCTGGTAGATGTAGCGTACCCCGAACGACCAGTGCGGCATGCGCACGGGAAGGCCGTAGACGGAAATCTCCATCATGAAGCTGTTGGGGACCTCTTCGAAGTCCACCGGGTTGTAGACGAGCCCGGCTTGCGTCGCGAGGCGCTCGATTTGCGGCAGGTAATCCCGCCACTCGCTCTTGTTCATGCCGGACCGCTCCGCTGCCTCACTTCGTTGGCTCCGCTTCGCTGGCTTGATGCTGGAAGAAGTGACGCACTGCCTCCCAGATATCCTCGATGCGGTTGAGCGCAAAACTGCCGACGGGCTTGCCAGCATCTCCCAGTGACTTGAAGAGTCCGCCCGTCTCGGTGGCGAGCTGGCGCTGGGACGCCGAAGAAACTTCGAGATAGCCGCAATAGTTTGCGACCTCGGCGAGCGATTGCAGCGCCGCTTCCGCCTGGGGTCGATCGGCCGAGTAGTTGTCGCCGTCCGAAGCGTAGAAGAGATAGACGTTGTAACGCGAAGGCGAATAGCGACTGTCGACGATCTCGCGGATCTTGACGAAACCCGTGGACGCGACTGTGCCGCCGCTGCCGCTCACCTTGAAGAACTCCTCCTCGTTGAATTCCCACGCCTCCGTCGTGTGCGCCACGAATACGGTATCGAGGTGCCGATACTGGCGTCGCAGGCCCTGGACCGCCCAGAAGAAGAAGGACTTGGCGAGCTGTCGATCGCGCTCGGACATGCTGCCGGAGACGTCCATCAGCAGGATCACCACGGCCTGGATCGAGGGCTGCTCGCGACGGGTCAGCTGGCGGAATCTCAGGTCGTCGTCCGTAAAGGCAGGGCCCTTGTCCTTCTTGGAGCGTCGCTTGATCGACTCGCGCATGCTTCGCCGGCGATCCAGACGCGAACGTGCGCCCTTGCGATCCCAGCCCTCGCGCGTCCAGTCGGCTTCCTCCGACTTGCCGACGCGCGCCTTGAGGTTGGGAAGCTGCATTTCCTCCCACAACCAATCGACGATGTCGTCGACCTTGAACTCGAGCACGAACTCGACGCCGCCTTCGTCGCGACCGCCTGGACCTTTGCCAGTGCCTTCGTCTGGCGAGGGTTTCGCGAGCACATCGCCGGGCTTTGCGGCGCCCTGCCCGACACCTTCGCTCTGGTCGGGACGCCGTAGCCGGAAGTGATAGTGCTCGAGCATGCGCACCGGCACGCGCACGGTGCGCGCGCCGCCGCCTACGACGTCGGCGCCTGCGATGATCTCCGGGAGATGCTCGCGGACGGCTTCGCGGACTTTATCGTTGTGACGCAACCAGTCGCGCGCGCCGCGGGAGAACAACTCGTACCAGCCGTTGATCCGGGGATTGCCTGCCTTTAGTTCCGAGTCGTCCACTGTGCTCTCTCGATCCGATTGTGCGAGCGCCGCTACTCCTGTGCGAGGAGAGTCGTGACGTAATTGAGCGCTTCCTTGGCGCTGTGCTCGTCGTAGCCATACTCGGACACCAGCCGCTGCTGGACGGCTGAAATCTTCTTGCGCGCTTCATCATCCGGGCGCGCGCTGGAGGTCACCAGGCGCAGCACGTCGCGGCGCTCTTCGAACAGGTATTGCTCGATGGCCTCGTGCATGCGGGCGTGACTGTCGAGCGTGAACTTTTCGCCCGCCTTGAAGGCCACCATGGCCTTGCGCACGACCTCCTGGCGGAACGACTGCTTGCCGGAATCCGACACCTTGATCTTCTCCTCCACCGAGCGCAGGAAACGCTCGTCGGCGGGGCGATTCTCGCCGGTGATCGGGTCGGTGACCTGCCGCTGGTCGAGCGACGCCTCGACTTCGTCGAGGTATTTCTCGAGCAACTGCTGGGCTTCCTCTTCGAAGGAGGCGAAGAGCGCCCGATGCACGTCTTCCTTGACCCAGCGGTTGTAAAAGTCCTTGCGCGCCACCACCAGGTGGTCGATCCACAGCTTCTTCTGCTTGGCATCCATGCGCGCATCGCTCTCAATGGAGTCCTTGAGCGCGAGCAGCAATTCCATGCTGGTGAGACTGCGCGTATCGCTGCGAGTAATGGCGTTCGAAATCGAGTTGATCACGAAGCGCGGGCTGACGCCACCAAGGCCCTCATCGGGCGCTTCGGTCTTGAGCCGCGTCGCTTCGTTCTCGGCAAAGCCCTCGATCGACTCGTCGGCGTAGATACGCAGTTTCTTCGACAGGTCTAGGCCCTCGCGCTCGGGCTTCTGCAGGCGCGTCAGAATGGCGAACACCGACGCCAGCTTGAGAACGTGCGGATCGAGGTGCACATCGCGGAACGCCGGGGCGCCCGAGACCAGCTTTTGATAGATGCGTGCCTCGTCGCGGTAGGAGAGGGCATAGGGCACCTTGATGATGACCATGCGGTCGAGCAGCGCCTCGTTCTCCTTCTCCTGCAGGAATTTGTGGAACTCTGCGAGATTGGTGTGCGCGAGGATGGTCTCGTCCAGGTGAATCAGCGGGAAGCGCGATACCTTGACGTTTTTCTCTTGCGTCAACGTGAGCAGTAGGTAGAGAAACTCGCGCTTGACCTTGAGGATCTCGATCATCTCGAGCATGCCACGGCTGGCGGCATAGACGGCGCCGGACCACGACCAGGCTCGCGGGTCGCCCTCGTCTCCCACCTCGGCAACCTTCGAGAGGTCGACGGAGCCTACGAGATCCGCGATGTCCGCCGTGGTCGGATCGTGAGGCGCGTACGTGCCAACGCCTATGCGCGAGGCTTCGGCCAGGAAGATGCGCTCGACGGGAACTCGCAGGTAGTCGCCCTCGTACTCACGTATCAGCCGGTCGCGCGCCCATGGACTGAGCTCACCGGTTACGTCGACGCCATACGTTTCGCGGAACTGGCCGCGTAAGCTCGTCGGCACCAGGTTGATGGGCGACTCGTGCATCGGCGAACCCTTGATCGCGTAGAGAGCACCCTCATCGGTGCGGCTGTATTCCTCCAGGCCGCGCTTGAGCAGGATGGCGATGGTCGACTTGCCACCAGACGGCGGACCGAGGAGCAGCAGCAAGCGCCGCCCGACATCCGAACCCGCCGCCGCGCCTTTGAAGTAATCGACCACTCGCGACAGCGGTTCCTCTACGCCGAACAGCTCCCGCAGGAATAGCTCGCGTGCCCGGGAAGATTCGTCGTCGCCATTACCGTCGCGGCCATACCAGCGCAACATGTCCCAGATGTATTGGTGGCTCGAGCGTGCGAGGGCGGCAGGGGTCGACGGCAGAACGCTGGTGAGGAAATCGCTGAAGGTCCCTTCCCAGTGCTGGGCGCGGTGCTGGCGGCTGAAGGCGCTCAGCGATTCGATGAAACTCGAGCGGCGAGGGGTCGTGGAATCGCCGGACTCTGGCTGCATGTGCATCTCCTCCGAGAGCGTTAGCCGCGTGGAACCGTTGCGAGCCTGGGCGGGCGGATCACTCTTCATTTCTAGGCGTATTGCCTTCATAAGAGAGCGCTACGGCCACCCGACATAATCTACGCGAAAAGACTAAGCCCAGTTGCCACGAGTTCCCTGAGTGCGATTTCACAGAAGTCGGTGATGAGCGCGCGACGCGCAACGCAGAATTGGCCTTGAGTGCACTGCGGCAAGTCGGCGCGGGGGCCTTGCAGCGCGCACGGCCCGAAACAAATGATGGGGTTGCGCGCCGTTCAGGCGCGGTTGGCGTGTCGCGATTCGAGCTCGTGAACAACGCGTCCAAGCGACAGGCCGCGGCTCTTGACCAGGAGCAGCAAGTGATAGAGGAGATCGGCGGCTTCTGCAACAAGCTTGCCATCATCGTCCACGACCGCGGCCAGAGCGACCTCGACGCCTTCCTCGGCAACCTTCTGCGCAATTCGTGACCGCCCTTCCGCGAACAGACGCGCTGTGTAACTACCCGCCGGCTTGTCGGCGATCCGTTGTGCAATGACAGCTTCGAGTTGCGCGAGAAAGGCGAGTTCCTCCGCAGCGGCAGGCGGTTTGCCGGGAAAGCACGTCGTCGTGCCTTGATGGCACACGGGCCCGTGAGGTTCGGCGAGGATCAACAGCGTGTCGTTGTCGCAGTCCGGAGTCACGCTGACCACATCGAGAAAGTGACCGGACGTTTCACCTTTCAACCAGAGCTTCTGCCGGCTGCGGCTGTAGAACACCACACGGCCCTGGCTCAGCGTTTCACGGAGCGCCGTACGGTTCATGTAGCCCACCATGAGCACGGTGCCCGTGCCGGCATGCTGAATCACGGCCGGCAACAATCCGTCCGGCCCGTCCCAGGCGAGGTTGGGAATATCATCGACCTTCATGGCCGCACCTCGATGGCTGAGTCACGAAGAAAGCGCTTCAGTGGACCGATCTCGAGAGCGCCGCTGTGAAAGACGCCTGCTGCAAGCGCGCCGTCGACATCGGCGGCGATGAATACCTCGCGAAAATGCTCGAGAGCGCCCGCGCCTCCGGAAGCGATCAGGGGCACGTCGCAGATTTCCCGGATCGCCCGGAGTTGCGGTACGTCGTAGCCTTCGCGCACACCGTCGCTCGCCATGCAGTTCAGGACGATCTCGCCCGCGCCACGCGCCTGAACCTCGCGTACCCAGGCCACGGTATCGCGGCCGGTGTCTCGGTCCCGGTTCGGATCCCCGGTGTACTGGTGGACGCGATAGCCGGTCGGAGGTTTTCTGGCTGTCGATGCCGACCACCACGCATTGCGACCCGAAACGCCGGCTCAGGCGGTCGATCAAATCCGGATCAGCAAGCGCCGGTGAGTTGACCGATATCTTCTCGGCGCCCGCGTTCAGCACCGCCTCGGCCTCGGCAATCGAGCGAATGCCGCCCGCGACACAGAATGGAATGTCGAGCACGCTCGCGACGCGGCTCACCCACTCGCGGTCGACGGACCGGCCTTCGGGGCTCGCCGTGATGTCGTAGAACACCAGCTCGTCGGCGCCATCGTCGCGGTAGCGGACCGCGAGCTCGAGGATGTCGCCCACGACCTGGTGGTCGCGGAAGCGCACGCCCTTCACGACCTGGCCGTCACGCACGTCGAGGCAGGGGATTATGCGTTTGGCAAGAATGGTGCGAGCTCCTCGGGTGGCAGGCGCTCTTCGAGCAGTGCCTTGCCGCTGATCGCAGCGGCTACGCCGGCGTCGGCCAGCGCATGCAGGTCAGCGCTGGCACGCACACCGCCTGAGGCCTGCCATTGGAGATCCGCGAAAGCGCCGGATCGCCTCGCGATACAGCTCGATGTTCGGACCCGTCATCGCACCGTCGCGCGCGACGTCCGTGCAGAGCACGTGGATCAGGCCATCGGCCCGATAGGTATCGACGGCCTCCCAGAGACTCATTGCAGACTGAACCTGCCAGCCGCGGGTAGCGCAGCGCGGTACTCCCTCTGAGTCGAGGCGCACATCGAACGCGAGCGTGATCGATTCCGCTCCAAAGCGGCGCAGCCACATCCGCACCTGGTCAGGCTGAGTGATCGCGGCGCTCCCGATGACGACACGGCTCGACGCCGGCGTGCAGGAAGGCGTCGATGGTCGCCGATTCGCGCACTCCGCCGCCGACCTGCAGATGCACGGCAGCTGTGGGCTGCCAGCTCGAGCACGATGAGCGCGATTGGCCAGGCTTACCCTCGCGTGCTCCGTCGAGATCGACGACGTGCAGCCAGCTCGCACCGAGCTCGAGGTAACGCTCCAGCAGCTCGTGGGGCTCGACGTCGTAGCGCGTCTCCGCGGCGAAATCACCCTGGAGCAGGCGCACGCAGCGGCCGTCGCGCAGATCGATTGCGGGAATCAGCAGCATCAGTGGATGCGCCAGGAAGTTGCGCAGGATCGTGGCACCGGTATTCGCCGAGCGCTCGGGATGAAACTGCGTGCCGAAGAAGTTGCCGTGAGCGATCACCGCCGAAAACGCCTCGCCATAGTCCGTGACGGCCACCGTTTCGCTGCCGACGGGAACGGCGTAGCTGTGCACGAAGTAGACGTGCGCTCCATCCTCGACACCGGCAAGGAGCCCGGCGCCGGCATGCCTGATCTGGTTCCAGCCCATGTGCGGCACGGGTCGGCCGCGCACCGGCCGCAGGCGATGCGCCGTGCCGGGTATGACCCCCAGACAGTCAGCGGCGCCTTCCTCGGACGCCTCGAACAGAAGCTGCATTCCGAGACAGATGCCGAGCACCGGTTGGCTGAGTCGCGGAATGAGGGCATCGAGTCCACGCGCACGCAGGCGGGCCATCGCATCAGCGGCTGCGCCAACACCCGGGAGGATCACGTGTGTGGCCGCGCCGATCGTACGCGCATCGGAGGTGAGCTCCGGATCCGTCGCCAGGCGCGCCAACGCGAAGCGAAGCGACGCGATGTTGGCGCCGCCGCTGTCGATGATGACCACGCGCGGCTCACAGCACGCCCTTGGTGCTCGGCAGCTCGCGCCCTTCACGGCGCACGGCCTGGCGCAGCGCGCGACCCACACCCTTGAAGCAGGCCTCGATCATGTGGTGGGTATTGTCGCCCGTGCACGGTGACATGGATCGCGGCCCCGAGCGCTTCCGCCAGCGAGCGGAAGAAATGCGGCACCAGTTCGGTCGGCAGCCCGCCGACGCGTTCGCGGTTGAACTTGTCCCTCGAATACGCAGTACGCGCGACCCGACAGGTCGATGGCGACGCGCGACCTGCGCTTCGTCCATCGGCAGCAGGAACCCGTAGCGCGCGATGCCGCGCTTGTCGCCGAGCGCTTCCTTGAGCGCCTCGCCGAGCGCCAGCGCGCAGTCCTCGACGGTGTGGTGCTCGTCGATGTGCAGGTCGCCCTGGGCCTCGAGCTCGAGCGCGAAGCCGCCGTGGCTTGCCAGCTGCTCGAGCATGTGATCGAAGAAGCCGATGCCGGTGGGGATGGTCACGGGCTGCTCGCGATCGAGATCGACTGTGACGGTGATCCGGGTCTCGCGTGTCTGTCGTTCGACTCGCGCGCGTCGCTGCGCCGCGGGTCAGGCTTGCCGCGATGGCGGGCCAGGTCTCTGCCGGCTCTGCCGTGCGGCGCGGACACGCAGCCGCGCACCCCGAGGTTGCGCGCGAATTCCAGGTCGGTGTCCCGATCGCCCACCATGACGCTGCAGCTCGCGGTCGAGGCGATTGGCAGCTCAACCAGTCGCGCACCAGTCCGAGCTTGCGGCTTGCGGCAGTCGCAGCCGTCGTGCCTGACGATGCGGACAGACGAATACGGCGTCGAAGTCCACGCCCTGCGAAGCGAAGCAGTCGCAGCATGAAGTCCTGCGCGAGCTCGAAGTCGGGCGTCGGGAAGCTCTGCGGTGCCGAGACCATCCTGGTTGGTGACCATGACCAGCTTGAAGCCCGCGCGCTGGATGTCGCAGCAGCGCAGCGAATCACGCCCGGGCATGAAGCGGATCTTCTCGATGCGGTCCACCTGCTCATCGGGCGGCTCCTCGATCAGCGTGCCGTCGCGGTCGACGAACAGGACCTTGCCGCGTCGCTCATGCGGCCTCCAGCGCCGGATCAGGCGGTCGTTCTGTTCCGGCGGTGCCGACCGAGATGCGCAGCGACTGCGCGAGGCGGCATGTGCGCGACGTCGCGAATCAGCAGGCGCGCCGCGCAGCGCGGCTCGAAGCGCGCGCTCGGCATCGCGGCACTCGACGAGCAGGAAGTTGGCGACGCTGGGCCAGACCTTGCGGATCGATCGGCAGCTGCGCCAAGCGCCGTCGCGATGCGCGCGCGCTCTGCGACGAGCAGCTCGCGGCGCGACTGGATGATCGACCTGCTGCGGGCGTCGAGCGCGTGCAGCACGGCCTCGATGGTCGAGCTGCGGAATGCGCATAGGGCGGAATCACTTGCGCCGGAGCGAGATCGACGATCTCCGGGTCGCCGCGATCAGCGAACCGCAGCGCGCGCCGGCCAGGCCGAGGGCCTTGGACAGGGTGCGCAGGACCACGAGATTCGGCGTGCCGATCGAGGAGGCGACGTCAGGCTCGCGGCGCCGGAGAACTCGACGTAGGCCTCGTCGACCACCACCAGCGCCCTGTCCGCGAGCCGCGCACACAGGCCTTCGATCGCGGCGGGATCGAGCATTGCCGGTCGGATTGTTGGGCGAGCACAGGAACACGATCTTGCGTGCTTGGCGTCGCAGGCGGTCGAGAATCGCCGCTTCATCGAGCGCGAAGCCGCGCTCCCGCGCCGCAGCGGCACCTCGACGCACTGCCGCGCCCTGGATGCGCGCCGCCACCGCGTACATGCCGAAGGTCGGCGGGCAGATGATGACGTCGATCGTGCTCCGCGCGGCAGAAGCCGCGCACCAGCAGGTCGATGGCCTCGTCGCTGCCGCGCCCGACCAGCAGCTGCGCTCGGCGGCAACGCCGTAGAGTCGCGCGAGCCGCTGCGGCGAGCTCGTGCGGCTGCGGCTCGGGATAGCGGTTCAGACCCGCCGGCCGAGCTGATCGGTCTCGGCCGCGCCACGGCAATTCATTGGCATGCAGGCGCTCGAGCGCCGGCTCCCAGCTGGCATGGTGGTAGGGCTTGCAGCGCCGACGATGTCCGGCGCGCGCCAGGTCGAGGATGCCGGCTCATGGCTCGGTCCGTCCTGCCAGCGCCTCGAGCCGCACGTGACGGCGTTGCGCGTGCGCATCCAGGCCTTCGAGTTGCGCGAGCGTCACGCGCCGTCGGGCCCGAGCGCGCGCAGCCCGTCCGCGGTCAGTTCCTGCACCGTGATGCGCTTCGGTGAAATCGAGCGAGCGACAGGCCGCTGTAGCGCGCGCGCATAGCCGTAGGTGGGCAGCACGTGGTTGGTGCCGCGAGCAGTAGTCGCCCATCGGATTCCGGCGACCAGGCGCCGAGGAACACCGAGCCGGCGCTGCGTCACGCGCTCCAGCCAGCGCGCGCGGCTCGCGCGTCTGGATGATGAGGTGCTCGGGCGCATAGTCGTTGCGACACCTCGAGTGCGGCCGTCGAGATTCTCGACGAGCACGATGCGCGGCTGCTGCCAGCGATTGCGCGCACGATCTCGCGCGCGGCTCAGCGATGCGCAGCTGCCGCTCGATCTCGTTGCCGGACGTCCTGCGGCGAGCCGCCGCGACGTCGGTCACGCAGGATCACCTGCGCGATGGTGTCGTGTTCGGCCTGCGCCAGCAGGTCCGCGGCGACGAAGTCGGCATCGCGCCGACTCATCGGCGATCGACCAGCACCTCGGACGGACCGGCCGGCAGGTCGATGGCGGCGCCGGCCGGATCGGCGCGACGATCTGCTTGGCGGCCGTGACCCAGGCGCTGCCGGGTCCGAAGATCTTGTCGACCTTGCGGCACGACTGTCGGTGCCGTAGGCCAGCGCGGCGATGGCCTGCGCGCCGCCCATCTTGAAGACCGTGCTCGATGCCGCAGCGTTCGGCGGCCACCAGCACGGCGGCATTGGCCGTGCCATCGGGCCGCGGCGGCGTGCACAGCACGCGCTGCGGGCATCCGGCGATGCGCGCCGGCACGGCCAGCATGATGGCGGTGGAGGGCAGGGGCGCGGAGCCCGCGGGCACGTAGAGGCCGACCGCTGCGAATCGGGCCGCGATGCGCTCGCAGCGCACGCCCGGCATGGTCTCCACGCTGAAGCGGCGCGGACACCTGCGCTTCGTGAAAGCGCGCGCACGTTGTCGATCGCGCGCTCGAGCGCCGCGATCTGCTCGGCCGTCAGCGCTGCGCGGCGCGCATCGCGAACTCCGCGCGCGCTGACCGCAAGCGTCGTCGAGCGCGCGCGCCACCGAACTGCTGCGTGAAGCGGCGCACCGCCGCGTCGCCCTCGGCGCGCACCGCGCGCGATGATGTCGCGCGCCTGGCGGCAACGACCTCGTCACGCGCGTCGCTGCGCGGGCGCGCGCAGCGCCGCGCGCGCGCTCGGCCGAAGACAGCTGTTGCCAGTCGATGATCTGCATCATGTCAGGCCAGCATCTTCTCGACCGGCAGCACCAGCAGCGCGCTGGCGCCGGCCTTCTTGAGGCTCTCGAGCGTTTCCCAGAACACGTTCTCGCGGCACACGGCGTGGATCGCGACCTTGTCGTTCGAGCCTTCGAGCGGAATGATGGTCGGCGATTCGCTGCCCGGCAGCAGCCGGCGGATCTCCGGCAGCGCCGAGCGCGGCGCGTGCAGCATGATGTACTTGCTCTCCCGCACCTGTTGCACGCCGTCGATGCGCAGCAGCAGGCGCTCGACCCAGTCCTGCTTGCTCCGGCGGCAGCGCCACCGGCGTGCGGATCAGCAGCGGCCTGGCTCTCGAGCACGGTCTCGACTTCGCGCAGGTGATTGGCCTGCAGCGTCGAGCCGGTGGAGACCAGGTCGCAGATGAGGTCGGCGCGCCCCAGGCGCGGCGCGATCTCGACCGCGCCGGACAGCGTGACGATCTCGGCGTCGATGGCCTTGCGCTCGCGCAGGTAGCGCTCGAGCGTGTGACGGGTAGGTGGTGGCGATGCGCTTGCCCGCGCAGCGATCGGCGAGCCTTCGTAGCTCGAATCCTTCCGGCACCGCCAGCGACAGGCGGCAGCGGCCGAAGTCGAGCGTGCGCAATCTCGCGTGAACGTGCGCGGCGTGGCCGCGCGCGATCAGCTCGAGGCGCTTCTCCTCGAGCACGTTGACGCCCGACCAGGCCCAGGTCGCAGACGTCTTCCTGCACCAGGTCCGGGAATGTCGTCGTCGCGCACGAACAGCACGTCGAGCGGCATGTTCTCGCCGAAGCCCATGAGCTGGTCGCGGCCGCGCGAGAGCTTGAGGCCGCAGCGCCCGAGCAGGTCGAGCGACGGGTCGGTGAGGCGGCCGGACTTCTGCACGGCGAGCTTGAGGCGTTCTTTGTCGATGGGTCTCATGGTGTCGGCGATGTGCTGTCGATGCGGCGCTGCGCGGCTCAGGCGTGGCGCTGCAGGCGTTGACGGCGAGCGAGTAGCCGCCGTTGCCGTCGGCGAGGTAGCGCGCCACGCGGCCGATGGTGGTGACGCTGACGCCGGTGAGGCGGTGGATCTCGCGGTAGGGCAGGCCCTTCTGCAGCCAGTCGACCACCGCCCAGCGGTCGGCCATGGCCTGCAGCTCCGCCGGGCGTGCACAGGTCGCGAAAGAACGCGCGGCACTCGTCGACGCTTCGCAGCGTGAGCACGGCGGCGAACAGGCTGCGCTCGGCGAGCGCCTCCTGGCGGGCGGTGACGTTGCGGTGCTGTTTCATGGAGTTCCAATGTACTAACGCGTTAATACGGTGGCGCATTAGACCCGCGCGGCGGCGGCAAAAGCAAGCCCGGATGCTTGACGCGGTGAGCGGCCCGCCCCATAGAATTCGCGCACTCATCGAGACCGGCTGAGGGATAAGGCCCAAAGACGCCGGGGCAACCGCCGCAGCAACCGCGGAAAGGTGCCAACTCCTGCGGGACTGCCTCGATGCGGGTTCCGGCAGATGAGGCAGCGAGGCCCTCTGGCGCCTGAGCCAGGGCGGTCGGGCGCCGTGTCTTCACACGGCTGCGTCGTCCGCGGGTGTTCCGCTGAGTGGAACCAGCTTGGCGGAGCATTCGATGAGCACGACGGAGGACAGCAGTGTGCCAGCCACGCGAATCAGTTGCCCTGCCGGGCCGACCGGCGGCCGCGGCGCGGCACTTCGCAGGTGCGCGAGGGCGTGCTGGCGGTTCCGGGCGAGCTCAAGCTGCACTTCGGCGGCGCAGCTCGATCGGTGTGCCATCGCCTGGCGCCTCGCGGGTCCAGCCGGCGCACCGGTGGTCGTCGCGCTCGGCGGCATCTCCGCGTCGCGCCGCGTCTGGTCTGCCCGACGAGCCGCGCGGCGGCTGGTGGCACGAAGTGGTGGGCCCGGGCCTGGCGCTCGATACGCAGCGCTTTCGCATCCTGAGCTTCGACTACCTGGGCGCCAGCGCCGATTCCACCGGTCCGCGTGACGGCGCAGCCGTTTCCCACCGTCGTCAGCCTACGACCAGGCCGAAGTGCTGCTGCGGCTCATCAATCATCTCGGCATCGCGTCGCCTGCGCGCCATCGCCGGCGCTTCCTACGGCGGCATGGTGGCGCTGGCCTTCGGCGAGCGGTATCCCGGATCGCGTCGCGCGGCTCATCGTCATCAGCGCCGCGGATCGCGCGCATCCGATGGCCAGCGCCTGGCGCGTGGTGCAGCGACGCATCGTGCAGTTCGCGCTCGAGTCCGGCAAGGCGGCGCAGGGCCTGGAGCTGGCGCGCGCGCTGGCCATGGCGACGTATCGCAGCCCGGAGGAATTCGCGGCGCGCTTTCGCAGCGCGCGCCGCGCGCACGCACGGCGGCGACGACTTCGTGTTGCCGGTCGAGGAGTATCTGTTCGCGCGCGGCGCCGAGTACGCGCAGCGCTATCGGCCCGAGTCGTTTCGTTTGCCTGTCCGAGTCCATCGACCTGCACCGCGTCGATGCCGCGCGCATCTTCGCGCCGGTCGACCGCGATCGCCGTGCGCGAGGACCAGCTCGTGCCGCTCGGCGACATGCGCGCCATGGTCGCGCGCCTGCCGAATGCCGAGCTGCACGAGATCTCCTCGGTGTACGGCCACGATGCCTTCCTCAAGGAGAACCGGCCAGCTCGCGCCGATCTTCGTCCAACGTATTGGAGATCAGGATCCGCCATGACGACGAACGCTCGACGCCAGCACACCCGCGCCGTGCGCGCCGGCCTCGAAAACTGCGACGTGACCGGCGCCGTGGTGCCGCCGCTGCACCTGTCAGTCGACCTACGCCTTCCGCGGCTTCGGCGACAAGCGCAAGTACGACTACAGCCGCTCGGGCAATCCCGACGCGCGATCTGCTGGCCGAGGCGCTAGCGGATCTCGAGGGCGGCGCGGGCGCGGTGATCACGGGCTCCGGCATGGGCGCGATCACGCTTGCTCGGCCATCTGCTGCCAGCGGGCGCGCGCGTCGTCGCGCCGCACGATTGTTACGGCGGCACCTTCCGGCTGTTCACCGCGCTGGCAGCAAGCGCAGCGAGCTCGCGCGTGGAATTCGTCGACTTCGGCGAATGCCGCCGCGGTGCGCAGCGCTGTCGAAGCCGCGCCGCGCATGGTGTGGATCGAAACGCCGAGCAATCCGCTGCTGCGCATCACCGACATCGCGCGACATCGCCCGGCGCGCGCATGCGCACGGGCGCGCTGGTGGTGGTCGACAACACCTTCCTGTCACCGGGCTGGCAGCGCCCGATCGAGCTCGGCGCGGACATCGTGGTGCATTCGACCACCAAGTACATCAACGGCCACAGCGACGTGGTCGGCGGCGCGGTCATCGCGCGCGACGCAAGGAGTTGCCGAGCAGCTCGTCTGGTGGGGCAACTGCCTGGGCCTCACCGGCTCGGCGTTCGACAGCTTCCTCACGCTGCGCGGCCTGCGCACCCTGCAGGTGCGGCTGCGCGGTTCACGGCAGCAATGCGCGGGAGATCGTCGAATGCCTGCTCTCAGCAGCCCGGCGGTGAAGCGGGTGTACTTCCCGGGACTTGCCACGCATCCCGGTCACGAGCATCGCAGACGCGCAGCAGACGGGCTTCGGCGCCATCGTCACGCTCGAATTGCACGGCGGCATCGACGGCGCGAAGCCTTTGTCGAAGGCGCTCGAGCTGTTCTCGCTGGCCGAGTCGTTGGGCGGCGTCGAAAGCCTGGTCGCGCATCCGGCCACCATGACTCACGCGGCCATGGACCCTGCGGCACGGCAGACGGCGGGCATCTCCGATGCACTCTTGCGAGTGTCGGTGGGGATCGAGGCCGCCGTGGACCTGGTGCGGGACGTGAAGGCGGGACTCGCGCGGGCGCAAGCGGTGACTCCGGACACCGGCGAGCGCCCGATCAGCCTGGCCGCCTGCTGATCCATTCGCTTCGGTCACAGAAAACCTCGCCACGAGCGCGGATAGCGCTCCGCCTTTCACAATTTCGTAACTGAGAGTCGCTACGGTTGCGCTCCAACCGGGGGGCAGCGATCGGCGGTGCCTCCATCAAAACGAGGAGGGGGCAAATGACCGACGCACTCTTGACGGGTGGTGGCGAGACAGACGAAGCAGAAGACACCAACACTTCCAGTAACCCCTCCTTCCGCGACGTCATTCAGGCGGGCGTGTCCCGCCGCCAGGTGCTGAGCGGCACTGCAGGAGCCGCCGCATTGACGATGCTCGGTGGCATGAAGGTCGGCACCGCCCGGGCAGACGATGCAGCGACCCAACACTTCTTTCCGCAACGCCGGCCACGGCTCGGCTTCGAGCCCGTAGCCAAGAGTCTCGAGGACGCGGTGGTTTTGCCGCCGCGTTACAGCTACGACGTTCTATACGCCCTGGGCGATCCGATCGCGCCCAGCGTGTCGGACTATCGCAACGACGGCACGGACGATCCCGCGAGCTTTGCGCTTCGCGCGGGCGATCACCACGACGCGATTGAGTATTTCGGGCTCGGTCGCAATGGCAGGCACAGCCCACTCTCCTCAGATCGCGGTTTGCTGTGCATGAATCACGAAGCGATCACACCTGCGTTCCTGCACCCGACCGGCCCGACGATTGTCGCGGGCGCGCGCACCGTGCCGGAGGAAGTGTTGCGCGAGTTTTACGTACACGGCGTCAGTGTCATCGAGGTCGTCAAGGAGAAGAACAGAAGGCGCAGCCGGTGGAGCTCGGCCTACAACTTCTTCGGCCACCGGCGCTCCACGCACTGGGATTACGAGCAGGACTCGCCCTTCAACCGGCGCATCCACACACTGACCGAGATTGACCTCTCGGGCCCGGTCGCCCGCACGCCTTTCATGGTGACCAAGTACTCGCCGGACGGCTCGAAGACGCGGGGAACCATCAACAACTGCGCCCACGGCAGGACCCCTTGGGGTACCTACCTCGCGTGCGAGGAGAATTGGGCGGGATACTTCCGCCGCATTACGGCCACGGACAATCCCAATCGAACGGCAAAGGAGCTGGCCTCTTTCGCCCGCTACGGCGTGGCCGGCACCGGCCGCGAGTTGTGGGCCACCGTCACCCCGGATACCTCGGACAACATTTACGGCCGCTGGAATGCGATGAAGCTCGGCACCTCCGCCGATGGCAGCGATGACTATCGTAATGCTCCGAACACGTTCGGCTGGGTCGTGGAAATCGATCCCTTCAAGCCACAGTCGAAGCCGAAGAAGCGCACAGCCCTGGGCCGAATCGCGCGCGAGGGTGCCTGGTATGGCGCTGTCAAAGCGGGCGAACCGGTGGTGGTGTACATGGGCGACGATTCCAGGAATGAGTACATCTACAAGTACGTCTCGAACAGGCCGTGGAATCCGGGGGACGCGCACAGGGGATTGTCGGCCGGCGACAAGTACCTCGATGACGGAAAGGTCTACGTCGCACAGTTCCTGCCGGATGGCTCGGGTCAATGGGTGGAGCTGAAGTTCGGCATCAACAACATCACGCCCGACTATGCGCCGTACTCCTTTGCCGATCAGGCGGACGTGCTGACCAATGCGCGGCACGCCGCCGATGCGGCCGGCGCCACCAAGATGGATCGTCCGGAGTGGGGCGCCGTGGATCCGAGGAACGGCGAGGTGTACTTCACACTGACGAACACCAACGCAGCGTCGCGCCCGGTCACGCAGGTGGCTCCGGCCAATCCGCGGTTCTACAACGACAGGACGACGACGGGCGTGGACCAGCGCGGCAATCCGAACGGGCACATCATTCGCTTCGCCGAGGACGGCGGTTACGCCGACGCGCTCTCGTTTACGTGGGACGTATTCCTGTTTGGTGCGCGCGCAACGGCGGATGCGGCGAACGTCAATGTCTCGGGGCTGACCGATGCCAACGATTTCTCGAGCCCCGACGGCTTGTGGTTCAGCTACGCCACTCCGGGCCTGCTGTGGATCGAAACGGACGACGGTGCCTACACCGACGTAACCAATTGCATGCTGCTGGCCGCGGTTCCGGGCAGGGTCGGAGATGGCACCACGAAGACGATCACGAGCGTCGACGGAGCAGCGTCGCAAGCCGTAACGACATTTGTGGGCAGGACCCTCGGGGAAAGGAATCTGCGCCGCTTCCTGGTCGGTCCAAAGGAATGCGAGATCACCGGTATTACCGAGACGCCGGACGGCAAGACGCTCTTCGTCAACATCCAGCATCCTGGTGAGTCCACCGTGCCCAATTTCGCCACGGGGGCGTTCGGGAGTCATTGGCCGGGCGGGGGACTGACGCGTCCGCGTTCCGCGACGATCGCGATCACGTGCGACGACGGCGGCGAAGTCGGACTCGAGTAGGCGGCGGGCGTTACGTCAGGACAACGCCGCCAGTACGGCATCGCCGGCGGCGCGCGTGCCGATGGGCGGAGTGCCAGAGCGGGCGATGTCGACAGTGCGCGCGCCGTTGTCGATGGCGGTCGACACGGCGCGCTCAAGGAGCTGCGCTTCCTGCTCCAGTTGCAGCGAATGCCTGAGCAGCAGCGCGACGCTCAGGATGGTCGCGTATGGATTGGCGATGCCGCGACCCGCGATGTCGGGGGCCGAGCCATGGATCGGCTCATAGAGTCCGCGCGTGCCTTCGCCGAGCGAGGCAGAAGGCAGCAGCCCCATCGAGCCCGCGAGCATCGAGGCTTCGTCGGTGAGGATATCGCCGAACATGTTCTCCGTGACGATCACGTCGAAGTCGCGCGGCTGGCGCAGCAGGTGCATCGCGGCCGCATCGACCAGCATGTGCTCGAGAGAGATCTCCGAAAACTCTTCACGCATCACGCGCTCGACGACGCTGCGCCACAGGCGCGAAGTCTCGAGCACGTTGGCCTTGTCGACCGACGTCACCTTGCGGCGCCTCTGGAGCGCCAGCCGGCCGGCGACACGCGCAATGCGCTCGACTTCCGCCACCGTGTACTCACACAGATCTGTCGCCGCATTCTCCGTGCGCGTCTTGGCGCCAAAGTAGATTCCCCCCGTGAGCTCGCGCACGACCATGATGTCGACCCCGCGGAGCAAATCGGGCTTCAATGGCGAGGCATCCAGCAGCCGCGGGTGAGGCGCGACCGGGCGCAGGTTTGCGTAGAGACCGAGCTCGCGCCGCAAGCGCAGGAGACCCTGCTCGGGGCGCTGCTTCGCATCGGGGCTCGACCATTTCGTACCGCCGATGGCGCCGAGGAGGATGGCATCCGCACGACGACACAGTTCGAGCGTCGCTGCCGGCAAGGGATCGCCATCGGCATCGAGGGCGGCCCCGCCCACTCGCGCTTCCTGCAGCTCGAACTGGTGATTGAACCGTTGCGCCACTGCTTGCAGGCAACGTACACCTTCGGCAACCACTTCCGGTCCGACGCCGTCGCCCGGCAGGATGGCGATCAGGCTCTTCACGCGCGCTTGCGTTCGTAGTCGGTGATGCGCTCGTCCTGGCTCAACAGGAAGCCGAACTCGTCGACCCCATTGAGCAGGCAATAGCGCGCGAACGTCTCGACGGGGAAAGTCGCCACACGCCCGTCAGGCAACGTGAGGCTCGTGTGCTCCACGTCGATCACGAGCTCAGCGCCCGGGTTGGCTACCAGCCAGGCATGGGTCGCATCGTCCACGACGACGGGCAACAGTCCGTTCTTGAGGGCATTGCTGCGAAAGATGTCCGCGATCTCCGTGCTCACCACGGCGCGGAAGCCGTAGTCGAGCAGCGCCCACGGCGCGTGCTCGCGCGAGGAGCCACAGCCGAAGTTACGCCCGGCAACGAGAATCGCGCAGCCGCTCGCCTCGGGTTGATTCAGGACGAACCCCGGCTTGGCCGAGCCGTCGCGCTCGTAGCGCCAGTCGGTGAACAGATGCTTGCCAAGGCCTTCGCGGGTCGTCGTCGTCAGGAAGCGGGCCGGGATGATCTGGTCGGTGTCGATGTTGGGCACCGGCAGCACAGCGGTACGCGAGCGAATGTTCCTGACCGCGTCCATGTCAGCTGCCCAGAAACTCGCGTGGGTCGGTCACACGCCCGCGAATCGCGGCGGCGGCGGCCGCGGCAGGGCTCGCGAGCAGGGTACGCGCGCCGACCCCCTGGCGCCCCTCGAAATTGCGGTTGCTGGTGCTGACGCTGTAGGCGCCACTCGGGACAGTGTCGCCATTCATGCCGATGCACATCGAACAGCCCGACTCGCGCCACTCCGCGCCCGCATCCCGGAACACGCGGTCTAGACCCTCTGCCTCGGCGGCGCGCTTGACCGGCTGCGAGCCCGGGACCACGAGCATGCGCACGCCGCGCGCCACCTTGTGACCCCGCAGCACCTCGGCGGCGAGGCGCAGGTCGCTCAGGCGCGAGTTGGTGCACGAGCCCACGAACACCACGTTCACGGCCTTGTCACGGATGCGTTCGCCCGCCTCGAATCCCATGTAGCGCAGCGCCTTGTCGAACGCAGGATCATCGGCACGCTGCGGAATGGAGCCGGAAATCGGTATCGACATGCCGGGGTTGGTGCCGTACGTGATCATGGGTTCGAGCGCGTCAGCATCGAGATCCACAGTGCGATCGTAGGCGGCAGCGGCATCTGATGGCAGCGCCTGCCAGCGTTCGATGGCGCGCTCCCATTGCTCGCCGCGCGGTGCTCGCGGGCGACCCGCGAGGTAATCGAACGTGATCTGGTCGGGTGCAATCATGCCGGCGCGTGCGCCGGCTTCGATCGACATGTTGCACACCGTCATGCGCTCTTCCATCGAAAGCGCGCGGATTGCACTGCCCCGGTATTCGATCGCATGACCATTGCCGCCGGATACGCCGATCCTGCCGATGATCGCCAGGATCAGGTCCTTGGCCGTGACGCCCGCGGGCAAGTGTCCGGCCACTTCGATGGCCAGTGTCTTCGGCTGGCGTTGCAGCAGGCACTGCGTGGCGAGCACGTGGCTCACCTCGGTGGTGCCGATGCCGAACGCGATCGCGCCGAACGCGCCGTGCGTGCTGGTGTGGCTGTCACCGCAGACGATCGTCTTGCCGGGCTGCGTGAGCCCGAGCTCCGGACCGATGATGTGAACGATGCCGCGCTCGGCGCTGCGCAGCCCGAAAAGCTCGACGCCGAACTCGCGGCAATTCTGTTCGAAGATCCGGATCTGGTGGGCGGCGGACTCGTTGGCGATCGGCGCGCCGCCGAACACCTGCTCGGTGAGCGTGGGCGTCGAATGATCGAGCGTCGCGAGCGTGAGATCGGGACGGCGCACGCGCAGGCCGCGCCGGCCGAGCTCGGCGAAGGCCTGCGGCGTCGTGACCTCGTGGGTCAGGTGCAGATCGATGTAGAGGACGGCGGGCGTATCCGCCGTCTCGGGCACCACCAGATGTTGTTCCCAGACCTTTTCGAACAGCGTCTTCGAGGTCTGCGTGCGCATCAGCCCGTGGCGGCGGCTTTGCCGGCGTGCATGTCCACGTATTCGAGCCAGCCCCACTTGTCGGGCGTGCGCCCTTCGAACAGCCCGAAGAAGGCCTTCTGCAGCGATTCGGTCACCGGACCGCGCTTGCCGATGCCGATCTTGATGCGATCGACCGAGCGGACCGGCGTGATCTCGGCGGCGGTCCCGGTGAAGAAAAGCTCGTCGGCGAGATAGAGCATCTCGCGCGGAATGGAAGTCTCGCGCACCTCGAGGCCGCGCTCGCGCGCGAGCCGGATGACCGTGTCGCGCGTCAGACCTCCGAGGATCGAAGCCGCGATCGAAGGAGTGTGGATCACGCCATCGCGGATCAGGAACAGGTTCTCCCCGGCGCCTTCGCTCACGAGCCCATCCGGACTCAAGCCGATGCCTTCCGCGAACCCGAGCCGGCGTGCTTCCATGCCGATCAGCTGGCTCGACAGGTAGTTGCCGCCGGCTTTGGCCAGCGCCGGAATCGTATTGGGCGCGACGCGCTGCCACGAGGACACGCAGACGTCGACGCCGTTCTCGAGCCCTTCGGCGCCGAGATAGGCACCCCATTCCATGGCGGCGATGGCGACTTCGGTCGGCGGATCGACCTTTGGTGTCACGCCGATCTCGCCGTAGCCGCGGAATACCAGCGGTCGCAGATAAGCACCCTTGGTGAGCCCATTCACCGCGACGACTGCCTTGCAGGCGGCGTTGATCTGTTCCTCCGAATAGGGAATGTCGATGCGATAGATCTTCGCGGAGTCGAACAGGCGGCGCGTGTGGTCCTTGCAGCCGGAAGATGCAGACGCCCTTGGGCGTCTCGTATGCGCGTATCGCCTTCGAATACGGAGGAGCCGTAGTGCAGCGCGTGCGTCAGCACGTGCACCGTGGCCTTCTCCCAGGGCACGAGCTTGCCGTTGAACCAGATCGACTGCGTCGCTTTGATGGGCATGAGGCCGCTCCGCTCAGGGCAATCGAGTCATACCGCGGCTTCGCGCCGTGGACTTGCGGCTACGGCGCTCGCGCGCGACGCGCGCGGACGGTCTGGCGGGTCAACTCGATGCGATTGATGACTTCGAGAAAGGCGCGTGCGCTCGACTCGATGATGTTGGTGCTCACGCTCGATCCTCGATACGTGCGGCCATTGTACTCTACGTATACCAGCGCCTCGCCCTGCGCGTCCTCGCCCTCTGAGACACTGCGCACTTCGAACTTTCGTAGCTTGACAGTCAGCCCGGTAGCGGCCTCGATCGCCTTGAAACTGGCATCGACCGGTCCGTCGCCCTGCGCCTTGCGCTCGACGCTGCGGCCATCGACGTGACGCAGCGTCACCGTGGCCGAGGCTTCGGCCCCGGCTCCGGCGCGCGTCTCGAGCCCGGCAATCGACCAGGGCCCGGCGGTTCCCGCCTCGGCACGCAACACCAGCGCCTCGATGTCGCCGTCGAACAGCTCCTTCTTCTTGTCGGCGAGCGCCTTGAATTCCTCGAACACGCTGTTGAGCTCCGCCTCATCGAGCTCGAAGCCGAGCTCCTTGACCCGATCGCGGAAGGCATGGCGCCCGCTGTGCTTGCCGAGCACGAGCTGGGTGCGGTTCAGGCCGACGTCCTCGGGGCGCATGATCTCGTAGGTCGAATGATGCCGCAGCATGCCGTGCTGGTGGATGCCGGACTCGTGCGCAAAGGCGTTTTCGCCGATGACGGCCTTGTTGCGCGGCATCGGCATGCCCGTGATGCTCGAGACCAGGCGGCTCGTGGGGTAGAGACGCGTGCTGTCGACGCCGGTGCGCAGGCCGAAGTACGACTCCCGCGTCTTGATGGCCATCACGACTTCTTCGAGCGAGCAGTTGCCCGCGCGCTCGCCGATGCCGTTCACTGTGCACTCGATCTGGCGTGCGCCGGCGAGCACCGCGGTGAGACTGTTGGCGACCGCCATGCCGAGGTCGTCGTGGCAATGAACGCTCAAGCGGACGCGTTCGATGCCGCGTACGTGCTGCCGCAGGTAGCGAAAGAGCTGGCCGAATTCATCGGGCACGGTGTAACCGACCGTGTCGGGAATGTTCACGGTGGTGGCGCCGGCGGCCACCACGGCCTCGACGACCTGCGCGAGAAATTCCGGCTCGGTGCGCGCGGCATCCTCGGGCGAGAACTCCACGTCATCGGCGAACTCGCGCGCGATGTTCACGCCCTCGACCGCGGCCCGCACGATCTCTTCCTTCGCCATGTTGAGCTTGTGCTGGCGATGAATGGCGCTGGTGGCGAGGAACACGTGCAGGCGGCGGCGTGCCGCATCCTGCGTCGCCTTGGCGGCACGCTCGATGTCGTCGCGATTGCAACGCGCGAGCGCCGCTATGATCGGCCCTTCGATCTCGCGCGCGACGGCTTGCACGGATTCCCAGTCACCGCGTGAGGCAGCGGGGAAGCCGGCTTCGATGATGTCGACGCGCAGCTCCGCGAGCGCCCGCGCGACGCGCAGCTTCTCGGGCAGCGTCATGCTGCAACCGGGCGACTGCTCGCCATCGCGCAGGGTGGTGTCGAAGATCAGGACCTGGTCGGGTTGCGTGGCTGTCATGAATCCACTCCGTAGTCCATGCTCGACAGAGCATGGCTGACGTGTGACACGTGGGTGGCGGGAACGGGATCGCCATGCAGGACGCTCAGCAGGGTGCCGGAAGTGATGTTGCCGCCACTCAGCACGATACCCACGCGCTGACCGGCGATGCGGCGGCGGAATCTCAACGCGGCGGCGAGCGCGGCCGCACCGGCTCCTTCGGCGAGCTGATGCAGCGTATCGGCGTAGCAGCGGATGGCGGCATGCAGCTCCGCTTCGCCGACCTCGATCATGTCATCGAGCGTCTCGCGCAGGATCGCAACCGTGTCGGGTGAGGGCACGCGGCTCGCCAGTCCGTCCGCGATCGTTTCTGAAATGGGAAATTCCCTGAGCTCGCCGCTGTGAAACGCGCGGCACAGGGCCGGTGCGCTGCTCGCCTGCACGCCGATCAGCCGCGTGTGCGGACTCAATGCCTTGAACACCAGCCCCATGCCGGCCGCGAGACTGCCGCCGCCGACCGGCACGAACACGACGTCGAAGGGTTGCCGCGCCTGCTCGAGCATCTCGGTCGCCACCGTGCCGTAACCCGCGATCAGCGCGGGCTCACGCGACGGATGGACCGGCAGCTGGCCGCTGGTGCGGGCGTGCTGTTCTGCGGCTGCCCACGCGGAGTCGAAGTCGTGCCCGCTGACCTGCACTTCGGCGCCGAGCGCCGCCATCGCAGCGTTCTTGTCGGGATTGTTGCCCTCGGGGACGAACACCGTGCAACGCACCTTGAACAGCTGCGCCGCGTGCGCTAGCGATTGACCGTGATTGCCGCGCGACGCCGTGACGAGCCCGCGATCGCGGTCGGATGGCGCGAGCGTAGCGAGCAGGTTGAGCCCACCGCGAACCTTGAACGAGCCGAGCGCTTGCGCGTTCTCGAGCTTCACAAACGCCTGGCAACCGAGACCGCTGCGCAAGCAATGGATGGGACACCAGCGGCGTCGGCGTCAGGCGCTTCGCCAGCAGCCGGCGCGCCGCAACGATGTCATCGAAATGCACCGCGCCCGTGCGCCGGTCGGTGGCTGGCATCGAAACGTGGCTGGGCGAGCTGACCGGCACGCGATGCTCCCGCTCAGGCCCGCGCCTGGTTCAACCAGGGCATGCGGGCGCGCAACGCCGCACCGACTTTCTCGATGGGGTGCTCGAGATCGGCGCGCAGCATGCGCTGGTAGTTGGGGCGCCCGGCCTTGTTCTCGGCAATCCACTGCCGGGCAAAGCGGCCGCTCTGGATCTCCTTCAGGATCTTGCCCATCTCCTTCTTGACGCGCTCGTTGACGATGCGCGGCCCGCGGGTGAGATCGCCGTACTTGGCGGTCTCGCTGATGAAACGGTGCATCTTGCCGAGGCCGCCCTCGTGCAACAGGTCGACGATGAGCTTGAGCTCGTGCAGACATTCGTAATACGCGACCTCGGGCTGGTAGCCCGCCTCGACCAGCGTTTCGAAGCCGCGCACGACGAGCTCCGTCGCGCCGCCGCACAGCACCGATTGCTCACCGAAGAGGTCGGTCTCGGTTTCCTCCGCGAACGTGGTCTCGAGCACCCCGCCGCGTGTGCCGCCGATCCCATGCGAATAGGCGAGGGCTTTCTCGTGGGCCTTGCCGCTCGCATCCTGGGCCACGGCGATCAGGCATGGCACGCCCCGTCCCTGCTGGAACTGCCGGCGCACCAGGTCGCCCGGCCCCTTGGGCGCGATGAGTACGACGTCGAGATCCTTGCGCGGGCGGATCTGCTTGAAGTGAATGTTGAAGCCGTGCGCGAACAGCAAGGTCGCGCCTTTCTTGAGCGCGGGCTTCACGGACGCATAGAGATCTCCCTGCGCCAGGTCCGGAACGAGCATGGCGATGAGGTCGGCACCGCTCACTGCGGCGGCTGGCTCGGCGACTTCCAGTCCATCCTTGCGGGCGGCCTTCCAGCCGGCTCCGCCCTTGCGTACCCCGACGACGACGTTGTGGCCGCTGTCCTTGAGGTTGAGCGCGTGGGCTCTCCCCTGGCTGCCATAGCCGAGGACTGCGATGCGCGCTCCCTTCAGCGCCTTGCGGTTCACGTCTTTCTGCGAATACAGATGCATTGAGCGTTGCTCCCTCGATGTTCTCGAACCTGTTTCGGGCCGATGCCCGCGCCCACAAAAAACCCCGCAGCGGCCTGGCCGGTGCGGGGTTCCTTGGTGAAGCCTGTGAGTCTGTTCAGGCCAAGGTCCCGCACCTCCGCGCGAGCAGCAGCAGGTCGATCAGCAGCGGTTCGCCGCGAACGGCTGCCGGCGCGTGCAGCAGGCCACGCACGGCGGAAAGCGGTGTTGCACCGACAGGGGGCAATTCACTCGAATGCGGTTTCAGGCTCATCTGCGGTGCGAAAAACCCTGGTTGCGACCGATGGGAGCACAAGATTTGCGGCCTTGTCAACCGCGCCTGCCAGGCAGAATTCACAAGGATTGCCGGGACTTCTGTAAGCTTGTCCGACTGTCATGCCGATGCCCGCCGTCTCCGATCTCCTGCTGCGCGTTGCCCCTCCCAACGCCGTCCCACTGTGGTTGCTCGCGGAGGGGGCAGTCGAAGAATGGCTGGCGACCCAGCCGGCCGCGACCGCCCAGTGGACCCGCGCGGCAGCGTTCAAGGGCGAGCGTCATCGCTTCCTGCTGCTGCCGAACGCGGACGGTTCGCCCGCCGGCGCGGTCCTGGGCGTGGGCAAGCTCGCCGGTCCGGGCGACCTCTCGCTCTGGCACACCGCCGGCTTGGCCGACAAGCTGCCGGCAGGCACCGAGTTTCGCTGCGCGACTGCGCTCGAGCCACGGGCCGCCACGCAGGCGGTTCTCGGCTTCCTTTATGGACACTACCGTTTCGATCGCTATCGCCGGGCGACGAACCAGAATCGCGCGGCCCGGCTGATCGTGCCGGCGGGAGCCGATGCGGTGTACGCCGAACGCGCTGCGCGCGCGATGGCGCTCGGCCGCGATCTGATCAATACGCCGGCGGGTGACATGGGACCTGCGGAACTGGCGGCCGCAGCGGCCGCGCTGTCTCAACGGATGGATGCGCACTGTCGCGTGATCGAGGGTGGTGCGCTCCTCGAGCAGAAATATCCGCTGATCCATGCGGTGGGCCGCGCCAGCGCCCGTGCGCCCTGCCTGATCGATCTCGAATGGGGCGACGCGGCGCGGCCATTGGTGGCGCTGGTGGGCAAGGGTGTGTGCTTCGACAGCGGCGGTCTCGATCTCAAGCCGGCGGTGTCGATGGCGCTGATGAAGAAGGACATGGGCGGTGCGGCCTGCGCGTTGGCACTGGCGCAGATGATCATGGAAGCGCGCCTGCCAGTGCGTCTGCGCGTGCTCATTCCGGCGGTCGAGAACAGCGTCTCCGGTGACGCCTACCGACCGGGAGACGTGCTGCCGTCGCGCAAGGGACTCACCGTCGAGATCGGCAACACCGATGCCGAGGGACGCTTGGTGCTCGCTGACGCGCTCGCGGAAGCCGATGCCGGGCAACCTGCGCTGCTCATCGACCTCGCCACCCTGACCGGCGCGGCGCGCATCGCGCTCGGCCCCGAGCTGCCGGCACTGTTCGGCAACGATGAGGAGCTCGTGCAATCGCTCGCACGCCACGGTTCCGAGCAGCATGACCCGCTCTGGCCGATGCCGCTGTGGAGTCCATACGACGAAGAGCTGGCCAGCAAGGTCGCCGACGTTGCCAACGTCGCGCCATCCTCGCTCGCGGGGTCGCTCTTCGGTGCTCTCTTTCTCAGGCGCTTCGTCGCGGAGCGCACACCGTGGCTGCACATCGACCTGTTCGCCTGGAATGCGCGGGAAAGGCCCGGCCGGCCTGTGGGTGCGGAAGCGCAGTGTGTGCGTGCGCTCTTCGCGTTGCTGGCCGAGCGCTACGCTCCCGCCGACTGAGCCGCCATGCTCGCCATCCAGTGGCGCGATCTACTCTTCCTCGTTCTCATCAATCTGATCTGGGGCTTCAACTTCATCACCAGCAAGCTGGGGGTGAGCGAGTTTCCGCCGCTGTGGTTCACCACGTTGCGGTTTACGCTGCTGGCGCTGCTGCTCGCCGCTGTGCTGCGTATCCATCGCGGGCAGATGGGCGCGATCGTGGTGGCGGCGCTCCTGAGTGGCGGCCTGCACTTCGGGCTGCTGTTCGTCGGCCTGGCGATGGCGAAGACGGTGTCGACGGTCGCCATCGCGGGTCAGCTCGGCGTGCCGTTCACGACCCTGATGTCGATCGTGTTCCTCGGCGAGGTGGTGCGTTGGCGCCGCTGGCTGGGCATCTCGCTCGCATTCGTGGGCGTGATGGTGATGGGTCTCGACCCGGAAGTGTTCGACTTCTGGCAAGGACTGGCGCTGGTCGTGTTGTCGGCGTTCGTGGGATCGCTGGGGCTGCTGGCGGTCAAGCAGCTCAAGGACATCCGGCCGCTGGAAATCCAGGCGTGGTTCGCCGTGGTCAGCGTGCCCCTGCTCGCGGTGTTGAGCGCGGTGTTCGAAACCGGCCAGCTGCAGGCGATGCAATCGGCCTCCCTGGAAGCCTGGGGGGCCCTCATGTTCACGGTGCTGATGGCGAGCCTGGTGGCGCACAGCGGCTACTACTATCTGGTGCAGCGCTACCCGATCACCAGCGTGTCGCCGCTCACCATTCTGTCGCCGCTCTTCGGGGTGCTGTTCGGCGTCACGCTGCTCGGCGACGACCTCACCCCGCGCATCATTGCAGGCGGTACGATGACGCTCACGGGCGTGGTCATCATCGCCCTGCGCGAACACAAGATCGTGGAGACTGGAACGTGAGGATGTCGAGAGCGGGGGCGTGGCGATGAAGAAGAGGGGCAAAAAGGCCAAGGCCGCATCCGCCAGCCAAAAGGTCGAACGCCGCCGCTATTCGCGGCTCGTGGTCGATGGCGTCACTCAGGCGCCGGCGCGGGCCATGCTGCGCGCGGTCGGGTTCACGGAAGCGGACTTCCACAAACCGCAGGTCGGCATCGCTTCCACGTGGAGCAACCTGACTCCCTGCAACATGCACATCGACGGCCTGAGCCGCGTCGCCGCGCAAGCGGTCGACCAGGCCGGGGCCAAGAGCGTCATCTTCAATACCATCACGGTGTCGGACGGCATCTCGATGGGCACTCCCGGCATGCGCTACTCCCTGGTATCGCGCGAGGTCATTGCCGATTCGATCGAAACGGTGGTCGGCGCCGAGGGTTTCGACGGCATCGTGGCCATCGGCGGCTGCGATAAGAACATGCCGGGCTGCCTCATGGCGCTTGCACGCCTCGATCGCCCGGCGGTGTTCGTCTACGGCGGCACCATCCGGCCGGGGGCTGGGCGGCGCGATATTGTTTCAGTGTTCGAGGCCGTGGGCGGTCACGCGAGCGGATCGATCTCGGACGCGCAGTTGCTCGAGGTGGAACGCAGCGCGATCCCGGGACCCGGTAGCTGCGGCGGCATGTATACGGCCAATACGATGGCCTCGGCGATCGAGGCCCTCGGCATGAGCCTGTCGAACAGCTCGGCCCAGGAGGCCGTGTCGGACGCGAAGCGTGACGACTGCGCGCGCGCCGGCGCGGCGGTGGTAGCACTCATCGAGGCGGGCATCCGGCCTTCACACATCCTCACTCGCAAGGCGTTCGAGAACGCAATCACGGTGGTCATTGCGCTCGGCGGCTCGACCAACGCGGTCCTGCACCTGCTCGCGATTGCGCACGCGGCGCGCGTGCGCCTGACCCTCGACGATTTCACGCGCATCGGCCGGCGCGTGCCCGTACTGGCAGACCTGAAACCGAGCGGCCGCTTCCTGATGTCCGAGCTCATCCGCATCGGTGGTATCCGCCCTGTCATGCGCAGGCTCCTCGACGCTGGCCTGTTGCACGGGGACTGCCTGACGGTCACCGGCCAGGTCATGGCTGAGAATCTTCGCGACGTGCCGGACTATCCGGCGGGCCAGGAGATCGTTCGCGGCCTCGACGCGCCGATCAAGCGCGACAGTCACCTGGTCGTGCTCTACGGCAACCTCGCTCCCGAGGGCGCCGTGGCGAAGATCACCGGCAAGGAGGGCCTGCAATTCTCCGGGCGGGCGCGGGTGTTCGATTCGGAGGAGAGCACGCTGCAGGCCATCCTGGACGGACGCGTAGTCGCCGGCGACGTGGTCGTGATTCGTTATGAAGGGCCTCGGGGCGGCCCCGGGATGCGAGAAATGCTCAGCCCGACTTCGGCCATCATGGGGAAGGGACTGGGGGACAAGGTCGCACTGATCACCGACGGGCGATTCTCCGGAGGCAGCCACGGCTTCGTGGTCGGACATGTCGCTCCGGAGGCTGCAGTCGGTGGTCCGCTGGCGCTGGTCCGTAACGGCGACGAGATCAGCATCGATGCCGCGCGCCGGCTCGTGACGCTCGAGGTGAGCACGGCAGAGCTGAAACGCCGACGCGCGAAGTGGCGTGCGCCGCGGTCCACGCTCCAGCGCGGCGTGCTTGCAAAATATGCAGCTTCGGTGAGCAGCGCCTCGCTTGGTGCTATCACTGATGGACCGGCCGATGGGTCGGCAAAGCGACGCTGATCGCTCCACGAAACAATTCGAACTTCGCGAGTCGGTTCCGGGTCCGCGACACGGCCGGTCGGGGCCCTATACTGCACCGCAGCAAGCGTTGTTTTGTCCCGTATGTCCGGTTACATTTGGTCCGTCGACGCGCCAACCTATTTTCAGAACAGCGATGGCGCGATTTTCTTGGCCGGTCAATTCCGCACGGGGAGCGGAGGAGCGGAAATCGGGCGGTTCGATGGCTGCGGGTGTTCCGTGCGGGGGCTCGATGCCCGCGAGACGGAACTTCCTGTCGGCTCAAGTCTCTTCAAAAGCTTGAACTAATTGTCGAAGGTCGATACCGTCGGCACCCCCGTAACGGGCGGTCGCCCGGAGTGAACCGAAAAACACGCTGACCGACAGCCATGGCATTTGCTCCAGAATCACCTTATTCACCCCGCCGCATGACTGCGATCGGTGCGGTCGTATTGCTTCACATCGGCATGATCTACGGCCTCAAGGAAGGCCTCACGCGCCAGGCGATGGAGCTGATCACGGGCCCTCTCGACGTCAAGATGATCGAAGAGATCCTCCCCGAAGAAAAAGAGCCGCCACCGCCGCCGCCGAAAATCGAGACACCCCCGCCGTTCGTTCCGCCACCCGAGATCGCCATCGACATTCCGATCGATGTCGCGCCGGCCGCGGCCATCACCGCCACCAATGTCAGGCCGCCACCGACGCCGCCACCGATGGCCGCGCCGACGGTGCGCACGCCGCCGCGTTCAGATCCGAAGCGCCCGTTCACGGAGCCCGAGTACCCACCGACCGCGCGTCGCCTGGGTCAGGAAGGCACCGTCGTGCTGCTCATCTACGTGCTACAGGACGGCAAGGTGGGCGACGTCAAGGTGCACAAGAGCAGCGGATTTCCCAAGCTGGATGAGGCCGCCGTCAAGGAGGCGCGTCGTTCGTGGCGATTCATTCCGGCGAAAGAAGGCAATACAGCGGTCGCGGATTGGGGCCAGTTTGCCGTGACATTCAGGCTTACCGACGACTGAGCACATTCAAGCCGATCAATCTCGTTCAGAGGACAAACGGTTTATGGCAACTCCCGCAACACCCGTCGATAACCCATATGGTCTCGTCACAGCTTTGGGCGCAAGGCGACTTCGTCGCCAAGGGCACCCTCACCCTGCTCGTGATCATGTCCGCGCTCTCCTGGTGGGTCATGATCACCAAGGCCTGGGACCAGCGCCGCATTCGCGCGCAGTGGAAGCAGGCGGAACGCGATTTCTGGAGCGCCGGGAGCCTCAAGCAGGCGATCGAGTCCCTCAAGGGCAAGAACAACGCCTTCCGCGCGATCGCAGAGGAGGGCATGCGCGCCGCCCAGCATCACGAGGGCCGGCTGACCGACCAGGTGGACCTGCATGAGTGGATCAGCCAGTCGCTGCAGCGCTCGCTCGATCAGATCACCAACTACCTGCAGGGCGGTCTGCCCATCCTGGCGACCGTCGGCTCGACGGCGCCGTTCGTGGGTCTGTTCGGCACGGTGTGGGGCATCTATCACGCGCTGATCAGCATCGGTATCGCGGGCCAGGCGAGCATCGACAAGGTGGCGGGTCCGGTGGGCGAGGCGCTCATCATGACGGCCATCGGTCTCGCGGTCGCGGTGCCGGCGGTGATCGGCTACAACGTCCTGCTGCGCCGGAACAAGATCATCATCGAAAAGCTCAAGTACTTTGCGACCGACATGCACGCCTATCTGCTGAGCGGTGCGCGTGTCGGAGGGGTGGGCGAAGCCAAGGCCGCGGGTGCACGCGCGGTTGGCGGCGCCCAGCCGGCAGCGGCGCGCTGACCACGAGTTGTCCTGACGGAGGTACTGCGCGATGGCGATGAGCGTTGGCGGGAGCGAAGAAGGCGCCATGATGGCCGAGATCAACACCACGCCGCTCGTGGACGTGATGCTGGTCCTGCTGATCATCTTCCTGATCACCGTCCCGGTGATCACGCGCACCATCAGGCTCGAGCTGCCGAAGGCGGTCAATGCGCCAACGGAGACCAAACCCGAGAACGTGATCCTGGCGGTTGACGCCAACGGGCGCGTCTTCTGGAACGATCTGCTGATGCCCGACAACAACGTGCTGCTCGAACGGCTGAAGAGCGCGGCGGTGAAGAAGCCGCAGCCGGAAGTGCATGTGCGCGCCGATAAGAACGTCCGTTACGAGTACGTCGGCCGTGTCATCGTGCTGGCGCAGCGGTCCGGCATCATCAAGGTCGGATTCATCACCGAGCCCGACCGCGGTATCCGCGGCATGCGCGCGCGCTGAGGCGGAGAGACCGGTATGTCAATGCAAGTGGGCGGCACCGAAGACGAAAGCATGTTGGACATCAACACCACGCCGCTGATCGACGTGATGCTGGTGCTGCTGATTATGTTCATCATCACGATCCCGGTGATGACACACGCCGTCAAGCTCGACATGCCCCGTGCGCCCGCAGCCCCGCCGCCGATTCCTCCCGAGGTGATCGAGCTCGAGGTGGATTTCGACGGCACGTATCTGTGGAACGGCACGCCGGTGGCCGACGAGGCCACGCTGCTCAGCTACCTGCAGAATGCCGCCACCAAGGATCCGCAGCCCGAGATTCACCTGCGCCCGAACAAGCGCGTGAAGTACGACTACGTGGCGAAGGTGCTGGCGGCGTCGCAGCGCCTCGGTGTGCGCAAGATCGGCTTCGTAGGTAACGAACAGTTCATGGATTAGCTGCGCCGGGCGACCGGCGTTCAGCTAAGGTTCAGACGGTTGCTTTCACATTAGTGCCGCCGGGATGACGATAATCCCGGCGCTTTTGTTTGAGGGGTTCAAATCGGCCCCAGGATGGCGAGACAGATCATGCTGAACAGAATCGTGTTGGCTCTCTCCCTGGCTTTGGGCGCCGCCGGGCTCACCTCCGTGCTGGTGGTCGTGCCGCAAGCGGCGCAGGCGCAGGACGACAAGAAGGACGACAAGAAGAAAGAGGCGCCGCGCGTGAGCGCGAAGGTCGCCAAGCCCCTGAAGGCCGCCCAGGACGCGATGGCCAAGAATGACTGGGATACGGCGCTTGCGAAGACACTCGAGGCGAAGGGAATGCCCGAGCTGACGGAGTTCGAGAAATACCAGATCGAGGAATTTCTCTCCTTCATCTACATCAAGAAGCAGGATTACGCGAACGCCGCGCCCGCGTATGACGCGCTGCTGGCGTCGCCCCTGCTTCCTCCCGAACAAGCGGTCGAACGCCTCAAGGTCGCCACGCCGCTCAACTTCCAGATCAAGAACTATCCCAAGGCCATCGAATACGGCAACCGCTGGATCGAGGCCGCGGGCGCGCCCGTGCCCGATGCGGAATCCATCGTCGCGCAGGCGTACTACATCCAGGACGACTACCCGAATGCGCTCAAGCATGCCCAGGCAGCGATCGACGCTGCGCGCGCGGCGGGTGAGCCGGTCGAGGAAGCGTGGCTGCAGATCAAGCTCGGCGCCTACAACGAAGCTGACGACCAGGCTGGGCTCAACGCGACGCTCGCCGAGCTGGTGCGCGAATTCCCCAATCAGAAGTACTGGGAGCAGCTGCTCGGGGTCACCCAGCAGGTCGCGGAGACCGACGACCGCGTGACCTTGAATCTCTATCGCCTGATGCTCGAGCTCGACGCGCTCCGCCGCGACAGCGACTACGTCGAGATGGCGCAGCTCGCGATCGAGATGGGCGTGCCGGGCGACGCGGTGAAAGTGCTCGAAAAGGGTTTCGCGAACAAGGTGCTGGAGAGCGAAGACGTCGCGCGCCGCCGCTCGCTGCTGCAGGAGGCGAAAGCCGCCGCGCAGACTGACCAGAAGGCGCTCGCGTCCCTCGAGACCGAGGCCAAGGCAGCCAAGACCGGCGAAGCGGACGTGGGGCTGGGCACCGCCTACCTGAGCTATGACCAATACGACAAGGCAGCCGAGGCGCTCGGGCGCGGGCTGCAAAAGGGCGGTGTGAAACGGCCCGACGAGGCCCAGCTGTTGCTCGGCGCGGCGTTGCTCAAACTCAATCAGCAGGACAATGCCGTCAAGGCGTTCGAGGCCGTACCCGACACGTCGAAATACGGTCGAGTCGCCAACCTCTGGGAGCTCTATGCCAAGGGCCCGCGCCCCGTGCCCCCCGGCAAGAGCCCGGATTCGTAAACTGAAGGTGCCATCCGAATGTGCGAGATCAGTGTGACGATGCGTAAGGTCCTGGTGACGTGCGCGCTGGCGCTGAGCTTGGGCGCCGCGACGCTGACGGGCGTTCTCGTTCCCACGACGGCACATGCGGAGAAGTTCAGCAAGGCAGTCGGAGAGCCGCTGCAGGCTGCACAGGCGTCGATCAAGAAGAAGCAATGGACCCAGGCCCTCGGCAGCATCAAGCAGGCGCAGGCCGTGACGGGCAAGACAGCGTTCGAGGAGTACACCATCAACGAGCTGTTGGGCTATGTGCTGTTGCAGACCGGCGATTCGGCTGGCGCAGTGAAGGCCTACGAGGCGAACCTTCCCCAGACACCGCCCGACCAGCTTCCGGCGCGCGTGAAGGCGCTCGCGCAGCTCAGCGCCAAGGCGAAGAATTTCCCCAAGGCGATCGAGTACGGCAACCGCTGGATCAAGGCGAGCCCCGGCGACACCGATGCCTATTACCTCGTGGCGCAGTCCTACTACCAGACGCAGGACTGCAAGAACACGGTCCGTATCCTGCAAAACGGCATGGATGCGGCGCGCAAGAACGGCCAGCCGGTGAAGGAGAACTGGCTCGACATGCAGCTGTTCTGCCAGGACAAGCTCGATGACAAGGAGGGCCTGGCGGAAACCCGCGAGCAGCTGGTGCGCAACAACCCATCACGCGAGAACTGGGAGAATCTGCTCACCACGCTGTACGACAGTCCCGACAACGACGAGCTCACAACACTCGGTTACTACCGGCTCGGGTTCGACCTCGACGTTCTCAAGAAACCCGGCCACTACATGGACATGGCCGAAATGTCGATCGAAGGCAAGATGCCCGGGGAAGCCGTGACGGTGATGGAGAAGGGCGTCGCCAACAAGGTGTTCGTCGACAAGACCAAGGAACGTTCTACGCGTCTGCTCGCCAACGCCAAGACGCAGGCCGAAGCCATGAAGGCGGAGTTGCCGAAACTCGAGGCAGAGGCGCGCGCAGCGAAAAGCGGCGAAGCCGACGTAGCGCTCGGCATGGCCCACATGAGTTACGGAGAGTACGACAAGGCGGTCGAGGCCCTGCGACGCGGGTTACAGAAGGGCGCCAACAAGCGCACCGACGAAGCCAACATCATGCTGGGACGTGCCTACCTCAAGCTCAAGCAGAAAGACGCGGCGCGACGCGCGTTCAAGGCGGTGCCGGACGACTCCAAGCTGGCACGCGTGGCAGAGCTCTACGACCTGCACGCTGCCCAGTCGTAAGCGCGCCTTTCCCTGTTATTCAGATGCGGGCCGCAGGTGAAGCTTGCGGCCCGCTGCGTTTTGGAGTTCAGACGAGCGTCGCCGAGCGCGAATACGACAGACCGTGCCGGCCGCAGAGCACGGCGTGAATCTCCGCGACGATGGCAATCGCGATCGCTTCCGGTGTGCGCGCGCCGATGTCTAACCCGACGGGGCCGTACAAGCGTCCCTTCAGGCCGTCTGCGGCGGTATCGAGCTCGGCGAGCAGCCGGTGGCGGCGTGGAGCCGGACCCAACAGGCCCACGTAGCCGAGCTCGGTGAGCGCGAGCTGGCGCAGATAGGCGAGGTCCGCGATGAGGTGATGACTCATGACGACCACCGCATCGAAGTTCTTGAGGTCGAGACGGGTGCCGAGCTCCTCCGCCGTTCCGTGGACGACGCGCTCCGCGTGCGGAAAATGCGCCGCGACGGCGTACGCCGGGCGGTGATCGTACAAGGTGACAAGCCATCCGAGCGCGTGACTCGCGTTTGCCACGGGCGCCGCGTCGGGCCCGGCGCCGAGGATCAGGATGTGGGGCGGAAGATCGATGATATCGACGAATGCGGTGAGGGTCGCGCCGCCGGCGGTCACGTCCAACAGCCCCGGCAGCTGCTGCTTGCGCCGGACGTCCTGGATCCGTTGCACGAGGGGGCTCGCGATCGGATCGGGCGGGCTCGCATCGGCAAACAGGGTGCGGCCCGCCGGCCATGCGGGTGATTCGGAGCGCGTCACGGTCGCAAACGCAAGCGGTCGCCGCGTCGATTGCGCGCGCGCGATTTCGGCGAGCGGCGTGTACGCCTCAACGGGGGAGAGCCGCTGCAGCAGGATGCGCATCGCGCCCTCGCACCCGAGACCGAGCCCCCAGATGAGGTCATCGGAGCTTCTGAGGTCGTACTCGATCAGCCGCGCCACGCCGGTGTCGAGGACGGCACGCGCATACTCCGCCAGATCGCCCTCGAGGCAACCTCCCGACAAGAGTCCGCACGATGTCCCCGCGCCGTCGATCAGCATGCGGGCGCCCGGCTTTCGGTAGGTGGATCCTTCAGTCGCAACGACGGTCGCCAGCGCCAGCGGCGTGCCGCGCTCGCGGTGCGCGTTGAAGAACGCGACGAGTGAGGTCAGGCTCGAGTCCACGGTGGTGCGAATTATGCCAGCCCGCGACAAATTAAACGTTGGTTGACTCGCACCTGTTGCCGCGGCGGGCCCTGACCCTCTAAATTAACCACATGTTTAGTCCCGCTCATCGCGCATGACCCGCCTGTCACGCAGCGGCCCCGCGCGTCGCGTCGGCCGGCCGTCGAGCGCAGCCGATACGCAGGTGCGCGAGTCACTGCTAAACGCCGCACGGAGCCTGTTCCTGCGCTACGGATTTCGTGCGGTGTCGAGCCGTCAGGTGGCGGCGGCGGCCGGAGTCAATCCGGCCATGATCCATTACTACTTCGACGGCAAGGAAGGCCTTTACCGGGCGATGCTCGAGACCGCGATCGCACCGGTGGTGTCGCGCCTGCAGGCGATGCTGGGTAGTCCGCAGAGCGCCGACGTCGAGGGCCTGGTGCGCGCCTACATGCAGGTGCTGGCCGTCAATCCGTGGATACCCGGGCTGATCGTGCGCGAAGTGTTGACGCCCGACGGCAGCTTCCGGCAGGCGTTCGTGCGCGACTTTGCCGGCCGCGTCGCGCCGATGTTGCGCAACATCATCGGGCGCGAAGTCGAAAGCGGGCGGCTGCGCGCGGATCTCGACCCGTCGCTCGCAGTCGTTTCGCTGCTGGGCCTGGCGCTGTTCCCCTTCATCAGTCTGCCCGTCACCACGCGCGTGCTCGGCGTCGACGCGAGCGAGGCGGGGATCGAAAAGCTGATCGCCCATAGCGTGCGCGTGCTGCTGCACGGGATCGCCAGCGGGGTGAACGGCCGTGCGTGAACGTCTCGCGCTTTGCATGATCGCGGTACTGACGCTCGCGGGCTGCGGGGATTCTGCGAGTTCGCAGGTGTCCCTCGGCACACTCGAGCGCGACCGTCTGGAGCTGCCGGCCGAAGCCAACGAGCCGATCGTCGGCATCATGGTTCACGAGGGTGAAGCGGTTGCCAGGGATCAGCCCTTGTTGCAGCTCGACCGCGCGCATGCCGCCGAGCGCCAGGCCGAGCTGCAGGCGGCCGTCGGCGTCGCGCGCCATCGCTTGACCGAGCTGGTGCACGGGCCGCGCAGCGACGAGGTCCTGGAGGCGCGCGCGCGGCTGGAAGGCGCGCAAAGCACGTACGACACAGCGTCCAGCGAATACAACCGCGCGCTCGAGCTGGTGGCCCGCAAGCTCATCAGCCAGACCGAGGTGGACCAGCAGCGCGCGCTGCGCGATCGGGCCGACGCTGCGCGGCGTGAAGCGCAGGCACAGCTCACCTTGATGCTCAAGGGCACCCGCATCGAACAACTCGACCAGGCACGTGCGACGGTGCGCGAAGCCGAGGCAGAGCTCGCGCAGTACGAGATCAGTGTCGGGCGCTTGCTGGTTCGCGCGCCGCGGGCCGGTGTCATCGAGGCCTTGCCATTCAAGCTCGGCGAGCGGCCGCCCACCGGTGCCGCGGTCATCGTCATGCTGGCCGACGGGGCCCCCTACGCGCGCGTGTACGTTCCCGAGCCAATCCGGGCATGGGTGAAGGCGGGTGGTCGGGCGCAGGTTCGTGTAGACGGCGTTGAGGGCTCCCTTGCCGGACAGGTGCGTTACATCTCGGCGCAGGCCGCCTTTACCCCGTACTTCGCACTCACACAGAAGGACCGCAGCCACCTGAGCTACCTCGCCGAGGTGACTCTGACGGACGCGCGGGCCGCCGAGCTGCCGGCCGGAATTCCGGTCGAGGTCACCTTCGACCGTGCCGCCCGGCGGGGCGATGAAACTGGAGCCCGCGATCATCGCGCGCGGCCTGTCGCGGCGCTTCGGGCAACTGGTAGCCGTCGACAAGGTCGACCTCACGATTCCACGTGCGCAGATCTACGGCTTCCTGGGACCCAATGGTTCCGGCAAGTCCACGACGATCCGCATGCTCTGCGGGCTGCTGCAGCCGACCGCCGGGACGGTCGAAGTGCTGGGTTACGCGATGCCGGCAGATGCCGAAAAGCTGCGACCCAAGCTCGGCTACATGACGCAGCGCTTCTCTCTGTGGGAAGACCTGACGGTGATGGAGAACCTGTTGTTCATTGCGGAGGTTTACGGCCTGGAGTCTGCACGACGCATGGAGCGCATCAAGGCAAGGCTGACTGAGTACGACCTGCTCGAGCGTGCGACACAACGCGCCGGGACCATGAGCGGCGGTCAGAGACAACGACTCGCGCTCGCCGCCGCCACCCTGCATGAGCCGGAGCTCCTGCTCCTCGATGAGCCCACCAGCGCCGTCGACCCGCAGAGCCGTCGCGACTTCTGGGAAAGCCTGTTCCGTCTGGTTCACCAGGGCACGACGATACTCGTGTCGACGCACTACATGGATGAGGCGGAGCGCTGCCACCGCCTGGCGATCCTCGATCGCGGCCGCCTCGTGGCCGAGGGGACGCCGAAGGCTCTCATGGCTGCAATCGATGTCGCCGTGGTGGAAGTTGAAACGGATGACATCGAGGGCGCGCGCGCGGCGCTCGCCCGGATTGCGGAAGTCGAGAGCACGGCACAGCTTGGAACCCGCCTGCGCGCGCAGCTGGCGCTCTCGGCCAAGGATCCCGTCGCCACCGTGCAGCGGGCACTTGCCGATGCCCGGATAAGCGCTGACGCCCACCTCGCGGGGGCGAGCCTGGAAGATGTTTTTGTGGCAGCCACGGGCGATCGTCGCGAGCGCAGTGAGCGCCAGCGCGTGAACGAGGTGCGGCCGTGATCGGTGCGCAGTGGTCGCAGTCACTGCGACGCATGCGTGCGATCGCTGCGAAGGAGTTCCGCCAGTTGGGTCGCGACCGCCTCACCTTCGGCATGGTGGTCGGCATTCCGCTGATCCAGATCCTGATCTTCGGCTACAGCATCAACTTCGACGTGCGCGACATCGCCGCCGGCGTGGTGGACCTCGCCAATACCTCGGCCTCGCGCGCACTCGTGGCCGATCTCGAGGCGACGCAAGTGATTCGCGTGCAGGAGCATCTGCGTTCGACGGCGGAACTCGAGGCGCGCATTGCAAGCGGGCACCTGAGCGTGGGCGTCTATGTCCCGCCCGACTTCGAGCGCCGCAAGCTCGACCCGACGCGCACCGCCGTGCAGGTGCTCGTCGATGGCAGCGAGCCGACCATCGAGGGCGTGGTGCGTGCGCTGACCAACGTGAGAACGGCCAACCGCATCGGGAGTACGACGCTACCCGTGGGCCTGATCGAGGTGCGCACGCTCTACAACCCCGAGAAGCGCACGCCGGTGCAGATCGTTCCGGCGCTGATCGGCGTGATCCTCACGCTGACGATGGTGGTGTTCACATCGGTGGCGATCGTGCGCGAGCGCGAGCGCGGCAACATGGAGCTCCTGATCACCACACCGGTGAAGTCGGCCGAGCTCATGATCGGCAAGCTCATCCCGTACGTGCTGGTGGGACTGATACAGACGACACTGATCCTGCTGGTCGGCACGTGGCTCTTCAATGTGCCAATCGTCGGCAGCCTGCTCGACCTCTATCTGGCGGCGGCGGCGTTCATCGCCGCAAACCTGGTCCTCGGCCTGGTCATTTCGACGTTGGTGCAGACGCAGTTCCAGGCGATACAGCTCAGCCTCTTCACCTTGCTGCCCTCGATCCTCTTATCCGGTTTCATGTTTCCTTTCGATGGCATGCCACGCGCTGCGCAGTGGATCGCGCAGGTGCTGCCGCTCACGCACTTCGTCGAGCTGGTGCGGGGCATCGTCCTGCGCGGTGCGCCGCTTGCCACCATGGGCCTGCCGCTCGCAAAACTGGCGATCTTCTTCGTCGTGGCGCTGGCTCTCGCTGCAGCGCGCTTTCGCAAGCGTCTCGACTGACACCCCGGCCTTCTGCGCGTCTTGCTGCTAGGATGGCCCGACGGCGCTGGCACGGGCTGTGCGGTCCGTACGCGCGCCTCAGGAACCAGAACGGATGGCTCAGGCATATCGCGAAGGCGACTGGTTTGCCATACCGCTGCGTCGCGGTGGCTACGCGCTTGGACTCGTCGCGCGCCGCCCGCGGCGCGGTACGGTCATCCTCGGCTATTTTTTCGGGCCCGCGCGCCAAGCACTGCCCAAGCCGGAGGAACTGGCCGCCGTTCGAGCCGAGCACGTGCAGCTCGTCTGCCGCGTCAAAGACAGGTCTCTGCATCGCGGCGTCTGGCAGGTCGTGGGTCACCACCCGCACTGGCGACGCAAGGACTGGCCGATGCCGGCCTTTTTTCGCCGCGAGGGCCTGTCGGGTCGCGGGATTCGCGCCGAGTACGACGGCGACGATCTCACCACGCCCAGCCGGGAAGTGCCCGCCAGCATTCCCGAGGGGTCCCTGCCGGACGACGTGGTGCTCGACGAGGCGCGCGTGCTCGAAACCCTCATGCTGATCCTGAGCGAGGAACGGCCCGTGTCCCTGGACCTGAGCCAGTGGATTCGCTGAGCGGCGCACGGGCTATCCCGGTCTTGCCATGATGCAGCGCGCCAGCTTAGAGTCGCGGCGGATTAGCGGGTTTCCAGCAAACCCGCCAGGTGAGGCAATGAAAACAATCTACGTGGGGAACCTGCCGTTCACCGCCTCGGAAGACCAGATCCGGCAACTTTTCGAGCAGTACGGCAAGGTGCAATCCGTGAAGCTGATCACCGACCGGGAGACCGGGCGGCCGCGCGGCTTCGGTTTCGTGGAGATGGACGGCGGGGAAGCCGACGCGGCGATCTCCGGTCTCAACGGTCAGCAGTTCGGGGGGCGGAGCCTGCGCATCAACGAGGCTCGCGAACGCCCGGAGCGCGGACCCCCGCGCCATCGATCGTAGCGCGCGGTCGCTGAACCCATCGCCTGTATGATTCGAAAGACGCCGGTGTCCTCGGGGACACGGGCGCCAATCGGCTGCGCGCGAGCGGGAGCACCTGGATATGTCGGATTCGACTTGGACAGTTCATAAGTTCGGCGGCTCGAGCGTCGCCGATGCGGATTGCTTCCGGCGCGTGGCGCAGATCGTCGAGGGCGGCGGCCAGCGCCAGGCGGTGGTGCTCTCTGCGTGCCGCGGTGTCACTGATGCGCTCCTCGGGCTGGTGACCCTCGCCGAGCAACAGGACCTCTCCTTCGATGCGCGGCTCAATGACATCCGCGAGCGGCACATACAGATCGCGGAAGCGGTTCTCAAGCCCGGCAGCGCCGCCGCCTACATCGCCGAGCTCAAGTCCGACTGTCGCGACATCCTGGGAATTCTGCAGACGGTCAGGCAGATCCGTTCGGCCGCGCAGAACGTCCGCGATCTGGTCGCGGGTTATGGCGAAATCTGGTCCACGCGGCTCTTCAGCGTGATGCTGCGCGAGCGCGCGGCGCTCGCCGGTGGCGTGGAGTGGCTGGACGCGCGTCGCGTGCTGGTGGTGGAGTGGGGGCCGCTCGGCCCGATGGTGCACTGGGACGAATCGCGCCGCCGGCTGCATGCCGAGATCAGTCCCGACTTCAGCGGCGCCATGGTGATCACGGGGTTCATCGCCAGCGACACGCACGGCATCCAGACGACGCTCGGCCGCAACGGCAGCGACTTCTCGGCGTCCATTTTCGGGGCATTACTGGACGCGCGCGAGATCCACATCTGGACCGACGTTGACGGCGTGTTGAGCGCCGATCCGCGCCTCGTGCCCGACGCCAAGGTGATCGATTCGCTCTCGTACAGCGAGGCGATGGAGCTCGCCTACTTCGGCGCCAAGGTCATTCACCCACAGACGATGGCGCCCGCCGTGGAACGCGATATCCGCATCTGGATTCGCAATACGTTCGCGCCCGACAAGAGCGGAACGCTGATCTGCGCGCAGCCGGACTCGAAGCTGCAGGTGAAGGGCATCACCAGCATCGACAACGTCGCGCTGATCAACCTCGAGGGCACGGGCATGATCGGCGTGCCCGGTACCGCGCATCGCCTGTTCGGGGCGCTGCGCGAAGAGAACATCTCGGTGATCGTGATCTCGCAGGGCAGCTCCGAGCACTCGATCTGCTTCGCGATTCCCGAGAACCAGGCAACCCGCGCCGAGCAGGTGATCCGCCGCGCCTTCGACAGCGAGCTGCGGCAGGGACAGATCCAGAGCGTCGAGGTCGACCGGGGCCTGAGCATCCTGGCGGTCGTCGGGGACGGAATGGCGGGAGCACATGGAGTGGCCGCGAAAGTGTTCAGTGCGCTCGGAGATGCGGCGGTCAACGTGCGCGCGATTGCGCAAGGCGCATCCGAGCGCAATATTTCTGTTGTCATCGACGGTCGCGGCGCCGCCAAGGCGCTGCGTGCCGTGCACGCGGGCTTTTATCTTTCGCCGCACACCGTTTCGCTTGGCGTGATCGGCCCGGGCACCGTCGGCAAGGTCCTGCTCGACCAGCTGGCGAGTCAGGTCGAGCGCCTGCGCCAGAACTTCAACATCGACCTGCGCGTGCGCGGCATCATGGGATCGAGGCGCATGCTGCTGGCCGACGGCGGCATCGACCTGGGCAACTGGCGCGACCGGCTGAAGCGCGACGGAGTCGAGGCGGATATCGAAGCCTTCGCCGACTTCGTGCACGCCGAGTTCCTGCCGCATGCCGCGATGATCGACTGCACGGCGAGTGCCGAGGTCGCGGGCCGGTACCGCGACTGGCTCGCCGCCGGCATGCACGTGGTGACGCCCAACAAGAAGGCCAACAGCGGCGACCTGGCCTACTACCGTTCGCTGCGCGAGGCGCGCCGTGCCGCTGGCACGCATTACCTGTATGAGGCGACGGTTGGCGCGGGTCTGCCGGTCATCACGACAGTGCGTGACCTGCGCGAAACCGGCGACGACATCAAGAGCATCGAGGGAATCCTGTCGGGCACCTTCGCCTATCTCTTCAATACCTACGACGGCACGGTACCGTTCTCGCGCATCGTGGCCGAGGCGAGAGCGAAGGGTTACACCGAGCCCGATCCGCGCGACGATCTCTCGGGCATGGACGTGGCGCGCAAGCTGATCATCCTCGGGCGCGAGATGGGCCTGGAGCTCGAGTTGAGCGGCGTGCAGGTCGAGAGCCTGGTGCCGCGTGCACTGGCGAATTGCTCCATCGAGGAGTTCCTGCGAACGGCTGCCGGAGTTCGACTCCGTCGATGCTCACGCGCTATCAGAAGGCGCGCGCTGAAGACCAGGTGTTGCGCTACGTGGCGCGGCTCGATGCCCTGGGCACGGCGACCGTGGGCGTAACTCGTCTCGATGAGCGCCACGCCTTCGCAAACATCGCGCTGGCCGACAACGTGGTGCGTTTCGTGACGCGCCGCTACTGCGACAATCCGCTGATCGTGCAGGGACCAGGGGCGGGCCCGGATGTGACGGCGGGTGGCGTGTTCGGCGACTTGCTGCGCCTGTGCGCGTACCTCGGAGCCAAGTTGTAGTGGCGCAATTGGCGGCAACCGCCTTCGCACCGGCGACGGTCGGCAATGTGGGCATCGGTTTCGACATCCTCGGCCACACCATCGAGGCGGTCGGCGATCGTGTCACCGCGCGCCGCGTGGCTCAGGCGGGCGTGCGCATCGGCTCGATCAGCGGCGTCGTCTCCGACCTGCCACAAGCAGCCGAGCGCAACACGGCGGGTAAGGCCGTGCTCAGCCTGTGGCAGTCGAAGCAGGCGGACGGGGGAGTGGAGCTCGACATCGTGAAGGGCATCCCGCTCGCTTCAGGCCTCGGCGGATCGGCAGCCTCGGCCGTAGCGGCGGTGGTCGCCGCCAACGCGCTGCTGGATGCGCCCGCGACACCGCTCGAGTTGCTCCGCTTCGCGATGCTGGGCGAGCAGGTGGCGAGCGGTTCGATCCACGTCGACAACATCGCGCCGTCGCTGTTCGGCGGACTGGTCCTCACCGTGGGCATCGACCATCCGCGCGTCAAGCAGATTCCCGTTCCAGCCAATATCCGCTGCGTGCTGGTACATCCCCACATGCGGGTCGCCACGCGCGATGCGCGCGGGATACTGAGTCAGACCGTCACGTTATCGGATTTCGTCTGGCAGACCGCCAACCTGGCCGGCTTCATTTCCGGGTGCTATTCGAACGACCTCGACATGATCCGGGACGCCTTCGAGGATGTCGTGATCGAGCCGCAACGGCAGGCGCTCATCCCGGGCTTTCGGGCCGTGCGTGCGGCCGCGATGGGTTGCGGAGCACTGGGCTGTTCCATCTCCGGGGCAGGCCCGAGCGTGTTCGCTTGGTGCGAGGCCGGGAGCGCGGCGGCCGCATGCGCCGCCATGGTGGGCGCCTTCGCGGAGCACGGCCAGGAGTCCGACCACTGGATTACACGTATCGAGCCGCGCGGTGCGCGGATTGTCGATCATTGATGCTGTTCGCGAGCACGCATGATCCCAAGGCCAAGGTGTCGCTGGCGCAGGCCATCGAACAAGGGCTGGCCGCCGACGGCGGGCTCTATGTGCCGCTGGCGATGCCGACGCTCGAGCTCGAATCGCCGGCGGCCCAGTCGCTGGCCGCGACGGGGCAGAGCATTCTCGAGCCCTTCTTCGCGGGCGATCGCCTCCAGCCCGCATTGGGGGACATCGCGCCGGAAGCGCTCACCTTTGCCGCGCCGCTGACGCCGCTGAAGGGCGGGGCCGAAAGCGTTGAAGTGCTCGAGCTGTTTCACGGGCCCACCGCAGCCTTCAAGGATTTCGGCGCGCGCTTCCTGGCCGGTTGTCTCGCGCGGCTGTCGGCCGACTCGAAGCCAACGACACTGCTGGTGGCGACCTCGGGCGACACCGGCTCGGCGGTGGCGTCTGCGTTTCATCACCGGCCTGGCTTCAAGGTGGTGATCCTCTACCCGCAAGGCCTGGTCTCGGCGCGCCAGGCACAGCAGCTCACGTGCTGGGATGACAACGTGCGAACGCTCGCGATCAGGGGCACGTTCGACGACTGCCAGCAGCTGGTGAAGCGCGCCTTCCGCGACGAGCACTTGCGGAGCAGTCAGCGCCTGTCATCGGCCAACAGCATCAACCTTGGTCGCCTGCTGCCGCAGGTGATCTACCACGCCGCCGCGAGCCTCGACGTGAAACGCCGCACCGGCGGGCCGGCGTCGTTCATCGTTCCCAGCGGCAACCTGGGCAATGCGGTCGCCTGCGTGTGGGCGCGCGCCATGGGGCTGCCGATCGCGGAGATCGTGCTGGCGCACAACGCCAACCGCACTGTGCCCGATTTTTTCGAGTCGGGAGACTGGCGGCCGCGCGCGAGCATTGCGACGCTCGCTTCTGCCATGGACGTCGGCGATCCGAGCAATGCCGAGCGCTTGCGCGGCCTCTATCCGGATCTCGAGAAGATGCGACACGAGCTCGCCGCGGTATCGATCAGCGACGAGCAGATCCGGGCGCGCATCCGCGCGGACTATTCCACCTATGGCCGCGTGTGGTGTCCGCATACCGCGGTGGCGGCCGAGGCCTATGCGGAGCTTCCGCAGGAGCTGCGCCGTGCGCGTCACTGGGTGATCGTGGCGACGGCTCATCCCGCCAAGTTCAACGAGATCGTCGAGCCGCTGATCGGCGGTCCCGTGGCTGTTCCGTCCAGCCTCGCGGCGCTGTTGACGTTGCCGCGGCACGAAACGGAGCTCGACGCGGACTTCGGCGCACTGAAGGCTGAGCTGGACCGGGGATGAGCGACTTGCTGGAGCAGATCGAACCGCGCACCCTCGCTTTGCTCGTGGGCGCCGTGCTGCTGCTCGCCCTGCTGGTGTGGCTGTACCGCCTTTACCGTCGATATGCCATGCGGCGCGCCTTGCTCAATGCACTGAAGGGCGTGGCTTACGACGTGGTCCGCGACGTGCTGGTGCCGGACGGGATGGAGGGGCATCTGCACATCGATTTCCTGCTGCTCACCCAGCGCGGGATCCTGATTCTCGACCTGCGCGAGATTCCAGGCATGGTGTTCGGCGGGGACCAGATGGACCAGTGGACCGTGATCACGCGGACCCGACGCTACACGTTCCTCAATCCCCAGGGCGCGCTGCTCGACCGCATCGCGGCCGTGAAGCTGATCGCGGGGGAGGTGCCGGTCGAGGGCCGCGTACTCTTCACCACCCGCTCGCGCTTTCCAAAAGGCCGGCCGCGGTCTGCGCTCATGCTCGATTCGATCAAGGCCGAGTACGCACCGGTCGACAAGGGCGCGATGCAGGAAACGGTCCGGCTGTTTCATCCCACCTGGGAGCGCCTCAAGGCGAGCACGCGGCCGAGCGATCTCGGCCGGCGCTGATGCCGGGTCCTAGCTGTTGGCGTGGTCGGCCAGCACCTGGGCCACGCACAGCGTGACCCGGCGCGCGGTCTCCAGGTGCAGGAACTCGTTGGGCCCGTGCGCATTCGCATGCGGACCGAGCACGCCGGTGACGAGGAACTGCGTGCGGGGAAATCTTTCGCCGAGCATGCCCATGAACGGAATGCTGCCGCCGGTTCCCATGTACATCGCGTCGCGTCCGAAGAATTCGCGCGAAGCGCGCTGCATGGAGTCCTCGAGCCAGGGAGCCACGGCCGGCGCGTCCCAACCAGCCATTGCCGAGCCGGACGTGAACTTGACGCGCGCTCCGTAGGGCGGCTCGTGTTCGAGGATCTGCTGCACCTGTTTGGCCGCGCGGTGCGGATCGGCGCTCGGCGGTAACCGGAACGACAGTTTCGCGCTGACTTGCGGCACGAGCACGTTGCCGGCATCGCGCAATGCGGGCAGGCCATCGATGCCGGTGATGGTGAGGCTGGGTCGCCAGGTCGTGTTGAGGAGCAGCTCGACGGGATCGTCGCTGGCGGGACGCGCGCCGGGCACGAGAGGAAAGCGGTTCCAGACACCGTCGCCGAGCACTGTCGCCGTGGCGCGCGCCTGCTCGCGGCGTTGCTCAGGGATCGGCACGAAGAACGTGTCGGCCTTTATTTCACCGCTGCTCGCATCTTCAATGCGTTCCACGAGATGGCGCAGCACCCGCACGCAGGATGGCGCGACACCGCTGCCGGCTCCGGAATGCACGCCTTCGGTCAGCACCTGGACCTCGAGCGTGCCGATGAGATTGCCGCGCAGCGAAGTCGTGCACCACAGCTGCTCATAGTTTCCGCATTCCGCATCGAGGCAGACCACCAGCGATGGCGTTCCCAGCCGCGCCGCCAGCGACTCGACGTGGGCGGGCAGGTCGGGACTGCCGCTTTCTTCCGAGGCCTCGATCATCACGATGCAACGCGCACGCGGGATGCGCTGCGCATCGAGGGCCGCGATGGCGGTCAACGAGGAAAAGACTGCGTACCCGTCGTCAGCACCGCCGCGTCCATAGAGCTTGCCGTCGCGGACGACGGGCTCCCACGGCCCAAGTCCTGTCTGCCAGCCGGTGAACTCCGGTTGCTTGTCGAGGTGTCCATAGAGCAGCACGCAGGCGTCGCGTTCGCCGGGGATGTCGATGAAGAGCAACGGCGTGCGCCCCTCGAGCCGGTGAATCTCCACCCGCATGCCGGTGATCGGCTGTTCGCGGCACCAGCCCGCCATGAGCTGAATCGCGCGCTCCATGTGGCCGTTGCGCTGCCACTCCGGATCGAAGACGGGCGACTTGTTCGGGATGCGCACGTACTCGCAGAGCCGCGGGAGGATCGATTCCGACCACGCCTGATCGACGTACGCTTTGAGCTGGGGTACTTTCATGCTTGAATAGCTTGTGTAGTCAAACAGTTACAGCTGCTTTCTCGAAAGATAATCGCACGACGGCACGATGCCCCGTGTCCGCTAGGGCCAGCCGAAGAGCCGGCGAGCATTATCAGTCGAGGCGCGCGCCACTGTCTGCACTGGCTCATTGCGTTGGCGCGCCACCGTCTCGAGGACATGCCGCAGGTGCATCGGTTCATTGCGCCGCGCGGACGGTTTCGGTTGCAGGTCGCGCGGCAACAGGTACGGCGCGTCGGTCTCGAGCAGCAGGCGATCGGCCGGGATGCGCGCCACTGCGTCTCTGAGCTGCACGCCGCGGCGCTCGTCGCAGATCCAGCCCGTGATTCCGATGTAGAGGTCGAGCGCCAGGCAGTCCTCGAGCTCGCTCACACCCCCCGTGAAGCAGTGCGCCACTGCACCGCTGAGCTGCGAGCGGTAGTCGCGCAGGATGGCCAGGAATGCGTCGTGCGCGTCGCGCTGGTGCAAAAAAGCGGGCTTGCCCACCTCGACGGCGAGCTCGAGTTGCCAGCGGAACGCTCGCTGCTGCGCGGCGTGTGGCGCAAAGTTGCGGAAATAGTCCAGGCCGCATTCGCCCGCCGCGCACACCTCGGGCGACTGCAGCAGCTCGCGCAGCAGCGGCAGTTGGGTGACATCGAGCTCGGCAGCGTGATGCGGATGCACGCCCGCTGTGGCGCGAATGAGCGCCGGTCGTTCGCGGGCGAGGGCGATGGCACTGCGGGTGCTTTCTATGGTGGAACCCGTCACGAGCAGGTGCGTCACGCCCGCGGCCAGCGCACGCTCGATCACCTCGGTGCGATCGGGATCGAAGCTGTCGTGCGCGAGGTTGACGCCGATATCAACGAGTTCGAGAGAGGCACCGGGGAAACTCTGCACAGCGATATGTCACGCGGACGCCGGGGGCCGCCATTGCATGCTATCTTGCCGCGCCCGGCAAGAGTCGTGCGCCGGGACGGCACAGGGAGAGCATGCAGGTGAATCTCGCTCGTTGGCGCGTGGGCCTGGCGGTGGTGACGCTGCACGCAGCCGGCGTGACGGCGCAGGAGCCCGATCTGCGCGACCTCGAAGGCCGCATCGAGTATGCATGGTTCACGGAAGATGCCAATTCTCTGCGCAATCTCATCAGCACGACCGAGGGCGCGCTGCCGAAGGGCGCCGACTCCGCCTTCACGCGCTACCAGCTCGGCTTTGCACACTACCGTCTCGGCCTGCTGTTGACGCAAAAGAAGGATGACACCGCCGCTGCGGCGTTTACCGGTTGCGTCAAGGAGCTGGACGAGGCCGTGGAAGTGAATGAGGAGTTTGCGGACGCCTACGCGCTGCAATCGGCCTGTTACGTCGGCCTCGCAGGGCTGCAGGCCTGGAAGGCCGTGGTCTATGGCTCGCAGAGCGATTCGCGGCTCAGCAAGGCGCGCGAGCTGGCGCCACGCAATCCGCGTGTGGTGCTGCTCGACGGACTGGCGGACCGGCAGAAACCCAAAGCATTCGGCGGCGACCCGGTACGCGCGCAATCGAAGATCAAGCAGGCAGTGTCACTCTTCGAGGAGCCGCGTGAGCCGGCCGACAGCGAGCCGGGTTGGGGGGCGGCAGAAGCGTACCTGTACCTGGGCCGCGGTCTGATGCAAGCGGGTGATACGCTCGGTGCGCGCAACGCGCTTGAGCAGGCGCTCATCATTGCACCCGAGTTTGCGGCGGCCCGCCGCGAGCTGCAGCGCCTGACGGGAGCTTCGCGCAGCTGACAGTACGGCCCGCAGGCCGCTAGAACGTGTAGCGAATTGCGAGCTGCAGAGTCTCTTCGCGAAACTCCGGATCGAGTCCCAGGTCGGCACGCTGTTCGAGTCGGCCGTCAACGCGCAAGCCTTCGATTCCGAGCTGCCAGTGAGCGTCGTAGTCGAAGAGGTAAGCGAGCATCCACCCGTCCACTTCCTGGGCGCTGTTGAAGAACTGGGCACCGCGCGTGGTTTCGGTCGAGAGGTCGTCGTAGCGCACCGTCACGCGGTGCCGGCCCCGCGCATGGCTGAGCAGCGCGAAATATGAATCGTAGTCGGTGATGAAGAACCCGCGTCCGTCGTCGCTGTCACCCACCGCGGTGTCGCCGCCCATCCACTGGGCGATGAAGGTCCAGTGCTCACGCCACTCGGCGCGCAGACCCGCACTGTCGAAACGACTGAGCCAGGCGTTCTCCAGTCCGTTGGTCGCGGCGGGATCGCCGCGATTGTCGTAGTGCAGGGCGCGGACGATCAGCCGTTCGGGCCAGTTGAGCTGCACGCCGGCGTAGTACCCCGCTTCGTCATCGATCTCGTGGAAGAACTCGATCTGATGACGCAGCGTGGATTCGGGAAAGATCTTGGGCAATCCGCCGAACAAGGCCGTCTGCCGGTCGTGGATCGCCCAGCCGCGCTCGAAGATCAGCACACCCATTGGATCGTTCCAGCCATAGGCCGCCGCGATGACGCTCACGTCCACGCCCTTGCCGAGCCGTGAGCCCGCCCAGGTCGCGTTGACTTCACTGCCGACGATGCGGATCTCTTCGGCGAGCCAGGTATTGATCGCGGACGAGCTGAGCGAATACACGCTCTGCCAGCCCGGGCCGCGGTTCTCGAGCGAGATGGGCGGGTAGAACGCACCGAGCTTGGCGCGCCAGCGCCAGTCGCTGGCGGGGTAAGGCCGCCACTCCAGGTACGCCTCGCTCACGTCCACCGGGTTCTTGTCCGCATCACCGTAGGCGTCGAGCGTGACGTGGACATCGAGCGTGTCGGCGAGGCGGCCGCGGTAGTCGAGGAATGCGCGACCGAGCTGCAGGTCCTGGTGCTCCTCGTCGAAGCGCCCGAGTCCCAGTCCGCCGGACGTGAAGGACTGCACCACGTCGGTGTTTACATAGCGAAGGTCGAGTTGCAACGTGAAGTCGTGGCGACTTTCCTGCGCGAATGCGCTGGCAGTGAACCATAGCGGAATCGCAACGAGGATCCGGTGCGCCGCGCTCGAGTGTCGGTGGCGACGGGGACTAATAGTCATCCCAGCCCGGCTTCGCCGGCTTTGGCCGCGGCTCAGGCAGGAGCGGTCGCGACAGCCGTACCGGAAGCGCGAGCTGCTGCGACTCGTCGACCTGGATCGAGCGCGTGAGAGCGGCCTGTGGCTCATTGAACCGTGGGCTCCACAGCACGACTTCGTGCTCGCCCGCGGGCAAACGCTCGAGTACGAGGTTGCCGTTGGCGTCGGTCTTGCCGAAGTAGGGCGCCGGGGTGACGAAAATATAGGCGAGCATGTCGTCGTGGATATTGCATCCGACCACCACCACGCCGGCCTTGTCGAAGCGCAGTGGCGGATGCGCCTGGCCGCGATAGAGGGGCAGCTGAAAGCGCTTCGTCGGTGAGAAGGAGTAGACCTGGTGCGCAACGGTATCGCTGTTCGGGAAGGCGACCTCGGTGCCGACGCGTATCACCAGCACCTGCGGCACGAACTGCCGCGCCACCTGGTCCATGATCGCGCGCGCGCCCGGTGAGGCGGCCGCGTTCGCCGCTTCGCGCGGTGTCACGGTCACCACCACATCGCCGACACCCCGCTTGTCACGGTCGAGTACGTTCACGCTCACGCTCGCGGCATCGCTTGCCGCCGCAACGAGACAGCCCCAGCAGGCCCAGAACAGGCAGCCAGCGCGTTTGAAGCGCGTCACCCTTACCGGTTCCTTTCGTCCCTCAACCTAGACGTGCGTCGCATTTTGACAGTATGTGGATGGCGGGGCCACCAGCCGCTCTCTAGATTGGCCCTCCAACGCGTTACGGCAGTGAGCCGGCCAGACCTGTGAAGCCACGGATGCGCACATGCTGAGCTTTCGCACCCGCATTCTCGGGTTGTTGCTGGCCCTCGTGGTGACCATTCAGATCGCCACGATGGTTGCGCTCGTCGTGAAGACGCAAGGCGGCGCGCAATCGCGCGCCAGCGTCGAGCTCGAAGCGGGCGGGCGCGTGCTCACCAGCCTCATGCAATCCCGCGCCGACCAGCTGCGCGACGCTGTTCAGGTGCTGGTATCCGACTACGGGTTCAAGGAAGCGGTCACCTCGGGAGACCGCGAAACGGTGCTGTCCGCGCTCGACAACAGCGCCGGGCGCATTTCGGCGGATCTCGCCGCCTTCATCGATCCCACCGGTCACGTGCTTGCCACCACCATTCCCGACCTGGCCGACGCAGTTGGCATGGACTGGCCGGTGCGCGGCGCGGCGGTTACCGATTCCGGCGTCATCTATCGCACCTTCAATGACCGGTCCTACCTGCTGGTGCTCGCGCCGGTGCGTGCACCCGTAACCGTCGGCTCGGTCGCCATTGGCTTTCGCATCGACGCCGCGCTTGTTTCGGAAATGCGTTCGCTGCTCGGCGTCGAGGTGTCCTTCTACGACGGCTCGAGTACGCGCTCGACCGCGATGGTTTCGACGCTGGGCGCAAGCCAGCGCGCGGCGCTGCTCACGCAGTTGCCCCAGATGGTTCGCGGCGCCGGCCAGGCAACGCAGATCCGGCTGGATGGGGTGGACTACGTGTTGCTCGCCGAGGCTGTGGCCGGTTCGGGCGGGAAACTGTTCCTGATCCTGCAGACCTCGCTCTCCGACATCCTGCGGCCGTTCAATGATCTGCGCACCGCCATCCTCGGAATCACGGTGCTGGCACTGTTGCTCGCAGTGCCGCTCGCGCTGATGCTGGCGCGGGGCGCCAGCCGTCCGCTGGACAAGCTCGTGGAAGCCGCACAGCGCATCGAGGGCGGCAACTATGCGGTGCCCGTCGAGCTCAACAGCAGCGCCGAATTCGCCAGCCTCGCATCGACCCTCAACTCGATGCAGGCGCGGATCTCCGAGCGCGAGCAGCAGATCCGTCACAGCTCACTGCACGATGATCTCACCGGTCTGCCGAACCTCGCCCTGTTCCGTGAGCACCTGGAATCGGCGCTGGGCGCCGCGCGGCGGCTCTCGGCCGAGGCTGCGACGCTGCTGGTGGAGATCCGCGACTTCGATCAGATCCAGGCATCGTTCGGCTCTGCGTTCGGTGAAGAGGTCATTCGCGAAACCGGGCGACGGCTGGTGAGCCGCATGCAGGGCGAGGAATGCGTGGCGCGCACGGCCGAGTCGCAGTTCATGCTGCTGCTGCCCGCCGGCGACGAGGTGCGCGCGCGCGTGCTCGCCGCTCAGATCATCGAATCGGTCCGTGCCGGGTTGATCCGCGAGGACGTGCACGTGAGCCTCAACGCGCAGGTCGCGATCTGCACCTTCCCGGCTCACGGCAATGACGCGGAAACTCTCCTGCGCCGTCTCAACACGGCACTCTACGACGCCCGTCTCGCCGGCGAGGGCGTGATGGTCTATCAGCTCGGCCGCGAGGAAGGCCACCGGCGCCAGCTCGCCATTCTCGGCGACCTGCGGCGCGGTATCGACGGCGGCGAGCTCGAGCTGCATTACCAGCCCAAGGTGCACATCCTCACCCAGAAAGTGCAGAGCCTCGAAGCATTGGTGCGCTGGAATCACCCGCGTCACGGGCGCATTCCGCCAGGCGAGTTCGTGCCGCTGGCCGAGCGCGCCGGCAGCATCATCCTGCTGACAAGCTGGGTGCTGAAGACCGCGCACGAGCAGATGCGCGCCTGGAACTCGCAGGGCATCGACCTCGACGTTTCCATCAACCTCTCCGCGGCGGACCTGAGCGATCCCGAGCTGCCCGAGCTGGTGCGTGGCCGGCTGCGCGGCGCGGGTGTGCACGCCAACCGCCTGGTGCTCGAGATCACCGAGAGCGCGGTGATGCAGGAGACGGCGCGCGCCGTGCGCATGATGGAAGAGCTGCGTCACGACGGGGTGCGTTTCTCGATCGATGATTTCGGTACCGGCTACTCCTCGCTCGCACAGCTCAAGCGCCTGCCCGTCGACGAGATCAAGATCGACAAGTCCTTCATCCTCGACCTCAACCGCCACACCGATGACGCCGTGATCGTGCGCTCGACCATCGAGCTCGGCCACAGCCTCGGCGTGAAGGTCGTCGCCGAAGGCGTGGAAACGGCGGAGAGCTGGGAGCTGCTGCGCCAGATGGGCTGCGACATGGCGCAGGGTTTCTTCATCAGCGCGCCCCTTCCCGGCAAGGAGATCGCCAACTGGGTGCGCTCGCTCAACACCAAGCTCGAGTCCGCCGAGACTCCCACGCAGCAGGTCCGCGTCTTGAAGGAGCACCGGCGCACCACCGTGTGACGGCGTGTGCAATACTTGCGCTCCCCGCATGAAGGAGGGAAGCGCATGAGCTGGGTCCTGCTCGGACTGGTCGTCCTACTGGTCCTCTTCCTGATCGGCATCTACAACCGGCTGGTCGCCGCACGCAACGCCTACAAGAACGCGTTTTCGCAGATCGACGTGCAGCTGACGCGCCGCTACGACCTGATCCCGAATCTGGTCGAAACCGTCAAGGGCTACATCAAGCATGAGCGCGAGACGCTCGAGGCGGTGATCCGCGCACGCAACGCGGCGGTCACGGGCCTGCGCGCCGCCGCGGCGAGCCCGGGGGACCCCGCCGCCCTGCAGCAGCTGGCGGGCGCGGAGAACGCACTGAGCGGAGCCCTGGGGCGCATGTTTGCGCTGGCAGAGGCATACCCGGATCTGAAGGCCAATCAGAACATGATGCAGCTGTCCGAGGAGCTCACTTCGACGGAGAACAAGGTGGCCTTCGCGCGGCAGGCGTTCAATGACGCGGTGATGGCGTACAACACCACCCGCGAGGTGTTCCCGAACAACTTCGTCGCCAACGCCTTCCGTTTCGACGCCGCACAGCTTCTCGAGATCGAGAGCCCGCAGAAGCGCGAAGTTCCCAAGGTGAGCTTCACCTGAGCGCCGCCGATCACTGACCGGTTCCGCGGACCGGCCCGCATGAACTTCTTCGCGCGACAAGCCGAGGCGCGCTCGCAATCGCGACGCCTGGTGGTGCTGTTCCTGCTGGCGCTGCTGGGCGTCATGGCAGCGGTCAATCTGGTCATCCTCTCGTTCCTCGCTAGCGCCGAAGCCGAAACGTTCGTGCTGCCGGACGGCGGCTGGGTGGCCTCGCATCCCGGCGCGGTGGTGTTCGCGTCGCTCCTGGTCCTCGGGGTCGTCGGCATGTCGAGCCTCTACAAGAGCGCGGTGCTGCGCGCCGGCGGAGGCGTGGTCGCGCGGTCGCTCGGCGGCACGCGTCTGGAACGGGATGCCAGGGATCCGCTGCGCCGGCGGCTGCACAACGTCGTCGAGGAAATGGCCATCGCTTCCGGCGTGCCGATGCCCGAGGTGTATGTGCTCGAGCAGGAGGCCGGCATCAATGCGTTTGCCGCCGGACACACGGCGGCCAATGCAGCGGTAGCGGTCACGCGCGGTGCGCTGGAACGGCTCAATCGCGCCGAATTGCAGGGTGTGATCGCGCACGAGTTCAGCCACATCCTGAACGGAGACATGCGCATCAGCACGCGTCTCATCGGCCTGGTGTTTGGGCTGGTGGTGATCGCGCTCATCGGCCGCACGGTGCTGCGTTTCACGCGCCATTCGGGTAATCGCAAGGGTGGCGTGGCAATCATCGCGCTGGCCGCGCTCGCGGTGGTGATGCTCGGCTACCTCGGCGTGTTCTTCGGCCGCCTGATCCAGGCGGCCATCGCCAGGCGGCGCGAGGTGCTCGCGGATTCCTCGGCCGTGCAGTTCACCCGCGAGCCGCAGGGCCTCAAGGGAGCGCTGGTCAAGATCGGCGGCTTCGATCAGGGCTCGCGCTTGCACGACGTCGGCGTCGAGGAAGTGGCACACATGCTGTTCGCCGCGGGCATGACGCGGCTGTTCGCGACGCATCCACCGCTGATCGAGCGCATCAAGGCGCTCGATCCGTCCTTCAGGGAAGAGGAATTCGCCCGTGTCGATCTCGAGCCGCAAGTCGCGCTCGGATCGGGCGGTGAGCACGTGACCAGCGAATCGACTCCGGCTCTCGATGCGGGGCTGAGCGGATTCTCATCGGCCCCTTTTGCGGTCGTCCCCGGTGCCGTGGCGCAGGCCGTGGGTAATCCCGGTACACGCGAGGTGGAAGCCGCCCAGGCGTTGGCGCGGTCGTTGCCGGACGGATTGCTCGCGAACCTCGAAGGGCCCGGACGGGCGCTGGGGTTGCTGCTCGCGCTGGTGCTTGATCCCAAGCCCGAGGTGCGCGCCCGGCAGCTGAGTCTCGTGAAGGAGAGCCTCGGGGACCAGGCGCTCAGCCTCATTGCCCGGGCAGAGACGGCCGCGCGTGCGCTCGACCCGATCCAGCGGCTGCCGGTGCTGCAGACCCTGTTTCCGGCGTTGCGCCGACTGCCGCGCGAGGATCGCCGGCGGATTGTCGACGGGCTGAATCGCCTGATCCTCGTCGATGGCCGCATCGAGATCTTCGAATTCGCGCTCGGCACGCTCGCGCGGGTGTATCTGCGCGATGAGCTCGAGCCCACCGCGGGTGGGCGCGCATTGCGACTGGACGAAGTCGACGCGCAACTGCAGGTCGTCTTCTCGATCCTGGCCTGGCAGGGCGCGCGGGAGGAGGCGGCTGCGCGGCGCGCGTTCGAGCTCGGCATGCATCACGTCCTGCCCATGCAACGCCCGGCGTACGCTCCATCGCCCGCGTGGCCCGCCGCGCTCGACGAGGCGCTCAGGCGTCTCGATCGGCTGCTGCCTGCTGCGAAAGAGCAGCTGGTCGAAGCGCTCGTCAAGACGATCGCACACGATCAGCGCCTGACAATCGAGGAGGCCGAGTTGCTGCGCGCGATCTGCGCCGCGCTGCATTGCCCGCTGCCGCCCCTGGTCGGGCTGAAAGGCTAGTCGGCCCGCCAGCGAAACGACAGGGCACCGAGCGCCAGGAACAGGGCGCTGGTGGCCGCAAGGAATGCGAGCTGCGGCGCGACGTCCGCAAGCCCGGCGCCGTCCAGCATGATCGCGCGCGCCGCCTCGAGCATCTGTGTGAGCGGCAACGCCTTGGCGACCCACTGCAGCCACTCGGCCGATCCCTCCAGCGAAAACCACACCCCCGATAACAGCATCATCGGCCAGGTGATGAAGTTGAGAATGCCGCTCGCCAGCTCCTCGCTCGTGAAGCGTGCCGCCACCGCGAGCCCGATCGCGATGAGAGAAATGGCGCCCAGGAGCGCGACCACGAACAGCAGCAGTGCGCTGCCTTCCATGCGGAAGTGCAACACCAGCTGTAACGCGGCGAACACGAATACGGTCACCAGCATGATCAGCATCAGCCGCGACAGCACCTGCGCCGAAATGAACTCGATGGCGCGCAACGGCGTGGCGCGTAGCCGCTTGAGAAAGCCCGACTTGCGATAGCGCACCACCACCCAGCCCACCCCGAACAGACAACTGAACATCATGTTCATGCCCAGAATCCCCGGGAGCAGCCAGTCGATATAGCGCACCGCCTCTCCAGTGACCGCTTCGCGGTGCGCGCTGCTGTCGGTTTCGAGCAGCAGCTTCTCGACGATGTAGCCCTTGGGCGAGTCGGTGTTCACCCAGTAGCGCGGCGTGTCCCGCAGATCGAGCAGCAGGTCCATCTGGTGACGCGCCACCTTCCTGACCGCATCCGCCTCGCTGGTCGCGGTGAAGAACTCCACGTAGTGGGTGGTGAGAAACGGGTGCCGGGTGGCATCGAGCGTCTCGCCGCTGTGCAGTACGCCCACCTTGAACAGGGGACGTTCCGGGCCACCGAAAATCAGTCCCATCGCGATCACCAGCACTAAGGGCAGCAGCACATTCCAGCCGAGCGTGGCGCGATCGCGCAGGAACTCCAGATTGCGGGCGTGCAGCACCGCGAGCAGCCGCCTGGTCATGCGCGCAACTCCTTGCCAGTAAGCTCGAGGAACAGGTCCTCGAGGTTGCGTGGGCGGATGCGCAGGCGTTTGAGCGGCACCTGCGCGTCCATCAGGTACTTGAGGGTGGCGTCGACATTGGCGGTGGAGATCTCCACCAGTTCGGCGCCTTCAAGCACCTGGAACGGGACGCCGGCACGATCGAGCCGGAAATCCTCGCGCGGCAGCTCGAGGATCACGTCCTCGAAGTGTTCGCGCAACAACTGCGCGGGGGAGCCCATGGCGATGATGTGGCCGTGATCCATGATGGCGATGACGTCGCAGAGGAAATACGCCTCGTCCATGTAGTGAGTAGTGAGGATCACGGTCTTGCTGCGCGCCTTGACTGTGCGTATCAGGTCCCAGAAGTTGTGACGCGCCTGCGGGTCGAGACCGGTCGTGGGCTCGTCGAGGAACAGCACCTCGGGATCGTTCACCAGTGCGATGCCGAGCAGCAGCCGCTGCAACTGGCCACCCGAGAGCTTGCGGTTGTCACGGTCCTGGAGCTTCTCCAGGGCGCACACGCGGATGATCTCATCCACGTCTGCGCCGCGCGGGTAGAGGTGCCGGAAGAGCAGCAGGCACTCGCGCACCGTGAGGAATTCCTGCAGCGCCGTCCTCTGGAACTGGATGCCGGCTTCCTCGCGAAAGCGCCCCCCGGCGAGCTCACCGCGATACAGCACTTCGCCCGACGTCGCCGGCAGGATGCCTTCGATCATCTCGACCGTGGTGGTCTTGCCTGCTCCATTGGGTCCGAGCAGGCCGAAGCAGCTGCCCTGCTCGACAGCGAAAGACACGCCATCCACGGCAATCACGTTGCCGTAGTGCTTGACGAGTCGACGGGCTTCGAGGATGGCGGGCATGCGTAACGGAGGAACGGGATTCTCTCATCCCTGAGGGCAACTCTGCACAGGTATCATGGGCGTGACCGTCATGACCGCAACTCCGTATCCGAATCTGCTCAGACCTCTCGACCTCGGCTTCGTCACCTTGCCCAACCGCGTACTCATGGGCTCGATGCATACGGGCCTCGAGGATCGCGCGCGCGACTACCCGCGGCTCGCGGCGTATTTCGCCGAGCGCGCCCGCGGCGGAGCAGGGCTCATCGTCACGGGGGGGATCTCCCCCAACATTGCCGGCTGGGCCAAGCCCTTCGCAGGCAAGCTCAGTTGGCGCACGGAAGTGCCGCGCCATCGCCTGGTCGCCGATGCCGTGCATCGCGAAGGCGGACTCGTGTGCATGCAGATCCTGCACACCGGGCGCTACGCCTATCATCCTCTCGCAGTGGCCCCTTCGGCCCTCAAATCGCCGATCAGTCCATTCAAGCCGCGGGCGCTGTCAGCGCGCGGTGTCGAACGCCAGATCGAAGATTACGTGCGCTGTGCGGTGCTGGCGCGCGAGGCGGGCTACGACGGCGTCGAAATCATGGGTTCCGAAGGCTATTTCATCAACGAGTTCCTGGCGGTACGCTCGAACCAGCGCGCGGACGAGTGGGGCGGCAGTTTCGCGAACCGCTGCCGCGTCGCGCTCGAGATCGTCTCGCGCACACGCGCGGCAGTCGGCAGCGACTTCATCCTGATTTTCCGCCTGTCGATGCTCGACCTGATCGATGACGGCAGCACGCTCGAGGAGTCGCTCGAGCTGGCGCGTGCCATCGAGCGGGCCGGCGCGACGCTGATCAACACCGGCATTGGCTGGCACGAAGCGCGCATCCCCACGATCGCCACGATGGTGCCGCGCGCGGCATTCACGTGGGTGACGGCTCGTCTCAAGCTGGAAATCCGGATTCCGGTGATCGCGACCAATCGCATCAACGATCCAGCCGTGGCTGAATCGGTGATCGCCAGCGGCCAGGCCGACATGGTGTCGATGGCGCGGCCGTTCCTCGCCGATGCCGAGTTCGTGCGCAAGGCGGCCGAGAATCGCGCCGACGAGATCAACACCTGCATCGGTTGCAACCAGGCCTGCCTCGATCACGTGTTCGTCAACAAGGCCGCGAGCTGCCTGGTGAACCCACGCGCGTGCCGCGAAACCGAGCTGCAGCTCGCGCCTGCGGCGACACGCAAGCGCGTCGCGGTGGTCGGCGCCGGCCCCGCCGGCCTTGCCTGCGCCGTGGTAGCGGCGCAACGCGGTCATGAAGTCACCCTGTTCGACAGCGCCGACGAGATCGGCGGACAGTTCAACCTGGCCCGGCGCATCCCGGGCAAGGAAGAGTTCGAGGAGACGTTGCGCTATTTTCGCCGGCAACTCGAGCTGCGGGGCGTGCGCGTCGAGCTCGGGCGCCGCGTGGCTGCGCATGAGCTGCACAGCGGCGCGTTCGATCACATCGTGCTGGCGACGGGCGTCAGCCCGCGGGTTCCGCCCATCGCCGGCATCGATCACCCGAAGGCGCTCAGCTACGTCCAGGTCATCCGTGGCGAGCGCACGGTGGGAGCGCGCGTCGCGATCGTCGGTGCCGGCGGCATCGGCTTCGACGTTGCCGAGTTCCTCAGTCATGACGGCGTATCACCCAGCCTGGACGCGCAGGCTTTCATGTACGAATGGGGTATCGATCCGCAGCTCAAGTCGCGCGGTGGCATCCGTGACGGAGGACACGTTGCACACAGCGGGCGGGCCATCTACCTGCTTCAGCGCAAGGCCAGCAAGCTGGGCGAGGGTCTCGGCAAGACGACGGGCTGGATTCACCGCACGGCGCTGCGCCGCCGCGGTGTGCGGATGATCGCGGGCGTCCAGTACCGTCGCATCGACGATGCCGGGCTGCACATCACGACCGCGGACGGCGAGGAAGTGCTCGAGGTCGACCAGGTCGTGATCTGCGCGGGCCAGGATCCGCAACGGGAATTGCAGGCGCCGCTCGAGTCGCTGGGACTGCGACCGCACCTCATCGGTGGCGCCGATCTCGCCGTCGAACTCGACGCGAAGCGCGCCATCGATCAGGGCACCCGCCTGGCCGCACGTCTATGAAGCGACGGCTGTCATCGAGTCGCGAGGCAGGCCCGCTGGGCCAGCTGTCGCTGTGGTCGGGCGACCGGATGACGCAGTCCTGGCGCGTGCGCGTCAGTCGCCGCGCCCGCCGGATGTCGATCCGCGTGCTGGCAGGGGGCTGCGTCGAGATCGTGGTGCCTCCCTGGATACGGCCACGCGCGATCGAGCAGTTCGTGCATCTCCATCGCGAGTGGGTCGATCAGAAGGTCAGCGAGTTTCGCTTTCGCGCTCCTGCATCGGCCGGGCCGTTACCCGCAAAGGTCGAACTTCCGGCCGGCGGGGAAGTGTGGCAGTTGCATTTCGTGGAGGGTGCGCGGCGCGCCGTGAGCGTACGTGCCGCGACCATGACGCTCGCTGTGAGTGCGGATCCGCGCCGGCTGGGCGAAGTTCAGCTGGCGCTGCAACGCTGGCTGATCACGCGCGCCCGCACCGTGCTGGTGCCCTGGCTGGAGCGACTCGCGGACGACACGGGGCTCGCGGTCCGCCGCGTCCAGGTTCGCAGGCAGCGCACGCGCTGGGGAAGCTGCTCCCCGGGCGGTACTATCAGCCTCAACTGCTGCCTGCTATTCCAGTCGGCGGCCGTGGTGCGCTACCTTCTGCTGCATGAGCTTTGTCATAGACGTCACATGAACCACTCGCGGCGATTCTGGGGCCTCGTGGCCCGCCACGAGCCTGACTACCGGGCGCTCGATCGCGCTCTGACGCGTGGCTGGCAGAACGTTCCGGCCTGGGTGTGGGAGCCCGCATGACGACCTATCGCATCTCGTTGGCTGATGCGCGCAATGCGATTCCGGGGCCGACCGGCGAGCGCTACGCCGTATTGCTCGAGCGGGGTCAGCTCGAAGTCGAGCTGTACCAGCCGGAGGGGACCGATCCGCAACAGCCGCACCGCCGCGACGAGGTCTACATCGTCGTGTCGGGCTCGGGCACGTTCGTGGTCGGCAACGATCGCATGACATTCGGGCCGGGCGATTTCCTGTTCGCGCCCGCGGGTGTCGTGCACCGGTTCGAATATTTCTCGCGCGACCTCACCGTCTGGGTGATTTTCTATGGACCCGACGGCGGCGAGGCGCCCGACCCCGAGAAGAAGTGACCGTGGCGAACGGCAGCAGGGCATGAGCGAAAACGATAGTGGCGGCAAGGGTCGCGTCGACCTGAGCGACGAGCAGGTCTACTGGGACCTGGGTGCCTCGCTCACCTACGGGCAGTACCTCAGGCTCGAGCAGCTCCTGAGCGCGCAACAACCGATCTCGCCGCAGCACGACGAGATGCTCTTCATCGTGATTCACCAGGCGAGCGAGCTGTGGATCAAGCTGTGCCTGCACGAGATCACGGCGGCGATCGATTGCGTGCGGCGCGACGACCTGGGGCCGTCCTTCAAGATGCTGGCGCGCGTGTCACGCATCCAGTCGCTGCTGGTGCAGAGCTGGGATGTGCTTTCCACGCTCACGCCCGCGGACTATTCCGGCTTTCGCAATCAGCTCGGCCGCGCTTCGGGGTTTCAATCCCACCAGTACCGGCTGCTCGAATTCAGCCTCGGCAACAAGAACGCCGAGCTGATCGAAGTGCACCGCCACGATGCGCCGGCCTACGACGCGCTGCGCCGCGCACTGGCGGCGCCCAGCATCTACGACGAATCGCTGCGACTGCTGAGCCGGCGGGGTTACGACATTCCGAAGGACTCCATCGATCGCGATTTCAGCGAGCCGTACCAGCCGAGCAAGCAGGTGGCCGCGGCCTGGCTGAGTGTCTATCACAGCGTCGATGAGCACTGGGACCTGTACGAGCTCGCCGAGAAGCTGGTCGACCTGGACTACAAGTTCCAGCTCTGGCGTTTCAGCCACATGAAGACCGTCGAGCGCATCATCGGCTACAAGCGCGGCACAGGCGGCACCGCGGGTGTCTCGTACCTGGCCAAGGCGCTCGAGCTGCGCTTCTTCCCGGAGCTCTGGCAAGTGCGGACCTCGATGTGAGCAACCCCGGCATGAACCGCCTCCACAACGTCAATGTCGTCGCGAGCGAGCTGCTGCCGACGCCGGAAGACGTGAAGCGGGCGCTGCCGCTGACGCCGCACGTGGAAGATAACGTGTATCGCGCGCGCGGCGTGGTACGCGACATCCTGGATCGCAGGGATACCCGCCTGTTCGTGGTGATCGGGCCCTGTTCCATTCACGACGTGCAGGCCGCCCGTGAGTATGCGCAGCGGCTTGCGGCCGTGGCGAAGCGCGTCGAGAAAACGCTTTACCTCATCATGCGGGTGTATTTCGAGAAGCCGCGCACCACGGTCGGCTGGAAGGGCCTGGTCAACGATCCCGACATGGACGATTCCTTTCACATCGAGAAAGGCATCTTTCTCGCGCGCGAGCTGCTGCTGGATCTCGCCCGCATGGGCCTGCCGGCTGCCACCGAGGCGCTCGATCCGATCATGCCGCAGTACCTGTCGGAGCTCGTCACCTGGACCGCGATCGGCGCGCGCACCACCGAATCGCAGACGCACCGCGAACTGGCGAGCGGCCTGTCGACACCGGTGGGCTTCAAGAACGGCACCGACGGCACGCTCGCCGTGGCGATCAATGCGCTGCACTCCGTGCGGCACCCGCACCACTTCCTCGGCATCACGCCGCAGGGCCAGTCGGCCGTGTTTCACACGCGTGGCAATCCGCACGCGCACATCGTGTTGCGCGGCGGGGGCGGGCGCACCAACTACGATTCGGTGAGCGTGGCGTTGTGCGAGCAGGAGCTCGGGCGGGCGCAGCTGCCCGTCAACATCGTGGTCGACTGCAGCCACGGCAACTCGAACAAGGATCCCGCGCTGCAGTCGCTCGTGGCCGAGAACTGCGTGAACCAGGTGCTCGATGGCAACCACTCGATCGTCGGGCTGATGCTCGAGAGCCACCTGCACTGGGGCAACCAGCCCATCCCGGCGGATCTGCGCCAGCTCAAGTACGGGGTGTCGGTGACCGATGCCTGCATCGACTGGGCGACGACGGAGCGCTTGCTCCTGGAATTGCACGCGCGCCTGTCAGCCTGCTCGCGCGTCAACCGCGCGGTACGCCAGTCCTCCTCGGCATGATTGACGCGGTGAGCCGGTGAGAGTGTCACCGCTCGCAGTGCTGTGCATCGCGGTGCTCGCGGTCGCGCACGGCTCGATTTTCGTGCGGCTCGCCACGGATGCCGAGATGTTGGCGATCGCTGCGTGGCGCCTGACGCTTGCCACGGCCATCGTATTGCCGCTCATCTGGCATCGGGCGCTGCCCGGCTGGCGGGCGATCGATCAGCGCACGCTCTGGCTCGTGCTGGGGGCGAGTGCGCTGCTGGCAGGCCATTTCGCGACCTGGATCAGCTCGCTCGAGTACACCTCGATCGCCAACAGCGTGGTGCTGGTGTCAACGGCGCCGTTGTGGGTGGCGGTGATCGGCCGCCTCAGCGGCACTTTGCAGCTTTCACGGCTGATGACCTGGGCGGTCGTGCTGAGCGTCCTCGGTGCCGCCGTGATCGGCTGGGGGAGTGCGCGCGTCGGCTTCAATACCCTGCGAGGCGACCTGCTGGCGCTCGCCGGTGCCGCCTGCATGGGTGCCTACCTGCTAGTCGCGCAGCGCATTCAGCGAACTGTCGACTTTGCGCCCTACGTTGGACTGGTCTATGGCGGGGCGGCGCTCTTACTGTGGCTGACATGTCTCGTCGCGGGCACACCGATGCGAGGTTTCGGGACAGGGACCTGGTGGGCGCTCGCGGGCATCGCGCTCGTCTCGCAGGTCATCGGCCACTCGGGTTACAACTGGTCGCTGCGCCACCTGCGACCCGACTTCGTCGCCGTCACGCTGCTGGCGGAACCGATCGTCGCCTCTGTGCTGGGCCTGATCCTGTTCCGCGAAGCCATTCCCGCGGCCACGCTGGGCGGCGGGGTCATCATCCTGGCAGCGATCGCGATGGCTGCGGCGGCGCAGCTTGCGGAGCAGCGGGCTGGCGTTGGCGATGCCGCCAGAACCGGTAGCCCAGCAGCAACGTGAGGACGCCGGCATAGATCAGCGGCTCACGCACGTCCGCTTTCACCTGCCAGTAGTAGTGCCACACGCCCAGGATCGCCACCACGTAGACGAGGCGATGCAGCTTCTGCCAGCGCCGACCCAGCTTGCGCATCATGCGATTGGTCGAGGTGACTGCCAGCGGGATGAGCAGCAGGAAGCCGATGAAGCCAAGCGTGATGTACGGCCGCTTGGCGATATCCTCGGCGATGGCGGACAGGTCGAGCGACTGGTCGAGCAACAGCCAGTTCGAAAAGTGCAGCGTGACGTAGGCAAATGCGAACAGCCCGAGCATGCGCCGCACGCGTATCAGGGCATTCACGCCGGTCAACTGCCGCAACGGCGTCACGCACAGCGTGATCAATAGAAAATTGAGCGCCCACTTGCCGAGCGTGTCCTGGATCTTGTCCACCGGATTGGCGCCGAGCGAGACGCCGCCCACGCCGAACGCCCCCGCGACCAACCGCGCGAGCGGCAGCAGGCACGCCACGAACAGCAGCGGCTTGTAGATCCAGCGGATCTGCTGCTCGAGGGTCATTGCCGGGCTAGAAGTTCTTGCGCAGGTCCATGCCGCGGTAGAGCGAGGCGACCTCGGCCCCATAGCCGTTGAACATCAAGGTGGGCACGCGCTCAGCAAACAGCGCGGTCCCGATGCGGCGCTCGCGCGCCTGGCTCCAGCGCGGGTGGTCGACTTCCGGATTGACGTTCGCATAGAAGCCGTACTCGTTCGGCGCCGACAGGTTCCAGGAAGTCGGCGGCTGACGCTCCGTGAAGCGGATCTCGACGATCGACTTGATCCCCTTGAAGCCATACTTCCACGGCAGCACCAGGCGCAGCGGTGCGCCATTCTGATTGGGCAGCACGTGACCGTAGAGCCCGACTACCATGAACGCGAGCGGATGCATGGCCTCGTCGATGCGCAGACCCTCCACGTAGGGCCAGTCGAGTACCGCGTAGCGCTGGCCGGGCATCTGCTTCGGATCGAAGAGCGTCTTGAATGCAACGTACTTGGCCTTCGAAGTCGGCTTGAATCGCTTGATGAGCCCGCTCAATGGAAATCCGACCCAGGGAATCACCATCGACCAGGCCTCCACGCAGCGCAGGCGATAGACACGCTCCTCGAGCGCGAGCGGCTTGAGAATGTCCTCGAGCGTGAACGTGCCGGTCACCTCCGCTTCGCCCGCCACGGTGACTGACCACGGCCGCGTCCGCAGCTTGTGCGCGTTCTGGGCCGGTTCTTCCTTGTTGATGCCGAACTCGTAGTAGTTGTTGTAGGTCGTGATGTCTTCGTAGCTGTTCGCGTCCTCGCGCAGGCTGAGCTTGTCGTTACGGGTGTACTTGAGTTTCGTCCCGGTGGGACCGGCTGCGAACGCTGGCACTGCGAGCGAGGCGCCCGCGGCCAGGCTCCCGGCAAGCAACTGCCGGCGATTGAGATACACGTCCCGGGGCGTGATCTCGGAGGGTCGAATTCGCTGAAGGTGGCGCATTCTGGACGGCATTTCGCAGCCTGTAACCGTTCGGTTTCGTTGATGATAAGACCGGACAAGCCGGGAATTCATTCCCGGTGTGCGCCGCCCCAAAACGACACGGCCTGGCCGGAAGGGGCCAGGCCGTGAAGCCCAGGGTGTGAAGGTGGTCTAGAGATGCATGGGACGCCGCAGGCGCGGCACGAGGAACTGATCGAAATAGTCCTTGGAACGCGCAGCGCGCTCCCGTGCCCCCGAGTACTGCAATGACCTGGAGGCCGAACGGCGCCGGCCCGACGGATTCTCCTCGTCGAACGTCTTCAGGAATCGCGGCCGCCGCTGCAAGCCCAGGGCGGCTTCGAACCCGGCCGCCAGCTTGATCAGGGCAGGCTCGCTGAACCTGCCGGCGCTGAAGGTGATCCCGACCGGCAGGTCGAACACGAAGCCCATCGGCAACGTGACCAGCGGATAGCCCGCGACCGCCGCGTAGCCCGAGCTGCCAAACAGGAATGCATCGCCGGTGATCACATCGCTGGGCCAGGCCGGCGAGTTCGTGGGCATCACGAATGCATCCAGGTTGTTCGCCGCGATCGCCGCGTCGATTCCCTGTTCTGCCGCGAGCAGTGGCCCGCGCACGAGTGCATCCGCGTACTCCGCGGCCGAAAAGACCTCGGCCTGGGAGAGCTCGAACCACTGCTGACCGAAGAACTGCAGCTCCTGGTCCGCATGATCGAGATTGAACTGGATGACATCCGCCATGTTCGTCACCGGCACGCCGGAACGCGTCGCGAGATAGGCGTTCAGGTCGCGCTTGAACTCGAACACCAGCACGATGATCTCCGACTGGTCCGCGTTGAACTCATCGAACGAGGGCAGAGCGATGGGATCGATGACCTCCGCGCCAGCATCGCTCAGGAGCTGCACCGCTTCTTCGAAGATCGCGTCCGTCTCATCGGTGACGCCGGCCAGTTGGCGGGCCACGCCGATGCGTGCGCCCTCCAGGCCGTTCGGGTCGACGAACTGGCTGTAGTCAGTGAAGAAGTGGCCAGCGCTTTCGGCGGTCTTCGGATCGCGGGCATCCACTCCGGTGAGCGGTCCGAGCACCGCGGCGGCGTCGGCCACCGTGCGCCCGTGGACGCCGACGGTGTCCTGAGTGGATGAAATCGGTATGACGCCGGCGCGGCTGGTTAGCCCAACGCTCGGCTTGATGCCGACCACACCGTTCGCAGCCGCCGGACAGACGATGGAGCCATCGGTTTCGGTGGCCAGCGCAGCGGCGCCCAGGGCGGCTGCCGTGGCGGCGCCCGAGCCGGAGCTGGAGCCGCAGGGATTGCGATCGAGGATGTAGGGCATGTTGCACTGGCCACCCACGCCGCTCCATCCGCTCGAGCTGGCAAAGCCACGGAAGTTGGCCCATTCGCTCAGGTTGAGCTTGCCGAGGATCACCGCGCCTGCATTGCGCAGTCGTTGCGTCACGGTCGCGTCCTGCAACGCGGGCATGCCGACGAGGGCGAGCGAGCCCGCAGTCGTCTGCATGCGATCGCCGGTGTCGATGTTGTCCTTCAGCAGGATGGGAATGCCGTGCAGCGGTCCGCGCGGTCCCTGGCGGCGCCGTTCGCGATCGAGCGCCGAGGCGATGCGCAGCGCGTCAGGATTGACCTGCAGCACGCTGTTGAGGCCGATGCGCTTGTCGATGAACTGGATGCGTCGCAGGTAGACCTCGACCAGCTCCCGCGACGAGAGTCGCCCGGCGCTCATGAGCGCCTGCAGCTCCGCGATGCTGGCGAAGGCGAGATCGCGATCGTGACCGCTGTCGTTGTGTGATTGAAGCGCGGCGTTCTGCGCTTCTGCCTGAGACCACGTGCCCAGCAACGCGCCGGTTCCCGCCAAGGCACCCGCCTGTAGCAGCGAGCGGCGGTTCAAGGTTGCGTTGCTGGCCGAAGCACTGCCGCGTGGATCGGCCGGTTTCCTTCCTCGCTCGATTGTTGCCATTGCCCTCTCCCGAGAGCGCGCCAGCGAGCGTTCGATTTATTTCCCGGTAAACGGCGAGACAGCGACCCTCGCCATCGTCGAAGTGCTGGCGGTTCCCCTTGTGATTGCGCTGTGTCGTGGAAGGAGGCTGACACCCTGCGGTGCTGGCCTCCATGCCTGGCTGCGCGTCGCGCGCAACCATTGTTCGTTTCCGTCAGCGCTTATACACCTGCCGCTTGACCATCTGAAGAGCCCTTCGTCATGTCGCGGCTCGACGACGCGGGTGTGCGGCCTGTTGGCGATTGGCGCCACGCGACCGAACCCGCCGTAGCGTCGGAGTCGACGCGACGGCGGGCCCGGCGTGACCCGTGCGCTGGCAGCCTCTCAGAGCGAGCGCAGGAAGTTCAGAACATCCTGCTGCTGGCGCCCCGAAAGCCCGTTGAAGTTGCTCACCACGCGGTTGGCCTCGGAAGGCCCGAACTGCGAGTTGCCGCTGCTGGCGTGTTCCTGGACGGCGCGCATCAGGTCACGCGTGCGGCCATCGTGTAGAAAGAACAAACGCTGTCCGAGTCCCCACAGGGGTGCCGTCCGGAATTCGTCTCCCGTGGCCAATCCCTGCACGACGTTGTCGGCGAGGCGTGGCCCCATGTTGTGGAGCGCGAGATCCGAGAACAGGTTGGCGTCCTGTCCGCGCAGCGATGCCACCGTGGAGTCTCCGGTCTTCAGCGTCGGCGAATGACAAAGCGCGCAGCCCACATCGCTGAAGAGCTTGCGGCCGCTGGCGATCGAAGTGCTGCCGCCCGGCCGGCTCGCGTGCGGCGTCGGTGGCGCCAGCAGGCGCATGAAGACCGCGAAATTCTCGATGGCGCTCACCACCGGCAGGCCGCTGACCTGGTCGAGCTCGGTGACGTCGTTCGGTATCGAGGAATACTGGCAATTGGCGTCCTGATCGCGCTCGTTCGGGAAGAGCTCGCTCGTGATGCCCATCTCCACGTTGTACGCCTCGCCCGAGAAGAGCAGCAGCGAGACCACCTGCGCCTTCCAGCCGAAGCGCGTAATGGTGCCGTCGTTGCCGTTGCGGTTGAACCGCCCGCTGATGCCGGCCCGCGACTTGGCACCGGAGTTGGCCGCCAGGTTCGCAGCGAGGGCGGTGTCCGAGATGTTCTCCATCAGGCCAGAGCCGAAGACCGGTGTGGGAATGCGGAAGATCACGTTGTTGCGTGCCATCTCCGCCTCGAAGTCATCCTGCAGGATCTTGCAGTCAGTGGCATCCCCGCCCGTCTCATCGATCCGGCCGCTGATCACGAAGAGGCCATGCACACCCCCATCGCGGGAACCGTTGCGGTTGAATTTGAAGCGCGCCTCACGCACGGGCCCATCGGCGCGGATGAAGGACGGCACGGTATTGCGCGCGCCGAAAGCGGTTGCCAGCTCGAACTGAGGATTCACGGCTGGCGAGCTGCCCCCGACGGCCGGCGCCTCATGGCAGCCGCCACAGCCGTCCAGATTGAATCGCGGCCCCATCCCGTCCGCGATGCCTTCGGCTTCCTCGAAGTCTTCCAGCCCGACGTTGAAGAAATCCGTCTCGTACTGAGTGAGGCCCGGAAGAGGGCTTCCGGCGCCCGGAGCGCCGCTGCGGACTCCCGGATCGCGCGCGCCGTCGGCGCTGACCGCCGTCGCGACACCCATCAGCAGGATCGTGGTGCCGGCCAGCCAGGGCCGGGCGATTAGTCGTTGCATGGTCTATCCCCCTTGAACTTGCCGGGCGTGTCTCGACGGCACGCCGCTATTACGCGTAGCGCCTAGCCAGGCAGTACCCGAGACAGACACAGGCAGCGAGCGGGAGGAGAACCCGCAACGAGGATCAACCAAGAAGCTGGCCCCGCATGGGGCGCATCGGCCTGGCAACCCCGCTGTCTTGAGGAATCCCTCGAAGACCGGTGGCTTTGCGTCCCCACCTCTCGGTGGGTTTGCCTTTTCAGCGCCTCCCCCTCGTCAGCAGCGCTTGCTACAAGATCCTTCCCCAGCCGAGCGCGCGGATGCTGCTCGTTGTGCGTGCTGACGCTGCCGTGATGGAGCAAGTGTCGTGCCGCTGTACGGTCGACGTGCTAAGTCGTTGAGTCGTAGTGATGCGCGCTGTCCGCGGAGGGCGCGGATGTAAGACAGATGTCGGCAACCGTCGACACTCTCGATGTGCATCGCGGTAAGCGGTTGAAAACGTTTCACGGCGTCCGTCGCCATGAGGCGACGCCCGCAAATCACGAGTCGCTCTTCAGGATCAGCTGCGTTGAGCCGCGGGGCTGCTTGAACGCGGACGCTGGTTCGCCGACGACGTCGAAGCCGACCGATCCACCCAACGCATGAGCGTTGCAATGACGGCGAACGCCACGGCGAAGAAGATAATCTGCATCGCGCTCGGCTGGTCGTCGTACCCGATGAGCGCGTGTAGCACCGCACCGATCGGACCGCTCTCCGGCAGCCACGCGGAGCTGTTCCAGAGCGGCTCGATCAACCCGGGAAGGACACCGGCCTGGACCAGGAATCCGGCCGCCTGGCTCGCCATGCCGGCGGCGAGCAGCAGGATCATCCAGCTGGTGACTGTGAAGAGGTGGCGTGTGGGGATGCGCAGCAGCCCGAAGTACATCAGCGTGCCTAACGCAGCGCCGCCGGCGAGACCGAGCAACGATCCGAGCCACAACAGCAGGGGAGTGGTGCCACCCGCCGCGATGCCGTACAGGAAGAGCACGATCTCCGAACCTTCGCGCAGCACGGCGAGCCCGACGACGACGAGCAACATGCTGAGGGGCTTGAGACCTGAGCTGACCGCTTGCCCGACGCTGCGCATTTGTTGCGACAACTCGCGGCCGTGACTCTTCATCCAGACGTTGTGCCAACCGAGCATGCCGGTGGCGAGCAGCAGCACGCCGGCATTGAAGATCTCCTGGCCGACGCCTTCGAGCGCCATGGCGATCGCTTCCGCGAATCCCGCCACCGCGATCGATCCGCAGGATGCCAGCGCCGACACCCGCGAGAACCCACAGCCCACGTCCGGCGACGCCGCGCGAGGCGGCCATGACGATGCCGATGATCAGGGCGGCCTCGAGTACTTCGCGCAGGACGATGACGAATGCTTGCAGCATGGCTATTGGGCGATCAATACGCCTTGCGCGGTGTCCATGTTGAACTCGCCGAAGAACTCGTACTTGCCGGGCTTCAGCGGTCCGACCATGACGGTGATCTTGCTCTTGCCGGGGACGATCTTTTCGCGATTGAGGCTGTAGCTCTCGAATTCCTCGGGCGTCGCATCCTGGTTGTCGACGACGAGCTTGATCTTTTGCCCGGCCGGAACCTTGAGTTCCGCGGGCACGAAGCGATGGTCCTTGATGACGAGCTTGATCTCGACCGGATCAGCCGCGTGACTCGCGGTAAAGGTGAGAAGGCCGAGAAGGAGAGCACCGAGAGAGACCTTGAACATGCGTTTCAACCCACGTTTCTGCTGCTCGCGAGATACTGCAGAAAATGAGAATGATTTGCAATTGGGTTACCGCAGGAAGCCGGTCTAGTCAGTTACCTCAATGACTTAGGTGGCACTATTGAGGCTGCTTCGATGGTACATTCACAGTCGCCTCGAACGGCCAGCCCACCGCAACGCCAGCGCGCGCGGCTTCGAGCGCGGCCGGCTGCGAGCCGTTCACCAGGTGTGCCGCGTCGCAGGCGCGCAGGTGGATAACGTCCGACGCGCTGTTGCCATAGCCCGTAATGTGGCTGCCGTCGTGCCGTGCGCGCAGTGCTTCCAAGCCGTGCAACTTTTCCTCGCCGCGCCGATTCGGCGTCGTGAGCTCTCCTGACAACACCATGCCGTTCCAGCGCACGCCCGTGCAGATGGTCTCGTTGAACCCGAGTGCTCGCGCCACGGCGGGGACGTACAGGTCGGGGCTCGCCGACATGAGCACCAGGTAGTCGCCGCGCGCGCGATGCACGGCCAGCCGTTCGAGCGCCGCCGGATGCATGCCGCGCTCCAGGAGTCGCCGGACGAAGCGCTGGTTCCATCGGGCGATCTGCTCGCGGGTCGCGCCACCCAGACCGGCGACGATCAGCGCCTGCTTGAGCTCACCACGATCGCGGTGAGCGAACAGATATCGTAGGACCTGCCAGGGCATGACCAGCAACCGTGGCAAGCGCCACGGGTGACGCACGCAGAACCCGAATACGTAAGGCAGCAGGCTGTCACGCCGTGTGAGCGTGCCGTCGAGATCGAAGAGGGCGATGCGCATGCGCCATTAAACCAGACTGCAGGCAGGCTTCGGAATGTGCAGCCTGCCTGGCCGCCACATTCTGCCCGGATTGCGCCCGCGTCTCGCCACGATGCGTCCATACACTCGTGCCCGGTGTGACATACAGGGAGCCGGCGATGACCTCACCGCGAATCTGGAATCCGTTGCTGGGAAAAGCGCTCGCGATCGGCGCTCTCACGCTGGTCCTGCTCATGCCGCTTGGACAGTTGCGGAACCTGATAGGCGAACGATCCGGGAATGCGCGAGCTCGCCACGCAACGAGTGGCGGAAGGCTGGGGCGGTGTGCAGACGGTCGGTGCGCCCATTCTCAGTGTGCCGCACGAAGTCGACCGCGAGGAACGCGGCCGAACCGTGCGCAGGGTGGCGCCGCGGCGCATGCTTGCTGCAACGGGCGAAATCCGCGGCGAGCTGGAGACGTCCGAACGGCATGTGGGCATCTACACCGTGCCGGTTTATCAAACGCGCCTGCAGGTCGCGGCCGAGTTCGCCTCGGCTAGCCTGGCGCCGCTGCGGGACGACGGCACGCCGCTCAATGTGCGCTGGACTGAAGCGACACTCTTTGTGCCCGATCAGCGACCTGCGCGGCATTCGCGAGATCGTCGCCGCACGCTGGGGCGAGCAGCCGCTCAACCTGCAGCCAGCTGAATACGACGGGCTCTCGGGGGTCAGCGGCGCACGGTCGACCTGACCGCGCTGCGCGACGGGCAGTCCGCAGGAGTTCCTGCTGGAGCTCGAGCTCGCGGGCAGCCGCAGCATCCGCGTCCTGCCCCTGGCGCGGGTGACGACCGTTCATCTGCGTTCGCCGTGGCCACACCCAAGTGTTCGATGGCGCCTTTCTCCCAGCCTCGTACACGCTCAACGCGTCCGGGTTTGACGCGCGCTGGCAGGTCCTCGAGCTCAATCGCGGGTTCCCGCAGACGTGGTTGGAGCAAGAAGTCGGTTGCGAGCGGCTCGAAGCTGCGGCCTTTGGCGTGAGCCTGTTCCAACCCGTGGATACCTATCAGCGCGGCGAGCGCGCCCTCAAGTACGCGGTGCTCTTCATCGCGCTGACGTTCATGAGCGTATTCCTCTGGGAACAGCTGGCCGGCATCCGCGATCCACGCCATGCAGTACCTGTTCGTCGGCCTGGCGCTGTGCGTGTTCTACCTGCTGCTCATCGCGCTCAGCGAGCACATCCAGTTTCTCTGGTCATACCTCGTCGCCGCGGGTGCCCAGGCCACGCTCATTGGAATCTATCTCGGCAGCGGCCTCCATGACCGCAAGGCTGGAGTCCTGGTCGGTACGGCGCTGGGCGCCGTCTACGGGCTGCTATACCTGCTGATTCTCTCCGAGCAGTACTCGTTGCTCCTGGGCGCAACGCTGGTGTTCGCGGTGCTTGCAGCACTCATGTGGGTGACTCGCACAACGGACTGGTATCGCCTCAGCGACCGCGCGCGCCAGACGATTGCCGAGGAGACCTGAGCGGTCAGGCGGCCTTGCCGGCGGCGAGCTGTCGCAGGACGTAATGCAGGATGCCGCCGTGGCGGAAGTACTCGCGCTCTTTCGGTGTGTCGATGCGCACGCGCGCCGTGAAGCGGATCGGTTTGCCGGCGGCCGGAGTCGCCATCACTGTGACGACTTTGGCGTTGCCGCCGTCCACGCCCGTGACGTCGAAAGTTTCCTGACCGGTCAGCCCGAGGCTCTGCGGGTTCTCGCCTTCGCGGAACTGCAGCGGCAGCACGCCCATGCCGATGAGGTTCGAGCGGTGGATGCGCTCGAAGCTCTGCGCGATGACGGCTTTGACGCCGAGCAGCATCGTGCCCTTGGCCGCCCAGTCACGCGATGAGCCGGTGCCGTACTCCTGACCGGCCAGGACGAGGAGCGGTGTCTTTTCCAGCTTGTAGCGCATCGCCGCGTCATAGATGCTCATCTGCTCGCCGCTCGGGATGTGCAGGGTCACGCCTCCCTCGGTCCCGGGCAGCAACAGGTTGCGCAGGCGGATGTTCGCGAACGTGCCGCGCATCATCACCTCGTGATTGCCGCGGCGTGCGCCATAGGAATTGAAATCGAGCGGCTGCACGCCGAGATCCATGAGGTACTTCGCCGCGGGGCTGGTCTTGGAGATATTGCCGGCGGGCGAAATGTGGTCGGTGGTGACGGAATCGCCGAGCAGCGCGAGCACCCGGGCGCCCGCCACGTCGGCAACCGGGGTGGGCTGCATGCTCATGCCGTCGAAGTAGGGCGGGTTCTTGACGTACGTAGAGGCGTTGTCCCAGGCGTAGATCTGTCCTTGCGGGACGCGGATGGAGTTCCAGTGCTCGTCACCCGCGAACACGCTCGCGTAGCTCTTGCGGAACATGGCGGCATCGACGCTCTTCAGGATCACCTCCTGCACGTCGTGATCGTTCGGCCAGACATCCTTGAGATAGACGGGCTTGCCATCGCTGCCGACTCCGAGTGGCTCGCTGGTGAGATCGACATCGAGCGAGCCGGCGAGCGCGTACGCGACCACGAGGGGCGGCGAGGCGAGGAAATTCATCTTCACTTCGGGATGCACGCGACCCTCGAAGTTGCGGTTGCCGGACAGCACCGCGCAGCCGATGACGTCGCCCTCACGGACCGCTTCGGAGATTTCGGCACGCAGCGGCCCCGAGTTGCCGATGCAAGTCGTGCATCCATACCCGACCGTGAAGAATCCCAACGCGTCCAGGTCATCGAGGAGATTGGCCTTGGCGAGATAGTCCGTGACCACGCGCGAGCCCGGCGCCAGGCTCGTTTTCACCCAGGGTTTCGCCACCAGTCCTAGCCGGCGCGCGTTGCGAGCCAGCAGGCCCGCACCGACCATCACCGCGGGATTCGACGTATTGGTGCAGCTCGTGATCGCCGCGATCAAGACCGCGCCGTCCTTGAGCTCGAAGCTGCTGCCGGCCGTGGTCACGGTCGCGCTGCCGGTCGCCTTGGCATTCTTCGCACTGCGTTCCACGGCCATTTTCTGCGCACACGTCCGATAGGTCGCCTTGGCGGTGCGTAGCGGGACGCGGTCCTGCGGGCGCCGCGGCCCGGCGAGGCTCGGCTCCACGGTGCCGAGATCGAGCTCGAGCACGTCGGTATAGTCGGCCGCCGCCTGGCCATTCTCGCGCCACAGCCCTTGCGCCTTCGCGTAGGACCCCACGCGCTCGATGTGCTCGGGTGTACGGCCGGAGAGCTCGAGATAGCGCAGCGTCTCCGCATCGATGGGGAAGATCGCGCAGGTGCTGCCGAACTCGGGTGACATGTTCGCGATCGTGGCGCGATCGGCGAGCGGCAGCGCCGCCAGGCCGTCGCCGAAGAATTCCACGAACTTGTCGACCACGCCTTTCCTGCGCAGCATCTCGGTGACGGTCAATACCAGGTCGGTCGCGGTCGCGCCGGGTTTGAGGCTGCCATTGAGCCGGAAGCCGATGACCTGCGGAATCAACATGGTGACGGGCTGACCGAGCATGGCTGCTTCCGCCTCGATGCCGCCCACGCCCCAGCCGAGCACGCCGAGCGCATTGACCATGGTGGTGTGCGAATCGGTGCCGACCAGCGTATCCGGATAGGCGCGCCGCACGCCGCCGCGGTCGTCGTCGAACACCACGCGCGCCAGGTGCTCGAGGTTGACCTGGTGCACGATGCCGGTGTTGGGTGGCACAACCTTGAAATTGTCGAAAGCCGTCTGGCCCCAGCGGAGAAAGGCATAACGCTCGAGGTTGCGCTGGAACTCGATCTGGTTGTTGATCGAGAGCGCCCGGGCTGAGCCGTATTCGTCCACCTGCACCGAGTGGTCGATCACCAGTTCCGCCGGAGCGAGCGGGTTGATCTCCTCGGGCTTGCCCCCGAGGCGGGTCATGGCTTCGCGCATGGCGGCCAGGTCGACCACCGCCGGGACACCGGTGAAGTCCTGCATGATGACGCGCGCCGGTGTGAAGGAAATCTCGTAGCTCGGTTGCGCCTGCGGATCCCAGCCGAGCAGCGCCTCGATATCCGCCCGGGTCACGTTCACCCCGTCCTCGAAACGCAGCAGGTTCTCCAGCAGGATCTTGAGCGAGAAGGGCAGGCGTTCGACCCGCTGGCCACGCAAGGCGGCGAGGCCGAAGATTTCGTACGTGCGGCTGCCGACCTGCAACGACGTGCGGGTCTTGAAACTGTCGCGCATGGATCCTCCGGGAACGGCCCGGCATGCGGGCCGGGAGAAGTGCGCAGTGATTATATCGGCATTGATGCGGGCAACGCATCCGACGAGGCGCGCGCGGGCCGGTCCGCGAGCGCCTGCGCGATCACGGCGCCGCCCAGGCATTCCTCGCCCTGGTAGAAGACCGCGGATTGCCCGGGTGTGATGGCTCGTTGCGGAACGTCGAACGTGACACGCGCGCCGTCCTCGTCGAAGTCGACGGTGCAGCTCTGATCGGCCTGGCGATAGCGCGTCTTCACCGAGCAGCGCAGCGCCCGCGTGTGTTGAGGCAAGGCTATCCAGTGCGGCGCTTGCGTGCGCAGCGCGCTCGCGTACAGCAGCGGGTGGTTGCTTCCCTGGACCACGATCAGGGCATTGCGTGCCGTGTCCTTCGAGGCGACGTACCAGGCGGTTTCCTCGCGCTGGGCCAATCCGCCGATGCCGAGACCCTGTCGCTGGCCGAGCGTGTAGTACATGAGGCCCTGATGACGTCCAACGGCCTCGCCGTTCGGCGTCTCGATGGGTCCGGGATGCGCCGGCAGGTAGCGTGCGAGAAACGACCGGAACGGGCGCTCGCCGATGAAGCAGATTCCGGTGCTGTCCCTCTTGTCGTAGACCGGGAGAACCGCATCTCGGGCGATCTGCCGCACGGCGTCCTTGTGTAGATGCCCGATCGGGAACATCACGTATGCGAGCGCCGCGGGCTCGATCGAGTGCAGAAAGTAGCTCTGGTCCTTGGCCGGGTCGCAGCCCTTGAGCAGGCGATGGCGCGTGCCGTCGCTCACGATTCTCGCGTAGTGCCCCGTCGCGAAGGCGGCAGCACCCAGGCGGCGAGCGTACTCGAAGCAGACGCCGAACTTGATCTCGCGGTTGCACAGCACGTCGGGATTCGGCGTCCGGCCAGCGCGATATTCGCGCAGGAAGTCTGCAAACACGCGCTCGCGGTACTGCGCTGCGAAGCTCACCTTGTGCAGCGGGATTTCAAGCACCTCGCAGACGCGCCGCGCATCCTGGTAGTCGTCCGCGGCGGTGCAGTAACCTTCCTCGTCCTCTTCCCAGTTGCTCATGAAAAGGCCCTGCACGCGATAGCCTTGCTGCTGCAACAGCAGGGCGGCGACGGCGGAATCGACTCCACCGGAGAGGGCGACGATGACGAGCGGATCCTGGGACGCCATGTCCCCATCTTAGTCGGTGCCAGCCGCGCGGCGCCCTCGGCAGGGAATCAGACGACGGCGGCGCGGGCTTCGATGGCTTCGGGCGGGACCTGATTGAGAAGCGACAGCGGATGGCGCGCGCCGGCGAGCCAGTCATCGACGCAACGCATGACCAGCGGCGAGCGCAGGCGGCTCGAGTGCGCCAGCAGTTGCGAGCGCGAGAACCAGTGCGTGCAAACGATGCCGCTGTCGAGCGGGCGCGCCGGCTCATGCTGGCGAAGCTCGCCGCCGAAGGCCACGCGCAGATAGGAGCGGGCAGTGCCGGGGTTCTTCCACAGGTAGATGCCGACGACGAACTGCGGCTCGAAATGCCAGGCGGTCTCTTCGAGCGTTTCGCGCACCACCGCTTCGATGAGGGTCTCGCCGTCTTCCACGTGACCGGCCGGTTGATTGAAGACCCGGCGACGCGCCACGCGCTCTTCCACGACGAGAAACCGCTCGCGCTGCGCGACGACCGCCGCGACCGTGAGCTCCGGCTTCCAGGTCATGTCAGGGAGTATAGAGCGCTCAGCCGCGCATCAAGCGTACTTCGGGCTCCGGCTCGCTGGCGTGCCAGACTTCGTCGAAGTAGCTGCGGTACTTGCGCGCCACGGCGGTATCGCTCATGTCGGACATGCCGTCCCAGCGGGTCGCCTGCAAGCGGTACACGAGGGCATGATCGTCGGCGATCAGGAAGGCCGAGGCATTGTTGCGCAGGTCGGCGTGGACGTTGCGCAGGTCGATGTAGGTGGTGAGACGGCGCGCCATCGCGAGAAACCGGTTGCCTTCGCGGATGGTCCGGGCCGGCTCCGAAATCAGCACGCGTACGCGCGCATAGCTGCGGCCAAGTACCAGGCGTTTCACGACCTCGAGAAAGCCGTGCTGATCGTAGATCAGGGGTTCGAGGTCGGGTGTGTAGATGCAGACGTTGCGACGCGCGGTGCCGGCGACCTTGACGACGGCCTGGCGAACTTCCTCGAGGGTGGTGAGGATGCTGCGCGAGGGTGCCACTTCGGGAATGGCGACCGCCTGCACCACCGATTGCACCAGGCCCATCATGGGATCAACCGTCTGCACATGAGTTGATGAGGAATGCCCACTTCGTGGAACACGGGTCCCTGTGGTCGGAAATCACGACGCAGGTAGAACTCGAGAGCGTGTACCTGCGCATGGAGAAATACCTTTTTCATTCCTTGACGGCGCGCTTCTGTGACGAGCCACTCCAGCAGCTCTCTCCCCAAACCCAGACCACGGAACTCAGCCAGAACTGCGAGGCGGCCAATCTTACCGGTGGGTTCGAGCCGTCCCGTGCCAACTGCATCACGTTTCGCGGTAAGCACTAGGGCGTGCACGCAGTGCGGATCGGCGTCATCCCACTCATCCGCCTCCGCAATACCCTGTTCGACGATGAATACCGCGCGCCGCACGCGCTCCAGTTCTGCGCGGTGGCGTTGCCACGTGGCGACAACGATTGTGAAATTTGTGTCTAGCGCGGTCAGATGTCGCGCGCGAGGCGCTCCGCCAGCCCCGTATAGGTCGCGGGCGTCAATTCGAGCAAGCGGCGGCGCGCTTCGGCCGGCAGGTCGAGTGAATTGATGAACGCCTGCAGGCGTTCGCGATCGACGGGTTGGCCGCGGGTGAAGGCCTTCAGGCGCTCATAGCCATCAGGTACACCATGGGCCCGCATGAGGGTCTGCACCGGCTCCGCAAGCACTTCCCAGGCCGCGTCGAGATCGGCCCGCAGCCGTGCAGCGTCGGCATCGAGGCGCCCGACACCGCGTTGCAGCGCTTGCATAGCGAGGAGCGACTGGGCCAGTGCCACCCCGATGTTGCGCATCACGGTCGAATCGCTGAGATCGCGTTGCCAGCGCGACACGGGGAGCTTGTCGGAGAAGTGCCTGAGCTGGGCGTTGGCGAGGCCGAGGTTCCCTTCGGCATTTTCGAAGTCGATCGGGTTCACCTTGTGCGGCATGGTCGAGGAACCTACGTCATTCGCCGCCACCCGCTGGCGGAAATAGCCGAGCGCGATATAGCCCCAGAAGTCGCGCGCGGCGTCGAGCAGCACGGTGTTGGCGCCGGCCAGTGCGTCGCAATATTCCGCGATCCAGTCGTGCGGCTCGATCTGGGTGGTATGGGCATTCCAGCCAAGACCGAGGGACTCCACGAAGCCGCGGGCAAGCTCGGGCCAGTCAGCGTCGGGAAAGCCAGCCACGTGCGCGTTGAAGTTGCCGACCGCGCCGTTGAACTTGCCGAGGATCTCGACGCTCTCGAGGCGGTGCCGCGCGCGCCGCAGACGCGCCACGAAATTGGCGACCTCCTTGCCGAGCGTGGTGGGACTCGCCGGCTGGCCGTGCGTACGCGCGAGCATCGGGGTTGCTGCGTGCGTGTGGGCGAGCGTGCGCAACTGTTCGAGCAGGGCTGATAGCGCCGGCAGCAGTTGTTCCTGGCGCGCGGTGGCCAGCATGAGCGCGTAGGCGAGATTGTTGATGTCTTCCGAGGTACACCCGAAGTGCACGAACTCGAGCTGGGCGGCTTCCGCGCCGGCCGCCTGCAGGCGCTCGCGCACGTAGTACTCGACCGCCTTGACGTCGTGATTGATGCGCGCCTCGATCGCTTTCACTGCGGCCGGATCCACGCTCGCAGCGTCCGTCGCGAGCCGCGCCAATTCCCTTTGGACCGCAGGCGCAACTTTCTTGAAGGGCGCGACCGGGAGCTTGCGCGCGAGGTGTTGCCACCATTGCGCTTCGATGCGCACTCGTAATCGAATCAGTCCGGCTTCGCTGCAGAGTTGGCGTAGGTCGGCGAGCTTGGCCGCGTACCGGCCATCGACCGGGGAGAGCGCGTCGAGCTCGGGAGAAGTCATGCCGTCATCGGCGGTGCGGTGCCGTGGTGCGCTGGTAATGCTAGGATGCAACATCATACAGCAACTGCCGCTCACGGCGTGTCGTTGCCTGCCAGCGCGGCGCGCTCGCGACGCGCACACGCCCGAGTCGACGAGGTCCGAGGCGATGGCCGAAGCGAAGTTCCGCATCGAGCGCGACAGCATGGGTGAGCTCAAGGTGCCGGCCGACGCGCTGTGGGGCGCACAGACGCAGCGCGCGGTGCAGAACTTTCCCGTGAGCGGACTGACGATGCCACGCGCGTTTCTCGCGGGCTCTCGGCCTCATCAAGCACGCCGCGGCCGTTGCCAACCAGGAACTGGGTCTGCTCGAAGCGCCGACCGCCGATGCGATCGCCAAGTCGGCGCTCGAGGTGGCGGACGGCCGGCACGATGCGCACTTTCCCATCGATGTCTTCCAGACCGGATCGGGCACCAGCTCCAACATGAATGCGAACGAGGTGATCGGCCACCTGGCCAGTCGCCATCTCGGCCGTGCCGTGCATCCGAACGATCACGTCAACATGGGTCAGAGCAGCAACGACGTGATCCCGACGGCCATTCACGTGAGCGCCGCGCTCGAGCTGGAGGAGAAACTGCTGCCGGCGCTCGGGCACCTCGGCAAGGTCCTGGAGCGCAAGGCGCACGAGTTGCGGGACGTCGTAAAGACGGGGCGAACGCATCTCATGGACGCCATGCCGGTCACGTTTGCGCAGGAGCTGGGCGGCTGGCGCGCGCAGATCGAAAACGGCATCGCACGACTCGAAGCAGTCAAGCCGCGGCTCCTGGCGCTCGCCCAGGGCGGGACCGCGGTTGGCACCGGCATCAACGCGGATCCGCGCTTCGCAAACGTGTTCGCGTCCAGGCTCGCAACGACCACCGCAGTCGCTTTCACTCCCAACCGCAATTACTTCGAGGCGCTGAGCGCCCAGGACACGGCCCTCGAGCTTTCCGGTCAGCTGCAAGGTGGTCGCGGTCAGCCTGATGAAGATCGCCAACGACCTGCGCTGGATGAACAGCGGGCCGCTGGCAGGTCTCGGCGAGATCGCGCTGCCGGCCCTGCAACCGGGCAGCAGCATCATGCCTGGCAAGGTGAATCCGGTCGTGCCAGAAGCGGTCGCGATGGTCGCGGCCCAGGTGATCGGCAACGACGCGACCATCACGTCGCCGCGCAATCGGGTAACTTTCCAGCTGAACGTCATGCTGCCCCGTCATCGCGCTCAATCTGTTGCAGAGCGTGGAGCTGCTCGCCAGTGCGGCGCGGTTGCTGGCAGATGGTGCCATTGCCGGCTTCACGGTCAATCGCGCGCGCATCGCCGAGGCGCTCGACCGCAATCCGATCCTCGTGACTGCGCTCAATCCGGTGATCGGCTACGAACAGGGCGCGGCAATCGCGAAAAAGGCCTACGCCGAGGGCAAGCCCATTCTCGAGGTGGCGCAGAAGGCGACGCAGCTCGGCAAGGACGAGCTCGAGCGCCTGCTCGACCCGCTCGAGCTCACACGCGGCGGCATCAAGGGCGGAGGCAGCTCGGGCTGAGACGCATGCCGAAGCCAACGATCGCGGCCAGTCGCCGGACCGCGAACTCGCAGTTACGCGACCGCTTGCGCGAACGGCTCAGCGCGACGCCCACGGCGAGCGGCGGCGAAGCCTGGCTTGCCGGCCTGCCACCCGAGTTGAGCGCGAGCTTCAGTCACCTCATGCCGGTCGCGCCCATTCCCGCAGCCGTACTCGTTCCGCTCGTCGACCACGCAGATGGCTTGACCGTGCTCCTGACGCAGCGCGCCGCGGACCTCAAGAACCACGCGGGACAGATCAGCTTCCCGGGTGGGCGCATCGAGGCGACGGACGAGGGGCCGGTGGCAGCGGCCTTGCGCGAAACGCAGGAAGAGATCGGACTGGAACAGCGCTTCGTCGATGTCTTCGGATACCTCCCGGATCACCTCATCATCAGCGGCTATCGCGTCACGCCGGTCGTCGCCTTCGTGCAACCGGGATTCGCGCTCGAGCTCGATCGCAGCGAGGTGACCGAGGCATTCGAGGTGCCGCTCGACTTCCTGCTGGATCCTGCCAACCACAAGGCGCGGCGCCGCAAGCTGGGGGAGGGGGAAATCGAGGTGTACGACATTCCCTACCGCGACCGGAATATCTGGGGCGCCACCGCGGGAATGCTGATGACGCTCTATCGCCTGGTGCGTGCATGAGCGCGCGTGCCGCGGTCGATGAATTGCTCGCCATCATGGCGCGGCTGCGCGATCCCAAGGACGGCTGCCCCTGGGACGTCGAGCAGACCTTCCACACCATCGCCCCCTACACGATCGAGGAAGCCTACGAAGTCGCCGATGCGATCGAACGTGGCGATCACGGCCAGCTCTGCGACGAGCTGGGGGATCTGCTGCTGCAGGTCGTCTTTCATGCCCAGATGGCGCGTGAGGCCGGGTTGTTCGAGTTCGAGGACACCGTGCGCGCGGTTTCCGACAAGTTGCGCCGCCGGCACCCGCATGTTTTCGGCGACGAGAAAGTCGCCTCGGTGGAGGAGCAGACGCGCGCCTGGGAGTCGCACAAGGCGCGCGAGCGCGGTGCCGCCGGGAGCAGTGTGAGCGTGCTCGACGACATCCCGCTCGGATTTCCTGCGCTGACTCGCGCCGCCAAGCTGGGCAAGCGCGCGGCAGGTGTCGGCTTCGATTGGCCCGATTGGCGCGGCCCGCGCGCCAAGATCGACGAAGAGCTCGGCGAGCTCGATCAGGCGATGACGCCCGGGCAGGACGCGGAGCGTGCTGCAGCGGAGATCGGTGACTTGCTGTTCGCCGTCGTCAACCTGGCTCGCCATATTGGCGTCGACCCGGAGGCAGCCCTGCGCGCCAGCAACGGCCGCTTCAGCCGCCGCTTTCGGCACGTGGAAAAGCAGGCGCAAGCCAGCGGGCGTTCGCTCGGGGAATTCGATCTGGCAGCTCTCGAGCGCCTTTGGATCGAGGCCAAGAAGGCCACTTCGGATCAATGAGTTCAAGAGCTTGCGGTAACACCCGCGAGTTCAGTCGGCATTCAGTCTCCGGCGCATAACTTGGCACCACGCTCGCGGGATGCCGGTTGCGCCTTCGCCCGGCGCGGGCGCCAAAGGAGACCGACATGTTTACGCGAATACTCACGATGACTGCGCTGGCGTCGATGCTGGTCGCGCCCGCGTATGCAGACCCCAAGCCACGTCACTACGGCCCGGCCGAAGCCGGCTATGACTACGCCCGCGTTGTCGACGTCGATCCGGTGGTGCGCCGGGTGCGCGTGCGAAGTGCCGCGGCGCGAATGCTGGACCGAGGTGGTCTATGACCAACCGCAGGCTCACAGGGGAGTGGCGGGTCCCATGCTGCTCGGTGCCACGATTGGCGGCGTCCTGGGCCACCAATTCGAGGGCCACAGCAACGCGACCCTCATAGGCGCGCTCATCGGCGGTGCCGTCGGGCATGACCTCGGCGAACGCCGTCGCGCGCAGTACTCGCAACCGGTGGGCCGCGAAGTGGAACGTTGCGATCAGCGCATCGAGGAAAGTTACGAGGAACGTATCGACGGTTATCGACGTCGAGTACGAATACGGCGGCCAGCGCTTCACGACGCGCCTGCCCTACGATCCGGGCGAGCGGATCCGCGTGCGGGTGAGGTGCGGCCGGCCGGTAGGTCAACCGTGGAACGGCTTGTGCCGCCGCAATGCTACGGCAATCGGCATACGACACTTGGCGGCGTCCGGCAGGGCCGGCCAATCGAGAGCGACATTCCCGTGCTGCGACACGCGATCACCTCTTGGCTGCACTGAGCGTCCGCCGGCCTGGCGCTGCCGGCGGCCGCACGCGATGCGGACGGCCGGAGCCAGCCGAAGCCGGATCACGCTACGCTGCACGGAGGGCGTGTCGCTCGAACGGCACGACCTTGTCGAGGCGTCGAGTCGGAGCAGCGCGGCGACGTCGACGCGTGATCTCCGCGGAAACGCACAACAGCAAGGGACGCACAGTGCACCACTGCGGGTCATGACCAAGGACGGCAAGGTCATGGACTTTCAAGATCGAGCCGCCAGCGGCGCGGTACTGTAGGCAGCCGACGTGAGACATGCGATGCTCAGTCGAAGACGATGCGTCGCTGCGCGACTCGCTGGCGGCGCAGCTCAGGGCAGACGGATTCACCGTCGAGGAAGCCGCGAAGGGCGAGGAAGGCCTGTATTCCGCGCAGGAATTCCCGATCGACCTGGCGATCGTCGACCTCGGGTTGCCGAAGCTTCCCGGCATCGACATCATCCGCAGCGTGCGCGAGCGCGGGCGAAGCGTTCCCCATCCTGGTGCTGACCGCCCGCGACCGCTGGCAGGACAAGGTCGACGGCCTCAGCGCCGGCGCGGACGACTACGTGGTCAAGCCGTTTCACTACGAGGAAGTGGCTCGCGCGCGTCAATGCATTGCTGCGGCGCGCGGGCGGCTGGGCGCGCCGGTCCTGGAAGCCGGCCCCATCGCGCTCGTACCCGTCACGCCAGGACGTGACAGTCGGCGGCCGGGTGATCGAGCCTGACGAGCTACGAGTACAAGCATCCTGCGAATACCTGATGCTGCGCGCGGGCGACGTGATCTCCAAGTCCGAACTGACCGAGCGCCTCTACGAGCAGGACTTCGAGCGCGACAGCAACGTCATCGAGGTCTTCATCGGCCGGCTGCGCAAGAAGCTCGATCCCGACAATACGCTCAGGCCGATCGAGACGCTGCGCGGCCGCGGCTACCGCTTCGCGCTGCGAGCGCAGGAAACCGTCGCTGAGTCGCGGGCGGCGACCGCATGTCCTCGCTCAGCGCACGATTGCTGGTTTCAGTCTCGCTGCTGTTGCTCGTCTTCTTCGGCGCTCACCATCGCGTGCTCGACCTGCTGCTTTCGTGACCGCCGGGGAAAGCGCACGCGAGGAGATTCTCGATGCGCTACCTGATGCAGCTGCTGGCGGATGCGGAGCCGGCCGACGACGAGTCGCGCAGGCCGCCCATGGCCTCTCGTCGAGCCGCGCTTCGATACACTGGGTTCGGGCTTGTACGCGGAGCTTCGGCGCGGCAACGGGAGCGCTGGCCTGGCAATCGCTCCGGTCGGCGCTGGGCCTCGCGCTGCCGGCGCACCGACGCCGGCGCCGGGCGGCAGGCGTTTTCGCACGATGAACTCGACGACGTGACGCCGCTGCTCGCGTTGATCTTGCCGGGCAATGGGAATTCGCGGACGGCAGTCTCGAGCCTTACGTGTTCCGGGTCTACGAGAGCCTGGATGCCTACAACGCGCAGGTTGCCGAATTCCGCCGCCAGCTGTTCGGCTGGTTCGTCGGCCGTTGCGGCGATCATGCTGCTCGCATCGCGCTGCTCATGCGGCGTCTCCTGGCCCACTTCGGCAGATCGAGAGCGAGATCAGCGTGATCGAGGACGGCGAGCGGAGCTCGCTGTCGGAGGATCTCCCGACCGAGCTTCGGGGGTCGCGCGCAACCTGAATCTGCTGATCGACAGCGAGCGGGCGCGCTCCGAACGGTATCGCCACACGCTCGACAATCTCGCCCACAGTCTGAAGACGCCGCTGGCCGCAGTCCGGGCGACGCTCGACGAAAGCGGCGACCGCGGCTTTCGCGGCAGGTGAACGATCGCAGGTCGGACGCATGGACGAGATCGTGCGTTATCAGCTGCGCAAGCCGGCGGCCGGCCGCGGCAAGCTCGGGCTCGCAACCGTTCCGGTCGGCGCGGAAGTCGAGCGAGCTGGTCGCCGGTCTCGCAAAAGTCTATCGGCACAAGGCGCCGCAATGTCGACGTGCGGTCGCGCCGGACATTCGTTTTCGCGGCGACGGCGGGGATTTCCTCGAGCTCGCCGGCAACCTGCTCGACAACGCCTGCAAGTGGTGCCGGCGGCAGGTGCGCCTGACGATCGGCCCGGCCCGGCAGGCTCGGCAGCCATGTCGAGTGCGCATCGAGCTGCTCGTCGAGGACGACGGTTCCGGCATTCCGGACGATGTCGCGGCGGATTCTCAGCGGCGGGGTGCGCGGCTGGACGAACGGAGGCCGGCCACGGGATAGGTCTCGCCGATGGTGACCGAGATCGCGCGGTCCTACGGCGGGGAGCGTCGGCATCGAGCGCTCGTCGCTCGGGGGCGCTGCGATTCGCGTGAAGTCGCCGCTGCCCGGGGCGGCGGCGCGCAGTCGCCCGCGGTCTGGACTAGCGCTGCTGGGCCATGCGCTCCGCCAGGTTCAGCAAGGGCTCCGATGAGATCGAGCGGCAGCGGGAACACGATCGTCGAGGCTCTTCTCGTTCGCGATTTCCGCGAGCGTCTGCAGATAGCGCAGCTGCATCGCCTCGGTCCTGCGGCCAGAATGCTGCGCTGCTTCCGCCAGCTTGCTGCGCCGCCTGCTTCTCGCCCTCGGCATTGATGACCTTGGCGCGCCGCGTACGCTCGGCCTCGGCCTGCTGGGCGATCGCGCGGATCATGGTCTCGTCGAGGTCGACGTGCTTGATCTCGACATTGGCGACCTTGATGCCCCAGGCGTCGGTCTGCCTGGTCGAGGATTCGCTGGATGTCGGCGTTGAGCTTGTCGCGTTCCGACGAGCATCTCGTCGAGCTCGTGCTGGCCGAGCACCGAGCGCAGCGTCGTCTGCGCGAGCTGGCTGGTCGCCTCGAAGGGATTGGCGACCTGGATGATCGCCTTGCCCGGGTCGACGATGCGGAAATAGATGACCGCGTTGACCTTGACCGACACGTTGTCGCGCGAGATCACGTCCTGCGTCGGCACGTCGAGCACGATGCACGCGCAGGTCGACCCTGCCATCTGCTGGATGACCGGAATCAGCGAGGATCAGGCCCGGTCCCTTGACGCCGGTGAAGCGCCCGAGCGTGAACATCGACGCCGCGCTCGTATTCGTTCAGGATCTTGATCGCCGCTGAAGAGCAGAGCGACCACGGCGATGATAAGGACCACGGCAAGAAACACGTGGCCGATAGGCATGTCTCGATTCTCCATCAGACGTTCAGACGGTCTCGACCGGGCGACAGCAGCGTCAGGCCATCCACGCGGCTCACCCGCACCCGCTGCGCCGGCGCAACGGGCGCGGAGCTGCGACCGCGTTCCACAGCTCGCCGTCCACGCCGCACCGTGCCCGCGCGGCCGAAGTCCTCGACTGGCCTCCGCAGTGCCGCCGACCAGCTGTTCGACGCCGGTGACGACGGGCCGGCGTGCGCGCGCGTCACGACCATCGCAGCACGATACCGCACAGCGACCAGGCCGGCCGCGAGGCGATGGCGCCGATGATCGGCATCGCGACCTCGAAACCGGGCACGGCTCGGTGATCGAACAGGATGATCGAGCCGATCACGAACGCGATCAGGCCCCCGACGCCCGAGCGCGCCGAAGCTCGGCATGAAGGCCTCAGCCATCATCAGCCCGATACGCCGAGCACGATCAGCGCCAGGCCGGCGTAGTTGACCGGCAGCACCTGGAAGTGCGAACAGCGCCGAGCAGCAGGCAGATCGCGCCCACCACGCCCGGCAACACGGCGCCCGGGGTTGTAGCCTTCGAACAGCAGGCCGTAGATCCCGATCAGCAGCAGCCCGTAGGCCACGGTCGGGTTGGTGATGACGGCCAGGAGCTCCGTGCGCCAGTCGGGCTCCACGCGTTTCGACCGTCAGGTCGCTCGGTCGCGAGCGTCATCTCACCCGCGCCCACGCTGCAGCTCGCGGCCATGAGTCTTCCGGAGCAGATCGGGTACGTCGGTCGCGATCAGGTCGATGACATTCTCGGCGAGCGCTTCGTGTCGCGGGCAGGTTCGCGCCTTCGCGCACGGCCTTCTCGGCCCACTCGACATTGCGGCCACGCAGATTGAGCGAGACCGCGCAGGTACGCGACCGCGTCGTTCATCACCTTGCGTCTCCATCGCTCCGCCGGGAGCGGGAGCGCGCCTGTCGTCCTCGCCGTCGTCGCCGTCATCGTCCGGCCTTGTCGTCGGCGGGCTTCTTGCTCGACCCGGCGGCGGCGCAGGTTCGCCGCCGATCGGCACCGGCGTGGCGGAACCGAGATTGGTGCCGGGCGCCATCGCGGCGATGTGGCTCGCGTAGAGGATGTACGTGCCCGCGCTGGCGGCACGCGCACCGCTCGGCGAGACGAAGGTCACCACCGGCACCTGGCGAGGCGAGGATGTCCTTGATGATGTCGCGCATCGACGTGTCGAGACCGCCGGGCGTGTCCATGCGCAGGATGACGATGGAGTTGCCGTCCTCGGCTGCACGCTTGATGCCCTGCGAGATGTAATGACTGATCGCGGGACCGATCGGGCCGTTGATCTGCAGGAGGAGGGCGGTGCTGGCCGCGTCCTTCGGCGCAGGCGCGGGATCCTCGCCGAACACCAGGTGTGCCGGCAGCCATACCAACGCGAACGACAGGAGCCACAGACGGCGCATCGATTTCACTCGTAGGGAATCAATGACAGCCTATCACCTGCGCCTCAGCTCTGCAGATCGAAGCGGATGCCCTGCGCGAGCGGCAGCGTCGTGCCCCAGTTGATCGTGCTCGTCTGCCGGCGCATGTACGCCTTCCAGGAGTCGGATCCCGACTCGCGCCCGCCACCGGTCTCCTTCTCGCCGCCGAAGGCGCCGCCGATCTCGGCACCGGAAGTGCCGATGTTGACGTTGGCGATGCCGCAGTCGCTCCCCTGGGCCGACAGGAAGCGTTCCGCATGCTGCAACCGATCGGTAAAGATGCTGGACGACAAGCCATGCGCGGACTGGTTGTGCAGCTCGATCGCCTCCTCGAGCGAACGCACGGGGATCAGGTACAGGATCGGGCCGAACGTCTCCGTCTGCACGATCGACCAGTCGTTGCGCGCCCGCACGATCGCGGGCTCCACGAAGTTACCCGGCCCATTGAGCACGCGGCCACCGCACAGGACTTCCCCGCCGCTTTCGCGCACCTTGGCGAGGGCCGCTTCGAAACGCGCCACCGCCTGCTTGTCGATGAGCGGCCCCATCAGTGTCTGCGGCTTGAGCGGGTCGCCGATTCGAACCTGGGAGTACGCGCTCAGCAGCCGCTTCTCGAGCTCTGCGCGGCGCGCTTCGTGCACGAACACGCGGCGCGTGCTGGTGCATCGTTGCCCCGCCGTGCCGACGGCGCCGAACACGATCGAGGGCACCGCGAGGTCGAGGTTGGCGGACTCATCGACGATGATGGCGTTGTTGCCGCCCAGCTCGAGCAGGCTCTTGCCGAGCCGCGCCGCGACGCGCTCGCCCACTTTCCGGCCCACGGCGGTCGACCCGGTGAAGGACACCAGTGCGACGCGCGGATCATCGACGAACTTTTGCGCCAGCTCGGTGCCCGCGTCGATGAAGAACTGAAAGACGGGCGGGAAGCCATGCCGCTTGACGACGCGATTGCAGATCTCCTGCACCGCGACCGCGCAGAGCGGTGTCTTGGGCGAGGGTTTCCAGACGCTCACGTTGCCGCAGATCGCCGCAAGGAACGCGTTCCACGACCACACCGCCACCGGGAAATTGAACGCCGAAATGATCCCGACCACGCCGAGCGGATGCCACTGCTCGAACATGCGATGCTGCGGGCGTTCCGAGTGCATCGCCAGGCCATAGAGCATGCGCGACTGGCCGACCGCGAAGTCGGCGATGTCGATCATCTCCTGCACTTCGCCGTCGCCCTCGGCCTTGATCTTGCCGTTCTCGAGCGTCACGAGACTCCCGAGTGCGTCCTTGTTGGCCCGCAGCTCCTCGGCCACGAGTCGCACAATCTCTCCGCGGCGCGGGGCCGGCACCATGCGCCACTCCTTCGCCACCTGCACGGCCGATTGCATCAGCTGCTCGTAATCGCCTGCGGTCGCACAGCGCACCTGCGCGATCACTTCGTTGGTCGCGGGATTGACCGAATCGATCAGCGGGCCGCGGCTGTCGTTCGACCAGCCTTGCTCACCGGACCAGGCGCCGGGATTGACGGGCTTGAGATCGAGACTGGCGAGCAGCTCTTTCATGACGCATTCCTCCTGAGCTCGCGCTGATGACCGGCCTTGCCGGTCACGACCACCTCGGAAGAGACATCCTTGCTGCCACCCGGTGCGTAGTAGCGGCCGAAGCGGTTGCCGAGAATGTCGGGCAGGCTGAAGCTCTCCTGCGGCACGAAACCGTGATACCTGGTCGGCGTCTCCAGCGTGAGATCGGCAACCGCGGCGAGACCCGCAGCGGTGGTCACCTGGATGGCCGACCACAGCCGCCCGGCGATCACCTGCGGATAGATCTTGTTGACGTAGTTTTCTTCGCGCAGCTGCCCGTCCTGCAGGCCGCTCACGGCGGCATACACGATCACCACATCCTGCAGCGTCTGCGGTACGGCGTTCTCGAGTACGCGCTTGAGCGTGCCGCGGTCATGACTCAGCTTGAGATCGTTCATCAGCAGGCGCATCTGTGCGCAGTGACCGGGATAGCGCATGGTCTTGTAGTTCATGGTCTCGACGCGCGGGCCGTGCGTTTCGCCGAGCGAGCCCAGGCCGCCCGAAGTGTTGAAGGCTTCATAGAGCGTGCCGTCGATCGAAATCTCCTCGAGGCCCTCGAGCGGCGCCGCGTCCACCAGGTGGCCGTCGACGATGGCCTGGCAGGGATTGGCGTATTCGTTGATCAATCCCTCCGTGGACCAGGTGAGCGAATACTTGAGCACGTTGTTCGGATGCTGGGGCAGGGCGCCCACGCGCAGCTTCACACTGCGCACCACGTCGAAATGGGTGATGAGCTCATTGGCCGCGATGCTGATGAATCCCGGCGCGAGCCCGCACTGCGGTACGTACGCCTGCTTCGATCCCTCGGCGATGCCGCGCACGGCCCGGGTCACCGCGACGTCCTCGGTGAGGTCGAAGTAATGCGTGCCAGCACGCTTGGCGCATTCGGCCACACCGACGTTGCAGTAGTAGGGCAGGCACGAGATCAGCGCATCGACCGGGTTCGCCTTGAGGAAGGCGTCGAGCGCCTTGCCATCGGCCGCATCGAGCGCATGGCCGCGCATATTCGGCAGGTTGTGGGCGCGCGCCACCGCTTCGGCGCCGTTGCCGTTGACGTCGGCGAGCAGTACCCGGTACGCGCCGGACTCGGCCAGCAGCCCGGAGATCAATGCGCCGATTTTCCCGGCGCCGAGAATGAGAACACGATGCATGGACTGAGACTCCCAGCAGGGGCGGGGCTGCGGATCGGCGCTTCCCGGGTAGGGACCCCGCCCGGAAAAGAGGCGCGCATTCTGCCTCAAGGGTGCCGGACTTGCATTACGGGCTGCCAATAATGCAAGTCCGGGCGCTCACCGGTACGATCGGGCCGTGACGCGCACTCCTTCAATGACGCCGTGGCATCCCGCGAGCTGGCAGTCGCGCCGGGCGCAGCAGCAGCCGGTGTATGCCGATGCCGGAGCGGTGGAACGCACGGTCGCCGCCTTGAGCCGGCTGCCGCCGATCGTCGTGTCGTGGGAAATCGAGGCGCTGCGCAAGCACCTGGCGCTCGGCACAGCGCGGCGAACGCTTCCTGCTGCAGGGCGGCGATTGCGCCGAGAGCCTGGACGACTGCGAGTCGGACACCATCGCGCAGCAAGCTCAAGATCCTGCTGCAGATGAGCCTGGTGCTGCTGCACGGACTCAAGATGCCCATCGTGCGTGTCGGGCGCATGGCGGGACAGTATGCCAAGCCCCGTTCTGCCGACACCGAGACGCGCGACGGCGTGACGCTGCCGAGCTATCGCGGCGACCTCGTCAACCGCGCGCCGTTCACTGCGGCCGATCGCGAGCCCGACCCGCAGCTGCTGCTGCGCGGTTACGAGCGCGCGGCGCTCACCTTCAACTTCGTGCGCGCGCTGGTCGATGGCGGGTTCGCCGACCTGCATCACCCGGAGTACTGGAACCTGGCGTTCGTGCGCCACTCGCCGCTCAAGGAAGCCTATCAGCGCATCGTCGATTCGATCGGCGACTCGCTCGATTTCTTCGAGTCGATCAGCGGACGGCCGGTGCACGAGACCAACCGCGTCGAGTTCTACGCGAGCCACGAAGGCCTGCATTTGCTCTACGAGCAGGCGCAGACGCGCTTCATCCCGCGACAGCAGCGCTGGTACAACCTGTCGACGCACATGCCGTGGATCGGCATGCGCACCGCGCAGGTCGACAGCGCGCACGTGGAATTTTTCCGCGGTATCGCCAATCCGATCGGCGTCAAGATCGGCCCGGGCATGAACGCGGAATGGCTGCAGGAGCTCGCTGGCGATTCTCAATCCGCAGAATGAGCCCGGCCGCCTGACGCTCATCCATCGTTTCGGCGTCAAGGACATCGAGCGCGACCTGCCGCCGCTGATCGCAGGCGGTGCGCGCGCACCGGGGCAGACCGTGCTGTGGGTGCTGCGATCCGATGCACGGCAACACCGAGACCACGGCCGGCGGCGTCAAGACACGCCGCTTCGACAACATCCTGGAAGAGTTCGAAGCCGCGCTCCGCATTCACGCCGAATCGGGCTCGTATCCTGGGCGGCGTGCATTTCGAGCTGACGGGCGAGGACGTGACCGAGTGCATCGGTGGCGCCCGCGGCCTGACCGAGGCCGATCTGAAGCGCGCCTACCGCTCGCAGGTCGATCCGCGCCTCAACTACGAGCAGGCGCTCGAGCTTGCCATGCTCATTGCGCGGCACAGGCCCGCGAGCCGCTGACGATTTAGCCGGCGCGCACGCCTCGCAACGCGCTCTCCACCTCGTCACGCTGAAGTTCGCGCGATTCACCGGGTGCGATACCGTCGATCGACCACGGCCCAATGGCGCTGCGAATCAGCCGCAAGGTGGGCAGACCGACGGCGGCTGTCATGCGCCGCACCTGGCGGTTGCGACCTTCGCTGAGGCGGATCTCGAGCCAGTGTGTCGGTATGCGGGCGCGATAACGGATCGGCGGATCCCGCGGCCAGAGCCCCGGCGGTTCGGCGATGACGCGGGCGCCGGTGGCGCGCGCCGCTCCGTCCTTGAGCCGCACACCGCGCTTCAGCCGTTCGATCGCTTCCCGGTTCGCCTCGCCCTCAACCTGCACCCAGTAGGTCTTTTCGAGCCGATGCCGCGGATCGCTGATGCGACTCTGCAATGCCCCGTCATCGGTCAGTACCAGAAGGCCCTCGCTGTCGTAGTCGAGCCGGCCCGCCGGATAGAGCCCCGGTCGCGTGATGAACCGGGCGAGCGTGATGCGTCCCGCACTGTCGGTGAAGCGAGTGAGGACGCGGAACGGCTTGTGGAATAGAAGACACGTCATCGAATGGCGCATGATCGTCCAAGCTTGCCCCGCTTGAGCGGGCTGGCATATTCTGCGTTGCATCAATCCGCGCCGTCGAATCCGCCCGCGACTGCGCACCCTCGGGCGGCTCGGTAGGAGGCCGATTGAGTCCCCACGGTTCATCAACCACAGCCGGCTGCGAAATTCGCGGTGCCATGCCGGCCGGCTTCGACAGCATGCTGAGCCGCGAGGCGCTGGAGTTCATCGCTGCGCTGACGCGTCGTTTCACGCCGCGTGTGCACCAGTTGCTCGAGGCGCGCGAGCGGCGCCAGCAAGAGATCGACGGCGGCAAGCTTCCGGACTTCCTCGCCGAGACGCGTCACATCCGCGAATCCGACTGGCGCGTGGGATCGATCCCCGCGGACCTGTTCGATCGGCGCGTCGAGATCACCGGGCCCACCGAGCGCAAGATGGTGATCAACGCGCTCAATTCGGGCGCCCGGGTTTTCATGGCGGACTGCGAGGACTCGCTCACGCCGACCTGGGACAACGTCATCCGCGGCCAGCTCAACCTGCGCGATGCGGTGAACGGCACGATCGGTTTCAGGTCCCCCGAGGGCAAGCAATACCGCCTCAATCCGCAGATCGCCGTGCTGATGATGCGCCCGCGCGGCTGGCACCTCTTCGAAAAGCACCTGCTGGTCGATGGCGAGCAGGTGCCCGGCGCTTTCGTTGATTTCGGTCTCTACGCCTTCCACAACGCGCGCGCGCTGCTCGCGAAGGGAACCGGTCCCTACCTGTATCTTCCGAAGCTCGAGAGCCACCTCGAAGCGCGGCTGTGGTCGGAGGTACTGACCCACGCGGAGACGCTGCTCGCGCTCGAGCACGGCACGTTCAAGGTCACCGTGCTCATCGAGACGATCCTCGCAGCATTTGAGATGGACGAGATCCTCTACGAGCTGAAGGAGCACATCGTCGGCCTCAACTGCGGGCGCTGGGACTACATCTTCAGCTTCATCAAGAAGTTCGCGCGGCGCGCCGACTGCGTGCTGCCCGACCGCCAGCAGGTGACGATGACGACGCACTTCCTGCGCTCCTACTCGCAACTGCTGATCAAGACCTGTCATCGCCGTGGCGCGTTCGCGATGGGCGGAATGGCGGCGCAGATCCCGATTCGCAACGATCCGGTCGCGAACGAGACGGCCCTCGCCAAGGTGCGCGCGGACAAGGAGCGCGAGGCCGGCGACGGACATGACGGCACGTGGGTGGCTCATCCCGGTCTCGTGCCGGTGGCGCGGGAGATATTCGATCGGCACATGCCCGGGCCGAACCAGCTCGAGCGATTGCGTGAAGACGTGCACGTCACCGCAGCCGACCTGCTGCGGGTGCCCGAAGGCTCCATCACCGAGGCCGGGCTCGCCAGCAATGTCAGCATCGGGCTGCAGTACCTGGCGGCGTGGCTCGCGGGGCTTGGTTGTGTGCCGATCAACAACCTGATGGAAGACGCGGCCACGGCGGAGATTTCGCGCGCCCAGCTTTGGCAGTGGGTGCATCATCCGACTACCCTGCACGGGGACGGACGGCGGATCATCATGCCGCTGGTGCGCGAGGTGCTGGCACGCGAAGTCGAGCGCTTGCGTGCCGCCCGCGGCGAGGTTCCCTATGAGACCGCGCACCTCGACGTCGCTGCGCGGCTGCTCGATCGACTGACCGCCGAGCCACGCTTCGCGCCGTTCCTGACCTTGCTCGCGTATCGCGAAATTCACTGACCCGAGGAGTGCACTGATGACCATCCCTGCAGCGGCCGCCCTGAAAAAGACCTGGGAGTCCGATCCGCGCTGGCGCGGCATCGCGCGACCCTACACGGCGGAGGATGTCGTCCGGCTGCGCGGTACCGTAGTAGTCGAGCACACGCTCGCGCGTCTCGGCGCCGAGAAGCTGTGGAAGTATCTGCACGAAAAGCCGTTCGTGAACGCACTGGGCGCGCTCACCGGCAACCAGGCGATGCAGCAGGTGCGGGCCGGCCTCGATGCGATCTACCTGTCGGGCTGGCAGGTCGCGGGCGATGCCAATCTCGCCGGCGCATATGTATCCCGACCAGTCGCTGTATCCGGCGGATTCGGTGCCCTCGGTGGTCAAGCGCATCAACAACACGCTTGCAGCGCGCCGACCAGATCCATCACGCCGAGGGCAAGCACGACATCGACTGGCTCAAGCCGATCGTCGCGGACGCGGAAGCGGGGTTCGGCGGCGTGCTCAATGCCTTCGAGCTGATGAAGGCGATGATCGAGGCGGGCGCCGCCGGCGTGCACTTCGAAGACCAGCTGTCGTCGGCGAAGAAGTGCGGTCACATGGGCGGCAAGGTGCTGGTGCCGACCTCCGAGGCGATCAGCAAGCTGGTGGCGGCGCGCCTCGCCGCCGACCTGTGCAACGTGCCGACGGTGCTCGTGGCGCGCACCGACGCCGAAGTCGGCCAACCTGCTGACGTCCGACATCGATGAGCGCGACCGCGCGTTCATGACAGGCAAGGAGCGCACCGCGGAGGGATTCTTCCACGTGCAAGGCCGGCATCGATGCGGCCATCGCTCGCGGCGTGGCCTACGCTCCGTACGCTGACCTGGTGTGGTGCGAAACCGCGGTTCCCGATCTGCACGAGGCCAAGGCGTTCGCCGCCGGCGTGCACAAGCATCACCCGGACAAGTTCCTCGCCTACAACTGTTCACCGTCCTTCAACTGGAAGGAGAAGCTCGACGACCGCACGATCGCCAAGTTCCAGCGCGAACTCGGCGCGATGGGTTACAAGTTCCAGTTCGTGACCCTGGCGGGCTTCCACGCGCTCAACTTCAGCATGTTCGAGCTGGCCCGCGGCTACACGGGATCGCAGATGAGCGCTTACGTCGCGCTTCAACAGGCGGAGTTTGCCGCGGAAGGGGCAGGGCTATACGGCGACCAAGCACCAACGCGAAGTCGGCGCCGGGTACTTCGACGACGTCACGCAGACCGTCACCGCCGGGCAGTCCTCGATCACGGCGCTCAAGGGCTCGACGGAAGAGGCGCAGTTCAAGCCCCGCAAGCGCTCCGGCTGACGGCTCTCTAGTCCATGTTCGCGTCGCGCTGATGCAGAGAGGCATGCAGCGCGCGCACTGCGTCACTGGCTCCGGTCTGATACAGGCGCGGGAACAGGCCGTGCACGAAGGCGGCGAGCGCGCCGAGCAACATGCGTCCGCCGAAGCGGTGGGCGAAGCGGAGATGTTCGAAATAGCCCTGGCCGGCCGAGCGCGGATGCTCGACAAAGAGCCGATCGATGAGTGACGTCATACGTGGCCTGACGGGGACAACGCGGTTGCCGGCAATCCTAGCGCCGGCGGGCTCTGCTGTCGGGTGTTTCTGGTAAAGTTCGCGCCCCGCAAGGCCGCCGGACGCCCATGAAGTACGACCATATCGTGGTCCCGGCCAGCATGGCGAGCGCATCACGCTCAACCCGGACTCACTCCTCAACGTCCCATGCGTCCGATCATCGCCTTCGTCGAAGGCGATGGCATCGGCATCGATGTCACGCCCGGTGATGCGCCGCGTGGTCAACGCAGCGGTCGAGAAGGCCTACGGCGGCAAGCGGCGCATCGCGTGGATGGAGGTCTACGCCGGCGAGAAAGCCAGCCAGATCTACGGCGCCGGCGCGTGGTGCCCGGACGAGACCTTGCAGGCCTTGCGGCGACTTCGTCGTTTCCATCAAGGGGCCGCTCGCGACGCCGGTCGGCGGCGGCATCCGCTCCCTCAACGTCGCGATCCGCCAGACACTCGACCTGTATGCCTGCGTGCGTCCGATCCGCCATTTCCCCGGTGTGTCGACGCCGATGAAGGACTCGAGCCTGGTCGAGATGGTGGTGTTCCGCGAGAACACCGAAGACATCTACGCCGGTATCGAGTGGCCCGCCGGCTCGCCCGAAGTGCAGAAGCTGATCGTGTTCCTGCAGCGCGAATTGCGCGGTCACCGAGATCCGCTTCCCGGCGAGCTCCGGCATCGGTATCAAGCCGGTGTCACGCGAGGGTTCGCAACGGCTGATCCGCAAGGCGATCCAGTATGCCGTCGATCACGATCGCGTCTCGGTGACGCTGGTGCACAAGGGCAACATCATGAAGTTCACCGAGGGAGCCTTCCGCGAATGGGGCTACGAGCTGGCGAAGGCGGAATTCGGCGCCGAGGGAGTTGACGGGTGGCCCGTGGCTCACCTTCACGAATCCGGTGACCGGCAAGGAGATCGTGATCAAGGACGTCATCGCCGACAATTTCCTGCAGCAGGCGCTGCTGCGGCCCGAAGAGTACGACGTCATCGCGACCCTCAATCTCGAACGGCGACTACATTTCCGACGCGCTGGCGGCACAGGTCGGCGGCATCGGGATCGCGCCCGGCGGCAACATCGGCGACGGGCTGGCGGTGTTCGAGGCGACGCATGGCACGGCACCGGGATTTGCCGGCAAGGACCGCGTCGAATCCCGGCTCGCTGATCCTGTCGGCGGAGATGATGTTGCGCTACCTCGGCTGGACGGAGGCCGCGGACCTGGTGCTGAAGGGCGTCGCCCACACGATCGCCAACAAGGAGCTCACGTACGACCTGGCACGGCTGCGCGAGGCGATTCGCGCAGCCAAAGCGCGAGACTCGGCCGCGCAGAAGAGACGTGGAAGAGGACCTGCAGCGGCTGATCCCGGGCGCCACGCTCGTCGGCACGAGCGGCTTCGGCGACGCGGTCATCCGTCACATGAATGAGTGAGTCGTTCGAAGCCAAGGCCTATGTCGCCACGTTGCCGCGCCGTCCGGGCGTCTACCGGATGCTGGGCGCGAAGGGCGAGCTCCTGTATGTCGGCAAGGCACGCAACCTGAGGAGCCGGGTCGCGAGCTACTTCCACGCGCGCAACGTCGTGCCGAAGGTCCAGGCGCTGGTGGGCCAGGTGACCGGCATCGACGTGACGCTCACCGACTCCGACGGCGAGGCGTTGCTGCTCGAGTACAACCTGATCAAGGAGCACCGGCCGCGCTTCAACGTGATGCTGCGCGATGACAAGAGCTTCCCGTACGTGCACGTCACTACCGAAGCGAAGTTTCCCCGCCTCACGTTCTATCGCGGGCCGCGCGTGCGCAGCGGACGCCTGTTCGGGCCGTATCCGAGCGCCGGCGCGACGCGCGAGACCCTGTTGCAACTGCAGAAGCTCTTCAAGCTGCGCAATTGCGAGGACACCTTCTTCGAGAATCGCAGCCGCCCCTGTCTGCAACATCAGATCGAGCGCTGCTCGGCGCCCTGCGTGGGGCTGATTTCGGAGGCCGACTACTCGCGCGACGTCGCTGCGGCCGTCAAGGTCCTGGAGGGTCGGAGCGAGGAAGTGAACGAGGAGCTCGCCCGGGCCATGGACCAGGCCGCGAGTGCGCTCGATTACGAAACGGCGGCGCGGCTGCGCGATCAGCTGGCGAGCCTGCGCCAGATCCAGCTGCAACAGAGCGTCAGCACGCGCGGCCGGCGCGATACCGACCTGGTGGCGTTGGCGAGCGAGGGCGGCGAGCATTGTGTCGCCGTGATGTTCGTGCGCGCGCGGGCGCAATCTCGGCAGCACGCAGTTCTTTCCGCGCGCACCCCTGGGCGATCCGGCGGAGATCATGAGTGCGTTTCTCATGCAGTATTACTTCGCCCACGACGTGCCGGCGGAGATCCTGCTCAACGTGGCGATCGAGGATGCCGAGGCGCTGCAGGATGCGCTCGCGGAGCGCGCGGACACAAGGTGGTGATTCGCCGCGCACCGCGCGGCCTGGCCGCGCGCTGGATGGCGATGGCGCAGACCAATGCTGCGCAGGCACTGCGCATGCGCCTTGCCTCGCGCGCCGGTATCGAGCTCGATCTGCAGGCGCTGCGCGAGACCCTGCAGATGCCCGAGGCGCCGCATCGTATCGAGTGCTTCGATATCAGCCACACGCGTGGCGAGGGAACCGTCGCCTCCTGCGTCGTATTCGGCCGCGAAGGCCCGATCAAGGCGGACTACCGGCGCTTCAACATCAGCGGCGTGCGAACCGGGCGATGACTACGGCGCGCTGCGCCAGGCGCTCACGCGCCGCTACAAGCGCATCAAGTCAGGCGAGGTGCCGATGCCCGACCTGCTGCTCATCGACGGCGGCAAGGGACAACTCACGCAAGCATTGGCAGTGCTGCGCGAGCTCGAGGTGTCCGGCTTGCCTGTCGTGGCGATCGCCAAGGGAGCGGATCGGCGTCCCGGACAGGAACGCCTGTTCCTGCCTGAGCATGCCGAGCCGCTGGTGCTGGCCCCGGAATCTCCCGTGCTGCACCTGGTGCAGCGAGTGCGCGATGAGGCGCATCGCTTCGCGATCACGGGGCATCGCCGGCGGCGCGCGCGCCGTCACAACGAATCGACTCTGGAAACCATTCCCGGGCTGGGGCCCGCACGGCGCCGCGAGCTGCTCAAGCAGTTCGGCGGCTTGCAGGGCATACTGCGCGCGGGTGTCGATGATCTCGCGCAGGTCCACGGAATCGGACGGCCACTTGCCGAGCTCATCTACGAGCATCTGCATCCGGGAGCCTGACGGTTGGGTCGACATCTGCACAATACCGATCGCATTGACGTGGGGACGCATTCTCGCGATCCCCCTGATCATCGCGCTGTACTACATGCCGTATCCCTGGGCGGACCCGGCGGCCGGAATGCTGTTTGCGCTGGCGGGCATCACCGATTCGCTCGACGGCTATCTCGCGCGCAAGTGGGGACAAACCTCACGCCTCGGCGAATTCCTGGACCCGGTCGCCGACAAGCTGATCGTCGCGGTGGCGCTGGTATTGATCGTTTCCAAGGATCCGCGCTGGTTCGTGGTGTCTGCCCGCGGCGTGATCATCGGACGCGAGATCGCGATCTCGGCCCTGCGCGAGTGGATGGCAGAGATCGGGGCCCGCGGCAAGGTGGCCGTGTCGGGACTGGCGAAGTTCAAGACGATCCTGCAGATCGTCGGGACTGTCGATGATGTTGTTCCGCTGGAACCTGTGGGGCGTTCCGATCTACGAGGTCGGCCTGCATGCTCACCGTGCATCGCGGCGGTGCTGACACTCTGGTCGATGGTGCAGTACTTGCGCGCAGCGTGGCCGGAACTCGTCCGCGGGACACTGAATTCCCGTGTTCCTTGACACCCCCCGGGTGCCGCTTACAATGACGCCCCTTTCCGGCTCCGGGCGGGAATAGCTCAGTTGGTAGAGCGCAACCTTGCCAAGGTTGAGGTCGCGGGTTCGAGCCCCGTTTCCCGCTCCAAGTTCTTTTAAGTAACTGACCAGTCTCACGTTTCACCGCCACGGGGCACAACCGCCGTGCGCCTGCACGGTTCTGCTCTTCAAACGGAGACTGATCATGACTTTGACGTTAAAGCAGCTCGCCGACGCTTACGTTGTCGCGACGCCGAGCTTGAAAAACACGCAAGCGCAGTGATTTCGTCGCGCACCCCGTCACTGGCGGGCCGAGGTCCGATCGGCGCATGATCGCGCGGCATCAAGGCGAGGTGACGCGTGTGACGGGTCGGCGACCGACTGCGACCGTGCTCAAGTTGATCCGGGGTGAGCAGCGTCCCTCGCGCCTGCGAAATGACGCGCCGAAGCTGCGCGGCCCGCCGGAACTTCCGCCCGGCACGAAGCTCTCGGAGAACGAGCAGCAGGTGTGGGATTACCTGCTGCGCACTACCTACCTTGAGCACGCCCACGGGCCGAGTGATGGCCCGGCGTTCCTGCGCGCGACGCGCCTCATGGCGCGCGCCTTCGAGGCGGATCAAAAGATCGCCGAGCAGGGACTACTCATGCGCAACCCTCGCACCAATCAGCCGCTGCTGAGCCCACACGCGCGGCATAGCCGCGATCTCTGGCGGCAGATTGCACAGGCGCTCGATGCCGTTGGCGGCACGCCTGCGGGGCGCTTCCGACTCGCCGGGCCGCGCCGCTCGGGTGAAACGGATGATTGGGACGCGATCGACTGATCGCGCCTGACCGCGTTAGCGCTTCTCCCACCATTTCGCCGGCGGTTTGCAGGAGTTCGTTCCGATCCTTCGCCTTGTGACCGCCGTGATTATCCCTTCTGGATCGGTCTGGACGGTGATCTCACAGCCCAACGGGTCGGATTTGTGCTCGTTGAGAGACACGCTGCCCTGCGGCGTCACTGTGCCGGAGTAGCGGTCCTCGAGGAGACGGGCTCTTCCACGAAAAGCCACGTATAGAGACCCACCTTTCCGAGCTGCGCCGTCTTCGTCGGGGCACCCCATGGAGCCAGCGCGTCGATGGGGTGGCCGACAGCCGTTCCGAACCCGGATCGTTGAACTCCTTCAGTCCCTGCACGACCGGATCCAAGTCCGCCCCTGACGGCCCGTTGCGCCCGCTGTTCCTGTAAGCCTTTTCAAAGCGCGCCCTAGCATCGGCGCCAGCCTTGCTATTCAGCGAAAGCCAATACGCCCAATACTCATTCGCTGCGACTTCGAGGTGATTGGGCGCCGCCTTCGCGATTGCCCCGGGGTCGCACGGAGATGGTGGATGCGTCGCAGGCATTTGAGTAGTCGCCCACTGGCACAGGAATGCGAACTTTCGCTGAGCCGCCGATGGAGCTTCGGCATGTGCGCCCGCACTTGCGTACATAGCAAACGCAAATAGCAGACAACGATTCAGCGCGCCACGAATCACGAGCCACCTCGACTGACTGGCTGCTGGGAGGCTGGCAGCTGTCGTACTGGCCCCCGCGACGTGCCCAATGCCACATTTATTAGAAATGACCGCGGCCAAGTTCCAGCCGCACGCCGCTGTACGTCCACGAGCCTGCCCCTTTACGCCTGCGTCACCCGAGCGTAAGTTTCCCGCTGCGTTCGGACTACTTTCGGGCGACGGTGTGTTCCGGTCCCATGGAGCGAACATGGCTGTGCCGTCGCCTTCTACCCGCTCACGCCGTCGCCGTCCGCCGATCAGTACGCGGCGCGCTTCTCCGCCCACCAAGCCGCCACGCTCCAAGGAGCGACCATGAAAGGCACTGAGGAGCAGACGCTCCTGATTGTCGATGCCATCACCGACGCCCTGAAGGAGACCTTGCCTGCAATGATCAGTCGCGAGGTCGCGAAGCAGCTCGACAAGCAGAAGAGCAAGGCACCGCCGACTGCGGAAGAACTGCGCGAAATGGGTCTGCGCGGGCGGCAGGCGCTCATCGAGCGCGGCATCAATCCCGACACGCTTCACAACATGGTGATCCGTGATCGGTCATCGAGAGCGGCGGTCACGGTCAAGCAGCAGGCTGCGCGGGCGACGATTGATCGGCTCAAGCGCGGACCGTATGAGCGCAAGTAGCGTGTCACGATGAATGCACTACAGCTTCCCGAGATCGCACGCGCTCCGGCGCATCACGCACCTGATGAGCTATGCATCGATGAGTGCTGTCTGAGCCAGCGCCAACTCGCCGACCTGCGCGAGCGCCTTCGCGATCGTGTGCTTAAGGCGCTGCAGCAGTGCTTCGCACCGGTCAACTGAGCACACGAGCCGCCGTTGACGCGCTAGTCACTTACGGCGTCACGTTGCCGCGCATCGCCGGGCTGGCTCAAGTACCGGTCCCGGCGGTGCGCGCTATCCACGCGGGCGCCGAGCCGCCGCCGATGGTGGCCCTCACGCTCCGCTGCGCGGCGCGCATCATGGAAGCGCTCGTGCCCTTCAATGAGAATGAGCCGCCGATTGAGCTGTTGTTAATGACGCCCATGAGCGCAGCCGAGGCACGGCGTGCAGTGGCCGCGCTTCGCGCCGCCGGGTTTACATGGCAGGAGATCGCCGCACGTTGCGGCGCGCGGCACTACCAGATCGTGCAACGTTGGGCTGCCGGGCGAGCAGCGCCATCACCTGAGTACGCGGAGCGCCTGCGGTCGTTCGCGTGGGCCGTGCGTGCGGAAGAGGTAACCGCTACGGCTTGATGTCGCGCGTCTCGATCAGCCGATAGCCGTGGATGAACTGTAGCTGCCCGCGCACTTCCGGATGCTTTGGCGCCTCTTCCGAAACGGGCGGCTCTGCGGTGTCGGGCTCAGGCGCCTTCACAGCCTGCTCGACGTGCTTGCGACCTTCGTCGTTCATGGTCGTCCCCTCGCGCGAAAAAGAGCCGGGCTGGTGCGGTTTCGGATTGCCACCAACCCCATGCTCAATCAATACAATTTCAAAAACGCCTCCGAACCCTCCGGCGGGCCAAATACTGCTGGAAGCCGGTAGGTGGCATAGGGGTTTGCTGCAACGCCTGAGACCGGAGATGTGCGTTGTATGGCGCGACTAGTTCATTAACAGTCCTCGCGAACTCATCGAAATCCCGAGCACCTTCCGGCCCCTTGCCGTGGTGGATTGCAATGAAATCCGCTACGCGAGAATGGTGCGACATACGCCGGTTCATCGGGGCGCCTAGCGAGGAGCCACCAAAGCGTCGGCCCGTTGCCGAAATCAAAGAAGATGGGCGCCAGGACTGCCTGACCATTCCCGAAGCAGCCCGCACTCATCCGTGCGAACTCGCCGTATATGTGGATTCCCACCGACCGGTGTACTTGCTTGCAACGCTTTGGCGAATTGCGCTTCATCTCTCTTTCGCCGCGTTGCATCGACGACCCACACCAACTTTCGATAAAAGACATCGCGAGACCGACGCTCTTCGGGTTTGATGTACGAATGCTGGAACTCGATTACCCACCCATGATCGGTCCGCACATCTGCGATGTGCTTCTCACCGTTTTCGGCCCGGCAGACAAATTCCTGCCAGTTGGCGGGGAACTGTCCTTTCCAGTTGCGGTGCCATTCGGTTTCGTTCTCCCACCAAGGGTCACAAGGCAGAGTTCCTTGGTGAGCCCAGTGCCACATTCTGACTTCTCCGCACTTTGCAACCATCGGATCGCTCGCAAGTCGGACACTTGCCTGAAAGATTGGGCTGAGCCTCTTGGCGTTGTCCATCGACGAGAGCGAATTTCATGAAGGCGATCATTCTCGCGTTGGCGTGCTGCGTCGAATCCCGTCCGCTGGCCTATAGCCCCTTGCTAGGTGAGTCTTTGCTCGATGTCCCAAAGCACAGGTCGGGTCGGCCGGTAGAGTACGGTTCCAACACACTCGGTTCCGTGAAGCGGACTGGCCGCGCCCTTTAGTTTGTGGTCGATGACGCGACCGCGCCATGCGGTGGTCTTTGTTCCCGTGTTTGGCAAGCTCGCTTGGTTCTGTGTTTGTCTGTAGTGGCGTGGTGACGCATCCCGACATTGCGAGCAGTAGTGCGAGTGCTGGTGTGTGCAGGTTCATCGCTTCACCTTGAGAACGTCGCGGGCCTTGTAGGCCCGGAGGAATGCGCTGGGGTGAGTGTTGCCATCCTTGCCAGTCCAGCATGAGAGACTCAGCACACCTTCGAGCGTGACGGTATCGCCAATCGCCAGCGTTGCCATTGTCTCCATCACTTCCGGCACCGTGCTCACCACCGTGATGAAATCTGGCGCGCGCACCGTCATCTGTGTCAACGCGGTGCCGTCGCGCTGCTCCTTGACGACGGCTTCTTTCCATACCTGTCCGTACACCGTCGCTTCGATGCGATGAAGCGTAGGGTCCGTCGGCGGCGCCCACTCATGTGGGTGGAACACAGGCGGGCTCTCCATCAGCTCGGCCATCTTGCGGCGAACGTCATCGGTGTCCATCGGCATTCCTCGCGAGCCCGTTGCAGGATCAGACTGCGTTTACGAGATTTTCGACCAGCTTCGGGCTGACCTCTTGTGGATTGCGCATCGTCCAGAAGTGATCGCACGCCAGCCGTAGATCGGGAGCGAGCGCATCACCGTCATAGAAAAGCCCGCAGACCGTGCGCCCCAGCCGCTTGAGGTCTTGTACGAGGTCCAAGTAATCGGCGTCACCCGCAACTAGCACCGCCGTGTGATAGTTCTTGTTGAAGCCCTGAATCAACATCTCGCGAGCGACGGCGAGATCGACGCGCTTCTCTTTCTGCCCCTTTGCCGTCCAATACAACTGACCCTCGAAACCGTTGTCGCGCAGCCGTCGCTTGATGCGATCCATGTCGGGATCATTTCCGCAGACGGACCCGAACCAATAGCGGCGCTGCACACCGTGCGTCGGGATGATGTGGTCCGGGATGTACTTCATCGACTGCAAGATGCTCTGACACGCCAGCGAAATTAGTTGATCGCTCGGTTGGTCGGCTCGGATCATGCGTTCCAAGCCGATGGCGCGTGACATCTCGATGAGCATGTTGGAGCCATCGACGAACACAATCGCGGGCCCCATGGATTGGTTGTCCATTTGGCGGCTCAGTATCGCGGCGCGCCGGAGAAGCGCAACCACAAGACTGCGAACGCCAATCCACAACTAGCCACAACCTGTGCGAGGTTGTATTCTGCGCGCCGCTCCGGTTGGCGCTGGACGTTATTGGCAGTCGCAGTAAGTGGTTGATTGGATGGGAAGCCTTGCCAAGGTTGAGGTCGAGGGTTCGAGCCCCTTTTCCCGCTCCAGATTCACCCGCGAAACCCCGGCGCCGCCCGGGGTTTCTTGTTTGGGGCGCGTGTCAGGCGTGGTGGCAGAGTGGTCATGCAGCGGCCTGCAAAGCCGCGTACAGCGGTTCGATTCCGCTCCACGCCTCCAGGAGAATTCCGCCAGAAGCGGAGCCGGTCGATGCGCAGCTTGATCGTGCTCGGCCTGGCCGTTGCATGCCTCACGTTCCTTTCACTGGATGCGGCTGCTGGCGATGCGTGGCAGCGTCCGCGTGCGGAACCGGAATCCCCGAAGCCTCGAGGCTGTGGTTGAGCGTCTCAAGGCGGACCTCGCCCAGCGCAAGGGCACGATGCCTGCTGACATCAAGACCATCAGCACGGCAGCGGTCGTGTGGCGCGATACTTCGATGGGCTGCGGCAAGCCGACGGAGTCTTACGCGCAGATCGATGTCGAGGGCTACGAGGTCGTGCTCGAGTACGCGGGCCGGCACTTCGACTACCGCGTGCGCAAGGACGGCAGCTTCGTGCTCTGTGAGAGCGGTGGCTGAGAGCGCTCCGCGTTGCGGAGCCTTGATCGGCCGCGTCAGCGTCGTCTGAATTCCAACACGGTCGCCGTCCGCGTGGGCGGTGGCGTGACGGGATTTCCCTGGAGCCGGCTCGAAATCGTGACGATGTGCCGGCAGTTCCCGTAGGGCGCCAGGCAGGTCGGGGTGTGATACGCGCGGCAGGTGCACACGTAGCGCCGCTGACTGTCGTTGGCGACCAGCCAGACCACCTCACCCTCGATCTCAAATGCCTCGACACTTTCCATTGGCGCAGGTTAACGCGAGAGGCCGGTGCACATCCTGTGGAAAACCGCCCTCGCGCGTAGGGGAACGGCTGAAATATCGATAGGAAGGAATCCCATTTGGGCAGGGCGGGGCGGCTGGCAATCCGCGCTTGCCCCTTTGGCCAACTTGCGCCTGCGCCGGAAAGGGCATCATGAGGTCGCCCCCTGACAACAAGAACCAAGGGGCTCCATGAACGCCGACGACGATGAACTCGCTACCACGGCCGTGCACCGCGCCGTTCGCGAAGCAGATCTCGATGCGACCGGCGTGCGCAGGGCCCTGGTCGCCGAGGCCGAGGCGGGCGGACACGAGAGCGCCGAAGCGATCTACCGGGCGGTGGTATCGCTGCGCGACCTGCTGCCGGCAGAAGCGCAAACCCAGCTGGCCGTGTGCTTCGAGTGGGCGCGTGAGGGGATCGCGCGGCAGACTTCGGGGGAGATCTCTTCCGAGCTGAAAGCGCTGCACGCCGCGTACGCCTACGCACGCGACGTCATGCTCGCGACGGCCAGGACGGGCGACAAGAAATAGCAACGCCGGCGACTGCTCAGGCGATCTTCGATGCTCGCGGCAGCCGGCCAGCGTGCGCTTGAGCGACCTTCAGCCAACGTGGTGCCCGGGGCCGGAGTCGAACCGGCATGGGGTTGCCCCCAAGGGATTTTCGTACTCACTACAGCTTTCGCTGCTGCACGCATTGCGCGCGTTTGGAGTCTGGACTTGACCTTTGCCATGTCGTAAGCAGCCGAGACTGCGTGCGAGTTTGGCAGGGGCCGTCAAGTCTCTACACTTTGGCGAGCACATGGTGCGCAATACTGATACCGATCGGGGGAGGTTCACGACCTGCTACGGGTCTCATTCCTCCCACTACGAGCGTTCCGGCGCGCTGCCCGCATAGCGCGCATCGCGGGACGCGTACGTGCTTTGCCCAGGCAATCCTGGCGTACGCAGCATCGCGGCGGCTCGCGGTGACGGCGACGGGGCCTAAGTCTCGGCACTTGACCTGGTCGTGCACATGAAGCGCCACAGATACACGCTCAGCCAAGTCATCGATGCCGTGAAACACTCGACATCGTATCGGCAAGTATTGCGTGTGCTTGGCGTTGCACCCTACGGCGGTAACTACGGTGTTCTGCATCGCGTTCTTCGACAGAACCAGATCGATACTTCGCACTTCCTTGGTCAAGCGTGGAATCGCGGGCTGCGAACCCAACCGCGCCTACGACAACACGATCTTGTACACCGATCACGTGCTGGCACAGCAGATCGAGCTGCTGAGATCGCTCGCGGATCGTTTCGACAGCCTGCTGATCTACGTCTCGGATCACGGCGAATCGCTGGGGGAAAACGCCGTCTATCTGCACGCAGCGCCTTACTTCATCGCACCCGACGAGCAGACCCATGTGCCCTTCGTGCTGTGGATGTCAGAGGGCTACCTGGCCCGGTCGCAGACTGACGTTACGTGCGTACGAGCACGGGCGGCGCGGCCGGCGAGTCATGACGACCTTTACCACACGATGCTGGGCGCGCTGGGTGTGCGCAGTGTCCCGTATCGCGCAGAGAACGATCTGCTTTCTGCGTGCCGCGGCCAGTGGTGATCTGAACTGCGGCCGGGCACATGAGACGGGTCACGCAGGAGGGGCTGCAGCGCGAAGCGCGCAAGCGGGCATCCGTGCTTCTGGCAATCGTCGCGTTCGGCGCAGGCGTGAGCGCGCCATTCGACGGGTTCGCCGGTGCGATGCTCCCGAGCCTGCACTCGCGGGCGATCGATCGCTCCTTCACCCGACCCGCTGATGTGCCCACGGACGCGGAGCTCGAGAGCGCCGGCGCCCTGGTAGGCGAGATCATCGTCAACGCGCAGAACGTGTTCGACACCAATGATGCGCAGGAAGATTCGGCGCTGTTTCGCCTCGCCGTTCGTTTGCACATCAGCACGCAGCCCCGCACGATCGAGTCGCAACTGCTGTTCGCGCCAGGATCACCCTACTCGGGGCGCACGCTTCGCCGAGTCGGAGCGCATCCTCCGATCTACGCGCTACTTGTACGACGCTCACATACGCCCGGTGGCCTACCACGACGGTGTCGTCGACATCGAGGTGCGCAGCCGCGATGTCTGGACCCTGACACCGGGACTCGCCTTCGGACGCAGCGGCGGCCGCAACACCGCGGGACTCGAACTCGAAGAGCTGAACCTGCTCGGGCTCGGCAGCGAGCTCAGCATCGCTGCGATCTCGGGCGTCGACCGCGACTCAAAGATGCTGATCTATCGCGACCGCCAGCTTTTCGGCTCGTGGTGGGGGCTCTCGGCGCAGGTGGCCGACAACAGCGACGGGCATGACCACGCGCTCGCGCTCGAGCAGCCGTTCTACGCACTCGATACGCGGCACGCGGGCGGGTTGGCTCTCGCAGACAGTGATCGCATCGACTCCCTGTACGACCTCGGCGAGATCGTCGGGCAATTCCGCACGCGGCAGAAGCTGGCCAGCGCCTACGCAGGCTGGTCGGGGGGTCTGCGCGATGGGTGGGTCCAGCGTTGGCGCGCGGGGCTGCGTTACGACGTCAGTACCTTCACGGCGCTCCCCGATGACCCGAACGCTGCCCCGGCACCTCCGGATCGCAAGCTCGCGTATCCCTTCATCGGCTACGAGCGCGTGCAGGACGCGTATGTCACGACGCGCAACCGCGATCAGATCGAGCGCACCGAGGATTTCTGCCTCGGCTGGCGTTTCGCGGCCGAGCTCGGCTGGGCGGACCCCGCGTTAGGCTCGGATCGCAGCGCGCTGATCACGAGCCTGGACCTGTCGAAGGGTCTGGACCTCACCTCCCGCCAGACTCTCCTCGTCGGCGCATCGCTCTCGGGACGGATGGAAGACTCCGGACTCGCGAACGGTCTGGCGAGCGCCTCGGCCCGCTACTATTTCCGTCAGTCCGACCGGCGGCTCTTCTTCACGACGCTGCTGGTCGACGCCTCACATCGCCTCGATGCGGATCATCAGCTCCTGCTCGGTGGCGACAACGGGCTGCGTGGCTATCCGCTGCGCTACCAGGCAGGCGAGGGGCGCTCTCTGTTCACGGCCGAGCAGCGCTGGTTCTCGAACTGGTATCCCTTCCGCCTCTTCAACGTCGGGGGCGCCGCGTTTTTCGATATGGGCCGCATGTGGGGCGACAACCCGTCCGGCACGCCGCCGCTTGGGCTCCTCAAGGATATCGGCGTGGGCTTGCGTCTCGGCAACGCCCGTTCCGCGTCGGGCAACGTCCTGCACATCGATGTGGCTGTGCCGCTTGACGGCGACAGCTCGATCGACCGCGTGCAACTGCTCGTGCAGACCAAAGCGCGCTTCTAAGAAGTTGCCATCGGAAACATCAGGCCCTTGCTGCTCGCAAGCGGGCCGATCTGATTTGAAGTCGCATTGAAGGTGGTGCCCGGGGCCGGACTCGAACCGGCATGGAGTTGCCTCCGAGGGATTTTCGTACTCGCTACAGCTTTCGCTGCTGAGCCGCGCAGTCGCGCTCATTTGGAGTCTGGACTTTCTCTTTGCCGTGCGCCGCACGGTCGCGACGGCGAGCGGTTAGGCAGGGGCCGTCAAGTCTCTACACTTTCCGCGCGCGGCACGCGCCCGCGGCTTAGCTCGGGATTGCAGTCACGCGCGAGCGTGCTGCTGGTTCCCCGAATTTGACCCCATTCACGCCGGGCGTTTCCGCGCCGGGTGCTCAATTTCTCAAGTCCCTTGCGTCTACCAGTTTCGCCACCCGGGCAGCGGGCGCGGGCGATTGTAAGCCACGCGGGCGCGGGACTGTGGGCCGAGCACTGTAGCTGGCGTGGCGACGCCTGCAGCGGCGACGCCGCAGGCGCGCGGCACGCGTCGTGTTAAACTGCCGCCGTCTTTCAGCGCGATTGAACATGGCGAACACTCAGTGCATGCACAGGCCGAGACGGCCGCAGCCGAGCTCGCAACTCGACGTTCGCAGCCGTGCATCTGTGGCGCGGCGAGCGGCACCTCCTGCGCGGCGTGTCGTTCGTGCTTGGCGGCGGCGAGCTGCTGCAGGTCGTCGGGCCGAACGGCGTCGGCAAGACGAGCCTCCTGCGGGTCGTGTGTGGCCTGCTGCAGGCGGAGGAGGGCGAGATCACTGGCGCGTGCCGACGCGCGCAGCGAGTGTCGCGACGATATCACCGGAGCGCTCGCGTATCTCGCTCACGATCAATGCGCTCAAGCGCGATCTCACCGCGCTCGAGAATCTGCAGTACAGCGTCGCACTGAAGCGCCGACGATCGCCGACGCCGGACGCGCGCGCGATGCTCGCGCGATCTTGGCGTCGAAGGTTGCGCACACCTGCCGTGCCGCGTGCTCTCGGCCGGACAGACGACGGCGCGTCGCGATCGTGCCGCATTCTGCTGTCGGACGCGCGGCTGTGGGTGCTCGACGAGCCGATCACGAATCTCGATACGGCGAGCATCGCGCTGTTCGAGGAATGCATGGCGCGAGCACCTGCGCACGGGCGGCCTGACCCTGATCGCTGCACACCAGGCTGCAGCCTGCCGGAGCGGGCGTGCGAACGCTGGAGCTGCACTGAGCAGCCACCAGACTCGCTCGCAGCACGTTCGGCTGCTGATCGCGCGCGATCTGCGCCTCGCGGTGCGCCACTGGGACCAGGTCGCGGATCCGCTGGTGTTCTTCGTGATCGTGACGACGCTGTTTCCGCTGGCCATCAGTCCGGAGCTGTCGCGAGTTGCGAGACGTCGCGCCCGGCGTGTTGTGGGTCGCGGCGCTGCTCTCCTCGCTGCTCGCCGCGGACTCGCTGTTCCGACCCGACGCGAGGACGGAACTCTGGAGCAGTGGGTGCTGTCGGGCCAGCCGTTGACGTTGTTGTTGCTGGCGAAGACGGCGACGCACTGGCTGTCTGAGCGGGCTGCCGCTGGTGCTGATGTCACCGCTCGTGGCGATCGCCCTGGGCATGCCGGCAGCGCACTGGGCACGGTCCTGATGCGAGTCTGCTCCTGGGCACGCTGACACTGAGCCTGCTCGGCGCGATCGGCGCCGCGCTGACCGTCGGCGTGCGCCGGGGCAGCGTGCTGCTGGCACTGCTGGTGCTGCCGCTCGCGATGCCCGTGCTGATTTTCGGTGCGCGCGCCGTGGATCTGGCGATTGCGGGCGAAGCCGACGCAGGGCCGATATACTTGCTTGCGGGCCTGCTGGTGCTGACGCTTACACTCGCGCCGTTGGCGACCGCAGCTGCGGTTCGTATCAGCATCGACTGAGTCAGGAGATTCAACTCGAATGTGGACCTGGTTTCACAAGCTCGCCTCGCCGCCCTATGTCTACCGCGTGGCGGGCACCGCTGACGCCCGTGGTTCGGGTGGCCGGCGCTCGTGCTCATCGCTGATCGCGTTGTATGGCGGGCTGGTGCTCGCGCCGCCGGACTATCAGCAGAGGCGATGCATTCCGCATCATCTACGTGCACGCGCCGAGCGCGATGATGTCGCTGCTGGTGTACGTGGTGATGGCCGTGAGCGCGGCCATCGGGCTCATCTGGCGCATCAAGCTCGCGCATGCCGTCGCGGCGAGCTGCGCGCCGATCGGCGCCTCCTTCACGTTCGTCGCGCTGGCCACCGGCTCGATCTGGGGCAAGCCGATGTGGGGCACGTGGTGGGAGTGGGATCCGCGGCTGACCTCGGAGCTCATCCTGCTGTTTCTGTATCTCGGCTACATCGCGCTGCGTGCGTCGTTCGACGACACGCAGCGCGCCGATCGTGCGAGCGCCGTGCTGGCGATCGTCGGTGTCGATCAATGTGCCGATCATTCACTACTCGGTCGTCTGGTGGAACAGCCTGCACCAGGCGCCGACGATCACGAAGATCGGCAAGCCCCGACGATTTCCACCTCCATGCTCGTGCCGCTGCTCACGATGATGCTCGGCTTCACCTTGTACTTCGGCGCGATCCTGCTGGTGCGCGTGCGCGGCGAAGTCCTGAAGCGCGAGCGCAACGCTCTGTGGATTCGCGAGGCGCTTTCATGAACCTAGCCGAGTTCATCGCCATGGGCGGTTACGCCGCGTACGTGTGGCCGGCCTACGCGGTCGCGCTCGCCGGTGCTGATCGGCAACGTCGTGGCGGCACGCGCCAGCCATCGGCGCGCGGTCACCGAGGCGCGGCGCCGTGCCGCGGGAACGGGTTCATGACGCCGCGTCGCAAGCGCTTGCTCGTCGTGCTCGCGATCCTCGCGGGCGTGAGCGTGGCGGCGACGCTGGCGTTCCAGGCGTTCCGCGAGAACATGATGCTCTTCTACGATCCTTCGCAGGTCGTGGCCGGCAAGGCGCCCGCGGGGCGCGCCTTTCGCCTCGGCGGCATGGTGACCGACGGCAGCGTGACGCGCGAACCGGGGAGTCTCGAGGTGCGCTTCGTCGTGACCGATTTCCAGCACAGCGTGCCCGTGTCCTACACCGGCGTGCTGCCGGATCTGTTCCGCGAAGGGCAGGGCATCATCGCGCACGGCAGGCTGGCGGCGAACGGCGTGTTCGTCGCCGACGAAGTGCTCGCCAAGCACGACGAGAACTACATGCCGCCGGAAGTCGCCGAATCCGCTCAAGAGCGAGCAACCGCCCGCGCCCGAGACGACATGATCCCCGAGCTCGGCCACTTCGCCCTGATCCTGGCGCTCTGCCTCGCGTTGGCGCAGGCGGTTTTCGGATTGGCGGGTGCCCACTGGAAGCCGCGCTGACTGGATGGCCGTGGCGCGGCCTGCGGTCGCCGGTCAGTTCGTGTTCCTGGCGCTCTCGTTCGGCTGCCTGGTCACCGCATTCCTCCAGAACGATTTCTCGGTCGCGTACGTCGCGCAGAATTCGAACTCCGCACTGCCGACGCTTCTATCGCGTCGCGGCCGTGTGGGGCGCGCACGAGGGCTCGCTGCTGCTGTGGATGCTCGTGCTCGCGATCTGGACGCTCGCGGTGGCGGCCTTCAGCCGCGCACTGCCCACGCAGTTCCTGAGCCGCGTGCTCGGCGTGCTGGGCTTGGTCAGCGCGGGCTTCATGACTGCTTCACGCTGGCGACTTCGAATCCATTCCTGCGCCTGCAGCCCGCCGCGCCGGATGGCAACGATCTCAATCCGCTGCTGCAGGATTCCGCGCTCGCGATCCATCCGCCGATGCTCTACACGGGCTACGTCGGCTTCTCCGTCGCCTTCGCCTTCGCGTGCGCGGCGATGCTCGAAGGCAGGCTCGATCAGAGCTGGGCCCGCTGGACCCGGCCGTGGACGACGGTGGCGTGGCTGTTCCTGACCGTCGGCATCGCGCTCGGCAGCTGGTGGGCCTACTACGAGCTCGGCTGGGGCGGCTGGTGGTTCTGGGATCCGGTCGAGAACGCTTCGTTCATGCCGTGGCTGGTCGGCACCGCGCTCATTCATTCGCTCGCCGTGACCGAGAAGCGCGGCCTCTTCAAGAGCTGGACGCTGCTGCTCGCCATCTTTGCGTTCTCGCTGAGTCTGCTCGGCACGTTCCTGGTGCGTTCCGGCGTGCTCGTGTCGGTGCACGCGTTCGCCACGGACCCGGCGCGCGGCCTGTTCATCCTCATCTTCCTGACCCTGTGCATCGGCGGCGCACTGGCGCTCTACGCCTGGCGCGCGCCCAAGCTCTCCTCGCCGGCGGGATTCGAGCTGTGCTCGCGCGAATCCTTCCTGCTGTTCAACAACGTCCTGCTGGTCATCGCGGCGGCGCTGATCCTGATCGGCACGCTCTATCCGCTCTTCCTGGACGCGCTCGATCTCGGCAAGATTTCCGTCGGCCCGCCGTATTTCACCAGCGTGTTCGTCGTGCCGATGTTCCCGCTGCTGGCGTTGCTCGGCGTCGGCATGCATGCCGCATGGAAGCGGGCGCGCCTCGCGCACATGAAGCGGCCACTGCTGATAGCGGCGGTCGTTGCGCTGTTCGTCGCGTTGGCGCTGGTGATCTTCGCGTACGGTCGCACGGGAGTGTTGACCGTGGTGGGGCTCACTGCGGGACTGTGGCTGATGTATTCCGCGCTGCTCGAGCCGATCTCGCGATTGCGGCATCGGCAAACACTTTCCGCGGCGGTGCTCGGCATGTCGATCGCTCACTTCGGCGTCGGTCTCTTCACCATCGGCGGTCACCGCGGTCGAGAGCTACAAGATCGAGAAGGACCTGGCGATGAAGCCGGGCGATACCGCGGAGGTCGCGGGCTACCGGTTTGCGTTCGGCAGGCTGCGCGAGTTCACCGGCCCGAACTACGACGCCATCGAGGGTGAGTTCACCATCACTCGCGGCGAAGACACCGTGGCGGTATTGCATCCGCAGAAGCGCATCTACCGCGTGCAGACCAGCCCGATGACGGAGGCCGGCATCTCGGTCGGATGGACTCGCGACCTGTTCGTCGCGCTGGGCGACGATCTGGGCGAGGGCGCCTGGAGCGTGCGCATTCAGTACAAGCCACTCATCCGCTATATCTGGCTGGGAGCCTGGTGATGGCGCTGGGCGGGCTGGTGGCGTGCACCGATCGGCGCTACCGCCTGCGACGCGCGGCCGAGGCACCCGCCGACGGTGTCGATCGCACGAGAGCCGGGTTGATGTGGCGCTACCTGCTGCCGCTGGCAGCCCTGGCCGTGCTGGTCGGATTCTTCTACCGGGGATTGCAAAAAGATCCCGCCACGATTCCTTCGCCACTCATCGGCAAGCCGGCCCCTGGATTCGCGCTGCCGAGCGTGCGCGATGCGAACCGCCTGGTCACGAGCAAGGATTACGAGGGCCGCATGTACGTGCTCAACGTGTGGGGCACGTGGTGCGTCGGCTGCCGCCAGGAGCACGAGACGCTGCTGCAGATCGCACAGGCGAACGCCGTGCCGATCATCGGCCTCAACTGGAAGGATGATCGCGAGCTCGCGGTGCGCTGGCTCGATGAGCTCGGCGATCCCTACGTCGATACCGCTTTCGATCCCGAAGGCAGAACTGCGATCGACTGGGGCGTGTACGGCGCGCCGGAAACCTTCCTGGTGAGCGCCGACGGACGCGTTCTGCACAAGCACGTCGCGCCGCTGACGCTCGAGCTGTGGGAGCGTGACTTCCTGCCGAGGATTCGCCAGGCGGCTGGAGGGGCGCCGTGATCCGTCTCGCCGCGATGCTGTGGCTGGCACTGTTCACGCTGACGGTCGCGGCCATCGATACCGAGGAAGACCTGCCGACGCCCGCGATGCAGGAGCGCTACGATCGCCTGATCAACGAGCTGCGCTGCCTCGTTTGCCAGAACAACAGCATTGCCGACTCGAACGCCGGTCTCGCGGCGGATCTGCGCCGTGAAGTCCGCAGTCTCCTGCTGGCGGGCAAGAGCGATGCAGAGATCCTGAGCTTCATGACCGATCGCTACGGCGATTTCGTGCTGTACCGTCCGCCGTTCGTTCCTCGGACGTGGTTGCTGTGGCTCGCGCCCGTGCTGCTGCTCATGGTCGGCGCATTCATCGCGATGCGCATCGTGCGTGCCCGGGCCGCCCTGGCAGCGACCGACGCCGACGATTCCGACGTCGACGGTGAGCCGCGGTGAGCACCTTCGTCGTCGTCGCCAGCCTGATGATTCTTGGCGCGCTGGCGATCGTGCTGGTGCCCTTGTTCCGCGCGCAGCCCCGGAAGTGGCCCGCGGTCGTGGTGGCCGGCGTGTCGCTGCCGGCGCTCGCGATCCTGTTCTATTCGGCCTGGAGCAACTGGTCGTGGAATGCGCCGGCCGGCGAAGGTGCGATGCCGCCGATCGAGATCATGCTGGAAAGCCTCGAGGCGAAACTGCGCACCAATCCGACCGAGGTCGCCGGGTGGCTGCTGCTCGGCCGCTCCAACTTCCAGCTGCAACGCTACAACAAGGCAGCCGACGCCTATGAGCAGGCCTACACGCTCACCGAAGGCAAGAACGTCGAGGCGGTCCTCGGCCTCGGCGAGGCCCTCGCGTTTGCCGACGAGCGCATGCTGACCGGCCGCTCCGCACAGCTCTTCGAGCGTGCGATGGAACTGGCACCCAATCATCCCAAGGCGCTCTGGTATTCGGGCCTCGCCGCCTACCAGTCGAGCAAGTTCGACGTGGCACGGGCTCGCTGGGCGCAACTGGTGGCATTGCAGCCGCCGCCCGAGATCAAGCGACTGCTCGAATCGAAGATCGCGGAGATCGACGCGGGGCAGGGCGCGCCGCTCCCATCAGCCGATCAGCCGCAGAGCGCACCGGCGGCGCTCGTCAAGGTGCGAGTCGCGATTGCGCCCGAGCTCGCCGGCAAGGTACCGGAGGGCGCGCCGCTGTTCGTCATGGTCCGCGGTGCCGCCGGCGGGGGACCGCCGCTCGCCGTCACGCGCCGGGGGAGCGATCAGTTCCCGCAACTCGTCGAGCTCTCCGATCGCGACGCCATGATCGCCGGCCGCGGTCTCTCCAGCGCGTCGCGCGTCACGGTGGTGGCGCGCGTGGCGCGCTCCGGCGACCCGCGTCCGCAGAGCGGCGATCTGGAAGGGCAGGTGGGCTATGATGTCGGCAACGGCCAGATCGTCGATCTCGTGATCAACTCCATCGTTCCCTGAGCAGCCGCGAATCTCTTCATGAGCGAACCGGTGTCGATGAGCTTCACGTCGCCGCCCTCTCCGTGGCTGGCGTACCCGAAGATGCTGTTGTCGCAGCGCCCCCCGCTGGTGGCGAAGGGCCGCGAGGTGCCGCTGATCGAAGCGCGCATGAGCGCGCTCAAGGCCCGGCGGCAGCATCTCGCCGACTATCGCCGCGTCTGCGGGTTCGCGGCCGACGGCAAGCTGCCCTTGACGTTTCCGCACGTGATGACGGCGCCCCTGCACATGGCGATCCTGACGCATGACGCGTTCCCGGTGCGCCTGCTCGGTCTCGTGCACGTGCGCAACGAGATCACGAGCCAGCGCCCCCTCGGCGAGGACGAGACGCTCGAGGCTCACTGCCTGTTGCGTGGACATCGCGACACCGAGCGTGGCCAGGAATTCGATCTCGTCGTCACGTTGAGCGCGGCGCAGACGGTAGTGTGGTCGGAGACCAGCACGTTTCTCGCGCGTCAGCGCTCGCCACGAAGCGGCAATGGCGCCAGGCCCGCTGCCAAGCGCGCTGCAGATGACACGCCGAGTGCCGTGCAGACCACCAGCTGGCATTGCGATGCGGACATCGGCCGGCGCTATGCCATGGTGTCGGGCGATTTCAATTTCATTCACCTGAGCGATGTGACCGCGAAACTGTTCGGCTTCGAACGGGCGATCGCGCACGGCATGTGGTCACTCGCGCGCACCGCGGCCGAGCTCAGCGCGCGTGTCGCGGCGGATTCGTACCGGCTCAGCGTGGGCTTCAAGCTGCCGATATTCCTGCCCGCGTGGGTCAACCTGCAGAGCTGGGAGGCACGTGCGGGCGTGGGCTTCGCGCTGCGGGACGCGCAAGGTGAGAAACCCCACATGACCGGGACCATCGAGCGCCTGTGAACGGCGCGAGCGTGCCCGGCCACGGGGGCGCAAGCCGGCTCGCCACCCAGCTCCGGTCCGGATCTTTTGTCGTCACCACCGAGCTGACGCCTCCCAAGGGCACCGACCTGAGCGAGCTGTTCGAGCGCGCCGAGGCCGTCAAGCCCCATGTCGACGCCGTCAACCTCACGGAGTCGCCGCGCGCCCGAATGGCGATCGAACCCACTGCGGTCGCTCATCTGTTGCTGGACCGCGGCATCGAGCCGATCGTGCAGTTCACCGCGCGCGACCGCAATCGAATCGCGCTGCAGTCGGACCTGCTGGGCGCAGCCGCACTCGGCGTCCACAACTTCGTGTTCATGACCGGGGACTCGCCGGCTCAAGGCGACCACCCGGACGCGCGCGGCGTGTTCGACCTGTACGCCTCCGACATGCTGCGCGCAGCGCATGCGCTCAACGGGGGCCATGACCTGGCGGGAAATGCCCTCAAGGGTGTCCCGCGGCTGTTCGCCGGTGCGACTGCCAATCCGAGCGCGGCCGATCTCAAGGCCGAAGTCGACAACACGCGCCGCAAGATCGACGCGGGGGCGCAGTTCCTGCAAACGCAGGCGGTCTACGACGCCACGCTTCTTGAACGCTTCATCGAAGCCCTTGAGCCCCAGTCCGTCCCGATCCTGGCCGGCGTGATCCCGCTCAAGTCAGCCAAGATGGCCGCGTGGCTGCACGCCAACGTGCCCGGCATTCGCGTACCTGAGGAATTGCTGCGCGAGATGGACGCCGCCGCGGCGTCAAACGGTGAAACCGAGGCGGGCGTCGCGATCGCGGCACGCGTCGTGCGCCAGGTGCGTGGGCTTTGCGCCGGTGTGCACCTGATGACGCTCGGCTGGGAGAGCCGCATTCCGGAGATTCTCCGCGCCGGCGGCATCCGCTGAGCGATGGCGCGCGTCGACGTCCGCGCTCCCGGCTCAACAGCATCGCTCCCAGGCAGCACCCGCCTGCTGCTCGTGCTCGGTTCGATCGCGGCTCTTGGACCGCTGTCGATCGACATGTACCTGCCGGCTTTCCCATCGATGGCGCGCGATCTGGGCGCGCCCTTCGCGCTGGTGCAGCTGACGCTGCCCGCATTCTTCGTGGGTCTCTGCGTCGGGCACCTTCTCTACGGACCGATCACGGATCGTTTCGGGCGCCTGCTGCCCCTGAAGATCGGACTGGCGATCTTCGTGCTGGCTTCTGCCGGCTGCGCGCTGGCGCGCGACGTGCACATGCTCATCGCCTTTCGAGGCCTCCAGGCACTCGGCGGATGCGCGGGCATGGTGATCGTGGTCGCCATCGTGCGCGATCTGTTCGATGCGCAAGGCTCGGCGCGGATGTTTTCGCGCCTGATGCTGGTGATGGGCGCTGCGCCCGTGCTGGCGCCGTTTCTCGGCACCTATGTCGTGACGTGGTTCGACTGGCGTGCGATCTTCTGGATCCTCGCGGGGTACGGTGTCCTGTGCCTCGCGGCGCTCAGTCTCTGGCTGCCCGAGACGCGGCCGCCCCAGATGGCCCGCCGGCTGCACCCAGTGGCCGTGGCGCGCGAATACGGCGTGCTCGTCATGGACCGGCGCTTTCTCGGCTACGCTCTGTCGGGAGCGCTTGGTAACGCCGCGTTCTTCGTGTACCTCACGGGTTCGCCGTTCGTGCTGATGGAACTCTTCGGGCTTTCTCCCACGACCTACAGCCTGCTGTGCGCGCTCAACACGCTCGGCCTGATCGCGGGTTCGCTGGTCAATGATCGGCTGCTGGTCACTTACAGCCTCGATCGGCTGCTCGGCGCAGGCAACGGGTCGTCCCTGGTGCTGACCGCGGCCTTGCTGCTCGGCGTGACGACACAACTCGCCGGAGTCGCGGCCGTGGCGACCTTGCTGTTCGGCTTCTGTACGGCGCGCGCCCTGATCCGTCCCAACTCCACCGCCGGCGCTCTCGAGCACCATCCGGACCAGGCGGGTACGGCAGCCGCGCTGATGGGCGCCATGCAATTCGCACTCGGGACTGCCGGCGGCGCCGTGCTCGCTGTCCTGCATGACGGCACAGCGCGGCCTTTCGCGGCGGTGCTGGTGGTCATGTCGCTGCTCGGGCTGATATCACATCGCGCGCTGGTGAGCCGTACGCCCGCCGCGGACGGCGCCGGTTGAACTCGGCGCGAACCCCTGTATTCTGCCTCGACCCATGACCTCAGAGACCGGCGAGTCGCTGATCGCGATCGAGCGGGCGTGCGAGAAGCTCGTGCTCGACTTCGCCTCGTACGTGGACGCGCAGGCTTTCGAACGGTTGCGTGAGCTCTTTTCTGTCGATGCGAGCTTTGCGCGCCCGACCGATCCGGACACCGTCATTCGCGGCGTCGACAACATCGTGAGCGCCTACCTGTCGCGCCCGCGCACGCGCATCACGCTGCACCTGTGCAGCAACGTGCAGATCACGGTGCAGTCGCCGGAGCGCGCGAGCGGCAGCTGCCGCGTGCTGCTCTTCATGGCCGACGCCAGCGAGCCGGAGATGCCCGGCAAGGGGCGCAAGGCCGCGCCCGGTCAACTCGTCGGTGGATTCGACGATGAGTTCGTTCGCACGCCCGAGGGTTGGCGCTTTGCCGCGCGCCGCGGTCGGCTGTTCATGCATACCTGACCATGAGCGACGAACCTGCTCATATCGCGATCATCGGCTTCGGCGAAGCCGGTTCGATCCTGGGCGAAGACCTGGTGAAGGCGGGCAGGGAAGTCGTGACGTACGACATCCTGCTGGATTCGGCGAGCGCGCGTGCAACCCTGCTCAGCAAGGCGCGCGTTGCCGGTGTGTGGTGTGCGAACTCTGTTGCGGCGTGCGTGGACGGTGCCGAGCTTGTCATCTCTGCGGTGACCGCCAGCGCCTCCGGCGAGGTGGCGCGGGAGTCGGCGCGCATTCTCAGGCCCGGCCAGTTCTTCCTCGATATCAATTCAGTTGCGCCCGCCACCAAGCGCGCCAATGCCGCTGCCGTTGAAGCGTCGGGCGCGGACTACGTCGAAGCCGCCGTCATGGCGGCGGTCCCGCCCCAGCGGCTCGCGGTGCCCATGTTGCTGGGCGGAGCGAGAGCGGCGGCGCTCGAGCCGCTCCTGCGCAGTCTCGGGATGTCGGTGAGCACCATCGATGCGCAGGTGGGTACGGCATCCGCCATCAAGATGTGCCGCAGCATCCTCATCAAGGGCCTCGAAGCGTTGACCGTGGAGTGCCTGCTGGCGGCGCGCACGTTCGGCGCCGAGGACCGCGTGCTGGCATCACTCGATCGGACCTACCCGCACATGGGTTGGAGCGGCGAACTGCCGGACTACCTGGTCAGCCGTGTCGCGGAGCATGGCCGCCGGCGCGCTGCCGAGATGCGCGAGGTGGCCGCGACGCTGCGCGACATCGGCCTGCCACCTCTCATGGCTACGGCGATCGCCGAACGACAGCAGTGGCTGGTCGATCGGTTGGCGCAGGCCGGCATCACGTACCGCGCCGATGAGCCTTTTGCCTGGCGCCGCCTTGCAGACGCCCTGACTCACCACGACAGCGGCAAGCTCCCCTAGAGACGCGCGAAACAGCATGCAGCTGAGCAGCGAGCGGATCCTCACGACCCATGTCGGCAGCCTGCCGCGCAGCAAGGAAGTCGTCGACATGTTGTTCGCGCGGGAGCATGGCGAGCCCTATGACGGGGCTGTGTTCGATCGGGTCATGGCTGTCGCTGTCGCCGAGACGGTGAAGAAGCAGGTCGGCATCGGCCTCGACATCGTGAGCGACGGGGAAACGTCGAAGATCACCTATGCGACGTACATCAAGGACCGCTTGTCCGGATTCGCGGGCGATAGTGACAGGCTCATCGCCGCCGATTTGCAGGACTACCCGGAGTTTCGCGCCAAGCTCGCCCTGCTCGCCGGCAAGCAAACGTTCAAGCGCCAGTCGTGCATGGGCCCGATCGCGGTCGTCGAGCGTGACTCGCTGCGCAAGGACTTGGCCAACCTGCGTTCGGCAGTCGCAGAATCGGGCGCGCGTGAGGCCTTCATGAATGCGGCTTCGCCCGGCGTGATCTCCGCGTTCCAGCCCAATCGCTTCTATCCCAGTCACGAGGACTATCTCGAAGCCATTGCGAACGCCATGCGCGAGGAGTACGAGGCCATCGTTGCCGCCGGGTTCGTCCTGCAGCTCGACTGTCCCGACCTGGCCATGGCGCGTCATACGGGCTTCCAGAACCTCACGGAGGCAGCGTTTCTCGAACACGCCGAGCAGCAGGTGGAAGCGCTCAACCACGCGCTGCGCGACATTCCCGCCAGCTCGCTGCGCATGCACCTCTGCTGGGGTAACTACGAGGGCCCGCACGATCACGACATCGGGCTCGAGAAGATCCTGCCCATCGTGCTCAAGGCGAAGCCGAGCGCGATCCTGTTCGAAGCCGCCAATCCCCGTCACGCGCACGAGTGGGTCGTGTGGCGCGACGCGCGCATACCGGAGGAAAAGATCCTCGTGCCGGGGCTGCTGTCGTCCACATCCAACTACGTGGAGCACCCGGACTGGATCGCGCAGCGGATCTGCCAGTTCGCCGACATCGTCGGGCGCGAGCGCGTCATCGCGGGGACCGATTGCGGCTTCGGCACGTTCGCCGGGATAGGCAAGATGGATGCAGGGATCTCCTACCGCAAGCTCGAGTCGCTGGTCGAAGGCGCGGCCAGGGCGTCGCGGGAATTGTGGGGTTAGGCGCCGGGATGCAAACGCAGGTGGCCATCGTCGGTGCCGGTCCTGCCGGGCTGCTGCTCGGTCGCCTGCTGCGGCAGAACGGCATCGATTCGGTCGTGCTGGAGTTGCGCAGCCGCGAGTACATCGAAGATCGCGTGCGCGCGGGCGTGCTGGAACACCAGAGCGTCGACATACTCATGGAGGCCGGGGTCGGCGAACGCATGGCGCGCGAGGGTTTGCAGCACCACGGCGTGGTGCTGAGATTCAACGGGCAGACGCATCGCATCGATCTCGTGGGTCTCACCGGCCGAGGCGTCACCGTTTACGGGCAACAGGAGGTCGTCAAGGACCTGGTTGCGGCGCGTCTTGCCGGCGGCGACCCGTTGCTCTTCGAGGTGAGCGATCTCGCGATTCGTGGGTTCGAAAGCGATTCCCCCGAGGTTCACTTCCAGGTGGGCGGCCAGGCGCGGCGGCTACGCTGCGACTTCATCGCGGGTTGCGACGGCTTTCATGGCGTGTGCCGGCCGAGCATTGCGCCAGGTGTGCTGAAGACGTTCGAGCGCGTCTATCCTTTCGCCTGGCTCGGCATCGTCGCGGATGCGCCGCCCTCATCGGAGGAGATCATCTACGCGAGTCACGACAACGGATTCGCGCTGCTGAGCATGCGTTCACCGACCGTCAGCCGGTTTTGTCTGCAGTGCGCTCCGGACGAGGACCTCGCGCGGTGGCCCGACGAGCGCATCTGGCGCGAACTGCAGACCCGGCTCGCGAGCCACGAGGGCTTTGCGCTGAACACGGGTCCGGTCCATCACAAAGTGGTCGCACCGATGCGCAGCTTCGTGACCGAGCCGATGCAGCACGGACGGCTGTACCTCGCGGGCGATGCTGCGCATATCGTGCCGCCCACGGGCGCCAAGGGCATGAACCTGGCCGTCGCGGACGTCTACGTGCTGGCGCGTGCATTGAGTCATCACTATCGCTCCGGGAAATCGGACCGGCTCGCCGCGTACTCGGTTACCTGCCTGCGGCGCATCTGGAAGGTGCAGCGATTCTCGTGGTGGATGACCGCCATGCTGCATCGGTTCGACGATCACAATGCGTTCGATCGCCGCCGCCAGCTCGCAGAGCTCGACTATTTCACCTCCTCGCGCGCGGCCGAGCAGACCCTGGCGGAGAACTACGTCGGCTTGCCGCTCGACCTGCCCGGTTCCTGATTCGAGGACAAGGCCCGTGTGCACCAAGGACCAAGCGACAGCGTGTCGGAGATGACGTAGAAACGCTCTCGGTCACGTCGAGCCCAGCCCCAGTCCGGGCTCAGATCCAGACAACGGAGGTTTGCTATGAAGCGGATGTATTGGCTGTGCCTGTTGATTGCGCCGTTCCTGAGTTCGTGTGCGTCGGTGCCGGACGGGTCGGATGCCATCATTCCCACGCTGACCAGCATGCTCGGCGTCACCGAGGAGCAGGCACAAGGCGGTGTGGGTTCGATCCTCACGCTGGCGCAGGAAAAGCTCGCGGCCGGTGATTTCGATAAGATTGCGGCCGTGATCCCGGAATCGCAGAAGTATCTCGACATGGCGAAGGATCTCGGGGCGGTGACGGGTCCGGTCGGCAATCTCGCCGGTCTCAACGGTGCGTTGGGCAAGCTCGGAATCACGCCCGACAAGGCTGCAAGGTTCGTCCCGGCGGTGACGGACTTCGTCGGCAAGGCCGGTGGGCCTGAAGTGGGCAAGTTACTCAGCGGAGCGTTGAGCGGATGACAGGAATTGCGCGGCCAGGCTTGTGGGGAGCTCTCGCGGCGACCGTGAGCCTCGTGGTCGCCGCTTGCACCAGCATTGGACCGCGCACGCTGGCGCGCGACCGGTTCGATTACAGCAGCACGGTCGCCGAGTCGTGGAAGCAGCAAACGCTGCTCAACATCGTCAAGCTGCGTTATCTCGATCTGCCGGTGTTTCTCGACGTCGGCCAGATCGTGAGCGGCTATACGCTGGAGAGCACCGGCACACTCGGCGCCAGCACCGCTTCGGGCGGCACGCTGAGCGGCGACACGGGTTCAGTGGGCGGCAGCGTGCGTTACACCGACCGGCCGACGATCACGTACACGCCGCTGACGGGCGACAAGTTCCTGCGCGGAATGATGACGCCAATCCAGCCGGCATCGGTGTTCTTCCTGCTGCAGTCCGGATATGCGGCGGACTTCGTCATGGCCATGGGCGTCGAGTCGCTGAGCGGCCTGCGCAATCCAACCTCGGGACGGCTGGGCGGACTCCAGACGAGCAGCCCGGAGTTCGTTCGCGCGATCGAGCTGCTGCGTGACATCCAGCTGCAAGGCGCGCTGCTGTTTCGCGTGGAGGGCAAGGCGGGCGAGGACGAGCGCAGCGTGGTGTTCTTTCGCGATGAGAACGTTCCGGCCGAAGTCACCGCGAAAATCGCCGAACTGCGCGCCCTGCTGCGGCTGCAACCGCAGGGGAGATCCTTCAAGTTGCTCTATTCGCCACTGCCGGGCGGCCCCGGCGAGTTCGCCATTCAAACCCGCTCGATGCTGCAGATCCTGGGTGCGCTGGCGGCCACGGTCGAGGTCCCCCACGAGGACATCGAGCAGGGGCGGGCGATTGCGAGCTCGCTGGCGGCCAGCGGAGGCGACGCTGAGGCGATGCCTTTCTTCGTGCGTTCCGGGACCAGCGCCCCGGATAACGCCTATGCCGCCGTACGCTATCGCGATCAGTGGTTTTGGATCGAGGACACCGATCTGCGCTCAAAGCGCGCCTTCGGCTTCGTCATGTTCCTGTTCACGCTCTCCAACGCAGGCGGCGCGGAACAGCTGCCGCTACTGACGATTCCCACGGGCTGAGCGGGCGTTCCGCGCCTCTTTCGCGCCGACGGGGGAGGGCGCCTCCCCGTCCAGCAGTCTGCCGATCAACCTCAGGTCGCCGACAAACTCTTCGTAGGCCAGTCGCCGCTCTTCGGCGTCCGTGATGCGCAGGATGGCCGATGGATGAATGGTCGCAAAGACGTGAGTCGCCAGCCCGCTGGACACCAGCCTGCCGCGCTGAGTCGTGACTCGAAACTGATCACCCAGCAGCGTCTCGGCCGCCGTGGCGCCCAGGCAGACGATCATCTGGGGGCGAATCGTGTCGATCTCGCGTTCCAGCCACTGCAGGCACGCATCGATCTCTTGCTGGAGCGGCTTCTTGTGCAGGCGGCGTTTCCCGCGCAACGCCCATTTGAAATGCTTGACGATGTTGGTGACCCACACCGTGCGTCGATCGACTCCGGCCGCGTGCAGCGCACGGTCGAGAAGCTTTCCGGAAGGGCCCACGAACGGACGCCCCGCATGGTCTTCCTGGTCTCCCGGTTGTTCGCCTACCAGCAGCACGCGCGCAGAGGCCGGACCCTCTCCGAACACGGTTTGCGTGGCGTGCTTCCACAGGGGACAGGCCCGGCACTCACGTGCGGCCGCGCGCAGTCGCCGCAGTCGGTGCTCAGCGCCTCGATCGGCCACGAGCGCGACGTCCATGCGCGCCTTTGGTTTCCTGGCTGGCTTCGCGGCGCGGCACGGGCGCCCGCGCTCCCTGGCGGGGAGGGTCGTCGGAGCGGCTCACCGCGGGCGGATCGCTCGCTGGAAAGGATTCCATCAGCGCCTCGTCCAGCCGCTCGTCGAGATGTTTGTGCTCGGATGCCATGCAGGAATGAAGTGAACTGTAGGTTCGTGGGTGCGAGAACTTCACCGTGGGGCAGAAGAGTGCAATCGAAGGAGAGGGCGAGTCGAGCGCCCGCGTTCGGCTCCATTCGTAGGATATATCTGACTTACCATAATATACATTATACGAACTAAGCCATAGGGCCACAGCACTGGCGTCCGGTTAGCGGTAACAGCTGATATCTGCATGTAAGGCCCTACCGAAGCCTGAGGAGCCCCCGTGTCCCTTCGTGCTATTCAGCCACGCGAGAGCTTGCCCTCTGGGGACACAGCTCCTCGTCAGGTGTCCACGGACGACTGGCGTCAATCAACCTCGACTGGATTGAGTAGACCGCGCTCCGCGGCGCAGCCTCGACGTTGACGTCGATGCCATGGCGCGAGTCGAAGTCGCTTGCCATTTCCCTCCGATGTTTCTCTGAGCATCGGGCTCAGCAACTTGCTCCTCTGCTTCATTCACGGTTGCATTTCATCGCGCTCGCGGCAGAGCTCAGGTTCGAGATCGGCGCACTCGCAAGCCGGAAGGGGCCTAGGTCACCAGGGAGTTACTGTTGTGAGGCGATGGGCATGCAGTCCGGTAAATCAAAGAGATACACCCTACTCCTCCACGCTACCGAGGGGGCTTCCGGACGCGGTTGCCGTGTGACACGCGCATGCTCATCAGCCTCCTGGCGGCGAGCACGCACGACACCACGAGCGATCGCTGCCCGATCGAGCCGCGCCTCGCTGCTGCTTTTGTGAGCATTGCGTTTGACAGAATGGGGTGTATATTTCGCGTGCAGCTCATTGATGCCGAACAAATCCTCTAACAAGAACAACACCAAGCATCACCTGAGATCGCGGAACAATGTGACAGGCGCGTACGCGCGCTCAGGTACTTCCTGGCGGGGGTCCACCAATGTTGAGCACTTGGGAAAAGTTTCACTCCGCGACCGTGGAGCTCGCGGGTTCGGGTCCGATCAAGCGCCGCCTCGTCGGGGCGTACGTCAATCACCTCGCTTCTCTCACCGAGGAGCAGCTGCCGAAGGAAATCCGCGAGGACTTCTCGACGTTGTGTCGCGAAATGCGCGCGGTGCGGCCGCTGCCCGGCGAGGATGCCGTGCGCGCGACGGTGCGCAAGATGTCCGCTGACGACGCCAATCGCCACGCGGTACAGATCGTGAACATGCTGGGAGTTGTTTCGCGCACGCAAATGAATCCGCGTGCTGCGGTGGTCCAGCTTTACGCCGCTGAGGGGTGAGGCCGGTGATTTATTGACTGCACTTAACGTGCAGTCAATCCGGGCGAACGCTCATACACGGATGTATGTGGCACACCGACGCGGTCGCAATCCAAGTCACTTGACCGTCGATCCGGGCGGAGCTGATTCACAGGGACGAGTGAGCACGCCGGGGCGGTGACTTACCCACGGCATCGAGCGTGCCGTCGAGCGGCGTGAACGGCCGCCCTCCTCCTCAGTCCAACTTGAACTCGATCGTGTCCCAGCGTTGCGTGTCTTCGTGGCGCGCATGCTTGCGAATCGCGTCGACCAGAGTGCGCTTGTCCCAGTCGACGAGCTCGTCGGCGAGATGGCTCAACGCTTTAGGGATCTGCATCTGCGTGCCGTACGGCTGCAGCATGATGACGGGCTTCTCGGAGGCCTTGGCGTAGTTCATCTGGAAGAGGATCAGGTCGCCGTGCTTGCGTGCCAGGCCACTCGGAACGATGACGACCTCCACCGGTGCGATCTGCTTGCGCAGATCTTCTCGCAACACCTCCTTGTCACCCGAGGCCGGGCGCCTGTCGGGCGTGCTGAAATTCTGGTAGTAAAAATTCGCATCGCTCTCGAGGTACTCGAACACGCGGAAATAGTCCTCGTCATCCTCCCACGCGTGGCTGACGAACAGCTTGATCGGGTTGGTCTTGGACACGTGACGGCCTCCCGCTTGGCCTCGTTGAAGTAGTGTAGCATTGCGCGGTTTTTGCGAAGTCGCGCGTGCCGGGCAGGGAAAAAGCAGTGCGTTTGCTCGTCTACAACATCCGCTACGCCACCGGCACGGGGCCGGCATTTCACCTGCCGCTGCCGGGCGCGGGATACCTGCGCAGCAGCCGCCAGGTGCTCAGGCGCATCACCGAATTCATCAAATCCCGCAACCCGGACATCGTGGGACTCCTGGAAGTGGACACGGGCTCGATACGCACCGGCATGGTGAACCAGGCCGAACACATCGCACATTCTCTCGGTCACTACTCCACCTACGAATGCAAGTATGGCGCCAGCTCGATCAACCAGCTGATGCCGATCGTGCGCAAGCAGAGCAACGCGTTCCTCGCCGCGCCGAGCGTGCATGGCGAGCGCTTCCACTACTTCGACATGGGCATCAAGCGCCTCATCATCGAGCTCGAGCTCGAGGACGTGGCCGTCTTCCTGGTGCACCTGTCGCTCAAGTTCCGCCATCGCCAGCACCAGTTGCGCTACCTGCACGAGCTCGTGCTGCAATCCACCAAGCCGGTGATCGTGGCGGGCGACTTCAATACCTTCTGGGGCGAGCACGAGATCTACCTGTTCATGCGCGCCTCCGGCCTGCAGAGCGCCAACGCCGAGCGCACGCCGTCCTTTCCCAGCCGCAGCCCGCGCAAGGAGCTCGACTTCGTGCTCTACAGCGATGGCATCCACGTCACGCACTTCGAGGTGCCGGACGTGCGCTTTTCGGATCATCGTCCGCTCATCTGTGACTTCGAGATCACGGGCCGCGCGGGGGTACGCGCCGATCGAAAAGTAGGTTGAGTGGCGCCACCGCGAGCATCGCGAGGCCGAACATGAAGCACTGGCAACTCGAGCTCGACGCCGACCGGGTCGCGTTTCTCATCCTGGACAAGGCCGGCAGCTCCGCCAACACCCTCGCGAGCGAGGTGCTGCTCGAACTCGACCAGCGTGCTCGGCGAGGTCGAACGGTCCCAGCCCCGCGCAGCCGTGGTGTGCTCGGCGAAGTCGAGTGGGTTCGTCGCGGGCGCCGACATCAAGGAGTTCATCGGCCTGCGCACGCCCGAGCAGGCCTATGAGCTGATCCGTATCGGCCAGAACGGTGATGGACCGGCTGGCCGCCCTGCCCTGTCCGACGGCCGCCGCGATCAATGGGTTTGCGCTCGGCGGTGGCCTGGAGCTGGCGCTCGCGTGCCGTTACCGCGTGGGCACGAATGATGGCCGCGTGAATCTCGGTCTGCCCGAGGTGCAACTCGGTATCCATCCGGGTTTCGGCGGCACGGTGCGCAGCGTGCAACTGATCGGCGTACGCGCAGCCATGGATCTGATGCTGACAGGGCGTTCCTTGAAAGCGGACAAGGCTCTCGCGCTCGGTCTGCTCGATGAGCTGGCGCCGCCCGCGGAGCTGCGTGCGCGCGCCAAGGCACGCGCGCTGACCGCGCCGGCGCCGCGCCACGCGGGCTGGATCGACGGCCTGCTCAATCTCGCCCCGTTGCGCGGCCTCGTCAGCAACGCCTTGCGCAAGCAGGTCGCCGCGCGTGCACGCCGTGAGCACTACCCGGCGCCGTACGCCATCATCGATCTGTGGGAGCGCCACGGGGCGCGCGGCGCCGCAGCCTACGAAGCGGAAGCGCGCTCGATCGCAGCGCTGATGTGCACCGAGACCTCGCGCAACCTGGTGCGCGTGTTCCTGCTGCAGGACCGCCTCAAGAGTCTGGGCGGCAAGTCCTCGGCCGAGTTTCGCCACGTGCACGTGGTGGGCGCCGGCGTGATGGGCGGCGACATCGCGGCGTGGTGCGCGGCGCGCGGCCTGCAGGTGACGCTGCAGGACCGTGGCGAGGAGTTCGTACGTCCGGCACTGAAGCGTGCGCACGAGTTCTTCGCCAAGAAGCTGCGCAACCGGAAAAGCGGCAGCCGAAGCCGAGGCGCGCCTGCGGATGGACCTGGCAGGCGACGGCGCCGCGCAGGCTGACGTGATCATCGAGGCCATCTTCGAGAACGCCGACGCCAAGCGCGATCTGTACGCCAGGCTCGAGCCGCGCATGAAGGCAAACGCCGTGCTCGCGACCAATACCTCCAGTATCGAGCTCGAGCAATTGGCCGCAGAAGCTGCGCGATCCCGGAAGTCTCGTCGGCCTGCACTTCTTCAATCCCGTGGCCAAGATGCCGCTGGTCGAGGTGATCAGCTCGGAGCAGACACGTCCCGAGGTCAGGCAGGCAGGCCTGGTCTTCACGCGCAAGATCGACAAGTTGCCCCTCCCCTGCCGCAGCGCCCCGGGCTTTGTCGTCAACCGCGTGCTCATGCCTTATCTCAACGAGGCGATGTTCGTCGCCGAAGAGGGGCTGCCGCTCGCGCTTGATCGACGCGGCCGCGGTCGACTTCGGCATGCCGATGGGGCCGGTCGAGCTCGCGGACGTGGTCGGACTCGACGTCTGCCTGCACGTCGGGCGCATCCTGGCGGAAGCGTTCAATCGCAAGGCACCCGAGCAGCTCGCGCAACTCGTGCAGGCCAAGCATCTCGGCCGCAAGAGCGGCCGCGGATTCTACGAGTGGCGCGACGGCAAGCCGGTCAAGCCGCCGGCGGCGGGCGTGCAGCCACCGCCCGATCTCACGGATCGCCTGCTGCTGCCGATGCTCAACGAATCCGTTGCGTGCCTGCGCGAGCGCGTCGTCGACGAGGCGGACCTGCTGGATGCCGGCGTGATTTTCGGCACAGGCTTTGCGCCGTTCCGCGGCGGGCCCATCGCCTACGCTCGCAGCCGCGGCATCGATGCGGTGGTCGCAGCGCTCGTGGCCCTCGAGCGAAAATACGGCGCGCGCTTCAAGCCGGACGCCGGATGGCAAACCCTGGCCGCGCAATCGTGATCTCGCGCACAGGTGGCCGTCCGGGAGCCCGCCGGCGCTGTGCTAACATCTCGGCCGTGATTGCCGGCGCTCCAGAGCACTGAAAGCCTCGGATGGACGAGAAACCACTCGATCTCGCACTGCTCAAGCAGTTCTCCCCGCTCGATGGACTCAAGGCGGAGAACCTGCACGCGCTCGCCAAGAAAACCGCGATTCGCGACCTGCCCTCCGGCCGCCAGCTTTTCAAGGAAGGCGACACCGACAAGCGCACCTTCTACGTAGTGGCGGGAACCATCGAGGTTTTCGACAAGGATGGCGTGCTCGCGACGGTGCGCGGCGGCACACCGCAGGCGCGCAACCCGATCGCTCCGACGCTGCCGCGGCGCTTCAGCGCGCGCGCGATCGACGATGTGCGTTTCATCTCGGTCGACAGCGACCTGCTCGACGTGATGCTGACCTGGGACCAGACGGGTTCCTACGAGGTGAGCGAGCTGGCCGGCGCCCTCGCCAGCAGCGATGACTGGATGACCACCCTGTTGCAGACCAGGGCATTCCATCGCATCCCGCCCGCCAACATCCAGGCGATCTTCATGCGCATGCAGCGCATCAACTCGCGCAGCGGCGACGTCGTGATCAAGCAGGGCGACGAGGGCGACTACTTCTATGTGATCGTGAACGGTCGTTGCTCGGTGACCCGCGAGACGCCGCTCAACAAGGAAGGCATCAAGCTGGCCGAGCTCGGCATGGGCGACACCTTCGGCGAGGAAGCGCTGATTTCCGAAGCCAAGCGCAACGCCACCGTGACGATGCTGAGCGACGGGACGCTGATGCGGCTCGGCAAGCAGGATTTCACCACGCTGCTGAACGAGCCGATGCTGCAGTGGGTCGATTTCGACCAGGCCAAGGAGGTGGTGGCCAAAGGTGGCAAGTGGCTCGACGTGCGCCTGCCGAGCGAATACCAGAACGTGCACATCGACGATGCGATCAACATTCCCCTCTACTTCATCCGCCTGAAGCTCAATGCGATCGACAAGGCGGTGAGCTACGTCGTCTGCTGCGATACCGGGCGACGCAGTTCCGCCGGTGCCTACATCCTGAGCGAGCGTGGCTTCGACGCCTATGTGCTCAAGGGTGGACTGGCGACCACCGACTTGATGAAGCCGCGCCGCAGCTGATCGCTGGCGCAAGCCCGCAGGCAGTTCCTCAGGATTGGCAACGCAGCAGCGGTCGCGCTGCGGCGCTACATCGTATGCGTGGGCTTGTCCCCGCCCAATGCGCCGGCGAGGTAATTCTCGATCTTCTTCTGCGTCTGGCCGCGGTCCTGGTCGCTGAACTGCACGCCGATACCGGCGGTGCGCTTGCCCTGCGCGCCCTTGGGCGTCATCCAGATGACACGCCCCGCGACCGGCAGCTTCTCGTCCTCGCCCATGAGGTTGAGCAGCATGAATACCTCGTCGCCGAGGCGGTAATTGCTGTTGGTCGGGATGAAGAGTCCGCCGTTCCTGACGAACGGCATGTAGGCGAGATAGAGCGCGCTCTTGTCCTTGATGGTGAGCGTCAGCAGGCCCGGCTTGTTGAGCGGTTGTCGCACGATTCTTGTCCTGCTTCAGGTACCCATTCCCTCAGGTCGCCAGCGCCGACTCGGCCCGCAGCAGCAACTGCTCGGCGGCGAGCTGCATGTTGAGCGAGGTGCTGAGCTCGAGCCTCATCCCGCGCGCGTGGTCGAGGACGTCATAGAGGCCGCGAATCTTGCGAATTCCGCCGGGCGAATGCAAGTCCGCGGGCTCGCCCAGGGTGGTGCGTATGGACTCTGTGACCCACGTCTCGATCCATTCGAGCCGCCTCTCCAGGGCATTCTTGGCCCAGCGCTCCGCGGTCGTGGGGATGTCGAGTTCGCGCCGCGCGAGACCTGCCAGTGCCTTGCTCATTTCCTGATCGAGCTCCGCGAACGCGCTGGCCTGCAGCTCGCGCGCGCGCAGCGGGGCTCCGGAAGCGAACGCGAGCACCCGGGTCCAGTCGCCCGCGACCTGTGAGTTCAACCATGCGAGCGCGAGTTCGCGCGGCGGTGTCGGGATGGTGAGCCGCAGACAGCGGCTCACGATCGTCGCCGGCAGCCGCGACGGGCGCGCCGAGCACAGGATCAGCAGGCTTTGCGGCGGCGGCTCTTCGAGCGTCTTGAGAAGCGCGTTGGCTGCATTCGCATTCATCACGTCGGCGGTCGCGACGACTGCCACTTTGTAGCCGCCGCGATAGCTCTTGAAGGTCAGCAGGTCGCAAAGCGCGCGGATCTGGTCGATCTGCAATTGCTTCGCGTCTTCCTCGCGAGCTACCCATAGCAGGTCAGGATGGTTGCCGGCTGCCAGCAACGCGCACGCCGGGCAACGCCCGCACGGCGCCACGGCGCGCGACTCGCACAGGGCGAACGCGGCGATCCACGCGGCGAGCGCTTCGCTCCCCAGGCCGGGCGCCGCATGGACCAGCAACGCGTGCGGCAGACGATCACGCGCCGCGGCGCGCTCGACCTGTGCGCGTACCGGCGCCAGCCACGGAAGACTCTCCGCTGCCTTGAAATCGCGGGCACTCATGCTGTGCCGTGCACTCCGGTCGTCATCCGGCCGTCACCAGCGCTTCGACGTGCGTGATCAACTCCGCCGTCACGTCCTCGACGGGTCGATCGGCGTTCACGATCCTGATGCGCTCCGGGTGCTGCGATGCCAGCGCGATGAAGCGCGCGCGCACGCGCTCGAAGAACTCGGCGTTCTCGAGCTCGAAGCGGTCGGGCGCCTCGCGTCCGCGTCGCGCCGCGGCCCTGTGCAGGCCCACCTCCACCGGCAAGTCGAGTAGCAGCGTCAGGTCCGGCCGCAGATCGCCCTGGACGAGCGACTGCAGGCTCAGGATGAACTCGTCCGCAACGCCGCGGCCTGCTCCCTGGTAGGCAAAGCTAGCGTCGGTGAAGCGATCGCAGAGCACCCAGCGCCCCGACTCGAGCGCCGGCCGGATCAGAGTGTCGAGATGCACCGCGCGCGCGGCGAACATGATCAACACTTCGGCGGCGGGCGAGATGCTCTCGTTCCCCGGACTAAGCACGATCTGTCGCAGCTTTTCCGCAAGCGGTGTTCCGCCTGGCTCGCGGGTCAGAGTCACCGGGATGCCGCGACGACCCAGGTATTGCTCGAGCCGGCCCATCTGCGTGGACTTCCCCGAGCCCTCGAGGCCTTCCAGCGTGATGAACCTACCGCGCATTGGCATCCGTCGGCGGAGGTGACGTCCTGGCAGCGCGCTGGCGCGCGAGAAAGCGTTTCACGGCGGCATTGTGCTCGGCGAGTGTCTTCGAGAAATAGTGGCTGCCGTCCGGCTCGCCGGTGGCCACGAAGAACAGCGCACCGCTGTCGTCGGGTTGCGTCGCCGCCCGCAGGGCGCCCTCGCCCGGCAGCGCGATGGGCGTCGGCGGCAGGCCGCGCCGCGTGTAGGTGTTGTAGGGTGAATCGGCCTGCAGATCGCGGCGGCGAATGTTGCCGTCGTAAGATGAGCCGATGCCGTAGATCACGGTCGGATCGGATTGCAGCCGCATGCCCGTCCGCAACCGGCGTACGAAGACACCCGCGATCTTCGGCCGCTCGCTCACCAGCCCGGTTTCCTTTTCGACGATCGAGGCAAGCGTCAGCGCCTCGTAGGCGGTCTCGAGTGGCAGCCCGTCGGCGCGCGTCTCCCAGGCGGCCTGCAAGCGCGACTGCATGGCTGTGTGCGCCATGCGCAGCAGCTCCAGGTCGCGGGTTCCCCGCGCAAAGCGATAAGTGTCCGGGAAGAACTGGCCCTCGGGATGCACCCCCGGCGACCCCAGGCGCTTCATGACCTCGTCATCGCTCACGCCGGCGAGTGAGTGATCGACTTCCGGGTGACTCGCGAGCGCCTGACGGAGGTCGCGAAACGTCGATCCTTCGACGATCGTGACCTCGCGCAGGATGACGTCGCCCTGGACGAGTTGCTTGAGCACGCTGGCGGGGGTGGCGCCCGGCTCGATCCGGTACTCACCCGCGCGAATGCTGTGGGCGAAACCGTGCAGGCGCGCGTGCGTGGCCCATACGCGCGGATATTCGAGGACGCCGCGACTCTCCAGCAACCGGGAGACCGCAGTGAGCGTGCTGCCGGGCTCGACGATGAACTCGAGCGGTTGGGTCAACGGCATCGGGGAATTCTCGTAGTAGTGCACCCAGCGGCCGGCGACGAATGCAATGCGCTGCCAGCGACAGCAGCACGACCAGCAGGTTGCGGAACCATCGATGCACGGCCGTCATCGTGCCATAAACGTCCCGCGGACGCGCCGCGAGCCGGCGTGCTCAGGCGAACTTGCGAAAGACGAGCGTGCCGTTGGTGCCGCCGAAGCCGAAGGAATTCGAAAGCGTCACGTCGATGCGCATCGACCGCGCGGTGTTGGGGACGTAGTCGAGATCACACTCGGGGTCCGGATTCTCGTAGTTGATCGTCGGCGGAGCGACCTGGTCGCGGATGGCCAGCACACAGAATATCGCCTCGACCCCGCCCGCCGCGCCGAGCAGGTGGCCGGTCATCGATTTCGTGGAGCTCACCGCCACTTTCTTGGCGTGATCGCCCAGCGCTCGCTTGATCGAGACCGTTTCCGCCTTGTCGCCGAGCGGCGTGGACGTGGCGTGCGCGTTGACGTAATCGACCTGGTCGGGATTGAGCTGTGCATCCTTCAACGCGTTCGCCATCGCGAGCCGCGCGCCCTCACCGGATTCCTGCGGAGCCGTCATGTGGTAGGCGTCGCCGCTCATGCCGAAGCCCGTGAGGTCCGCCAGGATGCGCGCGCCGCGCGCTCGCGCGTGCTCGAACTCTTCGATCACCATCGCACCCGCGCCGTCACCCAGCACGAATCCGTCGCGATCGCGGTCCCAGGGCCGGCTGGCGCGCGTCGGCTCGTCATTGCGCTCCGACAAGCGCCTTCACCGCGCAGAATCCGCCCAGCCCCAGGTGCGTGGTCGCCATCTCGGCGCCGCCGGCGATCATCACGTCGGCGTCGCCATACTGGATGGTGCGCATGGCGAGCCCGATCGCATGCGTGGACGTCGTGCAGGCCGTGACGACGGCGAGGTTCGGACCCTGAAGGCCGTAGCGGATCGAGATGTGCCCGGAGACCATGTTGATGATGCTGCCCGGGATGAAGAACGGCGAGATCTTGCGCGGGCTCTTGGTCTCGAGGTACTTGGCGTAAGTCTCCTCGATCGTGTCCAGCCCGCCGATGCCGGCGCCCATGACGACGCCGACGCGGCTCGCATTCGCCTCGGTCACTTCCAGGCCGGAGTCCTTGATGGCCTGCACCGCGGCGCCAAAGCCGTAGTGCATGAAGGGATCCATCTTGCGGGCTTCCTTGGGCGTCAGGTACTCCTCGATCTGGAAGCCCTGCACCGCGCCACCGAAGCGCGTCGCGAACGCACTCGCGTCGAAGCGCGTGATCGGACCGATGCCGCTGCGACCCGCGCGGATTGCCTCCCAGGCGCTCTCGACGGTGCTGCCCACCGGCGAAACGATGCCGAGGCCGGTCACCACAACCCGACGTCGTGTCACGCTATAGACCTCTGGGGAATTCCTGCTGTGAGAAAACTGCTGCGCCCCGCCACTCCCTGGCGAGGCGGAACGGCGAAGAGCTCAGGCCTTGCTGCGATGCTCGTTGATGTAGTCGATGGCCTGTTGAACCGTGGTGATCTTCTCGGCGTCCTCGTCGGGAATTTCGGTTTCGAATTCTTCCTCGAGCGCCATCACCAGCTCGACCGTGTCCAGCGAATCCGCACCCAGGTCGTCGACGAAGGAGGCGTCACTCGTGACCTCTTCTTCCTTGACGCCCAGCTGTTCGGCGACGATCGCTTTCACCTGCTGTTCGACAGTGCTCATCGGCGTGGTGTCCTCTGGTTCTTGTGCGATCCGGGAGACCGCATGGGCGCGGTATTCTAGGGGAACCCCCAGTACCCCGCCACCCGAATCCCGGCGGAGTAATTGTTTTTCTTGACTAATCCAATGCTTTTATGCGTATGCGGGGTCAGAGTCGGGGTCAGAATTGAATTCTGACCCCGACTCTGACCCCGTCTACGGCCATGTACATCCCACCGTTGACATGCAGGGTTTCCCCGGTGACGTAGCCGGCTCCGCTGGAGGCCAGGAACACGACCGCTGCAGCGACGTCATCGACCGTGCCCAGGCGTCCGAGCGCGATCGGCCCCATGAGCGCGGAGCGCTGCTCCTCGCTCAGGCGGCGCGTCATGTCCGTTTCGATGAAACCCGGGGCGACGACGTTGACGGTGATGCCACGCGATCCCACTTCGCGCGCCAGCGACTTGCTGAAGCCGATGACGCCCGCCTTCGCCGCCGCGTAGTTCGCCTGGCCGGCGTTGCCGGTCAGGCCGACCACGGAGGCGATGTTGATGATGCGCCCGCGGCGTTGCTTCATCATGCCGCGCAGGCAGGCCTTGCTCATGCGGAAGACGGACGACAGATTGGTATCGAGGATCGCCTGCCAGTCCTCGGCCTTCATGCGCAGGAGCAGGTTGTCGCGCGTGATGCCGGCGTTGTTGACGAGGATGGTGGGCGCGCCCTCCTGCGACTCGATGTCGGCGATCGCCTGCTCGATCCCCGCCGCGTCGGTGACGTTGAGCACGATGCCCCGTCCCTTGACGCCCGCTTCGCTGAACGCGGCGCTGATCTGCCCTGCCCCGTCGGCCGTGGTCGCGGTGCCGACCACTTTGGCGCCTTCCTTACCCAGTGCCAGCGCGATCGCCCGACCGATGCCGCGCGAGGCGCCCGTGATCAAAGCGATATCCTGATCAAGCATCGGTGGTTCCCCAGCAGGCTGCGATGGCCTCATCGATCGTGGCGCCGTCCTCTACCGAGTAGACGGAAATTTCCTTGCGTCGCTCGACACGCCGGTTGAGACCGGTGAGCACCTTGCCCGGGCCGCATTCGACGATGTGCGTGACGCCGCTGCCCACCATGCGTCGCACGGTCTCGGCCCAGCGCACCGGGCTGAACAGTTGCTGCACGAGCGCTGCGCGGATGCCCTGCGGGTGCCCGTGCTTGCGCACATCGACCGTGTAGATCTCGGGCACCAGCGGGCTGCGCACTTCGGTGCGATCGAGCCGTTCCTGCAGCCGCTGCGCAGCGGGTTTCATCAATGAACTGTGCGAGGGCACGCTCACGGGCAGGTCGATGGCGCGCTTCGCACCGCGGGTCTTGCAGGCTTCGATCGCGCGCTTGACTGCCGCGGCGTGTCCCGCGATCACCACCTGTCCCGGCGCGTTGAAGTTGACTGCCTCGACGACCTGGCCCTGCGCCGCCTCGCGACAGGCGGCCTCGACGGCGTCATCGTCGAGACCGAGCACGGCGGCCATCGCCCCCTGCCCGACCGGCACCGCTTCCTGCATCGCGCGTCCGCGGAAGCTCACCAGCTCGACCGCCGTAGAGAAGTCGAGCGAGTCGGCACAGACGAGCGCCGTGAACTCACCGAGGCTGTGGCCCGACATCACGGTCGGCGCCGGTCCGCCGCGCTTGCGCCAGACACGCCACACCGCGACACCCGCAGCCAGCATCGCGGGCTGTGTACGCTCGGTCGCGTTGAGCGATTCCTCCGGCCCCGCCTGGCAGAGCTGCCACAAATCGTAGCCGAGCACCTGCGACGCCTCGGCGAACGTTGCGGTGACCACGGGTTCAGCCTCGGCGAGGGTCTTGAGCATCCCGACCGATTGCGAACCCTGGCCCGGAAACACGAAGGCCACTGCCATGGGAGATTCCGCCAGCGAGAACGAGGCGGCGGATTATAGCGGCTGAGCCCGCCAGCGGAGCGCCACCACCGCCACGACGGCCCCGAGCACGCCATAGAGATGCGCGTCCACGACGACGGGACCACCGGAAGAATCGAGGCTGTAGGGCATCGTGCCGACGAACTGCTCGTAGAGGAGCTTGCCGACGAGGAAAGGCAGCAGGATCCACGCTCCCGGCTCACGTCGCCTGACGTAGGCGAGCGTGCCGGCCGCCATTACGCCGTGCAGCACTCCCGACAATCCCACGTACCAGCGCACGTCGCGCTCGATGAAGAAGAACGCTGCGTCGATCGCGATCAGCGAGCACGACAGGATCAGCGCCCAGCTGCGCAGGCTGTAGTCGGGGAAGAACAACGCCCACATCAGCGCGAGCCCCATGACGTTGAGCGCGAAGTGCGTCCAGCCGAGATGCACGATGTGGCCCGTCAGCAGGCGCCACCACTCACCCTGTGCAACCAGCTCGCGTTCGTAGCGCAGCAGCAGGCGACCCGCATCGCCCAGGCTCTCGATCGCGGCCAGCGCCGCGCAGATCGCGAGAAATGCCCAGAGACGGCGCCCATCGAGATGCAGGAACCTGAGCCAGGGCACTGGCGTCGCGGTAATGGGAAATAACCCCTTTGTGCTATCTTGACGTTCCACTTATAGCCCACTTCCGTTGGTTCGAGAATTCGCATGCACTTGAAGATTGCGGCTGCGCCGCGCGGGCGCGCGGCAGGATTCACGCTGATCGAGATCATGGTCGTGGTCGTGATCCTGGGAATTCTCGCCGCCCTGGTGCTGCCCAACGTCATGGGCCGCATCGGGCAGGCGCAATCCACCAAGGTCAAGGCCGACCTCCAGGGTTACGAAACCGCGCTGAGTCTCTTCAAGCTGGACAACTTCAAGTACCCGACCACCGACCAGGGGCTCGACTCGCTGGTGACGCAGCCGGCCGATCCGTCGATTCGCAACTGGAAGCCGGGCGGTTACATCCGCGCGCTCAAGAAGGATCCGTGGGGCAACTCCTACCAGTACGTTTATCCCGGCACGCACGGCACCGAGTATGACCTCTTCACGCTCGGCGCCGACGCGCAACCCGGTGGCGATGGCGAGAATGCCGACGTCGGCAATTGGAACCTGGACTGACGCCCCCGGCCCGGGCCCTGCCGCCCCGGGAATGATCCATCGCGTCCCTCGCCGGCGGCGTCCTCGCCCGCACGGCTTCACCCTGGTCGAGATCCTGGTGGTGGTCGTGATCATCGCGATCGTCGCCTCGGTCGCGGTGATTTCGGTGAACGCCCTCGGGCGCGACACGGAGATCGGCGACGAAACGCGCCGTCTCTCCGGGCTCATCGGCATGGTGCGCGAGCAGGCGGAGATGGAGGGACGCGACTACGGCCTGAGGCTCGAGGAAGGCAAGTACGATTTCCTGCTGTACGACGTGCGGCGCGACCAGTGGCGCTCGATCGACGAGGACCGCCTGCTGCGACCGCGCGCGCTGCCGGAAGGCGTGCGCCTGCGGCTCTGGCTGGAGGGGCGCGAAGTGATCCTGCGCGCGCCGCCGGATCGCAAGAAGCCGCGACCGCCGCAGATCACGCTGCTATCGAGCGGCGACATCACCGCGTTCGAGTTGCGCATCCAGCGCGAAGGGAGCGATCACGAGGCGCGCATCACTGCGGACGCCGCGGGCAAGGTCGCGGTGCGGGCGGTGGACGAGGCGGCCTCGTGAGACGAGCCGGCTTCACGCTCGTCGAGGTGCTGGTGGCGCTCGCCATCGTCGCGTTCGGCCTGACGGCGCTCTTTGCGGCGACCACTCAGACCGTGCAGGCCTCCGCCTACCTGCGCGAGAAAATGCTCGCGCAATGGATCGCCCTCAACCGCATCACCCTGGCACGCCTCGAAGGCACGCCGCCCGCAGATGAAGAGATGAGCGGCGAGATCGAGTACGCCGGTCAGGACTGGCGTTGGGAACTCAAGACGATCAAGACCCCCGTGGAAGGCATTGTGCGACTCGAGGCGCGCGTCGCTCTCCTCGATGCCCCGGAGAACAGCTGGCCGGGATTCGCGACCGGTTTCATGGGTGACGCCATGGCGCCTCCGGGTGGCGCGCCTACCAACTGGCTGGGTGAGGCACGCAGCGCGCCACCACCCGGCCAGGCGCCGCCCGGGGATTCGGAGCGGACCCCGGAGCCGGAGCCGCAACCCGATCCCGAGCCGCCCGGGGAGCCCTCGCAGTGAAGCGTGCCCCGGCCCCGCATGGCTTCACGCTGGTCGAGCTGCTGGTCAGTCTCGCGATCTTCGCGATCCTGAGCGTGCTGGCGTACGGCGGCTACAACAATTCGGTGAAGCAGAACGAGATCGCGCGCACCAGCATGCAGCGGCTGGAATCGCTGCAGACCACCATGCGGCTCCTCACGCAGGACTTCGAGCAACTCTCTCCGCGACCGGTGCGCGACGTCCTTGGCGATGGGCGCCTGCCGGCGCTGCTCGCGGATCGTCGCGACCAGAACATCGTCTCGCTCACGCGCGCCGGCTGGACCAATCCCGCCGGCCTGCCCCGCCCGACGCTGCAACGCGTGTCCTACCTGCTCGATGAGGACGGCAAGCTCATTCGCCAGCATTACAACGTGCTCGACGCCACGCTGGCGAACGAGCCGGTGAAGCGCGAGCTGATCGATCGCGTGAAATCCGTGCGGCTGCGCTACATGGATGGCCAGAAGGAGTGGCAGGAGCAATGGCCGCCTCTCAACTCGCCGCCGACCGCCCTCGCACGTGGCCGCCCCGTGGCGGTCGAAATCAACATCGAGCTCGAGGACATCGGCGAGATCACGCGCATCATCGAGGTCGGTGTCTGATGCCCGCCGCGCGCACAACGCCGGGTGGCCAGCGAGGTGTCGCCCTCATCACCGCGATCCTGATCGTCGCGCTCGCGACGATCCTCGCGACGCGGATCGGCTTCGAAGGCGCGCTCGAGCAACGCCGCAGCACCACCGCGATGTTGCTCGACCAGGCGTATCTCGTGGGCCTCGGTGCGGAAGCCTGGGCTGCCTCGTATCTCAAGAAGGATCTCGCGGACTCCAAGACCGATCACTTCGGCGAGCGGTGGGCGACACCCATTCCGCCGATACCGATCGAGGGCGGCGTGATCGAGGGGCGCGTCGAGGACATGCAGGGTCGTTTCAATCTCAACAACCTCGTGACTCCGGAGGGTGCGGTGAACCGCGAAGGGTTGCGCGAATTCCAGAACCTGCTCGACGGCGCTCGAGCTCGAGCCGAAGTGGGCGGGCATCCTGGCCGACTGGCTCGATACCGACACGCAGCCGAACTTCCCGGACGGTGCCGAGGACAACATCTACATCTCGCAGACTCCGCCCTACCGGGCCGCCAACGGACCGATCACGAGCGCGAGTGAGCTGCTCGCGCTGCCGGAATTCGGCCTGGAGCGCTACCAGCGTCTGCGGCCGTACGTCACGGCGCTGCCGGTCGGCACCAAGGTCAATGTGTGCACTGCGCCGGGCATCGTTCTCGACGCGATGAGCGACGGGACCAAGGAGTTCGGCATCGATCCGGAAGGGCTTGCGCGCCAACGCGAGGAACGCTGCTTCCCGACGCTCGAGGATCTGCGCGCGGCCTTTGGGGAGGATAGCTATCAGCGCGTCGCCGAGCAGCTGAGCGAGGCCAGCAGCTATTTCCGGGTGACCGCGGTCGTTTCTATTGGCGCGACCGAGTTGAGTCTGTACAGTCTGTTGCATCGCGACAGCTCCGGTCTGGCGCGACCCGTCTTGCGCAGTCTCGGCAGCGACTAGGTTCGAGGATGGAATCGCTCGTCATACGACTCCCCGAAGATGCCGACGCGCCCGCGTCCTGGCTGGTGGTGGACGCCGCGGGCGCGCGCCTGAGCGCGCCGCAGACCGGCCCGCTCACCCTCGCCGCAGGACTCGCTCCCGGCAAGCGTGTGACCGTGCTGGTGCCGGGCGTGGATGTCCTGCTGGCCGAGCCTGAACTACCGATTCGCGGCGGTGCGAAGCTTGCGCAGGTCGTGCCGTTCGCGCTCGAAGAGCAGCTCGCCGACGACGTCGATGACGTGCATTTCGCCATTGGCCGCCGCGAACTGCTGCGTCCCGGAACACCAGTCGCGGCAGTCAGCCATGCGCGGCTGCAAGGCTGGCTCGAACGCCTGCGCAGCGCGCAAGTCGCGCCCGACGTGATCGCGGCCGACAGTGCCGCCCTGCCTTCGCTCCCGGGGCAAACCGTGGTGTTGGTCGACGGCGATCGCCTCTACGTGCGTCGCCAGGGTGAGCCGCCGGCGGTGGTGCACGCCGAGCCGCTCGCCGAGGCGTTCGAGCTGATTGTGCTCGGCGCGCCCTCGGGCGAAGTGCACCTGCTCGTGTTCCTCACGCCCGCCGACTGGACGACGCATCAGGACGCGATCGATGCAATGCGCGCGCGCGTCGCGAGCCTCAAGGTACAGCTCCTGCCGGACGGCGTGCTGCCGTGGCTCGCTCACCAGGCCGTGGTCGCCGCTCCCCTCAACTTGCTGCAGGGCAGCTACGCGACCAAATCGAACTGGGGCGAGCAACTGCGTTCCTGGCGTGTCGCCGCGATCCTGGCCGGCTGCCTGATCGCACTCAACCTGATCGGCAAGGGCGTCGAGATCTGGCATTTGAGCCGCGTGGAGAAACAGCTCGACGCCTCCATCGAGCAGGTCTTTCGCGAGGCCATGCCCGGCGAGCAGAACGCGGTCGATGCGCGTCGCCGGATGGAAGCGCGACTGCAGGCCCTCACGGGCGCTGCTTCGGGCGGAGAGAGCCTGCTGCCAGCGCTGGGCGCTCTCGGCGGCGCGGTGGCGCAGGTCCCGGAAACGACTCTCGACGCGCTGAGCTTCCGTGGCAACGTCCTCGATCTGAAAGTGACCGCCAAGGATGTCGGCAGCCTCGATCGCCTGCAGCGCCTGGTGACGGAGCGCGGGATGCAGGCGGAACTGCAGTCTTCGAATCCGCGACCGCCGGGCGTCGAGGGACGCATCCAGGTGCGCGCACAAGGCGCCTCGTGATGCGCGAGCTGTGGAGCAAGGCGGAAAAGTGGCTCGCGGGCCTGTCCGAACGCGAACGTCGCATGGTGACGTGGGGTGGCCTGGGAGCCGCCGTGCTGCTGTTCCTCGGCGCGATCGTGTTGCCGCTCTACGCCACCGCTGCGCGGTTCGAGCAGCGCGTCGAGCAAAAGCAGCAGGACCTCGAGTGGATGCGTGGTGTCGCGGGCCAGTTAGGCGCGGCCGGACCCGCGGGCGCCGCGGGAGCGGGCCAGTCCCTGATTGTCATCGTCGATGAATCCGCTCAAACGGCGGGCCTCGGCGCAGCACTCACCGGCACTCAACCGAGTGGCACGGGCGGCGTGCGCGTGCGCCTCGAGAACGCGGCGTTCGATACCGTGGTGGCTTGGCTCGCCAACCTTCAGCAGCAGTACGGGCTCAGAATCGAGTCGGCGACCATCGACCGCGGGGCGCAGTCGGGAATCGTGAACGCCAGCGTGATCCTGAGGAACTCCGGCTGAGCGGCGACGCCAAGGACAGCAGAGTTCGCTGGCCGCTGATCGCCGTCGGTCTCGTGGCGTTCGCGCTGACGCTGATGCTGGGTCTTCCCGCGCGCGTTCTCACTTCGCTCCTGCCGCCGCGCGTTGCAGTCGGCGCCGTGCAAGGCACCATCTGGAGCGGAAGTACCGATGCTCTTGCTTTGGATGGCCGCTCACTCGGAGCGGTGCGCTGGCGGTTGCGTCCCCTGCAGCTCTTCCTCGGCCGCCTGGCTCTCGACGCCGAGCTCGAGCGCTCTGACGGCCAGGCTCGCGCGGGCTTGCGCCTCGGATTGGGTGGCCGCTTCGAAGCGCGCGATCTCGAAGCTCACTTGCCCATCGCTGCGCTGCCTCCCGGGATTGCGCCTCCTGGTTGGAGCGGCGCGCTGCAGGCGGATCTCGCGCAGCTGGCGCTGCCGCCGGGGGCCGTGCCGCGCATCGAGGGATCCGTCGAGTTGCGCAACCTCAAGGCGCCCCCGCCGCAGGGTACGGCGATCGGCAGCTACCGGCTCTTGTTCGATGCCGCCTCCAGGCAGGACGATCGTCTTGTTGGCACCGTGCAGGATCTCGAAGGCCCGATGCAGGTGAGCGGCACGCTCAGCCTGGGCGCGGACCGCAGCTACGTGATCGAAGGACTGGTCGCGCCGCGCGCGGATGCCTCGCAGGCAGTGACCGATACGTTGCGGTTCCTGGGCCCGCCCGACGCGCAAGGCAGACGACCCTTCTCGGTCGCCGGCACTTATTGAGCGGCTGTCGAACGGTCCGCGGAAGACCCGGCTTCAAGGCGCCCATTCGCGCCAGGCATTCAGCAGCGGGAAGTACAGGCCGACTCTCACTGGCGCCGGCGAGAGCTCGCGCATGATCCGCGCATAGCGCGTGAGCTGCTCGCGGTAACGCTCCACCTCGTGATCCAGGAATTCCTCGAGCCCGCCCCCCTCGTGGCTGCCGGTCTTGAAGTCGATGATCCAGCGCGTCCCGGTCGCGTCGAGGAACGTGCGATCCACCACCGCCTGCACCACCTGCCCGTCGACTAGGCCGCTGAGGGCATATTCGCTGCGAGCGTCGCGATGCGCGCGATCGAAGATCCAGCGTCCTCGCGCGTCGCCGCTGGTATTGAGCAACGCCCGCGCGATGATGGCCACCGCCGCCTCGAGGTGTTCTGCCGGTACACCGCGCGCTTCGAGCCGGCGCTTCAGCTCCGCGCGGCGAGCGTCGATCGCCTGCGCCGTTGGCAGTGTTTCGGCCCGCGACCAGCGTTCGAGCTCGGCGTGAACCACGCTGCCGACGCGGCGGCGGATCTCACCAGCCCACTCGAACTCGGGCCGGATCAGCGCGGTCTCGGTGACTGCGCCGCCACCGCGCTTCACGCTGACCGTGGGCGGCGGCTGCGGCAACCGCCAGCCCGTTGCGGGGCGCGTGATACTCGCCGGAGGACGCGGTTGCTCAGCCTCCCCCGCTGCAGCGTGCGTGCGGCGCACCTCGAAGGCGTGCGCAAATTCCGCGCGGACGCTTGGCCACAGCAGCGCCAGGAGTGAGGGCGACTCCGGCTCGCCGAGCGTTTCTTCCCCTTCCTGCGCCTTGACACGAACGTGCCCGAACAGGTGCAGGTGTTCGCGCGCGCGCGTCGTGGCGACATACAGCAAGCGGGCACGCTCGAACGCCTCGCGCTCGGCGTCGCGCAAGCTCAGGTAGTCATAGAGCGCATCACCCTCGACTCCGGCCCGTCCGATCGGCGCCAGCAGCAGCCCCATGTCCCCCTGTGAACGCGGTACCTCGAGCCAGCGCAACAGGGGTTGCGTGCTGCGCTCCCGGCCGCGACCGATCCCGGGCAGGATTACGATGTCGAACTCGAGACCCTTGGCCTTGTGGATGGTCATGAGCTGCAATTCTTCCGGCGCAGTTGCGTCGGTGGTCGCGTAGAGTTCCGCGAAGGCCGCATCCAAGGCACCGCCTGCGGGCAGCGGCGCACGGCGCTCCACCTCCTGCAGTTGCTTGAAAAACGCCGCCGCATCCTCGATCCCGCGCGACTCGGCCAGGGCCGCCGGCCCGCCGAGGCTGAGCCAGGTGCGTTCCACCCAGCTGCGCAGCGACAACCGTCCCTTCAACTCCCACGCTTCATCGAGCACGGCGAGCGTTGCGAGCAAACGCGCTCGACCGTCGGCCGACATCGTTTCCCGCCGAGCCGGGTCATGCATCAGCTCCCAGCAGGTCTCACTCGCCGATCCGCGCGTGAGCGCTTCGAGGTCGGCGAGCGTCAAGCCGCACCACGGCGCGCGCAGCAGCGCGAGCCACGCCGTGCGATCGCCGAAGTGCATGAGTGCCCGCGTCAACGCGAGCAGATCGCGCACCACTGGCTGAGAGATCAGCGGCTCGAGCTCGACCGCCTGGAACCGCAAGCCACGCCTGCGCAGCTCGCGCACGACGTGATGCACATGCTGGCGCTGGCGGACCAGGATGCCCACGCGCTTGCGCGGCGTGCGCTTGCGGCATTCCGCCACCAGCGTGGCGATTTCGGCGGCCTCCCCTTGCGGATCAGGCGTAAAGCCGCAATGCACCGTGATCGCAGCTGCCCCTGAAGCAGTGCGCGCTGCCAGGCTCGCGGCGTGGCGGACAGCGCCACGCTGCAGGTCGTCATGGACAGGCAGGGCGTGCGCGAACACCTCGTTGAACCAGCCGACCAGCTCCGGCACCGAGCGAAAGTTGCGCTCGAGAATGAGCGGCTGCGGCCTGATCGATCCGAGACCGTGATCGCGCGTGCGCAGAAAGAGCCCTACTTCCGCCTGCCGGAAGCGATAGATCGACTGCATCGGGTCGCCCACGCAAAAGAGCGTCCGCCCATCGCCGTCGACCCAGCCCGCCGTCAGCGCTTCGAGGAGGCGCAGCTGCGTGTAGGAGCTGTCCTGGAATTCGTCCACCAGCAGGTGGTGAATGCGGTAGTCGAGTGCAAGTGCGAGCTCGCCCGGTTCGTCCGCGCTGCCGAGCGCGGTCACGGCGGCTTGCGCCACCGCGCCGTAATCGACCTCGCCTCGCTCGCGGAACACGAGCTCGAGTTGCGCGGCGGCCGTCTTGAGGAGATAGAGGAGCGATGCAACCACCGACCACTGCTCGTCCGTCAACCGCGTCGGGGGCAATTTCCGTACTACGGCCAGCAGCTGTGCCAGGTCGTCATCGCGCGCCAGTTCCTCGATCAGCGCAGTCAGCCGCGCCTTCTCTGCGCGCGCGGCCGGCGGCATGCCGTCGCGATAGTCGAGCCGTTTGCGCCAGGCTCGCCGGTCCGTCAGGAGCAAGCGGGCCAGCCCCCGCCACAGGGGCACACACGCAGGAGTTGCATCGGGGAAGACGCCGTCATCAAGCCAGGGACCGAGCTCACCCGCTGCCGTGCCGAGATTGCGCGCCGCGAACCGCGCCAATCGCGCCACCTCACGCAGGTTCTCCTGCGGCCAGCGCGCGAGCAACGTGCCCAGGCAACTGCTCACCTCGAGCACGAGATCGCGTTCGAGACGCTCGCGCAACTCGACGCCCTCACGCCCAAAGACGATCGGCAACCACTGGTCCCGTTGACCCAGCATGTCGACCAGGAGCGACTCGGTCTGCACCAGCTGGTTGTCCCGGTGCCTGAGCAGCGCTTCCACGGCGTCGGCCACCGGGCCGCCGTCCTCCAGCAAGGCGAGCGTGCGCCGCGCGGCCTCGGCATAGAACGGCCGTCCGTCCTCCACCACGCGCAACTCCGCTCCGGTGCGCGCGAGCATCGGCAGCTGCGCGGCGATCCAATGGCAGAACGCATCGATCGTCTCGATGCGCAGGCGCGCCGGGTGCGTGGTCAGCTCCCAGCCCTGGCTCTCGGCATGCTCGAGCGCAACCACGGCCAGGTCCCGTGTGCGCTGCGCATGCGCATCGGCAGGGGTCTGCTGAGCGCCGCGTGCATCAGCGAGCGCCTGGATGATCTGGTGGCGCATCTGCGCCGCCGCCTTGCGTGTGAAAGTGATGGCGACGATCTGCTCAGGCGCGTCCACCACCGCAAGCAGCCGCAGGAACCGCTGTGTCAGCAGGCCGGTCTTCCCCGATCCCGCGGGCGCCTGCACGACGAACGAATGCGCGGGATCGAGCGCGGCCGCGCGTGCCGCATCGTCGCGCTGCGCCTCACTCATCGCCGCCCCCGCGCGTCGAGCGCGCGCTCAACTCATCGATGCGGCAGAACGTGTGCAGGTGACAGGTCGTGCACGCCAGGCGCAGCGGATCGACGGCCGCACGGCCTGCGACGAATTCGCCCGCGAGCCGCACGATGACGTCGCGCCACTGCGCGAGTTGCACCGTCCAGTCAGGCAGCGGCTCGAGTCCCGCAACGGCGGCCGGGGTCGATGAGACGCCCGCGAATCGACATCCCTCCGCGCTCAGCAGCGCATAGCTCAGCGCGCCCGGCGGCTGCTCCAGGACGTGGGCGTAGAGGGGAATCTGCAGATCCGCCGGCCGCTCGCCCCACCAGTCCTTCACTTCCGCCTGTCCGCTCTTGTAGTCGATCAGTACCAGCCGCCCATCTTCGAGCTGATCGAGACGGTCGAGCCGCAGGCTGAATGACAGATCGCCGACGGTGCAGTCGAAGCTGCGCTCGAGGGCGAGCGCGCGAAACGAGCCACGCGCGGCTTCGAGATCGAGCCACTCGTGCAGCAGCGCCCGCAATCGCTCGGTCTCGATCGCCCGCGTCGCCGCGGGCCAGCGCCGCCCGCGCTCGAGCACGGCGTGGCTCGCCGCATCCACCGCCGTGTCGATGAGTGCCGCGCGCTCCTCCGGCGAGCGAGCGTGCAACTGCAAGGAGTCGCCGAGCGTCGACCAGATCTGCTCGAGCGCCTTGTGGATCAGCCGGCCACGGGTGCGCGCGTCGATGCCGGGCTCCGGTCGCTCGAGGGGCTGTGCACCGAGCCGCTGTTCCGCGTTGGCGCGAAAGGGACAGAGGGATTGCAACCGCAGTGCGCGCGCACCGCCGCGGAACTTGATCCCCGGAACGAGCGGTGGTGCGGCCTCATCGACGAGCCGTTCGCGGCGCGCCGCCCGGTGAATGAGTTCGGAGTAGCGCGGGCTATTGTCTTCCTGGCTCCAGTCAGCATCAGGCAAGGCCGCGATCAGGGGGCTCGGATCGCAGCTCTCTTCGTCGCGACGCAACGGCCAGCTCAGGATGACCTCGGGCGCGCTGGCGAGCCACGTCGACAGAGTGTGGCGCGCCTGTTCGAGCACGCCACGCGCGGACGCATGCGGCAAGCCGGCGGCCATCTGCACCGTCCAGGGAATGAACGGGTCAGGTCGTGGCGGTGAGGGCCAGGCGCCGGCATGCAGGCCGCTGACCCAGATCCCGTCATAGACCAGGACCGGATCGCCGAGGCGTGAGGTCACGGTGACGGGAGAGTCGCCGCTCTCAGGCTGAAACGCGATGTGCTCGAGCAGTCGCCCGAGAAAGCGTACGGCGCTCGCCAGGTCCACGCGCCCGAGCAGGCGATCGAGCGCCGCGAGGCCCCGCAAAGCCTCGTGGAATTTTTCCACGGTCTGATACTCGGCGCTGTCGAGAGGCCGGTCTCCGGGCCAGCCAAGCGCTGCGAGGCCGCGGCTGAAGTCAACGCTCCAGGTGGACGGAGGTTGCGCCGACGCTCGCAGCGCGTCCGCGAAGCGATGCAGGGCAGCCTGCACCGCGGGTCCATCGTCTGGCAGGGAGGTGCTCGCGAGCGCAGCGATCAGCATCGGCAGGTCGAGCTCGGGCGCCGCGGTGCGTCTCACGAGCGCATCGTGACGGGCGCGCGCGGCCGCTCGCGATGTTCCGGCCATCCAGTACGGTGAGCGCAGCCAGTCGCTCACGGCGTCGAACGGCACGCGCGCCGCAGCCAGCGTGAGCGCCGTAAGCGCCGTGGCCACCAGCGGGTAGCGAGCCAGCGAAACACCTTCTTCAAGGACGAATGGAGTCGCGTGCGGCGGCGAAGCCACGAGCAGAGAGCCGGGGTCGAGGACTTCTGCGAAGGTGCGCTCCACGCTCGCGCGCCGCTGCTCGAGATCCGCGATCGCAACCAGCAGCCGCGCAGCGGGGTCTGCCTCGAGCCGGCGCCGTGCCCAGCGTGCCGCCGCGAGCAGCTCAGCATCCGAGTCCGCACAGCCGAGCTTCAGCGCTCCACTGAATGCCGTGCGGGCGGGCGTGTCCAGAATCTGCATCCCGGTCGCCGCGAGCCGCGAGAGCAGCGCGCGCCGCGCGGGCGATTCCTCATCGAAGCCCAGCACCATCAAGCCTGCGCCCGCTTCCGCGCGGCGATCTGCCGGGCATTGCCAGAGTGCGCGCGACGCGTCGATCCAGCCGTGATCGTGCATCTCGCGCGTGGCCCGTTGTGACCAGTTGAGAAACGCGCGCGTCTCCTCGCTGTCGACGCCGTGAAGCGCGCGCGGTTCGATCGCCCAGTCGTGCGCACGCTGCCAGGTTCGACACGCGGCAGCAGCGGCGCCATGCGGATGCAGCAAGCTGCGTTCACGGGCGCTTTCCGTCACGACCTGTTCCCAGAGCATTCGCTCCTGCAGCCCATCGAGCAGCAGCGGGAGAGCGGAGCCCGTGTCGCTTTCGAGTGCTTCGGACCAGTGACGCGTCAGCCAGGCGCTGAGGGGCAATACGTCCGGCGTCGCCCACGCGCTGCGGCCGAGACCCAACTGCTGCTCGGCCCAGGCGGAGCGGATCGCAAACGCTTGCCGCGAGTGGGCAGTGACGATCGTCGCGGCGCTTTCAAGAGCCGCTCGCAGGTGTTCGGGTAGGCGATACAAATCAGATCGTAGTCAGATAGTTACAGAACACTCTTAAAGTCATCTCCGGCCTGTCGGCTCGACCACCTTGAGGTCGGGTTGCGTGCGGGCCGTGGCGCTCGCGGCGTATGCGTCGAGCAATTCTTCGATGCGCTGGAACACCGAACGCAGCACCGCGGCGTCCGGCAGATTCGTGATCCGGAAATGATTGCGGTACGACACGTTGAAGCTCACTCCGGGCGCGATCAGCACATGTTTCTGTTCGAGGAGATCCATGGCGAAGCGCTGGTCGTCGAAGTCCGGCAGCACATCGCGGCGCACCTCGATGAAGGCATACATCGCCCCGGCGGGCTCGACCACGCGCAGATAGCGGCTGCGCGCCACCGCTTCCACGATCGCTCGCCGCGATTCGTAGAGTCTCCCTCCCGGGGAAGTGAGCTCACGGATGCTCTGATGCCCGCCGAGCGCCGTCTGCACCGCCCATTGCGCCGGCACGTTGCTGCAAAGGCGCAGCGACGCCAGCAACTCGAGCGCCGGCCAGGTATTCGCCCGCATGCTCGAGGTCGCCGGAGAACACCGCCCAGCCGACCCGGTAGCCGCAAGCGCGATACACCTTGGAGAGACCGCTGAGCGTCGCACACAACGTCCGCCGCACCAGCGTTGCCATCGGGACGAACTCGGCACCGTCGTAGAGCATCTGGTCGTAGATCTCGTCGCTGCACACGACCAGGCGATGTTCCTCGGCGAGGCGCACGATCCCTTCGAGGACTTCGCGCGGATAGACCGCGCCGGTGGGATTGTTAGGATTGATCACGACGATCGCGCGCGTGCGCCGCGTGATCAGGCGCTCGATCTCCTCGACGTCGGGCACGAAGCCGCGCTCCGGGCGGCAGGTGTAGTGCACCGCGCGTCCGCGGTTGAGGTTCACCGCGGCGGTCCACAGGGGATAATCGGGACTCGGCACCAGCACTTCGTCGCCCGCGTTGAGCAAGGCCCGCAGCACGAGATCGATGAGCTCGCTCACACCGTTGCCGATGAACACCTCCTCGGCCGTGACGCCGCGAATGCCGCGCTCCTGCTGCTGCATGACCACGGCCTCGCGCGCCGGGAAAATGCCTTTCTGGTGGCAGTAACCCTCGCTCGCCTTCAGGTTCTCGATCATCGCGAGGCGCATGGTTTCCGGCGTGCGAAAGCCGAACACACCGGGATTGCCGATGTTCAGGGACACGATCTCGTATCCCAGCCGCTCCATCTCGAGCGCGCGCCGCGCGAGGCGGCCGCGAATCTCGTAGCGCACGCTCGCCAGGCCTTCACTGGGTGTCACCAGGCGTCGATGAGGCATGAGGGGTCGTCCTCCTGAAAAACTACTACCGTCCGTTCACGAAACGACGCGCCGCTCGCGCAGCGCTGCGATATCCGGCTCCGCGAGACCGAGCCGCTCGGCCAGGATGCTGCCAGTGTGCTCGCCGAGCAACGGCGGCGGCAGCTCGTAGTCGAGCGGCGTGCGTGAATAGCGAATCGGGTTGCGCACACCCGGGGCCGGGATGCCGAGGGCGTGCGGCAACGAGATTTCAACCTCGCGGGCGCGCGCCTGCGGCTCGGCCAATGCCTGGCCGACGTCGTTGATCGGGCCACACGGCACGCCGGCGCCGGCAAGTGCCTCGATCCACTGACGTGAGCTGCGCGTCCTCAGGAGGCCGGCGAGCTTCGGGACGAGGACTTCGCGATGCGCCACGCGCTGCGCGTTGGTGGCGAAGCGCTCATCGGCCGCCAATGCCGGCTCGCCTGCCCGCTCGCAGAAGGCGGCGAACTGCCGGTCGTTGCCGATCGCGAGCATCAGGTGACCATCGGCACTGGCGAACGCCTGGTAAGGCACGATGCTCGGGTGAGCGGTGCCACGGCGGCGCGGCACCTGGCCCGACACCAGGAAACCGAGCGCCTGGTTGGCGAGGCACGCGAGTTGCGTGTCGAGCAGCGCGAGATCGACGTGCTGGCCGGCGCCCGATCGCTCTCGTTCGTACAGGGCAGCCACGATCGCGATGACCGCGTACAGCCCGGTCATCAGGTCCGCGACTGCGACTCCGACTTTCTGTGGCCCTGCGCCGGGCTCCCCGTCCGCGACGCCGGTGACGCTCATGAGTCCGCCCATGCCCTGGATCATGGCGTCATACCCCGATTCGCGCGCCAGCGGTCCGGTCTGTCCGAAGGCGGAAATCGAACAGTAGATGAGGCGCCCGTTGAGCGGCGCCAGGTCTTCCCACGCGAGGCCGAATCGCTTCAGTGCGCCGACCTTGAAGTTCTCGACCAGGACGTCGGATTGCAACGCGAGCTCGCGCACCAGTTGCTGGCCCGCGCCGCTGGCGATGTCGACGGCAAATGAGCGCTTGCCCCGGTTGGTGCTGAGGAAGTAGGCGGACTCGCTGGTGTCCCGCCCGTCACGGTCCTTGAGGTACGGCGGTCCCCAGGCGCGCGTCTCGTCACCGCCCTGCGGGCGCTCGACCTTGACGACGTCCGCGCCGAGATCCGCGAGCGTCTGCGTCGCCCAGGGACCGGCGAGCACGCGGCTGAGGTCGAGGATCCTGATGCCTGCCAGTGGGCCCATTGCCATTGAAAGAATGCCGTCGCTTCGGGGGAAGCGGCGAGTGTACAAGAAGGGCCGCGCGGTGCCGAAACGCGCTCAGTCGGCGGTCTTGGGCTCGTTCTCTTGCCGGAGCCGGAGGGCATCGCGACCGACGGTGAAAGCCGCCGCGCCGATCAACACGCACGCACCGAGGGCCTGCAGGGGATCGATGCGCTCCCCGAGCGCGAGCGCGCCCGTCACCAGCGCCACAACCGGCGAGACGAACGCGTACAAGCCAGCGCGTGTCGGGCCCCAGATCCGCAGCAGGTGCAGATACAGGGTGAATGCGATGATCGAGCCACCGAGCGTGAGAAACACCAGGCTGAAGAGCGGTGCGGGCTCGAGCAGCGCGTGCCAGGTCGCGGCGCTCACCGGCTCGAACACTGCGGACAACACAGCGAGGCCGATTCCCCCGATCAGCATCACCGAGCCACTCAGGCTCAGCGTGTCGAGGCCCGCCAGCCAGCGGCCGCTCAGCACCGACCCCAGGCAGTAGACGAACGTTCCCGTGAGCAACGCGGCGAGACTCCATGCCTCGGTCCGTGAGTCGGAGCGCAGCTCCGGCCAGAAGAGCATCACCAGGCCGACGATGCCGATCAGCACCCCCACGAGCTTGCGCCGCTCGAAGCTTTCCGCTGCCAGCGCAGCCCCGATGACGAAGAGCGTCAGCGGCGTCATCGACATGTTCACCACCGCCGCGACGCCCGAAGCCGTGTTCTGCATGCCCCAGAACGTCGGCCCGTACGAAAAGGTACCGAGGAGCATCGACACGATGAGGAGCACGCGCCAATGCTGGCGCAGCCCGCGCCAGTCGACGCGCCTTCCAGCCAGGGCGAGCAGCAAGCCGCCGGCAGCGATGAAACGCACTGCGGCGAAGAAAAACGGCGGCGTGGCCTCGATGCCGATCTTGATCGCGATCCAGGTGAGGCCCCAGATGAGCGAGATGATTAGGAAGATAACGAGCGGCGACAAGGAGAATCAGCGCCGCGCCAGCACCCGATCCAGTGCGGCGTCGAGCCCTGGCACGTCGGGCAACTGGATCTGGAATTGGTCTTCGAGCACCAGGCGCAGCTCCGCGACGCTGTCGAGCACCCGCCGTTCGCTCGGGCCACCGAGGTGATGCACGGCGAGCTCATGGTTGAGGAGCGCATAGCGCCGGTCGGGGGTGGGCCGACCTGCGATCAGGTTGCGGACGAAGCGCGAGTCCGGGTGGTTCGCGAGATACCAGTTGGTGACCTCGTAGTCGGGCAGCAGCTGCTCATGCAGGTCGAACCGGTAGAGGGATTTCCATCCGTCGCGAATCCTGGCTTGCATCACGTAAACCCCGTCCGCCTCGAGCAGCCGGAAAGGCTCGTGTGGCGTCTGCTGCTCGATCCCGGCCTCGAGGCGCAACGGAGCGGTGAGCGTCAGGCCACCGAATCCCACGTCCGCCACGTAGGCGCCCTCCTCCAGCTCCACGAGCAGCAACATGTGTGCGCGCGGCGGAACCACATTCTCCGCAGCGTTCCAGGCGACACGCGCAGCCAGCCCCGTCACGCGAAACCCGAGCGTGCCCAGGACCGCGCTGAAGAGCAGGTTCTGTTCGAAGCAATAGCCACCGCGCTGTTCGTGCACCAGCTTGCGTTCGAGCGACGGAGTGTCGAGCGGGACGGGCAACTGGAGAAACGGGTTGAGATTCTCGAACGGAATCGCTTGCGCATGGTGCGCGTGCAGGCCGCGCAACGTCTCGAGCGTCGCGCTGCGCGAGCCGGCGTGGCCGATGCGGCGACAATACGCTTCGAGGTCGATCATGAGCCCGCCCTGGTCGCGAGGTCGAGCTCCTGCCAGCGCACGCACGCCACCTGGCGCTGCGGGTTGGGCCCCTCGAGCGGCGGGATCTGTGCGGCGCAGCGCACCTCGGCCCAGGCGCATCGCGTGCGAAAGACGCAGCCCGACGGTGGGTCGCGCGGCGATGGGATCTCCCCTGTTAGCGGCGCGAGCGCTCGGGCGCGCTCACGAACGGGATCGAGAATGGGCACCGAGTCGAGCAGCGCGCGCGTGTAGGGGTGCAGCGGCTTCTCGAAGAGCATCTCCCTGGGCGCCACTTCCATCACGCGTCCCAGGTACAGAACCATGACGCGCTGGCTGACCTGGCGGACGACCGCCAGATTGTGGCTGATGAAAAGCATGCTGAGCTGCAACTCGCTCTGCAGGTCCTTGAGCAGCCCCAGCACCTGCGCCTGCACCGTCACGTCGAGTGAGCTCACGGGTTCGTCGCACACCAAAAGCTTCGGTTTCAGGACCAGCGCACGAGCGATCGCCGCGCGCTGACACTGTCCACCGCTGAGCTCGTGCGGATAACGATTCGCCAGCTGCTCGTCCAGGCCGACGCGCCCAAGCATCTGCAACGCTTCGCTCGCACGCTGCGCGCTCGAGAGCTCGCTGCGGAAGATCGTGAGTGGCTCGGCGACGCTCTCGATCACCCGCATGCGCGGATCGAAGCTCGCCAGTGGATCCTGAAACACGATCTGCATCTCCCGGCGCAGGCCTCGCAGCTCATCTGCGGAAAGCTCATCCAGCGCGCGTCCGAACCAAATCACGCGCCCCGCGCTCGCCGGGATGAGCCTCAGGATGGCGCGAGCGAGCGATGACTTGCCGCAACCCGACTCTCCTACGATACCGAGCGTCTCGCCGGGTGCGAGCGTCAGGCTGACCGCTTCGACCGCGCCCAGGCTGGCCGCGCGCCGCCAGCTTCCGCGGCTCACCAGGTATCGCACGCTCAGGTCCTCAACTACGAGCAGGGGTGCGATCGTCATGCGAAGTGCCCTGCCCGCCCACCGACCAATGGAGCGTCGAGGCGGGGCGCAGCGCGCAGCAGCGACTCACTGTAGGGGTGTTGCGGCGCGCGAAAGAGCTGCAGCACCTCGGCCTCCTCCACGATGCGTCCCGCGTTCATCACCACCACGCGATCTGCGAGCCCGGCGATCACGCCGAGGTCGTGAGTGATGAGAACGAACGCCGTGCCCAGCGCCCGCTTCAGCTCCCGGAACAGTGCGAGCAATTGCGCCTGGATGGTCACGTCGAGCGCCGTTGTCGGCTCGTCCAGTACGATCAGGCTGGGCGCACCGGCGAGCGCAATCGCGATCATGACCCGTTGGCGCATGCCACCCGACAACTCATGCGGATACTGGCGCAGACGCCTCGGGGCATCGCTCATCTGCACGCGCTCGAGCAGCTCGAGCGCTCGCCTCGCCGCCTCCGCTCGTGTCGCAAGGCCGTGCGCAGTGATGACTTCTGCGATCTGATCGCCAATGCGCCGGTGCGGAGTGAGTGAGGACATCGGGTCCTGAAACACCATGGCGATGCGTGCGCCGCGCAGGCGATTGCGCTCGCGCGCGGTGCAGGCAAGCAGGTCGGTCCCTTCGAACTCGGCTCGTCCATGGGCGCGCCCATTGCGTGCCAGCAATCCCATGAGCGCGAGGAACATCTGCGTCTTGCCACTGCCGGACTCACCCACGACGCCGAGGCACTCCCCGGCGCGCACGTCGAGCGATGCAGCCTGCACCGCGCGCACTTCGCCCTCGGGCGTGTCGAAGGTCACGCTGAGATCACGAACGGCGAGCAACGTCCCCATCACGATTCCTTCGGGTCCAGCGCATCGCGCAACCCGTCGCCCAGGAAATTGAAGCACGCGAGCAGGATCACAAGCGTCGCCGCCGGCACGATGAGCATCCAGGTGGCCGACTCCATCTCGGCCGCACCGACCGCCACCAGGCTGCCAAGGCTCGCGAGCGGCTCCTGCACGCCGAGTCCCAGGAAGCTCAGGAAGCTTTCGAACAGGATCATCTGCGGGACGATGAGCGAGGCATACACGATGACCGTGCCGATCACGTTCGGCACGATGTGCCGGAACAGGATGCGGCGCGTGGTCGCGCCACCCGCCACGGCGGCCTCGATGAACTCCTTGCGCCGCAGGCTCAGCGTCTGCCCGCGTACGATGCGCGCCATGGTGAGCCAGCCGACAGCTCCGATCGCTATGAAGAGCAACACGACGCTGCGGCCGAAGAGCACGGTGAGCACGATGACGAAGAAGATGTACGGTAGCGCATACAACCCGTCGACGAATCGCATCATCCAGCCGTCGAGCCGCCCGCCCACATAGCCCGCGACCGTGCCCCACGTGACGCCGATGGCGACACTGACCGCGGTCGCCAGCAGCGCGATCAGCAGCGACAGCCTGGTGCCATGGAGCGTGCGCACCAGCAGATCGCGTCCCAGCCGGTCGGTTCCCAGCCAATGCGTTCCCTGGAAGCTCGGTGGAGTGGCGAGTGCGGTCCAGTCGAGCTGGTCGTAGGCATGCGGACTCAGCCACGGGCCGATCAGCGACAGCACGCCGAGCATCGCCAGCAGCACGAGACTCGCGAGCGCGGCGCGATTGCGTCGCAAGCGCCGCCAGGCATCCGACCACAGGCCACGGCTCAGGCATGGCGCACACGCGGATCGAGCCAGCTGTAGAGCAGATCGACGACCAGGTTGAGCAGCAGCGTGAGCGAGGCGTACACGATCACCATCCCCATGACGAGCGTGTAGTCGCGATTGAGCGCGCCCTGGACCAGATAGCGGCCCATGCCGGGGATGCCGAAGATGGTCTCGATCACCAGCGAACCGGTGAGCACCGCGGCCGTGGCCGGGCCGAGATAACTCACCACGGGAATCAGCGCCGCCTTGAGGACGTGGCGCACGATCACCGTCCGTTCCGGCAGGCCGCGTGCACGCGCCGCGCGCACAAAGCCGCTCGTTGAGCACATCAAGCAGGCTCGCGCGCATGAGGCGCGCGAGGTACGCACTGAGGGGCAATGCCAGTGCCGTCACCGGCAACACCACCGTGCGCACCGATCCGGTCTCCCAGCCCGCCACGGGCAGCCAGCGCAGGTAAATGCCGAAAATGAGTGCGAGGAGCGGTGCGACCACGAAGCCGGGCAACGCGATGCCGAGCACCGCTGTCGTGCGGATGAAGACATCGCTCACCTCGTTCTGACGCAATGCCGCCAGGATGCCGAGCGGCACTCCGATTGCGAGTGCGAGCAACACCGCGCACAGGCCGAGCGTCAGGGTGATGGGCAGTCCCTGGGCAATGAGCTCTGTGACGGTGAAGTCGCGATAGCGGAACGAGGGTCCGAAGTCGCCGTGCACCAGTCCCTGCAGGTAGCGCCCGTATTGCACCCACACGCGGCTGATCGAGCCCGTAAGCCGCTTCGAGGTTGGCCTGGATCTCGGGCGTCAGCGTCTGTTCCTGGTCGAATGGCCCGCCCGGCGCCAGGCGCATCAGGAAAAACGTGACGGTGACGACGACGAAGAGTACCGGGATGGCGCCGAGGAGCCTGCGCAGCGTGTAGCTCAGCATGCCGCAGCTCTCGTACATCGAACGTCCGGGAACACGATCATCGTTGACTATGGCCTGCCCCATCGGCACGCGCAACAGCGATGCCTCATGCACCCATTATCCGATACGATTGCCACTCGCGTTGAAACATCCGGAGCGAGGCGGATCGATGAGCAAGGTACTGGTGTGCATCAAGCGCGTCGTGGACTTCAACGTTCGCATCCGGGTGAAGCCCGATGGGAGCGGCGTGGTCACGGACGGCGTCAAGATGAGCATCAACCCGTTCGACGAGATCGCGCTCGAGGAAGCGTTGCGCATCAAGGAACGCGGCGTCGCGCAGGAAGTGGTGGTCGCCAGCATCGGGCCGGCCGATTGCCAGCAACAGCTGCGCACCGCACTCGCAATGGGCGCCGACCGGGCGATCCTGGTGCAGTCGGATGCCGCCGTGCAGCCGCTCACCGCCGCGCGCGCGATCCACGCGCTGGTGGCTCGCGAACAGCCGCTGCTCGTGATTCTCGGCAAGCAGGCGATCGATGACGACAACAACCAGACCGGCCAGATGCTGGCGGCTCTGTGGGGTCGGCCGCAGGCGACCTTTGCTTCGCGCGTGGAGATCAAGGACGCCAAGGCCCTCGTTACGCGCGAAGTCGACGCCGGGCTCGAAACGATCGAGGTCGAGCTGCCGGCAGTGATCACCACCGACCTGCGACTCAACGAGCCCCGCTACGTGAAGTTGCCGGAGATCATGAAGGCCAAGAAGAAGCCGCTCGATACGCTGTCCCTCGCGGACCTCGGCACCGCAGCCCCTCCGCAATTGCGTGTTCTGCGCACCGAAGCGCCGGCCCAGCGCCAGAAGGGCATTGTCGTCAAGGACGTCCCGGAGCTCGTGGCCGCACTGAAGAAGAAGGGTCTGCTGTGAGCAGCCGCGTACTCATCGTCGCGGAGCACGACGGCACCAGGCTCAATCCGAGCACGGCGAAGTGCGTGACCTGCGCCCGCGCGGTGCCGGAGGCGGAGGTTGTCGTGGCGGTGCTGGCTGCGGATGGCAGCGCGGTGAGCACGCAAGCCGCAGCACTCGCCGGGGTGACCCGCGTGGTGCGCGTCGATCACGCCACCAACGCGCACGCGCTGGCCGCCAGCTGGGCGCCGCAGATCGTCGCGCTCGCCGAGGGCTTCACGCATGTGTTCGGCCCCTCGACCACGTTCGGCAAGGACTTGATGCCACGCGTGGCCGCATTGCTCGGTGTGCCGCAGGTGAGCGATGTCATGGCAGTCGAGGGTGCATACAAGTTCCGCAGGCCGGTCTACGCCGGCAATGCGATCCTCACGGTCGAAGCGCCCGCCGGATCGGTGGTCGTCGCGACGGTGCGCGTCGCCTCGTTCGAAGCGGCCGGCCCCGGTGGTTCCGCACCGATCGAGGCGAAAAAACTCACGGTGGAACTGCCCGCGCACACGCGCTTCGTCTCGGTCTCGGCCGGCTCGACCGACCGTCCGGATTTGCAGACCGCGAACCGCGTCATCTCCGGTGGGCGCGCGCTCGGCAGCGCAGAAAACTTCAAGCTGCTCTACAGCCTCGCGGACAAGCTGGGGGCCGCAGTGGGTGCGTCGCGCGCGGCGGTCGATGCGGGCTACGCACCCAACGACATGCAGGTCGGTCAGACCGGCAAGATCATCGCACCGGAGCTTTACATGGCCGTCGGCATCTCCGGGGCGATCCAACACCTCACCGGCATCAAGGATGCGCGCACCATCGTCGCCATCAACAAGGATGCGGAGGCGCCGATCTTCGAGGTCGCTGACTACGGCCTGGTGGGCGACCTGTTCACGATCCTGCCCGAACTCGAGAAAATCATCGGCGAGTCCTGAGCGGCGCGGCCCCGCGCCCGCCCCTTCCACAACCTCGTTGCTTGCGCAAACGAGCCGGCAGTGAGTGGGTCGCGATGCCTTGAGGCTCGACGCACCGTGGTCCGGGGCGGGCAATCAGCCCGCCCCGGGGTGTGCACCGGCCCAGGTAATGGTTGAGGCTAGGGCGCCCGCTTGCGGGCGACGCGATCGAACAGTCGAGAGAGCGGCGATTTCCGGTTCACTACCGAAACCGACAGATGCCGTACGCCGCTCTCGGAGATGTCGTCGCTCGACGCGCCGGTGTCGATCGCGAGCTCGTTCGCGCCCAGCTCCTCGAGCAACTCTTCGGCGGTCTTGTCGTGGCGACGCTTGACGCCCGGGCGCTTGGCCGACGTGGCCTGGCGGGCGCCCCCGTTGGAAACTTCCGCGCGAGCCGGAGCCGGACGCGCAGCTGCGGGCTTCGGCTGTTCGGGTGCCGCAGTGCGATCGGGTGTCAGCACGATTTCGTCGGTCGATTTGGTCGTGGGGCGTGAGTTCACCGATGCGCCGGGGGCCCCCTGCGCGGCAGTGGCCACGGCAGAGGCCTTGTCGCATTCCCGGTCGCTGACGGGGACCACGGCGGCGGCGGAGAAGTCTGAGCGTGCGTACAAGGCGACCTGGCGAGCCGACAACGGATCCTTGAAGAAACCCAGCCGCAAGCCGTACCACCGCCGGCCGGCACGCTCGACCTGAACGGAGTAGAGGGTGTAGGCCTCGAAGATCGCGAGCTGCGGCACGTTGCCGGCCTGCACGGGGGTGGTCGCCCACACGAGCTGCACGGCGAATTTCTGACCCTGGGCGAACGATCCGGCGGCCGGATCGGTGGGCGGCTTCGACGCCACCACCGGCGTACGCGCGCGTGGCGCCGACTCGAGAAGCTGCAGCACCTGCGCCGGCGTCATCGGCACGCGGTTCAAGGTGCGAGCCAGGGTCGGGGCGGCCGTCGGCGAGCTCAGCGGTCCGGAACGAGGCGCTACGAGCGTGGCCTTGACGGTCGGCTTGACCGGCCGGGGAGCCGGCATCGGCAGGCGGGCGGCGGACTGCGGCTTGTTCTGGCGGATGAACTTGAATTGGGCGACATTGGTGTCGTCGAGCGAACCCATGCTGTCGGGCGGGGCGAGCGCGACCCACGAAGCCGGGTAGCGCGAACGCACGACAGGCAGAACGCGTTGCGCGTCTTCCCGCGATTCGAAATAGCCCAAATGCAGGCGGTAGCGGTCGCGTCCGTCTTCGACGCGGCGCGAGCGGAACACTGCGAAGCCCTCGAGCTCGGGTGCGTCCGGCACCTCGAGCGCCATGGGCGTCGTCGACGAAGACAGATTGATGATGTAGAGCGTGGCGCCGCCGCCCTCGCTCTCACGCGCGCGTGGATCATCAACGGTTCGGATACTGCTCCCCGCTCGATTCGCCATACATGCACCCCCATGAACCCATGCCCTGGTCCACTGGTGTCGAGAGTGCGGAATTTGCCGTGACGGAGGCGGACTCGAGCTCGAATGGCTCGATGACCGATCGACCGAATTGTGGCAACCCCGCTATCACTGAGGAATCTCCCTCGGACCGGTGGCTTTGCGTCCCCGCCTCGCGACGGGTTTGCCCTTATCACCCGGGCGCAACTATGCCTCACGCCTATCTGCAAAACAACAGCATAGATATGAATTCCTTATGTCAGGTCTAGGAATTGTGCACAGCTTCGCGGGCGCGAGCACGTCAACGGACGAATCGGAGCACCCCGAGGAGTGCGGCTACCAGTATGACCAGCAGGGTTCCGGTCATTCCCGACACCCGGCCGAACGACGGTCCGCTATGTCGCGACAAACCCCACGCATGCAGGCGGCGCGATACGACCAGCGTCGCCCCCAACGCGTGCAGTTGCCAGGGCGGTGCGCCCTGCTGCTCGAGCAGGAGCATCAGGATCAGGGCAAAAGGCACGTACTCGATGAGGTTGGCATGCGCCCGGATGGCTTTTTCAAGGCGGCGATGCTCGCCCGCGCCAATTCCAACCAGCAATGTGCGCCGCAAGTACACCACGCGGAACGTCAGGGCCAGCAGCAGCAGGCCCAGGACTGATCCGTAGAGCAGCGTGATCACGTCGCGCTGATTTTTCCTGCCTCCCGCGTCCCGGGCACTCGGCTGGGCTCAGAGCTGGCTGAGAACGTGCTCGGCGCTCGAGACCTTGAACTCGCCCGGCCCCTCGACGAAAAGGCCCGTCACCACGCCGTCCTTCGCCACGACCGCAAAGCGCTGGCCGCGTTTGCCCATCCCGTACCCGGAGGCATCCATCTCGAGCCCCAGCGCACGCGCGTACTCGCCGTTGCCGTCGGCCAGCATCAGCACGCGGTCGCCCACGTTGCCCTGCTTGCCCCAGGCGTTCATCACGAAGACGTCGTTGACGGCCATGCAGGCGATGGTGTCCACGCCCTTCGACTTGAGCTGGCTCGCCTGCTCGACGAAACCCGGCAGGTGCTTTGCATCGCAGGTCGGGGTAAACGCGCCCGGCACCGAGAACAGGACCACCCGCTTGCCCTTGAACAGTTGCTCGGTGGTGAGATTCTGCGGGCCGTCCTTGGTCATCGTCTTGAAGGTCCCCGCCGGCATCTTGTCGCCTACGTTGATGGTCATGCTCGTTACCTCCTGAGGGTGGTCAAAGTTTCAACTGTCGGGCGTCCGGGCGCAATTCCATCTGCGTCGACGCTCCGATCAGCGAAACCGCATGGGAGTTCCCAGGGTCAGGCGCTCTGCACCGGGGCCACAGCCTGCAGGTGTTCCCGCCGTGCGCGATGGATGAGGTAGAGGCCGCTCGCGATGATGATGGCCCCGCCGATGAACATGCGTGTGTTCGGCGCGTGGTGCCAGAAGATCCAGTCGAGGGCGACGGCCCACAAAAGCGCCGTGTACTCGAAGGGCGCCACCACAGAGGCGCGCGCGTGGCGAAAAGCCTCGGTAACGAAGTGCTGACCCAGTGCCCCGAGGAGGCCGACGCCTGCCAGCACCGGCCAATGCTCCCGTGTCACGGGCACCCAGGACGGCGCCGCCAGCAAGCCGCCGAATACCGCCAGCATCAACATGAACCAGAACACCATGCTCACCGTGGTATCGGTGCGGGTGAGCACCCGCACTGACAGCGCGCTCAAGGCGTAGCACACCGCCGAGATGATCGCGGCCGCCGCACCCAGGGTGACCAGGTTCGAAGCCTGGGGATTGAGGAGTGCCAGCGTGCCGCTCAGGCCGATACCGATCGCGACCCAACGCTTCGCGTCGACGCGCTCACCGAGGAGCGGCACCGCCAGCGCGGTGACGATCAGCGGCGCCGCCAGGAACACGGAGTAGGCATCTGCGAGCGGCAGCAAGCGCACCGAATACACGAACGTGGTGAGCATCACGATGGCGAGCACCCCGCGCAGCAGGTGCAAGCGCCAGTTCACGGGGTGAAGCGCCCGCCAGCGCCCGGTCAGCATCACCGGCAGGAGCACGAACGGGATGGAGGCTGCGCCGCGTAGCGCGCTCACCTGCACGGCGGGATAACGCTGCGCAAGCAGCTTGAGCAAGGCATCCATACCGGCGAAGAAACCCACGGCCAGCAGCATGGCGATGATTCCGCGAAGCGCCTGTGTGCGAGCCATCGCCCATGATAAGGGGGGTGGCTAGGGTGAGCTGAGGGATCAAGAGTCGCGTGGCCCGGAAAGGTCACCCGACCCTCAACCTCAGTCTAGAGCCGGCCGGCCTGCAGATCAGCGAGCGCCTGGCGGATCTCCGCTTCGGTGTTCATCACGAACGGGCCGTAGCGGGCGACCGGTTCACCGAGCGGTCTGCCGGCCACGACGATGAAGCGCGCTGCGCCTTCCGCGGCGCGGCCGCGGAAAACATCGCCATAGCCAAGAACGCCCAACTCACCGCGACTCACGCGCTTGGCCTTGTCGCCTTCGCCCACGAGGATTGCGCCCTCGTAGACGTACACAAACGCGTTATGCGTGTCGGGTAACTTCGCCTCCCAGCTGGCGCCGTCCTGCAGACGCACGTCGAGGTACACGGGTTCTGTGGCGGGCGCCTCGACCGGGCCTCGCGCTCCACCCCACTCGCCCGCAATCACGCGTACGCTGCCGCCGGGCAGACTGACCTCAGGAATGCGCTCGGGGGCGATATCCTGGTAACGCGGCGAGGTCAGCTTGTCGCGCGCCGGCAGGTTCACCCACAGCTGAAATCCCCACATCAGGCCGTCTTCCTGCTCCGGCATCTCTGAATGCACGATGCCGCGACCTGCGGTCATCCATTGAACGCTGCCGGGACCGAGCAGGCCCTGGTTGCCCTGGTTGTCGCCGTGGCGCATGCGCCCGGCCAGCATGTAGGTCACCGTCTCGAATCCACGATGCGGATGTGCAGGGAAGCCCGCGATGTAGTCGTTCGGATCGTCCGAACGGAACTCATCGAGCAGCAGGAATGGATCGAGGTCTGGCAGGCCCCGCGAGCCGATGACGCGCGTGAGCTTCACGCCCGCACCGTCGCTGGCTGCCTGGCCACGCACGACGCGCTCGACGCGCCTGGCAGTGACGGAGTCTCGATCGGCTTGGGCGGACATCGTGATGCTCCCGGTTCGATTGGACACGGCCGCCCTATCTGGGGACCGGTGTTGCGATTTCCAGCGCGAGCTCAGCCGGGTGAGACTCGCGGGAACGCGCCCGCCTTCAGCAACATGCCTGGCACCGGCCGCCCGAGCTGCTCCTGCAGCCAGCGGGCGGCATCGAGCAGCGCTTCCAGAGACACGGTGGTCTGGAATCCCGACCGATGCAGCAGGTAGACGAGGTCTTCCGTGGGAATGTTGCCGGTGGCCGCGGGCGCAAACGGGCAACCGCCAATACCGCCGACGCTCGAATCGAGCGCCCGCACACCCGCTTGCACGGCAGCATAGGCATTCGCGAGACCGGTGTTGCGCGTGTTGTGAAAATGTCCACGCAGTGGCACGCCGGGCACCGCCGCATTGACGCGTCCTACGAGATCGGACACTTGCCCCGGTCCACCCACTCCAATGGTGTCGGCGAGGGCGATCTCGTACGGCTCCCCCTCGCCCAGTCGCCGCGCGATTTCGACGACGCGCGCCGGCGGCACTTCACCTTCGAACGGGCAACCGAACGCCGCCGAGATCGTGACCTGCGCGCGCACCCCCGCAGCACGCGCCACCTTCGCCACCTCGAGCCACGTGTCGATGGACTCCGCAGTGCTGGCGCCCTGGTTGCGCCGATTGAAGCTGTCGCTCGCAAACACCGCCATGCTGATCTCGCGGCATCCCGCCGCGAGCGCACGGTCGAAACCCTTGCGATTCAACACCAGGCCGATGTAGCTGACCTCGGGCCGCGGCGGGAGCGCTGCCATCACGTGCTCGGCATCCGCCATCTGCGGCACCTTGGTCGGACTCACGAAGCTCGCGACTTCCACGCGGCGGATGCCCGCGCCGACGAGACGGCCGATGAGCTCGACCTTGGCTGCAGTCGGGAGCTTGACGGTCTCGTTTTGCAGACCGTCACGCGGACCCACTTCGATGATTTCGACTTGATTGACCATGGCTTGAATGGCGCCTGGGCGCGTCCCTCATTATACAGTCGGCGTCAACTGCGACCGTTTGACGCTGCGAGGGGCTGCCGGTATACAACGCCGCCCGCGGACACATTGGTGCCACTCTTGAAATCCGACCCGGACAGCAAGCCCACGGTTGCGACCCGCCAGGGAGCGGGCCCTGACGCGCTCGTGATCGGCGCGGGTCTCGCTGGGTTGAACGCCGCCCTGCTGCTCGAAGCGCAGGGAGTTCGTGTGCAGGTGCTCGAGGCGAGCGAGCGTGTCGGCGGGCGCATCCTCTCACTGGATACCGCCCGGGGCGCCGTGGACGTCGGCGCGTCTCAGATCGGGGGTACCTATCATCGCGTCCTCGCGATGCTGCGCCGGCTCGGCCTCGAGGCCTTCGTGCCTGCGGGATTGCCGCCGACTGACTTCGCGCTGCACGTGAACGGCATGACCCTGCGCCGCAGTGAGTGGCGGGACTCGCCGGTCAACCGCACTCAGGGCGCGGAGCGCTCCATCGTTCCACTCGCGTTGCCTGGCTACTTCACCGGTCGCGATAATCCGCTCGATTCCCCGGAAGCGTGGCTGCGGGCCGACCACGCGGCGCTCGACGTTCCCTATGACCAGTTCCTGCGGGGCAAGGGTGCGTCCGACGAAGCGCTGCGGTTGCTCGCGGTCACGAATCACGCGCCGGCGCTCAGCGACATCTCGGCACTCAACGAGCTGCGCAAGGCGTACCTCCTGCGGCGCGAGCTGGAAGCCGGAGTGTTCTTCGTCCGCGGTGGCACCGCGCGACTCCCCCAGGCGATGGCTGGCGCACTCGCGTCCCCGGTGATGACGGGCCAGCGCATCATGCAAATCGAGCTGCAGGACGCCGCTGTGCAGGTTCGCTGTGACGGCGGCGAATCGTACGCAGCACGCTTTGCGATCTCGACGCTGCCCTATTCCGTGTTGCGCGAGGTCGGGATCGAACCGGGGTTGCCGGGTCTGCAGAGTCAGATCGTGCGGTCGCTCCCGTACTCCGAAGCGAGTTACGTGGTCTTCGCGGTGGACGCGCCGTTCTGGGAAAGCGATGGACTGCCCGCCACGATGTGGACCGACAGCGCGCTGGAGTTGGTGGTCGCCTGGCCCACCGGGGACGGCGTCACGCGTCACATTCTCGCGTTCGTCAACGGTACGGCCGAGCGGTCCCTGCGACGTCTCAGCGAGAGTGAGCAGCTGCAGTTCGCGACGCTGGAGCTGAACCGGCTGCGCCCGGCATCGACCGGCAAGGCGCGCGCCACGCACGTGTACTCGTGGTCCATGGACCCGAATGCGCGTGGCGCTTACGCATTCTTCGGACCGGGCCAGGTCACGGCGTGGCACGAACGGCTGGCCAAGCCCTTCGGTCACCTGCACTTCGCCGGAGAGCACACCGCGATCCAGCACTCCGGCATGGAAGGGGCGATGGAATCCGGTGAGCGCGCCGCGCGCGAGGTGCTCGCGCGGCTTTGATCCGCCCGGATTACGTCAACTCGCCGGATGGGCTGCACGACCCCGGCGAAATAGCTCTATGATCGGCTCCCTGAGGGTCGGACTAGATCACGTGGAACAGACAGCAAGCTCGAGCATGCATGTCCTGGTGCTGGCCGCCGGTGCGTCGACACGCCTCGGCCAGCCGAAGCAGCTGGTGCGGCTCGACGGACGGCCGCTCCTGCACACGATGGTGAGCCACGCGGTGGCCGTGGCTGGCCACGCTGTGACGGTCGTACTGGGTGCTCACGCGCAGGAACTCGCGATGCTGCTCAAGCATTCGCCGGCCTCGGTGATCGTCAATCGGCATTGGCAGGAAGGGCTCGCGGCCTCGATTCGCTGCGGCGTCATGGCCCTGCCGCCGGCGTGCGACGCGGTGCTCATCATGCTGGCGGACCAGGTAGGCATCACCGGCGATGACCTCAAGCGGCTGATGTCCGCATGGAAGGGCCAGGATGGCGTCATCGCGGCGAGCCTCTATTCCGGCGACGTGGGAGTCCCGGCCATCTTTCCGCAATGGTGTTTCGCCGAGCTGCTGTCCTTGCGGGGCGATCGCGGCGCGCGGTCGCTCCTCCTGCGCCATGTGGATCGCTTGACGCGAGTACGGATGCCCAACGCCGCCATCGATCTCGATACGCCCGAGCAGCTGGAAGCGCTGCGCAGATTCCGTCAGCCGCGGACGTCCGGCGAAATTCGTCTGCCCCGCATCGAGGCCTGACTCAGGCGACCGGCTCAGGCTCGAGCTCGAGCAGCTCCGCGCCCTCCTCGACCCGCTCACCATTCGCAAAATACACTGCCCGCACGCTGCCGTCTGCGGGCGCCACGATCGTGTGCTCCATCTTCATGGCTTCGATGATCATCAATGGCTGACCACGGCTTACCCTTTCCGCGGGCTTGACCAGCACCTGCAGGACCGTACCCGGCATCGGTGAAACCAGCCCGCCCGCGTGGACCTCACGCACGGCGCCATCGGCCGGATCATCCCACTGCACGCTCACCACGTGGCCGTCACGGATCACGCACAGCTCGCGCCCCAGCTCGAGCCAACGGACCTCGCAATCCTCGCCATCGAGCCGTGCCGCGAGGCGATCGGAGCCGACGAAGTGCGCCCCGATCGCGACCGACGCGGAGCCGACGCGGACGTTCCAGCCATCTGTCGTTCGCATCAGGGCGATGGTGAGGGGCTTGCCACCCCAGCGCATCTGGCACTCGATCTGCGCGGGTCCGTTCAGTCGCCAGCCGTCGTGGGCGCCCCACGGACCCGCTCCGGAAGCGTCCCCATCCCGGGCGTGCGTCAGCACCCAGCCGACTGCCGCCAGTGCGAGCATTGCGGTCTCGGCCCCGGCGTCCCTCGGCGCGAACAGTTGCGCGCGATGCTCGTCGATGAACCCGGTGTGCACGTCGCCTGCGCGGAATTGTGGCTGATCGCTCACCGCCCGCAGCAGCCGCAGGTTGGTGGTGACGCCCACCACTTCGCATTCGCGCAGCGCGTGTTGAAGGCAGCGCACGGCGGCCTCGCGGTCGTGGCCGTGCACGATGAGCTTGGCGAGCAGCGGATCGTAGTGCACCGTGACGGCATCGCCCTGGCGAATCCCCGAATCGATGCGAACCGCCGGCTCGGCCTGCGGCCAGAGCAAGTGCGCGATCGTGCCCGTCGAGGGCAGGAATTCGCGCTCGGGATCCTCCGCGTAGATCCGTGCTTCGATGGCATGCCCGCCGCTGCGCACGGCGGCTTGCGAGAGCGGCAAGGGCTCTCCGGCAGCGACGCGAATCTGCCATTCGACGAGATCGAGCCCGGTGATCATTTCCGTAACCGGGTGTTCGACCTGCAGCCGGGTATTCATCTCCATGAAGTAGAACTCGCCGTCGGCGACGATGAACTCCACGGTGCCCGCGCCTTCATAGCCAACCGCGCGCGCCGCCGTTACCGCCGCCGCACCCATGCGCTCGCGCATCGCTGGCGAGAGTCCGGGCGCCGGTGCCTCTTCGATGATCTTCTGGTGACGCCGCTGGATGGAGCAATCGCGCTCGTGCAGGTGAATGCAGTTCCCCTGCTGATCCGCAAACACTTGTATTTCGACGTGGCGCGGGCGCCGCAGGTACCGCTCCAGCAGCATGCGCTCATCGCCGAAGGCCTTCAGCGCTTCGCGGCGGGCGCCTTCGAGTGCTGCGCGGAATTCGTCCGCGCCCTGGACGATGCGCATGCCTTTGCCGCCGCCGCCGGCGGAGGCCTTGATGAGGACTGGAAACCCCACCGCCGCGGCGTGGGCTGCGAGTTGCGCGGCATCCTGATCATCGCCGTGATAGCCGGGCACGAGCGGTACGCCCGCTGATTCCATCAGGCGCTTGGCGGCGATCTTCGAGCCCATCGCGCGAATCGCGGCCGCCGGTGGACCAACGAATGCGAGGCCAGCTTGCACGCAGGCCTCGGCAAATTCGGCGTTCTCGGAAAGGAATCCGTAGCCCGGGTGTATCGCCTCGGCGCCGCTGTGGTGCGCCGCCGCGATGATGGCCGCGATATCGAGATAACTCTCGCGCGCCGGGGCGGGCCCGATCCGCACCGCCTCGTCGGCGAGCTCCACATGCAAGGCGTGCTCATCCGCATCCGAGTACACCGCGATGCTGCGCACCCCGAGACGACGCGCCGTACGCAGGACGCGGCAGGCAATCTCGCCGCGGTTCGCGATGAGGATCGAGCCAAACATGCGTTACATGCGGAAGATGCCGAACGGGCGTTCGCCCTCGTCCGCGCGATTGCGCGCGGTCGCGAGCGCCAGCCCAAGCGTGCGCCGGGTGTCGATGGGATCGATCACGCCGTCGTCCCAGAGACGCGCGGACGCGTAATACGGATGGCCCTGACGCTCATACTGCGAGCGTATTTCTTCCTTGAACGCCGTTTCCTCGGCTTCGGGCCAGCGCTTGCCACGCGACTCCAGCCCTTCCCGCTTGACGATCGCCAACACGGTGGCAGCCTGCTCGCCGCCCATGACCGAGATGCGTGCGTTCGGCCACATCCACAGGAACCGCGCGCCATAGGCCCGCCCGCACATGGCGTAGTTGCCGGCGCCAAAGGAGCCGCCGATGACCACCGTGAACTTGGGCACCGTGGCGCCAGCCACCGCGGTCACCATCTTGGCGCCGTCCTTGGCGATGCCGGCGTTCTCGTACTTGCGCCCCACCATGAAGCCCGTGATGTTCTGCAGAAAGAGCAACGGGATCCGGCGCCGGTTGCACAGCTCGATGAAGTGCGCCCCCTTCAACGCCGATTCCGCGAACAGGATGCCGTTGTTGGCGATGATGCCCAGCGGTTGCCCCTCGAGCCGGGAGAAACCACAGACCAGCGTGCGGGCGTAGAGCGCCTTGAATTCGTCGAACGCCGACTCGTCCACCAGCCGGGCAATCACTTCGCGCACGTCATAGGGATAGCGCGTGTCGCGCGGGATCACGCCGTATAACTCGTCGGCGGAGTATTTCGGAGCACGCGACGCATGCGGCGGCGACGCGGGCTGGGCGCGATTGAGGTTGGCGACCAGGCCACGCGCCAGCGCCAGCGCATGCCGGTCATCGTCCGCGAGGTAGTCGGTAACGCCCGAGGTGCGGCTGTGAACGTCGCCGCCCCCGAGCGCTTCGGCATCGACGATCTCGCCCGTCGCCGCCTTCACCAGCGGTGGCCCACCGAGAAAGATCGTGCCCTGGTTGCGCACGATGATGCTTTCGTCGCACATCGCCGGCACGTACGCGCCACCGGCCGTGCACGAACCCATGACGACCGCCAGTTGCGGGATACCGCGCGCCGAGAGTTGTGCCTGGTTGTAGAAGATGCGGCCGAAATGCTCGCGATCCGGGAAGACCTCGTCCTGCAGCGGCAGGAAAGCGCCACCGGAATCGACCAGGTAAATGCACGGCAGGTGATTGTCGAGTGCGACTTCCTGCGCGCGCAGGTGCTTCTTGACGGTCACCGGGTAGTACGTGCCGCCTTTCACCGTCGCATCGTTCGCGACGATCATGCACTCGACACCCGAGACGCGCCCGATGCCCGTGACCAGACCTGCGGCCGGCAACCACTCACCGTAGAGCTTCGTGGCCGGCGAGTTGCCCGATTTCAAGGAATGGCGAAGCGGGGTCGAGCAAGCGGTCGATGCGTTCGCGCACCAGCAGCTTGCCGCGCGAACGATGCCGCTCACGCGCCTCGGCACTTCCGCCCTCGGCGATACGCGCCGTCATCGCGCGCAGCTCCAGCGGCCAACGCCCGGTTGACCTCGGCATTGCGCCGGAAGTCCTCCGACTGGGTATTGAGCTCGGTGCGGATGACGGGCATCGGCGCGTGCCCGGTTACGTGGCGTCGAAGAGCTCGCGGCCGATCAGCATGCGGCGGATCTCGCTGGTGCCGGCGCCGATCTCATAGAGCTTGGCGTCGCGCAGCAGGCGACCCGCGGGAAAGTCATTGATGTAACCGTTGCCGCCCAGGGCCTGGATCGCTTCCAGCGCACAGGCGGTCGCGCGCTCGGCTGCGAACAGGATGCAACCGGCAGCGTCGAAGCGCGTGGTGCGTCCGTCGATCGCAGGCGCGAGCTACCGAGTAGACATACGCGCGACAGGCATTGAGGGTCGTGTACATGTCGGCGACCTTGGCCTGCATCAGCTGAAACGTGCCGATGGGCTGTCCGAACTGCTTGCGCTCGTGCACGTAGGGCAGCACCAGGTCGAGGCACGCCTGCATGATGCCGAGCGGCCCGCCCGCGAGCACCACGCGCTCGTAGTCGAGACCGCTCATCAGCACGCGCGAGCCCTTCCCCACTTCGTGCAGCACGTTCGCCGCCGGAACGACGCAGTTGTTGAAGACGAGCTCGCTGGTGTCCGAGCCACGCATGCCCAGCTTGTCGAGCTTTTGCGCGCTGCTGAAGCCGGGCGTGCCCTTCTCGACGATGAAGGCCGTGATGCCCTTGGCGCCGAGCGACGGGTCGAGCGTGGCATAGATGACCGCGACGTCGGCTTCCGGGCCGTTGGTGATCCACATCTTGCTGCCGTTGAGCACGAAGTCATCGCCGCGGCGCTCGGCGCGCGTGCGCATGCCGACGACGTCCGAGCCCGAGCCCGGCTCGCTCATCGCGAGCGCCCCGACGTGCTCGCCGCTCACCAGCTTGGGCAGGAAGCGTCGCTTCTGCGCTGGTGTGCCCCAGCGCCTGAGCTGGTTGACGCAGAGATTGGAGTGCGCACCGTAGGACAAACCCACGGATCCCGAGGCCCGGCTGATCTCCTCCATGGCGATGACGTGCTCGAGATAGCCCATCCCGGCCCCGCCATATTCGTCCTCGACCGTGATGCCGAGCAGGCCCAGGGCGCCGAGCTCGGGCCAGAGCTCACGTGGAAAGCGATTGCTGCGATCGATCTCGTCGGCGAGCGGCGCAATGCGTTCGCTCGCGAAGGCACGAACGGTCTGGCGCAACAGATCCACGGCCTCGCCCAGGCCGAAGTCGAACTCGACCACGGGGACTGCGGATTGCACTGCGGGCCTCGCTGCCGGATGGAGCACTTTTACGGTGCTGGACATGGGCGTGTATTCTGTCCGACAATCCGACTGTCCGTCAATAGTAGGGATGGTGCGTCGCAACCGCTATCCTTAGACCATGTCTGAGGACCCGCCAACCATGAACAACCTGTTCGAGCCGATCAAGATGGACCCCGCCTACCGGCGGGTGGCCGCGAGCATCGAGAGCAAGATCATGGCTCGCGATCTCAACGACGGCGACTCTTTGCCGGCCGAGACGGATCTGGCACGCCAGTTCCAGGTCAACCGCTCCACGGTGCGCGAGGCACTCCGCGAGCTGCAGAGCAAGGGCCTGGTTGCCCGTCGCGAGGGCGGCAAGCGCCTGTTCATCTCGCACCCCCAGGCTGCCGACGTGGCGTCCGGCGTCAGCCGCGCGCTGGCGCTGCACGGGGTGACATTCCTCGAGGTGTGGGAAGCGATGATGATCATCGAGCCCCAGGCAGCGGCGCTCGCCGCCCGCAAGCGCGAAGCGGCGCAGCTCGAGGAGCTCGGTGAACTGAATACGCGCTTCGAGGCCATGGGAGCCGATCAGCGACCAGGCGGTCGCGATGGTGGTGCAGTTCTTCCGCACGCTGGCACGCTGCAGCCAGAATCGCGTGCTGGTGCTCGCGCAAGCGCCGCTGACGCGCCTGCTCTCCCCCACCCTCGGCCGCATGATCGACCAGGTGCCCCAGGCGCGCGCGCGCATCGTGGCCGCGCAACGCCACCTGATCGAGGCGATTCGCGCACGCAATGCGGATGAGGCGCGCAACTGGATGGAAAAGCACATCCGCGACTTCAAGCGCGGTTATGAGCTCGCCGGCATCGACCTCGACTATCGGGTCGCAGTCTGACCTGACCGCCCGCTAGTGCGCGTGCTTGTCGTCGGCCAGCAGGCCAACGCCATCGCGCACGTGATCGCTCAGTCCCACGCCTCCCTGGCGGTAATGCGCGATGATCTGCGCGCGCATGCGCGGGTCCCAGAACTTCTTCATGTGCGTAGCCACGTTCTGAGCCGCCTCGGCCCGCTCGACTTCGGCGCCGAAGAAATCCCCAATGTCGTTCGCCATTCTGAGCAGCGTATCGATGGTCATGCGCAGTCCCGTTTATGCGAGCAGGCGGCGTCCGTGCGCGTAGACGACGTGCTGCCGCTCGCGCGCAAACCCGATCAGTGTGAGTCCGCTCTGCTCGGCGAGTCTCACCGCCAGTGCCGTAGGCGCCGAAACGGCTGCGAGGATGGGCACGCCCACGATCGCTGATTTCTGCACCATCTCGTAGCTCGCGCGGCTGGTGACGATCATGTAGCCCGCGCTGAAGTCCGCCCGGGCGCGCACCAGCGCGCCGATGACCTTGTCGAGCGCGTTGTGCCGGCCCACGTCCTCGCGCACGATCTCGATGCCGATGCCGGGCCGCGCCCATGCGGCGGCGTGTACGCTGCCGGTGCGCGCATTGATCTTCTGCCGGCTGCGCAGCTCGCCGAGCGCGGCATGCAGCTCGGCGATGGTGATCTGAAGAGCGGCCGTGACGGGCAAGGGTTGCCGGATCGCCTGTTCCACGGTCTCCGCGCCGCATAGACCGCAGCCGCTGCGCGCCGCCAGGTTGCGCCGTCGTTGCAGCAGCCCCGAGAAGCGACCTGCAGCGATGCCGATCCGAACTTCCAGCGAGTCCTCCGCGCGCGCGACTTCGACGGAACGAATTTCGTCGCCCCGCTCCACCACCGCTTCGCTCAGCGTGAAGCCCGTGGCGAGATCTTCCAGATCAGCGGGTGTGGCGAGCATGACCACGTGGGCCACGCCGTTGTAGCTGAAGGCGACGGCGGCCTCTTCGGCCACTTCGTCCAGCACCGTCTCGACGCGGCCATCGCGCCAGCGTTGCACAGAGACGGTTTCAGAGGTCTGAGGGGGTTGCTCCTCCGCAGTCCTCAGCGCCTCATTCTCATTCGGCATAGCCGACATCAGGGGTCCGCGCACGCTGCTTCTGCCTCTGGGCGCGCTCGCCGCGAATGCGCAATTGCCAGTCGGTCGGCTGATCGACGCGCACCGCCTGCACGGCGGTCACCTTGTACTCGGGGCAGTTGGTCGCCCAATCGGAGAATTCCGTGGTGACGACGTTGGCGCCCGATTCGGGGAAATGGAACGTGGTGTAGACCACGCCTGGATTGCACGCGATTGGTGATCGGCGCGCAGCACCGTCTCCCCGGCCCGGCTGGAGAGGCCGACCCAGTCGCCTTCCTGGATGCCGCGCACTTCGGCATCGTGCGGATGGATCTCGAGTCGATCCTCGTCGTGCCACACGACGTTGTCGGTGCGCCGCGTCTGCGCGCCCACGTTGTACTGCGTGAGCACGCGTCCCGTCGTGAGGATCAACGGATAGCGGCTCGTGGTGCGCTCATGTGTCGGCACGTACTCGGTGACGTAGAACTTGCCCTTGCCGCGCACGAACTGCCCGACGTGCATGGTCGGGCGTGCCTTCGGGATGCGCTGCATTGCAGGGCCACTGGATGCTGCCCAGCCGATCGATCTTTTCATAGGTCACGCCCGTGAAGGTGGGCGTGAGCGCGGCGATCTCCTCCATGATCTCGGACGGATGGTCATAGTGCATCGGGTAGCCGAGCGCCTGCGAGAGCTTCATGGTGATTTCCCAATCAGCCAGGCCCGCGAGCGGCTCCATGACCTTGCGCACGCGCGAGATGCGCCGTTCGGCGTTGGTGAAGGTGCCGTCCTTCTCGAGGAAGGACGAGCCCGGCAGGAAGACGTGCGCGTACTTGGCCGTCTCGTTGAGGAACAGGTCCTGCACGACCACGCATTCCATGGCGGAGAGCGCCGAAGTCACGTGCTGCGTGTTGGGATCGGACTGGGCGAAGTCCTCGCCCTGGATGTAGAGACCCTTGAAGCTGCCGTCGAGCGCGGCCTCGAACATGTTCGGAATACGCAGCCCCGGCTCCGACAACAGCGGCACGCCCCAGGCGCCTTCGAACAGCGCGCGAGCGGCGTCATCGGAAACGTGGCGATAGCCGCTGAACTCGTGCGGGAAGGAGCCCATGTCGCAGGCACCCTGCACATTGTTCTGACCGCGCAGCGGATTGACGCCGACGCCTTCGCGGCCAAGATTGCCGGTCGACATCGCGAGGTTGGCGATACCCATCACCATGGTCGTGCCCTGGCTGTGCTCGGTCACGCCCAGGCCGTAGTAGATCGCGCCGTTGCCCGCCTGTCGCGTACAGGCGCGCCGCCTCGCGCACCAATTGCGCCGGCACGCCGCTGATCGATTCGGTGGCCTCGGGTGAATGCGACGGATCGGCGATGAATTCCTGCCACTTCTGGTAGGAATCGGCCTCGCAGCGCTCCGCGACGTACTGCTCTTTCGTCAGGCCCTCGGTGACGACGACGTGCGCGATCGCATTGATGACCGCGACGTTCGTGCCCGGCCGCAGCTGCAGGTGATAGTCGGCCTCGATGTGCGGCGTGCGCACCAGGGCGATGTCGCGCGGATCGAGCGACGATGAGCTTGGCGCCCTGGCGCAGGCGGCGCTTGAGCTGCGAGGCGAATACCGGATGACCTTCGGTCGGATTCGCACCGATGATCATGATCACGTCCGCCTTCTGCACGGACGTGAACTCCTGCGTGCCGGCCGATTCACCCAGCGTGTGCTTGAGGCCGTAGCCGGTCGGCGAATGACAGACTCGCGCGCAGGTGTCGACGTTGTTGTTGCGAAGGCGGCGCGCACCAGCTTCTGCACCAGGAAGGTTTCCTCGTTCGTGCAGCGCGAGGAGGTGATGCCGCCGACCGAGTACCGGCCGTACTTCGCCTGCATGCCGCTTGAACTCCGACGCCGTGTACGCGATCGCTTCGTCCCAGGTCACCTCGCGCCAGGGCTCGTGATGCTCGCGCGGATCATCGGCGTGCGGATGCGGTCCGGATGGGTCGCATAGCCGTACGCAAAGCGGCCCTTGACGCAGGCGTGGCCCTGGTTCGCGTGGCCGTCGCGGTTCGGCACCATGCGCACGACCTGTTCGCCGTTGATCTCCGCCTTGAGTGAACAACCGACGCCGCAGTAGCGCGCAGGTCGTTGTCGACTGCATGTCGGGTTGACCCAGCTGCGATCAGGGATCTTTTCGCTGAGCGCCGCCGTCGGGCACGCCTCCACGCACGCGCCGCACGAGACGCACTCGGACTCGACGAACGGCTCGTGCTGGCTCGCCGACACGCGTGACTCGAAGCCACGACCCTCGATCGTCAGCGCAAACGTGCCCTGCATTTCGTCGCACGCGCGCACGCAGCGCGAGCACACGATGCAGAGGTCCGGATCGAACGCGAAGTACGGATTGCTCTCGTCCTTCGGCGCGCCGCCGTTGCGTCGCGCCGTCGCAGTCGATAACGCGAGTCCGTGACACCGATGCGCCTCGGCCATGTTCTGCAGCTCGCAGTGCCCGCTCGCCGGGCAGGTCTCGCAGTCGAGCGGATGATCGGAGACGTAGAGCTCGATGACGCTGCGGCGCAGCTTGTCGAGCTTGCTCGCTCTGCGTGCGGATCTTCATGCCGTCGGCGACCGGTGTCGTGCACGACGCCGGATAACCCTTGCGGCCCTCGATCTCGACCAGGCACAGCCGGCAGGAGCCGAAGGCCTTCAGCGTGTCGGTGGCGCAGAGTTTCGGAATGCTGTTGCCCGCCAGCCGCGGCCGCGCGCATGACCGACGTGCCGGCCGGAACGGTGACGCTGGCGCCGTCGATTTCGACGGTGACACGCTGCGTCGCGGCGCTCGCCGGCGTGCCCAGGTCGCTGATCAGTCAATCGAGTGCATAGCATGCTTCCTCGACCGTCAACGGCACGTTCAGCCTTCGCGTCTGCAAAATCCTCCGGAAAATGCTCTCAGCGCGCTCGCACCGGGAACGGCGTCATGCCGCCGAGCCCGCACAGCGAGCCATGCAGCATCGTGTCGCACAGATTCCTCGAGCAGCGCAGATTGCGCTCGCCGATCGACGCCGCGCGATGATGCGATCGATGACCTCGACGCCGCGCGTCGAGCCGATCCGGCACGGCGTGCACTTGCCGCACGACTCGATCGCGCAGAACTCCATCGCGTAGCGCGCCATGCGCGGCCATGTCGACGGTGTCGTCGAACACGACGATGCCGCCGTGGCCGAGCAGCGCGCCGATCTCGGCGAACGCCTCGTAGTCGATCGGCGTGTCGAACTGCGATTCCGGCACGTACGCGCCCAGCGGGCCGCCAACCTGCACCGCGCGGATCGGGCGGCCCGCTGCCGAGCCGCCGCCGTAGTCGTAGAGCAGCTCGCGCAACGTCACGCCGAACGCGCGCTCGACCAGCCCGCCGCGCTTGATGTTGCCGGCGAGCTGGATCGGCAGCGTGCCGCGCGATCGGCCCATGCCGAAATCGCGGTAGAAGCTCGGCGCCCCGTCGCAGGATGATCGGCACGCTCGCGAGCGTGATCACGTTGTTGACGACCGTCGGCTGGCCGAACAGGCCCTTGATCGCCGGCAGCGGCGGGCGCGACGCGCACTTCGCCGCGCTTGCCTTCGAGGCTCTCGAGCATCGAGGTCTCTTCGCCGCAGATGTAGGCGCCGGCGCCGAGCCGCACTTCGAGATCGAAGCGCTTGCCGCTGCCGCAGCACGTCGTCGCCCAGGATAGCCCGCGCGCGTACGCAGCGGCGATCGCCTCGTTCAGCGCTGCGATGCGCGTGCGGATATTCGACGCGCAGGTAGATGTAGCCCTGCGTCGCGCCGACGGCGACGCCGGCGATCGTCATGCCTTCGATCAGGCAGAACGGATCGCCTTCCATCAGCATGCGATCGGCGAACGTGCCGGAGTCGCCTTCGTCGGCGTTGCAGTCGACGTACTTCTGCGTCGCGTCGCCTGGTCGAGCACCGTCTTCCACTTGATGCCGGTCGGAAACGCCGCGCCGCCGCGACCGCGCAGGCCCGAATCGGTCACGTCCTGCACGATGTCGGCGCGGCGCCATCGACAAAGCGCGCTCGCAGGCCCACGTAGCCGCCGTGCGCGCGATAGTCCTCGAGCGCTGAGCGGATCGATGATGCCGACGCGCGCGAACGTCAGCCGCTGCTGCCTCGCGAGATACGGCATCTCTTCGACCAGTCCGACGCGCAGCGCGTGCGCGCCGCCTTCGAGAAACTTCGCCGTCGAACAGCCCGGCGACATCCGTGCGCCGTCACCGGACCATAGCGCCACGCGCCCGCCGGCGTCTCGACCTCGACCAGCGGCTCGAGCCAGAACAGCCCGCGCGATCCGTTGCGCACGAGCCTCAGATCGATCCGTGCCTTGCTCGCATGGCTCGCGGATGGCGCGCGCAACTTCTTCGGCGCCGAGCGACAAGCGCGCTCGCGTCGCGCGGTACGTAGACCGTCGCGCTCATCGAGCCCTCCTCCCATTCCGCCAGCAGCTCGTCGAATCGCTGCGGCGTGACGCGACCGTAGCAGCGTTGTCGATCGATCATGACGGCGGGCGAGCAGGCGCAGTTGCCGAGGCAATAGACCGGCTCGAGCGTGAAGCGCCGTCCGGCGTGGTCTCGTGGAAGTCGACGCCGAGACGCCGCTTGGCATGCGCGACCAGCGCATCGCCGCCCATCGACTGGCACGCCTCGGCGCGGCAAATCCGGACGATGTGGCGGCCGGCGGGTGCGTCGCGAAAGTAATGATAGAAGGTGACGCACGCCGTGCACTTCGGCGCGCGACAGATTCAGTCCGTCGGCGATCACGGGCACCGCCGCGGCAGGTATGTAGCCGAGCGCGTCCTGGACGGCGTGCAGCACGAGCAGCAGCGGACCCGGCTCGTCCTTCAGCCGCGCAATGATCGCGTCGATTTCGGCGCGCGCCGTCGTCTCAAGCGTGCGCATCATGATGGTTGTCCTGCACTCAACAGCCCGTCAGCCCGCTGATTTGTCGAAGATAAGGGAAAGATTACGCCTCCACGCCGGTCGCGCAAGTTGCGCCCCCGTACGGCCCAATCGCGTCCTACGAGGCGCGTAGGACCGGTCCGCCGACGGCGTTTCAACCCGCACCTTCGAGGGCGAACCCGTGCGCCTCGTCGAGGGTAAAGCGGCCCTCCTCAACGGTGCGAATCCAGCGGCAGGTGCGTACCAGGCCTCCAAACGAGAAAAGATGAATACCATCGATGGCGAGGCCGGAGTCTCGCGCGCGTGCCAGCTCCCGCACCAGTGCCTCCGGGCCTCGCTCGCCCAGGAGCTTTCCGAAGCTCGCCGCTCGCCCGCTCAACGCACGGACCGACGGGCCCACGCCACAGCGCAGCGCATATTGCACCAGGGTCGAAAGACGTGCCGGCCCGGCCAGCCCCACGTGGAGCGCATTGTGGATGCCGCGGTCACGCAAATCCCGGGCCCATTGCACGATCGGCGCGGCGTCGAAGCCGAACTGTGTGACGAAGGCGAGCTCCAGGCCCGCATCCTCGGCGAGACGCACCTTGTCGATCTCGGCGGTCCGCAAATGCGGGGCCGCGACCTGCGGATGGCCCTCCGGATGACCCGCGACGCTGACGCGTCGGATGCCGTATCGCGGCAGTAGCCCGGTTCGCATCACGTCGCTCGAAGCGATGAAGGATCCCACGGGTTCGCGATCGCCTGCGATCAGGAGCAAATGTTCGACGCCGGCGCGGCTCGACCACTGCTCCAGCAGTTGCTCCAGCTGCGCGGCGCTCGCCAGGTGTCGAGCCGGCAAGTGTGGCACTGGCGTGAATCCCGCCTGGTGCACTTCGACCGCGGCTGCGACCGACTGCTCCCAGCTCTGCTGCGGCAGGTGACTCACATAGATCCGGCCGGAACGCCCCAGCAACGCACGGCATTCTTCCAGCCGCCCGGTGTCGTGATAGGTCATCTCCACCGACGCGTCGCGGCACAGGCGCACGATGGCTGCGTGTTCCGTGTTGGCGCGTTCCCGGGCGAGCGCTCGCCAGGTCGGTGTTGGACGGTGCGGTCATGAGAGGACTCCGCAGAGTTCAGGAGGAGCGTTCACGGGCCGAACCGCTGCCGCGAGATGGACGTAGGACTCATTCAGGAACCACAGCTTGCCGTGCTTCTGCAGTACCTCGCGCGTCGCGTCGAGGTACGCGCCGATCGCCCATCACGGACTCGAGCCGCTCGTCTTCGATCTGCGCCACGTAGATGGCCGCGTTCCAGGCCGCGAGCAGCGTCGAAGTGCCGATCGAAGTCGTGATCTCGGAAGGCAGTGTGTGCATGTCGTAGCGAAAGATGGAGCGCTGGTCGGAATAGGCGTTGAAGTTGAGACCGCGCGCTTCCGCCCCCAGCGCGTTCTTGGTGGCCTTGAGCAGCTGGTGGCGATCCATCTGGAAGGGATTCTCGTCGGGCCACACGCGCGGATGATTTCCAGGCCCGGATCGTCGCCGCGCGAATGGATGCCGATCAGTCGCCCGCCCGGGCCGAGCGCACGTGCCAGCGGCGCGACGACTTTCGTTCGCCTTGAACTCGACCGGCGCGCGCGCGCGGTACGGCTGCGAGGCGATGCACCAGGTCGAAATCTGCGCGCACCGCGCCCTGCATCGGGCGAACGCCATCGAGCAGCAGCTTGTGATCGTCGCGGTAGATGACCAGCACGACCGGGCGCTCGTAGATCGGATTGCCCGAGCGTCTTGCTGATCTTCGCGGTCCAGTTCTGCCGCAGGAAACCCTGCAGGTCGGTGATCTGCCGCTCGAACTGTCCCGCGGTGTTGCCGGTCAGCGCGAGCTCTTTCCACACCAGCCCGCTCGCGGCCGCCAGCGAATTCGGGCTTGAGCCACGGCGCCTCGGAGTAGTACATGTTCGTCATCACGAGCACGCTCGCCGGATGCTCGTAGAAGCGGTCGGGCATCTTCTCGAGCGCGAGGCGCACGTCTTCGAGGCTGATCTCCTTGCCGACGATGTAGAACGGCACGGTCGGAAAGCGGTCGTGCATCGAGCGCATGACGCGCGTCAGCACGGTGCCGTCGCCCACGCCCGCATCGAAGAGCCGCAGCGCCGGCGGCCGCGGCTGGATGTGCTCGAGCTCCGCCTCGACCCGCTGCGCCACCACCCACTTCTCGGTGCAGGTGCTGACGAACAGCAGGTATTTCTGCCGGTTGTCGTAGAAGCGGAAGTGCGTGCCGCTGGCGTCATGCGACGCCGCGTCACCCTCGGGTCCTTCGTCCGCGGGCGCTTCGTCCGGCTCTTTTCCTGCCAGCGATGCGCTCATCAGGGGACGAAACACAGAAGCGTGGTAAAGACCCGGCGAGCTCGAGCTGCGCGCCACGGCCAGGTCGAATGCATCCGGACCCGGCGAATCCGGCGCGGGAAGGCGAGCTATGAAGGAGCGCACGCGCTCCACGGTGTGGGTCGTGACCCGGCCGCCGAAACGCAGGCGCGTGACGAACTTGCCATCGTTGACGGCGCGACGACCGAAGGTGCTCTCGGCCATGCCGGCGCGACGGCAGAAGCTCGCAATGTCCTGCAGGAGCCTCTCGTTGTCCGCGCGCTGACGGGCCTTGCCTGACGGCGGTCTCTGGGCTGGCGCGTGCATAACCCCCTCGCTTGCCGCTCGAGTCGTTGTGTCGTGACGGGTCGCGACAGGTTGATTGAAGCGCCCCACACGTCCCACTTTCAAGGTGGGCCTCATGATGGGATGAGGCCCAACCCTAGCATGCTATTATTCCTTAGGCATCAATGGCTACCGCGAGCCCACCCGGCGGGGGTTTTTGTCAGACAGGATTCACAGCACTTGAGTCACACTCCTTCGCCAGTGCCGTCCCAGTCGCCGCAACGTCCCGTCGACACCCGCGTCATCGACGGCAAGAAAGTCGCAGCCGAATTGCGCGCGCGAATTGCCCGACGATGCGCCGAGCTGGCGAGCGCTCACCAGCTCGTCCCCGGGCTCGCCGTCGTATTGGTCGGCGCCGATCCGGCAAGTCAGCTCTACGTCGAGAGCAAGGCCCGCATGGCCGCCAGCGTCGGCATTCGCGCGTTCGATCGCCGCCTGCCGCACTCGACCACGACAGCCGAGCTGCTGCGCCTGATCGACGAGTTGAATGCCGACGCCTCAGTGCACGGCATCCTGGTGCAGTTGCCGTTGCCGCGTCAGATCGAGGCGAATGACATTCTCTGGGCGGTCTCGCCCGATAAAGACGTCGATGGCTTTCATCCGGTCAACGCCGGAAAGCTGGCCTGCGGGCTCGACGCCGTCGTCCCCTGCACGCCACTCGGTTGCCTGCTCCTGATCCGCGCCGTGCGACCAGATCTCGCGGGTGCGCGCGCACTGGTGGTCGGCCGCTCCAACATCGTGGGCAAACCGATGGCGCAACTGCTGTTGCGTGAACATTGCACCGTGACCATCGCTCACTCACGCACGCGCGACCTGGCCGCTGAATGCGCCGGCGCCGATGTTCTGGTCGCGGCGATCGGCAAGCCGCGGGCGCTCCCCGGCCAGTGGGTCAAGCCGGGTGCGATCGTGGTGGATGTCGGCATCAACCGTGAGCGTGACGCCGCGGGCAAGGACCGCGTGGTCGGTGACATCGATTTCGCCGGCGCACTCGGGCGCGCTCAGGCGATCACACCCGTACCCGGAGGGGTCGGGCCGATGACGATCGCCTGCCTGCTGCTCAATACGCTGAACGCCGCGGTGCGCTCCGCGGATCTCGATCCGCGGCTGCTCCTCGATCCCTTCAAACAGGACTAGAACCGACGGCACGCCCTCCTCTATGCCGCTACTGCCCGCGCCTCGGCCTCTATCATCGAAGCGAGCAGTCTGCGGCCCTGGATCGCGCCGGCATCGGCCTTCATGACGACCTTGTACGCCGGATCCTGGTCGCCGTCGCCCAGCATCCTCTGCTGTGCCTCGAGCATCTCCTTGTCCTCGTCGAAGGTGCTGCGCACGCCGTCGCGCAGGAACTCGGTGATTTCCGGTTCCTGCAGGCGGAAGTTGCGCGCGAAAGCCCAGAAGTAGTGCGAGGAGGAATCACTCTCAGGCGTGATGAGATCGATCACGCGTCCCTCGACGCGGTTGGAGCCCGGCACTTCCCCGAGCGGTTCCACTCCCACGTCGATCACGATGTAGCCGGGCGGCAGGTACACCGTGCGTTGCCAGCGCTTGACGTTGGCGGTCGGCCCGACCCGCGCGAGGTACTGGTAGAACGGCGGTGGATTGCAGCTTGGGATCTCCTTGGTGACGTACACCGCCTTGTCATCCGCCTTCACGACCACCGGCGCGTCCGCGACGGCCTCGTTGCCGATGGTGTGAACGTGCACGTAGGTCTCATGCGACAGGTCGAGAAGATTGTCATTGAGCAACTTGTAGTTGGCCTCGATGCGGTGATATCCCTCACTCGCGATCCATTCCGGATGGTCCATCCAGTGCACGTCGGGAATCAGGGCAGGATCAGCCAGCTCTTCCTTGCCCAGCCAGATCCACACCAGCGTGTAGCGTTCGACCACCGGGAATGTCCGCGCGCGCGCCTTCGGCGGGATGAAGTTCTGCCCCGGGATAAAGACGCACTTGCCCTCGGTGTCGAAACGCAGGCCGTGATAGCCGCAACGCACGACATCGCCGATGAGCTTTCCCCGGGAAAGGGGCGCCGAGCGATGCGGGCAACGATCCTCCATGGCGATCACGCGGCGGTCCGATGCGCGAAAAAAGATCACTGGCTCGTTCGCTATGCGCCGCGCGAGCATTCTTCCACCGAAGACTTCGCGGCTGTAGGCGGCCACCTGCCAGCAATTCAACAGGTAAGACATGGGTGATTCCTCGAGGCGAGTTCTTGATCGGACGTGCGCCTGGCGCCTGAGCAACCATCGCGCTAGACGGCGCCGCTGTCCAGTCTCGCGCGCCCGTCCAGGCTGCTGCGGCGCAAATGCAGTAAATAGTGCCGAGTCCCGCCCGACTCGACCCGCACGGAAGGGAAGCTCGACGATGAGTGAAGTGACTCGCCGGCCTTCTCCGGGATAATCACGCTCATGGGTCAGGACACCGCACCACAAGAGAAGTCGGCGCTGGTCTCGGTCACGCGGGAGGGCGAGATCGCGGTCGTCACGGTCGACAATCCGCCGGTCAACACGATCAATACGGCCGTTCGCGAGCAGCTGCTCGAGGCGCTCGATAGCGTCGCAGCCCTCCCTGGTATCCGCGGACTGCTGCTGCTGTGTGCCGGCAAGACCTTCTTTTCGGGCGCCGATATCAGCGAGTTTTCCGGGCCGCCCCAGGAAGAAGCCTATCGGCGCATGTTCAATCGGCTGGAAGGGCTGCAAATTCCGACCGTCGCCGCTCTGCATGGCACGGTCCTGGGCGGCGGCGTCGAAATCGCGCTCGCCCTGCACTACCGGGTCGCCGCTCCGTCTACGCGCCTGGGGATGCCCGAAGTCACGCTCGGGATCATCCCGGGGGCCGGGGGCACGCAACGTTTGCCGCGCCTGATCGGTGTGGAACGGACACTCGAGCTGGTGTTGAGTGCACGACCCGTCGAAGCCGCGCGGGCGCTCGAGCTCGGCATCCTCGATGCGCTCATCGAAGGCGACCTGCGCCAGGGCGCACTCAACTTCGCGCGCGAGCTCCTCGCCGCAGGAAAGCCGGCTCGCCCCACGGGAGCGATGCGGGTCGATCCGGCCACCGCTACGCCGCAGATCATCGAACGCTTCACCGAGCAGGCGAAAAAGCAGTACCCGAATCGAACTGCGGCTCTGACCGCGATCGAGGCCATCCGCGCGGCCGCCTCCCTCCCGCTGCAACGCGGGCTCGAGTACGAGACCGAACTGGTAAACGGTGCGAAAGCGACCACGGAATCGAAAGCGCTGGTCCACCTTTTCTTCGCGGAGCGCGAGACGCGCAAGATTCCGGATATCCCCGCGGACACCAAGGCACGGCCCGTCAAGTCGGCGGGCATCGTCGGCGCCGGCACGATGGGGGGCGGCATCGCCATGTGCTTCGCCAATGCCGGCATCCCGGTGACGATTCTCGACACCGGGCGCGAGGCGCTCGAGCGCGGTCTCGGCGTCGTCGAACGCAACTTCGATTCGATGGTCAAGCGTGGCCGGATCACCGCCGAAGAACAGGGGACCCGGATGGCGCTCATCCGCGGCGCTACCGACTACGAGGAGCTGCGCGACGCCGACGTGATCGTCGAAGCCGTGTTCGAGAACATGGAGCTCAAGAAGAAAGTCTTCACGAGCCTCGATCGCGTTGCCAAGCCCGGCGCTGTGCTTGCCACCAATACCTCGACGCTCGATATCGACGAGCTTGCCACCGCCGTCAAGCGCCCTGAGGACGTCATCGGCATGCACTTCTTCTCCCCCGCGAACGTCATGCCCTTGCTCGAAGTCGTGCGCACGTCGCGGACCGCGCCCGAGGTGATCCGCACCGTCATGGACCTGGCGCGCCCGCTGCGCAAGACACCGGTGCTGGCGCGCGTCTGCTACGGCTTCATCGGCAACCGCATGATGGAAGGCTACGCGCGCGAGGCGCAGCGCCTGGTGCTCGAGGGCGCGACCCCGCGCCAGGTCGACACGGCGCTCGAGCACTGGGGCATGGCCATGGGCATTCTCGCGGTGTTCGACATGGCCGGGATCGACGTGGGTGTCAACGTGCACAAGTCGAACGCGGAGAAGTATCCGCCCGATCCGACCTACTACCAGGCCGACCTCGCGCTTCACGAAGCAGGTCGCCTCGGTCAGAAGAACGGCAAGGGCTACTACCGCTACGAGCCCGGCGACCGCACGCGCCATGACGATCCGGAAGCGCTCGAGCTCCTGCAGGCTCGCGCGCGGCGGCTCGGGATCGCTCCGCGCGAGCACAGCGAGCAGGAGATTCTCGAGCGCTGTCTCTACCCGCTGCTCAACGAGGGACTGCGCATTCTCGAGGAAGGTATCGCGATGCGGTCCGGCGACATCGATGTCGTCTGGGCCGCGGGCTATGGCTTCCCGCGCTATCGCGGCGGGCCCCTCTTCTATGCGGACACAATCGGTCTCGAGACGTTGCTCAATGGCATGCGCAAGTACGCCGCGTCTCTTCGGCCCGATGCATTGGCAGCCGGCCCCCCTGCTCGAAGAACTCGTGCGTACGAATCGGAGCATCGCCGACTGGGAACGAGGGCGTTTGTCCTCGCGTGCCTGAAGCAGGGGTCAGAATTCAATTCTGACCCCAAAGCCGCGTGATCAGTCGGCGCGCCCGAGCGTCCAGCCGCCGTCGATCGAGATCTGCTGCCCGGTGATGTAGGCCGATGCCGGAGAGGCGAGGAATAGCGCCAGGCCCTTGATGTCCTCCGGAAAGCCGACGCGCCGCATGGGGAGCGTGCGGGCCACCGCCTCCTGGACCGCGGGATTCTTGGCATGTCCGCCGCCGATGTTGGTGACGAAAAAGCCCGGAGCGATCGCATTGACGGTGATGTTGTAGCCCGCGAGCTCCAACGCCACGTTGTGCATCAGGTGGACCGCGCCTGCCTTCGCCGCCATGTAGGCGCTGCCGATCGCGGGCTCGCACTGAAACGCCGCCACCGAGGTCGTCACGATGATGCGGCCTGACTTGCGCGGCTTCATGTGGCGCGCTGCCGCGCGCACGGTCGCAAAAACCCCGTTCAGGTTGACGTCGATGACGTGGTTCCAGCGCTCGTCGGTGTAGTTCTCGAGCGCACCCTCCGGTCGACGTGGCCGCTCGTCGCCCACCCACGCGCCGAGGAAACCCGGCCCGGAATCGATGCCCGCATTGGCAAAGACCACATCCAGTCGCCCGTAGGCGGCCGCGGCCTGGTCGAATGCGCGGTCGAGAGCGGGATGGTCGGTGACATCGACGACTTCACCGCGCACGTCGAACCCCGCCCGCTGCAGGCGGCGGCTTTCCTCTGCAACGCGCCCGGGGTTCGCGTCGAGCATCGTGACGCGCGCGCCGTTCTCCGCCAGGGCTTCGACGAATCCGAGGCCCAGGCCACTAGCCCCACCAGTCACGATGACGCCGTAGCCCTCGACCTTGAAGAGATCTGCCGCTCTCATTGCCCGTCGGCCAGGCGGTTGAGCAGGTCGAGCAGCTGCGCGCGTCCGCGCCGGCCGATCCGCTCCGTCAGCCGCGCCTCGTGTTTTGCATGCAGCTCGCGCGCACGGCGCAGGAGCGCTTCGCCCTGCGCGGTGAGGTGCAGCGCGTATGCGCGGCGATCGGTCGCGCCCGGATCTCGCACCACCAGGCCGCGTGTTTCGAGCTCGCTGATGAGCGGCACGAAATTCGCTTTCTGGATCCCCAGCCCGCCGCAGACTTCTGTCTGCCGCATGCCGGGGTTGTCGCCGATCACGACCAGCACACCGAACTGCGCGGGCCGCAGGTCCACCTCGCGCAGTGATTCGAGAAAGTCACCGAAGATCGCGATCTGCGCGCGGCGTACCGCATAGCCGACGTACCCCATGAGGGGCGCAAGGTCGATGCTGCGCGCTCCCTCCGCGGCCGCGCCGCGCTGGTTCGCTCGCTTGGATCCGTTGCGCGGCATGACTTCAGCGTGCGCTCTGTGCGCGGCTGCGGAAGCGGTCGATCAGTTCGCGCGGGATCGGGCGCGACTTGATGGCGCCCGGCTTCTCCGGGTGCTTGCCCACCCACACGCGGGTTTCGAAGCCCTCGATCGCGAGCTCCGCGCCCTTCATCAACCGGTGATGCACGCGGAAGCTCGAGCGCTTCCAGTCATGGATCGAGGTGACGATATCGACGTCATCGCCGAACTTGGAGGGAATCATGAACTTCGCGCTGACGTCCACGACCGGAAAACCGACGATGTCGTACTGCTTGAGGAGCGCCTGCTTGGGCAATCCCACTTCCTCGAAAATCGCCACCGTGCAGGCATCGAAGAAGGCGAAGTAGCGCGGGAAATACACGATCCCGGCGGGGTCGCAGTCGCCCCACTCGATCCTGAGATTGCGCTTGATGGTCAGCATCCATCCTCCCCTTTCAGTCCGGCGCGCCGTTCACGCCCGGACCCGCACTCCCCGACTACCGTGCCGTCGCTGCCTCGTTCTCGATGAGTATTGCGATCCCCTGCCCTCCGCCGATGCACGCCGAGCCGATGCCGTATCGCAGTCCCTTGCGCCTGAGCTCGCGCGCCAGCGTGAGCGTGAGGCGGATCCCGGTGGCCGCGAGCGGATGACCGATGGCGATCGCGCCGCCATTGACGTTGAGCCGTGATTCGTCGAGCCCGAGCTCCCGTACGCAGGCGATCACCTGCGCGGCGAAGGCTTCGTTGATCTCGAACAGGTCGATGTCCGAGAGCTTCATGTCGACGGCGCCGAGCAGGGCGCGAATCGCGACCACGGGCCCGATACCCATGATCTCGGGCGGCACGCCCGCGGTCGCAGCAGCCACGAGGCGCGCCAGTGGCTTGTGTCCACCGCGCGCTGCATACCGGGATGAGCCCACCAGCACTGCGGCCGCGCCGTCGACGAGCGCCGAGCTGTTGCCGCCGGTCTGCACGCCACCGAAGGCCGGCTTGATCCCCGCCAGCACCTCGACCGGCGAGGGGCGGACGTGCGTGTCGGCGCTGATCGTCTTGTCCTTGCCTCGCAGCCTGAGGCCGCGCGGCTTGAGGCCGTCTACCGCAAACACTTCATCCTGCAGCGTGCAGATCTCTCCGGCGAGAAACTCATCCGCCTGCGCAGCGACCGCACGGGAAAAGCTGCGGGCGGCAAAACCATCGACATCGGCGCGCGTGATCTCGTACTGTTTCGCGAGGCGTTCGGCGGTGCCACCCATGGTGTCATTGACGGCGGGATCGAGCAGCGCTTCCCAGAGGAAATCCTTGAACTCGACCTGGCCCATGCGAAAGCCGGTGCGATGCGTGTAGGCCGCCATCGGGTTGCGGCTCATGGATTCCGCGCCGACGCACAACGCGAGCTCCGTTCGTCCGAGCGTGAGCGCATCCGCGGCCTGACCGATGACCTCGAACCCCGTGCCGCAGACGCGTTGCACGAGATGTGCCGGCACCTCGGTCGGCACTCCCGCATACAAGCCGATATGACGAGGGACCAGGTAGGCGTCAAAGCTCGTCTGCGCCACGGAGCCGGCGATGACGGTCCCGGTTTCCGTTGCGGGAATTCCTGAGCGGGCAAAGATTTCGCGTGCCACCTTGATGCCGAGATCGATGGGCGACACCAGGGCGAGCGACTGAACATAGTCCACGAACGGGGTGCGCACGCCGGCGAGCAGCCACGCGTCCGGCCAGCGGGAGACGAGCGCACGCGAGGATTGCAGCGCGTTCATCGGGCGCTTCTCAGCCACACGAGCGTGCTGCTGGAGCCTTGCAACGACATGTTCTCTGTCTTAGTATCGGGCCCGAAACGGTTATAGTATATAACGATTAGCGCGTCGAGTAGCCGAAAGCAGTAGTCCTGCGGCATTAGTAGTGTTCGAGAGGGGGCACGAACATGGCTCAGATAGAGACGTTTTCCACGGCCGGCCTCGAGCCGCGTCGCAAGCTCGAATTCTGGAACGACGCGGCGTGCAACAGCTTCACACCGATCGTCTCCGATCCCATCGACATCCGCGCGTTCAACGGTTGTCTCTCGCGCACCAAGGTCGACGAAATCACCGCCGCCGAAGTCTTCTCGGAGGCGCAGATCGTGCGGCACTCGCGCTCGCACGTGGCGCGCACGCGCGAGTCGATGTTCTTCCTGCACATGCAGCTCGAGGGCGAAAGCGTCAATCGCCAGGACGGCCGCGAGGCGCGGCTCGGGCCCGGGGATTTCACGCTGTGCGACAACACGCGCCCCTACGAGATGGTGTTCCAGGAATCGAACTCGATGTTCGTGCTCGGCATCCCCGATTCCGTGATGCGCCGTCATCTCGCCTGCCCCGAGCGCGTGGTCGCGGTGCCGATGTCGGGCAGCACAGGACTGAGCGGATTGCTGTCGAATTTCCTGCGCGATTTCTGGCGCCAGTGCCGCAACGGCATGGACCCGAGCGTGGAGCCGCGCGTGACGCATGCCATTCTCGACCTGGTGGCGAGCGCCTACTCGCTGCTGCCGCAGGCGCAATCGGATCGTTCCTCGCTCGCGACCGCCCACCGCCTGCGCATCGTCAACTACATCGAGGCGCATCTGGGCGATCCGGACCTGACTCCGGCGCGCGTGGCTGAAGCTTGCAAGATGACGACGCGCTACCTGCATCATCTGTTCTCGAACGAGATCGAGACGGTCGCCCGCTACATCCTGCGGCGGCGCCTCGAGGAATGTTCGCGCGCGCTGGCCGTGCCCTCGCAGCGCGGTCGCACGGTGACGGCCATCGCCTTCGACTACGGGTTCAACAGTCCCACGCACTTCGGCCGCGTGTTCCGCGCGCGCTACGGCGTGACGCCGCGCGAATATCGGCGCGGCGAGCGTCCTTAAGGCCACGACCGACCGCGCAACGCGTGAGAATGGGGTCTGACCCCCATTTCTCTCACGCTTCACTGACGAACTTCGTCACGAGGCAGGCCTCGAGCCCTTCGATGCCTTCCTCGGAGCCGTGCCCGCTTTCCTTCACGCCGCCGAACGGTGATTCCGGCACGGAGATCGCGAAGCTGTTGATGCCCACCATGCCGGCCTCGAGCTGTTCGCCGAGCAGGTTGACCGTGCGTGAGGAACGCGTGAACGCGTACGCCGCCAGTCCGTACGGCAGGCGATTCGCCTGCTGCATCACGCTCGTCGAAATCGGAGAACGGATTGATGATGGCGACCGGACCGAAGGGCTCCTCGTTCATGATGCGCGCGTCGTTCGGCAACGTCCGACAGCACGGTCGGCGCCCAGAAGTAGCCCGTGTGCCGGCAGCCGCGAGCCGCCGGTGTGCAAGCTGGGCGCCGTGCTCGCGCGCATCGCGTCAGCAATACGTCCATCGCTTCCAGTCGACGCTCGTGCGCCAGCGGACCCATCTGCGTGCGCCTCGTCGAGCCCGTCGCCGACGCGCAATGCGCCGGCACGCGCGGCAAAACCTTCGACGAAGCGGTCGTAGATCTTCTCGTGCACGTAGAAGCGGGTCGGCGACACGCACACCTGGCCGGCGTTGCGATACTTCGCGAACACCGACAGGTCGAGCACGTGCTCGACGTCGACGTCGTCGAACACCAGCACGGGCGCGTGTCCGCCGAGCTCCATCGTCGTGCGCTTCATGCCGTCCGCGGCCAGCTTCGTCGAGCTGCTTGCCCACCGCGATCGAACCGGTGAACGAGATCGCGCGGATGACCGGCGAGGCCAGCAGGTAGGTCGAGACACTCCGCTCGGCACACCGAACACCACCGACAGCACGCCCGGCGGCAGGCCGGCATCGACCAGCGCACGCGCGACTTCGAGCGCGGATGCCGGCGCTTCCTCCGCTGGCTTGAGGATGCACGGGCAGCCGGCGCCCAGCGCCGCGCCGATCTTGCGGGCGGGATTGCCGATCGGGAAATTCCACGGCGCAAACGCCGCCACCGGGCCGACCGGCTCCTTGAGCACCGTCATGCGCACGCCGGAGGCGCGCTGCGGCAGCACGCGCCCGTAGGCGCGGCGGCCCTTCCTCCGCGTACCAGTCGAAGATATCCGCCGACAAGCCGACTTCCCAGCGCGTTTCGGCGAGCGTCTTGCCCTCCTCCTGCGTGGCCAGCCGCGCGATCCGCTCGGTGCGCTCGCGCATCAGGTCGGCAGCGCGTCGCAGGATGCGTCCCCGCTCGTGCGGGGCCTTCGCCCGCCACATCGGGAAGCTGCGCTTCGCGGCCTCGAGCGCGCGATCGAGATCGGCGTTCGAAACGAGCGGCAGCTCGCCGATCGTCTCGCCGGTCGCGGGATTGATCACCGGGCGCGTCGCGCGAGTGCCGCGCGCGACCCATTCGCCGCCGATGAAGAGCTTCAGATCCGTGTACTCGTTGGTCACCATTTCTCCCCTCGCGGCTAGACCACGGCCTACTGCAACGCCTGCGCGGGCACCCAGTTGCCGTGCACACCCACGCGCAACCGCAACGGGATCTGGATGCGCGCGATCGGGCCCTTCTCGAGATGCTCCGCTTCGACGACGAATGCTTCGGTGTCGTTGCGATCGTGGCGATCGACGAGGAACAACAGGTAACCCTCGTGTCCCGGGACCGCCGACGGAATGTGCGCGTGTTCCTGCACCGTGGAGTGCTGGTCCATCGGCAGGCGCTTGAGTTTCCCGGTGTTGATCTCGAGACGCAGGATGGTATTGAAGCCGGCGCCGACCGGTCCCGCGACCAGCGGCGGCGCCACGGTAGGATCGAACGTCTGGTAGTAGCCCACGTCGTACGCCTTGATCAGATCCTTGGCCGCGGTGCGCGGCATGTCGCCGCTCGGCCCGAGCACGTGCTCTTCCCACTTCTCCCCGGGCTTTCTCAGGTCGAACGTCCAGCGCACGTACTGGCCCATCATTTCCTCGGGGCGAATCTGCACGCCGGTCGCCTCGCGGATGAAGCCGAAGGGCACCACCTTGGCGTAGCCGAAATCGAGATGCACCCGCCCGCCCTCGCTGTGTGCATTCATGTAGTGAAACGCCGAACGGGGCGGACCCCTGAACCAGCGCATGTCCTTGACGGTGCCTTCGCGCGGCATCACCCCAATGAAGCTCTCCTTCTCCGGCTCCCAGATCCAGTGCACGCCACCGGCCTTCATGCGGGCGAGATCGGCGGTGACAGGAAACACCGGGAAGATCACGTGCTCCTCGGTGAGGGCGAAGTCGTGCATCAGCGCGCAGTAGGGCACCTGGAACCAATCCTCACGCGTGAGCTCGCCATTGCGGTCGACCACGCAGTACGCCACATCGCGCGTGGCGAGCCCGCTCGCCTCGTAGCCGAAGAAATGCAGTTCTCCGGTGCGCGGATCGAGACGTGGATGCGCCGTCATGGTCTGGCTGCGCAGCTTCCCGCCGTAGTCCCATTCGCCGCGCGTCTCGAGCGTGCGCGGATCGAGCTCCATCGCGCGGCTGTCCTCCTTGAGCGCGAGGAGCCTGCCGGCGTGAAAGATCGGCGTGGTGTTGTACACACCGCGCCCTTTGCCGCGCACGCTCGGATCGTCCGTATACGGATTGCGGTACAGCCCGTGCAGGGAACGGCGCGCCTTGCGCTCATTGTTGAAGCGCTCGCCGCAGATGTAACGTTGCTTGAAATCGACGTGGCCGTTCTCGAATTGCAGCATGCGGACCATGCCGTCGCCGCTCAGGTACGTGTCGTGTCCCAGCATGGGCGCGTACTGCGGATCGGGCACGCTCTGGTACCAGGAGCCGTTGATCTCCGGCGGGAGCTTGCCTTCGATCACCAGGTCGTAGACATCGCACTCGACGCGCGAGGGCGCATTGAAGCCGGTGAAATCCATCGATTTCGGAAATGGCGTCGTCATAGCTTCTTGCCTGTCACGGGATGCACATAGTGGAAAGGAACGATGCGCGTCTCGGGCCAGAAGGCGGGCGTTTCCGCCATCAGTTCGTCGGGACCGATCGGATTCTCAGGGTACGTCTTGTCGAGGGGCAGCAGGTGCGGGCGATCGTACGCCCAACCCTTCTCGTAGTCGGCCTGCCACAGCATGTTGTAGTTGAGCACGTGGATCTTCCATACGCCGCCTTCCTTGACGTAGGAGTTCTCGTAGATGCCACCTTCCCAGCACTGCATCGGAAAGTGCTGGATGCGTTCGCTCTTGCTTTCGTGTTGACCGGCCGTCATCAGCGCGCGGAACCGGCCCTTCGCGGTCAGCCCATCGGGCGCCACATCGATGACGTCCTGCATCTGCAGGTGATCCAGGAGAAACGCACGGATCGGGCCGTTGTGCCCGTTGGTGAAGAGGTTACGGAACCACTCGCAGTACAGCCGCCGCGCGCCGGCCTTGCCCTTGTAGATGCCGTTGAGGAAGTGCAGGCGCGCGTTCTCGGAGAACAGATCGACCGTTTCGTCGTACAGGCACTTGTCGATGAAATAGCCGTACTTGTAATGCAGGCCCCGGATCGCGTGGATGTCCTCGAGGTTCTGCACCCGGCGTGTGAGTGCGCTCACCTGCTCGGTGAGTGTCCGGACCTTGTCTTCATCTGCCATCGGCTTTCTCCTGGCGCACGAGCGCATCGAAATCGTCATCCGGCGTGAGGTACCGTCCCGACAGTGCGTCGTAGCGGCCGGAGGCGAGCTTGACGCACATCGTCGCGCAGCGTGCAAACCCGGCCTGCGGGTCTTCCTGCGCCTTGATCTGTTTCAGAACATCCAGCATGTGCGGCAGCCATCGTTGCGCATCGGGCGAGGCCAGCGTGTCCTCGGCCATGTCGGTGATCACCGTGCCGGGCTCGATGGCAAAAGCCATCACGCCTTGCTCCTTGCCCTCGGCAGCGATGTGCTGCACCAGGCGAATCTGTGTTGCCTTGCCCACGCAATAGGCGGACAGGCTGGCGCCTACCTCGTTCCCGCCGCGGCTCGATACGACGATGATCCGACCGCCGCCGTGCTGCTGCATCCCGGGGAGTAGCGCGCTCGCGAACAGCAACGGCGCACGCACGTGCACTGCCTGCGAGGCCCACCACACGTCCGGATCGACGACACCGATGGGCCCGAACGGCCCGGGAAGGCCGGCGTTGCTCACCAGCAGCGTGACGGGCCCGAACGTTTCAGTCGCGGCCTGCACGACGCGCGCGACATCCTCGCGGCGCGTCACGTCTGCGGGAATCGCGAGGGCCCGACCCCCCGCAGACCTGATCTCGGCTGCCGTGCGGTCGATCTGAGAGTGCGTGCGCGCGGTGACCGTGACAGCGGCATCCTCCGCCGCGAATCTGAGCGCGATTGCCCGGCCGAAGCCCCGCCCGGCACCGGTGATGATCGCGGTCGCGCCGTTCAATTCGCCGGGCATTGCACGCGCCGCTAACTCCCGCCCTCATTTCCACCAGCGCCCGGTGACCGGGTGCGGATAGTGGAACGGCACGACATCGGTGTCGGGCCAGAGCACGGGTTTTGGATCGGTGATCAGCTCATCGGGACCAACGGGATCCTTGGGATAGGTCTCCGAGAAGAACTTGACGTACTCGGGCGGCGTATACGCCCAGCCTTTTTCGAAGGTCGCATGCCACACGGGTCGATAGTTGAGGACTTTTATCTTCCAGACGCCACCCTCATTGACGTACTCATTCTCGTAGATGCCTCCCTCCCACCACTGGCGCGGCACCTGACCACCGGCCGCGGCCGCCGCCTCCCGGTCAATGCCGAAGAGCTCGCGCTCGCGATCCGCGCGCGATTCGTGACTGCCGGCCTGCATGCACGAGCGAGCCCGAGCCTTGGCGGTTTTGCGATCCGGCGCGACGTCGATGATGTCCTGCAGCTGCGGGTGATCGAGCAGGAAACCGTACACTGGGCCGTTCTTGCCGCGGGTGAAGTTCTTTTGGAATCGCCCGATGTACAGGCGCTTCACGCCTTCCTTCCCCTTGAAGCGGCCGCCCATGAAGCAGACTTCGCCATCATCGGCGAACAGGTCCACGGTCTCGTTGTAGAGACACTTGTCGATGTAGTAGCCGTATGCGTGCTGCAGGCGCCGGATCGCGTGGATGTCCTTAAGGGTGCCGACCTCCTGGGTCAGCGCGTCGACGCTTTTCTGCAGCGCCTGGATCTGTTCGGCCGGGGTCATTCGAGTCTCCTCACGGTTCGCTGCAACGCAATGGGTTGGGGTGGTACGGAGCCCAACGGGATGCCTTATCTGGCCGAATTGCTCCGCCGGGAACTCGACCGAGACCGAAACAACACTCGATGCGGAGCGCAATTGACAAGCCCGTCGTTGTGCCATGATTCCGGCGTCGCAACTGAGCCACACTCGCAAGCGTCGAGGGGGTTGTTTTCATGAGCCTGTCCAGCCCGGTGGCGAAAGTGCCCTACCAGCGCATCGCGACGGAGGAAGCGTGGGGTTCCCCGGAAGTATTCGATCGCTACCGGCGCATGCTCGCCGACAAGAGCTGCGGCGATCCGGGCTTCAACTCCATGTGGGGGTTCTACCTCCTCAGCCGCGGCGAGCGCGCCACGCAGATCATCGGGCGGCTGCAGGACCTCGGCGAGGGTCGCCTCGGCGACATGGACGCGACCGGCATCGCGAGGCAGATCGTCTCGCTCACCGCGCCCGGCGTCCAGGTCTTCGACGCGCCCACGGGCACATCCCTGGCAGCCTCCAGCAACGATCAGCTGGCCGAAGCGGTTCGCCGTCACCCCGAGCGGTTCGCGGGGCTCGCGGCTATCGCTCCCCAGGATCCAGGCGCTGCCGCGAAAGAGCTCGAGCGCGGCGTGCGCAAGCTCGGGCTCAAGGGTGCGATCATCAACTCGCATACGCTCGGCGCTTATCTCGACGAGCCGCGGTTCTGGGAGATCTTCGCCGCCGCCGAAGCCCTGGGTGTGCCGATCTATCTGCACCCCAACACGCCGTCGCGCGGCCTGGTCGGTCCGCTCCTCGAGCGCGGGCTCGAAGGCGCCATCTATGGCTTCGGCGTCGAGACCGGCATGCATCTCCTCGCGATCGTCACCAGCGGCGTGTTCGACCGTTTTCCGCAACTCAGGATCGTCGTCGGTCACCTGGGCGCAGCGCTGCCCTTCTGGCTCTTCCGTCTCGACTACATGCACCGCGCCTCCGTGCAGGCACAGCGCTACGCGTTCATGAAGCCGCTCAAGAAAAAGGTGAGCGACTATCTGCGCGAGAACGTCTATGTCACGACCAGCGGCATGGCGTGGCAGCCCGCCATCCTGTTCTGCCAGTCAGTGCTCGGGATGGATCGCGTGCTCTACGCGATGGATTACCCGTACCAGTTCGTTGCGGACGAGGTGACGACGTCCGATAACCTGCCCATCGCGACTGACGACAAGAAGAAGTTCTTTCAGCTCAACGCGGAAGCGGTCTTCGCACTCTAGCTCCAGCGGGATGCTCTATATATAGAGTGAACGGCCCGCCGTTGGCCTGCTTTCACGCCGGCAGCCACGCATCGATGACCGCGCACCGTCCTTCCTCGCGCACGGCACGCAGTGCGCGTTCGAGCGCCGGCTCGACTTCCTCTGGCCGGCGCACGATCTCGGGATGCGCACCGCCTGCCGCAGCCGCAATGCCGCCGTAGTCCGGCGGAGGATCGAAGCTCGTGCCGATGTCCGCCGCCCGACTGGCGTGGCCCTGCGGATGCACCGCCACGGTCGAGAATCGCGGCGCTTTCCAGCCGCGGTTGTTGTAGATCACCTGCAGGAACGGTGTGCGGTAGCGGCGCGCCATCCAGTGCACGCTGGACGGAACCGAGAACATGTAGCAGCCGTCGCCCACCAGCGCGGTGACGAGCGCATCCGGCCGCGCCAGCTTCACACCGACCGCGGCGCCGCCGCTCCAGCCCAGTGACCCTCCGCCGCTGTTGAACAGCGTCCCGGGACGACTGCGGCCCGAGTGATCGGAGATGGTCGGAAAATGGGTCACGCCTTCGCTGATGACGATCGCCTCGGGACCGATCGCCCGCCGCACACAAGCGGTCAGAAATCCGCCAGTGAGGGCCTCGCCCTGCGCTTCCTCGCGGCGGGTGACTTCGGCACTGCGCGCCTCGTGCAGTTTCGCGTAGTTCGCGCGGATCTCCGCGACACGACGCTGATCCAGCTTGAGCGCTTCCAGCTCGTCATTGACCTGGCGAAGCGCCGTGGCCGCGTCCGCTCGATGGACGCGCTGCGCGCCGACGTACCACAGCGGCATCTGCTCCTTGAGCGGATCGACGTCGATGTGAATGATCGCCGCCTGCGCAGCCGGGCGGTTGACGGTCGGGATCCACGGCACGTCACTGTCCACGATCAGGATGACGTCCGCCTGCGCAAGGACGGCATTCTGACGTTGCTCGTTCCACTGGCTGCCCTGGTAGCAAGGGTTATCCGTTGGAAAATTGACGTAGCACGGCACCGACTCCAGGACTCCGGCGCCCGTACGCGCACAGAGCCGCACCAGCTCCTGGACGGCATCCGGATTGCGCCCGGCATAAGAGGTCACGATGAGCGGACGACGCGCGCCGGCCAGCTGGGTCGCGATCGCTTTCGCGTCCGCCTGCATGAGCCCACTCGCCGCGATCCTCGGCCACCGACCGAGGTCGATGGTCACAGGCGCAATTTCCTGTTCCATCACTTCGCGCGCCGCCATGAGGTAAACCGGCCCTTTCGGGTCGCTGTGTGCGAACTGCAGCGCGCGATGCACCACCTGCTTGACGTTCGCGCCCGCGCGGATCTCGCCGTCGTAGCGCATGTAGCCGCGCACCAGGCCGCGCTGATCGAACACGTCCTGAATCCAGTGAATGAACTCGTTGCGGCTGCCGCGCGCCTCGCCTTCCTGGGTGGCGGGCGACGTGCCAGCGAAGATGAGCACCGGCACGCGGCCCTTGGCGGCGTTGTGAATCGCGCCGCCCAGCGACTGCGTTCCGCATTCGACATGCACCAGCACCGCCTGCGCGCGGCCGCTCGCCTGCGCAAACCCGTGCGCGGCGCTGAGCGCCACCATCTCGTGCGGACAGGTCAGCAGCTTCGGCACCTTGCGCCCGCTGGCCGCCGCCGCCGCCAGGCCTTCGATGAGTGCGCTGTGGTCGCTGCCGAGGTTCGCAAAGATGTACTCGACGCCCGCCTCCTGCAGCGCTTCGAGCAGGGCCATGCCCGCGGTGTACATGGCGGCAGGATAGCTCACATCGCGTAACCTGCCTCGGCCTGGCGAACGCTGCGGGCATAGGGTTTCAGGCCCAGCCAGTAGGACACGATGGCGATCGGCCCCAGCAGCACGCTCGTGGCCGCCATGGAGTAGCGCAGCATCGCCTCGTCGCCGAAGAAGAAGTCGGTGAATGAAGCGACTATCGTGCCGCCCAGACCGAAGCCGATGACGTTGAAGACCAGCAGGAACAAGGCCGTCACCTGCCCGCGCATCTGGTTGGGCGTGATGATCTGCAGCGCCGCATTGAACGGCCCCGGGCTCAGCATGCCCGCGTAGAAGTTGAATGCAATCACGGCCACGGCCAGCTCGGGCGTCGGCATGAACGCGAACACCAGATTGCCCGGCAAGATGAGGATCGAGGAGATGAGCGTCACTCGCATGTTGGCGTCGTGGAATCCTCGCTTCGCATACCACTCCGCGAGGCGGCTACCGAGAATCAGCGCAAACGGACCACCGACGACGATCGCTGTGCCAAATACCTTGGTGAATTGCGGCGCGCTCCAGCCGTACGTGCGCTCGAAAAATGCCGGGTACCAGACCTGGTGACCAAACGCGAGCACCGTGTTCACCGCCACCCCGAGAAACATCGGTATATAGGTGGGCCCATTGCGCTTCAGGAAACGCAACACGTCGCGAACCGGGATCGACCGCGCGGCTCCCTGCGCCGTCACCTGCAGCAGGCCGCGGCGAATCGGCTCCTTCACAGTCATCATCAACGCCGCCACGATCAGCCCCGGAATGCCGACCACGATGAAGGTCAGCTGCCAGTCACGCAGCAGGCCGATGCCCGGAAGCTCGATCGGTGGCCACGAGGCGATCCAGACAATCGCCGCGCCGCCGGCAAGCAATGCCAGCCCCTGGCCGGCTATGAAGCCGAAATTCAGGACCGCGATGGCGCGGGGGAGTTTTCGCGGCGGAAACAGGTCAGCCATCATGGAAAACGTCGTCGGTCCGCTGCATGCCTCGCCCGCGCCCACGCCGATCCGCGCCACGAACAGTTGCCAGAAGTTCTGCGCGAATCCACACAGCGTCGTAGCCACGCCCCAAGCCGTGATCCCACAGGCCAGGATGGTGCGGCGGGTCGCGTAGTCCACCATGCGCGCGATCGGCAGCCCCAGCAGCAGGTACAGGAAGACGAACGCAAAGCCCGTGACCAGGCTGATCTCGAAATCGGACAGCAACAGGTCGCGCTTGATCGGCCCGACCAGGAGACTGACGATTCCCCGGTCGAGGAAATTGATCATCAGTGAGAGCGCGAAAATCGCGACGGCATACCAGGCCTGCCGTGGGCTGGGCCATGGCTGCTCGCTGTTCATTTGTCGCCACCGATGACGAACGCAGCCGTGCCACTCACTTCCTTCATGGATGCACGCTACCTCTTGCTCCGGGACCTGATCTTCTGCCGGCGTTTCTTTGAGGTCGTCGTAGCAGCTCGCACGGTCTTGCGTTTGCGCCCCGCCGCTGCTTTCGTTCCCCTGCGCGCACGTCGTTCACGCAGACGCCGATCGCGCTCGGCAGGAAACATCGGATGCCGCAAGACCACCGCCTCCGCCGCCACACGCGCTGCGGACGGCGGACCCTCCACGGGGAACGACGCAAGGATCGCCTCGAAGCGTTCGCGCAACCCCGCCTCATATTCCGGATGGGTGAGGATGTAGAGATCGTTGCGCCTTATGCCCCGTAGCACGCGCTCTCCGGCTTCGAGCGGGTCCATGCCTGTGGGCAGGACCTTGGTACGCATGAATTCGGCGTGGCCCTCCGCTGGCGCCTGGTAGCTCGTGTTGCCGAATCGTGCGGGGCGCAGCTTCTCTGCCTCGAAGATCCTGGTGTTCACCAATCCCGGACAGAACACCGACGTGCCGATGCCGAGAGGCTCGAGCTCCGGGCGCAGGCACTCCATGAAACCGACGACTGCGTATTTGGCCGTGGTGTAGATACCGGCGATCCCGCCCAGCAGGCCCGACATTGAGGCGGTGGTGAGGATGTGTCCGCCCTCTCCGTGGCTACGGATGCGCGGCAGAAACGTCTGCACGCCATTGATGACGCCGCCCAGGTTGACGCCCAACCCCCAGTCCCAGTCGTCGTAGGTCGCTTCAAGCAGCGAGCCAAAGATTCCGACGCCCGCGTTGTTACAGAGCAAGTGCACCTTGCCAAAAACGCGCTCGGTCTCGTCCGCGGCGCGCGTCATGGCGTCCCGGTCGGCCACATCGACCTGGATGGGATGGACGTGCGCCTGCCCGTTGCGAAAATGGCTCATCGCCTGCTCGAGATGATCGCGCCGCACATCCGCGATCACGACCTGCATGCCGGCGGCCGAAAAGGCCCGTGCCATGCCGAGCCCCATGCCGCTCGCGCCGCCGGTGATGAATGCGACCTTGCCCGCAACGTCCTTCAAGTAGCCGTCTCCGCTGCCGCCATCAGAACATAGTGTTTTCGTTGGCGGATTTCTCCGGGATCGGCTGCACCACGTCCCAATGCTCGACCACCTTGCCGTTCTCGACGCGGAAGATATCCACCACGGCGAGACCACGGTCCGCGGCGCTGGACTTGGCGTGCACGTGCAGGAACACCAGATCGCCCTCGGCCACGGCCCGCTTGATCTCGCTGCGCGCCTCGGGGTTCTTGGCGAAATAGGGTTCGAAAAAGCCGATCAGCGCTTCGGTGCCGTTGGGCGCCAACGGGTTGTGCTGAATATAGCGGTCGCCCACGTAGCGCTCGAGCGCCTCACGAACCTTGTGATCCTGGAAGATCATGTTGTAGAAGGCGATCACCATCTCCTTGTTCTTCGCTGCGACATCGTGCTCCTCGTGCGCTCCCGCGCCGGCGCAGGCCGCCATCACGATTGCCGCCGCCAGAATCAGAGTCAGGCGTCCACTCGAACGGTTACTCATGCTGTTTCTCCCCTAGCGTATTAGTGATGACCAAACTGAGAGTGCGCGCGGCGTCGCTCATGTCCACGCCCCGGCGCGCACCACGCTTTCGCCGTATGGTTTCAGGCCGCGCCAGATCACGAAGACCGCGACCGGACCCAGGATTGCCGCGGTCAGCGCCAGCGAATACGGCAGGAAGCTTTCCGCGCCGAACACGTGATCCGTCAGCAGCGCGACGAACGTCGGCCCGAGCCCGAAGCCTATCAGATTGAAAACCGCCAGAAAGAGCGCGGTCACCTGGCCACGCATTGGGTTGGGCGTGATGACCTGCAACGCTGCATTCTGCGGGCCGGGCCCGAGCGAGCCCACGAACGTGTTGAGCGCGATCAGTGCGAGTGTCAGCGTCGCCGTAGGCATGAGCGGAAACAGCACCGAGCAGGGAATGACGGCGATGCTCGCGATGAGGACCACGCGCAGGTTGGCATCCGCGTAGCCGCGACGCGCCAGTCGTTCGGCCAGTGCCCCGCCGCACAGCAACCCAAGTGGCGCCACGGTCAGCAGGATCATGCCGATCGCGAGGCCGATTTCTCCGATCGACCAGCCGAACTTGCGGACCATGAACTCCGGCACCCAGACGCTCGTGCCGAAGGCAAGCAGCGCCTTCAGCCCGGTGCCCAGAAACAGCGGCCCATAGGCGTGCCGGTTGTCGTGCAGGAAGTTGATGATTTCCGTCACGGGCACTGCCTTGCCAGGTACCTTTCCGGCAGCCTGCATGAAGCCACGTCTCGCCGGCTCGCGAATCGTCGCCACCAGCGCTGCCACCAACAGCCCGGGCAGGCCCACGATGATGAACGCGAGCTGCCAGGGACGCAGCGTTCCCACCAGCGGCAAGGTGAGGTCCGGACGCGTGCTGATCAACTGAATAACGGTCCCGCCGACGATCAGCGCGAGGCCCGAGCCGAACATGAAACCGAAATTGAGAACCGCGATCGCCTTCGGCAGCTTTTCGCGCGGGAACAGGTCGCTCAGCATCGAGTAGGTGGCGGGCCCGTTGCAGGATTCGCCCACGCCCACACCCACGCGCGCCGCAAACAGCTGCCAGAAATTGTTGGCGAGCCCGCACAGCGCCGTCATCAGGCTCCAGCTCGCCACGCCGACGCCGATGATCAGGCGGCGGCTGTACGAATCGACGAGCCGTGAGATGGGAATTCCCATGATGACGTAGAAGCTCACGAACGCGAAACCGATCAGGAGGCTGATCTCGGTGTCAGTGAGGCTCAGGTCACGTTTGATCGGTCCCACCAGCAACGTCATGATCTGGCGGTCGAGAAAGTTGAACATGAGCGCGACGGCGAACACGCCCACCGCGTACCACGCATACGCGCGGTTCGGCCAGGGCTGCTGCGGTGCGTGGCTGGGGTCAGAATTCAAATTCTGACCCCTTGATGCCGGATTGGCGGCGCTCGCACTCATTCTTCAGGCCCAGGCGCGCGCACGCACGACGCTGCGCCCGTAGGGCTTGAGCCCGTACCAGGACACGAGCGCGGCTATCGGTCCAAGCACCGCGGCGGACGTGACGAGTGAATAACGCAGGTCCCCCTCGTCGCCGAATAGGTAGTCAGTCATCAGTGCCACGAAGAGCGGACCGAGGGCGTAGCCCACCACGTTGAAGATGAACTGGTAGGCCGCGCGCACCTGTCCGCGCATCTCGTTGGGCGTGACGATCTGTAGCGCGGCGTTGCCAGGCCCGACGCCGAGCATCGCCACGAACAGATTGAGACCGCTCACCGCGAGCGCCAGGGTCGCGGTGGGCATCAGCGGAAAGAGAATTGACGTGGGAATCACGGCGATCGTGGCGATCAACACGACTCGCATGTTGGCGTCCTCGTAACCTCTCTTCGCGAACCACTCGGCCAGCCAGCTGCCGGCCAGCAGACCCAGCGGCGAGACGATCAGCAACAGCACTCCCTGCGTGTAACCGACCTGCGGAATGGACCAGCCGTAGGTGCGCATGAAGAAGGCGGATGTCCACTGTCCGGCGCCGAATGACAGGAAGACCTTGATGCCCATCGCGAGGAAGATCGGTCCGAAGGTGGCGCCGTCGGTCCGCAGGAAATTCCAGATCTGCGCGACCGGCACGCTCTTCGGCTGGGCGCCCGACGCCGTGCCCACCGTGATCCGTCCTCGCCGTGGCGGTTCGTGCACCGTCGCCATCAGTGCGGCGAGCACCAGGCCAGGCAGGCCGACGGCGAAGAACACCACCTGCCAGGGCCGGATCTCGCCGACCACGGGCAGGATGATCTGCGGCAGCCCCTCTACGGCCTGCACCACGGCGCCGCCTACGATCAGCGCCAGGCCGCTGCCGTACATGAACCCCATGCTGTTGATCGCGAGCGCGCGTGGGAGCTCCCTTGGCGGAAACGAATCGGTGAGCACCGAGAACGTCGCCGGCGCGAACGAGGATTCGCCCGCCCCCACCCCCACCCGCGCCCAGAACAGTTGCCAGTAGCTCTGTGCGAACCCGCAGAGCGCCGTCATCACGCTCCAGAAGGCGATCCCCAGGCCGATGATCAGGCGGCGGCTGCTGCGGTCGGCGAGACGCGCGATGGGCAGGCCCAGGAAGGCGTAGAAGAACACGAACGCGAAACCGATGATGAGGCTCATCTCGGTGTCGCTGATCTTGAGGTCGGCCTTGATCGGCTCGACCAGCAGCTGCATGACGCTGCGGTCGATGGTCGCCACCAGGAGAGCGAACGTCAGGACGGCGAGCGCGTACCAGGCCCGCCGGCGCGAGGGCCAACCCTCGCGTATCCGCTCGGGCACCACCTCTTCACTCGCGGACGGCTGGCTCACCATGACTCTTCAGTCAAGAAAAAGGCGCGCCGGGTGTTGACCGGGCGCGCCTGGTTCTTTGCGGATCAGGGCGCGCTCGGCGCGCCCGATCCTGTTTGCATCACTGGAAGTTACGAACGAACTGTACGTACCACTCTTGCGGCCGCCCCGGCTGCCCTTCCGTCGTCGGCTGGCCGAAGGCGCTCAGGTCGAAGATGTTGAGGAGGTACTCCTCGTCCGTCGCGTTGCTCAGTCCCAAGGCCACCAACCAGTCGCGCTCGGCGCTCGCCCATTCGATGCGGGCATTGACCAGCTCATAGCCGTCCGAGCACCCGGCGCGTGTCGTCGTGCTGGAGCAGATCTCGCTCTGGCCGTAGACGTCGACCCGTGGGGTGATAGACGAGCCCCCGCCGGCGCCGAACGAGTACGACATGGCCGCGGCCCAGTTGTGCTCGGGCACGTAAATCGGCAGGTCGACCAGGATAGGCGGCGCCAAAGGTCCGAACACGGCAGTGGGATCGTCGATGTCGTCCGAGCTCCACCCGGTGTAGCCGTACATGCCGGTGATCGTCAGCGCATCGGTCGGCTGGAAGGTGATCTCGAGCTCCCCGCCTTCCACCTCGCCGGGAATGTTCTGATAGAACGTTCGCGAGGTCACTGCATCGCAGACGTTGCCCAGTGAATCCGTAATGGAGTTCGGATTCATTGGATCGTCCGGTATGTAGGTTGGCGGCGGGGTCGGGCTCACGAGGCACTCGGTGCCACCCACCGGGGCGATACGCTGGTTGTAGTCGATGAAGAAGCCGGCCAGGTTCACACGCAGGCGCCGGTCAAAGAAGTCGCCCTTGATGCCCAGCTCGTAGGAGGTCGCCTCTTCGCCATCCACCTGCACGAACTGCGTGTACTGGAAGGGACGCGGGTTGAAGGCCTGCGGCCGATAACCCGTCGCAGCGGAGGCGTACGCGAGCACACCATCCGTGAGTTGGAAATCAAGGCCCGCTCTCCAGTCGACGTGCGATTCGTCGGTGGCGAGCTGTGTCTGCACGATGGTGTTGTCGAAGTCCTCGTCCTTCTGGTCCTCGGAATAGCGGCCGCCGACGTTGATCGAGAACCGGTCGGTGAGGTCCCAGACGATGTGAGCGAAGGCGGATCTGTTCTCCGAGTCCGTGATGTTGAACGCGTTCACAAGGAACCGGGCCGCCTCGTCGATGACGCCGGTAGCAACGGTTGCGGCCACGTCCGGTGGAGCACCGCCGCCCAGCACGCCGCCGAATACGCCGGCGAAGATGAACGCCGGGATACTCACGGTCTGGGCCGTCTCGAAGTGGCCATCGTAGTAGAAGCCACCCAGCGTCCAGTCGATGGAGTCCGCCAGCCTGCCGCTGAAACGCAGCTCGGCGGTCTGCGAATCGAATTCCGAGCGGCCATCGACGGTCTGCTCATTGAATGGGCTCTGATCGGCGTCGGTCGCGAACGTGCTCTCGAACTCGCGATAGGAAACGATCGCTTCCATCAGCACGTTGTCGCCGATATTCCAATCGGCCTTGCCCGATACGCCCTGCTGCTCCAGCGCGGTCTTCGCCGGGAACTGGAGACCACTGCGCGAGTCCTCGTACGTGGCGTAGGTGATCGAGGGATCGTTCGGCACAAAGCGGCTGTCGAACGGCACGCCATAGAGTCGCTCGAGGTAGTTCTCGCTCCAGACGGCAAACGGGCCGCCGGGGCCGGTGACGTTGAGCAACGAGTCGGCGCGCGCCTCCGAGTCATCGTCCTGGTAGTCACCCGTCAGCGTGACCTCGAAATCCTCGCTCGCGACGAACCGAACGGCGAGCCGGCCGCCGGTGATGTCCTCTCCGCCCTGGGTTCCGATCTTGCAACCCTTCAGGCGATTGGGAATCTTGGTGGGAATCGAAGCGGCGTTGTCTTCGGGGCTGCCAACCGCCACCACTTCCGGGGCCGTATCGGCATCGGTCCCGTCGGCCGCCAGACCATCGCCAACGCCTGCCAGAAGAGGATTGGCGCACGCGAAGTCGATCACGTCCTGGTAGCCGTCGCGCTTCTTGGAGACGCCACTGACGCGCGCAAACACATTCTCACCCAGCGCGAAGTCGTAGGCGCCGCGCAGGTCGATGCGATCGAAGTCACCGTATGTCAAGGAGACCGAGCCGGTGTTGTCACCCTGCGGCTTCTTGCTGACGTAACGGACCGCACCGCCAATAGCGCCGCGTCCGAACAAGGTGCCCTGCGGTCCGCGCAGCACTTCGACGCGCTCGAGGTCCATCAGGTCGATCGAGGAGCCCATCGTCATCGGATGCAGCACGTCGTCCAGGTAGATGCCGACACCGGGCTCGAACTCGGCGAGGAAGTCGTACTGACCGATGCCGCGAATGAACGCGCTCATCGTGTTGCCGAACGCGGCCTGCGTCTGGCGGAACGCGGCGTTCGGAACCGTGTAGCCGATTTCGTAAGCGGTCGTGAAGTTTCGTTCCTGGATGTCCTCGGCCGAGATGGCCGTGATTGCGATAGGCGTTTCCTGCAACTTCTCTTCGCGATACCGGGCCGTGACGACGACCTCCTCGAGTGCGCCACCCGTCGCGGCTGGCTGCTGTGCTTGTGCAAGAGCGGTCGTGGCGCCCAGCAGCGCGCCAGTGGACGTCAGGATCGTCGTGACGACGAAGCCGATAACTTTCTTCATGATCGATTGCCCCCCGGAAACGGATTCCCAGATCGATGTGGTCAAAATGGTACGAACCCCGGACCTGTCTGCCTCAGCAGGAATCAATCTAAGTTGAACCCCAATCTTGGCCCGATTACACCGCGATACTACGCTTAAGAATCGATCCACAGGGAACGGCGTGTCAACCCAGAGCGCACCGGCGAGGACGAGGCGTGCCCCGGTGTCGTGTTTGAACCACGAGCCTTTCGGCGCTCACGCGGGCGGCCGAATGTGAAAAACCCGTTCTGCATTCGCGTGGAAGATCTTGTGCTTGTCCTCGTCCGAGATCGGCGCCTCGTTCATGTAGCGCACCGCTTCGTGCGTCTCCTGGTAGGGATAGTCGACGGCCCACATGATGTTGTCCGCACCCAGCACCTCGATGCAGAACTTGAGCGGCGCATGCCAGTTGACGCCGCTGGTGGTGATGAGGAAGTTCTGCTTGAAGTAGTCGCTCGGGCGCAGCTTCAGCTTCGGACGATCCATCGCCACGGGCGCGCGGCTGTGCATCCAGTCCATCCGATAGAGCGCGTAGGGAATGTTCTCGCCCATGTGCCCCAGCACGATCCTGAGCTTGGGATACCGGTCGAACACCCCGCTCATGATCAGTCGTACCGCGTGCAGGCCGGTCTCCACCGCGTAGCCCCAGATGGCGTGCTCGAGGTGATATTTCCGGTACGGTTGCGCCATTCCCGGTGAGGGTGAGCGCGGGTGGATATAGATCGGCGCTTCGAGCGCCGCGGCCGCCTCGAGGATCGGCCAGTATTTCTCTTCGTCGAGATACTCGCCTCTCGTGTGCGAGTTGATGATGACGCCGTTCAGCTTCAGCTTGCCGATGGCACGGTCGAGCTCTTTCACGGCGCGCGCTGGATCCTGCGGGGCAATGGCCGCGAGGCCCGCATAGCGATCGGGATGACGCTGGATGGCAGCTGCCAGGCGGTCGTTGGCCAGGCTCGCGAGCGTGACAGCGTGCTCCGTTTCGAGCGCCTGCACGCCGGTCGAGGTGAGCGACAGCAGGTGCATCGCGATCCCCGCCTCGTCCATGATCTTCAGGCGCTCTTCGTCGAGATCGAGCAGGCGTTGCGACAGTTGTCCGCCGTCGGTCTGCGCACGCGCGAGAAAGAGATCCGGGTCGTAGGACTGTTGCGATTTCAGCAGCTCACGCCAGGCGTCGAACTGCTCCGGGATCGCGAAGGCCTCTTCGGTGGCGATGCGCCGGTAATCCGCTCCGCGGGTGGCCGACGGCATGTCAGCCCCAGCGGGAGGGCTCGGTGCCCGGCACGAAGGCTTCGTGTGGCTTGCCGGTCCTGCTCAGCGCTAGTGCCGCACGCACCGCCGGACGCTCACGCATGCGATGCAGGAATTCGCTGACTCTCGGAGTGCGATGCTCGTTGACCGCTTCCGGCGCCAGGTCCGGCAACACGCACAGCATCGTGAAGGCGTCGATGTCGGCGATGGAATATTCCTTGCCCGTGAGCCAGCGGTTGATGGACAGGGTCTCCTCGACGCGCTTCACCGGAAATCCCAGCCGCTGGCGGAAGGTCGCGGTCGCCGTCTCGTCGTACGTGCCGTCGACCACGGCGCGCCAGGCGAAACGTCGCTCCTGGGGCTCGATGGCGTCGATGCGCGCCTTGAGCTCGGCCTGGTCGCGGCCTTTCAGGACCGGCGCCAGGTACTTCGCACAACCGAGCGCGCACACGGAGGGCCCGAGCTGCAGCCCGAGGAACTGACCCCAGGCGCGCGCGCGGTAGTGCTCGTAGGCGCCGCCGGGGTTGAGGTTGACGCCCGGCAGCGCATCGGCGATGTACTCGAGCATGAAGAACGAGCTCGAGATCGTCGCGCCGTCATTGCGCAGCACCGGGCCCTCGCGCTCGAGGTGCAGCCCCGCTTCGACGTTGTGCGGAAAGCCGGCGGCGAACTGCTCGAAGCGCGTCGGATCGAAATAGCGGCTGGCGAACTCCGCCTGCTTCTCCTTGAGCGCAATGAGCGGCTTCAGGAAGAAGGTGTTCGGTTCCCAGTGATAGAGCTCAAGCATGGTGGCCTGCGCTCGAGCATCTTCACTCGCTGTGCCATGACCGTGCGCCCCATGGCCCAGTCTTCTGCGCGGCCGGACGCTCGTAGATCTTGCGCAGCCACTCCATGATGTGCGGCGTCTTCTGATCGTTGCAGTGATCGGGCTGTGACAAGCGGCAACGCATAGCCCAGGTTGAAGCCGTTGATGTCGCCGAGCGAGTAGGTGTCGCCGGCGATCCAGGCGTGGCGCGTCAGGTGCTGCTCGAGGATGCCGGTGCAGAAGAGCACGCGGCGCCTCGATTCGGCGAGCTCGGCTTCGCTGAACTGGTTGAACATCGCCTTGCGCCAGGCGATCTTGCGCGACTCGAGCGGAATCCGCTCGATCGCGGCCTCGCAGCTCCTTCGGATCGCGTTGCCGCACGGCGGGCCCGACGAACACGCTCCAGCCGATCATGCTGAGCGACGGCGCGAAGTAGGAATCGAAGAAGCGCATCCACCAGCGCATGCGCCAGCGCTCCTGCGGATCGCCGGGCCTGAGCGGCGGGCCGTCGAACGCCTCATCGACGTACTCCATCATCGGCGTCGACTCGGTCAGCACGCGGTCGCCGTGCACCATCGCCGGGATGGTGCCGTCCGGATTGATCTTCAGGTATTCGGGCTGGTGCTGGTCGAATTTCAGCAGGTCGAGGTAGTGGCTCTCGTACTCGACGCCCTTCTCGGCGAGCGTGAGCATGGGCTTGCCGGAATTGGCGTTCGGCTCCCAGTGATACAGCTTCAGCAACATGGTGCGCCCCCCCCACCAGTCAGACCAGGAATTGCCGGGCGGAATCGATCGTCTGCTGCGTTCGCTCGCCCAGATCCTGCGCCGGCGGAATGTCCTTGCCCCGTTGCACCGCCGGTCGCGCTCCGACTTTGTCGATCCAGCGGCGCAGATGATCGAGGCCGTCGATGCTCACGCCCGACCATTCGTAGCCGCGCGCCCATGGCCAGGTGGCGATGTCGGCGATCGAATAGTCGCCGGCGAGGTACTCGTTGTCGGTGAGCCGGTGATCGAGTATCTCCAGCAGCCGGCGCACTTCGCGCTGGTAGCGGTCGATGGCGTACGGGATCTTTTCCGGCGCGTAGCGATAGAACACGTTCGCCTGGCCCATCATCGGCCCGACGCCCGCCATCTGGAACATGAGCCACTGCATCACGAGCGAACGGCCCTTCACGTCGCGCGGCAGGAAGCAGTCCGGTCTTCTCCGCCAGGTAGATGAGGATGGCGCCCGACTCGAACACGGCGAAGTCATCGTTGTCGTGATCGATGATGGTGGGTATGCGCCCGTTCGGGTTGAGCTTGACGTACCAGTCCTCCTTCTGCTGTCGCTGCGACAGCTTGATGTGCCGGTATTCGTACGGCAGCGCCATCTCCTCGAGCGCGATGGAGACCTTCCAGCCGTTCGGCGTCTCGGATGTGAACAGCTCAATCACGTGTCGCTCGCTTGGGGTCAGAATTCAATTCTGACCCCTCATGGCGCGGGTGCGGCCGGCGCAGCGCTCGCCGTCTTCGGCTGGCTCTCGTGCGCGCGCCGGATCACGTAGGCTCGAATCTTGTCGATGTCCTTCGGCCCGAGCTCCGCGCCGAAACCGATCATGCCCGCAGCCTTGCAGCGCACCGTCGTGGACGATGCTCTGCCAAAGCTTCGGGTCGTGCAATGCCGCCGAGTAGCGCAGGTCCGGCAGCAGGCCGGAGCTCACCGCCGTATCGCCATGGCAGGTGCCGCAGTAGTTGTGGAAGTGCGCTTTGCCCTGGGCGATGACCGCGTCCGTGGCCTTGTCGGGCGGCGGTTGCAGCACCTTCACGGGCTCGGGCGTCGCCTCGGGCAAGCTGTCCGTACCGTTGAGCTTGAAGGCGAGCACCCGTGGAAGGTTGCTCTTCGCGTGCTTGTCGAGCGTGAGCTCACCCGGCGCGAGACCGAACACGCCACCCCAACCGACTTCGACCGCGACATACTGGTCACCGTCGATCTCGTAGCTGATCGGCGCCGCCACGACGCCCGCCTGCGTGGGCGCGGACCAGAGCTTCGCGCCGGTGTCCGCCTGGTACGCCACGAACTCACCCATCGCCGTTCCCTGGAACACGAGGTTGCCCGCGGTCGAGAGCAACGCACCGTTCCATGGACTCTCGTAGTCCACGCGCCAGACCTCGCGCTGCGCGACCGGATCCCAGGCGGCGAGATGTCCCTTGAGGCCCGCCTTGATGGCGCTCTTGACCGCTTCATCCTGCGGGAGGCTCCCGGCATCGAGATCGATGCCGACATTCCACGCCAGGTTGCGACGCGCGAACTTCGCATCCGGAATGTAGGGAAACGACATGTCGGTGACGGGCACGTACACCAGTCGCGTGAGCGGGCTGAACGACATCGGCTGCCAGTTGTGCGCTCCACCGGGACCGGGAACCGACATCCAGGGCTTGCCCGTCTCACCGTAGCGCGCTTCGGGATGTTCGACCGGCCGCCCGGTCTTCAGGTCGATGCCGCTCGCCCAGTTCACCGCGACGTAAGGCTTGGCGGAGATCAGCGCGCCGCTCTTGCGATCGAGCACGTAGAAGAAACCGTTCTTCGGCGCCTGCATGATCACGTGCGCGATCCTGGCCGTCGATCTTGAGCGTCGCGAGGATGAGGTGCTGCGTGGCGGTGAAGTCCCAGGTATCGCCGGGCGTGGTCTGGTAGTGCCAGACGTATTCACCGGTGTCGGGACGCAAGGCGACGATCGACGAAAGGAACAGGTTGTCGCCGCCGCCGGGGCTGCGCAGCGCCCGGTTCCACGGCGAGCCGTTGCCGACACCGATGTAGAGGAGATCGAGCTTATCGTCGTAAGCCATTGAGTCCCAGACTGTTCCACCACCGCCCATCTTCCACCACTCGCCCGTCCAGGTCTTGGCCGCCGTGGCCAGGATGGGATTCTCGAAAGGCTGCGACGGATCACCGGGCACGGTGTAGAAGCGCCACGCCAGCGCTCCGGTGGCGGCGTCGTATGCGGAAATGTAGCCGCGCACGCCCATCTCGCCGCCGCCATTTCCGATCAGGACTTTACCTTTGACGACGCGCGGCGCACCGGTGATCGTGTAGCGCCAGCTTGGATCGATGGTGAGCTTCTCCCACACCGGCCTGCCGCTCGCCGCGTCGAGAGCGAACAGGCGGCCGTCGAGCGTGCCGAAGTAGACCTTGCCGTCCCAGAGCGCGACGCCGCGATTGACCACGTCGCAGCACGCGTTGACGCCCCAACCGCGCGGCACGGCCGGATCGAAGGACCAGAGGACGGTGCCGCTGCGCGCATCGAGCGCGTGCACCTTGCTCCAGGCGCTGGTCACGTACATCACGCCATCGACCACGAGCGGAGTCGCTTCCTGACCGCGCCGATCCGGGGGCAGGTCGTGGTGCCAGGCCAGCTTGAGGTTGCCGACGTTAGCCGTATCGATCTGCTCGAGCGGGCTGAAACGCTGCTCGTCGTAGGTTCGCCCGTGCGACATCCAGTTGCCCGGCTCCCGGTCTGCCGCAACGATGCGCTTGCCATCAACAGCGGCGGGCTTGTCGGACGCGCGCTCGCACGCGAGCAGCGTGCACGCTGCGATCAGGATGGCGATGACAGATCCAGCGCCGCGACGCCATGCGCCACGCTGCAAGAGCGGGCTCCTGCTCACACGAGGATGTTGCATCTCCAAGACCTGATCCCAGCGGGATGCGCTAATGGGGCCGCAAAGGGTCCCGGCAGGCTCAACCAGCAACGACCTGGGAATCAACCCAGAGGGAAATGACGCAGTGCCCACTCACGGCGACGACCGGCAGCCACCCCCGCATAGGCCGGAAAAGGAGTTTGCACTGTGGGTGGAGACATCTGTCGCGTGATGTTCGAGCCTGCGCGGAAGTCTGGCGCAAATCTGACAGGTGCGAGCATGGATCCAGTAGAAGGCAAAGTTGCGTTCGTGACGGGCGGTGCCAGCGGCATCGGCCTGGGGCTCAGCAAGGTATTGGTGCGGGCGGGCATGAAAGTCGTCATCGCCGACGTGCGCGACGACCACCTCATGAGCGCCGCCGCGCATTTCGCCGAGGCGGGCCACAGGGCGGATGTCCAGACGCTCAAGCTCGATGTCACCGATCGGACTGCCTACGCCCGGGCAGCGGAGGAATCGTTGCGCGCGTTCGGCAAGATGCACTTGCTGGTCAACAACGCCGGCATGGGCATCGGCGGCCCCATCAAGCAGGCGCGCTACGCCGACTGGGACTGGGGGCTCGGCGTCATGATCGGAGGCGTCGTCAATGGCATTACGACCTTCCTGCCGCACCTGCTGGCGCACGGCGAAGGCGGCCACATCGTCAACACCTCTTCGATGGCGGCGGTGATCCCGATTCCGATGTTCTCCATCTACATCACGGCGAAAGCGGCCATGATCGGTATGTGCGAGTCGCTGCGCGGCGAGCTCGCGGCCGACAACATAGGCGTGTCAGCTTTCTGCCCCGGCCCGGTGCAGTCCAATATCCGCGAAAGTGGCAAGACGCGGCCGGAGCACTTGAAGGACAGCGGCTTTCGCGACTTCGAGCAGCGCTTGTCGGAGCGTCCGAATTCGCCGCTCTGGATGGATCCCGTCGAATGCGGTGAGCGGATCCTGCGCGGCATCCGCCGCAACGATCTCTACATCTTCACGCACCGCGAATTCAAGGAAGGCGCCGAGGAGCATTACCGGGCCATGATCGCCGCGTTCCCGGAGGAGCCGCTCAACCAGGAACGGGCGGATGCGATCCGCTTCCTGCTCTCCAATCCGATCTTCAAGCGGGATCAGAAATAAATTCTGACCCCAGCTGGTGACAACGCGCTAATGCCAGGCGCGTGCCTGGGCGTATGCCCTGCCGTACGCCTTCAGGCCGTACCAGAAGACAATCGTCGCGAGCGGTCCGAACACCAGGTGAATCGAGAAGATCGAGTAGCGCAGCATCGATTCATCGCGGAACACGTACTGAGTGAGCGACGCCACCAGCGTGGGCGCGAGGGCGATGCCAATCAGCGTGAAACAGAACAGGAAGAGCGCCGTGATCAGGCCGCGCATCTCGTTTGGCACGATCACTTGCAGCGCCGCGTTCTGGGGTCCGGTCCCGATTGAAATCGTGGCGATGTTCGCCGCGGACAGCGCGATCGCGGCGTACGGGTTCGGCATCAGTGCGTACAGGATCGCAAACGGCAGGTGCAGGAGCGTCGCGATGAAGACCACGCGCATGTTCGCATCGTCGTAGCCCCGCTTCGCCAGGCGCTCAGCCAGCATGCCACCCGCTATCAGGCCGACGGGCGCAATCAGCAACAGCACGAAACCCTGAATGATCCCGTACTGAGCAGGTCCCCAGCCGTAAGTACGCATGAAGAACTGCGGCGTCCAGGCGCCGGCGCCGCCCATCGCGAGCGAGTTGAGCGCAAGTCCGAGGAACATCGGGCCAAAGGCTGCGCGGTTGCCCCAGACGAACTTGAAGACATCGACAATTTCCTTCCAGAGCTTGCGAGCCCCCGCGGGCGCAACGTGCAAACCCGCGCTCGCCCCTGCGCGGACGCCGCGTCGTTTCGGCTCGTGGACCGTCGTGAACATCAGGACCGCCAGCAGGAGGTCCGGCACGGCCAGGACCAGGAACACCGCCTGCCAGGGACGCACTTCGCCAATTACAGGGAGCGACAGGCTGTTCATCGTGGAAACCGCCGCGATCAGCGTGCCGCCGAGCAGCGTGGAAGCCGCGATCGCGTACACGAAGCCGATGTTCAGCACCGAGAGCGCCTTGGGCAACTTGGCCGGAGGAAAGTAATCCGCCAAGATAGAAAACGTCGCGGGGCCGTTACCCGAACCACCGATACCGCCCACCATGCGTGCGACGAAGAGGTTCGCGAAGGTGCTCGAGAGCCCCGCCAAGAAGCTCGACACGCTCGCCACGAACAACCCGACCCCGATGATGAGTCGCCTGCTGATCCGGTCCACCAGCAGCGACACCGGCAGCATGAAGCACGCATTGAAGAACGCCGGCGCGAATCCAATGATGAAGCTGACCTGCACATCAGTCAGCCGGAGGTCCTGCTTGATCATCTCGGCAAGCAGGTTGATCACGCCGCTGTTGGTGAAGAGCACGAGCAACGTGATCGTGAAAACACCTACGCCGTACCAGGCTTTGGCGGGGCTGGGCCAGGCCTGCGTGTCCGCGGTCTTGGGGACGGCGCTCGCGGAAGTCGCCACGTGCTCGTTCATCGGGCAGCGGCCGCGGCTGGCCGCTGCATGCGCGCCATGCCCAGTGCCGCCTTCACCGCCGGTCTTTCATTCATGCGCTGCAGCCAGTCCATCGTCCGTGGCGAGATTTTCTCATTCATGAGCTCGGGAAAGAAGCGTGGCACGCCCGCAGCGATCGAGTAGGTGTTCACGTCCGCCAGAGAGTATTCGTCACACGCGAGCCAGGCCGAGCCCTGCAGGATCTTCTCCATGCGCTCGACCGATACGCCCATCTTGCGCTTGGCATCGTCGAGCTGTTCGGGCGTGAACGAGTGGGTCGCCGCCGTCTTCCACTTGTCGCGCTGCTCCTTCAGCGGAATGCGTTCAAGCAGCGCGTCGAATTCGCCGCTCTTGAGGCGCGCGACGATCCCGGGCACCAGGAAGTTCCAGCCGTGCATGCTGAGCGCGGGGCAGAAATACTCGTCGACGAACTTGCTCCATATGCGCATGCGCGCGCGCGCCACCGGATCCTTCGGACGCAACGGGACCTTGGGAAATACCTCGTCGATGTACTCGTTGATGATCGTCGACTCGGTGATGATCGCACCGTCATGGACCAGGGCGGGTACCTGGCCGTTCGGATTCACTTTCACGAACTCGGGCGAGTGCTGCTCGAAGCGGTGCAGATCGACATAGCGGCTTTCGAAGTCGATGCCCTTCTCCTTGAGGCACAGCATCGGCTTCATCGAATTCGCGGACGGTTCGTAGTGGTAAAGCTCCAGCATCGCATCCTCCAGTTCGCAAGAGTCGCAGCGGCCTCCGGGTGAGATTGTGACCCGGTGGCCGCCGCGACCGGTCCTCAGGCCGTCTGTGAGGGTCAGACGAGCTTGAGACCGATATCAGCTCGAGCCCGGCACCAAGCTTCCGTCGAGCTGCGGGTGCGGCCGGCTCAAGGTCAGCCGCAGGTTCTGCCACCGCCGCGATCTCCGCGCCGGTCGCGGGATTGACGACCGGCATGCGCTCGTGCGTCATACACGAGGGGACCTTCGCAACGGACAATTTCGAGATCGCGCCGGATGATGCAGACGCCTGCGGCTGGCACGCGATATCTGGCGCCAAACCGCACTGCCACGGCTCAACCGAAAGGGAGATGAGTATCGACCCAGAGGGAATTGGCCAAGGCTTCGGCGTGATTCAGCTCGGGCATGACGCTGGGCCTCGGCGTGGCCTATATTGAGTCACCGGACCGGTTGTTGGCAGGCATGAACCTGACTCATGACGACGTGCAGGAAATCCTGCGGCTGCTCGACGCTTCGGCTTTCGACGAGCTGCGGCTGGAGACAGAACGTTTCCGCCTGACCCTGCGCCGCGGTGGCGGCGGCTGGACACAGGAAACGGAAACCCGGCAAGCCCCCCAGCGCGCCTCCGAAGCCGTCTCCTCCCCCGCCACGCCCCGCGCGGCCGCGCCAGCAACTGCTGTGGCGTCCGGCACGATCGAAATCCGGCCACCCATCATCGGAACCTTCTACCGCGCGCCCAAGCCGGGTGCGCCGGCGTTTGTCGAGATTGGCAGTATCGTGCATGAGGACACGGTGGTCGCGATCATCGAGACGATGAAGCTGATGAACTCGATCCCGGCGGGCGTGCGCGGCCGCGTGGTCGAGATCTGCGTGGCGGATGCGGAGCTCGTCGACCAGGACCGCGTCCTGATGCGCGTGCAACCGGAGACGACGTGATCCTGCGTCGGCTCCTCATCGCCAATCGCGGTGAGATCGCCGCGCGGATCATCCGCACGTGCCGGAGCCTCGGAATCGAGTCCGTGCTCGCCGCTTCCGATGCCGATGTCGACAGCGTACCCGCGCGCCTGGCGGACCAGGTGCAACGGATCGGCCCGGCGCACCCCTCGAAGAGCTACCTGTCCGTCGATGCCATCGTCGAGGCAGCGCGCGCGTCGCGGGCGGATGCCGTTCACCCGGGATACGGCTTCCTTTCCGAGAACGCCGTGCTTGCGCGGCGCTGTCGTGAAGCGCGCATCGTTTTTGTCGGGCCCACCGAAAAGCAGCTCGAGTGCGTCGGTGACAAGCTCGCCGCCCGCCGGCTGGCAGCGCGCGCCGGACTGCCGTTGGTTCCCGGAGGGTCGGTCTCGAGTCCGAGCCGTGCGCAGGCGCTCGCCCGCAAGCTCGGGTGGCCGGTGCTCCTCAAGGCCGTGGGCGGCGGTGGCGGTCGCGGCATGAAGCCCGTGCACGATGCGGGACAACTCACGGCTGCCTTCGAACTGGCACGCGCGGAAGCGAATGCAGCCTTCGGCGATGCGCGGCTCTACCTGGAGCGCCTCATTCCGAGTGGCCGTCATGTCGAGGTGCAACTGCTCGGCGACGGCGTCGATGTCATTCACCTGGGTGATCGCGATTGCTCGATCCAGCGCCGTTATCAGAAGCTCGTCGAGGAAGCGCCCGCACCGCATGTGCCCGAGGAAGTACGCGGCGCCATGCACGAGGCCGCCTTGCGGTTCGGACGCCACCTCAAGTACCGGGGGCTGGGCACCGTGGAATTCCTGCTGGACCCGGAGCGGCGCGAGTTCTATTTCCTCGAGATGAACGCACGCATCCAGGTGGAGCATCCGGTCACCGAGTCGATCACCGGACTCGACCTGGTGGCGGAACAGATCGCGGTCGCGCAGGGGCAGCGGTTGCGCCTGGGCCAGGAATCGGTCCGGTTCACGGGTCACGCGATCGAGTGCCGGATCAATGCCGAGGACTGCCAGCGTGACTTTCGGCCGAGCCCCGGCACGGTGACGCGCGCCATCTTTCCCGCCGGCCACGGGATCCGCGTCGACACTCACATCGAGACCGGCTCGGCCGTACCGGCGCTCTACGACTCACTGCTGGCCAAAGTGATCGCTCATGGCAGCGATCGCGCGCAGTCGCTGGCAAACCTGCGCGCCGCGCTCGCGAATTGCGAGCTGCAGGGAGTCGCCACCAATCTCGGGCTGCACGCCGCACTGCTCGCACAACCCGACTTCGCTCGTGGCGGCCTCGACACTGCCTACCTGTCGCGCAATCTTGAGCGCCTCGTCGCCGCATCGGCCGCCTGACGGCGACGCACGGCGTCAGACGCGAATCACGACCTTGCCGAAGGCGCCGCCCTGCTGATGGCGATAGGCATCGGCGGCCTGCTCGAACCCGAACACCTTGTCGATGACCGGATGAACGTCGTTCGCCTCGATCGCCACGTTCATGCGCTCGAACATCGCGCGGTTGCCGACGAAGATGCCGTGCATGCTCGCGCCCTTGCGCATGATCGGATGGGGATTGGTCTCTCCCTGCAAGCCAGCGAGTACGCCGATCAGCGCGAGTTGCCCCGCGTATCCGACCGCCTGCATGGATCTCGCCAGCGTGCCCGGGCCGCCGACCTCCACCACGCAATCGACGCCGCGATTGTCGGTCAGCCGCAGAACTTCCTTCTCCCAATCGGGCGTGCGCCGGTAGTTGATGCCCTCGGCGGCGCCGAGCTTGCGCCCACGCTCCAGCTTCTCGTCGCTCGATGAGGTCATGATCACGCGCGCTCCCGCCGCACGTGCGAACTGCAGCGCGAACACAGACACGCCGCCCGTTCCCATGACGAGCACCGATTGTCCCGGCCGGAGGTTGCAGGCATCGAAAAGCGCATGCCACGCGGTGACGCCGGCGCACGTGAGCGTCGCCCCTTCCTCGTACGAGAGATTGCGCGGCAAGGTGACCGCGTCCGCCTCATCGAGCAGCACGTATTCGGCCAGCATGCCGTCCGCCGGCGAGCCACGCGCCGGGCGCGGGGTGGGCGGACCGTCGACCCAGCCGAGAAAGAAGGTGCTCGCGACGCGATCACCCTTCTTGAAGCGAGACACACCCGCGCCGACCTCGACGACTTCGCCCGCACCATCCGAGAGCGGAATGGTGTCGCGGCTGACCGCGCCACCGAAATAGGCGCCGCTCACCACCATTTGGTCGCGATAGTTGAGCGAGGTCGCCCGCACACGCACCAGCAGCTGGCCCGCGGCTGGCTCGGGTTGCGGCCGTTCGACGACACGCAGGCCGTCGAGGTTCTTGCAGCCCTCCACGACGATGTAGGCTTTCATGACGCTCTCCTGTGGCGAGTGCGAAGCAGACAACGGCGGCGCCCGGCCCGTCAACGGCCGGTGATCGTCCGGCCCGCCCCGCTCACACCGCGCGTGGAGCGGGATGCCATCGTTGCGCTCTCAGTCCACTCGCGTGTCGCTTTCAGTCGAGTTCCCTGCCTTGCACGGCAGGCGCCTTCTTGCGTAGGGTAGCCGCATGGATCGCAGAGTCTTTCTCGGCCAGTCCGCTGCGGCGCTGGCGAGCACCCTCATTCCCGCGGCGCATGCCGTGGACGCGAAGAACCCGATGCCCGCGGCCGGTCAGCCAGTCGAGCTGGTCGGCTCGTACTGGACCTTTGCCGGCGGGGCGATGCCGCACTCCGATCACGAGTTCAGCACCTTCGATTTCCGGCAGCGTGTCGAGGCATTGTCCAGGGCCGGGTTCAGGGGTATGGGCATCTGGCACGCCGATCTAGTCAAGGTCCTCGAGAAGTACAGTCTCCAGGAGATGAAACGGATCTTCGACGACAACGGCATGGTGCACGTCGAGCTCGAGTTCCTCACCGACTGGTTCCTGGAGGGCGACAAGAAGCAGGCCTCCGATGAGCGCCGACGGCTGCTGTTGTCCGCCGCCGAGGCGCTGCACGCGCGTCACGTCAAGGTGGGCGACTTCGACAGCTCGAAGTTCGAAATGCCACGGCTCATCGAGTCGTGGGCGCAGCTCTGCAAGGAGGGCGCCGCGCACGGCACGCGGATCCTGTTCGAGCTCATGCCGTTCTCCATGCTCACGACGCTCAGCGACACGTTCGCGATGCTGGACGGCGCCGGGGCGTCCAACGGCGGCATCATGTTCGACTTCTGGCACATCGAGAAACTCAAGATCAGCCACGACGAGCTCGCGCGCGTGCCGCAGAAGTACCTGCTGGGTGTCGAAATGAACGATGGCTTCCGCCGTCCGCCACCCGAGTGGAGCCTGTTCGAAGAAACCGTCAACCATCGCCAGTTCTGCGGTGAGGGCCAGTTCGATGTGAGCGGAATCCTGGCGGCCCTGCGCAAGGCGGGCTACGCGGGGCCCTACGGCGTCGAGGTGCTGTCGCAGGATATCCGCCCCTGGCCGCTCGATAAGGTCACGGCCACCGCTTCCACCACCACGCTCGCACAGTTTGCGCGAGTCTGAGAGCACCCGCGGATGAAGAACGAAGTCGAGCTCATCGCTTCCTACTGGACCCTGGCTGGCACCGCGATCCCGCACACCGGCCCGGAACACAGCAGCTTCGAGTTCAAGGAGCGCGTCGAAGCCGCCGCGCGCGCCGGTTTCAAAGGAATCGGCCTCTGGCATGCCGATCTCGAGCACGTGCTGAAGCGCCGCAGCCTCGCCGAGATGCGCCGCATCCTCGACGACAACGGCATGAAGTACGTCGAGCTCGAGTTCCTGGTGGACTGGTTTCTCGACGGCGAGCGCCGCGAGCAATCCAACGTCCGCCGCGCGTTGCTGCTCGAAGCGGCCGAGGCGCTCGGTGCCCGTCACATCAAGGTGGGCGACTTCTATGGCACGCAGTGCCCGATGCCGCGCCTCATCGACGAGTTCGCCACGTTGTGTCGCGAAGCGCAGGCGCGGGGCACACGGGTGGTCTACGAGATGATGCCGTTCTCCGCGATCGATTCACTCCAAGGGTCGCGCGAGCTGGTTGAAGGCGCTGCGCAGAAGAATGGCGGCATCATCTTCGATCTGTGGCACATCGTGAAACTCGGTATCCACTACGCCAGCGTGATGGCCTTTCCCAGGCAGTATTTTCTCGGTCTCGAGATCAACGACGGCTACCTCAAGGCGCCCGCGGGCATGGAAATGGTCGAGGAGACCACTGGACATCGCAAACTCTGCGGCGACGGTGAATTCGACATCAGGGGCTTTCTCGCCCTGTTGCCGCAATCCGGCTATCGCGGCCCCGTCGGCATCGAGGTGCTGTCGAAGGAATTGCGCTCGTGGCCGCTGGAGCGTGTGACTGCGGCCGCATACCAGACGACGCTCGCACAATTTCCGGCGTAGCTCGCGTCGCCCGCCGCCCGGCAAATGTCGCTCCGGCGTGGCGGAATGGAACCAGGGTGCGAAACATGCGCGTGCTCGATGAGGACCGCAGAGGTGCATTCTTGCCGGTGACGGGCTCGGCCGGGGAGGCAGGTCCGGCGTGAACGGCGATTCGGAATTCCAGATTGGGCCCTGGCGGGTCCGGCCTCTGCTTGGGACGCTGACGGGCGCGGGCGGCACCGTCCATCTCGAGCCGAAAGTGATGGGCGTGCTGGTGCATCTCGCCGAGCGCCGCGGCGAGGTCGTGACCCGCGAGCAGTTCATCGAGCGCGTCTGGCACGGACGCGTCGTTACCGACGAAGTCCTGTCGCGCTGCATCTCACTTCTGCGCACGCAGCTCGGCGACAACCCGCGCGAGCCGCAGTACATCCAGACGGTACCGAAGATCGGATATCGCCTGGTCATGCCGGTTGAATGGCGCGCGAGCCCGCAGTCGACCGAAGCCGCTGGTCCAGATCGTGTGGACGCGTCCTCCACTGCGGTCCCCGCCACAGGTGCGCCTGTTGGCCGGCGGCCTCTGCTGTGGGCCATCGGCGCCGTCATCCTTCTTGGGCTTGGTCTGGGCGTGTGGCGCTGGATCGATCGCTCGTTATGGCACGAAACCGCAGAACAAGCGGCCATCGCGGTGCTGCCGTTTGCCAACCTGAGTGGCGACCCTGCCAATGAATATTTCAGTGACGGTCTCACTGAAGAGCTGATCGACAGGCTGTCTCATGTGCCGGGATTGCGTGTCGTGGCGCGCACCTCGGCATTCGCGCTGAAGGGCAGCACTGAAGACGTGCGCTCGATCGCGGACCGGCTGGGCGTGCACTACGTGCTGGAGGGCAGCGTTCGCAAGCAGGACGACCAGGTGCGCATCACGGCACAACTCATCGATGCCGAGCGAGGTTTTCACCTGTGGTCGAAGCGTTTCGACGGGGAGCTGCGCCAGATCTTCAGCCTGCAGGACGACGTCGCGAACGCCATCGTCATGCAGCTTCAGCCCCGTCTCGCCGGCATCCGAACCCCGACCGAGATCAGTACCGCCCCTCCTACGCAGGTGATTCCAGCCTACGAATTGCTCCTGCGCGGGCGGTACAACCTGAAGCGGCGGGACGAAGCGCCGATCCGTCGCAGCATCGAGCTGTTTCAGGAAGCGCTGCGGCTCGATCCGGGCTTTGTCGATGCCTACAGCGAGCTCGCGGGCGCCTATGCGCTGCTGCCCTACTATTCCTACGAAGACCAGGAAGAAATGTTCGGCCTGGCTCTTGCGACCATCGAGCGCGGAGCCTCCGTCAATCCCGCCGTGCGCGATGCTGCGGAGGGCACCCGTGCCTTCATCCATTTCGGCCGCTGGGAATGGATCGATGCGGAGGAGGCCTTCCGGCATGCACTCGCGAGGCAGTCGAGCGATCCCAATCTGCATCAGTGGTACTCGCAGCTCCTCGCGTGCGTTGGCAACGCGCGCGAATCACTGAAACACGCTGAGCTCTCGAGAAGGCTCGATGTGCTTTCGCCCGTGGTCAACGATCGCCTCGCGGTCGCCTATCTGTGGGTCAACGACGACGAGCACGCGCGCATTCAGTTCGATGTCGCCGACGAACTCGGCATGGGACCCACCGCCAACCCGGAAGCCTATCTCGTCCTGTTGTTGCGGCAGGGAGACTACCAGCGCGCGCGCGAGATCCTCGTCGGCCTGCAGAAGCTGTTCGCGCGTGCGAATGAGTGGATCGACCCCTTCCTCGCAGCCCTCGGGGATTCCGCCCTGCGACCGGCCGCGATCGCGGCGGTCGCGCGAGCGACCGAAAAACACTCGATCTCGCTCAAGTATCAATACGGCACGTGGCTCTATCTCGGCGAGGCGGACCGGGCAATGGATGCGGCGATGCGTCTCGTGGAAGAGCCCACGGACTTCGACGTGGAGTTCCTGTTCGCCCGCGAGACCGCCCCGTTGCGGCGCCATGTGCGTTTCGGGGAGTTGGTCAGGAAGATCGGTCTCGATCGCTACTGGGACCGCTATGGCTGGCCGGACATGTGCGCCCGCAAGGGAAACCGGATTGAGTGCCACTGAACGCCTGAAGCCCGGCGCCTGGTGGCCGGCGTCGGCGGTCGCTGTCGGCCTCGTGCTGTTCGATATCGCCGCGGCGCAAGCACCTGCACCCGATCAGGTCATCGCAACGACCGCCACGGCGGTCGCCGAGGCCGTCGCCCGGCGACACGATGAGCTGGAGAAGGACAAGGCCAAGCTGCACGCGCTGATCGGTGAGCTCTTGCGCCCGCGGTTCGATCTGCAGGCTGCCTGCCGGCTGATCCTGCGCGAGCACTGGACGGCGGCCTCGCCGGCGCAGCGCGAACGTTTCGTGGCGGCGTTCTACCATTTCCTGCTCGCCTCCTACGCACACGCGCTGCTCGAATTCCGCTTCGATACCGTCACTGTGCTGCCGCTCGACGAGCCAGCTGGCGAGTCACCCGTGCATGTGCGGACGATGATGAAGCTGAGCGACGGCAGCCGCTATCACGTCGTCTACTACATGCGCCCGACAGAGGGCGGATGGAAAGTCGTCGATGTGATCGCGGAAGGCGTCTCGTACGTGCGCACGTACCGCACGGACTTCGGTGCCGAGATCCGCGAGCGCGGGCTGGATGCGCTCATCGAACGGCTGCTCGCTACTGCCTAGGGCCCCATCGGCGGAACGACGCTGGCCAGCGCAAGCGAAGCGAACGAAAGCGCGACCAGTACCGCGCCAACGACGCCGACTACGGCAGACGTCTCACCCTGATCGGGCCGGCGCGCCTCCAGCCTGGCGATATCCTCATAGCGTACCCGCACGTCTGCGCCGACCAGGGCATCTGGCTCCACTGCGGTGACCTTGAAATTCACCTCCCGCCCATCGACCTGGGTGACCGACACTTCCTCGCCTACCGCGACCGCCGGAACTTGTGGGCCGGCGCGCGGCATCGGCACGGTCTGCATCGAAGTGCAGGCACTGGTCCATGCGAGATTCACTGCCACGAGTGACGCCACGATGCCTTTCCATTGACTGAGATTCATGTTCGTGCCCTCCGCTTCAAGGATCGCTCGGGGGCCGGCCCACGCCACCCCACGGATTTCCGCCCCAGCACCAGGCGACTTGAGCCGCGCTCACCGCGCAGGTGTGTGCGCCGCCTGCGGCTACGTCGATGAAGGTCTCACGCGAGTCGATGCGCACCGGTGTTTCGCTGTCGGCAAACGTGCCGTTGCCGAGCTTGCCGTCGAAGTTCTCGCCCCAGCAGTCGATTTCACCGCTCGCCGTGAGTGCACAGGTGTGCGCAAAGCCGGCCGAAATCGCGACGTAGGTCCGGCCGCCCTCCACAGGCACTGGTGAGGACACGTATGAAGCCGCGCCGGTGGTGCCCGTCAGATGACCGAGCCCCCAGCAGTAGGCCCGGCCGTCCTCGGCCAGTGCGCACGTGTGCTCACCTCCGGCCGCAATGCGCGTGAACTTGAGCGCGCCGATCACGAGCAGCGGCGTAGTGCTGCGGGAAATTCCACCTTCCCCGCCCGCGGAACCGACACCGAGGTTTCCGAACCAGTTGAGACCCCAGCAATACGCATCGCGTGCCGTGGTGACGCCACAGGCATGACTCTGACCGACGCTGATCGCGACGAAGGTGTCGCTGGTCAGCACGGGAACCGGGAGATCGGAGCCAGCGCGCGTGCCGTTGCCGAGCACACCGTCGATATCGGGTCCCCAGCACCACGCCTCACCGCCCGACGTGAGCGCGCAATTGACGCTGCCGCTGACCGAGCCTGCAATTGCCGACAATTGCAGTCCACCGGCGACAGCGACCGGTACCGGGCTGTTCTCGCGACGACCGTCGCCGAGTTGACCCCCTTCGCCAAAGCCCCAGCACCAGGCCTGGCCGTTCATGTCGATCGCGCACGTGTGGCGAATCGAGGCGGCGACGCGCGCGACTCTCTGGTCGCCGTCGAGTTGCAACGGAGTTCCGCTGCACGCGAGGTTGTCGCCAGCACAGCGTTGCATAGGCGCGCTGCTGCCGAGTTGTCCGTACTCGTTCGACCCCCAGCACCAGACCTTGCCGTCCGGTTGCAGCGCGCAGGTGTGATGATGGCTCGTCGTGATGGCGGTGAAGGAAAGGGTCTCGCTCACCCGCACCGGGCGGGGGAACCCCTCCTCTGGAAGAGGAAAGAATGGACCATCATCGGGCTCCCCCTCACCGCCCTCCCCGCCGCCACCACCGCAGCCGGCAAGGATGACCGCGCTCAACGCGACGGTCGCCGCGTACTCCGATTTTCTGCAATTGCGCTGGCTAGACATGGCGTTCTCCTCCCGGTTGACCACGGGCACCACGCTAGGCAAGTGCGACCTTAGGAATCCTGATTACCTCTTCATGATTTCCTTAGGTCACCGCAGGATTTGCTGTGGGGCGGCAGAAGCCGCGACATCCCCCTACAATGGCGGCCCGCGCCCTCGAGAGGAGCCCTCCATGCGCATGAAAAAGCTGGGCAACACCGGCCTGGTGGTGTCGGAAGTGTGTCTCGGCACCATGACGTTCAGCGATGGCGAAGGCCGCTGGGCGGCAGTGGGCCGGATGGACCAGGCCAGTGTGGACGACGTCGTGAAGACCTCGATCGAGCGCGGCGTCAACTTCCTCGATACCGCGAACGTCTACTCCGCCGGGCTTTCGGAAACCATGACCGGCATTGCGCTGCGCAATCTCGGCGTGGCGCGCGACCAGTATGTGCTCGCCACCAAGGTGCTTGGGCGCATGGGCTCCGGTCCGAACGAGGCCGGCCTGTCGCGCGCTCATATCCTGAGTGCAGTCGACGCCAGCCTGAAGCGCCTGCAGCTCGACTACATCGATCTGTACCAGATCCACGGCCGCGACCCGCTCACGCCCATCGAGGAGACGCTCGATGCGCTCGATGCGTGCGTGCGCGCGGGCAAGGTGCGCTATGTCGGCCTGTGCAATCTCGCGGCATGGGAGATCGCCAAGTCACTGGGAATCTCCGAACGCCGCGGGCTCGCGCGCTTCGAGAGCGTCCAGGCCTACTACTCCATCGCCAGCCGCGAGCTCGAGCGCGAGATCGTGCCGCTCGCCAACGATCAGCGCCTCGCCATCCTGCCGTGGAGCCCGCTCGCCGGCGGTTTGCTGTCGGGCAAGTTCACGCGTGATAAGGCTGGTCCCGAAGGCGCGCGCCGCACGACGTTCGACTTTCCACCGGTCGACAAGGACCGCGCCTTCACCATCGTCGACGCCATGCGCCCGATCGCAAGCCGCCACGAAGTCTCCGTGGCGCGCGTCGCACTCGCGTGGCTGCTGCAGCAGCCGCACGTCACCTCGATCATCATCGGCGTGCGTACGCGCGAACAGCTGCTCGACAATATCGGCGCCACGGAGCTTCGCCTGACTGCGGCAGAGCTCGCTGAGCTCGACAAGGCATCGGCGCTGACACCAGAGTATCCGGGATGGATGCTCGAACGGCTGTCAGCCGATCGCCTGGCCGCGCTCGCGGACCCCGTTTCTCGGTGAAAGGCTTGGGGTCTGACCCCAAGGAAAGGCATGGGGTCTGACCCCAGGCCAGAGACGGGAGAGGGTTGGGGTGAGGGTCAGAACGGGTAGTGCCGCTCGCCCGTCTGTACCGTGATCCAGCGCAGCTCCGTGAACTCGTCGATCGCCGGCCTTGCCGCCGAAGCGGCCGTAGCCCGAGCCCTTCACGCCGCCGAACGGCATCTGCGCCTCGTCGTGCACGGTGGGCCCGTTGACGTGGCAGATGCCGGAGTCGATGCGCCTGGCGAGCATCGAGCGCGCGCGCGAGGTTGCGGCGTGAAGACCGCCGCGGACAGCCCGTACTCGGTGTCGTTGGCGAGCGCGACCGCCTCGTCGGCGGACTTCACGCGCGTGATGGACACCTGCGGCCCGAACGATTCCTCGCGGAACAGCGCCATCTGCCGGCGTCACGCGATCGACGACGATGCCCTTCATCGACCGTGCCATCGCTCTCGCCGCCGGTCAGCACCTTGGCGCCCTTGCTGACCGCTTCCGCCACCAGGCGCTGCACACGCTCGACGGTCGGCTTGCCCACCACCGAACCGATGACGACCTCGCCCTTGCGCGGATCGCCGCACGGCAGAGCCGCGACGCGCTTGGCGAGCTTCTGCCGCGAACTCGTCCGCCACCTTCTCGTCGACGATCACGCGCTCGGTCGACATGCAGATCTGGCCCGGAATTGGCGTAGGCACCGAACACCGTCGCATTGACCGCGGCGTCGATATCGGCATCGTCCAGCACCACCAGCGGCGCCTTGCCGCCGAGCTCGAGCAGGATGGGCTTCAGGTACTTCGCCGCGATCTGCGCGAGGATCTTGCCCGACGCGCGTCGAGCCGGTGAAGTTCACGCGCCGCACGGCTGGATGCGCGATCAGCGGCCTCGGCGACCGCTCCGGCATCCTTGGGGTCGTGCGTGATCACGTTGACCACGCCATCGCCCATCCCGGCTTCGTTCAGCGTACGGTGCCGATCGAGCCGGTGCGTTGCGGACAGACCTCGGACGCCTTGAGGATGACGGTATTGCCGCAGGCCAGCGGCATCGCGACGGCGCGCACGCCGAGGATGATCGGCGCATTCCACGGCGCGATGCCGAGCACCACGCCCACCGGCTGACGGATGCGCCATCGCCAGATTGCCCGGAACATCCGACGGCACGACTTCGCCCGGTGATCTGCGTGGTCATCGCGGCTGCTTCGCGCAGCATCGTGGCGGCGAAGTGCACGTTGAAATGGCCCCAGCCGAGCGTCGCACCCATCTCGGCGAGACCGAGCGTCGCAAACTGCTGCGCCCGCGGCCTCCAGCAGGTCCGCGGCCTTGAGCGAGCGCTTGCGCCGTTCGTTCGGTCCGAGCGCGGCCCACTTCGGAAACGCCTTGGCCGCGGCATCGGCCGCCGCGCGCGCATCCTCGACCGAGGCCGCCGCCGCTCGGCTCGCGACTTCGCCGGAAATCGGATTCTTGCGCTCGAACGTCGCGGATTTGGCCGCCGGCGCGTCGCGATCGCCGATCAGCAGCTGCACCTCTTCCATCGTCGTCTCCCGCTAGTTGCCCTGTCAGTTGATAGTCTCGCTGCGTCCGCGCGTACTTAACGAAGTAGTCCAGTGCCTGCGGATTCACCGTCGCATCGCGGTTGGCTGCCTTCTCCGGCGCCATGCCCATGAGGATGCGGCGCACCGGCACTTCCATGCTTCTTGCCGGACAGCGTGTAGGGAATGGCCTCGACCTGCGTAGATCTTGTCCGGCACATGCCGCGGCGAATATTCCTGCCGCAGCTTGGCGCGGATCTTGTCCTCGATCTCCTCATCCAGCTTCACGTCCTCGCGCAGCTTCACGAACAGCGGCATGAAGAACTTGCCGCCCGGCAGATCGAGATTGACGATCGAGCGAATCGTCGACCTCCGGCGAGCGAGCGCAAGCGAACGATAGATTTCCGCCGTCCCGATGCGCACGCCGTGGCGGTTGAGCGTCGCATCCGAGCGCCCGAGCACGAAGCAGCCGCCGCGCTCGTTGATGCGGAAGAAATCGCCGTGCCGCCACACGCCCGGATACTCCTCGAAATAGGAGCTCCGAGTAGCGCGAGTCGTCCGCATCGTTCCAGAACCCGACCGGCATCGAGGGCATGGGCTCGGTGACGACCAGTTCGCCGACCTCGTTGATGACCTTCTCGCCGTTCTCGTTGAACGCGTGCACGGCAGCAGCCCAGTGCAGCGCGCCTGGATTTCGCCCGCATAGATGCGGCAGTGTCACGACGCCGCCGACCACGCCCGCGCACACGTCCGTACCGCCACTTCCGGAGTGCGCCCACAGGATCCTTCTTCACGTTCGTCGTAGAACCAGGCCTGGCATTCCGGCGTCACCGGCGATCCCGCGAGCATGATCGACTTGCAGCTTCGACAGGTCGAAGCGATCCTTGCGGCACGATGCCGGCCTTCTCCAGGATCGACACGTAGGTCGGGCTCGCACCGAAGAGCGTCGGCCCCGACTCCTCCACCATCTTCCACAGCACGTCGGGCTCGCGGCTACGCCGGGTTGCCGTCGTAGAGCACCGGCACCACGTCGGAGAGCAGCGAGCTGACCAGGAAGTTCCACATCATCCAGCCGGTGGTGGTGAAGAAGAACATGCGCTCGCGCGCGTGCAGGTCGGCGTGAAAGTGAAACAGCTTCAGCTGCTCGATCAGGATGCCGCCGTGGCTGTGGATGATCGGTTTCGGCAGGCCCGTGGTGCCCGAGGAGAAGAGGATCCACAGCGGATGATCGAACGGCACCTGCTCGAACTGGAACTCGTTCGCCGGCACCGGCGGGTGATCGAAGATCTCGTCCCAGAGCAGCGTGTGCTCGGACAACGGCGCCGCGATCCGCCGGAATCCAGGTACGGCAGATAGATGACGCGCTCGAGCGAGGGCAGCTGGCCGATGATCTTCGCGCATCTCGGCCTTGCGGCTGAAGGGCTTGCCGCCGTACTGGTAGCCATCGACGCACAGCATCACCTTGGGCGCGAGCTGCGAGAAGCGATCGAGGACGCCGCGCGTGCCGAAGTCCGGGCCGCAGCTCGACCAGATCGCGCCGATGCTGGTGGTCGCCGAGCATCGCGATCACCGCCTCGGGAATGTTGGGCAGGCAGGCGACCACCCGATCGCCCGGCTTCACGCCGAGCTTGCGCAGCTGCGTGGCGAGACTGCGCACCTTGCCGGCGAGCTCCGGCCACGACAGCTCGCGCAGCGGCTCGCGCTCGTTGAGATAGCAGCAGCGCTTCGTTTCCGGGCCGCTCGTTTCGCAGCGCGTGGTGCGCGTAGTTGAGTCTCGCACCCGGGAACCACTCGGCACCCGGCATGGTGCGTTTGCCCGAGCACCGCGCGGTAGGGCGAACGAAGCCTCGATGCTCGAAGTAGTCCCAGATCGCGCCCCAGAAAGCCGGCAGGTCGCTGACTGACCAGCGCCACAGATCCTCGTAGGAGGCGAACTTCAGGTTGCGTTCGCGCTCGAGCCAGCGTGTGAACGCGGTGAGCTCGGCGTCCCCCACGCGCTCCTTGCTGGGCGTCCAGAGCAAATCGCCTTCGTTGACAGATCTGTTCATCGCACTTCGGCTGTCACGAGCTCCGGAATGCGGCGCGTCGGCGGACGCACTGCGAAGAGCACGACGGCGCCGACGAGGCACCAGATCGAAAATGTCAGGAAGGTTCCGTGATAGCCATGGCCGCTGTCGTACAGCTCTCCGGCGATGTACGGAACAGGAACGCTGCTGAGCGTATTGACGGCGACCGCAAGTCCGGCAAGCGCCGGAAAGACCTTGACGCCGTAATAGTTGCTCAGCACCGCCATGAGGCACACGACGCCGCCGCCGAACCCGAGCCCGAGACAAACGGCAAACGCAAACAACTGTGCGCCGCTACTGGCGTCGATCACGAGATAGAGCCCGAGCGCGAAGAACGCAGTAAATGCGGCCCAGAGGTAGCGCGGATCGAATCGATCGCCGAGCACGGCGAGGACCACTTTTGCGGCGATGCCGGTTCCCGCCAGGATGCTGATGGCCCAGGCACTTGCCTGAGGCGTGTGGCCCAGGTCTGTCAGGTGCACGAAGCCCTGGGAGAGATACAACGTGTAACCGCAACTGCCGCCGACGAGCGAGAGGACCATCAGCCAATAGACCGGCGAGGCCAGCGCCTCGCGCAGCGTCCACTGCTCGCTCGTGATGAATGCGGCAACAGGTCGGGCGCGCGCCGCGTCGGCGCCCGTGCGTGGCGCACCGTCCGGAACCTGGCCGAGATCGGCCGGCTGCTCGCGCACGAAAATCATCGCCAGGATCGCCGCACCCAGGCTGAGCGCAGCCATCACCCACCAGGCGGTACGCCAGTTGCCATCAGCCGCATTGATGACGCGAAGCATCAGCGGCGAGACCACGAAGCCTCCCAGAGCGCCTGCCGAGTACAGGATCGACAGGGCGAGCGCACGTCGCCGCACGAACCAGCGCGCCACGCCCGCTTGCGAAGTCAGTGCACCGCCTATCGACACGCCGGAGCCGATGAGCAGGCCGAGCGCGGCGGCAGCGACGTAGGGATTGGTCACCACGGTCGCCATCAGGACCGATCCCAGGATGATCAGCGCACTGCCGATGAGGAGCGTTCGTCGCACGCCAAAGCGATTCACGAGCATGGCTGACACGGGCCCGGCAACGCCCGTCATGCCGATATAGGCGGAGAACAGCAGGCCGAGCGTGGACCGATCGAAGTGCAGGTCCAACGCCATCAGGCTGTTGATCACGGTCTGACCGTAGGCCGGGAAGCCCAGGTTGATGAACGTGACGACCCAGAGGACCGCGAACAGCTTCCAACCGTAGAAGCCGGAAGAGTGCATGCCGATCCCCTAGTGCGCGGTAACGATGCGCCTATTTCGTGTTGGTGAAGAACTCGAGCAGCGCCGGTTGTAAGCCGGCGCCGCTTCGACATTGGACAGATGCGATGCATCGAACTCGACGAGACGTGCACCGGCCACGCGCTCCGCGACGAAGACGGCCGTGCTCGGGTGGTGTCGCCGGGTCCTCGTGCCGCAGATGACGAGCGTCGGCGCGTGATCCTGGCCAACGACCCGCGCTGGTCCATGTCGCGCACCGCGGCGGCGCAAGCTGCGTACCCTTCCGGCGGCGTACCGAGCAACATGGCGCGGATGCGAGCGATGATCTCCGGACTCGACTCGCGAAAGCGCGGCGTGAACCAGCGCTCGATCACGGTCTTTGCCACGGCGCTCATGCCACCCTGCGTACTGCCTCGATGCGTGAATTCCACAACTCGGGTCCGCCGATCTGCGCGGCCGTATTGCTCAGTACGAGCTGCTCGATCCGTGTCGGTGCGTTCGCTGCCAGCCAGATGCCCACCATGCCACCGATCGAGAGACCGCAGAACCTCACGCTCGCAGCTCGAGCGCATTGAGCAACGCCATCACGTCGCTGGCCAGCAGCGTCGATGTCGTACGGGCCGGGCGAAACATCCGACGCGCCGTGACCGCGACTGTCGTAGCGCAGCACGCGGAAGTGCTCGCTCAGCGCCGCGATCTGCGGATCCCACATGGCGTGCGTGGTGCCGAGCGAGTTCGACATCACCAGCGTGGGGAGTCCCTCGGCGCCGTCCCAGCGGTAGAAGAGCCGTACCTTGGCGGTCTTGATGAACGACACGGTCTCAACCCCATACGTCGTGCGCGGTCTCGACGATGAGCCGCAGCTTCGCGATCTCCTCGTCGAGCGTCAGCGCGTTGCCGTCGACCGTGGAAGAAAATCCGCACTGCGGGCTCAGGCACAGCTGCTCGAGCGGCACGTACTTCGACGCTTCATCGATGCGGCGCTTGAGCTCGTCCTTGCGCTCGAGGCTGCCGCGCTTGCTCGTCACCAAGCCCGAGAACCACGCGCTTGCCCTTGGGGACGAACCGCAGCGGCTCGAAGCCACCGGAGCGCGCATCGTCGTACTCGAGAAAGAAACCGTCCACCGCGAGCTGACCGAACAGGGCTTCCGCCACGTGGTCGTAGCCGCCGGAAGCCACCCACGAGGAACGGAAATTGCCGCGACACAGGTGCGTGCAGACCGTCATGCCGGGAGGCTTGCGGGCGAGCGCCGCGTTGATGACCCGGATATAGACGAGGTGCTGATGCTCCGCATCGCCACCGAGCTCTGCCACGTACGCGCGTTGCGAGGGATCGTTGAGGTACGCGAGGCTCGTGTCGTCGAGCTGCAGGTAGGTGCAACCGAGATTTCCGAGCGCTTCGATCTGCTTCGCGTAGACGCGCGCCAGGTCCTCCCAGAATTCTTCCATCTCGGGATACACGCTTGCATCGACGGCGGCGCGGCCTCCACGGTAGTGCATCATGCTGGGCGACGGAATGGTGAGCTTCGGCGTGCAGCGCGTGACCGACTTCAGAAACGCAAAGTGCTCACCGAAGATGCAGCCCGCGAGTGTGAGTGGCGCTTCGATACGCAGCGCCGTGGGCGTCCACTCGACGTCGCCCTTCTCGTTGTGAAAAGTGACCTTGAGCTGATCCTGCACGCGCGCTACGCCACCCACCTGGGTCAGGAAATCCATGTGCCAGCTGCCGCGGCGAAATTCTCCATCGGTCACGCCCTGCAGACCCACGTCTTCCTGCAGCCGCACGGCTTCACGGATCGCCTCGTCCTCGATCCGCGCAAGCGACTCCGCGGAAATCCGGCCGGCCTTGCGATCCTCGCGCGCGCGCAAGAGCTCTGCGGGGCGCAGCAGGCTGCCCACGTGCTCGGCGCGGAAAGGTGGAGTCGTGCGATTCACGGAAGTGTTCCTGGCGCGGCTCGCGGGAAGGTAATGAGTCACTTTCATTTTGGCAACTGCCGCGCCCTGCGGCAGCCGCCGGATCAACTCCCCTCGGTGCGTGCCAGGTACGCCGCCAGCGCTTCGAGGTCCTGGTCGGATATTTCCGTCTTGCGGAAGAACGGCATCACCGAAACACCGGTACGCACGAAGTACTTGACCACTTCGGGCGTGAGATCGGTTCGCTCTTCCAGCGCCGCGGGCTTCGCACCCTTGTACAGCGCCTCGAGTGCCGTGGTCCCGGGATGGCCAGGCCCGCTCGCATGGCACGGTGCGCACCACTTCTGGAATACCTCGTGACCCCGCCGCGCAGCGGGCGGTTCCGCAGCCATGGCCGCGCTGACGATGCCAAGCGCGGCGCCGATCCACACGGTGTGCGCGAGGACTTTCATGTGCGCGATCCTCTCAGGTGCTTCGGCCAGATGCCGTAGCGTCCGGCAGAAAGAATACCGTTGGGGTCCGCCGCATCCTTCAGTCGCTCGAGGAGCCGCAACAACGCGTGGTTGTTGTACGAGTAGGTGCCCATGATCAGGTCCTGGTAGGCAGGCGCCGTGCGGTACTCGCCCCAGCCCTGCTCGGCCGCGATCTTCACGAGCTGCGAGAAGGACTGGCGCGTCTTGCGATTGGTCTCGACGTCGTGCGTCACCGGAAAGCCGAAGAGAAAAAGAAAGCATCGCTCCCAGAAGCAGAACGGCACCGAGAACGGCGGCACCGGCAAGCCGAATTCGCGCCCGGCTTTTGCAAAGACGCGATTCGCCTCGAACACGGCCTCGCCGGTCCGCGGGATGATCGGCGAGAACCACTGGTGACCCTGGGTCGGATTCGGATTGTTGGCGTTGCGCGCGCCGATCGAGAACGCCGTCAGGCTGGGGATGCCGAACTCCACCTTGTGCACCTTCTCCTGCTGCTCGGCCGACAGCGGCAGCTTGAGGAGTTCACCGTCCTCGAAGCGGCTGCCGGGGATCTTCGAAAATTGCTCGCGCGCGTACTCCCACTGCGCCTGCAGCGCCTTCGCGGGGCCATAGAACTTGATCTTGCAGCTCCAGGCCGCCAGCCCCTTGCGCGCGCCGTACTCATCGAGACCGCGCGTATCGCGTTCGACGGCCTTCGCGATCAGCGCAGTAAGCTCGGGCGTCGCCGGAGCCGCATCGTCGGCCGCCGGCATTCCCATCACCGGGCTCCCAAGCTCGGACATGCCCTGGCACACGCGGCTGCTCTCGAGGAAGTTGAGCGTATCGATCAGCGGAACCAGGTCGTCGTGTCGCGGCACCAGCACCGTCCCGGTCAGGTAGGCATCCGGCTGAGGCATCAACCAGAAGCCCATCTTGGTGACGACGCCGAAGTTCGACTGCGAAAAGAGACCATCGATCAACGGGCCGAAGCCGGTCTTGTATTGCTGCCAGGTCTTGGCGCCGGGCATCGCCCCCATGCCAGTGCGCACGATCTCACCGTCGCCGAGCACGATCTCCATGCCGCAATGTGCGTCGAAGTGATTGCGGTACTGGTGCGTGGTGTAGCCGCCGCCGCGATCGAGCGCATTGCCGATGACGCTGCCCCAGCCCGGATCGGGCACGTCGATCCACACTTTCAGCCCCTTTTCCTGGATGTATCGATAGAGATCGAAGTAGCTCACGCCGGGCTCGACGAGCGCGTAGGCATTGCGTTCATTCACCTCGAGCACACGGTTCATGCGCTTGAGGTCGAGGACGATGCTGCCGGAGTAGTTCGGAGCCGATCCACCGTACCCCAGGTTGCGGCCGGTGGAGATGGGATAGAGCGGAATGCGATAGCGGTTTGCGATCCGTACGACCGCCTGCACTTGCTCCACTGAATCAGGCGCGACCGCCGCGGATGCCACGCGCTCCTCGGCTTCACCCCAGAAGGGCGAATAGGCGTCGCGGTAAAGCGCGACGTCCTCGTCCTTGGTGAACACCCAGTCCTTGCCGAGCGCGGTTTCGAACTGGGACAGGGCGGCGGCGAAATCCGACGCGTTGACACCCGGTGGAGGCTTCATGCGATCACCCACGACAAGAGCACAGCCGATTCAGCCTAGGGTGCCATGGGCGCCCACGTCTAGTCGGTCAGTGAGATGGCAATCGACTGTGCGCGCACGGTGTTGGTGCCAACCAACGTTAGCCGTCACCTCGGTTCGATGACGCCAGGGATCAGCGGCTTGAGCGCGTCGAGAAGTGAGGCTATCGAGGCCCGTGTGGCGGAATCGTCGCTGGTGGCTTCGAGCTCTGCGATTTCCAGACCGACTACCTCATGCTCGCCGATGACGTTGCAGGCGGCGTGCAGATCGCTGAGTGAGAGTCCTCCGGGCACGCTGTACTCGGTGGATACGATGCCGGGCTCGAGCACGTCGCAGTCGAGATGTACGTACACAGGGCGACCGGCGATCGCGCGGCGAAGTCGTTCGGCCACTCCGGGTCCCGGCGTCACCAGCTTCGGCGTATCGGCATCGATCAGCGCCTGCTCCGCAGGATCCAGATCGCGCGCGCCTACGAGCACGACATTCGACAGCTCGAGTCCGCGACCCAGCCCGCTATCCCACAGACCTGCCGCACCCGTGAGCACCATCCCCCCGAGATAGCCCGTCTTGGTCGTCTGCGGGGTGTTCAGGTCACCATGGGCATCGAACCACACGACGCACGCCTCCGGCCGATGCTTCGCGATGACCGGCAGCGTCGCCAGTGCGACGGCGCAGCGGCTGAGTGTGCTGATCGGTGTGAGTGCCGGTTGCATGCTGAGCGCGCGGTCGATGGATGCTGCGAGCTGGCGTAGGTTCGGTTGAGCGGCGGCGAGCTCGTGCTGCCAGCTTCCTCCAAGCGGCGCAACCGCATGCCCAATCCGAGCGGGCGTCGTGCCGATGTGCGCGGCCAACGCTTCTCCGAGAAGACGTGCGCCGTTCACCGCGCGGGAATTCCGGTCGCCCGCGCCGGCCTGATAAATGGTGAGGGCGATGTTCATGTAATGGTGGGCCGTGACGGAATCGAACCGTCGACCAACTGGTTAAAAGCCAGCTGCTCTACCGACTGAGCTAACGGCCCCGTGTGCGCGGAAGGGCGCGAATCATAGCGAAAAGCCCGCATCCCTTCACTGATAACGAGTGGGATCAGCGATTCCCGCCGCGCCGAAGCCATCCTTGCGCAGCCGGCAGGAGTCGCAACGGCCGCACGCCCTGCCCTGCGCATCCGCCTGGTAGCACGACACCGTGAGGCTGAAGTCGACGCCGAGCTGCACGCCTCGACGGATGATGTCCGCTTTGGTGAGCTCGATCAGCGGCGCGTGAATGCGAGTGCGGTGCCCTTCCACGCCCGCGCGCGTCGCGACGGCCGCGAGCTTCTCGAAGGCGGCGATGAATTCGGGGCGGCAGTCGGGATAGCCCGAGTAGTCGATGGCATTGACGCCCACGAACAGATCCCGGGACTCGAGCACCTCCGCCCAACCGAGCGCCAATGCGAGCAATGCGGTGTTGCGTGCTGGGACGTAGGTCACCGGGATACCGGTGCTCGGAGCCTGCGGAACGGGGATGGATGCGTCGGTCAGCGCCGAGCCACCGATCCCGGCCAGGTCGATACGCATGATCCGGTGTTCCTGCGCGCCGAGTGCCGTGGCCACGCGACGTGCGGCGTCGAGCTCGGCGCCATGACGCTGGCCGTAGTCGACGCTCAACGCGTGACACGCGAAGCCTTCCGCCCGCGCGATGGCGAGCGTGGTCGCGGAATCGAGACCGCCCGAGAGGAGGACGACTGCGCGCTTGATCAAGGACCCTCACCCCCACCCTCTCCCGCACGCGGGAGAGGGGAAGAACATGCTATTTGCCAGGAACATTGCCCCAGAGATACTTGTGCAGCTGGATCTGTAGCCGCACCGGCAACCGATCCTCCAGGATCCAATTGGCGAGTTCGACGGCCGGCAGCTGCTCGTGGCTGGGCGAAAAGAGAATCGGGCATCGGCCGTTGAGGTCGTGCTCGGCGATGAATTGGCGGCTCCAGTCATAGTCGGCGCGATCGCAGATGACGAACTTGAGCTGATCACCCGCCCGCAGGTCGGCGAGATTCTCCAGGCGGTTGCGTTCACTCTCGGCGGAGCCCGGCGTCTTGATGTCGACAACTCTCACCACCCGCGAATCGACGCTCGTGACATCGAGCGCACCACTCGTCTCGAGCGACACCCGATAACCCGCATCGCACAGCTGCGCCAGAAGTTTGAGGCAATTGCGTTGTGCCAGCGGCTCGCCGCCGGTGACGCATACGTAGCGTGAGCCGTGGCGCGCGACTTCGGTGAGCACCTGGTCGATGGACCACCACTCCCCGCCGTAGAACGCGTACTCGGTGTCGCAGTACTGGCAGCGCAGCGGGCAGCCTGTCAGGCGCACGAACACCGTGGGAATGCCGACCGTATCGGCTTCACCCTGCAGCGAAAAGAAGATCTCCGTGACCTTCAGCCGGTCCGGGTCGGGTGATGCTTGTGGCAATGCTGTGGACATGGGACGAGCCTGGCCGCGCTACCGAGCGCCGGCCAGGAACGGACGGACCAGTGGCTCAATCTTCTTTCAGTGGCCCTCGCTCTTCATCTTCTCGAGCCGCCTCACCGCCTCGGGTGCCGCGCTCGAGTCCGGATACTCGCGCTGCACGCGCGTGAGCGCATCGCGCGCCGGCTTCCAGGCCTTCATCTCGTATTGTGTGTAGCCGATCTTCAGCCACGCATCGGGAAGCTTGCGCGACTCCGGATACTTGTCGACCACCGTGCGAAACGACTTCAGCGCCTCGTCGTAGCGCCTGGTCACGTAGTAGCTCTCACCGAGCCAGTACTGCGCGTTGTCGGCGAGCGCACTGTCCGGGAAGGTTGCGAGAAAGCGCTGGAAGGCCGTGGTCGCCTTCTCGTACTGACCCGACTTGAGCAAGTCGAAGGCCGCCTGGTAGTTCATGCGGTCCGACCCGGTCGGCATCGGCACCGTCCCCGCCTCGCCCTCCGCCGCCATCGCGACCGGCCCCGCGGCTTCGAGCGCCAGCAGCCGGCGATCGATATCGGCGTACAGGCCGCGCTGCTGGTCCTTCAACCCGGTGGAGCCGTGCTGCAGCTCCTCGAACTCACCCCGCAAGGTACGCACGTCCGTCTGCAGGGACTGCAGCTGCTGGGCGAGATCGAGCAGGCTCTGGTTGGAGAGCACGCGCTCGATGCGCTCGAGCCTTCGATCGAGGTCGTTCATCCGGGTGACCATCGGATCCTCTTCCGGCGTGGTGGCACAACCCGCGGCGATGACGGTCACGCCGATCAGCGTGCAGATGGCAATAAGCCGTCTCATGCTTTAGTTCCCGTAGACGAGCTCGACGCGGCGGTTCTTGGCCCACACCGCTTCGTCGCTTCCTGGCTGCGCGGGACGCTCCTCGCCGTAGCTCACGGTCACGATCTGCGCGTCGCCCACGCCCTGGAGCATCAGCGCGCGGCGCACGGATTGCGCACGCCGCTCGCCCAGGCCGATGTTGTACTCGCGCGAGCCGCGCTCATCGGCATGTCCCTCGAGGCGAACCTTCATGGTGGAGGTGCGCGCCAGGTTGCCTGCGTGCGCCGCGATCACATCGCGGTATTCCGAGCGGATCTCCGCGTTATCGAAGTCGAAGTAGATGATGCGCTGGGCGAGCTTGGCGCGCATCGCTTCCGCCTGCGCGTCGCCTGGCTGGCCCGAGGGCACCTCACTGGACTCGAGGTCCGACGTGGTCGCCTCGGTGTCGGCCGCCGGCGGCGTCTCCTTCACTACGTCCTTCTTCGGGCAGCCCGCCAGGGCGAATGTGATCGAGAGCAGCGTGATCATCAGGGCATTGCGCATGTCCACACTCCAGTTCAGGACTTCGAACAATCGGTTGGCCTTGTACCACATTGATCGCAGGACGGTCATCCGTTGGTGCCGGCGATCATTGCGGCGGGAACGGTGCCCATACGGGCTCGCGGATGTCGCTTTGCGAGGCGAGGCGTTGCTGCACGTTGCCATCCACCGACACCGTCGCCAGCACGCCGCGGCCGCGATCCTGGGTGGCGTAGATCAGCTCGGCGCCGTTCGGCGCGAAGCTCGGCGATTCGTCGAGCTTGCCCTGCGTGAGCACGCGCGAGGTGCCGCTCTTCAGGTCGAGCACGGCAATGCGGTAGGCACCGCCGTCGAGCGTGACCATGGCGAGCGCATTGCCGTCGGGTGATACCCGCGGCCGCGCGTTGTACGTGCCCTCGAACGTGACGCGTGCCGGCCGCTCACCGGGATTGAGCGCGACACGGTAGATCTGCGGGCTGCCCGAGCGATCGGACGTGAAGTAGAGCGTCTTGCCGTCCGCCGACCAGGCGGGCTCGGTGTCGATGGCGTTGTCGTCCGTGATCCGCGTCAGCACCTGGTCATGAAGCCCGAGCACGTACACGTCCAGGTTGCCGTCCTTGCGGGACAACGTGAGCGCCAGCCGGCGCCCATCGGGTGACCACGCCGGCGCACCGTTGATCCCCGCGCGCGCGGAGACGCGCACCCGTTCCGCCGTGCGCAGTGTCTGCGTGTAGATCGACGCCACGCGATTCTCGAACGACACGTAGGCGAGCGTTTGTCCATCGGGCGACCACGCGGGCGACATGATCGGCTCCGCGGACTGCGCCGCTATGCGCGGGTTCTCTCCATCGGAATCGGCGACGATGAGCTGGAAGCGACGACTCGGGGCCTGCCCTTCGACCGAGATGTAGGCGATGCGCGTCGAGAAGGCGCCGCGAATGCCGGTGAGCTTTTCGAAGAGGATATCGGCGACCCGATGGCTGGCGGCGCGCAGCGTGGCGGTGGTGGCCGGTTGCCGGTTGACGAAGGAGCTTCTGCCCATTGAGCACGTTCATGAGCTCGAACTGGATCGTGTAGCGTCCCGCCGCACCCGGCTGCAACTGGCCGACCACCACGAAATCGTTGCGTAGCAGCTTCCAGTCGTCGGCCTCGACCTCCTCGCTCCGGGTCGGCAACTCGATCATGTCGGCGCGCGGCATCGGTGTGAAACGCCCGCTGCGCTTGAGGTCGGCGGCCACCAGCTCCGCGACATCGAACGGTGCCGTGCCGATCCCGGACCAGCCGAAGGGCACGATCGCGATGGGTATCGGGTCCGTGACGCCTTCGGTGATCTCGATGGTGAGCTCTGCACGCGCGCCAGACGCCGCGAAGACCCCGGCCACGATCCACGCCACTCCTTTCAATAACTGCATCCGTTTGCCTCGATGTTCACTAGAACCCCTCACCCTGGCCCTCTCCTCGCAGCGGGGAGAGGGGAAATCGTCATTCATCCGGTTTGAACTCCAGTCTCAGGTTTCTCTCGAACAACGCCGGATCGGGCGGCTCCGGCAGCGGCGAGGCCTTCAGCACCGCGGCCTCGATCGACTGGCGCACGTACTCATCGCCGTTGCACTCGCCGACCCGCACACCCGACCACTTCACCGCCCGGCACCTGCGTCACATGAACGACGCAGTTGATTCCCGAGCGCGCCGTCGGCGGCCGGATCCAGGCCCTCTGCACGCGCGCCTGGATCTGCGCGATGTACTGCTCGAGCAAGACCCGCGCCCACCGCGGCATCGCGGCGCTCTTCCTCGGCCAGGCGGCGCTTCGAGCTCCGCCTCGCGCTCGCGCTTCAGGCGCGCATCGTCTGCCTTGCGCTTCTTCTCGGCGGCAGCCTTGGCTTCCCGCTCCTTCTTCTGCTTCGCCTCGAGCTCGGTCGCCTTCGCGAGCTGCTCGGCGCGCTGCTGTTCGCGTGCTCCGCCTCTTCCTGCGTCGCGCTGCTTCTTCATCTCGTCGAGCTTCTGCTCCTCGGCCTCGCGCTCGCGCCGCAACTGTTCGGCTTGCTCCTGGTCCTCACGCCGCTGCCGCTCGCGTCGCCGCTCCTCCTCTTCGAGCTTCTGCATCTCGCTGCGCCGACCGCGGATTCGTCCACCACGGTCGCCTCGAGCGCGAGCTGCGGTTTCGGCGTCGGCTTCGGCCGCAGGTTCCGAAACCGACCGCAAGCAGCCCGATCACCGCCGCATGCAATACCGCGGAGAGTGCAAAAGGCCACGCATGCTCGCGGACGAATCCCGCCATGATCAGCGTTCGTCCGACCTTCTGACGGACCGGCTCCTCGAGCGGATCGGTGATGAATCCGACCTTCTCGGCGCCGGCCCGCTGCAGCAACACCATGGCCGTCACGACGCGGCCATAGGCCACGGCTTCGTCCGCCTTCACGAGCACCGGCGTCTGCGCGATCGCGCCGCAGGACCGCCGCCGCTCGCGCCAGGACGTCGCCTCGTCCACCGGCACGATCCTCGTCGCGGCCGATGTTCAGGTACATGCTGCCCGCTCGTCGACGCTCAGCACCAGCGGCTCGTGCTGTTTGAGCATGTCGGGATCGAGCGGTTCCGCACCCGCATCCGGCAGGTCCACCTTGATGCCCTGCGTCGAGCAGCGGCGCGGTGATCATGAAGATGATGAGCAGCACCAGCATCACGTCGATGTACGGCACGACGTTGATCTCGCCCATCAGCTTGCGGTCGCGTGTGCGGGCCGGCATGCTCAGGCTCCGTGCGGCCGCGTGCCGCTGCAGGATGGTCGAGAACTCTTCCATGAAGGTGTCGTAGCGCAGCTCGAGACGGCTCACCTGGTCGGCGTAGCGGTTGTAGGCGATCACCGCCGGGATCGCGGCGAACAGTCCCATCGCAGTGGCGATCAGCGCCTCGGCGATGCCGGGCGCCACCATCGCGAGCGTGGCCTGCTGCACGTTACCGAGCGAATGGAACGAGTTCATGATGCCCCACACCGTGCCGAACAGGCCGACGTACGGACTGGTCGAGCCGACCGTCGCGAGCGTCGCGAGGTTCTGCTCGAGCCGGTCGATCTCGCGCAGCTGCGCGACGCGCATGGCACGCTGCGCACCCTCGAGCAGCTGCGCGGACGCGATTCCCGCCTGCTGCCGCAGCTTGCCGAACTCGCGAAAGCCCGCCTCGAAGATGGTTTCCATCCCCGTGGTCGTGCCACGCCGGCCCTCCATGGAACGATACAGGGCCGAGAGATCGCCGCCCGACCAGAAGGTGTTCTCGAAACTATCGGCCCGTGCGCGCGCCTGGCGGATGACGCGCCCGCTTGCGCAGGATGATGGCCCAGGACGCGAGCGACGCGCCAAGCAGGAGCGCCAGGACGAGCTGCACGATGAAGCTCGCGTCCAGTACCAGTTGGATGACTGACAGGTCCGAGGGCATTCATCTACCTCGTGTACTTCCGATTCCGTGTAACAGCACCTCGGGCAGGCGCCGCGGACGAAGCGTTGCCGCGTCCAGGCAGGCCACGCGCGTGCTGCCCGTGGTCAGCAGCTCGCCGCCGATACGTTCGCGCCAGATGCTCTGCTGGAAAGCAAACGACGCACGCCCCTCGGCCGCGACCTGGCAGGTGACCACCAGCTGGTCGTCGAGCCGTGCCGGCAACCGATAGTCGAGATGCACCGACACGATGGCGAAAATGAGGCCCTGGTCGGCGGCTAAACGGCTCTGGTGGACTCCGAAACTGCGCAGCAGCTCGGTACGCGCACGCTCCATGAACTTCAGGTAGTTCGCATAGTAGACGATGCCGCCAGCGTCCGTGTCCTCCCAGTAAACGCGCACCGGCCAGCTGAAGGGTTCGCCATGCTACTCTGTTGTCGTTGAACAGCGACAGGCTGGCGGCGCCGCGGTCGATCGTCGGGCGCCTTGAGCCCGAAGTGCAGGTAGGCGGTGCGCGTCGCCATGCGGCCACGCGCCGTGCGCATGAGAAAGCCCTGCTGAATGAGGAACGGCTCGATCACGTCCTCGATCGTGCCGCGCTCTTCGCTCATCGCGGCCGCCAGGCTCTCGACACCCACCGGACCGCCGTCGAACTTCTCGATGATGGTGAGCAGCAGCTTGCGATCGAGCATGTCGAAGCCCTGCCGATCGACTTCGAGCAGATCGAGCGCCGCGGAAGCCACTGCGTCCGTGATGCGCCCGTCGGCGCGCACTTCGGCGTAATCGCGCGCGCGGCGCAGCAGCCGGTTGGCGATGCGCGGCGTGCCGCGCGAACGGCTCGCGATGCGGGCCGCACCCGGCGGCATCGAACTGCAGCTTGAGGATGCGCGCCGAGCGCTCGACGATGCTCTGCAGCTCCTCGACGCTGTAGAACTCGAGCCGCTGCACGATGCCGAACCGGTCGCGCAGCGGCGAGGTCAGGAGCCCCGCGCGCGTCGTGGCGCCCACGAGCGTGAAGGGCGGCAGGTTGAGCTTGATCGAGCGCGCCGCCGGCCCCTCGCCGATCATGATGTCGAGCTGGAAGTCCTCCATCGCTGGATAGAGCACTTCCTCGACCACCGGGCTCAGGCGATGGATCTCATCGACGAACAGCACGTCGCGCGGCTGCAGGTTGGTGAGGAGCGCCGCGAGGTCGCCCGGCCGTTCGAGCACCGGTCCTGAAGTCTGCCGCAGGTTGACGCCGAGCTCGTTGGCGACGATGTGGGCGAGCGTCGTCTTGCCGAGGCCGGGCGGCCCGAAGATGAGCACGTGATCGAGCGCCTCGCCGCGATTGCGCGCGGCCGTGATGAAGACGTCCATCTGCGACTTCACGGCGGCCTGGCCGACGTAGTCGGCGAGCGTGCGCGGCCGCACCGCGCGATCGACTACGTCGTCGGCGCGCGTGCCTTGTGCCGTGATCAGTCGTTCCGGTTCCAAGCCTTCACCTCAATCCTTCGCTGCGGCCTGCAGCGCGCGCCGGATCAGGTCCTCGACGCTGCCGTCGCCGCCGCCGGCGACCTTGAGCATTCGTGCGACCTCCGCCGGCTTGTAGCCGAGGGCCACCAGCGCGCTGAACGCTTCGCCGTGGACGCGACTTGGCGCCTCGGCTGCCTCCGAGTGCTCGCCCACGCGGGCGAGATTGCCGACGCGATCGCGCATCTCGATCAGGAGGCGCTCCGCGGTCTTGCGCCCGATCCCCGGAATGCGCACCAGGCTCGCCACGTCCTCGGTCTCGATACAGCGCAGGAAGTCCTCGACGCTGATCCCGGACAGCAGGCCGAGTGCGATCTTCGGTCCCACACCGGAGACCTTGCAGCAATTCCGCGAAACAGCCGCCGCTCGGCCTCGGAGGCGAAGCCGTAGAGCACCTGTGCATCCTCGCGCACCACGAGGTGGGTGAACAGGTGAACATCGGCGCCGGTCGCCGGCAGCTCGTAGAACGTCGACATCGGCGCCTCCAGCTCGTAGCCGACGCCATTCACGTCGACCGTGAGGGCCGGCGGGTGCTTGGCGAGGAGCCGCCCGCGAAGCGACCCGATCATCGGGCGGCGAGCAGGCTGGCGCAGACTTCGCCCGTGCGCATGACAGATCGCAACCGCCAGCGCATCGGCGGCGTCGGCGTTCAGGCGTCCGTTCAGGCTGAGGAGCGCCTTCACCATGTGCTGGACCTGCACCTTGTCGGCGCTGCCCGAACCGACGACCGCCAGCTTGATCTCGCGCGGCGAATATTCGAAGACCTCCACGGCCGCGGCAAAGGCGCCGCACAACGCCGCGCCGCGCGCCTGGCCGAGCTTGAGCGCGCTGTCGGCGTTGCGATGCATGAACACGCGCTCGATGGCGATCTCGGCGGGCGCGTAGCGCGCGATCAGCTCGCGAACCTGGGCGTAGATCTGCTGCAGGCGCCGCGAGAACTCCACTGCGCTGGTGTCGATGGCGCCGCTCGCGATGTGCGTGGCGGCCGGCCCGATGAAGTCGACGATGCCGTACCCGGTATGACGCGAACCGGGATCGAGCCCCAGGACGCGGGGGCACCGCCGCCGTCGTCGACGGTGACGCTCAGGCTCGCCTCGGCGGGCCTATGCGCGCGCCAGGATCTCGTCCGGTAGGTCCGCATTCGAATACACGTTCTGCACGTCGTCGAGGTCCTCGAGCGCCTCCAGCATCTGCAGCATCGATTCCGCCTGTTCGCCCGCGAGGCTCGCGCGTGGTCGAAGCGCGCATCGTGAGCTCGGCCTCACCGGGAACGAAGCCTGCGCCGGACATGGCCTCGCGCACGTTCTCGTAGTCGGTCGGATCGGTCAGCACGTCGATCGACTTGTCGTCGTTGATCACCACGTCCTCTGCCCCGGCCTCGAGCGCGGCCTCCATGAGGCGATCCTCGTCACTGCCTGGCGGGTAGCAAAGGATGCCGACGTGATTGAAGAGATAGCCCACCGAGCCCCCCGCACCCAGGTTGCCCCCGTAGCGCGTGAAAACGTGGCGCACCTCGGAGACCGTGCGGTTGCGATTGTCGGTCAGGCAATGAACGATGACCGCCACGCCGCCCGGACCGTAACCCTCGTAGCGAATCTCCTCGAAGTTCTCGGCGCCCAGCTCGCCGGTGCCACGCTTGACCGCGCGCTCGATGTTGTCCCGCGGCATGCTGGCGCCTTGGCCTTATCGATCGCGATGCGCAGACGCGGGTTCGAGCTCACGTCACCCCCGCCCAGGCGGGAGGCGGCGGTGATTTCGCGAATCAGCTTGGTGAAGATCTTGCCGCGCTTCTTGTCCTGGGCGCCCTTCCGATGCTGGATATTGGCCCACTTGCTATGACCTGCCATTGCGGAGCCTGGCTCCTGTCCGACCGCCCGAAAAAGTGCGGGTATGATAGCCTGAAATCGACCCCCCGACACCGTTCGACGCGGCCGATTCGATCGTGGAAACAAACACTTCCAGCATCCGTCCACCCGCAGCCGCTGTGCTTGCCGCACGCGAGCGCGTGCTCGCCTTCGGCGCGCGTGAAACGGCTGCCGTGCAGCGCGCGCTCGAGCTCGAGAAGATCGTTTCCACCCTCGCAGTCGATGACGACGTCAGGGTAGCGGCACTCCTCGCGCCGCTGCTCGACGATCGTGTCGTGACCGAGGATGGCGCGCGCTCCCAGTTCGCGGCGGAGCCGCTGCGCCTGGCGGGCGAACTGGGCCGTCTCGGCAAATTCGGTCTCGCCACGCAGTGGAGCCCGCACCAGAAGCTCTCGGGTTCACAGGCCGAGACGCTGCGCAAGATGCTGCTCGCGATCGTGACCGATCCGCGCCTGATCATTCTCAAGCTCGCCGATCAACTGTTGCGCCTGCGGCAGGCGAAGCTCGCCGAGCTCCGACGAGCAGCGCCAGGCGGCTCTCGAAGCACGCGAACTGTATGCGCCGCTCGCGAACCGGCTCGGCGTCTGGCAGCTGAAGTGGGAGCTCGAGGATCTCGGCTTCCGCTACCTCGAGCCGGAAAACTACAAGCGCATCGCCGCGGCGCTCAGCTCCAGGCGCGCCGACCGCGAGCGTTCGATCGAGGAGGTGAAAGCGGAGCTTCGCGCGGAGCTTGCCAGCGCTGGCATCCAGGCCGAGATCGCGGGACGGCCGAAACACATCTACAGCATCTGGCGCAAGATGCAGCGCAAGTCGCTGAGCTTCGACCAGGTGCTCGACGTGCGCGCCGTGCGCGTGCTGGTCGAATCGGTTGCCGACTGCTACGCCGCGCTCGGCGTGGTGCATGGCCGCTGGCCCTACATTCCCGGTGAGTTCGACGACTACATCGCCACGCCGAAGGACAACCACTACCGCTCGTTGCACACCGCCGTCATCGGGCCGGACACCGAGCCGCTCGAAGTGCAGATCCGCACGCGTGAGATGCACGAGCACGCGGAACTGGGCGTGGCCGCGCACTGGAAATACAAGGAGGGCGGCACGCGCGATGCCAGGCCTACGAATCCAAGATCCGCTGGGTGCGTCAGCTCCTCGAACCCACCGAGCAGCGAGTCCGACGGCGACTTCATCGATCGCGTGCGCGCCGAGATTTTCGAGGACCGCATCTACGTGCTGAGCCCCAAGGGCGCAGTGATCGACCTGCCGCGCGAGGCGACGCCGCTCGATTTCGCCTACCACGTCCACACCGATCTCGGCCACCGCTGCCGGGGCGCCAAAGTGAACGGCCGCATGGTGCCGCTCAACTACAAGCTGAAGAACGGCGAGCTGGTCGAGATCGTCACGGGCCGGCTGCCACAGCCGAGCCGCGACTGGCTGAGCACGCACAACGGTTACCTGGTCTCACCGCGCAGCCGGGCGAAGGTACGGGCCTTCTTCCGCAGGCAGGACGATGAGCAGCATCGCGCTCACGGCCGTGAGCTACTCGAGAAGGAGCTGGTGCGCCTCGGGGATCACGGCGTGACACTTCCGCAGCTGATCGGCCTGCTGCACCTGGGAAGCGCCGAGGCGCTCTACCAGGCAATCGGCAGTGGCGACCTGACGCTCACCCAGGTGGCAAACGCCGTCCAGCGTCGCGCCCGGCCCGCCGAGACGGCCCCGATCGTGCGCGCCCGTCCGGGGACCGCACCCGGCAGCAAGGTGGTCATCGAGCAGGTCGGGAACCTGCTATCGCACTTCGCACGCTGCTGCCGCCCTCTTCCCCCGGAGCCAATCGTGGGGTACATCACGCTTGGCCGCGGGGTGAGCGTGCATCGTGAGGATTGCGGCAGCCTGCAACGCCTGCGCGACCGGCAGCCGCAACGCCTGATCAGCGTGGCCTGGGGTGATCAGCGGGATGAAGTCTTCGACGTCGACATCGCGATTCACGCCTTCGACCGTCGCGGGCTCATCCGCGACATCAGCGCAGTGCTTGCCGATGAGAAGATCAGCATCCAGCAGATGAGCACCACGACCAATGCCCGCGAGAACACCGCCGAGGTCGCCCTGCGCGTCGGCGTGCACGGCCTCGAAGAGCTCGGCCGCGTGCTGAGCCGCGTCAGCGGGCTGCCTAACGTCGTGCGGGCACGCAGGATCGTTCAGGGACCCGGGCGCCGCCCATGAGCCGAACGCCCGACGTCGTCATCGTCGACCACGACCTCGAAGCCCTCAAGAAGCTGGTCGAGCCGCTGCGCGAGGATTTCGAGTTCTATCTCACGATCAGCGGTAACGACGCGCTCACCATGCTGGCGCGCCACGACATCGGCATGATCATCGCCGGCCAGACGCTGTTCAGTGGGTCGGGCATCGAGGTCCTGGTCCATGCGCGCGCCCGTTCACCGCGGACCACGCGCGTGCTGCTCGCTAACGGGGTCGAACGCAAGGCCGTCGAGCACGTGCTCGAGCGCGCCGAAGTGTTCCAGGTACTGAAGCGTCCGTGTACCACGGAGCAACTCAAGGAAGTCCTGCAGGCGGCCACATGGTCGGCGCGCGTGCGGCCTGAGGCGGGCTCCATCGAGCACGTCGTGATGGAGAGCGTGGATCCGCGCGGCGTCCCGGCCTCGGCGAGCGGCGCACCCGTGACCGTTCTCACGACCGATTCCGGGTTGTACGAAGCGATCCGCGCAGCCGTGCACGAGCACCACGACGTGCATCTCGCCACGCGTGCAGAGCGACGCGATCGAGCTCGCGAACGCGGGACAATGCGCGGTGCTGGTCACCGACCAGACGCTGACCCACGCGGCGCTCGCAGCGCGCGACGCATGCGCTCAAGGCACGCGAACCCGCGCTGGTGACCGTGGCTGCCGGCAGCCGCGAGCAGGGCAACGCCCTGATGGGCTTGCTGGGTACGGGCCAGATCCACCGCTTTCTCCTCAAGCCCGTCGCACCCGGGCTCGCGCGGCTCGCGATCGATTCGGCCGCGCGCCAGCACAGCTCGCTCAAGGCACATCCGCGACCCGACCCGGCGCATAAGCCAACGGCCCGCTCCGATCACGCACACCGTGCGCCCGCTCACCCTCCCCCGGTTGAACCGCCCGCGGACGCGGAGTCCGGCTTCGAGTTGCGACCCATGCTTTCCGGGCAGCGAACGGGTACGCCGGACATCGAAGAACCTGCAGATGTCCCGCGCCGCGAGCGCTCGGCGCGGCCCTGGATGTTCGCAGGCGCGGGTGTGCTCGCGGTGGCTGCTATCGGCGCCGTACTCTGGTGGTGGGTCACGAGCCGTCCCCCCACGATCGATCCACGCCAGGTCGGAATCGAGCGTGCGCTCGCTGCTGCTGATCAGGCCTTCCGCGCGGGCCGCTATGTGGAGCCGCCTGACGCGAGTGCGCTCCACTTCTACGGGGAGGTGCTCAAGCTCGACCCCGCTCACCCAGCCGCGGCCGCCGGGCTCGATCGCATCGCGGATCAATACATTCAGCAGGCAGAGGCGCTGATGGTCGAGGGCGAGCTCGACGCAGCCGCGGCCGCCCTGGCCACGGTTCGACAGGTCCGCCCGGACCACAAGCGCCTGCTCTTTCTCGACACGCAGCTGAAGAAAGATCAGCAGGAGTTGCTGGTCCTGCAAGCGCGCCAATCGGCGACGCAGGGCGATCTGCGTGAAGCGCAGGAGCTCCTCACGCAGGCAGAGCAGGTGACTGCCGCGGGCTCGACCGAGGTGGCCGCTGCACAGGCCGCCGTCAGCGAGCAGGAACGGGGCGCGCAAGTCGGCCGCATGCTCGACAGCGCGCGTCAGCGGCTCACGCAGGGAAGGCTGGTGACGCCCGTCGGTGACAGCGCAAAGTTCTTCGTGAGCAGTGCGCTGCGCCTGGAGCCGAACAACCCGGCTGCACAGCAGGTCATGCAGAACCTGCGCGAGCGCGTCGTCGTCGAGGCGGACGCCGCTATCGGAGCGCGCCAGTTCGACGCCGCCCGCAACTGGATCCGCGAGGCGCGCGATATCAATGTCGACGCTGCCGAGATCACGCGCCTGCAGGGCGCGCTGGCTGCATCGCTCAATCAGAAGTCGAAAAACGACATGCTGGCGCTCGCCGTGCGCCGCACCCAGGAGAATCGGTTGCTCGAGCCCGCGCAGGACAGTGCGGCTTTCTATGTAGCGAAGCTGGGCGAAACGGACCCGGGCTATCCCGGCCTCGACGCAGCTGTCGGCGGGTCTCGGCGCCAAGCTGGTCGCGAACGCGCAGACCGCGACCACGCAGCGCCAGTTCGACAGCGCCACGCGCTACCTCACCGGCGCGCGGCAGGCCGGCTACGCGGGTGCGGACCTCCTTGCAGCGGAATCGGCGCTGCGTACCGCAATGCTGCCGGCACCGGTTGCGCCCCGCATTCCACAGCCGGTGGCGCCCAAGCGCACCAAGTACGTGGCGCCGAAGTATCCGACCGATGCACTCGAGGATGGCCTCGAGGGCTGGGTGGATGTGAGCTTCAGCGTCACTCCGGACGGTGACGTTACCGATGCGCGAGTGGAGGCGGCGCAGCCACGCAACCGCTTCGACCGCGCGGCGCTCTCTTCGGTGCGCCAGTGGAAATTCGAGTCGCGCGCGGCGGATGCCACGGATCCGACGCTCCGCGTCAAGACACGCGTGCGGTTCGAGCTCGCGGATCAGCGATTGGGAAAGTCGATCGCGCGCTTGTCGGCGGCGAGCGCCGCCTCGTGCAGGGCCTCGCACAGCGTCGGATGGGCGTGGATGGTGCGCTGCATGTCTTCGGTGCTGGCCGAGTATTCCATCGCGAGCACCGCCTCGGCGATCAGCTCGCCGGCCATCGGCCCGATGATGTGGACGCCGAGGATCTCGTCGTCATCCGCGGCGGACACGATCTTCGCGAAACCGCCGCGCCGCTTCCATGGCGCGCGCGCGCCCGCTGGCGGCGAACGGAAACGTGCCCACCTTGTAGGCGACGGCCGCTCGCCTTGACCTGTTCCTCGGTCTTGCCCGACCCAGGCGATCTCCGGCGCGGTGTAGATCACCGAGGGAATAACCTTGTAGTTCACCTCGGCAGAACTGGCCGGCAATGAGGTCGGCGACCATCACGCCCTCCTCCTTGCCCTTGTGCGCGAGCATCGGTCCGCGCACCACATCGCCGACCGCCCAGACGTTCTCGGCGCTCCGGTGCGGCACTCCTCGTCGACCTTGATGAAGCCGCGCTCATCGAGCTGCACGCCGGTGCCCTCCGCCAGCAGATCCTCCGTGTAGGGTCGGCGGCCGACGGCGACCACCAGCTTGTCGACCTCGCATCGCTGTGCTCGCCCTGCGCGTCCGTGTAGCGCACGGTCGACGCGCCGCGTTCGCGACCGTGGCGCCGGTCACCTTGGCGCCCAGGCGGATGTCGAGGCCCAGCTTCTTGAAGTGCCGCGCGCCTCGTTCGCGAGCTGCTGATCGGCCATCGGCAGGAAGTCGCGGCAGCGCCTCGAGCATCATGACCTCGCTGCCGAGCCGGCGCCAGACGCTGCCGAGCTCGAGCCCGATGACGCCGGCGCCGATGACGCCGAGCCGCTTCGGCACCTCGTCGAACTCGAGCGCGCCCCAGGAATCGACGATGTGTTCGCCATCGAACGGGGCCGATCTTGAGCTCGATCGGGCACCGAGCCCGAGCGCCAGCACGACGTGCTTGGCGCTCGAGCTCGCGTTTCTGCGCCGTCGGCCGCGGTGACCTCGACCTTGCGCTCCCGGCAGCAGCCGTGCCGTGACCTGCAGGCCGATGACGCCGGCGGCCTTGAAGAGCGCGTCGATGCCGCCGGTCATGGCCTTGACGATCGCCGCCTGGCGCTTCTGCATCGCGGCCAGATCGAGCGCGACGCTGCCGACGCTTGATGCCGTGGACGGCGAACTCGTCTGCGCGCGATGATAGAGCTCGGAGGATTCCAGCAGCGCCTTCGAGGGAATGCAGCCCGCGTTCAGGCAGGTGCCGCCGAAGGCATTGCTGCCGTCGAGGTTCTTCCACTCGTCGATGCAGGCCACCTTGAGCTTGTTCTGCGCCGGCGCGGATCGCGGCCGGATAGCCGGCCGGACCGCCGCCGATGACGATCACGTCGTACGAATCAGCCATGGATTAGAGTTCCGCTCAGGATGCCAGATGCCGAGCACCATGCGCGCCGGATCCTCGAGGCACTCCTTGACGGTCACCAGGAACTGCACCGCCTCGCGGCCGTCGATGATGCGATGATCGTAGGTCAGCGCCACGTACATCATCGGCCGCACCACGACCTGGCCGTCGACCACCACGGGCCGCTCCTGGATCTTGTGCATGCCGAGGATCGCGCTCTGCGGCGCATTGACGATCGGCGTCGACAGCAGCGAGCCGAACACGCCGCCGTTGGTGATGCTGAAGGTGCCGCCGGTGAGCTCCTCGAGCGTGATGGTGCCCTCGCGCGCGCGCGTCGGCGTAATCGGCGACGCGGCTGCTCGATGTCGGCGAAGCTCATGCACATCGGCATCGCGCAGCACCGGCACCATCAGGCCGCGATCGGTCGAGACCGCGACGCCGATGTCGAAGTACTCGTGGTAGACGATGTCGTTGCCGTCGACCGAGGCATTGACCGACCGGAAATTTCTTCAGGGCCTCGACCGCCGCCTTGACGAAGAACGACATGAAGCCGAGCTTCACGCCGTGCTGCTTCTCGAAGCGATCCTTGTAGCGCGCGCGCAGTTCGTTGACCGCCTTCAGGTCGACTTCGTTGAACGAGGTCAGCAGCGCCTGCGTGGACTGCGCCTGCACCATGCGCTCGGCGATGCGCGCGCGCAGGCGCGTCATCGGCACGCGCTGCTCGGCGCGCGCGCCGCGGCGCGGCGCGGCTGCGCGACCGCGGCTTCGCCGGCGGGCCGGCGCGCTGCAGGCGCGTCGGGCTTGCCGACAGGTAGATCGACGACGTCGGACTTCGTCACGCGTCCGTCGCGGCCGGAGCCGGCGATCCTGCGCTCGGATCGAGCTTGTTCTCCTCGACCAGCGCGGCGTACCGCCGGGCTCAGCTTGGCGCGACGCGTCCTCGCGCTTCGGAGTCTGCGACGCTTGCCGCGGCTGCCACCGCGGGCGCGGCTCTCGCCGGCGCGGGCTGCGCTTGCTCCGGCGCGGCCGCAGCCGCCGCGCCCTCCTCGATGATCGCCAGCACCTCGCCGCTCGTCACGGTGGCGCCGTCGTCGACCTTGATCTCCGCAGCACGCCGGCGGCCGGCGCCGGCACTTCGAGCACGACCTTGTCGGTCTCGAGGTCGACGAGGTTCTCGTCGCGCGCCACCGCATCGCCCGGCTGCTTGCGCCACGCGACCAGCGTCGCGTCGGCCACCGACTCGGGCAGCTGCGGCACGCGGATTTCGATGGTCATGAATTCTTCCTGGATGGCGCCGCCGGTTTGAGGCGCGCCGTCTGCGCGGCCGGAGTCTCGTCCGTGGCGGTAGCGCTCGAGCGCCGCGCTGCACCAGATGCCTGCTGCTGTTCTTCGTGCACTGCGCGGATACCGGTGGCCGGCGCCGCCGCGCGGCGCGCGCCCGGCGTACAGCAGGTCGTGCCTGCGCCGAGCGGCTCCTGCAGGCGATGCCGGATCTGGTACCAGGCGCCCTGATTCTGCGGCTCTTCCTGGCACCAGACGATTTCGCGCGGCGTTGGCGATAGCGTGCGGAGGACCGCCGCGTATTCTCGCGCGGAAACGGATAGAGCTGCTCGATGCGCACCATCGCCACGTTCGCGCAGCTCGCGCTGCGCCGCGCCTTCAGCAGGTCGAAATACACCTTGCCGCTGCACAGCACGACGCGCGCACGCCGCGCGGCGATTCGGTCATCGATCTCGTCGATGACGGTGTCGAAGCGCCCGCTGGTCGAGCTCTCTCAGAGCCGACACCGACAGCTCGTGGCGCAGCAGGCTCTTCGGCGTCATCACGATCAGCGGCTTGCGGAAGCGGCGCAGCATCTGCCGCCGCAGCATGTGAAACATCTGCGCCGGCGTCGACGGCACGCACACCTGCATGTTGTTCTCGGCGCACAGCTGCAGGAAGCGCTCCAGTCGCGCCGAGGAATGCTCGGGCCCCTGGCCTTCGTAGCCATGCGGCAGGAACAGCGTCAGGCCGCACAGGCGGCCCCACTTGGCCTCGCCCGAGCTGATGAACTGATCGATGATCACCTGCGCGCCGTTGACGAAGTCGCCGAACTGTCCTTCCCAGATCATCGAGCAGTCTGCGGCTCGGTGGTCGAGTAGCCGTATTCGAAGCCCATGCACCGCCTCTTCGGACAGCACCGAGTCGATGACGCTGAACGTGCGGCTGACTGGCCGCCGATGTGCTGCAGCGGAATGTAGGTGCGAGCCGCTGTTCTGATCGTGCAGCACCGCATGGCGGTGAAAAAACGTGCCGCGGCCGCTGTCCTGCCCGACGAGGCGCACCGGGAAGCCATCCTCGAGCGAGCGATGCGTAGGCCAGGATCTCGGCGCAGCCCCAGTCGAGCGGCAAGCTCGCCGCGCGAGCATCTTCGCGCGATTGACGATGACCTGCGCGACGCGCGGATGCAGCGTGAAGTCCGCCGGATACTGCAGGTCAGCGCCGCCCAGCGCGCGCAAGCGTCGCGCAGGTCGACCGCGGTGCGCACCGGTCTCGGCCAGTCGGCGTCCAGGTAGCGCGACCAGTCCACCGTGTACTTGTTGCCGATCAGGCCGAGCGACGCGCGCGCCTGTGGCGCCCTCATCGAGCGCCTCGCGATACTGCTCCATCGATCGCTGCCGCTTCGGCCTCGCGTCAGCACGCCCTCGGCCGACCAGCTTGTCGGCGTAGAGCTTGCGCGCCGGCGGATGCTTGCGGATCGCCTGGTACATCAGCGGCTGGGTCGCCGCGGGCTCGTCGGCTTCGTTGTGGCCGAGGCGCCGGTAGCACACCAGGTCGATCACCACGTCCTTGTGGAATTTCTGCGATATCGAGCGCGAAGCGCGTCGACGAACATCACCGCCTCGGGATCGTCGGCATTGACGTGCAAGATCGGCGCCTCGATCATCTTCGCGACGTCGCTGCAGTACAGCGTCGAGCGCGCATCGCGCGGCTCGCTGGTGGTGAAGCCCACCTGGTTGTTGATGATGACGTGGATCGAGCCGCCGGTGCCGAAGCCGCGCGCCTGCGACAGCTGCAGCGTCTCCATGACCACGCCCTGGCCGGCGAACGCGGCATCGCCGTGCATCAGGATCGGCAGACACCTTGTCGCCGAGCGTCATCGCCGCGCCGCTCCTGGCGCGCGCGCACCGAGCCTTCGACCACCGGGTTCGACGATCTCAAGATGCGAGGGATTGAAGGCCAGCACGACGTGCACGTTGCCGCCCGGCGTGCGCAGATCGGCGGAGAATCCCTTGTGGTACTTGACGTCGCCCGAGCCGTCGTCGGCTGCGTCGTACTGGCCCTCGAACTCGGAGAACAGATCGCTGGGCGACTTGCCGAGCACATTGACCAGCACGTTGAGCCGGCCACGGTGCGCCATGCCGATGATGCTCTCCTCGACGCCCGCCGCGCCGCCTTCCTGCACCAGATCATCGAGCAGCGGAATCAGGCTGTCGCCGCCTTCGAGCGAGAAGCGCTTCTGCCCGACGTACTTCGTGTGCAGGTAGCGCTCGAGCCCCTCGGCCGCCGTCAGGTGCCAGAGGATGTTGCGCTGCTCCTCGGCGCTGAAGCGCTGCTGCATGCGCCCGAGCTGGAATTCGTCCTGCAGCCACAGGCGCTCGTCGGTGTCCGACACGTGCGCAAACTCCGCGCCGATCGTGTCGCAGTAGATGAAGCTCAGGTGCGCCAGGATATCCGCGAGCTTCGTGACGGGCGGGATGGCGCTGTTGCGGCTGCCGGTGAAGAACTCGGTGTCCAGGTCGCGCGTTCGAGAGACCGAAGTATCCGAGATCGAGCACTCGGGGACTTGGCGCGCTCGGTGAGCCCGAGCGGATCGAGATTCGCGATCAGGTGACCGCGATTCGCGTACATCTGGATGAGGCGCGACACGGCGCCCTGCTTGGCAGTGGCCGCGTGCAACTGGTCGCGGTCGGTTGCGACGCCCTGCCGCGCGCGTTGCCGCAGCGCCTCGATGATCGGACCATGCGCAGTTTCGGCGCCGGCACCGGCACGAATCCGGTCGAAATACGTGCGCCACTCCGGCGCCACGGACCCTGGGTCGCGCAGGTATTGCTCATACAGCGCTTCGAGGTACGAGCCGTTGCCGCCATACAGCAGCGAGCTCGCGTATCGCTCGCTCAGGGAGTCGTTCATTCGGAAAATCAAGGACCTAGGGTGCGGCGCGCTAGTGTAGCCGAAGGCACCCTAATTGAAAAACCCGAGCGGGTACTGGGGCTTAGACGACGCTCGAGAGAATGACGAGCTCGTAGGCTACGAGCAGCATGTAAGCGACGAGCACGGCGTACAGGCTCTGCACGACACGAATGCGGCCGAACAGCCGAAGCTTCGACAGCAGCACCAGCACTGCGATGCCGAAACCCGTCAGGGCGATCTTGCGCGGCATGGAACAGCATGACGTCCACCGACAAGAGCTTGTCCATGAGCGGATTGAGCTCACTGCCTCCCGCCATGATCAGCATCACGGTGAGCCAGGCATCCGCGACACAGAGCAACAGGATTGCGATCGACACCACCAGCAAATGCGACTCATGCCAATCGAGGACCGGGAGCCCCGCCTCGAACGTACGGCGTGCATGCCGGCGGCGCGGCCGGAATCCGCCGTAGAGCACCGACCAAAGGGTGAGGCGCCGGCGCTCGGCCCGTAGGCGCCGATCCGCTTGTGCGTCCGAAGACGGCAGTCCCCTGAGCTGTCTAAGCAACAGCTCCGTCGTCGTCGTGGGTGTCCCTTGAGGCACTCTCTCGACTCTCATTCCAACCTCGTTCCCTCCTCCACACCGATGCAAGAGCTACACCATCGAACGGGCGGCTTGGCCGATCAAGGCTTTGCTGATTGCACGTCGGTAAATTCGCACCTCGTTCTGTAAATTTCACCGACGGGCCGGACCTGTGACGCGCGTCACTTTCGGATCCCTTCGAGGAGCCTGGACTCATCGCTGGAATTGTCACGAGCGTCCTCTGCCAGCGCCGCAATCAGGGCGGCGAATGGACGTCCCCGCCTCGCCCGGGTGATCGCTCGCCGCCAAGATCGACCGCACGATCCGGATGGAACGCACCCGGTCCCTCACGTACCGTACGCACCCATGAACGCACAGTTGAAAATGCTCGAAAGCAGCGACGCGCTCTGGCAGGCGTGCCTGGGCCGCGATCGGGCCTTCGACGGCCGCTTCATCATCGGGGTGCGCACCACCGGCATCTACTGCCGCCCCTCCTGTCCGGCGCGCAAGCCGCGACGCGAGAACGTGCAGTTCTTCGCCGCCCCCGAGATCGCGCGCCAGGCCGGCTTTCGCGCCTGCAAGCGCTGCCGGCCGGACCGCGAGACGATGCGCGACCCCGCGGCCGAACGCGCACTCAGCATCTGCCACTACATTCGCAGTGCCACCGACGAGACGATCACGCTCGCCCGCCTCGGCAAGCGTTTTTCGCTCTCGCCCGCGCACTTGCAGCGCGTCTTCAAGCAGTACATCGGACTTTCACCGCTCGAATATGCGGAGGCTCTCAGGATGGACCAGTTGCGACTCGCCCTGCGACAGGGCGCTTCGGTGACCGATGCGATCTATGCGTCGGGATTCAGTTCTTCGAGCCGTGTCTATGAGCGTGCCGCGCGCGCGATCGGCATGACACCGCGCCGCTACCGGGAACACGGCAAGGGCGAGCGTATTCGCTATTCCGTGGTCTCGAGCCGCCTCGGCCAGCTGCTCGTCGGCTCGACCGACAAGGGCATCTGCGCCGTGCAGCTGGGAGATGATGCTGACGCCCTCGCAAAGCTGCTGCACGAAGAGTTCAGCGAGGCCGAGATCACGCGCGATGACGATGCCCACGCCGACTGGGTGCGCGGCGTCGTGGCCATTGCGGAGGGTCGTGCGTCCGACGTCAGTCTGCCGCTCGACGTGCGCGGAACAGCGTTTCAGATGCAGGTCTGGCGTGCCTTGAGGAAGATTCCGTGCGGCGAGACTCGCAGCTACGCGCAGATCGCACGCAGCATCGGGCGGCCTGACGCCGTGCGCGCAGTGGCCAATGCCTGTGGCGCCAATCCGGCCGCGCTCGTCGTTCCGTGTCACCGCGTCGTGCAGAGTGACGGCGGCCTGGGTGGCTATCACTGGGGCGTGGAGCGCAAGCGCGAGTTGCTCGGAGCCGAGCGCAAGAACCAGCGCTGATGCACCTGTCGCTGGACGAGTCGAGCCTGCGACGTGCGGTGCGCGTCCTCGCGCGTCGCGATCCGGACCTCGCAGCGATCGCCCGCCAATACGGTCCGCCACCCCTGTGGACCCGGGCGCCGGGCTTCGCGACCCTGGTGCACATGATCCTCGAGCAACAGGTCTCGCTCGCCTCCGCACGTGCGGTATTTGAGCGATTGCGCGCCGCCCTGCCCGTCTTCGAGCCCGCATCATTTCTCGCACTCGATGACGGCGCGCTCAAGGCGGTCGGCATCACGCGCCAAAAGACTGCGTACGCACGCGAGCTGGCCAATGCGATCGCCAGCAATACGTTAGACCTCAACGGGCTCGCCCTGTTGGACGATACGGAAGTTCACACCGCGCTTACCCGCATCAAGGGCATCGGCCTCTGGACATCGAACGTGTACCTGCTGATGGCGCTCGGCCGGCCTGACGCGTTTCCGGCCGGCGATATCGCGTTGCTCGCGGCTGTCCACCGGATCAAGAGGCTGCGCAAGCGCCCGACGCCCGAACGACTCGAACGACTGGCAGAGACCTGGCGCCCGTGGCGCGCGGTCGCGGCGCGCCTGCTCTGGCACTTTTATCTTGAGTGAAAGGGCTGGGCGCAGGGTGCAGCCTACAGTTGAGAAATCCGTTCGCCGCCCGCTCACGCTTCCGCGGGCGCGAAAAACGGTCGCACCGGTTGGACGGCCAGGTCGAGGATCGTGATCTTCTGCCAGATCTTGTTCGAAAGACTCGAGACCAGCGTCTCGAGGTCGTTGACCGCTTCGACTACCGCTGGATCGTGCAGATACTGGGCATGCAGGGCCGCCAGCTTGCTCGCCAGCGACAGGAGCTCCGAGCAGTAGTCGAGATACCGCGACAGCTCGAACCGGCTCATCTCGCGCGTGGGAGAGGCGGCCGTCCCCATGTCAGGCGTCATTATGTGCTCCGGATCCTTGGTGAGCTGGTGCATGTCGACGATGTGCACGAAGCTGCGGACGCGATGCAGCGAGGCCAGTGCCCGACGCCGCTTGAGCCGCGTCTCGAGCGAGACCAGGAACGCAATGCCGATCGCCATGAGGATGACGATGTTGACGCCGGCCTCGAGCCCTTCGAGGCCCTGCACCAGCCTGACGATGACCTCGGTGCTCGGTTGCATCGGCAACACCGTGCCCGCCACCGCCACGAGCATCGCGACGCCGGCCAGGATCAATATCCAGGTGGCGATGCGCAGTATCCACATGGGCTGACCCAAGGTGGGTGTGGACGCGCAAAGCTCAGCTGCGAGGGCCTGCAGCTCGATGCCGACCTGGCGTAGGGCCGATTCCGGAAAGCGATCGCCAATGCGCCGCACGAGCGCCGCGATGGTGTCGAGCAGGAGCTGCGGATTGAGTTCGCTGTACTTCGCCACTGCGACAGACGCCCCGGCGCGGGTTGGGGCGCCTATTGTGCACGATGTCGGCGATCTCGCACGACTGTACCTCGGCCTGAAAAGCACACACACCGGCGCAGCAGGTGGCTGCCACGCCGGCGGTGTGATCGAGACAGCTACTTGGGCAGCAGCACCTTGTCGATGGAGTGAATGACGCCGTTCGACTGCAACACGTCATAGACCGTGATGTCGGCCGTCGCGCCCGACTCGTCCTTGACGGTGATGTTGCGCGGGCCGTTCTTCATGACCCAGAGCGAACCGCCGCTCGCGGTCTTGAGGGTCGCGGAGCCATTCCCCTTGTCGATCATGTGATCGAGCTCGGAGTAGGTCAGGCGGCCTGGGACCACGTGGTACGTGAGCACCTTCGTGAGCTCGGCCTTGTTTTCCGGCTTCAGCAAGGTCTCGACCGTCCCGGCGGGCAGCGCCGCGAAAGCGGAGTTGACCGGCGCAAAGACGGTGAAAGGGCCGTTGCCCTGCAGCGTGTCAACGAGGCCCGCGGCCTTGACCGCGGCGACCAGCGTCGTGTGGTCCTGCGAATTGACTGCATTCTGCACAATGTTCTTCTGGGGCAGCATCGCGCTGCCGCCCACCATGACATCCGCCGAAGCGGCGGCGGCGACGCCGAGCGCCAGGGCGCACGCGACTCCGACCATGCGATTCACACGTGACATGTTCGATCTCCTGAAATGGGTTGACTTAGCGACGCAAGAGTCACCCCGGCCCGGGTTTCCCAGGGTCGCCGCGCAAATCCTGCGTTCGGCGTGCTATTCGTCCGGAAACCGGCAATGGATGCGTCCGCTGGCAGGCCCACACGCCTTGAGGAAGCACCCGTCATCGCGGCCGCATCCGGAGACCGTCGCGGTCCGTAGCGTCTTCCCGCTCACACTTCGCCTCGCACATGCCAGTGGGTCCACTCCCACGCCGCATCCAGTATTCTCTGGAGCGCGCGTATCCTCCTGCGCTGGCGGCGCAGCCGGAGTCCACCCAAGCCGGGTGTTCGATGACCGACATTGAAGTTCCCGTTCTGATCGTTGGCGGCAGCCTCGTCGGGATGACGGCGGCGGTGCTGCTGGGCCACCACGGTGTGCGCTCTCTCGTCGTGGAGCACCACCGTGGCACTGCCATTCACCCGCGCGCGGCTTCGGTGACGCAGCGCACGATGGAAATCTTTCGCGGTGTCGGGCTCGAGCAGGCCGTGCGCACCAAGTCCGAGGCTCAATTCGTTCAGGACGCCGGCGTCGTCTCGGTCGAGACCCTGGCCGGCGGCGCCACCGCCCACTACATCGCCAACTTCAACGACGGCATCCGCGACGTCAGCCCGACGGTGCGAGTGTTCCTGTCGCAGAACGTCCTCGAACCAACACTGAAAGAGAGCGCCGAAGGACATGGCGCTCGCATCCTGTTCGCGACCGAGTGCGTTTCCTTCGAGCAGGATTCCGCTGGTGTCACCGCGCTCCTGCGCCACCGCGACTCAGGCGAGACCCAGAAAGTACGCGCGCAGTACTTGATTGCAGCGGACGGCGCGCATAGCCGCACCCGCGCTGCGCTCGGCGTGCGTATGCGGGGTCACGGGACTTTCTCGAACAGCGTCACCATCTACTTCCGCGCCAACCTGCGCAGCCTCCTGGAAGGCAAGCTCTGGGCCGTTGTCTATGCGAATCACCCCCAGCTCCGCGGTTTCTTCCGCTTCGAGAAGCCATTCGACAGCGCCTTCCTGGTCGTCAACACGCTGGGCGACGCGGCGAAGCCCAACGTGAATGTTTCGGAGGGCCTGACCCCTGACGGTGCCCTGCAACTCGTGCGCACTGCAATCGGCTTGGCTGAAATTCCCGTGACCGTCGAGAACGTCATGCATTGGCAGGCGACGGCTGACACGGCGGAGCGCTTCCGCAGCGGCCGCATCTTCATCGCCGGCGACGCGGCGCACGTCATGCCGCCGACCGGCGGATGGGGCGGCAACGCAGGTATCCAGGATGCGCACAACCTGGCGTGGAAGCTCGCGCTGGTGCTCGAGGGTGTCGCGGGCGCGGAACTACTCTCCACCTATGAAGAGGAGCGCCATCCAATCGGCGAACTCACCGTGGAGCAGGCTTACACGCGCTACGTGCTGCGTACCGATCCGTCGATTCCGAAAGATGGCATGCAACCGATCGTTGCGGATCTGAACGTCGAGCTCGGCTATGCGTATCACTCCGCAGCGGTGGTCGCCGAGGCGCCAGGCGATTCGCCCCTGCATCTGAACCCGCGCGAGTCCCGCGCATTGCCGGGAACACGAGCGCCACACTACTGGCTGCAGCGAGACGGACAGCAAGTGTCGACTCTCGATCTAATCGACCGCAACTTCGTGTTGCTGGCTGCCGCGGACGGCGCGGCGTGGTGCGAAGACGCGCGGCAGGTCTCAAAGCAGCTTCGAGTCGAGATCGACGCCCACCGGCTGGGCCAGGACGGCCTGCAGGATCCCAGCGGCGAGTTTCCGGGCGCCTATGGGTTGGATTCGTCAGGCAGTGTGCTGATCCGGCCAGACGGCTTCGTCGCGTGGCGCGCACGTCACGCCGCGGTGCCCTCCGCGAATCGTCTGCGAGAGGTGATGACAGCCGTTCTCTGCCGCTAGCGTTCGCGCACATGAATGCGACGTGAAGCCCGCAGGCGATCCGTTGATTAGGCAAACCGCTCACGCTCAGGCATAGTCGCGTGCGCCGTGGTGCACGGCTCGGGCTGGATTCCGTGTGCAGGTTTGGCAGTCACTTCGAGATAGCTATCTGGGCAGGTCGGACGGTGCACGACGCGTCCCACAGGTCGACACCCTGCGCGGCATCGCTGCGCTGCTGATCTTCTTCGTTCACTACCACGCGCTCATGGGTCACTGGCTGATCCCCGGCAGCGCCTCGGGCACGCTGGCCGACATGCTGGAATCGATCGCCCACTCCGGGACCGATCTGTTCTTTACGCTGAGCGGCTACCTCATCTACCGCAGCTTGATGGCGCGCGAGCAACCGGTGGCGCGTTACATCCTGCGTCGGTTCGCCAGGATCTATCCGACATTCATCTTCGTGGTTGGCGGCTATTTGCTGATCTTCGCGTTCGATCCAGCCGACAGCAAACTCCCGCCGGATTCTTTTCGCGCGGCGCTCTACGTGGTCGCCAATCTGGCACTGCTCCCCGGCATTCTCGAGATCGAGCCGATCGTTGCACCTGCGTGGTCGCTGAGCTATCTCGCGGTCTTCTACATCGCCGCTCCGCTGATGGTTCATTGCCTGAAGCTGCGTCAGTGGCCCGGCCATCAGCGCATCCTGTTGCTCGTGGCATTGGCAGCGCTACTGCTCGTGAGTGGTGCCCTGTATCACGGACCCGTCCGACTCGCGATGTTCATCGGCGGCATGCTGCTGTACGAGTTGCATCCGAGGGTCTTGCCGAGCCACGCGGCGAGGCTGGGGACCGGACTCTTCGTGACCGCCGCGGTGCTCATGGTGACCATCACGGCTGTCGGCCTGCCACCGGTCGTGCGCTACGTCATGCTGCTCGTGTTGCTGCCAGCGGCCTGCGGGGCGTGCCTTGGTGCGCCGGCCGACCGCGGAATCCTGTCGTGGAACTGGCTTCACTATCTCGGCCGGATCACGCTGTCCTACATCATGGTGCACGGCCTGGCGCTGCACCTCTTTCTCTATGGCGTCGAGCACACTCTGCCCAGCCGGTGGGCGGGCGCCACGCTCTACTGGATTCTGGTGGTGCCCGCGTTCTTGCTGTCAGCTGCGAGCGCCGCGCTCGTCTACACGCTCGTGGAGGGTGCAGGCGAATAGAGTCGAGACGGCGCCGTGGGGCAGAGCGGATGCACGCATTGCGTGGCGTGCGAAGAACGCCAATCTGCTTCAGCGCCAGTGTTCGTGGAGATCCTGCCGCCGCCTGGCAGGCGCGTGGTAAGGTGGCGGCTCATCGTTGGCACGCCCCGAGATCGTCCGCGATCCCACTCGTTGCCCGTGATTTGGTCCGTGGGAGCCGCAGGCACCTGCCTACACCACCCTCGCGAGGTTTCTATAGTCCGTGCACCGAGCCACGCTACTCCGACCGCACCCACGCCTGGCCTTCGGGCGCGTTCACAGACGCATGTCGCGTGTTTCACCCTGGGACAACGAAGATGTCCTGCGCGAAGAGCTCTTCAGCATCGAGCGTCTCGAGCAGCACGCGGCCACCCTTGCTGTCGCACAGGAAATCACGCCCAAGCCGATACGTCGCCCGGGTCTGGGCGTGCGGCTCAATGACAACGAAGCGGTATTGCTGAGCGCCTATCGCGACATCGCGCAGGCAGTGAGCGAAAGCCGTGTCATCACGCCGGCCGCTGAATGGCTGCTCGACAACTACCATCTCGTCGACGCGCAGATTCGCGAGATCCGTGAGGATCTGCCGGCGGGCTTCTATCGGCAGTTGCCGAAGCTCGCCAGCGGACCGTTCATGGGATATCCACGCGTGTTCGGCATCGCCTGGGCCTTCGTTGCGCATACCGACAGTTACTTCGATCCAGAGACGCTGCGGCGCTTCGTGCGTGCGTACCAGAGTGTGCAGCCGCTGACCATCGGCGAACTGTGGGCGGTCGCGATCACGCTGCGTATCGTTCTGGTGGAGAACCTGCGGCGCGCGGCGCATCGCATCGTGAGTAGTCGCGCTGCGCGCCAGGAGGCGGATGACATCGCGGACCGGTTGCTCGGCGTGAACGGATCTGCGGCGGAGCCCGATGCCCTGATCCGACGCTACGGCGACGATGCGACCGCTATCCCGAGGCCATTCGTCGTCCAGCTGGTGCAGCGGCTGCGCGATCAGGACCCGAAGGTCACGCCGGCACTCCTGTGGCTGGAGGAGCGCCTCGCGGCGCAGGGAACGAATCGCTGAGACAGTGGTCCGTGATGAACACCAGCGGCAAGGAGGCTCGACCGTAACCGTACGCAACATCATCACCAGCATGCGGCTGATCTCGGAACTGGAATGGTCCGAATTCTTCGAGACCGTCAGCCTGGTCGATGACGCGCTGCGTGCGAGCAGCGACTTCGCACAGATGGACTTCGCGACGCGCAATCTGTACCGCAGCAGCATCGAGGAACTTGCCCGCGGTTCGAAACTCTCCGAGCTGGAGATTGCGCGCGCGGCGGTCGCAACCTCGGGTACAGACCCTGGCCTCGCAGCCCGCCAACGCGATCCCGGTTACCACCTGATCGGCTCGGGGCGGCGCGCCTTCGAGATCTTGATCGGCTATCGGGCGCCACTTTTGCGCCTGCCGGATCGATGGATCAAGAGGCGGGGTGCCGGGACCTATATCGGCGCGATGTTCGTGACCTCCGCAATCGTCCTGGCCACGGCGTTGCTGGCGCTTGCAACGCAGGGGGTCAGTGACTGGACACTTGTTCTGCTTGGGCTGGCCGGTCTCATCCCGGCGCTCGACACGCGCGGTCGCTTTCGTGAATCGCGTGGTAATGGGCATTTTCGGTCCGACGATTCTGCCTGGTCTGGCCCTGCGCGACGGTGTGCCCGCGCATTTGCGCACGCTCGTGGCCGTACCCACGCTGCTGACGACGCCCGAGGCGATCGAAGAGGAGCTCGAGCGGCTCGAGATCCACTACCTGACCTCACCCGAGGGCGAGCTGCATTTCGCGTTGTTGTCGGACTGGATCGACGCGACGAGCGAGCACACCGCCGGCAGATCGAGACGCTGTTCGAAACGGCCGCCCGTGGTATCGCGCGGCTGAATCGACTCTATGGACCCGCGACAGCGGGTAACCGCTTCCTGCTGCTTCACCGTCGACGGGTGTGGAGCGACGTACAGCAACAGTGGATGGGATGGGAACGCAAACGCGGCAAGCTTCATGAGCTGAACCGGCTGCTTCGCGGCGCGACCGACACGAGCTTCGTCGCCGTCGACGGGCAGCTACTGTCGGTCCCGCCCGATGTGCGCTACGTCATCACGCTCGACGCCGATACGCGCTTGCCACGCGAAACCGTGCGCCGCCTGATCGGCAAGATGGCTCACCCGCTCAATCAACCGCGGTTCGACGTCGCCAACGGACGCGTCGTGGAAGGCCACGCCGTTCTGCAGCCACGGGTTACGCCGTCACTGCCGGTGGGCCGCGAGGCATCGCTCTTTCAGCGCATCGTCTCGAGCGCGCCCGGCATCGACCCGTATGCCTCCGCGGTGTCCGACGTGTACCAGGATCTCTTCGGCGAGGGCTCCTATGCCGGCAAAGGCATCTACGACGTCGACGCGTTCGAGGCTGCGCTCGCGGGTCGCGCGGCCGAGGGCACGCTGCTCAGCCACGATCTGTTCGAGGGAATCTTTGCGCGCGCCGGGCTCGTGTCCGACATCGAGGTTGTCGAGGACTTTCCGGCGCGCTACGAAGTCGCCGCCGCGCGTCAGCATCGCTGGGCGCGCGGTGACTGGCAATTGCTGCCGTGGCTGCTCGGACGACGTGATGCAACAGGGGATGATCGTGGCCACGGCGCTCTTCCGCCGCTCGGCTGGTGGAAGATGCTCGACAATCTGCGACGGACGCTGTCCGCGCCAGCAGGCCTCGTGGCCTTGGTGGCGGGCTGGACGCTACCGCTGCACACCGCCCTCCTCTGGACCGCGTTCATCCTGACGACCATTGCTTTGCCGTCACTGATGCCTGTTATCGCCGTGATCGTGCCACGACGTGCCGGCGTCACTGCGCGCAGCCACTTGCGCGCGTTCGGCAAGGATTTGTGGCTCGCCGTGCGGCAGATAGTCTTTCAGATCATGTTTCTGCGCACATCAGGCCTGGTTGATGCTCGACGCGATCAGCCGGACCTTGTTCCGGCTGTTCGTGAGTCACCGCAATCTTCTCGAGTGGGTGACCGCGGCAGAGGTATCTCTACGTGCCAGAACCGACCTGGTTGGGGCCTATCGTCGAATGATCGGCGGCGTCGCCACTACTCTCATTGCTGCACTGGTCGTCTACTTCTCAGGCACCGCTGCCGTACCGGTTGCGGTGCCGTTCGCGATGCTGTGGATGGCCTCCCCCGCGATTGCATCGCGGATCAGCCGCTCCCCGCGAGTCGCGAGTCATCTCGCGGTGTCAGATGCCGACGCGCGCGCGCTGCGACTGGTCGCACGCCGCACGTGGCGCTTCTTCGAGACCTTCGTCACCGCCGACGATCACATGCTGCCGCCCGACAACTTCCAGGAAGATCCGCGCCCGGTGCTGGCGCATCGGACCTCGCCCACGAATCTCGGCCTGTATCTGTTGTCCACTGTCAGCGCCCGGGATTTTGGCTGGATCGGAACAATCGAGGCGGTTGAGCGGCTGGAAGCGACGCTCGAGACCATGGGGCGCCTGCAGCGTTTTCGCGGCCACTTCTACAACTGGTACGACACTCGCGATCTCCGTCCGTTGGAACCTCGCTATGTGTCTTCCGTAGACAGCGGCAACCTCGCCGCGCACCTCATTACAGTCGCGAACGCGACTCGGGAGTGGATCGAAGTACCCGAGACGCCGACCGACGCCTCGTTGACGGCGCACGCGACGCGTTGAGTCTTGCCCGCGAGGCGCTGCACGCACTTCCGGCGCACGTACGCACACAATCCGTCATGTGGCAGCAGCTCGAAGCGTCGCTCGATGAGATCGCCACCGCTTTGCGCGATGTCGCACTGTCCGCCGGCGACATCGCAACCCGACTGCAAGGCATTGCGCCACACGCCGCCACGCTTGTGGACATCGTCCGGACGCTCGCGAGCGAGAGCCACGACGACGCTTCGGCGATCTGCTCTTCTGGTCGGATGCGCTACACCGCGCGATCGAGAGCTGGCACCGCGACGTCACGCAGACCGACCACAGCGTCCGCAATCTGGAGGAAGCGACTGCTCGCCTTGGAGGCCACCGCCGAGGGCGATGGCCGAAGCGATGGAGTTCGACTTCCTGCTCGATCCGCAACGCAGACTCCTGTCGATCGGTTACCGTGCGGCCGACGGCACGCTCGACCCGAGCTGCTACGACCTGCTCGCCTCCGAAGCACGCCTGGCGAGCTTCGTCGCCATCGCCAAGGGCGACGTCGCCACCCGCCACTGGTTTCGCCTCGGCCGGCCGGTCACGCCGGTCGGGCACGGCGCGGCGCTCATCTCCTGGTCGGGCTCGATGTTCGAGTACCTGATGCCCTCGCTCGTGATGCGCGCGCCGGCCGGCAGCCTCCTCGAGCAGACGAGCCGCCTGATCGTGCGACGACAGATCGCCTATGGCGCCGCCCTGGGCATGCCGTGGGGCATCTCGGAGTCCGCCTACAACGCGCGCGACCTCGAGCTCACCTATCAGTACTCGAACTTCGGCGTGCCGGGCTGGGTCTCAAGCGCGGACTGAGCGAGGACACGGTGGTCGCGCCGTACGCCACGGCGCTTGCGGCGATGGTCGAACCGGAACAGCGACGCGCAACTCTCGCGCGGCTCGCGTCCCTCGGGGCGCTCGGTCGCTACGGCTTCTACGAGGCACTCGACTACACGCGCAGTCGCCTACCGGAAGGCGAGACGGTTCGCCATCGTGCGCGCGTTCATGGCGCACCACCAGGGCATGACCATCGTGGCCATTGCCAACGTGCTGCTGCACGGGATCATGCGCAAGCGCTTCCACGCGGAGCCGGAGTGCAGGCGACCGAGCTGCTCCTGCAGGAACGCACGCCACGCGACGTTTCGGTGGCTCACCCGAGGGCCGAGGAAGTGCGGGCGGCGGCACGAATCGATGATGTACCATTCCCGGATGTGCGCCGGCTGCACAACGGCGAACGACGCCACGCCGCAAGCGCATCTGCTCTCGAATGGTCGCTACGCGGTGATGGTCACCGCGGCCGGTTCCGGCTACAGCCGCTGGCGTGACCTCGGCATCACGCGCTGGCGCGAAGACGTGACGCGTGACGATACCGGCAGCTACATCTTTCTGCGCGACATCGAAAGCGGCCGGGTGTGGTCCGCAGGCTACCAGCCGTGCGGCGTAGAGCCCGACAGCTACGAGGTGACCTTTACCGAGGACCGCGCCGAACTCGCTCGCACCGACCCCGGCATCGCGACGACGCTGGAAATCGTCGTCTCACCCGAGGACGACGCCGAGGTGCGACACCTCTCGATCACGAATATCGGCAGCCGCGTGCAGGACATCGAGGTCACGTCGTATTGCGAGCTTGTGCTCGCGCCGCCCGCCGCGGACACGGCGCACCAGGCCTTCTCGAAGCTCTTCGTGCAGACGGAGTATGTCGCGCCGGCTCGGCGCCATCCTGGCCACTCGCCGCAAGCGCTCGCCCGACGAGCCGGAGATCTGGGCGGCGCATCAGGCGGTTGTCGAGGGCGAGGTGTTGGGCACACCCGAGATCGAAACCGACCGGGCGCGGTTTCTCGGGCGCGGGCGTGAGGTACAAGCGCCCATTGCCGTGATGGACGGGCGGCGCCTGTCGAATACCGTGGGCGCGGTGCTCGACCCGATATTCGCGCTCCGCTATCGCGTACGCGTGCCGGCAGGCGCGACGGCGCGGATTGCCTTCTGGACCAGCGTCGCCTCGTCGCGCGAGCGGATACTCGACCTGCTCGACAAGCACCACGATGCCAACGCCTTCGTGCGAGCCAGCACGCTCGCGTGGACGCAGGCGCAGGTGCAGTTGCGTCATCTCGGCATCACGGCGGCGGAGGCCGGCCTGTTTCAGCGACTCGCGGGACACGTGCTGTATGCCGATGCGTCGCTCCGACCGTCATCCGAGTCCATCCGGCGCGGCGGCGGCCCGCCTGCAGCGCTCTGGAGCCAGGGCATTTCCGGCGACCTGCCGATCGTGCTGCTGAGGATCGACGACGTCGAGGACATCGCCGTCGCACGCCAGTTGCTGCAGGCTCACGAGTACTGGCGGATGAAGCAGCTCGCCGTCGATCTGGTGATCTTGAACGAACGCGCCGCGTCCTACATGCAGGACCTGCAGAACGCCTTGGAAACGCTGGTTCGAACGAGCCAGTCGCGCGCAGTAGCTGCTGAGGACGGTGCACGCGGTTCGGTCTTCATCCTGCGCACGGATCTGATCCCTGCGGAGACCCGCGCCGTGCCTTTCCTCCGCGGCGCGCGTCGTGCTCGTGGCCCAGCGCGGACCGCCTGGCGGATCAGCTCGATCGCTCGCGCCGGCCGGCCCTCGGTAACGTGCAGCGTCTGCCCCGCAGGCTCTCGCCCTCCGACAGCGTGGCCACGGGCCCAGCGCCACAGCAGCTGGAATTCTTCAACGGACTCGGCGGATTCGCCGCGAACGGCCGCGAGTACGTCACGCTGCTCGCGCCCGGGCAGTCGACACCCGCACCGTGGATCAACGTCGTCGCCAATCCGGCATTCGGATTTCAGGTTGCAGCGGAAGGAAGCGGCTTCACCTGGTCGATGAACAGCCGCGAAAACCAGCTCACGCCCTGGTCGAACGATCCGATCACCGATCGACCCGGCGAAGCGCTCTATCTGCGAGACGAGGACACCGGCGAGCTCTGGGGACCTACAGCTGCGCCGATTCACGACCCGAGCTCGTTCCATTCGGCTCGCCACGGCCAGGGATACAGCCGGTTCGAGCACGAGTCGCACGGCATGGCACTCGACCTGCTGATGTACGTTCCGCTCGAGGATCCGATCAAGATCTCGCGTCTCAGGATCCGCAACACCTCCACCAGAACTCGCTCGCTCTCGCTTACCGCCTATGTGGAGTGGGTTCTTGGCGCATCGCGAGCCGCCTGCGCCCCGTTCATCGTGACGGAAATTGACGCGGCGACCGGCGCAATGTTCGCGCGCAATCCCTGGAACATCGCGTTCGGTTCGCGCGTTGCGTTCGCGGATCTGGCTGGCCGCCAGACGGACTGGACCGCGGACCGGCGGGAGTTCCTCGGGCGCCACGGCACGCTGGCGGAACCGGAGGCACTTTTGCGGGCAAACGATCTGTCCAAGCGAGTCGGCGCCGGTCTGGATCCGTGCGGCGCGCTGCAGAGGTTCATCCGCCTCGATCCTGGCGAGACCGAGGAGGTCGTCTTCTTCCTGGGCGAGGCTGCCGACGCAGTGGATGCGCAAGCGCTGCTCAAGCGCTATCGATCCGCAGATCTGGAGGCAGTCTTTCAACGCGTCGTCGCGCACTGGGACGATGTGCTCGGCACGGTCCAGGTGAAAACGCCGGACCGTTCGATGGACATCATTCTGAATCGCTGGATGCTCTATCAGACCCTGGTGTGCCGCATGTGGGCGCGATCGGCGTTCTACCAGGCAAGCGGCGCGTACGGCTTTCGCGACCAGCTGCAGGACGGAATGGCACTCGCGGTGTCGAGGCCGGCAGTGACGCGCGAGCATCTGCTGCGCGCCGCCGGCCGGCAATTCAGCGCGGGCGACGTTCAGCACTGGTGGTTGCCTCCGACCGGCCAGGGCGTTCGCACTCGCATTTCCGACGATCGAATCTGGCTCGCTTACGCCGTGGCGCACTACGTCGACACGACCGGGGACGTCGCCGTGCTCGACGAACGCGTACCGTTCATTGAAGGTCCGGCGCTACAGCCCGGTGAGCACGACGCGTACTTCCAACCTTCGATTTCGGATGACGTGGCGTCCCTCTTCGAGCATTGCGCGCGCGCGCTCGACCAGAGTCTCGCGGTCGGCGAACACGGCCTGCCTCTGATCGGCACGGGCGACTGGAACGACGGCATGAACCGAGTCGGCGAGCTTGGGCGTGGCGAAAGCGTCTGGTTGGGCTGGTTCCTGTACGCAACGCTCAAGGCCTTCGCGCCGCTGGCGCAGGCACGTGCAGAGAAGGCGCGCAGCGCACGGTGGCTGAGGCACGCGGTGGCGCTGCAGAAGGCGCTCGAGACAGAGGGATGGGATGGCGCTTGGTATCGACGCGGCTACTTCGATGACGGAACACCGCTCGGATCCGCGGAGAGCGAGGAATGCCGTATCGATTCGATTGCGCAATCCTGGAGCGTGATTTCCGGCGCCGCGAACGCGCACGCAGCGACTCAGGCGATGACAGCGGTTGATCAGCAGCTCATCCAGCGCGACAGTGGACTGGCGTTGCTGTTCGCGCCGCCATTCGACCGAACACCGCTCGATCCCGGCTACATCAAAGGCTACCCGCCTGGCATTCGCGAGAACGGCGGCCAGTACACCCACGCAGCCACGTGGTCGGTCATCGCATTCGCGCTGCTCGGACAGGCCGACAAGGCCGTGGAACTGTTCTCACTGCTCAATCCGGTCAACCGCGCAACCACGCGTGCAACCGTGCATCGCTACAAGGTCGAGCCGTACGTGATCGCCGCGGATATCTACTCGGTAGCGCCGCACGTGGGTCGCGGTGGCTGGACCTGGTACACCGGATCCGCCGGCTGGATGTACCGGGCCGGACTCGAGTGGATCCTTGGGTTTCACCTGCAGGGAAGCCACTTGAGACTGGCGCCGTGCATTCCCACGCGCTGGCCCGGCTTCGAGATCCTCTTCAGGTATCGCTCTACACGCTACGAATTCCGCGTCGAGAATCCGGACGGCGTCAGCAGTGGAGTTGCTCATGCGGAGCTGGATGGCCAACCGCTGGCAGGGCGCCCGACGGTAATTGAGCTGGCAGATGACGGCCTGACTCACCGCGTGAGGATCATCCTCGGGGGTCATCAAGGCTGAGCATGCTCGCGCTGTTGCTTCGCTCGCGGGCGATGGATTGGCGCCCCCGGCGATCGCTGCGAATGACGGCGCTGACTATTTGGGTAGTACGGCCGCGAGGCTCTTGACGTCGATCGAGCCTAGTGTGGCCGTGAGCCGGTCCGGATCGGCCGCCATGTGGATCGAAATGGCCTGGGCTGCGGTGGGCGCCATGTCCCCGTGTCGAACCCGTCTCCACTGACCTTCCGCGCTGGATTGCCACGGACCGACGAGAATCAGCGCTTGACGGTTTCCGCGACGGCGCGCCGATCGTCGGGAAGGCTCGTTACATCGCCGACGACCGCGAGGACACGAGCTCCCGCGCGATGGCATCGCTGCGCGCGCGCGAGCGAGCCCGCCGGCGCCCCCCGTTACGAGAACAGAATTACTCGTCAGCCATCCCATGTCAGTCTGCCAGGCATCAAATGCCGCCCACGTCCCTGCAACTGGTTGCCGTGCAGCGCGGCTCTTGCTCGCGCACGGCGTACAAGCGCTCCGCCATCTTCATGTATTCGTGCACGGCGTCGAGTGTCGCAACGGATTTGTAGGATCTCGCGTCGACACCGTACAGCGCCAAAGTCGACAGTATCTGCGAATCGGCCTTTTCGTCATACGGAATGCGCTCGCCGACGAGATAGTCCTTGTAGCGCTTCATGAACGCCTGCATCGAGCCCGTGGCGCCCCACCATTGTGGGCACATGCCCGCATAGGCCTGATCCGCTTCGCGCTTGATGGCGTCGTATTCGGCGTAAGACTGCGCCGAGGCCGTTTCACCAATGCCCCAGCCCTCCCCCGCGAGTCCCATGCGCTTTCGGAGGGCCTCAAGGTGCGCGCGGGCCGGCACCACAGCAGCCTTGACCGCCGCCTGGTAGCGTTTGATCAGTCCGTTTCCCTCCTCCTGCATTTGCCCTTCCCGCTCCAGGCGCTGCATCAACGCTGCTTGTGCCGCCTCCGGATCCGCGGCGGCCGTCTGCTGCATCATCTTCATCGCAGCCTCCGGGTCCTTCATCATGGCTTCCTGAATGCGGGCTGCCATCGCCATGGGGTCCTCTCCCTCCTTCTGACCCCAGCTCTTGGAGAGCTGGTCGTTGATTTCCTTCTGCTTGCTCGAGTCGCTCGCGACAACAGCCCGTGCCGCCGAGTTCTTTTCTGCAAATTGGTCCTGCGATACGTAGCACGCCGTCGGCAGCGCCACGGCTTTTGCCCAAGCCCCGGAGGCCGGTTCCGCCGCAAGAGCAGATGCCGCGGCCAAAAGGCCGGTGCCTGTCGAGATGAGCCGGTATCGATACAGTGAGCTGGTGCGCATGTTGCCCCCCAAGTCATATGCGATTTGTCAAAGCTTAGGGCCCGATCTTCAGATTATTGCCGGCCCCATGCATCGAGAATATCGCAGCAGCCGAAACTGCGCGTGATCGAAGGAAAAGCGCGGGACGTTAGACAGCCGTTAGATGACAGCACGCAGGAGAGTGGCGAGACGCGTGCAACTGCTTGAGGGATCTGGCGCCCCCGGCCGGAGTTGAACCGACGACCTACCGCTTAGGAGGCGGTCGCTCTATCCACTGAGCTACGGGGGCGCTGGGCCGAGAATGTACCAGCAACGTCGCGCCTGGGAAGACCTGGCGTGGCAGACATGCAATCGGACGCCGCGCGAAACAAGATGGCCGGCCAGCCGGTGTGTTTGAGTATGATGCCCGCAGAAGGCCGCGCCAATGCTCACAGCCGCAAAGAGCTACTTCTACCGCCGTCACAGCGTGCTGGTGCGCATCACGCACTGGATCAACGTGATTGCCCTCATTGTGCTGCTGATGAGTGGGCTGCAGATCTTCAACGAACATCCGGCGCTTTATTGGGGTAAGTCTTCCTATACAGGCAAGCCTGCCCTCTTCGAGGTCGTGGGGGGATTCCCGTGGGGTAGGTCCTCCGAGACAGGTAAGCCGGCCATCTTCGAGGTCGAGAGCAAGTTCCCGTCCTGGATGATCGTTCCCAGCGGGACATGGCTGGCCATGGGGCGCCGCTGGCATCTCTTTTTCGCGTGGCTGTTCGTGATCAATGGCATCGTGTATCTCGCGCACAGCATCGCAAGCCGCCACGTGCAGCGTGATCTGAAACCGACACGCGAGGACTGGCGTGGCATCTGGCGTTCCGTCAAGGATCACTTGCTCCTGCGTCATCCGCACGGCGAAGCCGCCAGGCGCTACAACGTGCTCCAGAAGCTTTCCTATCTGTTCCTGATTTTCGGACTCTTTCCGCTGGTCCTGGTGACTGGCTGGGCGATGTCGCCGTGGCTCAATTCGATCCTGCCCGGGTGGGTGGACTTCCTGGGTGGCCGCCAGTCCGCGCGCACGCTGCATTTCATCGCCGCCTGGACCATGGTGTTGTTCGTCCTGATCCATGTGTTCCAGGTCGTCATCACGGGGTTCTGGAACAACCTGCGCTCGATGATCACGGGCCGCTACCGGATCGACTCCGAGGAGCAATCATGAGGTGGCGCATGCGCTCTCGCCGATACTTCTTACGACAGGCGCTCACCAGTGCGGGTGCCGCGCTGCTCGCGGGCTGCGACGCACTCTCGAAAAGCTCCTGGTTCCCGAAGGTTCTGGGGGTCGCTGAGCACCTGAACCGCGGCGCTCAACACCTCGTGACCTCGCGACGCTCGATGGCTCAGGAATTCACGGAGGCCGACCTGTCGCCCCAGTTCCGTAGCAATGGAACCGCGAATCCCGAGGACGCCGCGTACCAGGCGCTTGCGGCGCAAGGATTCCAGGACTGGAAGCTGCTTGTCGATGGCCTCGTTGAGGATCCCGCCGAGTTCGCGCTGGCGCAGCTGCGCGCGATGCCGAGTCGCACGCAGATCACGCGTCACGACTGCGTCGAAGGATGGAGTGCGATCGGCAAGTGGACCGGCGTGCCGCTCAGCCACGTCCTGGCGCTCGTTCGGTTGCAGCCTGAAGCACGGTACGTGGTCTTTCACTGTGCGGACCCCATGTGGGGGACTCCGGAAAAGTACTACGAGAGCATCGACCTGGAAGACGCCCTGCACCCGCAGACAATCCTGGCGTACGAACTGAACGACGAGGTGTTGCCGATCAAGAATGGCGCGCCGCTGCGCGTACGCATCGAACGACAGCTGGGCTACAAGATGGCTAAGTACATCATGCGCATCGAGGTGGTGAGCAGCTTCGCGGAGATCCGCGGCGGCAAAGGCGGCTACTGGGAAGACCTCGGCTACGAGTGGTTTGCCGGCATCTAACCAGAGGAAGGCGCAGAGCAAGCCCAAGGGCGCAGCAGGCCTCAGTTGTTGCGCTTGGAGGTCGACACCTCGACTGCCGCGGGCTGTTGGCTCAACTTGTCGAGCGAGGCGACGGGCAGATTGATGGCTTCGTGAGAAAGCGCGGATTTGGCTTGCTGCTGCCGCGCAAGCGGCTAAAGGGGATTGGTGGAGCAGAAGGGGATCGAACCCTCGACCTCCGCATTGCGAACGCGGCGCTCTCCCAGCTGAGCTACTGCCCCACGCGAAAACGGGCGCGGGATTCTAGCATCGACCCCCGGAGTGGCAAAGCAAACAAGGGTTTCGCTCGGGATTCACGGCCGGTCGGCGCCTTGGCGCTATCATGGCAACACGCATGGAACAGGATTCCCCCATGCCCATTGTTGTGCGCTCCGGGACACCCGCCGATCTCGACTTCATCGTCGATTGCAACGCGCGGCTTGCGCGTGAGACGGAACACAAGGAGCTCGATCCGGCGAAACTGCGCCCCGGTGTTGAATCCCTGCTCGCCGCGCCGGCGAAGGGTCGTTACCTCATTGCAGAGTTCGACCGGCGGCCCGTGGGACAGATCATGTTCACAACCGAATGGAGCGACTGGCGCAACGGCTTCTTCTGGTGGATCCAGTCGGTGTACGTGATGCCGCAGGAGCGGCGCAGCGGGGTATTCACCGCCCTCTTCCGTCACTTGGAGCGCCTGGCGCGCGAGGATACGAGCGTGTGCGGCCTGCGGCTCTATGTCGACCACGGAAACGAAAACGCGCAGCGCACCTATCGCCGGCTGGGTCTCGATGTCACACACTACGCACTGATGGAAGTCGAGTTCCGCAAGCCGCCGACACAAGGAGTGTCCTGATGCTCAAGTCCGGTGATCGCGCGCCCGAGTTCACGCTGCCCGACCAGGACAGCCGCGACCGCTCGCTCACCTCGCTCCTGGGCGATGGTCCTCTCATCCTGTATTTCTATCCGGCCGATTTCACGCCAGGCTGCACCGCGGAGGCGTGCACGCTGCGCGATCTGCACACGGAAATCCTGCGATGCCGGGCTGCGCGTGGTCGGTGTCAGTCCACAAGCACCCGAGAGCCACCGGCGGTTTCGCGAAAAATACACGTTGCCGTTCACGCTGCTCTCGGATCGCGACAAGACCGTCATCAACATGTACGAGGTCAACGGGCCGCTCGGCATCGGGGTGCGGCGCGCCACCTACCTCATCGACCAAGGACGCATCATCCAGGCCGCAGTGCTTGCAGACTTTCGCATCGGAAGACACGAGGAGTTCGTGCGCAAAGCGGTGGAGCTGCGTCAGAGCGCTCAGCAATGAAGCGCCACGTAACCTTAGGATAATCTCACAAGTACTTGATTGTTGAGCCACTACGTGGCTGACGTGCGCGCGAACTCAATAGCGCATCCGTAGCACCGATGTCGGACCGAGTGCAGGCACCGTAACGACGTACATCTGCGAGTAATCGTCGTCGGGCATCGGTGCAGCTGGTCCTCCGCTCAACGGCGCACGATCTCGGGCACCGTGTTGCTATGCCCCACCACCAGGACTCTCTGGCCGCGGTGCGAGCTGGCGAATCTTCCTCGCGAGCCCCTCGATATCCTTTGCATCGACGGTCGTGACCGCAATACCGAGCCGGTCAGCGAGCGGGGCGGCCGTGCGCTGGCTGCGACGCGTGTCGCTGACGAAGATCGCGTCGATCCTGCCGGGCCCCTCGCGTTCACCCAGCATGCGCGCCAGCAATTGCGCCCGCTGCTCGCCCACCTGGCTGAGCGGCGGATCCTCGATCGTGCCCGAGCTCCTTCTCGGCGTGCCGGACCAGGATCACGGTGGTCGTCGAGAGTGAGGACAGAAACCACGCTGCCAGCGCGATAAAGAGCAGGCCCGCTATGGCGGCGAGCCAGACGGGCGTCAGCAATGGGCGGCGGCGTAATTCGGTGTGCTCTTTCTTCATTGTGTGTTTTCGGGCAGCCGCGCCGATTATAGCCAGCAACGCGACCCAGACCGAGGGTGATTGCTCGCTACCGCGGCGGCTGCGCGTTGTTCTGGCGTGCGATGAAGAGATAGCGCGCGGCCATAAGACCGACGATGGCGCCCAGCAATTGGGCACCCACGAACAATGGCGTATCGGCCGGTCGAATCCCGGCAAAGGTGTCGCTCAAGGAGCGGGCGAGTGTGATCGCCGGATTCGCAAATGAAGTGGAGGCGGTAAACCAATAGGCGGCACCGATCCAGGCCGCCACTGCCCAGGAGGCGTCGCGCTGATCTCGAATGCCGAGGAGCAGGAGGATCAGGCCCGACGTGGCCACGCCTTCAGCGAGCCACTGCGCTGCGCCGCTGTGCACACGCGTCCCGGCCTGGAGGAGAGGCAGCTCGAACATCGCATGGGCGAGCACCGCCCCGGCGCAACATCCCGCAAGTTGCGCGATCGCGTAGCAGGCGGCATCGCGCCAAGTGATCTGTCGTCGCAACGACATGATCAGCGTCACGGCGGGATTGAAGTGTGCACCGCTCACGATGCGAACGTCGGATGATCACGGCAAGCACTGCGACGGTCGCGCCCGTGTTGGCCAGCAGCGCAATCGCGGCATTGCCGTCAGCGAGCCGTTCCCCATGATGCCGGAGCCGATGACAGCGGCCGCGAGCAGTAGCGATCCCAGCCCTTCGGCGGTGAGGCGCCGGGCCAGCGACTAGTCACTGTTTGCCGCTGTGCGACCGATCTCGTCGAGCCGCTGTTGCAGCTTCAGGCGGTCCAGCGACGCGAGCGGAAGACTCACGAAGATCTTGATGCGGTTTTCAAGGACCTTGAACGCATCGCGAAAGGCCAGCCATTTCTCGGTTTCGGCCCCTTCGACCGCCGCCGGATCCGCAACGCCCCAGTGCGCGGTCATTGGTTGACCTGGCCACACCGGACAGATTTCCGCGGCGGCCTTGTCGCAGACCGTAAATACGAAATCGAGCTGCGGCGAGCCCGCCGGCGCGAATTCGCTCCAATTCTTGCTGTGCAGGCCTTCCATCGGCAGCTTCATGTGCTTCAACAGTTCGAGCGCAATGGGATGCACCCTGCCCTTCGGATGACTGCCGGCGCTGAAGCCGCGAAACTTGCCGCGGCCCCAGTGGTTGATCAGCGACTCGGCAAGGATGCTGCGCGCGGAATTGCCGGTGCACAGGAACAAGACATTGAACGGACGAGTAGCCACGATGCATGCCCCGGCGATCTACAGATCCTTCGTCATGCACACTGCGGAGTCGGGGCAGAGGGTCCGGAACTCGCTGCTTGCCTGGACCGGCGACGGTGCCGCCGTTCGCGCGATGATCTGGTAGCCGTGGCGCTGAAAGAACTCGCGCGCCGTTTCAGTCAGCAGGACAAGCGAGGTAATGCCGGTGCGGGCGGCGCGCTCCTCCAGGGCCTTTGTCAGGGCTTGGCCAAGTCCGTGCCGCCTGAGCTCTGGACTCACCGCGAGTGAACGCAGCAACCCCACACTCCCGAAGCGCTCGAGTCCCACGACACCGACCACGCGACCGTTGTCGCGGTTGACCAGGAATTCTTGGTGCGACTTTTCATGCACATCAGCTACTGGCAATCCGCTCGCTCGCAGCAAGCTCAGAATGGCCGGTAGGTCGGCACTCACCGCGGGGGTGACGTGCGCCATCATCTCCTCATGCACAACAGCTCGAGCCAGCGCAGGCCGATGTCGCCTCGACGGGCGCTGCTCGATCCTCGCCATAGGTATCGATGGCGCCGAGGGACTCGAAGGTTTCCCACACCACGCCCTGCGGATCGGTGAACCAGTGCTTGTTGGACTTGGCGTAGCAACAGCGCGCGTCTCGTTCTGCCACGCCCCCGAGCTCTGCGGCCTGGCCGCGCGCTGCGATCTCCGACAGTTCCTCGGGTCCGTCCACCTGCAGCCCCACATGACCGATTCCGCGGGTGGAGGCTCCGGTAGAAAGCGCGAAATTCAGCCTGGGATCCTCGAGCATCCATTTGGCGTAGTCGCGCCTGGTCACGGCGGGCCCGACGCCGAACAGCGTCGAATAGAAGCGAATGCTCTGGTCGAGATCATCCACATGGACGTGTACGTGAAAGCGTCTCATGCACGTTTCCTGGTTTGACGAGCCGCAGCCGGCTGGCAAGTCGTATCGCAGGCCTCATCCGAAAGGCTGCAGCAATTTTCGGTGAGAAAGCCCAATAGCTCATTCATCTGCGGGAAGTTGGCGGTGTAGTTCAGGAACCGCCCCTCGCGCTCCACGAGCACGAGTCCGACACGCTGCAATTCCTTGAGATGAAATGACAGCGTCGGCGCGGGAACCCCGAGCTTTTCCGTGAGCTCGCCCGGCGTGAACCCTTGAGGCCCGCGCTTGACCAGCAGGCGAAAGACGGAGAGTCGCGATTCCTGCGCAAGGGCTCCCAGGGCCGCCACCACATCTGGTGATTTCATATTTCCAATGTTATCGAATTATAAGTGGACTCGCAACCCTGCCCGCCTCCGACCCTGAGGTTCGGGGACCGGTCGATTCCTCTGCCTCCCTCGAGCCAGTCAGATCGGCGGCTTCGACTCGGCCGTTGCGCCGCGTCGATGATTGGCCGTCAGGTGGACCAGCAGCCCGATGACGGCCATGGCCCAGACGATCACAGGGCTCGAAGGCAGATCGGTCACGACGGAAACCGCCAGGCCGGCGAGGTAGCTCGCGATCGCGAGGCAGTAGCCGATGAGCAGCTGCCGGTTGGGCGCGTGCCGATACGTTGCAACGGCGGGCACGATGAGGCTCGTGAACACCAGGTACACGCCGACGAGCTGTACGGCCGCCGTCACCATGAGCGCGAACAGCACATAGAAGCCGATGCGGCCGATGCGCTCCCGCCACAGAAACCACACCACGGCGAACACTGCCGTGATCACGGCCGTGCGCACCAGCTGTTCTGTCGACACCCACAGGATCTGCCCGGCCAGCAGATCGCGCAGGTCTTCGCCGCCGTGTGGATCGTTCGCGAGCACCAGGATCTGGGCGGTGGAAGCGAGCACGAACAGGATGCCGATGAGGGCTTCCTGTGCATCCGGCCGCTTGCGTTCTGTCCAGGTGAGCAAGAGTGCGCCCGCGAGCGCTGCCGCCACCGCAGCCATCTGTGTCGTCCAGCCGCCGACGCCGACGCCGACGCGGTGCGCGGCGATGACACCGAGACCCGCTACTTGCGCAATTGCGAGATCGATGAACACGATGCCTCGGGCCAGCACCTGCTGGCCCATCGGGACGTGCGAAATCACGACCAGGATGCCGGCAATCAGCGCCGGCCACAGGATGTTCACTTCGGCAGAAAAGAGGTTCATTGGGCACCTGCCAGCAGCCGGTTCAACGTGTCATCGAACAATCCGAACAGGTCCTTTGCTTCCGGAGTTCCGCCCACCGAGTACGGCAACACCACGACCGGCGCGTGAACACGCTCCGACAGCCAGTTCACCGCCTTCGAGTCGTTGTAGGCATTGCGCAGGATCATGCGCGGCGGCGACGCCGACAGCTTGGTCACCAGGCCGGCGAGATAGGAAGTGGTGGGCGGCAAGCCGGGCTTGGGTTCGATCGCGGCCACCTCGGACAATCCGAGCCAGTGGCACAGATAGGCCTGATCGCGATGAATCACGACGACCGGAACACCTTTGAGCGGCGTGCCCCTGCTCTCCCAGCGCGCGATCGCCTGTGCCCAGCGCCCCTCGAAGTCGGCGCCACGCTGCGTGTAGTACTCGGCATTGCGCGCATCGAGCGCACTAAGGCGCGCGCTGAGCGCCTTTGCGACCTTCGCGATGTTGTGCGGATCGAGATGCACATGCGGATTGCCGAGGGGATGGATATCGCCCATCGAGCGATCGAGCCGCGTCGGCACTTCGAGCAGGCTGAGCTGCGCAGTCGCCTCAAAGTAACCCTGCCCGCCCGGTTGGATGCGCGGATTGCCGGATTCCTGGATCAGCACGGGCAGCCAGCCGATTTCGAGTTCGGCGCCCGTCGCTACGACCAGGTCAGCGGTGCGTGCGCGAGCCACCAGGCTCGGTTTCGCCTCGACGCGATGCACGTCCTGCAGAGCGCTGGTTGCGACATAGACGTTGACCTTGTCGCCACCCAGCTCGCTCGCGAGCGCGCCCCAGTCGGTAGTGGTGGCGAGAACCTTGAGGGTTGCGTGCGCCGGTGTAGCTGCGCCGAGCATGAGCAGCACGAGCAGGCTGCCAATCTGTTTAAGCATGACTGCGTGCTCCTAGAACTTGTGGGCGCCGTGGGCGCCGATGCCGAAGAGGTACTGCAGGAAAAACTGGCGATCCTCGTCTCCGGTGTCGCGTGCGTCGTCCCAAGCGTATTGCGCACGCAGGCGCGAGAACTCGGTGGGGTTCCAGTCGAGCATCACCGTGACGCGATCCGGCTCTGCGGGCAGTAGTACCGGGAAGGCCTCCGGCGGGAGTAGTCCGCTTTCGACGAGCGCGATGTCCGGCGTTCCAGAATCGAGCGCGTCATAGCGCACGCCGACACGCCATCGCGGGCGGAACTGAAAAACGGTCTGCAGGTACCAGCCCGACTGTTCGCTGCTGTATACATTACTCAGCGCAAGACCCTCCGCGTCGAATGTCAGGTCACCATCCTCCTTGCGGTGCATGTATTCGCCCTGGATCTTGAGCTGCTGGCGCGCCGCGTTGCCGTGTGGCGCCCACTTGAACACCGCATCCACTGCCCACGTTTGCGACTTGCCCGTGAACGCGTTGACCACCGGCGCTCCTGCGTCATCGACATCGTCGTAGCTGCGCTCTTCGGCCCGCTGGTCGAGCCAGGACGCGCCGGCACGCCAGCTCGTGGAATCGCCGACATCACCTCCGACGTGCGTGAACACGGTCACGCCGTTCAACCCGTTGCGATTGCGGCGGGTCCCCGGAAAAGCCTGGCCGTTACCTGATTCGGCGCCGAGCTCGATGAACAGGTCCGTGGGTGCCAGCCATTTGAGCTGTACGCCGTCCTGCGCGAATTGGTTGCCAAAGAAGGCCTGATAGATCAATGGCTGGTCGACGAAGTCCCACGCATGGGCGTGGATCTCGTTCAGATAGCCCATGCCGGAAAAGAACCGCCCTCCCTTCGCCGTGAAGCCCTCGGGCAGAGCAAGTGTGCGGAAATACGCTTCCTCAACCTCGATTTCGTCTTCGCCCGTGATCGCGGCGGTCAGAATGGCCGAGAAATACGGATCGACGTTGGCGCCGATCGTGAGCTCCGACTCGCCGAGACTGAAGCTGCGCTCGCCCGGCCCGACCTCGCCCCCGCTCGGTATGAAGCCCGCCATCTGCCAGGTTTCCGGGTCCTCGGAAACATTGGCGTAATTGCCGGCCAGGATCACGGAAACGGACGGATTGAAGGCTGCCGCGGAGCTGCGCGTGCCGGAACCCGGGGGTGCCGGCGCCGGCATCGCGGCCGGTGCGGCGGCAACCGCGGACGCGGCGGATTCCAGTTCCGTGATGCGCGCTTCGAGTGCTGTCACCCGCGCCTCGTAGTCACTCTTCAATGCCTCGAGCTCGGCCCGGAGCGCAGTGGCGTCATCCGCTGCCTCAGCAAGGACCGGGAATGCGATGTATGCCAGCGCCAGAAGCGCCGTAACGGGCTTGAACCTCGTCATGGAGAACCCTCCTCTTGAGTCAATGCGCACGGCCGCGTCGCGCGGCCGTGAATTCATCGGCTTCTAGAGGAGTGCGGGAGGAGCGCGGGATCGAAACGGAGAATGTCGGGAGACCGAAACGACGGCGAAGCTGGTCGCCGGAACGATGTCTGCTGCCTGGCGGCGCTCGAGCAGGAGCGGGGAATCGGAACCGCCGACGACGTTGTGCAATGACGAGAACGACAGGCACTTGCCGCAGGTCTGTGTCGGCAGGCTCGGCGGGTCGTTGGTGAGATGCGAGTAGGCATGTACTACCGCGCCGCCATGCGCGATGAGCAAGGCGGCGACCAGCAGGACACGACCTGCCAGTTGAATGCGCTTGCGGGGGGAAACTCGGCCTCGCATCACGTGTGAGAGTATCTGCCGGATCGCCATCTACGACAACACGTGCTGCCATTCATTCCGCAGACTGGGTCCGGGCGGTCCAGGTGAGCGTTTCACCGAAGCCCAACACCAGAAAGGCGTCGCCGACAACGCCGTGCTGCTCCCGGGCTCTCTCGAGTGCCTGCACGGGCGCGTCCATCGCCTCATCGCTCAGCTGGTGAAAGGTCGCGAAATGCATGCCGATGCTCACGTGCGCACCCAGATCGAGATGCGCGCGAACGGCCTCCTCCGGATTCACATGCTGAGGCGCCATGAACCAGCGCGGCTCGTACGCGCCGATCGGCAGCAGCGCCAGGTCAGGCGAGCCGAGACGCCGCCTGATTTCGCGGAACTGCGCCGGGTATCCCGTATCACCCGCGAAATACACTCGTCCCGCCGGCGCCTCCAGCCAGTAGCCACCCCACAACATGCGCCGCCGGTCTCCCAGGCCGCGCCCCGACCAATGCTGCGCGGGCACGAAGGTGACGCGCACACTCGAGCCAAGTTCGAGTGACTGCCACCAATCGAGCTCGTGGGTGTGTTTGAGCCCATGGCTCGCCAGGTAGCGGCCGTTGCCGAGGCCCGCCACGATGAGCGGGTTCCAGCGGTCGCGCAGGCCCCTGAGCGTGGGCAGGTCCATGTGGTCATAGTGGTTGTGACTCAACACAACGACGTCGATACGCGGCAGTGAATCGAAGGCCACGCCGGGATCGCGAGCGCGCTTCGGTCCTGCCCAGCTCACTGGGCTCGCACGTTCCGAATACATCGGATCGGTGAGAATGTTGAGGTCCCGAAACTGCACCAGGTTGGTGGCGTGGCCTATCGCGGTGACTGCGATCTCCTCCGGCCCGAGACGTGCCGGCGGCAGAGGGAACACGCCGTTTTCGACGTGCTCCTGCCAGCGCGCGCGATGGCCCGAGTTCAGCATGCGCCAGAGGTCGGCGAAGCTCTTGTCGATGTCGACACCCGGATTGTAGAAGCGGCGCCCATCGAAGTGATCGGAGACCGGAAAGGGCCGCTCCAATGCGGAGCCCGCGAGCAGAATCGGCACCAGGACGTAGACCGCCTGCCTCAGCATTGCTGCGAGAACGCTGGTCAGCCGCCGCGGTTCGCCCGGATGATCCGCGTCACGTCGTGCAGCGACTCGATCTCGTAGTCGGCCGGAATTCCACGGGTCGCGTCCGCCTGATTCACCAGCATCCCGTCGACCGGTCGTCTCAGCCAGGCGGCGAGCAAGCCGGCCGACATTGCGCCCTGCACATCGAACGCCGGCGCTGCGCAATACAGCACGTCGCGCGCCTGCAGGCCGTTCTGCTGCAACACCCAGTGATAGGTCAGCGGGTTCGGCTTGTGGATCCGCGGCTCCTCGGTGCTGCCCACGAAGTCGGGTTTGAAGTGCTGGAACTTGGCTACGTACATGTCGAGGTACTGTCGCTCGACGTCGGAGTAGATGAGGATCTTGACGCCCAATTGCTGCTGCTCGCGCAAGGCGTCCTCCGTGTCCGCGAACAACCCCACTTGCTCCTGCAGATCCGTATAGGCGCGCACATCGTCCGGATCACCCTCGATTCGCAGCGCGTTGCACGTGTCCATGAGCGCTTCGCGCACCGTCTCGGTGACAGGCGTGTATTGAGAGAACGCGGTGCGGCGATGATGCGACTCGAAGAAGCGCACCCACGTCCGCGTGAACGTTGCGGAGTCGACGCTTGCGGCGTACTTGGCGACCAGGGCGGCGGCCGCGCTCGTCCAGCTCCAGCCCCAGTCGAACAGAGTGGTCTTCGAGTCGTAGAAAATTGCTCGAGGCCACCGTCCCGCAATGATCATGAATGCCTCCGGACAGTTGTCCAGCGGACGGATCTGCTGCGCATGCTACCTCACGATAACTACTTGAATCGCCGCCGGCACAGAGGATTTCGCTCGGAGCGTCGGCGGAGTCCTACGCCACGAGCAGAAAACCGCGCCCCGTGATCGTCTACGAATTCTTACGTCTCTGGAACGTCGTCGCTTCGACACTACCCTGTCATGGCGGGACGCGCAGGCTATATCCTCATCCTCAGCCACATGCGCAGCTACTCGACGCTGCTCGCGCATTTGCTTGGCTCGCATCCCGAGATCGGTGGTTACGCCGAGAGCGGCACCGCCTACCGTTCCCGCCTCGCGCTATACGGGCTGCGCTGGCGCCTGGCCTTCGCGCAAGGCTTCGGTCGGCGCCGATATGTGCTCGACAAGGTCCTGCACGACAGCTATTCGATCAGCGAGCGCGTGCTGCGCCAGCGCTCGGTGGTGCCGATCGTCCTGATCCGCAAACCCGAGCCGACCCTCGCCAGCATCTTCGAGCTCGGAGCCCTCGCTGGCGCAATGCCGTGGTACATCGATCCGGAGGCCGTAACGCGCTACTACGTTCGGCGATTGGCGCGGCTGAAGGACTACGTTGGCTGGGCACGCGACCGCGCAATCGTGGTCCGCAGTGAACAGCTGGTTCGCGAACCCCAGCGGGTCCTCACTCGGATTGCCAGCAAGCTGGAGCTCCACTCGCCTCTGTCAACCACGTACCAGTTGTTCGAGCACACCGGTGAGCCGCGCTATGGCGATCCCTCGGCACGCATTCTTGCGGGCCGCGTGGTACCGCCAAAGAAGGACAGAGACTTGCCGGCCGCCATCTCGGAATCGCAGTGCCGGCGCGCACGCCTGGCTTATGCAGCCTGCATTGCGCGGCTTCCGCCGGCGTTGCACTACTGATTCCCCAACCCTCGCAATCGCAGGGAGCGCCGCGCCGTGTCCCTCAGGTGGGATGTGCCCAACGCAGCCGCGAGCGGGCCGTGGGATCCAGCACGATCAGCTCCGGCGCGCTCCTCAGCAGGCCGCTGTCTGCCAGGACCTTGTGGGCCCGTTCCGCAGCTGGCCGCAGTCGAGTGGCCAGCACGGCGTCGTTCTCGACGAGGCCGAGCCACACGACGTACAGGCCATCCGTTCGGTAGGGCAATCGCGGAAAATTGTTCGGCACATCGAGACTCGCCAGGAGGCCCACTTCTCGCGCGCCCTGTGAAACGTAGGTGTCAAAGACCGGCTCGGCCAGGCGCACAAGATCCTCGAGACCGCCTGACTCAACGGCAAACACCTGGGCAATGACCACACCGCGCGGGGTATCGCGCTCGCGGACCGGATCGACTGCGGCAAGCACAGGAATGGCACGCTCTCGGTCGATAGGCGCCATCAGGAGCACGTTGGTGTGATCCAGCATGTGCCCGTTCATCCTCGCCCGATGCTCCTTCCATACCGGGCCGTCGTAGAGCGCCGTGTTGACCGTCGCGCGGGCCGGCATGTCGTGAAAGCCGCGGATCCACGTAAAGCCCTCATCGCCGTCGCGCTCGAGAAACTGGCCCAGCACGATCCCTCCGATCTGCTGAATCGCTTCCGGAAAGAAGCTGTCGAAGTCGCAGGCGAAGTGCGCGCGCTCGGCTGCGCTGATCCGGTAGCGACGAAACTCCACGACGGGGAACTCGCCCAGGGTGTCGATCTGCTGCATCGACTCTACGCTCCGTGATCGAACCGGGTGAATTCCATCACCCAGTTCGTCTCCCAGGTCGTGCCGATGTCCGGGGAAAAGGCCTGCTCCCAGCGCGGCGCGCGTGATGTGGCCCCCGACCACGTAAATCGCACCAGGATGGGACGCCCTTCGAACGTGTCCTTGCCCTCGAACACCCCCACATCGCCATGGAATGTGCCGAACACCGGCGGCTCGAGGCTGCCCCGCACGCTGTCAGCCCAGTAGATGGCCCACCGCCTGGTCGTCGGATTGAAAAAGCGAAACGACATGCCGATGAACCCTGGCCAGAAGTCCGTGCGGAATTCATCCTCGTTGCCGAGCCCATTGAGCAACGGCCGCGCGCAGTGAGTGGCTTCGAACTCTTCCCATTCCGTGCAGCCCCTCAGCCGCTCGCGCAGCCGACGGTTGTGCACTCTCCAGCGCCCCATCAGGAAATCGAAGTCGCGCGCGCCATCCTTCATCTGCAATACCGCGTTCATCACGTCTGCCCTCCAGTGAGAAACCGCCGCCCTCGATTCGACGGTGGAAGTATGCGGGTCAACTAGGACAGAATCGGCCCTAATTCCGTGAGAGCCTGCGGAAATGAGCCGACCTACCACACGCGTACTGACGGTCCTCGAGCTACTGCAAACCCACCCGCGAATGAGCGGGACAGAATTGGCGCGACGCCTCGAAGTCGATCGCCGTACCGTGCGCCGCTACGTATCCATGCTCGAGGACATCGGCATTCCCATCACCGCGGAGCTCGGGCGCGACGGCGCCTACCGACTCGTTTCCGGGTTCAAGCTCCCGCCGATGGTGTTCACCGATGACGAGGCACTCGCGCTCTCAGTCGGCCTGCTGGCGGCACGCGGGCTCGGTCTCGCGCATGCCGCGCCGGCTGTCGCCAGCGCTCAGGCCAAGCTCGAGCGCGTTATGCCTGCGAAGCTGAAGCGCCGCGTGCGCGCTATTGACGAGACGGTCACGCTCGAGCGTTCGCAGGCGGTGGCGCCGCTCGACAATGACGCGCTGGTGCAGTTGAGCAGCGCTGCCCAGGCACGACTGCGAGTCAATCTGCACTATCGCTCTCCACAAGGCGATGACACAGAACGCGCCTTTGATCCCTACGGGCTCGCCCATCGCGGTGGTCGCTGGTATGCGGTCGGCATGTGCCATCTGCGCAAAGGCGTGCGCACCTTCCGGTTGGATCGCGTGCGCGCCGTGCAACCACTTGGCCAGACGTTTGCGCGGCCCGCGGACTTCGACGCGCTCGCCCACCTGACCCATTCGTTGGCGACGATCCCGCGCGCGCACGCGGTGGAAGTGTTGCTCACGACGGATCTCGAGAATGCGCGCTATTACCTGTCGCCGGCGGTGTGCGTTCTCGAGTGGGCGAATGACGGCGTGCTGCTGCGCGCCCAGGTCAACGACCTGAACTGGTTCGCTCGCGAGCTGGCGCGTCTGCCCTTCGGCTTCGAGATCCGCAAGCCCGAACGACTGCGCGATGCGCTTCGTGCGCTCGCTCAGCGGCTTCTCGAGCAACGCTGAAACGCGTCTTAGAGGGCTCCGCCTACCTCACCTGCTCGAACCACCGGCCGAGGGCTTGACGCCCTCGCTAGCGTGTTGTATATAACTCTTTAGTTATGCAACCCAAGGGTTATGGACAAATGACCCCCGCACGTCTCGATGCAACGTTTACGGCGCTGGCCGACCCCACCCGGCGCGCCATCCTGGCCAGGCTCACCTCCGGTGAGGTCTCGGTGATGGAACTCGCCGAACCGTTCGCGATGAGCCAGCCGGCGATCTCCAAGCACCTCAAGGTGCTGGAACGCGCCGGCCTGATCTCGCGCGGCCGCGACGCGCAGCGCCGGCCGTGCCGCCTCGAGGCCGCGCCGCTCGCAGAAGCCAACGAATGGCTGGAACGCTACCGACGGCACTGGGAGATGCAGTTCCAGCGACTCGACATCCTTCTCGAGGAAATGAAAGCCGGAAAGAAAGCGCGCCGAGGCGCCAAGCGACAGAGGAAAACACCATGAGTCACCAGCTGGAAGTCACGACGCCCTCCGACCGTGAGATTGCAATGACCCGCACTTTCGATGCGCCGCGACGATTGGTATTCGATGCGCTGATCAAGCCGGAGCTTCTCAAGCGCTGGCTGCTGGGGCCGGACGGTTGGTCGATGCCCGTCTGCCAGTTCGACGCCAAGGTGGGCAGCGCGTATCGCTACGTCTGGCGACGCGACCGGGATGGGCACGAGATGGGAATGGGAGGCGTCATTCGCGAGATCGTGCCGCCGGAGCGCATGGTGCTCACGGAAAAATTCGACGACGCCTGGTACACGGGCGAGGCGCTGGTCACCCATGTCCTCGAGGAGAAGGCCGGCAAGACCATCTACACCTGCACGATGCTGTTCGAGTCGCGCGAAGCGCGCGACGTCACGCTGAAGTCCGGCATGGAGAAAGGCGTAATCGTGAGTTACGCGAGACTCGACGACCTGCTCGCCTCACTCGGCAGGTAGGAGAACCGTCGGGCGTACCGGGCTATCCCGTAGCACTCTCCTCGACGGCGCGGCGCGTTGTCGGCGCGGGCGGAACACTCTGGGGGAGCACCGGCTCGGTTGCTGCAACGCGCGCTTGCTGATTGGTTGGCGCTACATGCGCCGAGTTCAGTAGATCGACAACCGCTTGCGGCGCGAGCTCGCTCCACTCGAGCCCGAAGCCGTCGGGTGCACGCCGCACGACCTGAGCCTCGACGCCGGGTGGCGCGGTACCACGGAATTCGACCCGCACACTCGTCAGCAGCGGGAGTTGCGCCGCGGTGCACAGGAAGGCGCCGCTCGCGCTCGCATCGCGCATGACAGCCAGCACGACTCCGCGCGGTCCACAATCAACCTGCACCGGGATATTGAGTTTCGAGCGTTCGCCCCATCGATGTTCCATGAGGCCTCCCCGCCAGAAGGCTCGATCGCTGTGCGGCAGAGGATACTCCTCCGGGGAGAGCGCGTGCATCCGCTGACGGGAGAAATACTTCGCGGTGCACGCGTGTAATTTTTTCAGCCTGTCATTGCGGTGCACGCTCGAGGGAAGCGTTGAGCGCCGTGGCGAGCGCGGCCTGGCCGCTGATGATGTCTTTCCAGGACAGCTCGAGCCCCTTGCGTTTGCCCTTCTCGGTCACCTTCAGCCCTTCCGGCGAGATGGTGATCATGTACGCGGCGCCGTCAAGCGCCAGCTCGCGCTTGAGCGCCTTTTCAAGCTTTGTTGCCATGTGCTGGTCTCCGGAGGTTGAGCATCTTGTTGATCCTGGACGTCATGTTAACGCACCGGCCGCCGGTTTGGCGCGCTGCACCCTTCCGAGCCGCTGGCGCCGGTCATTCCCGAGCGCCCGAGGGACGCAGCTCCGGCACGTTCGTGTCGGGCTTCCCTTTCCTGAGCGCTGCCCTCGCCCGCCTGGCCAATTCCGCGTAGTCCGCCTGCAACCTGTCCAGCGCCTTCTCGTCCAGCTCTTCGAGGTCGAGCAGCGCCACATGTGCACCCTCGGTGACCCGCAACAGTTCATCGAGCTTGACCTGCATGGCTTCGGAGTCGCGGTTCTGGGTGCTCTGGATCAGGAACACCATCAGGAACGTGATGATGGTGGTCGCTGTATTGATGACCAGCTGCCAGGTGTCGCTGAAGTTGAACAGGAAGCCGGAGGCGCCCCAGGCCACGATAAGACCGGCGGCAACGGCAAAAGTCGCGGGCCTGCCAGTGACTCTTGCTGTCCACTTGGAAAAGCGTCCAAACCAGGATCGCGATTTCGTCGGTCTCATGCGGCCTCCGGTGCTGCTGAATTGGCTGACCGCGCGAGGCGGGTTCGTGGCCGGTGATTCTACGCCCCGCCCTCGGCTGCACCCGCTATGGCATATCGTTTGCAGCCTGATGGCGCACCACCAGAGCGAGCTGACGCCGGGGCATGTCGGCGTCGGTAAAGTCATTCTGGGGATTCTTCCTTACAACGGAGCGACGTTCTTTCAAGCCTGCACCACTACGACACGCGGCCGAATCGGGAATGGGGCTCGCGACGAGGAGACAAGGATGACGACGACAACTGCATTCACCGTGAAGAGATCGACTGAGGGCCGCTGGGCCGTGTGCGAGACCGGGTACGAAGAACCACTGGCGGAATTCGACGCACGCGACGACGCCATCGAATACGCCCGTGGAATAGCGGCGACCAAGGCGCGTGCCAGCGTGGACGCCGAGGGCGACAACATCTCTCCAGGCCTGCACGAGAGCTATGCCCTCGACCCGGTGAGCGGCAAGAGCTCGCGCATGGATGCCTGAGCACGGGGCGGCACGTCCAGCCGCCGGGCCAGTGAGTCGCAGGGTTCCTGCCCACTTTGCGTCGGGTCGCGGACGAACCGCGACTCGGCCCATGTGCGTCCTGCGGAATCTCAGGTAGCGGTGGGCTGCGCCGCGGGCTTCGCAACGCCGAAGGCCTGATCGATCGTCCCGACGGCTGCTTCGATGCTCTTCCATGCCGCGGCCGCCGGCTCGGGTAACGATCGACCGGTGACGGCCGCTTGTGCGGCAGCAAAAGTTTCTCCCACCACTCCTGCCTCACCAGACGCCGGCTTGCCCGACTTGATGCGCGACTTGAGGTTCTTGGCCGCGGTGGAAAGGGCATCAGCGCTCTTCTGCGCCGTCCCGAGCGCTGCAGACTCTTCGTTGGTGAACGCACCCTTGAGCGCCTTGCGATAGGCCTGCGCCTGCTTGGTAACCACGTCGGTCGCCGCGACGATCTCGCCATCGTTGATGCGGCGTACTGCCGCATCGTCCGGAGTCGGAAAGCTCGCTCCGTAGGCCGTCGCCAATTGGTTCAGCGACGCTGCAGCGACATCCCATTCACTGCGGCCCTTTAACGCGGCGGACTGCGACTTCATGAACCGGTCGATGCCATTGGCGCTCTTCAGCACCGCCTGCACCTCTGAGCTCGCCGAATAGCTCGGCTCGAACCGATCGCGCATGCGGTCGATGCTGGTATCGAAGTCCTTCAAATAGTTCTCGACATTCACTTCCGTGGTGGCGCCGCGAATCGTGCCATTCTTCACCTTGGAATCCAGACTGCGCTCGAACTGGCTTACCCCCTTCTGCACGTTTTCCATGAAGCCGCTGACGGCCTTGTCACCCGCGCGGGCGGTCTGCGCCACTGCCGCCTGTGAACCCAGGGCCACCAATGCAATGCACGAAATGACCAGGGACAGTTTCATCGCGGTTACCTCCCCTCTTTGGTGTTGTCGTTTCTTCGGGTTCTGCCAATGCTCTGGCTCGCGGTCTTGCGGCCATCGCGCAGAAGCACGTCCGAGGATACGTCCGGTAGCGAAGCGCCTCTACTGCCCCAACGTGCTAGGGCCCATGAGAGCCAGGTCTAGCGACGGGAGGCGGACATTCAGCGCGTAGGAATGAACGTCTCCAGGAGTTCCGTCTCGCCGTCCTCTGTGCGGCAGACCCGGCGGTTGTCTTCGCGCTCGGGCAGCCAGCGCCAGCTCCCCGCGACCGTATCGATATCATCCTCCAGGAAACTGAGGAGCCGCGGAGCCCCGGGGTCGCCGACATGGTGCGCGACGCGATGGGTTTTCCCGCCGTAACTCAGCGACGAGATGACGGTCGGCGAATTCGTCGGAAGAGAGCCCCGTCGCCAGTCGAGCTCCAGGTAACCGAAGGCGAGCATCTGCGCGACCAGCGTCCTCACTTCATCAGGTGACGCCCACGCCGTGCGACGCCCAGGAGCGCAGACGAAGCGCCTGCCCTCGAACTCGACGCGCCCCGAACCGAATACCGTCACGGTGTATTCGGAGCACCGGCCGAAGCACGGCCCGCGTTGCAACGAGATGACCGTGGACTCATCGAGCGGCGGCCCCGCAAGCGTTGCCGCCTTTTCTCCGTAAGCATCCACGCCTTCCGTCCCCGCGATGAGTACGGAAGCTGTCCATCCAAGGATGATGGGGATCGCGATACTGGTGACGAGCAGGCGCATGCTTCGAGGGTCCGCCCGCGGCCGTCGACTTTCAAGTCCGGTGCCGGGATCGGCGGAGCTGCAATCGTTTCTAACGGTTGCCCTGCCCTTTCTCCACCATGTCGCGGACCATGAAGTCGATGCCCCGTTGCCAGGACTGGTCGGTGTTGCCGCGCACATCGACGGATTTCACCAGCACGGCTTCGCCGCTCCTGGCATCGCGAACTTCGATGTTGATGTTGAGAATCAGGTTGCTGATCTTCTGCACCCACGCGAGCAGTACTCGATCGGCACCGGCCTTGCGGGCGATGTCGAGCTCGCAACCGTTGCACTCGAGCAGGCTCTGGCGCTCCTGTTCGGCGCGAATCAGCTGCGCCACCGGCGCGCTGTCCACGACGTTGTACAGCCCCTCCCTGATCAACGCCTCGCGCAGGCGCTGCGAAATCATTGCCAGGCGTGCTTCCTGCTCGGGAAAAGGCACAACGCCCTTCTGATCGTCGAGCAGCTCAAAGTCGAGCATCAACAGCTTCTGCAGCGGTTGTTCCGCCGGCACCGGCCATGCGACGGCCACCGCCACCGCACCCAGGAACACCACCAGCGCCGAACGCCTGCTTTGCCTCATCGCGACGCGCGTGGCCACATGCGCCAGAACACCCGGTCGCGATCGACCAGCAGGTGTCTCAGGGCGGCGCCGGCGTGCAGCACGATCAGGGTCATGAACACCCACGCAAAGCCCAGGTGCACCGCGCTGAAGAAGCTTTTCAGCGAATCGGACTTGTAACCCCACTCGGGCAGAACGATGCCGAAATACTTGATCGGGTAACCGGAAAATGTCGAACCCAGGAAGCCCGCAAGCGGCATGCCCAGCAGGCACACGTAAAGCAGCGCGTGGCTGGCGCGAGCGGCACGACGCTGCCAGGCGGGAACCTCAGGCGGCAAGGGCGGCGCCGGATGCCGCACGCGCCAGGCGATTCTCACCAGTACGAGCAACGCGATCGTGATGCCGATGGACTTGTGGAGATTGAACCAGTAGGCACGCACACCGACCGGCTCCTTCGGAATGCCGATCATCGACCAGCCCAGGGCCAGTTGCACGACGATGAGAAGGGCGATCAACCAGTGCAGCGTCACGGCCACTTTCGTGTAGCGCGCTGCGACGTCAGGGAGGTTCATCGTAGGGATCGTTGCCTCGGTCGAGGGCACGCAACGAACGCGCCGGCCAGGTTTGGTGGGATTTCAAGCGCTTGGTGTTAGGCCGGAATCTTACCCTGATCGAGTCCCCGGTTTCGACCCTGCCACGCCTCGCGCCGGCCCCTGACCCCGCACGCTAGTCCGTGATCGTGCCGATCTCCCGCAGGTTGCCGATGATTCGCTCGGCCCCCAGTTCATCGACGGGTCGCCCGTGGTCGTACCCATAGTTCACCACGAGCACGTGGCAACCGGCTGCCTCAGCTGCGCCCACGTCGGTATGCGAGTCCCCCACATAGAGCATTTCCTGCGGCTCCACTGCCAGGTGCGTGCACGCGGCGAGCAACAGGTCGGGTTTTGGCTTGCGCTGTTCCGCGCGATCAGCGCACAGCGTGAACGCAAAGTATTCCTGCAGCCGCGCGGCCTCGAGCAGTGGGATGGCGAACGTGCTGTGCTTGTTGGTCACACAGCAGAGTGCGATCCCTGCGTGCTCCAGCAGCGCGAGTCCCTCGGTCACGCCGGGATAGACTCGACTTTTCTCGAACAGGCGCTCGCCGTACAGGCGCGCGAAGAGTTCAGCGGCGGCGGGAAGCGCCGCTTGCAATGGCGGTGCGCCGTGGCTCTCGGCCAGCGCCTTCGTCAGGAGTCGATCTACGCCCTCGCCGATCAGCGCCGGAATGCGCTCCTCGGGCAAGGGCGCATAGCCGAGCCCCGCCAGCGTCAGGTTCAACGCTGCCGCGAGATCCGGCGCGGTGTCGATGAGCGTGCCGTCTAGGTCAAAAGCGGCTGCGCGGATACGTTCAATGAGCTTCGCCATTTACCTGCCTCGCCGACGCGCGCCAGCGCTTCCTTGCGGCGCTCGATCAGGCGCCGGATCATCGGCGTGAAGATGAGCTGCATGGCCAGGTCCATCTTTCCGCCCGGACACACGATCGTGTTCGACCGCGACATGAACGCACCATGCAGCATCGACAGCAGGTACGGGAAGTCGATGCCCCGCGGCTCGCCGAAACGGATGACCAGGAACGACTCGTCCGGCGTCGGTATGAAACGCGCGATGAACGGGTTCGACGTGTCGACGATCGGCACGCGCTGGAAGTTGATGTGGGTGCGCGAGAACTGCGGACAGATGTAGTGCACGTAGTCGTGCATGCGCCGCAGGATGGTGTCGGTGACCGCCTCGGTGGAATAGCCCCGCGCCGCCTTGTCGCGATGCAGCTTCTGGATCCACTCGAGATTGATGACCGGCAGTCGACGCCGATCAGCAGGTCGACGTGCCGCGCAATGTCGACTTGCTCGGTGACGATCCCGCCATGCAGGCCCTCGTAGAACAGCAGGTCGGATGTCACCGGGCAGCTCCTCCCACTCCGTGAATGTGCCCGGCGGGCTGGCCGTAAGGCGCCGCCTCCTGCTTCGTCGTGCAGGTACTTGCGCCGCCGGCCCCGCCCGGTATCGCCATAGATTGAAAGAGCGCCTCGAGCTCCTCGAACAGGTTCGCCTCCGGTGCCGAAGTGACTGAACCTGCTGGTCGCCGCGCTCCAGCGCCTCGGCCATCTTGCTCTTCATTTCGGCGCGGTCGTAACGATGAAAGCTGTCGCCTTCGACGAAGGCGGCGTTCACGCCTTCGCGGCGGAAGATCTGCTCGAACGTGCGCATGACCGAGGTGGTGCCGGCGCCCGGAAGAGCCGGTGACGGCGATGATGGGATGTTTGGCGGACATGGTGGCGTTGCTCCGCTGCAACCCGCGGTTGATTCGTGAACAGACCGCGCGGGCCGAACAATGGCGCTTCGTACTCGGAACTCGTTGTGCTCGCGGTGATAGCGCTCGATCCGTTCGACTTCGGCGCGCGCGCCGAACACGAAGCCGATGCGCTGATGCAGGCTCTCGGGCTTGACGTCGAGGATCGCCTCGTAGCCCGTGCTCGCGCGTCCGCCGGCCTGCTCGACGATAAAGCCGATCGGGTTGGCTTCGTACAGCAGGCGCAGGCGGCCCGGCTTCGTCGAGGTCCTTGCGATCGCGCGGGTACATGAACACGCCGCCGCGCATGAGAATGCGGTGCGTCTCGGCCACCAGCGAGGCGATCCAGCGCATGTTGAAATCGCGGCCGCGCGGACCGCTCTTGCCCGCGACTGGCATTCGTTCACGTAGCGCTTGATCGGCCGGCTCCCAGTAGCGCGAGTTCGACGCGTTGATCGCAAATTCCGCGGCGTCCTCCGGGATCCGCAGGTCCGGATGCGTCAGCATGAATTCGCCGATCTCGCGATCGAGCGTGAAGCCGTTGCACCCCGCGGCCGGTGGTGAGCACCAGCATCGTCGACGGACCGTAGATCGCGTAGCCCGCGCAGACCTGGGCCGCGCCCGGCTGCAGGAAGTCGCTCTCGGCCGGGTCGGTCACGCCCTCCGGACAGCGCAGCACCGAGAAGATGCTGCCGACCGCGACGTTCACGTCGATGTTCGACGAGCCGTCGAGCGGGTCGAACAGCAGCAGGTACCGGCCGCGCGGATACTCCGCCGGGATCGCGTAGGGCTTTTCCATCTCCTCCGACACCATACCGGCGAGCTGGCCGCCCCATTCGTTGGTGCGCATGAAGATGTCGTTCGCCATCACGTCGAGGTGCATCTGTGTTTCGCCCTGCACGTTTACCGACCCCGCACTGCCGAGCGCGCCCGCAAGCGCGCCCTTGCCGATGAGATTCGCGATGCGCTTGCACGCCAGGCGGATGTCGTTGACGAGCGCGGTGAAGTTGCCGGTCGCATCGTTGAAGCGGCGCTGCTCCTCGATGAGGAAGCGTGTCAGCGTCTGGTGGGTCTGCGTCATGACGTCACTCCCGGCGCCGCGTTCACGGCAGGCTCGGAGAACACGCGACTGGCGCGAATATCGTCGGGCTCGATGGTGATCAGCTGGTCGCGCGTGCAGCGTGGCCGTGCGCGTCGGCGAACAGCCGGCTCGCCTGGCGCAGACGTGCACGATCGAGCGCGTTGCGGATCGAGCGGGCGTTGGCGAAGTGCGGCTGCAGTCTGTCGCCGCTCGATGTACTCGCGAAAGCCGACTCTCGGCCTCCGGGCTCAGCCGTGTACTGCATGCTGCCTCGAGCATCAGCTGCGCGATGGCGAGCAGCTCGGCCGAGGTGTAGTCCGGAAAGTCGATGTGATGCGCAATGCGCGAAGACATGCCGGGATTGCTGCGGAAGAACCGCTCCATGCGGTCCTTGTAGCCGGCCAGGATCACGACCAGGTCGTCGCGATGGTTCTCCATCTCCTGCAGCAGGATCTCGATCGCCTCCTGCCCGTAGTCGCGCTCGTTCTCCGGCCGGTACAGGTAGTAGGCCTCGTCGATGAACAGCACTCCGCCCATGGCGCGCTTGAGGACTTCGCGGGTCTTTGGCGCGGTGTGGCCGATGTACTGCCCCACCAGGTCATCGCGCGTGACCGCGACCAGGTGGCCTTTGCGCACGTACCCGAGGTGATGCAGGATCTCCGCCATGCGCAGCGCGACCGTGGTCTTGCCGGTGCCCGGATTGCCGGTGAAACTCATGTGCAGCGACGGCGCGCCACTGCTCAAGCCCATCTGGCCGCGCAGCTTGTCGACCAGCAGCAACGCGCAGATGTCGCGAATGCGGCTTTTCACCGGCGTGAGCCCGACGAGCTCGCCGGTCGAGCTTGCTCGAGCACGTCAGCCGACGTGCGGACTCGCGAAACGCAGCGTCGAGGTTGAGCGCTCCGCGGCCAGCGCGGCATCAGGTCCGGATTTCAGCAATGCGCTCATGCTCGTGTCAGCGGTCGTAGCGTTCGCCCTCGGGGCGATCCGCGACGTAGGCGCGAACGGTGTAGCGCACCTGTCGCCCCGCACCCTCCTCGCGGACCAGGCTGAAGCCCGGCTCCTGCTGCGGGCGTGCTGACGATGAAGGACAAGCGCAGCGACTCGACGCCCGCGGGTCGCATCGAAGGCATTCACCTTGACGTAGTGGTTCGGGAACGTGTCGCGGCAAGCTACGGACCTCCTCGCAGGACGCCGGCGGCATCCTGCAGGTCGAACATCGGGATTGCCGAACATCTCCCAGTAGGTGTTGCGCGGGTGCGGATCGTCGGTGTACTCGATCGACACCGCCCAGCCGTTGCTGCAGGCAGTACTCGATCTGCGCGCGGATCTGCTCGTCGGTCAGGTCGGGAAGGAAAGAGAACGTGCCTTGCGTCAGTCGCATGGCTGCTCTCGGTCACGCGGCAGTCGGGGTGGGAACGAAATCGGGCGTGTCGGTGCTCGCGTAGTCGAACGTGACGTCACCCCACGTATCGAGCGCAGCGCTGCAGCGGCGTGCAGTGACGCGCGGCGTTGGCGAGGATCTGCGGGCCCTCGTTCCAGATGTCGCGCCCTTCATTGCGCGCCAGCACCATGGCTTCGAGCGCGACGCGGTTCGCCGTAGCGCCCGCCGCGATGCCCATCGGATGGCCGATGGTGCCGCCGCCGAACTGCAGCACGGTGTCCTCGCCGAGATAGTGCAGCAGCTGATGCATCTGCCCGGCGTGAATACCGCCGGAAGCGACCGGCATCACGCCCCCGAGCCCCGCCCAGTCCTGCTCGAAGAAAATGCCACGCTGCAGGTCGACGGGATTGCGCAGCTCGCGCAGCACGTTGTAGAAGCCCTGCACGGTGTTCGGATCGCCTTCGAGCTTGCCGACGACGGTGCCGGCGTGCAGGTGATCCACGCCCGCGAGGCGCATCCACTTGGCGATCACCCGGAACGAGACGCCGTGAGCCTTCTGCCGCGTGTACGTGCCGTGGCCAGCACGATGCAGGTGCAGGATCATGTCGTTCTTGCGCGCCCAGCGGGAGATCGACTGGATCGCCGTGTAGCCGATCACCAGGTCGATCATGATGATCACCGAGCCCAGCTGCTTCGCGAATTCGGCGCGTTCGTACATGTCCTCCATCGTGGCCGCCGTGACGTTGAGGTAGTGGCCCTTGACCTCGCCGGTGGCGGCTTGCGAGCGGTTCACCGCTTCCATGCAGTAGAGGAAGCGGTCGCGCCAATGCATGAAGGGTTGCGAGTTGATGTTCTCGTCGTCCTTGGTGAAGTCGAGCCCACCCTTGAGCGCCTCGTACACGACGCGCCCATAGTTCTTGCCCGAAAGACCGAGCTTCGGTTTCACGGTTGCGCCGAGCAGCGGCCGGCCGAACTTGTCGAGCCGTTCGCGCTCCACCACGATGCCGGTGGGCGGACCGGCGAAGGTCTTTACGTAGGCGACCGGGAAGCGCATGTCCTCGAGCCGCAGCGCCTTGAGCGGCTTGAAGCCGAAGACGTTGCCGATGATCGAGGCGGTGAGGTTGGCGATCGAGCCGGGCTCGAACAGATCGAGGTCGTAGGCGATGTAGGCGAAGTACTGCCCGGGCGCGCCAGGAACGGGCTCGACCTTGTACGCCTTGGCCCGATAGCGCTCGCAGGCGGTCAGCCGATCCGTCCACACGACGGTCCAGGTGGCCGTGGATGATTCTCCGGCGACTGCGGCCGCGGCTTCGACGGGATCGACGCCTTCCTGCGGCGTGATCCGGAAGAGCGCCAGGATGTCGGTGTCCGTCGGCCGGTAGCCGGAATCCCAGTAGCCCATCTCCGCGTATTTCAGGACGCCGGCCTTGTACCGCTCGGCGCCCTGTCTTGAGGGCGGGGCGTTCGATCGCTTGTCTTCATGCTGATGCTCTCCGCATGGACTGGCGCCATGCCTGGGTCGCATCGTGGGGCTTCGATTCGCATTAGGTCCAGTTGATTATTCTTCTTATCAGCATAAGTTTCCCTTATGATCCGATTGATGCGGAACGTGACCCTACGGCAGATGCGGGTGTTCGCGGTGGTGGCGCGCAACCTTTCCTTTACGCGGCGGCGCGCGAGCTGCACCTGACGCAACCGGCGGTGTCGCAACAGATCAAGCTGCTCGAGACGGATGTCGGGCTGCCGCTGTTCGAGCAGATCGGCCGCAAGAGTCCAGCTCACGGCTGCCGGCGCGGAACTGCTGCGATACGCAACGCAGATGCATCGACCTGCTACGCGAGGCCGGCGAAGCGCTCGCGGCGATGCGCGGCCTCAAGCGCGGTGTGTTGAAGCTCGGCGCCGTCAGCACCGCCAAGTACTTCGCGCCTTCCCTGCTGTCAGCCTTCGCCCCCGCCTACCCCGAGGTGACGATCAAGTTCTCCGTCGGCAATCGCGAGGAGATCATCAAGCAGCTCGCCGCGAACGAGATCGACCTCGTGATCATGGGACGGCCGCCGCGCGAGCTCGACACGATCGCCGAGCCTTTTGCCAAGCATCCGCTGGTGATCATCGCGACGCCGGATCACCCGCTGGCAAGCAAGCGCCGCATTCAGCTCAAGACGCTGGCCGCCGAGAATTTCGTGATCCGGGAGGAAGGCTCCGGAACGCGCGCGTCGATGGAGCATGTGTTCAGGGATCACGGGGCGACCTATCGCGCATCGATGGAAGTGAGCAGCAACGAGACGATCAAGCAGGCCGTGATGGCGGGAATGGGGCGTCAGCTTCATCTCCATGCACACCCTCGGCCTCGAGCTCAAGGCCCGGCAAGCTCGTCACCCTCGACGTGGTCGGGCCTGCCGCTGGTGCGCGACTGGTTCGTGATTCACCTGCGCGACAAGCGGCTGTCGCCGATCGCGGCCGCGTTCCGCGGCTTCCTGCTGGAGCGCGGTGCGGCGATCATCCAGCAGGCCGTGGGGATCGCAACGCCGCCGCGGCGCGCCCGAAAGCGCCATGAACGCGATGTTGACAGACCGTCGGACCATCCGCGGACGGGCAGCTCGGAAGAGCGCGCGTAACCTGTCCGTCACAAGACTCCATGAAGGATCCGCCCGGGCTGTCCGGGAGAATCCTTGAGGCATACTGCTGACCCGATGGCAGCCGTTTTGGCCTGAGTGTGCGAGCGGCTTCAAACGATAAGATTCTGTTGCGCAACGTGCAGATGGGGGACGCGTAATGACCGATGCGAAGGGGACTGCCCTCAACGGACCGATCGATGCTCCCGGGCTGCTCGACCGGGAGCGGATCATCGCTGGCTCGGGCTTCAACCGCTGGCTGGTCCCGCCAGCCGCCCTCTGTATCCACCTCTGCATCGGCATGGCCTACGGCTTCTCGGTTTTCTGGAAGCCGCTCGAGGGCGCACTGACGAGCGCCGGCGGATCGCAGGCGCTTGCGAGCTGCTCGGCCGGGGCGACCACATTCGCCGAGAAAGGCGCCGGTACCCTGCGCGCGCTCTTTGCAACGGACTGCAACTGGAGCCAGTTCGACCTCGGCTGGATGTACACCTTCTTCTTCGTGATGCTCGGCATTTCCGCCGCGACCTGGGGTGGGTGGCTCGAGCGCGCGGGCCCTCGGAAAGCCGGTGTCGTTTCCGCGATGCTCTGGTGCGGCGGGCTCGTGATCTCCGCGCTCGGGGTCCTTCTCCACCAGCTATGGCTGCTGTGGCTCGGCTCCGGGATCATCGGTGGGATCGGCCTCGGCCTCGGTTATATCTCGCCGGTCTCGACCCTGATCAAATGGTTCCCCGACCGCCGCGGTATGGCAACCGGCATGGCTATCATGGGCTTCGGCGGTGGCGCCATGATCGGCTCACCACTTGCCACGCTGCTCATGAACTCCTTCAAGACCCCGACAGATCCGGGCGTCTCGCAGACCTTCGTCGCGATGGCAGCGATCTACTTCGTGTTCATGCTGATCGGCGCCTTCGGCTACCGCTTGCCGCCCCCGGGCTGGCGCCCGGAAGGCTGGACACCGCCGTCGAACAGCAACGCGATGATCACCTCGCGCAATGTGCACCTGAGGGATGCGCACAAGACGCCGCAGTTCTGGTGCCTGTGGGTGGTGCTGTGCCTGAACGTGTCGGCCGGAATCGGCATCATCGGCGCGGCCTCGCCCATGTTGCAGGAGACATTCGGCGGCGCACTCTTCGGGGAAACGCAGATTGGGTTTGCGCAGTTCACCGCAGAACAGAAGCAGCTGGCGGCGGCGGTCGGTGCGGGCTTCGTTGGCCTCATCTCGCTCTTCAACATCTTCGGGCGGATCGTGTGGGCGTCATCCTCGGACAAGCTGGGGCGGAAGCTCACCTACTTCATCTTCTTCACGCTGGGTGCCGCCATGTACGCCCTCGCGTCGCTCGCCGCGGACTGGAAGGCGGTGGCGCTCTTCGTCGGCGCGTTCTGCATCATCGCTTCCATGTACGGAGGCGGCTTCGCCACCATTCCGGCCTATCTCGCCGACATGTTCGGCACGCAGTTCGTCGGGCGCCATCCATGGCCGACTCCTTACGGCGTGGTCGACGGCGGGCATCCTCGGGCCGGTGGTCGTCAACTACCTGCACGACACGCGTATCGCCGAGCAGGTCACCTACGACCGGATCTACGGACCGATCCTCTACATCATGGCGGCCATGCTGGTGGTGGGCTGGATCGCCAACATGCTGATCCGGCCCGTCAATCCGAAGTGGCACATGAGCGAGGCGGAAGTGATGGCGGTGCAGGCCAAGCTCAAATCGGCGACCGCGCCCGCGCAAACTGGCTCATTCGGCATCGGCAAGGGACGATTCGACGGCAAGGCCGCGCTCTTCTGGCTGCTTGTGGGCGTGCCACTGGCGTGGGGCGTCTGGAACACAGTTCAGAAAACGCTGGTGTTATTGCAGTAGGGCTACGCGCGGCCAGCTCGATCGCAGCGCGCGCACGGCGGAGAAATCCCGCTGGGATCTGCGTCAGCTCGTGGGGGACGTCAGTGGCTCGCAACCCGCCAGCTCGCGGGCCGCCTCAATGACCACTTCCGGGCGGTCGCGCTGGATGTAGTGACCGCTGTCATTCACGCGTACGTGCCGTGCCGCCGGGAAGGTGCCCGCGATCTCGCCCTGCAGGAGTTCGGCCAGGGCCTGCGAGGCGGGAGTCTCGTTATGCAGCGCGCGTGTTCGTGAAAGTACGATCGTCGGCACGACGCCCGCGTGCGGGCTGACGTGAACCTGTTCACCGGCGCTGGCACTGTCGAGCAACTCGCGGCGCATGATCCACGGCATGAACAACACCGTGCTGCGCCTTCCGAACGCGTCCGGCGCCTCTGGCCCCAGCTGCAGGTGCTGATTCCAGTGCGTCGAGTCGACCAACAGCAACCCTTCGATCTCTTCGGGATAGTGGCGGGCGAAGTACTGCATGTAGAGACCGCCGAGCGAATGCCCGACGAGTACGTAGGGAGGCAGGATGCCCCGGCGTTTCAGTTCGGCACGCAGCTCCGTGACGATCGTCGCTGCATCGCGTGGACCGCTCGCCGCATCGCTTCCCGGGTAACCGGCACGCGTGTAGGCCATGGTTCGGGCGCAGCCCGCGGCGATCTGCGGCTGGATTCCGGTCCACACGTCGAGCGTGTCGCCGAGCCCAGCCTCAAGCACGACAGTTCGCTGACCGTGCCCCTCGATGCGCACCTTGTGCCGGGCCATGTCAGCTTGCGCTGAGAGTGTTGTCAGAGAAGCGAGGACAAGCAGGGCCATCCGCTGCGATTTCAGCGGCTTCGTGACGCAACGCATGAGGGCGCGATACATCAACATACCTGGACTCTCAAAGTCCGACCGATCATACGGCTGCCGGTTCAGCCGTCTTGTGAGGCACATCGACATGTCCTATACAATTCCCGCAGTGCGGACGGATTCACATTGGAGAGTGTCAAAAGGTGCTGCGCGTCATTATTTTGCCGAGAAATGGATTCACTTTTTGGGGCCTGGCCGCCGCGCTGCTGGCGATTCAGGCCTCGGCGGCGCCTGCTACACGCCAGCAGGTTGAGGCGCGTATCAGCACAGCGGCCGCCGATCTCACCAATCTCGAGGCGCCAGGTGTGGATCTTTCCGGCCTCGACTTCCGCGGAGCCAGACTCTTTGGCGCCAGTCTCAAGGGCGCCAATCTCGACAAGGCCAAGCTGCGCGGGTGCAATCTCGACCTGGCGGTGTTGCGTGATGCCACGCTAATCGACGCTGACTTGAGCGAGACGAGTCTCTTCGCAAGCGTTCTGGCGAATGCGAAATTGACTCGCGCAAATCTGCGCGGCGCGCGCTTGATGGGCAACATGGAGCGCGCGCATCTCGAAGGGGCCGATCTCTCCGAGGTCAAGGGCAGCTCCGACATGGCGAATCAACCGATGGGGCTGATCCGCCTGGTGCTCACGCGCGCGCACATGAAGGGTGCCAAACTCAACGGCGCAGAGCTCTCGCGCGCAGATCTGAGCTATGCCGACCTGCGAGACGCCGACCTGAGCGGTGCGGATCTGCAGATGGCCAAGCTGATCGGTGCCGATCTCACTGGCGCCAACCTCAGCGGCGCGAAGCTCGCGGGTGCCGAGATCGACCACGCGAACTTCACCGCGGCCAAAGGACTCGGCGCCGCACTCGGCCTCGACAAGGCGAAGGGCAAGGAATTTGCAATCTTCGAGAAGTGACTTCTTCCGCGATCGTCCAGCACCTGGCCTTTCGATTCCCACGCGCACTTCGGCGGCGGAATTCCGGGAAGACTTCCCGGTCGGCACGGGAAAACGACGAGCCGAAAACGTGACAACATCAACTAGTTGCGCGTCCTCTGATCCATTAGCTTAGTCGCCACGGAATCAAGAACAACGACTCCCCCGCTGCCTGCGACCAATAAACAAGGGGAGTGACGAAATCCCTTCCAGCCTATCGCACTGAAGGGCCTTGGAGGGGCGCGCCGAGAGCACCGCGAGCTCCCGCTCAACGCGCGCCCCTCTGACTTTTGATCCGGCACTGCACGTCTCGCGTCATCTCATGGAAACGTGCAGCACACGAACTCTTCGCTGCGTCCCATGGGAAGAACTCCCGCACAAGCTGGGAAGAAGTCTCTGTCGGGCGCGCGGTGCGCTGTGAGAGGCTGACACGTAGCCGAGCAATTCCGCACCGGCGTCCCTCGAGAGTAAGGAGCACTACGATGCGCACCGCCAGCCAAGCACTTCAGTCAGTAACGCTGGCCGCGCTCGTGTGTCTACCCATGCAGACGATGGCCGGCGGCGATCTCGAGGCTTGCCTGAAAGCGGTGGCGGCCGTAAAAGCCGGTTCCTTCGTCAAGGTAGAGAAGCTGGTCGTCGTCGAAGGCGGCGAGCCCACATACGAGGTCGAAGTCAGAGACAGTGGCGGCGTTGAGTGGGAGTTCATGTGCGCCGCAGACGATGCGCGCATTTACGAAATCGAGCGTGAGGCGAAGGACGCCGACGACGCTGCTTTCAAGAACAAGGCCAAGATCTCGAGGCAGGCTGCCGCCGCAACGGCCACGGCAATGTTCCCAGGCAAGATCGAGGAAACCGAATACGAAATCGAATCCAACGGGGATCCCTCCTATGAATTCGATATCGTCGATGGCGGCGGCAAGGAATTCAAAGTGGAAATCGATGCCGTGTCAGGCAAGATCATCGAGGTATCGGTGGAAGCCTGGGAAATTGGCGAGGAACCCGATGAACGCGACTGACGCTGGACTAGCGCACCGCCAGGACACCCCACGGTCGGGTACCGGCCGGGACGGTCGCCACAACCTCGAAGGTCTCTGCATCCACGATGGAGACATCGTTTGATGGGCCGTTCGCCGTGTAGAGCGTTTGCCCATCGGGGCTGATCGCCAGCCCCCACGGACGGGTACCGAGGGTTACCGCGCGCAGCGGCTTGTTGGTGCTGGTATCGATCTCGACCAGGGTGCGCCCTCGCCCGGTCGTCACGTACGCCAGCCGCCCGTCGTGCGATACATCCACTTCCATCGGACGCACGAGCTCGCCGGTGAGCCGGATGACGTGGCTGACCGTGTGCGAACTGGTGTCGACAACGGAGACCGTGCCGTCCGTTTCTCCCGTGACGTAGGCGCGTGCTCCATCGGGCGAGAACGCGGCTTGTCGCGGGCGCTCGCCAACCTTGAAGAGCTTGACGACCTCGTTGCGCGAGGTATCGATCACCGCGACCTGATGATCCTCTTCGGAAGTCATATAGACGAATCGCCCATCGGGACTGATACCCACACCTTCTGGCTCACCGCCGACGGGCAGCGTCGCAACGGTGGCGCCACTGGCCACATCGACGACGACAGCCATGCCGGTGTCCTCGCTGGCGATATAGAGGTGCCGGCCATCGGCACTCACCACGAGCTGCTCCGGGTCGGAGACACCGCGAATGACGCGCGTGAGGCGCAAGGTGGCGAGATCGACCACTCCAATGCCGTCGGCCGACGGATCCGCCGGGGGAAGGTCCTTCTCGTCGTCCTCCGGACCAGCAATAGGTGAGCCGCTGAGCGCGACGAACAGGCTGGACTTGTCGGCACTGAGCTGAATTCCCCGTGGCCGCTTGCCGAGCGCCACCGTGGTCATGACCTGGTGCGTATCGCCGTTGATGACGGTCATGTCGCCAGACATTTCGTTGGTCACGAAGACACGATAGCCAGGAGCAGAAGCGGTGGCCGGCGCCAATGGGGTTGCCGACGCGCCTTGTTCTGCGGCGGGACTGTCCTGATCACCCGGCTTGCATGCGCCAAGAATGCCGACCGCGATCAGCAGCAGCGTGAGGGCTCGGGCGACAGAGCTCATTGAAGGCTCGACCTAGAGCCGGATCTTGACGCCAACCCACGCGCCCAGGGGCGGGCCGGCGCCGAGGAAGCGCGGGTCTTCGAAATCCTCGAACACTTCATCGGGCTCGCCCAGCAATCCAAACGTCTCGTAGTCTTCGTCGAAGACATTCTCGACACGCGCAAATACCGTGAACCAGTCGCTGAGCCGAAACTCTGCACGCAGGTTGAGGATGAAATAGTCGTCGGTCTTCTCGAGCACGTTGACTTCGTCGCCGCGCAGATGCACTCCCGAGCGGTATTCAAAGTCCGCACCGACCAGGAAGCGCTCATTGATCTCGAAATCGGCGCCGGCATTGAACTGGTGATTGGGTATCCCCGGAATGTCGGCGCCGCTGCTCACCTGCAACGCCTCATCGTTCACAATCTGCGGCGCAGCGGGGTCTTCCTCGAAGATGGGGTGATTCGGACTATTGACCACGAAGTCGTCCTCGAACGTGGCTTCAATATAGGTGTAGTGCACCGACCAGCGCAGGCGCTCGAGGTCCTGAGAAAGTCCCAATTCCACGCCGGCGCGCAGCGTATCGCTGACGTTCTCGAAGAAGCCGACGTTGGCTGTTGGCCCACCAGTAGCCTGAAACAGGATGTCGTCCTCGCTCAGGGCGTAGAACACCCCGGCATTCCAGCGCAACCCGCCTGCGTCGCCACGCACACCGGCTTCTGCGCTACTGGTCACCACTTCATCGAGTGGCGGATCGGCGAGAAATGCATTCGGCAGGTTGCAGGGCGCCTCCTCGTCGGCGCACGCGAGCTCTACCGGGGTCGGCGCGCGCGCGGACTGGTTGTAGCTCGCGTAGAGGGTCAAGGCGGATGAAGGATTGAATGTGAGACCGATGCCGGGGTTGAAGCGGTCAAACTCATGGCTGCCGTTGAGCTCAGGACTCTCCCCGGTCTGGTCCTTGAGGTCGATCTCCGTGACGTCATATCGCCCCAGGAGCGTGAGAGCGACTCGCTCCGACAGCGAGAATGTGTCTGCGAAGTAGGCACTCGCCGTCGAGATGTCGCTGTCGACCCCGGTGACGAACTCCTCCGCAAAGATACCGGTTCGCGTAGTGCCGCGGTTCTCCATCAATTGCGCCACCTCCACTTCCGACTCGAACTCCGTCCGTCCTTCGGTGTAAGCGACACCCAGGGTCAGGTCATTGGCGCGGTCGCCCAGGCTGGAACTGAAACCGAGCTGCAGGGAGACCCCGTAGATCTCCTGCTCGCGCAGCCCGATGTTGTTGATGGCGTTTTGCTCCTCACCGTCGATCTCAGCCTCGATAGGATCGCCGTTCTGATCCAGTACCGGCTCGATGTCGGCATCGTCGTCGGACGAACATTCGCCGTCCTCGTTGACGTCCGTGAACTCGTCCTCGACGAGCAACTCTTCACCGTCCACGTCACACTCTTCGAAGATCGTGCCGTCACCGTTGAACGTGTCGGTGTCGATGTCGCGGTAGAACGCATTGCCCGCGATCCGCCAGCGATCCGACAACCTCGCCGTGCCCTGGAGAATGATCTGTGCCAGCGAGTTCTCCGTTCGGTCGGGATGTGTGAACACCTGGGACCGGTCGATCTCGAGCAACTCGATCGGCGAAGACCCGTTGCCGATCAGGTCGGTCTCGGCGAGGCCTACGCTCAGGTCCAGCGTGGAGTCGGCTCCCTGGTGACTGAGCGTTCCGAAAAAGCGCAGTGCATCCGAGTCCGAGAAGTCGCGCCAGCCGGCCTCCTCGAAGTAATCGACGTTGCCGTAGTAGCCCCAGGCGCCATTGTTGCCGCCCGCTTGCACCGAAGCGCCCAGCCTTTCCCACGATCCGCCGTAGACCTCGGCCTCGGTCCGGTCGTATTCGAAGCCATTCTTCATGTCCAGCGACAACGCCCCACCGAGCGAATTGAGGCCGAACACCGGGTTCGACCCCGCCATGAGCTGTACGGAGTTCACCGCGGAGAGAGGGATGAGGTCCCAGTTGATGGTGTCGCCAAAGGGCTCATTGATGCGCACGCCGTTCTGATAGACCGTGAAACCGGGCGACAGGCCGAGCAGCGGCGAGGCGGTAAACCCGCGGAAGTTGACGTCGGGTTGCAGCGGGTTGTTCTGGGCGTGGTTGACGCTGACACTGCCGAAGTCGCGATTCAGGAAATCCGTGAGATCCAGCGACTGCAGTCTCTCGATATCTTCCGCGGTGGCGTTCTGAACGTTCGCCGGTACGCGCTCGAGCGGCACGCTGGCGTCGTACGGCGCCACGACGACGACTTTTCCAAGGACCTTGTCACCCGCCTCGCTCACATCCTGTCCAAACGACAGGGTCGGCTGGACCATGCCGACCGCAACGCTCAGACACAAGGTGGCTCGATTGGAGTGCCGCATCGCGTATCCCCCGCATGTAGTTGTTATCACCGGCTCGCCCGGACGAGTTGGACGAGCAAGTGCAGCAAAACAATTCTAGAATCACACAGCGCCGCGCACGCTGGATAGGGAGTTCTTCCAAGAATGACCGGGAAATAATCCCGGCTCGGACGCAGCGAAGAGCCGTCGTCATGTCGAAGGTCCTGCACGTGAATAAACCGCAGCCGGAGCCGGCCCAGAGAACGCCGTGGCGAGACCTCGCGGTCGTCATCGTCGTGACAGTCTGTGTCGGCGGGCTCGCTGTCTACCTCGAGTTGAACGAGTTCATGTTCGCAGCCACGCGCCGCTGGGAAGTGTTGCAGCTCGATGAGGTGCCGATCACCTTGCTGGCGCTGACGATCTCCCTCTCATGGTTCGCCTGGCGCCGCTACCGGGATGCACGTGCGGAGCTCGGTCGCAGACACGCGGCGGAACAGCGAACGGCAGCCCTGCTCCAGGAGAATCGCCGGCTCGCACAACAGTATCTCGAGGTACAGGAATCCGAGCGCAAGATTCTTGCGCATGAGCTGCACGACGAGCTCGGGCAGTACCTGAACGCCATCAAGCTCGATGCCGTCGCGATCCAGCAGCGCGCAGGGGACGATGCGGCTCCGGCCCTGCGACTTTCAACGGCCATCATCAAGCACGCAGATCATGTCTATGCGGTGGTGGCCGATCGGATCCGCAAGTTGCGTCCCATCGGGCTCGATGAGCTCGGCCTTAAGGCGGCACTCGAGCACCTCCTGGAGGGTTGGCGGGACCGGTTGCCGAACGTGCACTTCGACGTCGCACTCGAGGGAGATCTGGACGAGCTGGGGGAGCCGGAAGCGCTGGCGTTGTACCGGCTCGTGCAGGAAGGCTTGACCAACATCGCCAAGCACGCTCGGGCTCACCGTGTCGAGGTCCGGGTGGTGCGGCGCTCCGAGGGCATTGACAGTTCTGGTGATGAGGTCCTGTTTAGCCTGACGGATGACGGACGGGGCGCCGACCCTGGCGATGAGAAGACCGGCTTGGGGCTGGTCGGCATGCGCGAGCGGGTGGAAATGCTCGGCGGACGCTTCGAGGTGGTGACACAGCCGTCCGCTGGCTTCAGGATTGTCGCCCAGGTTCCGGTCACGCACAGCTTAGGCCCAGAGTCATGACGGCGCGCATCACAGTGTTGCTCGTGGACGATCACCCCGTCGTACGGCAGGGCTATCGCGGTCTGCTGGAGGAGAGCGGGCGGATCGCCGTCGTGGGCGAGGCCGCGACCGCTGCCGAAGCGTTGCAGCTGTTCAGCACCGTTGAACCGGACGTGACGGTCATGGACATCTCGCTGCCGGGAGTCAGCGGGATCGAAGGCATTCGCCGCATCCTCGCCCAGCGCCCCGACGCTCGCGTACTCGCCTTCAGCATGCACGAGGATGCGATTTTTGTGCGGCGGGCGATCGAGGCACGCGCAGCGGGCTACGTCACCAAGGCGAGCGCTCCACGCGTGCTCGTCGAAGCCGTGGAGACGGTCGCCGCGGGCAAGCGCTACCTCAGTCACGATGTCGCGCAGACGCTCGCCTTGGCCTCGCCGAACGGCGAAGCCGCGGCCCACGCCAAACTATCGGCCCGCGAGTTCGAGGTGCTCGAACTGCTGCTGCAGGGCTGCACGCTTGACGACATCGCACGCAAGTTGCGCGTCAATCAGAAGACCGTGGCCAACCATCAATCCGCCATCAAGCAGAAGCTCGGGGTAACCACGGCGGCACAGCTCTTCCGGGCGGCGATGCGGCTCGGTCTCGTTCCACGGGGATAGAGCGCAGCCCGCGCCACCGGCAACTCTGGTGGCGCGTCGCCGAACCTGGTGTCGATGCCTGGCTGTTACTGCGGCGAGTAACTCGCGGTAAACCCGAGCATGTACGTGCGCGGCGGCGCCGGCTCGAAGTATCGGCCGCCGACCGCATTCACGACCACCGAACCCACGTAGTCCTCGTCGGCAACGTTGTCGACCCGCAGGAACTCCTCGAAGTGCCAACTGCCGACGCGCTGACGGAAGCCAGCATGGAAGTTGACCACCACATAGGAGTCCGCGGACGCCGAGTTGACGTCGTCGACGAACACCTCGTCGGCATAGCGGCTCTCGACGCCGGTCGTGAACCCGGATCGGTCGTGGCGCCAGGTGAGTTCGATATATGCGGAATTCTCCGGCACGCCCGGTATCTGGTTGCCCGAGAGATCGAGCCCCGCAAAGTTCACGAACTCTTCAAAGCGCGCGCGCGTGTAGGTGTATGCGAAGTCGAGTGTCAGCGAGGAGTTAAATGCTGCCGTGGATACGGCCAACTCCGCACCCTCGCGCTCGGTGAGCTCGGCATTGACGAAGGTGTTGCGGCCCGGGAACGGCGCAGGTCCGGTCACGATGTCCTGTTCCGTCTCTGAATGAAACAGCGTCGTCGTAACGCTGGTGTTGTCGCTGAAGCGCATCTTCACGCCGGCTTCCAGGTTGGTGCTGTCGGCGGGCTGGAGATCGAAGTTCAGCCCCTGTCCTCCATCCGGTCGATAGGCAAGCTCCGAGAAAGTCGGCGTCTCGAAGCCCTCACCCGCCGAGGCAAAGAGATGCACGGCGGGCGTGGCCTTGAAGAGAACACCCAGCACCGGCTGCGTGCTCTCGAAGTCGCGCTTGCCGCTGTCGTCCGGGTTGCCGGTCACGATGAACAAATCCTGCGACTCGTAGCTCACTTCCGTGCGGCGGGCGCCGCCGGAAATCTGCCAGCGCTCGGTCGGGCTCCACGAGGCGATCAGGTACTGGTCGAAGCTGTCGACCTGGTCGTCCTCGTCACGGCGTAGCTCGCCTTTCTGGCCGAGGTTGTTGACATAGCCGCGCCGCACCTCGTCCATCTGGTCGTACTCGGTGCCCAGCGTAAAGTTATAGGTCCCGCTGCCCACGCTGCCCGAATGGTGCCAACTCAGCCCGGCACCACCGAACTGGCGGTCGAGATCGACGACACCGCCCGAGCCCGTGATCGCAGTGCTCGGGTTGGCGAGAAACTGTTCGATTTGCCGATCCCCGTAGTAGCCGAGCATGCGAATGCTGTTCTCGTCCGAGAACTCGTGCGCGAACGCGAGACCACCCTGTGCATGGCTGATGCTCTTGCGCGTGTTGAATTGCTCGGCCCCCACGCCCGCCTGTGACGGGTCGGCGTCGAGCTGCGCCTGGGTGAGACCCAGCGGATCCTGAGTGTCGGGTTGATCGAGCACATTCCCCAGGATCGTGAATGTCGAGGAGTCGCTCGGCTGGTAGCGCAACCACAGGTTGCCGAGATCGCGGCGCGCGGCGCTGTGGTCACGGAATCCGTCGGTGTCGAAGCGCGAGACATTGCCGGAGAAGTCGGTCGGGCCCAGTGCGCCGGAGAAGCCCATGGAGGCGCGCCAGGTACCCTCATCGTCATTGGTGGCGTCCGCCTGGATCTGCGCCGGCTTCGACTCGTTCGCGGTGAGCAGGTGAATCACACCGCCGGAAGAGTTGCCGTACAGCGCGGCGAAAGGACCGCGCAGCACCTCGATGCGGTTGGCGCCGTCGATATCGAAGAGCGCCGTCTGTCCCTGCCCATCGGGCATGGTCAGCGGTATGCCGTCCTGGAGCAATCGCACACCGCGCACACCGAATGCGGCGCGCGCACCGAAGCCGCGGGAAGACACCTGCAGGTCCTGCGCGTAGTTGTATCGGTTGTTGACCACGATGCCCGGTATTCGCCCGACGCCCTCCGAGAGGTCCACATTCGCCCGATGCTCGCGCAGTTCGTCACCGCTCACGACGTCGATCGCCGCCGGGATGTCGTACACCGATTCTTCTGTGCGCGTTGCGGTGACGACCATCGAGCCGGCGGACGAGGGCTTCTGTGCTTCCTGTGCGCTGGCGCTGGTCGTGGCCACGACCGCGATGCAGGTGCCTAACAGGCTCTTGACGGCGAACATTGTGGATATCCTTTGCATGAGCAGCTGCTTGCGGCGGGGTCGCGCCCCGAGCCGATCTCGAGTATCGACCTGATGTTCAGGTGAATCAGGATCTTGCACGGGCGGTGGCCGCATCTTCCGCGCTAAACAGCCGGCCGGAATCGAGATCATCATGAAAGTGGCGTCATGATTTTCATGAGTCGGCGCCGCGGCCGGATGCACCGATTCCGGGCGGCGCTGATAACATCAAGCCACCATTGGATATTCCGCTACAAAGCAGCGCTCAATGAAGCTGCGGACTCGCCTCAACCTGGTGGTGGCTGGCCTCACCGCCACCTTCGTGATCGTCCTGCTGTCGATCGAAATCCAGACCGCCCGGGCGGCCGTGCGCGAAGAAACCGAGGCGGCCAACCGCGCGGCTTCGACACTGCTCGGCCGCCTGGCGGCGATCTATTCGCGCGCGGGCGGCCCGGATCTCCTGTTGCAGTTTCTGCAGCAACTCGGTCGCGTTCATGCCAACGACATTGTCCTGGAATCAGCCTCCGGCGAGGTGCTCTACAGATCTCCGCCCCCGACCTACAAGGCCGGCCGGCAGGCGCCGCCGTGGTTCACTGAGCTCCTGGGTCCCGCTTCCGCCCGGCACACCTTCCCTCTTCCCGGCGGCGTCAAGTTGATCGTGGAAGGGCACTCTTCGCGCGCGGTCCTCGACGCCTGGGACAGCCTGACACGGCTGCTGGCGATCGCGACTTTGCTGCTCGTGGTCGTGAATGGACTTGCGTTCTGGCTGGTCGAGCGCACGCTCGCGCCCTTTCCCGTCATCGCGGATGGCCTGGAGCGAATTCAACGCGGCGAGCTCACATTTCGCCTGCCACCACTCGCTGGGTCAGAAGCGCACGCCATCGGGTCCGCGTTCAATCGCATGGCACAGGCAGTGGAGGACAAGGTGCAGGCCGAGCGCAAGGCGCTCGAGGCCGAGACGCAGCTCGAAGAGCGGCGCGAGCTGGCGCACGTGGTCGAGCAGCGTGTCGACGAGGAGCGGCGCTTGATCGCGCACGAGCTGCACGACGAGTTCAGCCAGTCAGTGACCGCGATCCGCAGTTTCGCGCAGGCCATCGCGACGCAGGGTGGCGCGCGCGATCCTGCCACCGGCGAAATCGCGCGCCTCATCTCCGAGGAGGCCGCGCGTCTATACGACGCCATGCACGGCCTCATCCCGCGCCTGGTGCCGCTGTCACTCGACACGCTCGGTCTGGCCGAGACTCTCGAGAGTCTCGTGAAAGACTGGCAGAGCCGTTATCCCTCCATCAAGCTGTCGCTCCGGCAGGACCTTTCGGCCGATCTGGGCCCGAGCGTGACCTTGGCGATCTATCGCGTGGTGCAGGAAGGCTTGATCAACGCATTACGGCACGCGCAGGCCTCGGGCGTGGAAATCAGTGTGCAATCCGATGCACACAGGATGGTCGTGACTATCACCGACGATGGCGTGGGGCTGCCGGCGGAATGGTCGCGTCCCGGACACTTTGGGCTGCGCGGACTGGCGCAACGCGTCGCACACCTGGGCGGCAAACTGAACGTGGCCAACGGTGAATCGCGCGGCGTGCGCCTGACCGCGGAGATTCCATTGACGGGCGACACATGATCCGGGTCCTGCTGGTCGACGATCACGCCGTCGTGCGCACGGGCTTCCGGCTCCTCCTGCAGTCGCAGGCGGAAGTCTCGGTGGTGGCCGAAGCCGAGTCCGGCGAAGCAGCGTGCCAGCGTTACCTCGAGCTCACGCCTGACGTCGTGGTGATGGACATGGCAATGCCCGGCATGGGCGGACTGGAGGCACTGCGACGCATCCGGGCGCGTCATCCACAGGCACGCGTGCTGGCCCTTTCCGCGCACGACGATCCCATGCACGCGCGCCGAGCGCTGCGTGAAGGTGCGCTCGGCTTTCTGTCCAAGCGCAGTGCCCCCGAGGCGCTGGTCGAAGCGGTGACTGCCGTCGCCGGTGGGCGGCGCTACATCGACATGAACGTGGCGCAGAAACTCGCGCTCGCGGAAATCGAAGGCGCCGCGAAGCCTCCCATCGAGCAACTCTCGGAGCGCGAGTTCGATGTGTTCATCCGCCTCGCGCGCGGCGCCACCGTGCAGAAAATTGCCGACGATCTCAAGCTCTCCGCCTCGACGGTGGGAACACACCTCTACAACATCAAGCAGAAGCTCCAGGTCGCCAACCAGTCGGAGCTCACCCTGCTCGCGATCCGTAACGGGCTGATCGAGGCGTGATGGAATCATGCGATCCCGCGCCTTGAGCCTTGCGCGCAGCCTGCTGGCCACGGCCCTGATATGCGGTTCCGCCCTGGCCGCTGAGGAGCCCGTCGACTCGCGCGAGATCAATTTCCGCCTGCTGGATGCCGCGCGCGCTGGCGACGCCGTGACGATCAGCGAGCTCCTGCACGAGGGCGCATCTGTCAAGACGCGCAATCGCACTGGCGCTACGCCCCTCCTCCTGGCGGCGCGCGGCGGACACACTGCGGCCGCACGCACGCTGCTCGCGGCAGGCGCTGATGTCGACCAGGGGAACGTGGAACAAGTCACTCCGCTGCTCGAGAGCGCGCGCGGCGGCCATCTCGATACCGCCACCTTGCTGCTCAAGAGCGGCGCCGACGTCAACCACGTGGACCTGCGTCTGCTTTCGCCCCTCATGCACGCCGTGTACGGGGGCCATGCATCGCTGGTGAAGCTGCTGCTCGAGAGTGGCGCGAAAGTCGGCCCCGTCGATCGCACCGGAAAGTCGGCACTCGTCTACGCTGCGGCGTCAGGCCAGGTCGACATCCTCGCGCTCATCCTGCACCGGGACGTCGATGTCAACGAGCAGTTTCAGAACGATCTGACGGCACTCATGTGGGCGGCGGGGTATGGCCATGTCGAGGCCATGAACGCTCTGCTCGCCGCCGGCGCCAAGCTCGACCTGCGGGACAATCGTGGCATGACGGCGCTCATGATCGCGAGCGGACAGGGCCACGTGGCGGCCGTACGAACACTGCTCGAGGGCGGAGCCGATGCCTCGCTGACCGACCGCGAGGGCAAGACGGCTGGCGATCACGCCGCCGCCGCGGGCTACACCGAGGTCACCGACCTGTTGCAGCTCACTGCGTCTCGGCGTTCTGCGATTTCTGATAAACGCTGAGCGAGGCCAGGTAGTCCGCGAGCGCCTGGATTTCCTGTTCGCTGTACGTCGCCAGCAACGCGGCCTTGTCCGGCGCGTTGTTGCGCACTCTCGACTTGAACTCGAGCATCGTGTGCGTCAGGTACTCGGGATACTGTCCCGCGAGACGCGGAACGCGGCTGTTGCCGCGAAAGTCGCCGAGGTGGCAAGCGATGCACTCGCCGGACTCGATCGCGCTCATCGCGATTTCACTCTGCGCGCGATTTCCCTCGTGACTGATCGTGGGCCAGGTCTGCTCGGAAAAGAATTTCGCGAGCAATTTCAACTGCTCGAGCTCGAGCGGATCGACGATCGGCTTCATGATGTCGTTCTTGCGCAGACCGCTCTTGAAATCCTTGAGCTGCGTGTAGAGGTAGTAGTACTCCTGGCCCGCCAGGATCGGATTGTTGGGCAATGGCTTCGCGCCAAGCTCGCCATGACACGCGTAGCAGGTCTGGATCATGTCACGCACCGGCTGCGAACTCGTCGTCCGCTGCGGCGAACGCCGCCCAGGCCAGCAGCCACAGTGCCGTCACGATCCGCGCGATTCTCAATTCAGTCTCCCGCCAGCTCGCCGGTCCGTCGCGAGCGCCACATTCGGGGCGCAAAAACGCGCGGGCCGTCCGGAGACGGCCCGCGCTTCGTCTTGACCTTCCAGCGTCAGTCAGGCAACGCAAACGCGAGAATGTTGTTGCCGCGCTTGAAATTGAGCTGCACGTTGCCGCCCGCCGCGACCACGATGTACTGCTTGCCGCCGATCGTGTACGAGGCCGGGGGCGCATTCACGCCCGCGCCGCATTGGAAGCGCCACAGCTCCTTGCCGGTCGCAGAATCGTAGGCCTTGAACCAGCCATTGCCTTCGCCGGTGAACACGAGGCCGCCCGCGGTGGCAAGTATGCCGCCGATCATCGGTTGCTCGGTCTTGACCTGCCAGCGGATCTTGCCGGTGTTGTAGTCGACCGCGGAGACGTTGCCGTACTGCTGCTCGTTCGGAATGACCTTGAACGCGCCGCCGAGCCAGAGCTTGCCGCCCGGATACGGTGTTTCCTCGACGTGGTAGGTCATCGGCTGGTGCAGGTTGATGGCGTACGCGGTGTTCTTCGTCGGATCGATCGCCATCGGCGACCATTCCACTCCACCGTTCGCGCCCGGCAGCATGCGCGCGCCTTCCTTGGTCGGCAGCACCCAGCGATTCTCCTGCGACACCATCGGTTCGGAGAAACGGATCAGGCTGCAATCATCTGCCTTGTGCACGTAGACGTAGCCGGTCTTGCCGCCATGGAGCAGTCCCTTCACCGACTTGCCATTCTTGTCAGCGACATTCGCGATGATCACCGGGCTGACTGCGTCGAGATCCCAGACGTCGTGCGCGATGTACTGGAAGTGGCACTTGTACTTGCCGGTCTGCAGGTCAACAGCCACGAGCGAGTTGGTATAGAGGTTGTCGCCCGGGCGAATGGCACCGTACAGATCCGGTGACGGGTTGCCGACGACGAAGTACACGGTGCCGGTCTCGCGATCGACGGCCATGTTCTGCCACACGCCGCCGCCCAGAGTCTTGTACGGATCGCCGAGCTTCTTGAGCGCCGCTTTCTCGGCGGCGATGTCGCGATGCATGTCGAGACCGGTGGCGTCCTTGGTGGCCCACACGCCGACCGAGTTCTCGGGAGTCGTGTTGAAGTTCCACAGGAGCTTGCCGGAATTCGCGTCATACGCCTTCACGAAGCCGCGGATACCGTACTCGCCGCCGTTCGTGCCGATCAGAACCTTGCCGTCCACCACCGTGGGCGCCATCGTTTCGCTGTAGCCCAGTTCGGGATCGGCGATTTGCTGCTCCCAGACCTTCTCACCCGTCTTGGCATTGAGCGCGACGAGCTTGGCATCGAGCGTGCCCATGTACAGCTTGTCGTTGTAGGCGAACACGCCACGATTGTTGGGGCCGCAGCAGTACGTCGTCACCGGACCCATCGTGTGCTTGTAGTGCCACTTTGACGCACCGGTCGCCGCATCGAGCGCGTAGACATGGTTGAACGAGGTGGTCGCATACATCACGCCGTTCGAGACGATGGGCGTGGTTTCCATGGACTCGATGATCTCGGTCTGGAATATCCAGGCCGGACGCAGCTTGCTGACGTTGCTCGTCGTGATCTGTTTCGCCGGGTAGTAGCGCGTCTGGTTGTAGTTACCGTTGGTGTGCACGAAGTTGGCGGAGTCATTCGCCGCCCCGTCGAGCATCGCCTGGGTGACTGGCGCGTCGGCGCCGACGGCAGCAACCGTGCCCAGCAGCAGGCCTGCGCAGGAGGCGACAGCCGACATGCGGATACCTGAGAGTGAACGCATCATTGGAATCCCCCCTTTTGTCCCGTGTATCGGGACGCGAAACACCTGAGATCCTCACCGCGACCGAAGTCGCCTTGCATCGAGCCCACCGCAATCTGCGAGCCGCGCCACGGCCGGCTAGAGTTCGGAGAGCAACTCCTTCACTTTCGAATTGTAGGCCTCTTCGCTGATCAGGCCCTTGTCCCTGAGGTCCTTGAGAGTCTGCAACCGCTTTTCGAGGTCAACCGATGTCGCCCCGGCCGCCGATCCTGCCGCCGTTGCAGCGCCAGCCCCTGCGGCGGTGCTCGCAGGTGGTGGTGGCGACGCGGGTTGTGCGGACGCCGGCGCTGCCGCCTCACGCGGCGCGGCCGCGGCAGGCTCGGACGTCGCAACCGTTTGCGCACCTGCGACCGCGGGGTCGATCACCACCCAGTCGTTGCGCACGGAACCACCACTGGCAGCATGCAGCTCGACGCCGGAAGTCACGGCGAACGTCAATTTCTGCTTGCTGGCCTTGTCACGGCTCCCCTGCCGGCGAGGCGTGAAGTCCTCGGTCCTCTGACCGTAGACATTTTTCTTGCGGTAGTTGGATTGCAGCTCGCCGAAGATCACGTTGAGCTTGCCGTCCCGGTAGAAGACACGCCCGGCGTTGACGCCCGGATCCTTGACGAGGCCGCCGGAGGATACCGCCTGGGCACCGATCGTGCTGAAGGTCACGTCCTGCTTGGGCCCGGCCTTGGCGAGTCCGGCTGCCACTTGCGGTGCGAGCTGTGCCAGCTCGTCGCGCGCGAAAACTCCGCGCTGTGATTCTGTGCCGCTCTCCGAGTCTGGGACGCGGACTCGCAACGCACCCAGCGCCCTGCTCACCTCATCCGTGCCGAGTTGCGCGGGATGATCGTTGGGCGCTGCGGCCGAATCATCCTGCCGCTCAATACGAACCCACTGGTCATCGCCCGTCCACAACACGATGGTGTCGCGCGCAGTGTCGGTAGCGGACCACGCAGCGGCCGCCGACATCAACGCGCACAGCGCCGCGATACGAGCGTGGCTGATGCGCCGTCCAACGCGCCCGGGGGCGCGCTTGCTCATCGTCGTTTTCAATACACGGTCCAATGATGAACGAAGAGTTGGCGGCGCCTGCAGCGCCGCCAACTCAGCTCGTGGAAGAATCGACTCGTACCCGGCTCACCTGCTCAATAGAACAGGATGGCGCCGAGCGCGATGCCCGTCTCCTCGGCCTCGTTGCCGTTGTGCGCGGTCGAGGTCGTCTGCGTGTACTCGAGCACCAGGTTCAGAGCGGACGTGAGCGGATGATAGATACCGACCACGACCGACTCGTTGGTCTCGAACAGGCTGGTCGTGGCCGCGTCGGCCGCGCCAAGGTCGAGATTGCTCTCACCGTAGCTCGCGCCGATCTTGGTCCCCAACCCGGGCAGCTTGAACGTCGCCTGGACGTACATGCCGTCGGAGTCACGAGTGTTGCCACCCGCATCCATTGCGTCCACCAGGAAGCCGGCGCTGCCGATACCCTCACCGGCGTAGTAGTAGCCCACGACTTCGAAGCCGCCGATACCGACCTTCGCGCCGACGTCGAAGCCGGTCGCGTCCTCGTCGCTCAGCGTCGGATCGGCCGTGTCGAGCGCCTGATTGATCGCGCTCACCCAGACCTTGCCGTTGAAATCGCCTTCCCAGGCAAAAGACGCCTTGGCCTCGAGGCCATAGGTGGTGCGTTTCCTGAGAGAAGCTGCCGGCATCCAGGCTGACGCCTGACAGGTTTGCCAGGCCCCACGGATCAACGAGGGCCACGTTGAATTGGAGGCCCCCGAACTTCGGTGAGGAGTATTGCAACTGGGCCTTCCAGTCCGCGTACAGGTAGCCGACGCCGATGCGGCCGAGCGAGGTGTTGCCACCGCCGCGCGTCAGGTCGGACACGGTACCGACGCCGAGCAGCGTCATGTCGGACAGGATCGCGTCCGAGCCGAAGAGGCCCAGGTCGCGGCCGATCTTGAAGCCGCCCCAGTCCACCGGAGAACTCGAGGAATACCTGGCGGAAGTTCGACGCATTGAGACCGAGAGCGCCGTCGATCGGGCCGCCCGCGATGCCGTTCTGGTTCGCACCGTCAACGCCGGGCTGAAAGCCGAGCGTCACGCCATACTTGGTGCTGCCTTCCGTTCTCTCCGCGTGGAAGCCCAGCCATGACGGCAGCAGGCCCGTGCGGATGTTGTTGTCGTCGTAATCTGCTCCGGTAAACGAGCCGCATGCGAGGCCGGACAGAACCAGACCGCCGCCCGCATCTGCATCGCACTTCACGTCACTGACGAATGCATTGACGTTGCCACTGAACTCCACCTTCCATTCGCCGACTTCCATCATTCCGAATGCACCGGCGCCCTGGGACAGTGTCAGTCCCAATACGCTCGCAGATGCAACGAGCCCCTTGCGAACATTCATATTGAGCTCCCCTCTTACTACTCCACCTAAGGAGTTGTTGTGTGACGACACACCGAGCCCCGCCGCAGACGGCAGAGGCACCTCTCGCGCGGCAGAGTGTAACACCATGACCACGCAGAACTACCAGCCCTCGTGTGTGCGGTGATCGGGGAAGCTCGATCCGCGCGCGGGCGCCTTTCTGCACACTTGTTGCACATGTACCAATCACGAGCACGGATCTGAAGGAACCCGATCTGCGCAGGCATTGTCCGACTGACGAACAAAACGGGGCGCGCGGTACGGATAGAGAACCGCCGCGTGGGATGTAGTCGAAAGCACGAGAGCCATGCTGGTGCGCGTGACTTGCACAAATGATTGCAGTGACAATGACGACGACATGAAAACTTCACACTCCGCGATTCCTCACACGACCCCATTCAAGCGTCGCGTCGCGTTCAGCGCGGTGCTGCTGGCCGGCTCATTCGCGTTGCCGCCGGATACAGACGCCGCACGCGCCTACGTCTCCAACGAGGACGGCCACACCGTCACTGTCATCGACACCGACAAGGCCACCGTGATCGCCACAGTGCCGGTGGGGAAACGCCCGCGCGGGCTCAAGCTCAGCCGCGATGCGTCACGCCTGTACGTGGCCGTGAGCGGCCTGGCGAAATGCCCGCCGACCACGCCGGATGAAGAGTGCGCCAAGCTCGAACGCGATCTGAAGGCGGACGGTGTCGCGGTGATCGACACTCGCTCACTTAAGCTGCTCACGCTTGCTGAAGGCGGGCTCCGACCCGGAGCAGTTCGACTTGAGCGGTGACGGCAAGGTCCTCTTCGTCGCCAACGAAGATACCGGGCAGACCACCGTCCTCGACGTGCAAAGCGGCGCCATCAAGGCGCAAATCCCGGTCGGTGAAGAGCCCGAGGGCGTGAGCGTTTCGCCGAATGGCCAGTGGGTGCTGGTCACGAACGAATCCGACAACGCGGTTTCGGTGATCGATGCCCGCACCTACAAGGTGCTGCGCTCGGTGCCTGTCGGCAAGCGTCCGCGCGATGCTGCATTCACGCCCGATAGCCGCACGGCCTACATCACGGGCGAGTTCGACGCCTCGCTCTACCGGATCGCCGTTCCGGCCGGCCAGCCCGTTGAGCGGCTGCTCGAGTTGCGCAAAGAAGCCCGCCCCATGGCCGTGGTGCTCGACCCTTCCAAGGGTCGCCTGTATATGAGCACAGGCCGCGGTGGGACCGTGGCTGTCGTCGAGCTCGCGGGATCGAAGCTCGTGAAGGAGATCCCGGTGGGCACCCGCCCGTGGGGTATCGCGTTGTCAGCGGACGGCCGCCGCCTCTATACGGCCAACGGTCCATCCAATGACGTGAGCGTTGTCGACACGGGCAGCCTGAGCGTCATTAAGAAGATACCGGTCGGGCAGTCGCCCTGGGGAATCGTCCTGGGCACGACGCCGTCGAGCGACGGCGGCTGATCGGGGCGCACGCCTCTGGGCATGCCCTGCCCTGCTCACTTCGGCGCGGGCGGAAGCCCACAACTTTTATAGGCTACGGCTTCAACGGCACGATATTGCTTGGCTTTTTCCCGCGCCTCGTCCGCGTCGCGGAACACTCCGGCACGCTCACCAGCGAGCGACGCATTGCGTGCATACGTGCCCCACTCGACGAAGTCGTCGTAGGTGACCTCCTTGGCAATCCGGTCGATCGCGCACGAGCACTTATATAGATAGGCGATCTGCGTGCCGTTCTTCAGCATGCATTCCTGAACGTACTCGACCCGCGCCGGCGTGGGGTAGTCGTGCCCCGCCGCACTCTCCTGAGGGGTGTCGGCCCGGCACAGTCCCATGACCCCGAGCGCCACCAGCGTGGTGCTCCATCCGACGTGCAGCATTCTTGCCATGTACAACCTCGCCTCGTCCCACTGTCCGACTCCCTTTGATCCTAACGCCGCTTGGCATGGTCGCTCCAGCTTCATGTTGTGGCGCGGCGTACTGGAGTGTCATGATACGCAACTCGAATGGAGGGGCCACACGCGACGGCGATCGCCGGTGCGGGTTCGCTCCATGGGTTGCGAACTTGCACTCTACTAAATAGGGCCTACCCGAGAACTTCGGACAACAACAATCGCTACAAAGTAGGCAATCGCGTGTTCGAAAGAACCACAGGCTGGAGGGAATATATGAAGTACGAGAGTTATTCGGTCTTGTTCATGACGGCAGTACTCGCGTCGGCAGCTTGCTCAAACGCGGTGTCTGCTCAAACCGACCTCGAGAAGGCCATGGGACAATCGTCCAACTGGGCTTCTCAGGCCGGTGACTATGCGAATCACCGTTACAGCGAATTGAATCAGGTCAATGCGGGCAATGTGAACAAGCTGCAGGTCGCGTGGAGCATGTCCACCGGCGTGCTGCGTGGCCACGAAGGCTCACCGCTGGTGATCGGCGACACGATGTACGTGCACACGCCGTTCCCCAACAACGTGTTCGCGGTGAACCTGAAGGACCAGTCGTTCAAATGGAAGTACGAGCCGAAGCAGGATGCGGACGTAGTGCCGGTGATGTGTTGCGACACCGTCAATCGCGGTCTCGCATACGGCGACGGCAAGATCTTCCTGCAACAGGCGGACACGACGCTGGTGGCGCTCGATGCGAACACCGGTAAGGTCGTCTGGAGCGCGAAGAACGGCGATCCGAAGATCGGTGAGACCAACACCAACGCACCGCACGTGTTCAAGGACAAGGTCCTCACCGGCATTTCCGGTGGCGAGTTCGGCGTGCGCGGCCGCGTCATTGCCTACGACGTCAAGTCCGGCAAGAAGCTCTGGACCGCTTACAGCACCGGACCGGATGCCGAGATGCTCGTCGATCCCGCCAAGACGATGACTTGGCAAGACGGCAAGCTGGCGGCAGTCGGCAAGGACTCCTCGCTCAAGACGTGGCAAGGCGACCAGTGGAAGATCGGCGGCGGAACGACCTGGGGTTGGTACTCCTACGATCCGGCCCTGAACCTGGTCTACTACGGCACGGGCAATCCGAGCACGTGGAATCCTGCGCAGCGTCCCGGCGACAACAAGTGGTCGATGACGATCTTCGCGCGTGATCTCGATACGGGGGTCGCGAAGTGGGCCTACCAGATGACGCCGCACGACGAGTGGGACTATGACGGTGTCAACGAGACCCCACTGATCGACGTCACGATCAAGGGCAAGAAGGTTCCGGCGGTGGTGCACTTCGATCGCAACGGCTTCGGCTACACGCTGAACCGTGCGACCGGTGAGTTGCTCGTCGCCGAGAAGTACGACCCGAAAGTCAACTGGGCCTCGCATGTCGACATGAAGTCCGGACGCCCGGTGGTCGACAAGAAGTACTCGCCCGGCACGACGGGTCCCGATGTCAATGTGAAGGACATCTGCCCGGCAGCGCTTGGCTCCAAGGACCAGCAGCCCGCGAGCTATGACCGCAAGAGCGGCCTGATGATGGTGCCGACCAACCATGTGTGCATGACCTACGAGCCATTCCAGGTCGAGTACACGGCGGGTCAGCCCTACGTCGGCGCGACTCTGACGATGTTCCCGGCGCCCGGCAGCCACGGTGGCATGGGTAACTTCATCGCCTGGGATGCGTCCACCGGCAAGATCGTCTGGTCGAAGCCGGAGAAGTTCTCGGTGTGGTCGGGCGCGCTCACTACGGCCGGCGACATCGTGTTCTACGGCACGCTGGAAGGGTACATAAAGGCAGTGAGCACGAAGGACGGCAAGGAACTGTGGAAGTTCAAGACGCCCTCCGGAATCATCGGCAACGTGTTCACGTATCAGTTCGAAGGCAAGCAGTACGTCGGTATCCTCTCCGGCATCGGTGGCTGGGCGGGCATCGGCATGGCTGCTGGTCTGACCGAACCGACTGACGGCCTCGGCGCCGTCGGCGGTTACAAGGACCTCGCCAAGTTCACCACTCTTGGTGGCAGTCTGTTCGTCTTCGCGCTTCCTGAAGGCTGACGAACGTCTTTGATGATGGTGAGCGACATGCCGTCCCCGAAAGGGGGCGGCATGTCGCGGTTTAGGAGCCCGTGATGATGAGATTTGCTGGCGTCCTGGCGCTCGCGGCCCTATGGACCGCAGTTGCACTCGCCTCCGACACCAAAGCAACCCCTGCCACGAAACCTGCCACAACGGCCGCGACGACGACCAAGGCCAACGCCTCGGGAAAGCTCTACGAAGTCCAGGATGGCACGAAGGTCGATCCCGCCACTCTGCAGGGCTGGAAGACTTGGCGGGCAATGGCGTGCGAGCGCTGCCACGGCGCCTCACAGGAGGGCTTGGTGGGACCGTCCCTGATCGAGAGACTGAAGACAATCACCAAAGAGCAATTCCACGAGCAGCTGATAAACGGCAACCCCGAGAAGGGCATGCCGCCCTTCGCCAGTGTGAAGATGGTGACTGACAATTGGGAAGGGCTGTACGCCTATCTCAAGGGCCGCTCCGACGGTCAGATCAAGGCCGGCAAATTGACCCCGATCGAGCCGCAGTAGGTGCCGGCCGCCAGCGCACAAAGCCCGCTCGCGTGATCCGAAGTCCATCGTTATGCGCATCCGTGCAACAACCGTTCTCGCTCTCGTTGTGGGCGCCACTGGCGCGATGCAGTTGCACGCGGCCATGTCGGCCGAGGAAGCCGGCGGCGTGCTGCGGGTATGCGCCGATCCCGACAACCTGCCGCTTTCGAACGAGCGCGGCGAGGGCTACGAGAACCGCATAGCCGGGCGCCTGGCGCAGGATCTTCAACAGCGCGTCGAATACACGTTCTTCCCGCAGCGCATGGGCTTCGTACGCAACACGTTGCGCCAGCGCGATGCGACGACACAGCAATACAAGTGCGACCTGATCGTGGGCGTGCCGAAGGGTTATGAACTTACGGCGACAACGCAGCCCTACATGCGTTCGACCTACGCAATCGTCTTTCGCGAGCGACCGGATCTTGCGGCGATCAAGACTCCGGATGACCTCTTGAAGCTGCCGCAGGTGCAGCGCGACAAGTTGCGCATTGGAATCTTTGCGCGTTCCCCCGCCGCCGATTGGCTGCTGCGAAATGAGATGCTCGACCAGGCCGTCTCCTATGCGCAGCAGAGCGGCGACGTTCACGAGAACCCCGCCACCATCGTCGAGCGTGATCTCAAGGCGGAAAAGATAGATGTCGCGGCCGTCTGGGGGCCCGTAGCCGGGTATCTCGTCGAGCGCAATAGTGGCAAGGAGAAGTGGCGCGCCGTGCCGTTCAAACCCTATCCCGGCATCAAGTTCGATTACGAGATTTCGATGGGCGTGCGCTTCGGCGAGAAGGAATGGAAGGACAAGCTCGACGCCTGGATCGCGAGCCATCAGGCAGACATCAACACCATTCTCGAGAGCTACCGAATCCCGCTGGTCGATGACAAGGGCAACCTCATCGGGCTGGCGGCCAAAACCTCCACGGAGACTCCATGAAAACCAAAGCCGCTATCGGATATGCCGCCGGCAAGCCGCTCGAAGTGGTGACGCTGGATCTTGACGGCCCGAAGGCCGGGGAAGTGCTGGTCGAAATCAAGGCGACGGGCATCTGCCATACGGACGAGTTCACGCGCTCGGGCGCCGATCCGGAAGGTCTCTTCCCGGTTATCTTCGGCCACGAGGGCGCGGGCATCGTGGTGGACGTCGGACCCGGCGTGACGTCGCTGAAGAAGGGTGATCACGTCATTCCGCTCTACACGCCCGAATGTCGGCAGTGCAAATCGTGCCTGTCGCGCAAGACCAACCTGTGCACCGCGATTCGCGCCACGCAGGGCAAGGGCGTGATGCCCGACGGCACCAGCCGCTTTTCGATCGGCGGCGAAAAGGTCCATCACTACATGGGCTGCTCGACGTTCTCGAATTTCACGGTGCTGCCCGAGATCGCGGTGGCGAAGGTTCGTGAGGACGCGCCGTTCGAAAAGATCTGCTACATCGGCTGCGGCGTGACCACCGGCATCGGGGCGGTCATCAATACCGCGAAGGTCGAGGCCGGCGCGAACGTGGTGGTGTTCGGGCTGGGCGGCATCGGCCTCAACGTTATCCAGGGCGCCCGTCTAGCCGGCGCCAACAAGATCATCGGTGTCGATCTCAACCCGAAGCGCAAGGTGCTCGCGGAAAAGTTCGGACTGACGCACTTTGTCAACCCGAAGGAGGTCGGCGGCGACCTGGTCCAGCACCTGGTCAGTCTCACCGACGGCGGCGCCGACTACAGCTTCGAGTGCGTCGGCAACGTCGAGCTCATGCGACAGGCGCTGGAATGCTGCCATCGCGGCTGGGGCGTCTCGGTAATCATCGGCGTGGCGGGAGCCGGCCAGGAGATCAAGACCCGCCCCTTCCAGCTGGTCACGGGACGCGTCTGGAAAGGTACGGCGTTCGGCGGTGCGCGCGGCCGCACGGACGTGCCGAAGATCGTCGACTGGTACATGGACGGGAAGATCAACATCGACGATCTGATCACCCACACCATGCCGCTCGGTGAAATCAATCGCGCATTCGACCTCATGCACGCTGGCGAATCGATCCGCAGCGTCGTGAAATTCTGAGCAACGTCTCAATCACAGTAAGGGGAACGGCCATGGCGATCTCAATCCATCCATCCGTGGACAACGGCGTGCAGCCGGGAAGCAAGGACTTCGAAGGCGGCACGCTCACTTGCAAGTGTTCGTCGAACCCGGTGACAGTCGGCATCAAGAGCAATGTCGCCTTCAATCATGCCTGCGGTTGCACCAAGTGCTGGAAGCCGGAAGGCGCAACGTTCTCTGTGGTCGCCGTCTGCGGTCGCGACAAGCTCAGCGTGACGAGCAACAACCAGAAGCTCAAGATCGCCGACCCCGCGGCAGCCATTCAGCGCTATGCCTGCACCGGCTGCGGCGTCCACATGTACGGGCGCATCGAGAACAAGAATCACCCGTTCTACGGCTTCGACTTCGTGCACGTGGAGCTTTCCAAGGACAAAGGGTGGGCGGCACCCGAGTTCGCAGCGTTCGTGTCCTCCATCATCGAATCGGGAACCAAGCCCGAGCAGATGGGGGCGGTACGGGCACGGCTGAAGGAACTCAAGCTCGAGCCCTACGACTGCCTCAACCCCGCCCTCATGGATGCGATCGCGACGCATACCGCGAAGGCGAAGGGCGTCCTGAAGTAAGACGCGTCGGCCTCGCGACGCCACTGCCTGGTGTCGCGAGGCCTTTTGTCAGCTTGCGCCTCGCCGCGGCGAAAAAGGACTAGCGCGAGACGCCATTCCTCTTGACCGCTTCGAGCATGGCGTCGCGCGCATACGCGTACGCGGCATGCAGCGCCGCGAGCTCGCCCGAAACCTCGCCGGCAGTTTGCCGCACGATGCCTTCACGGGCCCACTCAAAGCACACGGCGAGTTGTTGCTGCGTTTCCGGCGCCAGCAAGTCTCGCAACGGCACCACGGCTCGATAGACGAGCTCTGCGCTCTCGAAACCGCCGACAGGGTCGCGCGGCGGCGCTTCATCACCTGTGGCTTCGAGGATTTCTCTCTTGATACGGCGAATGGCCGTCACATCCAGTTCGTCACTGCTCATGTTTGTCCCCGCCTGGAGGTTCTTGGTTGTTGTCCGACGTCTACATCATTTCTCGCGGCGCGATGCCGCGCGAGATAGGACGGGAATTCATTGTAATTATTACCTTTTTGCCGTGGTGCTTCCATTTACGTAGTCAGAAAACGCGAGGGCGGCGTGCGCCTACACGGGGGATGAGGGCCAGACCGACTGACAACGCCTGCGACGTGCGATAGAACTCGTCGAGAGCCAGGCGATCTCCACGCCCCGCGACTCTGCAGTCATTCACACGCAATATTCGCAAGGAGCAGGCGATGAAGCATGGAAGCAAGCAGCGAACGCACGCCGCCGTACGCTACGCCGTCATCGGTCAGGGTTACATTTCACAGGTTGCGGTCCTGCCCGCCTTTGCACACGCGCGGCGCAACAGCGTGCTGGCGGCGCTCGTCTCCGATGACAACCGCAAGCTCCGGACGCTCGGCCGTCGCTATCGCGTTTCGCGCCTGTGCGGCTATGAAGATGTGGACGAGCTCTTCTCGAGTGGCGAGATCGACGCGGTGTATATCGCGCTACCCAACAGCATGCATGCCGAATACACCGTGCGCGCCGCGCGCGCTGGCTTGCACGTGTTGTGCGAGAAGCCCATGGCCGTTACCACGCGTGAGTGTCAGCAGATGATCGAGGCGACCGACCGCGCCGGCGTCAAGTTGATGATCGCGTATCGTCTACACTTCGAGCGGGCCAATCTCGAAGCCGCCCGAATCGTGCGCACGCGCAAGCTCGGGGACGTGCGCTACTTCGACTCGCAGTTCTCGATGCAGGTGAAGGCGGGCAATATCCGCCTGGATCGCGAGCTCGGCGGTGGTCCTCTCTACGACATCGGCATCTATTGCATCAATGCCGCGCGCTCTGCCTTCGCCGCCGAACCGCTTCAGGTGTGGGCGACGGCTACCAACAGCGGCGATCCGCGATTCAGCGAGGTACCGGAAACGGTCACCGCCGTGCTGAAATTTCCGGGCGATCGCGTCGCCAGTCTCACCTGCAGCTTCGGCGCGGCCGATCGGTCCGCCTACGAGATCGTGGGTACCAGGGGAAGCCTGCGGATGGATCCCGCCTTTGAATATGCAGAGGGACTCGCCTTTGAGCTCAACATCGGCGGGCGCAAGCAGCGCAGGAAATTCGCGAAGCGCGATCAGTTTGCTCCTGAGCTGCTGTACTTTTCGGACTGCGTGCTGCGGAATCGGAGCGTCGAGCCCTCAGGTGAGGAAGGATTGGCCGATGTCGCGATCATCCAGGCGTTGCGTGAGTCGATCTATAGCGGGCGCCTGGTGACCCTCGATCTGCCTCAGCGCAAACCGCGGCCCACGCTGAAGCAAGAAATTCGCCGCCCCGCAGTGCGCAAGCCGAAGCTGGTGAACGTGCAAACGCCGCATCCGTAACGAGCGGCAGCGCGGAGAACTGTTACCGGAGAGCGGGGCGACGCCCGGCTTGCACGCCGGGCGCCGGAAACGCAGCTCTTCAGTTGAACGGTCTAACGAAAAGCGCACGCTGCCGTCGTCGCACGCACGCTCCGACTGAAAATAAGAAAACCAGGAGCAACAGCGATAACCGATCGACCGCGCCACCCCCGTTGTTGTCACTGGCCGGCGGCGACGATGCTGATGTCTGCGGAACTGCTGAGGACGAGGCGGGAATACCAGTCGGCGTCAGAAGGTAGTGAGCCTCACGCCCTTCCTGCTCTACCGGCACGCGCGAGTCTTCGCCCCGAACGACGATCAGGCCGTAGTCGTTGATCACGACAGCGCTGGTGAGCGTCACGAACGCCTTGGCCGGATCGTCGTCACTGACCAACTCATTCAGATCGAGGGCCGCGCCGCCGTCCTGCCACAGCGTCGCCAGGCTTTGACTCGAACCGAAATGCGTCTGGCCGACGATCTGCCCCTGATCATTGATGCTCGCGGGGATCGCTCCAATCGCCGCGGGATGATCGAGCGGCGGGAGCACAGTCACTTCGTAAGGCTGCTGCGCGATGTCGGGCACTTGCCAAAGGAGGGCCGTACCCGTTAGTGAGCCGCCGTAGAACCCGATCACCTCGCCGCGATTGTTTATGTCGATGGCCTCGCCAACCTGCAGAGGGAACGGCGGTTCCAACGGCGTGATCCCGAACTCGCCAGCCTGCCAGATGACCGCGCGCCTTCCGACGGTGGAGTTGCTGCTTCCCACGATGACCCCGTTATTGTTGATTGCTCGGGCAATGCCCCCGGGATTCCCCTCGCACACCAGCGTTGGAAGTATCGTCGTTCTCCCTGCCTCCCAGAGAAATGGCATGCCGACGTTGCCGGCTACCACCTGTCCGACGATCTGTGGTTCTGACCGGCCTTCGACCAGTGGCCGGGTGTTGATATCGAGAGGGGTCACGTCGCCGTCCACGCCGAGATCGAAGACACGCCCGAAGACAAAAAGGAACCCGCGACGAACCAGGTTTCCTGAGGCGTCCTGGATCTGGTTCGTACCCGTGATCTGAGTGAGGTCGTTAATGGCCGTGGCGCCCGCGTTCGGTGTTGCAACGCCCATGATATCTCCCAGTTCGAGCACCACGCCGCCGCGCACCAGAATTGCGTGCGGCGGCTCCCCTCCGAGGGATTTCGTCGTGCCAACCATTGCAGCGCCATCATCCATGTCCGTGATGGTGGGAAAGCACGAAGATACCCCGGCGCGCAGGTGACCTCGTCGCCGATGCGGGTGAGGCGATAAGTTGTTATCTCAACAGACGCGATGTTGATCAGGATAGCCACGCTGTCGGCACCGCCACCGCCATCGGTGGCGACATCTTGCCGGCCATCGCCATTGAAATCGCCCACGGTGATTGATAGAGGACCCGGGCCCGTCTCAAAGTCTTGATGGGGTTCGAAGGTGCCATCGCCGTTGCCCAACAGGATGGACACGCTGCCCCGCAGGCTGGATGTCAAACCGCCGGTGTCAAATCTATTGGCCGTGGCCAGATCCTGCTGGCCATCGCCATTGAAGTCGCCCACGGTGACTGAATTAGGAACCGGACCCGCCGCAAAATCTTGTCTGTCCTGGAAGGTGCCATCGCCGTTCCCCAGCAAGACGGACCCGGTGGTGGCCAGATCCTGGCGACCATCGCTATTGAAATCGCCCACGGTGACTGAAACTGCAAAACCCCCTCCTGGAATATCTTGAGCGGGCTGGAAGGTTCCATCGCCCCGACCCCAGCAAGATAGCCACAGTGTCAACAACAACATCCTGGCGGCGATCGCCATTGAAGTCGCCCACGACGACTGAATTAGGAGACTGAAATGCAAAGACAATATCTTGGGCGGGCTGGAAGGTACCGTCTCCCTGGCCTAGGAAGATGGATACCGTGCCGGGGTCGTCTTCGGTAAAATTCGCTGTGACCAGATCCTGACGACCATCACCATTAAAATCGCCGACGGCGATTGACTGAGGGATCCCCCCCGGTACGTCCACACCTTCGGCGGATTGGAACGTGCCATCGCCTTGGCCCAGCAGGATGCCCACCCCGCAACAGAAATTGGCGGTGGCCAGATCCTGCTGTCTATCGCCATTGAAGTCGCCTACGGTGATTGATACAGCTTCCACTCCCACCACAAACTCTTGAGCGGGTTCGAAGGTGCCATCGCCGTTCCCCAGCAAAATGGACACGGTGCCGAAACTAGTAGCGGTGGCCAGATCCTGCTGACCATCGCCATCGAAGTCGCCTACGGTGACTGCCGTGGGACCGGGTGCGGCTTCGCCAGGCGGCCGAATAATTTCGCCCTCGCTTCCTCCCACCCCGAAATCTTGTCTGGTGAACGACAGCTCGCCTTGGGCCCACAGGGGCGCCACGCTGCTCAGCTGCAGGACCAACGTCGCGAGTAGAAGACGAACCGAGGGTAGGTAACTCATGGCGATCCCTCCGTGGACGTGCCGCTAGGCACGAAAGCTTCCCAAGCCTGCTCGGCGCAACCTCGCGAACAGGGGAGCACACCGGAGAGCCCGTGAGGGTCAGGTTACGTCGATAAGATGGGCAACGGTTGCGGTGCGATCGTTCCGTCCACGCGCTGATAGTTCTCCATCGCTGCGATCAACGCGCGGCTGAGTTCGACGCCCGGCTTGCACGCCGGGCGCCGGAAACGCAGCTCTTCAGTTGAACGGTCTAGGGGTAAGCGCTCGCTGCCGTCGTCGCACGGAAGCTCCGACCGAGAACAAGAAAACCAGGAGCAGCAGCGAAACCCGATCGACCGCGCCACCCCCGCTGTCACTGGGCGGCGGTGACGAAGCTGATGGCGGCGACGAAGCTGATGGCGGCGGAGTTGCTAGGGACGAGGCGGGAATACCAGTCGGCGTCAGAACATAAGTAAATGCAAGTCCTCCTTCTAACCCGCGCGCGAGTATCACGCCTGCACCGTTGATCTCCATAGCGCTGAAGAGGTTCACCTGGCCCTTGAGCGGATCGTCGTCACTGATCAACTCGTTCAGCTCGAGGACCTCGCCGTCCTGCCACAGCGTCGCGATGGTTCCATTAGGCTGGGGCAAAATCACGGTGCGCGTGTCGCCGACGATCTGACCCTGGTAGTTGATGCTACCGACGAGCGCATCAGCGTTCGCTCCGGCGCGTTCGAGCGGGAGGAGCTCAGTCACTTCCCCAAACGCAAACGCTTGCCACAGGAAAGACTTGGTTTTTCCCACATCGCCGGAACCGTCGCTGTAGACACCGATCACGTCGCCTTGATCACTCACGTCGCGGGCCTGGCCGGCTGCCAGAGGGATCGGCGGTTCCAACGCCATGATCTCGCCGTTCTGCGCGCCGTTCTGCCAGATCACCGCGCGTGGTCCGTCGGGGGACGCGCTGAATCCCACGGCGACGCCATCGTTGTTGATCTGCAAGGCACCCACCCTGAACACCGAGCCCGGCGGGCACGGCACCGGCTCGAGTGTCTCGAGCAACCTCGTCTGCCCTGCCTGCCAGAGAAATGGCCGAACGAAATTGTCAGCCCCTACCGTGGTCCCGACGATCTGTCCCCGGTTGTTGATGTCGCGAGGGATAGCGCCGGGAATGCCGAGGTCCCTGATTTGCCCACCCTCCCACAGGAACCCGCGATCAACCAGGTTTCCTGACACGTCCTGAATCTTGTTGCTACCCGTGATCTGAGTGAGGTCGTTAATGGCCGAGGCGACAGCCGACTGTGCTGCACCTCCCGCGAGATCGCCCAGTTCAGTCACCATGCCGTCACGCAGCAGAATTGCGCGCGACGGCTCCGTTTCTGACGGAACCGCGCCAACCATTTCACCGTTCTCATTGATGTCCTGGAGGTCGGGATTGAAGAAAACGTCGCCGATGCGGGTGAGGCGATAAGTCGTTATCTCAGCAGCCGTGAGGTTGATCAGGATGGACACGGTGGTGTCATCGGAATTGGCTGTGGCGACATCTTGTTGACCATCGCCATTAAACTCGCCCACCGTGACTGATCGAGGACCCGGTCCCACCGCAAAGTCTTGCGAGGGTTCGAAGGTGCCATCGCCCTGGCCCAGCAGGATCGACACGCTGCCAGTATTGAGGCCGCCATGCACATTGGCGGTGACCAGATCCTGCTGACCATCGCCATTGAAGTCGCCTACGGTGATGGATGCAGGATCCACTCCCACCCGAAAGTCTTGAGCGGGCTCGGAAGGTGCCATCGCCCTGACCCAGCAGGATGGATACGGTGAAAATAGTTGAGACAAACATCCCATTGGCGGTGGCCAGGTCCTGGCTGACCATCGCCATTGAAGTCGCCCACGGTGATTGATCCAGGAGCGACTCCCACCCCAAAGTCTTGAGCAGCGTTCGAAGGTGCCATCGCCCTGGCCCAGGAAGATGGACACGGCCTGGGCAAAGGGATTGGTGGTGGCCAGATCCTGCTGGCCATCGCCATTGAAGTCGCCTACGGTGACGGAACCAGCATTGACCACCCGCAAGGCGCGCGCTGGGTCGAAGGTGCCATCGCCGTTGCCCAGCAAGATGGACACGGTTATCGAACCTCCGCCACTGGCGGTGGCAAGATCCTGCTGACTATCGCCATTGAAGTCGCCTACGGCGATTGATACTGCAGCAGGAGGACACACCCCAAAGTCCTGAGCGGGCTCAAAGGTGCCATCGCCGTTGCCCAGCGAGATGGACACGGATATGAAGGAGACGCTAGTGCCGACCAGGTCCTGGCGGCCATCGCCATTGAAGTCGCCTACGATGATTGGTGGAGCCAGTCGAACCCCAAAGTCTTGCGCGGGTTCGAAGGTGCCATCGCCCTGGCCCAGCAAGATAGCCACAAGGCGACCGCCAAAGGCATTGGCGGTGACGAGATCCTGGTGACTATCGCCATTGAAGTCGCCTACGGCAACTGAACGGGGCGAGACCCCTCCCACCCCGAAATCTCGTCTGGTGAACGACACCTCATCTTGGGCCCACAGGGGCGCCACGCTGCTCAGCTGCAGGGCCAACGCCGCCAGTAGAAGGCGAAACCAGCGTAGGTAACTCATGGCGATCCCTCCGTGGTCGTGCGGCTAGGCACGAAAGCTTCCCAAGCCTGCTCGGCGCAACCTCGCGAACAGGGGAGCACACCGGAGAGCCCGTGAGGGTCAGGTTACGTCGATAAGATGGGCAACGGTTGCGGTGCGATCGTTCCGTCCAGCTGCTGACAGTTCTCGATCACTGCGATCAACGCGCGGCCGACTGCGACACCGGAGCGGTTCAATGTGTGCACCGGCGGCTCGGGCTTGTCGCTCTCTTTCACTGGCGGAGAGGGGGAGATTCGAACTCCCGAACCCCTTGCGGGGTTGCCGGTTTTCAAGACCGGTGCATTCAACCGCTCTGCCACCTCTCCGTCGGCTAACAGCGACATTTGCGGGGCGGGATTCTCGCGTCAGACACTCGGCCGTGCAACTTAATGCAACCAAACGTGGAGTCGATCACCCGACTGACAGACACGTGACACTGCCAAAGTCGGGTTTCCGTAGCATCCCGCTTCGCCATGTCGCTCGAACGTCTAACCGTCGTTCACGCGCGGAAATTGGCACGGGAGGGAGGCGTCACCATCACGCCCGACGTGCTGTTCCCGTCGGCGTTTGCCGTTGAAACCTGCCTGCGCCGGCTGTGGATTTCCATGTCCCCTGCGGCTTCGTCTCAGCATCGCCTTGCCTCCGCTATCGGCGCCGAGCGCTACGTTGGCGTAGAGGCGTACGAGTTTCTCCTGCGAACCGCCTGTGGTCTCGAGAGCGCGATCGCGGGCGAGTCGGACGTGTTCGGACAATTGAAGGAATCCTGGCAATCCTTCCGCGGCACGCGTGCCGAAGCCGTCATCACGCTCGAACCGCTGATGCAACGCCTGTTCGAAGATGTGAAGCATATTCGCTCGCGTCACCTCTCCGGCCTCGGCGCGGCGACCTACGGCAGCCTGGTGCGCACTCTGCTTGGTAGCGATGCCGACGCGCCCACACTGCTCATCGGTGCAGGACAGATGGCTCGCGCCGTGCTGCCCTATCTGCCAGGACGGCCCCTGTACATTTCCAACCGCACGGTGGCGCACGCCCAGAGCCTCCTCAATGACGTGCGTTCGAGCCTGACGTCGGCGTCGACAATCGAAGTCATCGAGCCCTATCCGGACGCTGAGTTGGCGCTGTGGCGGAGCGCGCACAACGTGATCCTCTGTATACCCGCCGCATCGGAATTCGATGCATTGCGCGTTCGCGCCTGGAGCGAGCGTTCCGGGCCGCACGGTCGCGTGCTCCACCTGGGCATCCTGTCCGCAGCGGGAACTCAGTGGCAGTCCATTTCTACTCTCGCCACCCTGGCGGACCTCTTTGCGCTGCAGGCGGTGAACCAGGACCATCGACAACTGCAGTTCCAGCGCGCCAACCGCGAATGCCGCGAGCGGGCCCGGCTGAGAGCGCTTGGCGGACCCATCAGCCTCGCGCACGGCTGGGAAGATCTCTCTCTCTTCGCCAACATTGCCTGAGCATGGCAAAGCCCCTCCGTCTGGGAACCCGGCGCTCGACTCTGGCCTGGGCGCAGAGCCTGTGGGTTGCCGAGCGGTTACAGAGCGCCTCACCGGGACAGGCAGTCGAGCTGGTGCCGATCGAAACACGCGGTGATCGCATCACCGACGTGCCGCTGCGCGAGCTCGAGGGCAAGGAATTCTTCACCGCGGAAATCGACCAGGCGCTGCTCAGTGGCGCGGTCGACATCACCGTTCATTCCCTCAAGGACCTGAGCCTCGAGCGCCCCGCCGGCATCGCGCTCGGTGCAGTTCCGCCGCGTGAGAATCCGCGTGATGTGATCGTCTTTCACCGCGGCGCACGCACGCGTCTCGGACGCGGCGAGCGCTTGCGAATCGGCACCTCCGCACCGCGTCGCGTGGAAAATGTGCCGCACTTTCTCGAGCGTGCGTTGCCCGGCGGCGCGCGCGGCCGCATCGAGTGCGTCGAGATTCGCGGTAACGTCGACACACGGCTCGGACGCCTGCACGAATCTGATGACCATCCCCGCAAGCTCGACGGCGTCGTGCTCGCGCTGGCTGGACTGGTGCGGTTGTGGCGCGACACTCGCACCGACGGCGGGCGTGAAAAACTGAACCGCCTGCTCCGTGAGACTCTTTGGATGGTTCTGCCGATCACCGACTGTCCATCGGCTCCCGGCCAGGGCGCACTGGCGGTCGAGTGCCGCAGCGATGATGAAACGGTGCGCGCCCTCCTCGCCTCGCTCGACGATGCCGCCACCGCCCAACTCGTGGGCGAGGAGCGGCGCGTGCTCGCAACGAGCGGCGGTGGCTGTCATCAGCAGTTCGGTGCGACCTGCGTGGAGCATCCGAGCTGTGGGCCGCTTCTCTATATCAAGGGAGTGGGTTCCGACGGCGAACGTCTCGATCGCTTGGACTGGCTGGCGATGCCGCCAGCGCCCGCGGGTCGTGTGGCACCGTGGGATGGCTTTCACGCGCGTGAATCCAGCGACGTGCCGCCCGGAGAGGTATCCGCTGAAGTGCACGCCGCCCTTCGCCGCAGCTCGTTGCCGCCGGTCTTCGTCGCCCACAGCCGGGCCATGCCGCCCGGCATCGAGTCGGACCTCGATGAGCGGCGCGTCTGGACCTCGGGCACGGCGAGCTGGTACCGGCTAGCGGAGCGAGGCGTGTGGGTCGAAGGCTGTGCCGAAGGCCTGGGGTATGACTGGATCGCTTCCACACTCGCGGAGCCGGTTCTGGGTCTGCCACCGCTCAACGGATGGCAGGTCCTTTCGCACACCGGTTCCGCGGACTACTGGCCCGCCGGCGAAGTCATCGGCACCTATCGCCTGCCCGATGTGGCGAGCCAGGCAATCCCCGATCCGCACTCGGTGACGCACGCCTATTGGGCGAGCGGCAGCCAGTTTCGGGAGCTCTGGTCACAGTTACCACCCACAGTCCATCATGCGTGCGGGCCCGGCAAGACGGCGGACGCAATCCGCGCCGCCGGCGTGCACCGCCTGACGGTGTTTCCAGCTGTTCATGAGTGGCGACGATGGCTCAAGATCGACCCACACACTACGGGCTGACGCTGCGCAGGCTGCGCCAGGACCGCTTCATTCGCGAGCTCACGCGCGAGGCGCGCGTGTCGGCCTCGCAACTCATCCAGCCGCACTTCGTGGTCGAAGGGCTGCGCGCGCGCGAACCCGTGCCGGGTCTCCCCGGCGTGTATACCGAGACGCCCGACAGCCTCCTCAAGCAGATCGAAGAGGATCTCGAGCACGGCGCCAACAAGGTGTTGCTGTTCGGCGTGCCGGGTGAGAAGCGCGACAAGGATTTCAGTTTCGAATTCACCGGCCGGCAGATCGAGGCGCTGCGCAGCCGGTTCGGCCAGGACCTGTGGATCTCCGTCGATGTGTGCCTGTGCTCGTTCACCGCGCATGGCCACTGCGGCGTGCTGACCCGCGAGCAGGATCACGTCGTCAACAACGCGACCGTGGCCGAGCTCGCACGCGCGTCGCTGCGTTACGCACAGGCGGGCGCCAACTGCGTTGCTCCCAGCGACATGATGGACGGCCGCGTCGCCGCCATCCGCCACCAACTCGACAACGGCGGTTGCGAGCGCACGCTCATCATGAGCTACTCCGCGAAATTCCATTCGCGCTTCTACGGCCCGTTTCGCGAAGCGGCGGACTCGGCACCGCGCGCCGGCATGAAGGATCGTTCGACCTACCAGATCGATCCCACGCGTGCCGGGCGATGCGCGCCTGAGCTCGCTACGTGACGCCGAAGAGGGCGCCGACATTCTCATGGTGAAGCCGGGGCTCCCCTACCTCGACATTCTCAAGGAGCTCTCGGCCGAGATTCCCCGCCCGTGGGCCGTCTACGAGGTAAGTGGCGAGTTCGCGGCCGTCGAAGCCCTCGCCGCACAGCAACTCATGGCAGGGCCCGAAGCACATGTCGAGTGCTGGACGGCGTTCGTGCGTGCTGGCGCCTCGATGATCATCACCTACGGTGCACGCTCCGCGGCGCGCTGGCTCAAGGACGCATGAGGACCGCCACTTCGGAAGCGCTGTTCGAGCGCGCGCGTCGTGTCACGCCGGGCGGTGTGCATTCCCCCGTGCGCGCGTTCCGCGGAGTCGGCGGCGTGCCGCGCTTCATCCGCGAAGCTCGCGGCAGCCGCATGACCGATGTCGACGGCAACTCGTTCGTCGACTTCTGCATGTCGTTCGGCCCGCTGATCTTCGGTCACCAGGATCCCGATGTGCGTGCCGCGGTCGACAGCGCGCTGGGTCGCGGCTGGTCATACGGAGCTGCGGAGTCAGGCTCCCTCGAGCTCGCCGAATGGATCACCTCACGCGTGCGCGGTGTCGAGCAACTGCGCTTCGTCAACTCCGGCACTGAGGCAGTGATGTCGGCGTTGCGCGTGGCGCGTGCGGCCACGGGACGCGCGCGGATCCTCAAGTTCGACGGCTGCTATCACGGGCACGCGGACTCGATGCTGGTGCGGGCCGGCTCCGGCCTCGCCGAAATGGTGAAACCCGATAGCGCGGGCGTTACCGAGCATCTCGCGGCCGACACGCTGGTCGCACCTCTGGATGACGAGGCGGCGGTTCGTCAGGTCTTCGACGCTCACGGCCCGCAGATCGCGGCCGTGATCATCGAGCCGCTGCCTGCGAATTACGGCTTGCTGCCGCAGCGGGATGACTTCGTGACCTCGCTCGTGGACCTCGCGCGCAAGCACGGCGCTCTCGTCATCTTCGATGAAGTGATCTCGGGGTTTCGCGTAGCGCTCGGCGGGATGGCGGAGCGCCTCCGCGTCGAGCCCGACCTGGTCACGTACGGCAAGGTGATCGGCGGCGGTTTCCCGGTCGGAGCCTACGGCGGGCGGCGCGACCTGATGGAGCTCGTGGCACCCGTCGGCCCTGTGTATCAGGCGGGCACACTGAGCGCCAATCCCGTGGCCGTGGCCGCGGGTCTCACCACCCTGCGCAAACTGGAGTCGCATCCGCCCTACGCCGCTCTCGAAAAGCGCACCGCTGAAACCGGCGCAGCCATCGAAAAGCTCGCCGCGAGCCGTGGCGACGGTTCGGTGCGCGTGCAGGCGGTCGGATCGCTTTTCTGGATCGTCCTCGACGATGATGCGAAGCGCACCGGGCCGATACGGGCGGTGGCCGCGATTCCGGCTGGGCACCGTGCGCGTTTTGCGCGGTTGTTCCACGCACTGCTCGAGCGCGGCGTGTACCTGGCGCCGAGCGGGTTCGAAGTCGGGTTTCTGTCCACCGCTCACACCGATGCCGACCTGGAACAGTTCCTCACAGCCTTCGACGGCGCTCTCGCCGCCGGGCAGAGCCGATGAAGTCGGACTCTCACCTCGCGACCGCTCAGCGACACCTGCGCTGGCTCGCCTCGATCGCGATGCTCTGGGTGCTGCTTCTCATCGCGCTCATGGCCTGGTGGGGATGGGTGGTGCGCGAGCAGTCACAGCGCATCGTCGAGCTCGAGCGGGTCGCGGGACTCGACAGCTCCGCAGCCGACGCCGAGTGGGAGGCCACGCAGCGCATGCTGGCCTGGGAGGGCGGAACGCTCCTTGTTCTGCTCGCGGGCCTGTCGATCGCACTAGTGTGGCTCTACCTGCGGGACCAGCGGCGCACCAATTCCTTGCGCGCATTCTTCGCGTCGGTGACGCACGAGTTGCGCACCCCGCTCACCAGCATCCGCCTGCAGGCCGAATCGCTGGCCGATGCCGGCAGCACCAGCCCGCTGGTCGAACGCCTGCTCGAAGACACCAGCCGTCTCGAGGGCCAGGTGGAGAAGACGCTCGAGCTGGCGCGAATCGAAGGCGGCGGCGAGCTCGACCTGCAACCACTGCCGATCCATGCGTGGCTGCAACGCCAGATACAGTCGAAGGGCGCCGCACGTGTCGTGCAGATCGACCTGCAGCCCTCGCCCAGTGAGGACAGGGCGTTAGTCCTGGCTGATCGCAGCGCGCTCGAAATCATCTTCCGCAACCTGATCGAGAACACCGTGCGGCATTCCCAATCCACGCCTGCGCGCGCGCAGATTGCGGCGCGCGAAGACGGTGCGGAGCTCGTGGTGTGCTTTACGGATGCCGGCCAGGGATTCGGTGGCGACGCCGACCGGCTCGGGTCGCTTTTCTATCGCGGCCAGCGTTCGCAGGGCGCGGGCGTCGGGCTCTATCTCATCCGCATGCTCATGCAGCGCATGGGGGGCCGCGCCGAGTTTGCCTCGCGCGCGGGCGCGGGGTTCGAGACACGGTTGCACTTTCGGCGTGCCGAGGAGACGCCATGAGCGCACCGGCCCGCATCCTGGTGGTGGAGGACGAGCCCAATGTCGGACGCACGCTCACCGAGCGGCTGACGGCGGAGGGTTACCAGGTGAAATGGGCCAAGTCCCTGGCGGAGGGCCTCGCGGCGGATTCGGCCGGCCGCTGGGACCTCGCACTGCTCGACGTCGGGTTGCCCGATGGCTCCGGCTTCGACCTCGCGGCGGGACTTCGGCGGCGGCATCCGCAGACCGCGATCGTATTCGTGACGGCCTTCGGCACGCCCGAGGACCGCGTGCGCGGTCTCGAGCTCGGCGCGGAGGACTACGTGGTGAAGCCGTTTCACTTCAAGGAACTGCTGTTGCGCATCCAGAACGCTCTGCGGCGCGCGGCGATCCTTTCCCAGGGCGAAACGCGCTTTGAGCATCCGCTGCAGGTGGGTCGCGCGCGCATCGACCTGAAGCGCATGGAAGTACAGATCGACGGTGAGCCGCGGACGCTTACACACAAGGAATGCGCCGTACTCACGCTGCTGCTCGAGAAACAGGGCGCCGTGCTGGCGCGCGATGAGATTCTCGATCGCGCCTGGGCGCCGGACGAGTTCCCGACACCGCGCACGGTGGACAACTTCATCGTGCGGCTGAGGCGCATGATCGAGGTTGACCCCAGCGAGCCGCGCGTCATCCGCAGCATACGAGGCGTGGGCTACCAACTTGATGTCGAAGCGGTGCGGGACGCCGAGCCATGAGCAATCTTTTCAGCAGCGCGCTGGCCCGCACCAACGAGCAGCGACCTCCGGTCTGGTTCATGCGCCAGGCTGGGCGCTATCACAGTCACTACCGCAACCTGCGCGCCGAGCATTCGTTCATCGACCTGTGCAAGCAGGCCGAGCTCGCGACCCGGATTACGCTGGGTCCGATGGATGCGTTCGACTTCGACGCCGCCATCCTTTTCTCGGATTTGCTCTTCCCGCTCGAGGCGCTCGGCATGCCGTTGTCCTACGAGCCCGGACCCACCTTCGGCTGGCAGGTGCGTGAGCTCGAGGACCTCAAGCGTCTCAACGGTAACGAGCGCAGCATCGAGCAGCTCGACTTCCAGGCGCAGGCGTTGCGCCGTATCCGCGAGCAGCTCCCGCCATCCAAGGGCCTGCTGGGCTTCGTGGGCGGACCGCTGACACTCTTCTTCTATGCCACCGCGGGCTCGCACCAGGCCGACCTCGGCGTCGCGCATGCGGGCCTGCCCGATGGGCGCTACGCGGGCTTCTGCGCGAAGCTGATTCCCCTGCTCGCGCAAAACATGGCGTTGCAATGGCGGGCGGGCGCGGATTGCGTGGCAATCTTCGACACCTGCGCGGGTGAGCTCGCTCCGGCCGCGTTCAACCGCTGGGTGGTGCCGCAGCTGGCGGACCTGCTCGCACAGTTGCAGGTCCTGTGCCCCGATGCACGTGTTCTCTATTACTCCAAGGGCACCGATGCGCGGCACTGGCGCCTGCTCGAATCACTGCCGATCGCCGGGATCGGCATCGACTGGCGCACGCCGATAGCGGACGCGCTCAACGAATTCGGGGATCGCTGGGCCATCCAGGGCAATTTCGATCCGCACGCATTGCTGCTGCCCGAGGCCGATTTTCTCCGGAGCCTTGAGCGTTTCTTCGATCCGCTGCTGGCCCTGCCCGCCAGCCGCCGTCGCGGCTGGATCTGCGGACTCGGTCACGGCGTCCTGCCCGCGACGCCCGAAAATCACGTGCGACTCTTCGTCGATCTGCAGCGCGAGCTATTTCCATGACGGCGCCGGGCGCAGAACTGCTTCGCAAATACAACGTGCCGGGTCCTCGCTATACGAGCTACCCGACGGTGCCGTACTGGGAGCGCACGCCGACGGAGGGCGAATGGATCGACGCGTTGCGTGCGCAACTCGCGACCTCGCCCGGCGCCGCCGTGTACGTGCACATTCCGTTCTGCCGGTCGCTGTGCACGTACTGCGGCTGCAACGTGCGCATCACGCGCAACCGGGCCATTGCCCTGCCTTACCTGGAGACCGTTCTCGCCGAATGGCGCATGTATCTCGAGCGGCTCGGGGTCGAGCGCCTGCCGGTGGCGGAAATACATCTCGGAGGCGGCACACCAACGTTCCTCACGCCGGAAGAGCTGCGCTTCCTGGTGGAAGGCCTGCTCGCCAACAGCACGACGCAGGGCGCTACGGAGTTTTCCGTCGAAGCCGATCCGCGCGTCACCGACCGCGAGCAGCTCCTCACGCTGAGCAAGCTCGGGTTCCGGCGCCTGAGCCTCGGTATCCAGGACTTCGATCCGCGCGTGCAGGCGATCGTCAACCGCGTGCAGAGCGAAGAGCAGGTCCGGGTGCTCACCGAGGCCGCGCGCGAGCTCGGCTTCACCAGCATCAACTACGATCTCATCTACGGCCTTCCCCTGCAGACGCTGGCATCGATCGAACAGACGCTGGGTGCGGTCGAGCGCTTGCGGCCCGACCGCATCGCCTTCTATGCCTACGCGCACGTGCCTTGGATCAAGCCGAGCCAGCGACGCTTCACCGAGGCTGACCTGCCCCAGGGCGAGGCCAAGCGGGTTCTCTACGAACGCGGCCGCGAGATGCTGGAGCGCGCCGGCTATCGCGAGATCGGCATGGATCACTTCGCGCTCGAGACCGACTCCCTGTGGCAGGCGGTCACCACCGGGAGCCTGCATCGCAATTTCATGGGATATACCTCGCGCCACGTGGACCCCCTGATCGGTCTGGGCGTCTCGGCGATCGGCGATGCGTGGACGGCGTTTGCCCAGAACGAAAAGGCCATTGAACCGTACGAGCAACGCGTCGCGCGCGGCGAGCTGCCGCTCCTGCGCGGACACGTGCTCGATGCGGAGGATCTCGAGTTGCGCCGGCTGATTCTCGATCTGATGACGCGCTTCCACGCAGAGTGGAAGGCTGCGGATACCAACGGCTACCTGGGAAGCGTTCCCGCAAGACTGCGCGAGCTGGTCGCCGACGAGCTGGTCACTTTGAACGAGAGCGGCTGTGAGGTCACGGAGCGTGGCCGCGCCTTCATCCGCAATGTCTGCATGGCTTTCGACGCACGACTCGCGCGCAAGGCGCCTGACACCCAGCTCTTCAGCCGTACGATCTGACGCGCGGCGTCACAGGTAGCGGCGCAACGCCCCCGGCACGGCGATTGAGCCATCGGCCTGCTGGTGATTCTCCATGACCGCGATCAACGCGCGTCCGATCGCAACGCCCGATCCATTGAGTGTGTGCACCGGCTCGGGCTTGCCCGTTTCCGGGTTGCGCCAGCGCGCCTGCATGCGCCGCGCCTGGAAGCTCTCGCAATTGCTGCAGGAGGAGATCTCGCGATAACGGTTCTGTCCGGGCAGCCAGACTTCCAGGTCGTAGGTCTTGGTGCTCTGGAAGCCCATATCGCCCGCCGCCAGCGCCACGACCCGATACGGCAACTCGAGCAGCTGCAGCACCTTCTCGGCATGCAAGGTCAGCTCTTCGAGCGCGGCGTACGAGTCGTGCGGGCGCACGATCTGCACCAGCTCGACCTTGTCGAACTGGTGCTGACGGATCATGCCCCGCGTGTCCTTGCCGTATGAACCCGCTTCCGAGCGGAAACAGGGCGTGTGCGCCACGTACTTGAGCGGCAGCACCTCCGCCTCGAGGATCGAGCCGCTCACCAGGCTGGTCAGCGGCACTTCGGCGGTCGGGATGAGATAGAGGCCGCTCTCGCCTTTGACCGCGAAGAGATCCTGCTCGAACTTCGGCAGCTGACCTGTGCCGGTCAGGGTCTGGGCGTTGACGAGATACGGCACATAGACCTCGCGATAGCCGTGCTCGCGCGTGTGCAGGTCCAGCATGAATTGCGTCAACGCACGGTGCAGTCGCGCGAGGCCGCCCGACAGCACCACGAAACGCGCACCGGAAATCCGCCCGGCAGCCTCGAAATTCATCTCACGCGTGGCTTCGCCCAGAGCGATGTGATCGCGCGCCTCGAAAGCGAAGCGGCGCGGCTCACCGGAACGACGCACTTCGACATTGGCGGTCTCGTCGCGACCATCGGGGACGCTTTCATGTAGCAGGTTCGGCAGACCGAGCTGCAGCTCATCGAGTTGCTGCTGTACCGACGTGAGGCTGCTTTCAGCGGCCGCGAGCGCTGCGCCAAGCGCGTCGGCCTGTGCGATGAGCGGCGCGATGTCCTGTCCTGCAGCCTTGGCCTTGCCGACTGCCTTGGCATGAACGTTGCGCTCGTTGCGCAGCCGTTCCGCCTCGGTCTGCGCCTGCTTGCGCTGCTCTTCCAACTTCTTGAGCCGCGCGACATCCAGGGCGAAGCCGCGGCGCGCCAGATTCGCCGCCACGGCCTCGAGGTCGGTTCGCAGGAGTCTCGGATCGAGCAAGCTGCAGCCTCAGCCAATCAGGATCGTTTCAATCATAGCTGTCTCCCGACCAGCACGCCGACCCAGGTCGCGCTGACGCAGAGAACAACGCTAAACACGACGTTCAACAGTGCCCGCCCATAGGCGGCCTGGGCCGCCAGGTCGAAGGTCTCAAGGGAGAAACTCGAAAAGGTAGTGAATCCGCCCAGCACGCCGACCATCCAGAAGGCCCGCGCCGTCACTCCTGCCGACCCACGCTCCAGCAGCCAAACGTAAACCAGACCGATGAGCAGACAGCCGATGACGTTTACGGCGAGTGTGCCGAAAGGAAACTGCCGGCCCACGGAACTCTGAACGGCGTTCCCCAACAGGTAGCGCAGGACGCTCCCCAAGGCGCCCCCGAGTGCGATGGCGAGGACGCTCACTGTTCCTTCTTCTCCTCGACGTCACTTCGCTTGCGCAGCCGTTGCAGTGCTTCCGCGATGCGGATCTCGAGGCCGCGCGGCACCGGATGATAGTACGTGTGCGGCTCCATCGCGTCCGGAAAATAGCTTTCTCCCGCCGCAAAGGCTTCCGGCTCATCGTGTGCGTAGCGGTAGTCGCGCCCGTATCCCAGGTCCTTCATGAGCCGAGTCGGCGCATTGCGCAGCCGCAGCGGCACATCGAGCGTTCCGTAGCGGTGCACATCTTCCATGGCCGCGCCGTACGCGGTGTAGACGGCGTTGCTCTTGGGAGCGCTCGCGAGATACACGATCGCCTGGGCGATGGCGAGCTCGCCCTCGGGACTGCCCAACCGCTCGTAGGTATCCCAGGCATCGAGCGCCAGCGCGAGGCCGCGCGGGTCCGCGTTGCCAATGTCCTCGCTCGCCATGCGCACGGTGCGCCGGGCGATGTAGAGGGGATCGCAACCGCCGTCGATCATGCGGCACAGCCAATAGAGCGCGGCGTCTGGATCGCTGCCGCGCACGGATTTGTGAAGCGCAGAGATCTGGTCGTAGAACTGCTCGCCGCCCTTGTCGAAACGCCGATAACCGCCTGAAGCAACGTCTGCGGCAATTGCAATCGTGATCCGACGGTGTCCGTCGGCAGCTTCGGCAAGATCGGCGGCCACTTCGAGCAGATTGAGTGCGCGACGCGCATCGCCATCGGCGGCAGTGACAAAGAGCTCGCGCGCCTTCGGATCGAGTTCGAGGTGTTGCGCGCCGAGGCCGCGCTCCTCGTCAGCGAGCGCCGTCTCGATCACGCGTTCGAGCTCCGCCGCACCCAAGGGCTTGAGCACGTAGACGCGCGCCCGGGACAGCAGCGCATTGTTGAGCTCGAACGAGGGGTTCTCGGTCGTCGCGCCGATGAGCATCAGCGTGCCGTCCTCGACGAAGGGCAGGAAGCTGTCCTGCTGGGCCTTGTTGAAGCGATGCACCTCGTCGAGAAACAGCACCGTGCCGCGCGCATAAGCCTTGCGGACCTGCTGTGCGAGCTCGACGGCTGCACGGACGTCCTTGACACCCGCCATGACCGCCGACAGCCCCACGAACTCGTGTCCGCAGGTCGACGCGAGGATGCGCGCCAGGGTGGTCTTACCGGTCCCAGGCGGCCCCCAGAAAATCATCGAGTGCAGGCGCCCGCCCTCCGCCACCTGGCGCAGCGGCTTGCCCGGCGCGACCAGGTGCTGCTGCCCCACGAACTCGTCCAGCGTCCGCGGCCGCATGCGATCGGCGAGTGGGCGATGATCGTTCATCGGTCGATGCGACGAGCCCACTCGGCGACGCCCAGGCGCGCGAACACAAAGCCCAGCACGATCCCGAGGGTGTTGGCGGTGACATCGATCAGGTCCATGTGGCGTGTCGTGGTGAACGCGCCCTGCAGGATCTCGAGTGCCGCGCCCATGAGAAAGAAGGCCAGGGCGAGCAACGGATGTCGTTCCCGCGGGTAGAGGCCGGAGAAGTACAGCATCAGCACGAAGTAGCTGCCGCAGTGGCGCAGCTTGTCCGAAAAGTGAAACCGCAGCTCGGCGCCGGCCGGCGTGAGGCTGCCGACGACGATGACCGCGATCAATACCCACCCGATGACGAGCAGCGCGCGGGCGTGCGGAAGGGCCAGCATGCTCAGCGGCGCGGCGTGCCGATCACATCCACGCCGTCGGGCGGCTTGAATGTGAACAGGTCACCCGCCAGGCGCGTGTTGCGCTCCACGTTCGAAAAATCGATGCGCGTGGTCTGCTGCAGCTTGTCCTTGAGCTCCATGGCCCGCAATTCGCCGCCTGCGAACCCGAGACGAAACTCGATGAAGTCGGTGTCGGCGCGCTTCGGCGCCAGCGTGATCCAGTCGATGCCGTCACGCGAACCGGCATCGCTGATGTCGAAGCCCTCCGAGACGCTCGACTTGCCCGCCAGTAACAGCGCGGGCGTGGTGGCGAGCGACTCGTCGATCGGCTTGACCGTCACCTGCTCGAGCTCCTGGTCGAAGAGCCAGACATTGACGCCATCGGAGACGATCAACTGCTCGCTCGGTTCACGGTAGTCCCAGCGGAACCGGCCCGGCTTCTGCAGGTACAGGCGCCCCGAGGCTTTCTCGACGGCGTCTCCGCCCGCAACGGTCGAGACCTGGTGGAAGTCCGCGCGCAGGCTCGTCAGGCCTTGCAGATAGCGCTCCAGGAACGGGGCCGAGGCCTCGCCCGGGGCAGCGCTGCTCACCGGCGCGCTCGTCAGCCACGCGACAGCGGCGATCGAGAGCCCCAGAAACGACTGGCGAACCGCTTGTCTGAAATGGCTGCGCTTGCGCACGTCACTCTTCGGGCGGTGCCGGCACGAGCACCTCGCGCGCGCCGTTCGATTGCAGCGGCCCGACGAGACCGGCGAGCTCCATGCTTTCCACCAGGCGCGCGGCGCGGTTGTAGCCGATCTTGAGACGCCTCTGCACGCCGGAGATGGACGCTTTGCGGGTCTCGAGCACGATACGCACGGCTTCGTCGTAGAGGGGATCCTGCTCGCCATCCGGTTCACTGCTGATTTCCTCGCCGTCCTCATCGGGTGAAAGGCCGGGGATTGGACTGCGCGGTCCCGAAAGAATTTCATCGATGAACACCGGCGGCGCGGCGGCACGCAGCGCATGCACCACGCGATGCACCTCGTGATCGGACACGAAAGCGCCGTGCACACGGTTGGGGACCGAAGTGCCCGGCGGCAGGTACAGCATGTCGCCGTGACTCAGCAGCGCCTCGGCGCCACTCTGATCGAGAATGGTGCGCGAATCGACCTTGGCGGAGACCTGGAAAGCGATGCGCGCCGGGATGTTCGCCTTGATGAGGCCGGTGATGACGTCGACCGACGGACGTTGCGTTGCGAGGATCAGATGAATGCCGGCCGCGCGTGCCTTCTGCGCGAGCCGCGTGATCAGTTCTTCGACTTTCTTGCCGACCACCAGCATGAGATCGGCGAGCTCGTCGATGACCACGACGATGTTCGGCAGCACCGTGAGGTCAGGCACATCCTCGAGCATCATGGCCGGATCGCTGGCGGCCTTGGCTGCCAGCAACGGGTCCTTGATCGGCCTGCCGTCCTCGGCAGCTTCCTTGATCTTGCGGTTGAAGCCCGCGAGGTTGCGGGTCCCGAGCGCCGCCATGAGCTGGTAGCGCCGGTCCATCTCCGCCACACACCAGCGCAGCGCATTCGATGCCTGCTTCATCTCGGTGATGACCGGCGACAGCAGTTGCGGGATGCCCTCGTACACCGAGAGCTCGAGCATCTTCGGATCGATCATGATGAGCCGCGTGTACTCGGGCGTCGCCTTGTACAGCAGGCTCAGGACCATCGCATTGATGGCGACCGACTTGCCCGATCCAGTGGTGCCCGCGATCAGCAGATGCGGCATGCGTGCCAGGTCCGCGACCACCGGGTGACCGCCGATGTCCTTGCCCAGGGCAAGCGCGAGCGGCGAAGCCAGTTCGTCATACGCCCTGGACTTGACGATCTCGCCCAGCGTGCACGAGCTCGCGCTTCTCGTTCGGGATCTCGAGCCCCACCACCGACTTGCCCGGGATCACCTCGACGACGCGCACGCTGATGGCGGACAGCGCGCGCGCCAGGTCCTTGGAGAGCGAGCTGATCTGGCTCACCTTCACGCCCGCCGCGGGACGCAGTTCGAAGCGCGTCACGACCGGGCCCGGATGCACCGCCACCACTTCGACTTCGACGCCGAAGTCGCGCAGCTTCAGCTCCACCAGGCGTGACATCGCCTCGAGCGCTTCGTCCGAGTAGCCGGCCTCGCGTGGCGGCGGATCGTCGAGCAGCGACAGCGCCGGCAGCTCCGCGGCCTTCGGCGGCTCGAAGAGCGGCACCTGCTTTTCCTTCTCGACGCGCTCGCTCGGTTCGAGCGCCGACACCACGGGCTCGATGCGCGGCGGCGTGCGCGGCCCGGATTTCCTCTGTTCCTCGCGCATGATTTCCGCGCGCGCCTGCTTGCGTTCGCGCCCCTCCGCCACCTCGCGCGCGGTCGACAGGCGGTTGCGCAGCCAGCTGAAGCCGCGCAGCGTCCAGTGACCGAGCCGATCCATCACGGTGAGCCAGGAAACACCGAGGAACAGCGCCACACCCGCAAGCCACAAGCCGATCATGAGAAGCGTCGCGCCGAGGAAGCTGAAGGCGCCGGCGAGGCTCTCGCCCACGAGGGCACCCAACACGCCGCCGGCGGTGTTCGGCAGCTCGCCCGTATCCCAATGCAGTGTCGCCAGGCCGCAGCTGGCCGCGAGCGTCAACAGGAAGCCGATGCCGCGAAACGCCAGCGTCGAACGCGACTTGAGCTCGGGCATCGCGTGCGCCCGATAGATCACCCAGCCCAGCACTGCCAGCATCAGCGGGAAGAGAAACGCCGGGCGTCCAAACAGGAACAGCAACACGTCGGCAAGCCACGCGCCGACCGGACCGATGGCGTTGCTGATCGCGCCAGGCTCGCCGGTAAACGAGAAGCCCGGATCGTGCGGGTCGTAAGTGATGAGGGCGGCGCAGACAATGAGCGCCACCAGGCCGAAAAGCAGCAGGGCACTTTCGCGCAACGCGCGTCGCACGGGATGCGCGAGCCGCGAAGCGGACGTGCGGGTCTCGATCGACTCAGTCAAGAGAGGGCTTCACCGCGGTACTGATCTCATGCCTTAGAAGTCTATTATAACTATATGATTGTAAATCTCTAATTACGAGGTCAGAAGCGCCGGGTGAACCACTTTGCCGGCCTGGACGTTGATGCCTTTGCGCAGATCCGGATCGTCCTGCCAGTCCCCGTCAGCCAGTCGTCCGGCATACGGCGCGATCGCAGCGGAAAGAGCTTGCGATGAAGTGCGCGGCACCGCGCCCGGCATGTTGGTCACGGTGAAGTGAATGACGCCCTCCCAGACGTAAGTCGGAGCATCGTACGTGGTCGGCCGCGTGGTCTCGACACAGCCGCCCTGGTCCACCGAGATATCGACGACCACTCCACCGGGCTGCATGTGACGCACCATGTCGGCGCTCACGACGTGTGGCGCACGCGCGCCCGTCACGAGCACGGCACCGACGACGATATCGGCGCTGCGCACCGCTTCGGCGACATCCGCCGTGTGCGGGTAGAGACCCGTGACGTTGGGGCCGAGCGAGCGCGCGGCGACGAGCTTGTCGCGATCCTTGTCGAACACCACCACGTCTGCACCGAGCCCCGCTGCGACGACCGCGGCGTTACCGCCCGCCACGCCGCCTCCGAGGATCACCACGCGCCCACGCCGCGCCGCCGGCACTCCGCCCAGCAGGATGCCTTTGCCACCCTGCGGCTGGTGCAGCAGGCACGTCGCGATCTGGATGGACAAGCGACCCGCAATGTCGCTCATGGGCGCGAGCAGCGGCAGACGGCCCTGCTCGTCTTCCACGGTTTCGAACGCCACGGCGGTGAGCCCGATGTCGCACAAGCGCCTGGTCAGATCGGGAAGCGCCGCGAGATGCAGGTAGCAGAAGAGCAGGTGTTCCTTGCGCAACTGCGCGAGGTCCGCGTCCACCGGCTCCTTGACCTTCACGATCATTTGCGCCTTGCCGTAGACCTCCGCGGCGCTGCCGAGCATGTTGACGCCGACGTCGCGATAGTGCTGATCGACATAGCCACTCTTTTCGCCGGCGCCCGCCTCCACGTAGACCTCATGACCATTGCGCACGAGTTCAGCGCAGGCGGACGGAATCAGGCCCACGCGACCCTCGCGGGGCTTGAGCTCGCGCGGAATACCGATTCGCATGTTGTTCTCCTTGAGAGTCCTATGCGCTTTGCCGCACCGGGGGATTCACTTACCATTGCCGCGTCGGGCGCATTTCGCGCCTACAAGCTAGGGCAGCGATTGCAGCGAGCGGTCTCGTGACCGCGTCCGGCCGGCTGGCGGTGGCGCTCGGTTGGAAGAATTGAGGGCGAATTATACATGACGGACGTGCGGCACAGCCCGCTCATCATCCTCGGCTCCGGCCCTGCGGGGTACAGCGCGGCGGTGTACGCGGCGCGCGCCAATCGCAAGCCGCTGCTCATCACGGGACTCGCAGGAAGGCGGCCAGTTGATGACCACGACCGACGTCGACAACTGGCCCGGTGACGTCGAGGGATTGCAGGGACCCGGCCTCATGCAGCGCATGCGCCAGCACGCGGAGCGTTTCGGCACGAGCATCGTTTTCGATCACATCAATGCGGTCGAGCTCGGCCACCGCCCGTTGCGCCTGCGTGGCGACAGCGGCGAATACACCTGCGATGCGCTCATCATCGCGACCGGTGCTTCCGCGCGCTACCTGGGACTGCCGTCGGAAGAGAAGTATCGCGGCAAGGGTGTGTCGGCGTGCGCGACCTGCGACGGGTTCTTCTACAAGGGCCAGAAGGTTGCTGTCGTCGGCGGCGGCAACACCGCGGTCGAGGAGGCGCTGTACCTGTCGAACATCGCCTCGCACGTCACGCTCGTTCATCGCCGCGACCGCCTGCGGGCGGAAAAGATCCTGCAGGATCGGCTCTTCGAGCGCGAACGCAGCGGCTCGCTCGCGATCGCGTGGAACCAGGTGGTCGACGAAATCGTGGGCGATGCCAATGGCGTCACGGGCGTGCGCATTCGTGAAGCGGCCAACGGAAAGAGCAGCACGCTCGACGTGCACGGCGTCTTCATCGCGGTCGGGCACACGCCCAATACGCAACTGTTCGAGGGGCAAGTCGACATGCGCGGCGGTTACATAGTTGTGAAGGCGGGACTCGACGGCGAGGCCACCGCCACCAGCGTTCCTGGCGTGTTTGCCGCCGGCGACGTGGCCGACCACGTGTATCGCCAGGCGGTCACTTCCGCCGGCACCGGCTGCATGGCGGCGCTGGACGCCGACAAGTACCTGGAGAGCGCCGGTACCCGGTGAACCGGCCGTTCCGGTCGTGATGCAACAGCGCATCCTGAGCCGCATCGATGAGGTCCGCGCCGCGGACTGGAATGCGCTGGAGGGCGCGGAGACGCCCTTCCTGCGGCATGAATTCCTGGCGGCCCTGGAACATCACGCCTGTGTTGGCGCAATGAGCGGCTGGACGCCGAGCCATCTCACCCTGCATGACGCGCAGGGGAAACTCCTGGCGGCGATGCCGCTGTATCGCAAGCTCCATTCCTGGGGCGAGTTCGTGTTCGATTTTGCCTGGGCCCAGGCGCACACCCGCAGCGGCCTGTCGTACTACCCCAAGCTGATCGCGTGTATACCCTTCACCCCCGCGACCGGACCCCGCCTGCTGGCCGCAGCGGGTCCGCAGGGGCCCGCCTTGCGGCGCGAGCTCATGCGCCAGGCCCTTGACCTGGTCCGCGCCGAGGGCCTCTCCTCGCTTCACGTGCTCTTCCCCGATCACGAGCAGGCCCACGAGTTGGTCTCACAAGGACTGCTCCTGCGCCGCGACTGCCAGTTTCACTGGCACAACCGCGGCTATCGGGACTTCGAGCAGTTCCTGGGCGGCTTCACGGCCGAGAAGCGCAAGAAGGCGCACCGCGAGCGTCGGCGAGTGAGCGAAGCGGGCATCACCTTCACCACCCTTGTCGGCGGCGAGATTGACCAGGGACTGTGGCGGCGGATCTACGGCTTTCACACCGACACCTTCCTGCGTCATGGCCACACACCCTATCTGAGCCTGGAATTCTTTCTCGAAGTCGCCGAGCGACTTCCGGAGGCGGTCATCGTGCAACTCGCGTGGTCGGGCTCGAAGTCGATCGCGGCGGCCATCTGTTTCCGCGGCACGCAGACCTTGTACGGTCGTTACTGGGGAGCGAGCGCCGATCATCACAGCCTGCACTTCGATCTCTGTTACTACCAGGGCATCGACTACTGCATACGCAACGGCCTGCAGCATTTCGAGCCCGGCACCCAGGGCGAGCACAAGGTCAGCCGCGGCTTCGAACCGGAATACACCTGGTCGGCGCACTGGATCGCCGATGCGAGGTTCGCACAGGCAATCGGTCACTATCTCGAGCGCGAGCGGCAGGCGATCGTGGAATATGCCGCCGACGTCCGCGCACACGTGCCCTACAAGGAACCCACGCCGCTCGCCGACGTTGCTTCTGCGTAAGGCCAGCTACCATGACCTCGATCGCGTGGTTGAGTGACGATGAAACGGCGGGTTTCCCGCCGGTCACCCGTGCGCTTGCCGAGCCGGACGGACTGCTTGCGGTAGGCGGCACCTTGTCGCCTCGACGCCTGATCACGGCCTATGAGCAGGGCGTGTTCCCGTGGTATGCCGAGGGTCAACCCGTGCTCTGGTGGTCTCCGGATCCGCGCGCCGTGCTCTTTCCCGCGGAACTGAGATTGTCGAGAAGCCTGCGCAAGCGCCGGCGCAACGCCGGCTTCGAAACGCGTCTCGACAGCGACTTCGCGACCGTGATTCGCGAGTGCTCCGCGCCACGCGACGCAGGCGACGGCACCTGGCTGACGCCCGAGATGATCGCGGCCTACACCCAACTGCACGCGCTCGGGCTCGCACACAGCGTGGAGAGCTGGCTGGACGGGGAACTCGTCGGCGGCCTCTACGGGGTGCGGCTCGGGTGCGTGTTCTTCGGGGAGTCCATGTTCAGCCGCACGCCGGATGCATCGAAGATCGCCCTGGCGCGCCTCATCGATGAAGCGCAGGCACGCGGCATCGTGCTGATCGACTGCCAGATCGCCTCCCCCCATCTGCAGAGCCTCGGCAGCCGCTCGATTCCACGCGCCGAGTTCATCGCCCTGCTCGCCCAGCACTGCCGTCCTCACCAGCCAGGGTCGTGGGTGTCCGAGCGCCCCCAGTAGCGGACCAGTAGCGCACTCTGAAGCCGGCCCGTCTCAGGAGTGCTCCTGCGACACCGCTAGACACCCACGTGCCGGCTATGCACAATTCGCGCCCCTAGGGGCTGCCAACAGGTTTGCATGGCCAAGGAAGAAGCGATTCAGATGGAAGGCGAGGTCGTCGAGACCCTGCCCAATACGACGTTCCGCGTGCAGCTCAAGAACGGGCACATCGTTACGGCGCACATCTCCGGCAAGATGCGCAAGAACTATATTCGCATCCTCACCGGCGATCAGGTCACGGTCGAAATGACGCCCTACGACCTGACGAAGGGCCGCATCATCTACCGCGGCCGCTAGCAACCGCCCGGCTCATTTTTCTTCGATCAGCTCCGGCTCGTTGACGCCGCGGGTGTAGAGCTGCAACTGCGCGCCGTCCGCCGTCACCGTCACGCGCACGAATCCACCGCCCACGAGCTTCCCGAACAGCAGGTCTTCCGCGAGCGGACGCTTGATGTGTTCCTGGATCACGCGCGCCATCGGCCGCGCACCCATCTTCGGGTCGTAGCCCTTGCGCGCGATCCACTGCCGTGCGACGTCGTCCACCGACAGCGACACGCCCTTCTGCTCGAGCTGCGTCTCGACCTCCATCAGCAGCTTGTCGACCACCCGTTCGATGGTGGGCGGGTCGAGCGCATTGAACTGGATGACGGCGTCGAGACGGTTGCGGAACTCGGGCGAGAACATGCGCCGGATGGCTTCCAGGCCGTCGCTCGAGTTGTCCGCCTGCGTGAAACCGATGGAGGCGCGGTTCATTTCGAACGCGCCGGCGTTGGTGGTCATCACGATGATGACGTGGCGGAAGTCCGCCTTGCGGCCGTTGTTGTCAGTGAGCGTGCCGTGGTCCATGACCTGCAGCAGCAGGTTGAAGACATCGGGGTGCGCCTTCTCGATCTCATCGAGCAGCAGCACCGAATGCGGGTGCTTGGTGACCTGCTCGGTGAGCAGTCCCCCCTGGTCGAATCCGACGTAGCCGGGGGGTGCGCCGATCAGGCGCGACACGGTGTGGCGCTCCATGTATTCGGACATGTCGAAGCGGATGAACTCGACGCCCATGGCGAGCGCGAGCTGCCGGGTCACTTCGGTCTTGCCGACACCGGTCGGTCCCGCGAACAGGAATGAGCCCACCGGCTTGCGCTGGTCGCCGAGGCCGGAGCGCGACATCTTGATTGCCGCCGCCAGCGCCGAGATCGCGGTGTCCTGGCCGAAGATCGTGAGCTTGAGATTGCGCTCGAGATTCTTGAGCACGTCGCGATCCGACAGCGACACGTTCTTGGGCGGGATGCGCGCCATGCGCGCTATCACGTTCTCGATATGCTCCACCGTCACGGTGGTTTCGCGTTCGGCGGCGCTCTGAGGCGCAGGCTCGCGCCCGCCTCGTCCACGACGTCGATGGCCTTGTCGGGGAGGTGCCGGTCGTTGATGTGCCGCGCCGAGAGCTCGGCGGCCGCGCGCAAGGCCTCGTCGGCGTATTGCACGCCGTGATGCTCCTCGAAGCGCGCCTTCAGGCCCACCAGGATATCGATCGTCTCGGCGACGCTCGGCTCGACCACGTCGATCTTCTGGAAGCGTCGCGCGAGCGCGTGGTCCTTCTCGAAGATGCCGCGATACTCGTTGTACGTGGTCGAACCGATGCAGCGCAGCTCACCGTTGGCGAGCACGGGCTTGATCAGGTTCGAAGCGTCCATCACGCCGCCCGAAGCGGCGCCGGCGCCGATGACGGTATGGATCTCGTCGATGAAGAGGATGGCGCCGGGCTGCTTCTTGAGCTCGGCGATCACGCGCCTTCAGCCGCTTCTCGAAGTCCCCGCGGTACTTGGTGCCGGCGATGAGCGCACCCATGTCGAGCGCGAAAATGGTGCAGTCCGCGAGCACATCAGGCACCTCGCCCTCGACGATCATGCGCGCGAGTCCCTCTGCGATCGCGGTCTTCCCGACACCCGCTTCGCCGACGTAGAGAGGGTTATTCTTGCGCCGCCGGCACAGGATCTCGATGGTGCGCTCGACTTCGGTGCGCCGCCCGATGAGCGGATCGATCTTGCCGTCCACCGCCATCTTGTTCAGGTTGGTGGCGTATTTTTCCAGGGCGCTCGAACCACCCTCGACCTCGCGTTCGCCCTCGGGACCCGCGGCTTGTTCGGTGCGCTCGCCCGGCTCCTCGCCGAGCTTGGTGAGGCCGTGCGAGATGTAGTTGACGACGTCCAGTCGCGCGACGTCCTGTTCGCTCAGCAGGAAGGCCGCGTGCGACTGCTTCTCGCTGAAGATCGCCACCAGCACGTTCGAGACCGTGACCTCCTTCTTGCCACTCGACTGCACGTGAAACACCGCCCGTTGCAACACCCGCTGAAAGCCGAGCGTTGGCTGCACTTCGCGCTCGTCGTCCTCGGCGAGCCGCGGCGTGTTCTGCTCGATGAAGGCTTTGAGCTGCGCGCGCAGCTCCTGCGTGTCGGCCCCGCAAGCGCGCAGCACCTCGCGCACTTTTGGTGTGTCTAGAATGGCGAGCAGCAGGTGCTCGACCGTCATGAATTCATGGCGTTGCTCGCGCGCGCTCTGGAACGCGTCGTTCAGGCAGTATTCGAGCTCGTTACTCAGCACGATCAGACCTCTTCCATGGTGCACAACAGCGGGTGTTGATGCTGTCGTGAATAAGTCGTCACCTGGGCCACTTTGGTTTCGGCAATCTCAAAAGTAAACACGCCGCAAACACCCTTGCCCCTAGTATGCACTTCGAGCATGACGCGCGTCGCCGTCGTACGGTCCATGCTGAAGATGCGCTCGAGCACGTCGACGACAAACTCCATGGGCGTGAAGTCGTCGTTCAGCAGCACCACCTGGAAAAGCGGCGGCCTTTTGAGTTTCGGCTTGGCCTCCTCGACCAGCAGGCCCGAACCCGACTGCCCTTGCTCTTCCTCACTCATGTCGACACGCGTTCATCGCAAGGGTTCGTCCAACTCCAGCGCGCATTCCGCTGCGGGTCTTCCACTGCCTCGAGCGCGATGCCGAGCACAGCGCCCGTTTATAGGGGGACCCCGGGAGCAAAACAAGTGAGCCGGTAGTACGTGGCTGCAGCAGCGCTTTGACCCGGACCGGCGCTGCCGTGCGTTCTCTCCAAGAAGGAACCCGCGTGCCAGCGCGCCGGTCTGCGGGCGCATTGGACGCGGTTTCGCGTGACATATCGTGGGCGCGCGGGACGGCCCGCTGACCGTGTCGGTAACCCGAGACAAAACAATTGCTTGAGAGCCAACAGTGGGAACTCGTATCATTGCTCTCAAACGCAGCGGCACGTGCCGCGACGGCACTCACCGCCATTGAAGGGCGCGCAGACCTCAGAGCTTCCTAAGCCGATGAATTCAAGCTCGCTTCTGAGCGGCATCCGGGGTCTCAGCCCGGAGTTGTTCTCCAGTCAACTGACGACACGGTTACCCCGCATCGTGACGTGGGGCTTGGTGATCGCGCTCGGCGTTCAGGCGGCCGTCATTGTGCTCGACCTCATCCCGCAGCAGCCGCCGGCAGCCGCTGCCAGCGCAGCAGTCGCCCCCACGCGCGACACTTCCCGTCGTGCGGTAGACGTGCAAAGCATCATCGATGCGCATCTCTTCGGAGTCGCCGATCCCGCCGCAGCAGCGGCCGGCGATCCGAGCGACGCACCCGAGACACGCCTCAGCCTGGTGCTTGCGGGCACCATCGCGGCGAGCGACCCCAAGCAGGGCTTCGGCATCATTGGCGAGAGCGCCACCAACGCAAAATTGTATTCGGTTGGCGACAGTCTGCCGGGCGGCGCCCGGCTCAACGCGGTGTACGGGGACCGCGTGATCCTGGAGCGCGGCGGGCAGCTCGAAGCGCTCCTGCTGCCGCGCGAGTACAAGGGGCGGCCAGAGCGGCGTGTCGGCCGCGCCGCAGCCGCGTGACGGGCAACCCGCCACCGCCGGCGCACAGGTCGTCGACCGTGTGCGACGGATGATTGCGCAGGATCCGGGGTCGGTGGCGGAGATCATGCGCCCGCAGCCGGTATTCGCGAATGGTCAGCAGCGCGGCTACCGCGTCTACCCGGGGCGCAATCGCGCGCAGTTTTCGCGTCTCGGCCTGCGCCCCGGCGACCTGGTCATGTCCGTGAACGGCACGCCGCTCGATGATCCGCAGCGCGGCATGGAGATCTTCCGCTCCATCGGCAGCTCCGATCAGGTGCGCGTCACGGTGGAGCGCAACGGCCGGCCCCAGGAGCTGGTGCTCAACATGGCGCAGATCGCCAACGAAATGCCGCCCGAGGACGCGAGTCACGAGCAGGAAGCCCTGATGCCCATCGATCAGCAGGCACCGATGCCGCCCGATCCCACGGAAGAAGAATAGCCCGAAGCACGCGCCAGGACGTCCCGCAGGAAAATAACCCCATGATAAGAAATTCAATAAAGCCCTATCGGGGCGTGGAGCGGCCGGCGACACGCATCGCCTGCCTGATGTTCCTGCTCACCCTCAGCGCTTCGTCCGCGCGCGCGCAGGAACAGACCACGATCACCCCCAACTACAAGGACGCCGACCTCGGGCAAATCGTCGAGGCGGTCAGCGAGATCACCAAGAAGAACTTCATCATCGACCCGCGCGTGCGGGCCCAGGTGACGATGGTGTCGAACTCGCCCCTGACGGCAGATGCGTTCTACGAGGCGTTCCTGGCGATCCTGCAGGTGCACGGCTTCGTCGCGGTACCCGCGGGCAACGTCATCAAGATCATCCCGGACGCCAACGCGCGCCAGGTGCCGTCGGTGGACCTGCCCGACCGCGTGAGCTCGTCGTCGGACGAGATCGTCACGCAGGTGATCGCGATCAAGAACGTGAGCGCGGCGCAGCTGGTGCCGATCCTGCGCCCGCTCATTCCACAGTACGGCCACCTGGCGGCCTATCCGGCCTCCAACATGCTGATCATTTCGGATCGCGCCAACAACGTGAACCGCCTGGTGCGCATCATTCGCCGCATCGACCAGGCGGGCGACGAGGAAATCGACGTCATCCCGCTCGAGCATGCCTCCGCCGCCGAGGTGGTACGGGTGGTGAACGTGCTTTATCCCGCGGCGCAAGCCGCCGAGGGCGGTATCGGCGTAAAGCTGGTGGCCGATGAGCGCACCAACAGCGTGCTGGTGAGCGGCGAGAAATCGCAGCGCCTGCGGCTCAAGACCCTGGTCACGCATCTCGACACACCGCTCGAATCGGGCGGCGACACCCAGGTGCGTTACCTGCGCTTCGCCGACGCAGAAAAACTCGCGGCCAAGCTCACGCAGCAGGCCACCGTCACGGCGGCAGTCACCGTTGGTGCCGCTCCCGGGCAAGCGCCGGCTGGCAGCGCCCGCCGCGCAGCAACTCGACCGCAACATCACCATCTGGGCGGAACCGGAGACCAATGCACTCATCGTCACCGCGCCCCCGAAGGTCATGCGGGCGCTCATGGCGGTGGTCGACAAGCTCGACATTCGGCGCGCGCAGGTTCACGTCGAGGCAATCCTGGTCGAAGTGTCGGGCGACAAGACGGCCGATCTCGGCATCAACTGGCTGGTGGATGGAAGCGACGACAACTTCGCGGTTGGCGGTTTCATCCAGCCCATCGCTGGCGCGAGCATCGTCGACATCATCCGCGGTATCGACGACCCCACCACGCTGACCAGCGCACCGACCGGCTTGACGCTCGGCGGCGGGCGCATCGGCGATAGCGGGACTGATTTCGCGGTGCTGCTGCGTGCGCTGCGCGCGGATAGCAACACCAACATCATCTCCACGCCGTCGATCGTGACCATGGACAACCAGGAGGCCGAGATCAAGATCGCGCAGGAAGTGCCTTTCATCACCGGCTCCTTCACCCAGACCGGCACCGATGCCACCAATCCCTTCCAGACGATCCAGCGCGAAGAAGTCGGCAACATTCTCAAGATCACGCCGCAGATCAGCGAAGGCGAGACGGTCATTCTCAAGATCGAGCAGGAAGCCTCGAGCCTGGCACCGACACCCGCCGGCTCGGTCGACCTGGTCACCAACAAGCGCACCATCACCACCAATGTCCTGGTCGATGACGGCGGCATCATCGTGCTCGGCGGGCTGATCCGGGACGAGCTGTCCGACAGCGAACAGCGCGTGCCCTTCCTCGGCGCGATTCCGCTCATCGGCGAGCTGTTCAAAGTGCGCAATACGCAGAAGCGCAAGACCAACTTCATGGTCTTCATCCGGCCGAAGATCCTGCGCGACGGCCTGCAGACCGCCGTCGAGACCAACACCAAGTACAACAATCTGCGCGAGATGCAGCTGAAACTGCATGGCGGCAAGGCTCCCCTGCTGCCGTTCGAGAAAGGGCCGAAGCTGCCGGCGCTCAATGAGACTCCCGCGCCTGCAGGCGCGACGCCATCGCCACCGACCACGCCGGAAGGCAGCGCCCAGCCGCCATCCGATTCCGAACCGGTGATCGACACCCGACCCGTGCCGCCACAGGAAGGAGCATCGACGGGCCCATCCGCAACGCGACCGCCGGGTGCTACGGCATCGCCACCGCCGTCCGACTGAACGCATGCAACAGGCACTCGAAACGGGCTCAGGCGCTGCCGCACGGCAGCTGTCGTTTGCGTTCGCCAAGCGGCACGGCATCCTGGTGCGCCGTATCGCGCAGGGCTTCGCCGAGGCCGTCTACCGGCAAGGTGCTTCGCCCCTGAGCGTGGCGGAGGTGCGGCGCTTTCTCGGCATGCCGCTCAAGCTCGAGCGCGTCGAGCCGGAGGCCTTCGATGCATTGCTGCGGCAAACCTACGAGTCCGGCTCGAACGCGGCCATGCAGATGGTCGAGGGCTTCGATGACACCACCGATCTCGCCCACCTCGCCCAGGAGCTGCCCGAACCGTCCGACCTGCTCGAGAGCGAAGACGATGCTCCAGTGATCCGGCTCATCAACGCGGTGCTCACGGAGGCCGTCAAGGAAAACGCCTCGGACATTCACATCGAGCCGTTCGAGAACCGCCTGGTGATGCGCTTTCGCGTTGACGGTGTGCTGCGCGAAGTCCTGCAGTCACGCCGCGCGGTCGCACCGCTCGTGGTGTCACGCATCAAGGTGATGTCGAAGCTCGACATCGCCGAGAAGCGCCTGCCGCAGGACGGCCGCATCAGCCTGCGCATCGCCGGGCGCGCGGTCGACGTGCGTGTTTCCACGATCCCCGCCGGTCACGGCGAGCGCGTGGTGCTGCGCCTGCTCGACAAGCAGGCCGGGCGACTCGACCTCGGCTCGCTCGGCATGGACGTGCCCACCCAGCAGACCATGGACGAGCTGATCCACAAGCCACACGGCATCATCCTGGTGACCGGTCCCACCGGTTCCGGAAAGACCACCACGCTTTACGCGGCGCTCGAGCGGATCAACGACAACACTCGCAACATCATGACCGTCGAGGATCCGATCGAGTACTACATCGACGGCATCGGCCAGACCCAGGTCAACACCAAGGTCGAAATGACCTTCGCCCGCGGCCTGCGGGCCATCCTGCGCCAGGATCCGGATGTGGTGATGGTCGGCGAGATCCGCGACATCGACACCGCCCATATCGCCGTGCAGGCGAGCCTCACGGGACACCTCGTGCTCTCCACCCTGCACACCAATACGGCGGTCGGCGCCGTCACGCGCCTGCGCGACATGGGCATCGAGCCGTTCCTGCTCTCTTCGAGCCTGATTGGCGTGCTCGCCCAGCGTCTCGTGCGCGTTCTCAGCCCTGAGACCCGGCAGGCGTACACGGGGGGTGAGTACGAGCGCCGCCTGCTCAACCTGGCGGCCAATGCGCCCGCCCCCACCTTGCATCGCCCGGGCTCGGACGCGAATGCCGGCTATCGTGGGCGCACGGGCATCTACGAGCTGGTGGCTGTGGACGATGCCATGCGCACCATGATTCACGACGGCGCCGGCGAACATGAGCTCGAACGCCACGCACGCACGCTCAGCCCCAGCATCCGGGAGGACGGACGCGCCAAGGTACTGAGCGGTGAAACCTCACTGGAAGAGCTCCTGCGTGTCACGCGCGAGGATTGAAGCGCGCAGCCGGCGGCTCGCCGCAGTCAGCGGCGAGCGGGGCGGAGACTGAGGCGTGGGCGCCTTCGAATACACCGCGGTGGATACCCGGGGCCGGGAACGCAAAGGCGTCCTCGAGGGCGACACGGCGCGCCAGGTCCGGCAGCTCCTGCGCGAGCAGCAGTTGCTCCCCGTCAGTGTCGCCGAGGTGGTGCAGACCGAGTCGAAACGCCGGCAGGGATTTCAGTTCGCCCGCGGCGTCTCCTCGACCGACCTGGCGCTGCTGACTCGCCAGCTCGCGACACTGGTGCGCTCCGGCCTGCCCCTGGAGGAATCGCTCCTCGCGGTCTCGCAGCAGACCGAGAAACCCCGCATCCAGAGCATCCTCCTCGGCGTGCGCTCGCGCGTGATGGAGGGTCATGCGCTGGCCGATGGGTTCGCCGAATTTCCCAGCGTGTTCCCCGAGATCTATCGCGCCACGGTGGCGGCCGGCGAGCAATCGGGACGCCTCGACACAGTGCTCGAGAGGCTCGCGGACTACACCGAGAGCCGGCAGCAGATCCGCCAGAAGGTGAGCAACGCGCTCGTCTACCCCATCGCGCTCACCGTGATGTGTTTTGGCATCGTCTCGCTCCTGCTGGTTTTCGTCGTTCCCAAGGTGGTGAGCGTTTTCGAGACCAGCAAGCGCGAGCTGCCGATCGCCACGCAGATCCTGATTGGAATGAGCGACTTTTTCCGTACCTACGGCGTGTACGTGCTCATCCTGCTGGCCGGCGCGATCTGGCTGCTGGCACGCTGGCTGCAGAACGAAGGCCCGCGCCGGCGTTTTCATCGCGAGCTGCTGCGGCTGCCGCTCATCGGACGCCTGGTGCGCGGCTTCAATACCGCGCGCTTCACCCGCACCCTGAGCATCCTCACGGCGAGCGCGGTGCCGGTGCTTGAGGCCCTGCGGATCGCCAGCGAAGTCGTGACCAACGTGCCGATGCGCGAAGCCGTCACCGAAGCGAGTGAGCGCATCCGCGAGGGCTCACCCATCGGCAAGTCGCTCGGTGCCAGCCGGCTCTTCCCGCCGATGACCATTCACCTCATTGCCAGCGGCGAAACGAGCGGCGAGCTCGAGGACATGCTCGAGCGGGCCGCGACCAACCAGGAGCGCGAGCTCGACGGCCTGATTGGGACGCTCCTCGGCCTGATGGGCCCGGTGCTGATCGTGCTCATGGGCCTGATCGTGATGGGCATCGTATTCGCCCTGCTCCTGCCCATCTTCCAGCTCAACGAGCTTGTCGCATAATCGTCACAATCGCCCCCTCTCGTGACGCCCATCACGAACCGGCCGGGTGTGCAGCCGGCTCTTGCCACTCGATTCAATTCGCCTTATAACGCGCCGCGTGTCGTTTGCGAATCTGCGTAAGCCAGAGCCGCTGCGGATGAGCGAGAAAACCGAATCCGACGAATACGACGAGGAAGAAGCCGAAGAGGCTGCCGAGGAGGCGGAGGCAGACCTCGACGTCGACCATTTGATCAAGGATCTCGAGTCCATGAAGCGCCGTGGACCGAAGGTAACTGACCCGGCGTGGCGGCGCCTGGAGCGCTACATGGAAGAAAAGCGCACCTCCGAGCAGTTGAGCGATTTCGACGACTACGACATCGGCGTCGCGGATGGCGAGGGCTCATCCCACAGGCGCCGCAGGAAACCCAAGCACTGAGCGCGGCGCCCGCGCCCTTCACCGCGCCGGGTTGAGCTGGGCCCGCCCCAGCACCAGGTCGAGCAAGGTTCGCTCCGCCTCGCTTGCCAGTACCGCATCGACCGGGACGAACCAGTGACGCTGGTCGGCAAAGCGCTCGCACTTCACCGCATCCTTCTCGGTCATCAGCACCGGCAGCGAATCCCCGAACTCCAGGTCCTCGCGCGACAGGCGCTGATGATCCGGTAGCGCGTGCGGAATGACCCGCAGGCCATGGGATTCGAGCATTCGAAAGAAACGCTGCGGGTTGCCGATGGCGGCCAGGCCATGCACCGGCCCGGGCGCAAAGTGCTCCAGCGCGCGGCGCGAGCCGGTGCTCACTGAGAGCGCGATTCCGGCTTCCAGGCCCATGGCGATCTCGGTTTCCTCGACCGCCTCCCCGTTGACGACCAGCAGGTCGACTTCCGCCAGCCGCGTCAGCGGCTCGCGCAGCGGGCCCGCCGGCAGCAGGCGGCGGTTGCCGAAACGCCGCTCGCCGTCGATGACGACGATCTCGACCACGCGCTTGAGCCTCAGGTGTTGCAGGCCGTCATCCGCGATGAGCACATCGACGTTGCGCTCCACCAGCTGCCGCGCAGCGGCGACACGATTGGCACCGATGGCGACTGCGCAGCGACTGCGACGCGCAAGCAGCAGCGCCTCGTCGCCCACTTCCTCGACTGCCGAATCCGCCGTCACCAGCCGCGCCGACCGCGCACTGCCGCCATAGCCGCGCAGAACGATCCCAGGTCGCAGGCCCAGGGCCTGCAGCTGCATCGCCAGCCAGAGCGTCAGCGGTGTTTTCCCGGTTCCGCCGACCGAAAGATTGCCGACCACGACCACGGGCCGGCCGACATCGATCGTGCGGAGCAACCCCATCCGGTAGAGCGTGCGGCGCCAGCGCACCAGCGCGCCGTACAGGAGGCTGAACGGTGTCAGCAGCAAACCCAAGGGAGCGTCCGAGTACCAGACGCGTTGCAGCCAGGCGTGCAATGCGGATTTCATCGCCGCCCCGAGTCGCGCTCAGGCGTTGAACTGCAAGCGATGCAGCGCCGCGTACTGCCCATCGCGCGCCAGGAGCTCGCGGTGCGTGCCGGTCTCGACGATCCTGCCCTCGGACAGCACCACGATGCGATCGGCGCTCTCGATCGTCGACAGGCGGTGCGCGATGACCAGGGTCGTGCGGTTGCGCATGAGATCGACGAGCGCGTCCTGGATGTGCCGCTCCGACTCCGTGTCGAGCGCCGAGGTGGCCTCGTCGAGGATCAGCACCGGCGAGTCCTTGAGCAGAGCGCGGGCGATGGCAATCCTCTGTCGCTGACCGCCCGACAGCAGGCCACCCCGGTCGCCGACGGGCGTGTCCAGGCCATCCGGCAACTCGTCCGCGAACTCGAGCACGTGCGCGGCGCGCGCCGCTGCCTCCACTGCCTCCGGGCGAGCGTCCTCCTGGCCGAAGGCGATATTGGCGCGAATGGTATCGTTGAAGAGCACGACGTCCTGGCTCACGAAGCTCACCTGGTTCCGCAGATCCCCCAGCCGGTACTCGCGCACGTCGTAACCGTCGAGCAGGACCTGGCCCGCGGTCGGATCATAGAAGCGCGGCAACAGGCTCACGAGCGTCGATTTGCCACTGCCCGACTTTCCCACGATCGCAACGCGCTCCCCCGCGCGCACCGTGAGGGTGACGTCGTGTAGCACCGCCCCCTTGGCGGCGGCGTATTCGAACGATACGCGGCGATATTCCAGCTCGCCGCGCGCGCGTTCCACGCGTCGCTCGCCGCCTCCGCTCTCGGCCGCGATGTCGAGCACCTCGAAGACGCTCGCGCCGGCCGCGATGCCCTGCTGCAGCGGTCCACTGATGTTCACCAGCCGGCGCAATGGCGCAGTGATCATGAGCAATGCGCCGATGAAGCCGATGAACTCGTCGACGCGCATCTCGGCCTGCAGCACTTGCTGGATGGCCACGTACATGACGCTCGCCAGGCCGAGTGCCGCGATCTGCTGCACCACGGGGTTGCTGAGCGCCTTCGCCATGATCAGGCGCATGTTGTTGCGGCGGTTCTGTTCGTTGACGCGCTCGAACGCGCGCGCCTCGAACTCCTGCGCATTGAATACCTTGATGAGCCGCTGCCCATCGATCGCTTCCTTGGCGATACGCGTGACATCGCCCATCGAGCTCTGGATGCGCGCGCTGTAGCGCCGGAAAGTGCGGTTGGCGACCTGCATCAGCCAGGCGATCAGCGGCGCCGCGATGAAGCTGAAGAGCGTCAGCTGCCAGTTGATGTAGGCGAGCAAGCCGATGAGAAAGGCGATCGTGAGCGTGTCGCGGATCATCACGGTGATCGAATTGGTTGCGGCCTCGGCCACCAGCTCCGTGTTGTAGGTGAGCCGCGAGAGCATCTCTCCCGAGGCCTGGCGGTCGAAGTAAAGCGTCGGCAGTCTCAGGTAGTGCGCGAACAGCTCGCCGCGGATCGCCTTGATGATCTGGCGTCCGACCCAGCCGGGAAAATAGTTCGAGACGTAGTCACCGACGCCGCGGAACAGGAACAGCAGGAACACCGCCGCGGGCACCAGCGTCAACGTGTCTGGATCGGGCTTGACGAAGGCGCCCTTGAAGAATTCCTTGACCAGCCACACCAGCGCCGCGTCGCTCGCCGCGAACATCAGCATGCCCACGACGCCGATCATGAACATGCCGAGATGCGGGCGCGCGTAACGCAGCAGGCGCTTGTAGATCTGCAGGGCGTCCTGCGTCAGCGGCAGGCGCGCGGGCTTGCCACCGTTGTCGCTGTTGCCGCGGTTGGCCGCCCGCTCCTCCGCAGGCTCGGCCGCGGCGCGTGCCTCTGCGTTCACCCGCCGGTGCGCTCGTTGATGGTGGCGATGTTGATCTGTGCGAATCCGAGCCGCCCGGCCACGTCCATCGCCGTCACCACCGACTGGTGCGTGGCGCGTGCGTCGGCGCGAATCGTGAGGGGGAGCTTGCGCGTGGTGCCCGCCGCCTTGAGCAGCGCGCTGCGCAGCGTATCGGGGTTGTTGTTGATGAGGGTGAGCTCGTTCACGCGATAGGCCCCCTGGGCAGTGACTGTGACCACGATGGGATCAGTCACCGTCGCACGCTCCGGCACCGCATCGGCTTGCGGCAACTGCACCTTGACGCGGCCCTCGAACGAGAACGTGCTCGACACCATGAAGAAGATCAGCAGCAGCAGTACCACGTCCACCAGCGGAATCAGCTGGATTTCCGGCTCCTCGCGCAGACGTGGCTTGAGAATCACGCACTCACCCCGAAGCGCGCCGGCGCACGTCCTCGGTGAGGCGCTCCTCGCCGGACTCTATGGCCTCGACCAGCTTCATCGCCTCCTTTTCCATCTGCACGACGATGCGATCGACCTTGCCGCGCAGGAACCGGTATGCGAACAGCGACGGAATCGCAACGCACAGGCCGGCGGCCGTAGCGAGCAGTGCCTCGGAGATCCCGGCTGATAGCACGCGCGGATCGCCCATCCCGCCCGTGGAGATCGCGCTGAACGCGTTGATGATGCCGGTCACCGTACCGAGCAGGCCGAGCAGCGGCGAAACCGTGGCGATGGTGCCCAGCGTGTTGAGGAACCGCTCGAGCTCGTGCACCACGTGACGCCCGGTGTCCTGCAGGCGTTCGATCATCACTTCGCGCGGCCGGTGACGGTTGGCGAGTCCTACCGCCAGCACCTTGCCGAGCGGCGAGTTCTGTTCGAGCGCCGTGATCAGCTTGTCATTGACCTGGTTCGCGCTCAGCCACTTCCACACCTGCTCGGTGAGATCGCCCGGCAACACGCGCTTGCGCTGCAGCGTCCACAGGCGTTCCAGGACAATCGCGGCTGCGCAGATCGAGCACACGATGATGGGCCACATGAAGGGCCCGCCGGCTTTGATGATTTCCCACATGCGTCAATGATATATGGTCACAAACCGCGGCGGATGATACTTCACCGTCCGGGACGCATAAACAGCGCCCTCGACGAGGTCCTTCCGCCCGGGACAGCGCGAGTAGCCGGCCTCGGATGAACGCGCGTGCCAATAGCGGCGATGCTCGCGTCGGTATGCGCGCGGGCGTGTCACACCGGTACTCGCATCGACGGCAATCGTGATCGCGCCCCATTCCGCGGTTCCGATCACCTGCGTGCCGGCCTCACACCAGTGCTGCACGCTGCTCGCATGCGGAAATCCCCAGCGATTGGCAGCGCCGGCAGAGACCAACGCCAAGCGCGCGTGCAAGCGCCCGACGAAGGCCTCACTGGAGGAGCTGCGGCTGCCGTGATGGGGCACGGCGACAACGTCGACGTGCGACAGTCCGCCACGTGCGACAAGGTGCGCCTCCGCGTCGCGCTCGATGTCTCCGGTGAGCAGCGCTCGCCTCGCGCCGGTGGAAATCGATAGCACGCACGATCCGTTGTTGTCACTCCAGTGCTCGCCGTTTTGCGGATGCAGGAACTCGAACCTGACGCCATCCCAGATCCACGCTTCGCCACTGCGGCACGCGCTGGAGGGTGCGCCTTGAATCTGGTGGTTGCCGCCCTCGCGGACCGTGATCACCGTAAACGCCCGCAGGATGGCGGGGGCGCCACCGGCGTGATCGTCATCGGCATGACTCGTCACCAGCATGTCGACCTGGCGGATTCCCTCGGCCTGCAGGTAGGGGCCGACCACCAGCTCGCCCGCGGACCGGCCACTGCGAAATGCCGGCCCGGTGTCGAAGAGCAACGCGTGAGAGTGCGTGCGCACCACCACCGACGAACCCTGCCCGACATCGAGCATCGTCAGCGTGAAGGCTCCGGCCGCCGGGCGCCCCGGGTTGGATCCAAGGAGCGAGATGAACAACAGCACTCCCGGCGCGCGCAATCGGCCCGGCAATGGGCTCATCAGCACCACTGCGGTGACGACGAGGAGAAGCGCCTGCCACGGACCGGGCGCTGGCACATGGATCAACGCACCCGGCAGACTCGCGGCCCATTCAAATCCCGGCCACGAGACCTCCAACAGGCGTGCCGTGAGGCGGAGCACGAGTTCGCCCAGCCAGGTAAATGGCGGGATCAATGCGATCGCGAGCAGCGTGCCCGGAACCAGCAGTGCGCTGAAGAGCGGGATCGCGAACAGGTTCGCGAGCGGCGCCACGAGCGAGACGCTCCCGAAGAGCAGCGCCGTGGCCGGGACCAGCGCTACGGACACGACGGCCTGGGTTGCGAAAAAGGCGCGCAGCAGCTTTGGCCGTTCAGGAAAGGCCCCGATTGCAACGATGATGGCAGCCACCGCGACAAACGACAGCCATAGTCCGGCGGTGAGCACGGAATGCGGGTCGTAGAGAAGCACCGCGATCAGCGCCAGAGACAGGACGTTCACGGGCGGCTGCGCACGTCGCAGCCAGGTCGCGCTCAGTGCGCACAACAGCATGACCAGCGTGCGCTGTGTCGGCACGGAAAAACCCGCCAGCGCCGCATAGGCGAACGCGACCAGCGCGCCGCACAGGCAGGCCACATCCGGGCAAGTGCGCCGCGGCGGCTTGCGAGGCAGTCGCCACAACGCTTGCGCGATCAGCATTGCCAGGGCAGCGACCATCGTCACGTGCAGACCCGAGATCGCGATCAGGTGGGTGGTGCCGGTGGCCGCAAAGACGCGCCATTGCTCGCCAGAGATGCCCTGCGAAGCACCCACCGCCAGGCCCGCGATGACGCCGGTGGCGGGCGAATCCCCCAGCACGCGCTCAATACGCTGCGCGATGGCGGCACGCAGCGCGAGCACTGGATACGCACCGACGCGCGCAGCGATCAATCGATTGTGGACCGAGTCGCGCACGTACCCGGTGGCGCCGATGCTAGCGCGAAACAACTCTCCCTCGTAGTCGTATCCACCCGGGTTCGCGAACCCGCGCGGCGCACGCAGGCGGACAACCAGCCGCCAGGTTTCCGCCGCCTGCGGCGCACGCCCGGCGTTGTACCAGGACAGGCGCAGGCGCGCGGGCAGCCCACGTGAGTGCGCCTCATGAAGGTCGAAATCGAACTGGACGCGCCCGGGCTGCATCTCCGGCAACGATACGATGTCGCCGACGACGACGAGATCGCTTCCGAGCACGGCAGCTGGCAGTTCCGGTTGGAGCAGCGCCCACGCCCGCAACCACGCCCACAGCACCCCGACCGTGAACGGTATCGCGAGATACGCGCAGCGCCGGCTGCAGAGCAGGCCCGCAGCGATGATCGCGCCGGGCGCGATGCTCGCCGCGTCGAGCGTGCCGCGCGTGGCGACCCAGACTGTACCGGACGTGAGCGCGAGCGCCAGCAGCGGCAATTGCATCCCTGCCTCCGACTGTTACGCGCGAAGGCTTGCTGCTACAGTGCGCCGCCGTTGCGCCGACGCGGTGCGCACCACGACTCCATGCCCCGACGTCTATTCAAGAAATTCCTGCCCGATCGACATTCCCTGGTGCAGCGCTGGTACCTGCATCCGTTTCGTGCGCTCGCGCACCAACCTGCCTACTGGACTGTGCATCGGCGCAGCGTGGTGCGAGCCGTCGCGATCGGCTTGTTCATCTGCTTCATACCGCTGCCGATGCACCTGCTGCTCGCGCCGCTGGCTGCACTGTTCTTCAGGGCCAACCTGCCGCTGACGATCGCGACGGCGCTCCTCATGAACCCGCTGACGTTTGCCCCGGTTTACCTGGCGGCGTACTGGGTAGGCAGCCTGCTCACGGGCGATACGCTCGTGGCGCTCACCTTCGAGCCCAGCTGGCAGTGGGTGGACACGCAGCTCCGAGCGATCTGGAAGCCCTTCCTGCTCGGCTGCCTGGTCTGCGGCAGCCTGGCAGCCGTTACGGGCTACGCCATCGTGTCGCTGTGGTGGCGCGCAGCCGTCATCTATCGTTACCAGCGGCGGCCCGCGAAGTTAAGGGTTCGAAGCCGCGCGATCGAGCAGAATTCCGCCCTCGAGCGTTAGCACCCGGTCCATGCGCGCAGCGAGGCGCGGGTCGTGGGTGACCACCACTAGGCTGGTGCCGAGTTCGCGATTGAGGGCCAACATCAACTCGAACACTGCGGCGGCATTGGCCCCATCGAGATTGCCCGTCGGCTCATCCGCCAGCACCAGCGCCGGTCGTGTCACGAGCGCACGTGCCACGGCGGCACGCTGCCGTTCGCCGCCCGATAGCTGTGCGGGCCGGTGGCGCAGGCGATCCGCGAGGCCCACCTTCTCGAGCAACTCTGTTGCCAGCGCACGCGCTTGCGCGGACGGCATGCGGCGCACGAGCAGCGGCATGGCCACATTCTCGACGGCGCTGAATTCCGGAAGCAGGTGGTGAAACTGATAGACGAAACCCACGGCCCGGTTGCGTAGCTCGCCGCGCTCGGCATCCGACAGGCGGCTCATCTCCTGCTCCATGATCGCGACAGTGCCCGCGGTCGGCAGGTCGAGGCCGCCCAGCAACTGCAGCAGCGTGGTCTTCCCGGAGCCCGAAACGCCGACGATCGCGACGCGTTCGCCGCGGCGAATCTCGAGATCGACGCCGCGCAGCACCTCCAGGGTGACGTCACCCTGGCGAAAGTTCTTGCGCAACCCGCGCGTGTGCAGGACCGATTGCACGGTTACCGTTTCCTCGCGAGCGTGCCGCGCGTCATTCATGACGCAGCGCCTGTGCGGGCTGGGTTCGCGCCGCACGCCACGCGGGGTAGAGCGTCGCCAGGCAGCAGAGAGCGAACGCGGTGCCGGCGATGCGCACGATGTCGTCCCATTGCACGCTGGCGGGCAGATCACTCATGAAGTAGACGCTGGCGTCGAGGAATTGCGTGCCAACGAGGCGTTCCAATGCGTGCACCAGGCTCTCGACATTGCTCGAGATGAGCACGCCGAGCCCGATACCCGCGAGCGTGCCGAGCAACCCTATCACCGCCCCTTGTACGAGGAAGACTCCCAGGATGCTGCGCGGCGTCGAGCCCATCGTGCGCAGAATGGCGATATCGGACTGCTTCTCGCGCACGACCATCACCAGCGTCGAGACGATGTTGAACGCCGCGACCGCGACCACCAGCAACAGGATGAAGAACATGATCGACTTGGTGAGTTCGATCGAACGGAAGAAGTTCGCGTGGCGGCGCGTCCAGTCGCTCACGTAATAGCCGCCGCCGAGCGCCAACGCCACGTCCCGGACGACCGTTGGCGCGCGGAACAGATCCTCGAGCTTCATGCGCACGCCGGTGACGCCATCGCCGAGCCGGTAGAGCCTGGCAGCGTCCGCCATGGAAATCAGGGCCAGACCGCGGTCGAATTCGTACATGCCCGCTGAAAAGATGCCGCTGACGGTGAATCGGCGCATTCGGGGCATGATGCCCAGCGGAGTCGCATTGCCTTTGGCCACAACCAGTACCACCGGATCACCCACCCGCAGTTCGAGTTCTTCCGCCAGAGCGCTCCCCAGCACAATGCGGTAGCTGCCGGGCTCGAGATCTTCCAGCCGGCCGCTGGTCATGCGGCTGCCGAGACTGCCGACGTTCTCCTCCTCGGCCGGCACGATGCCGCGCACCTGCGCACCGCTCACGTGCTCGCCATTGACCAGCATCCCCTGGTCCTCGACGTACGGCGCAGCCGCGATCACCGCGGGGTTTTCGAGCGAGCGCGTCCGGATGCGCTCCCAGTCATCCAGGCGACCCTCCAGGCCCATCAGCGTCGCGTGCGAGGTCATGCTGAGGATGCGCTGACGAAGCTCCAGTTCGAAACCATTCATCACGGATAACACCACGATCAGTACCGCCACGCCGAGGGCCAGGCCCAGCATCGAGATGAGCGAGATGAACGAGATGAAGCGATTGCGGTGTCCCGATCGCAGGTAGCGTGAGCCCACGAACCATTCGTACGGCATACGCATCATTCGTACCGCAGCGCTTCCGCCGGCTCGGTGCGCGCAGCGCGCACCGCGGGGTAGATCGTCGCCAGCACCGTGAGCAGGAACGCCACCGTGCCAATCAGCAGCACGTCGGCAGCCTGCACTTCGGAGGGTATCCGGGTGATGTAGTAGACATCGGCGTCCATGATCTGGAATCCAAAGGTGCGTTCGAGCAAGGGCGCAAGCGTTGCGACGTTCAAGGCGATCAGCACGCCCAGAACGATGCCGAGCGCGGTGCCCAGCCAGCCGATCACCACGCCCTGGGTCATGAACACGCCGATGATGGTCCGTGGCCGCGCGCCGAGCGTGCGCAGAATCGCAATGTCGGTGCGCTTGTCCGTCACCACCATGACGAGCGTCGCGACGATGTTGAAGGCCGCTACAGCCACGATCAGCAGCAGGATCAGCGTCATCATGGTCTTTTCGATGCGGATGGCGCGGAAGTAGCTGGCGTTCTCCTGCGTCCAGTCCCGAACACGAAACCCGCCGCCAAGCGCCGCCGCCGTCGCGGGTGCAAGCTGCGGGGCCGCCAAGACATCGCTGAAGCGCAGTCGCAGTCCACTGACGCCAGGCGAGCCGCGCAATGCTTGCGCGTCGCGCAGATGCACCAGTGCGAGGAGGCTGTCGTGATCCTGCAAGCCGACCTCGAAAATGCCCACGACGGTAAAGCGCTGAATGCGTGGATCGAGATCACTGCCGCTCACGCCGCCCACCGGGATCATCACCGTCACGCTGTCGCCCATGTTCACCGCGAGCTGATAGGCAAGCGCGCGTCCGAGCACGATGCCGGACGAACCCGGCGCGAGGTCCTCCAGTTGCCCCTGGACCATCGCCCGCCCGATGTCGGAGACGGTGCGCTCGAGCGCAGGATCCACGCCGCGCACCACTACCGTCCGTAACTCCGGCTCATGCGCCAGGAGCGCCTGAAGCTCGACATACGGGGCAGCCCCCGCCACGCCCGGCTGTTGCCGCGCCTGCGTCGCGAGCTGCGGCCAGCGCGCCAGCGCCTCGCGGTTCTGCGTGAGCGTGGCATGCGAGGCCAGGCTGAGCAGGCGGTCGCGCAGCTCGTTCTCGAAGCCGTTCATGACCGAGATGATGGTGATCAGCGCCATGACGCCCACGCAGATGCCCAGCAATGAAACCCAGCTGATGAAGGAGACGAAGAACTGGCTGCTACGGGCGCGGACATACCGCAGGCCGATGTAGAGCGGCAGGGGGAGCGTCATGCGGGCTGTTGCAAAGAGTTGCGCATCAGTCGATGGAATCGATTGGCCGCTCCGTGCTCCATTCCCCGGCCGCCGCGGCATTACACCACACGTTTGGCAAGGCACTTTACAGTGTGATTATTGTGTTGCTGAATCATAGCATTACGAAACATTGTTCCGTCTAGTTCTCGCGATTGCTATAGTGCTCCATGGGCTGTTGAGGAGGATTCGATATGAAGCTTGGGATGCTTTGGGCAGCGGCCGCCGGCGCGCTTCTCGCCGGCACCTGCCTGGCTGAGACGATCTCCGTAGGCGACAGCATTGCGGTACGTGATTCGGCGACCGAGCGGCCGAGCCGTGGCATGAGCATGACCTCGGTGGAATCGCGCTTCGGCCAGCCGGCCTCGCGCCACAACGCCGTAGGCCAGCCGCCGATCACCCGCTGGGACTATCCCGGCTTTGCCGTCTATTTCGAGCATCAGTACGTCATTCACGCAGTAGCGACCGGCGGCTGATCAGCCTCGCCGATTGCCCTCTCTCCCGCGTCCGCAAGTGGGAGAGAGGTCGAAGACACTGCTTCGATAGTGCCGGGCGCCGTCACCGCCGCCGTCCCGGCTCGCCATCGCGTTCGGACTGGGTAAGCTGGCGCGCCCTGTCCCGCTCGCGATTTTCCCAACACCGCTCCGATGCTCCTGAATCCCTTGCTTCCCGATGCCGGCGTCCGCCATGTGGCGCTGGGGACAGCTCTGATGGGGGAGCTGCCGCCTTGGCAATCGCCGAAGCCGCCACCGCGTCCGATCGCCCGCTGCTGGTGATCGCCGCCGGCGCTCGCGAGGAGAGCGGCTGCGCGGTGGCTCGAGTTTTTCGCCGGCGCGGAGCTCACGGTCCGACTGTTCCCGGATTGGGAAACGCTGCCGTACGACCTGTTCGCGCCGCACCCCGACATCGTCTCCGAGCGTCTGGCAAGCCATGCATGCGCTGCCCGAGCTCAAGCGCGGGATTGTAGTGGTGGCGCTGCCCACGCTGATGCAACGGCTGCCGCCGCGCCGCTGGATCGAATCACACGCGCTCGAGCTCACGCGCGGCCAGCGCCTCGACACCGAGGCCTTTCGCGCGCGCCTGATTGCCGGCGGCTATGCGAGCGTCGCGCAGGTGATGGCGCACGGTGAGTTCGCGGTACGCGGCTCGCTCATCGATCTTTTTCCCATGGGCAGCAGGCAGCCGCTGCGCATCGATCTCTTCGGCGACGAAATCGACTCGATTCGCGCGTTTGATCCCGAATCACAGCGCTCGGCAGGCGGCCTTGATCGCGTGCGGATATTGCCGGCGCGTGAGTACCCGCTCAACCCCGACGGCATCCGCGAGTTCCGCCGCCGCTTTCGCGCGCGCTTCGAAGGCGATCCGAATCGTTCGGCACTCTACCGCCAGGTGAGCGAGGCGCTGGCGCCCGCGGGAATCGAGTACTACCTGCCCTTGTTCTTCGAGCAGCTCGCGACGCTGTTCGACTATCTGCCGCCGTCAGCCCTGCTCGTCGACGCCGCCGATCTCGAGACACGCGCCGACTCGGTTTGGCAGGAAACGACGGAACGCTTCGAGCAGCGTCGCCACGACGTCGAACGGCCCGTGCTCGAGCCGCGCGAGATCAGTCTGCCGCCCGGCGAATTGCGAGAATCTGTCGGGCGATTCCCGGTCGTCGAGGTGTCCACTGCCAAGGTCGAACTGCAAGCGCAAGTCGGCCCTGCAGCGAACTTTCCCACGCGAGCACCGCCGCACCTGCGGGTGGATCCGCGCGCGCCCGAGCCTGCGGCGGCCCTGGGCGAGTTTCTCAGGAGCTTCGAAGGGCGCGTGTTACTGGCAGCGGAGTCGCGGGTCGCCGCGAAGTGCTGTTGCAGCTCCTGCGCGCGCGCCAGGTCGACGTAGCGATCGTCGAGGACTGGCGCCAATTCGCCGGCGGCGAAATGAAGATAGCGCTCAGCGTCTCGGGCGCCGCCAATGCGCTGCTGCTCGAATCACCGCGGCTCGCGCTCATCACCGAAGAGTTGATATTCGGCGAGCGCGCTCAGCAGGCACGCCGCCGGCGCCGCGCCGAACGCGACCCGGCGACCATACTCAAGGAGGCTCACTGACCTGCGCATCGGGACCCCTCGTCGTCCACGAAGACGACGGTGTCGGACGCTACCAGGGCCTCAAGGTGATGGAGGTGGTGGCGAGCCCGGTGAGTTCCTGGTGATCGACTACGCCGATGGCGACAAGTTGTACGTCCCGGTGCACGCGCTCTGACCGCGTCGATCGGTACTCTGGTGCGCCGGCCGAGACCGCGCCGCTCCACAAGCTGGGCGGTGACCAATGGCAGAAAGCGCGCCGCCGTGCCGCCCAGCGCATCCGCGATGTCGCGGTCGAGTTGCTCGACCTGTACTCACGGCGCGCGGCGCGCCAAGGCGCCAGCCTGCGCGCAGGCGATGCCGAGTTCCGGGCCTTCGAATCCGCCTTCGCGCTTCGAGGAGACGCCTGATCAAAGGCAGACAATCGAGCAGGTGCTGAAAGACCTCGCGGCGGAGCGCCCGATGGACCGCGTGGTGTGCGGCGATGTGGGCTTTGGCAAGACGGAGGTCGCGCTACGCGCAGCGTTCGTGGCCGTGCAGGCGGCCGCCAGGTTGCGGTTCTCGTCCCACCACTCTCCTCGCCCAGCAACATCAGCAGACCTTTGCGGATCGCTTCGCGGACTGGCCGGTGCGAATCGAGGTGCTGTCTCGCTTTCGCACGGGGCGAGATGCCGAGCAGACGATCGCCGGCATTGCCGCGGGACGGTCGATATCGTGATAGCCACGCACCGCCTGCTGCATGCCAATGTGAAATTCCGTGACCTCGGGCTCCTGATCATCGACGAGGAGCATCGCTTCGGAGTACGCGACAAGGAACGGCTCAAGGCGCTGCGCGCCGAGGTCGACGTCCTGACGCTCACCGCGACTCCGATTCCGCGCACCCTCAACATGGCACTGGGCGGATTGCGGGAGATGTCCCTCATCACGACGCCGCCAGCGGAGCGCCTCGCCATCCAGACCTTCGTCACTGAATGGAATGCGGCGCAGATTCGAGAATCCTGTTTGCGCGAGATCCGCCGCGGCGGGCAAATCTACTTCGTGCACAACAGCGTCGAATCCATCGAGCGACGCGCGGAGGAAGTCCGGGCGCTGGTGCCGGAGGCCAGCGTGCGCGTCGGACACGGTCAGATGCGCGAACGCGAGCTCGAGCAATTGATGCTCGACTTCTACCACCGCCGCTTCAATCTGCTCGTCTGTACCACGATCATCGAGAGCGGCATCGACGTGCCCACGGCCAATACGATCATCGTCGACCGCGCCGACCGTTTTGGGCTGGCCCAGCTGCACCAGCTGCGCGGCCGCGTCGGCCGTTCACACCACCGTGCCTACGCCTACCTCGTCACGCCCCCGCGCGGCCTGATTTCGGCGGACGCCGCCAAACGGCTCGAGGCCATCGAATCCCTCGAAGACCTGGGCGCGGGCTTCACGCTGGCCACCCACGATCTCGAGATTCGCGGCGCCGGTGAACTGCTCGGCGAGGAACAGAGTGGCCAGATCCAGGAGATCGGCTTCAATCTCTATCTCGAGCTCCTGGAGCGCGCCGTGCGCTCACTCAAGGCAGGCCGCGAGCCGGATCTCGAGCCCGCCATGCTGAGCGGCACGGAGATCGAATTGCACCTGCCGGCGCTGCTTCCTGAAGACTACGTCGCCGACATCCATCTGCGGCTCACGCTTTACAAGAGAGTTGCGAGCGCCGCGACTCCTGCAGCACTGGATGACCTGCAGGCCGAGATGATCGATCGCTTCGGTCCGTTGCCCCCACCCGCGCGCAGTCTCTATCGCGTCGCAGCCCTGAAGATACGCGCGCGGGAGCTCGGTATCAGGAAGGTTGATGCAGGGCCGCTCGGCGGGTATTTGCTGTTCGACGACGCCAACACCGTCGACCCGCAGGCCGTCATCCGCCTGGTTCAGCGCAATCCCCGCGCGTATCGGCTCGACGGGCCGCTGAAGCTGCGCTTCACATGGCGAGCCGAGAGCGAATCGGAACGATTCAGGTTGATCGAGAACCTGCTGGAGGCCCTTGCGCCGCGCCAGCGCAGCGGGCCCGCCCACTCCGCTGCCAGGTCGGCGTAACGGCACTCCCTGCGCCCGCTGAATCGATCGCACCCATCGGATAAACTCTGCGTCATGCGCCATCGGCTCATTGTCTGCTCTCCGCTTGCCGCGCGTGTCGCGCGCCTGGGCACTTTCGTGTTGATGGCGACCGCCGTGGTCATCGGCGTGAAGGCTTCCGCAGCCGAGCCCGCACGCCTGCAGGACACCGCTTACCACGTCGAACTGGTGATTTTCCGTTCGCTCACTCCGCTCGGCATTGCGGAAGACTGGAGCGTTGAGGGTCTCAAGGGTCGTCCCGCGGCGACGCCGGCGACCGAGGAAGACGATGGCGCCGCGGCCGAGAGCGGCGTGGGCAACCGGCTGGCAGTCAGCTCCTTGTCGCCGGCGCTCTTCAAGCTCGCCGCAGTGGAGTCGAGTCTGCAGCGCAGCCGCGGTTACCAGGTCCTGGGTCACATCGGTTGGACTCAGCTCGCGGTGCCGCGTGGCTCCGGTCTCGCCGCGGACCTGTCAGAAGTGGGCCTCAGCGGTCTGCCGGTTCGGGGCACGCGGGGTCCTGGAGCGCGGCAAGTACCTCTACCTGCGCCTGAATCTTGCGTACTCGCCCGGCGATCCGCCCGCCTCACTCGTAGGGACGGTACAGAGCGACGGCACGGTGACGTTTTCCCTCAACCAGGTGCGGCGCGTGCGGCCCTTCGAGCGTCACTACTTCGATCACCCCGCTTTCGGCGTGATCGCCATGATTTCGCCGGTCTCGTAGGGTTCAGGTCTTTGCCGCGACAGCGCGATTGCGCCCCGCGGCCTTTGCGGTCTTGAGCGCGGCACGGGCGCGATCCATGAAACCCTCCAGCTTGTCCTGCGGTCCAGGGATCAGGCTCACGAGTCCCGCACTCACGGTGACGTACTTGAACACGCTCGAGCGCGGGTGATGGATGCGCTGCTCCCGCACGCGGTCGAGGATCCCGTCGGCGAATGGCAGTGCCTGCTCGGCCGTCATGCTGTGGATGAGTGCAGCGATGGTGCCGCCGTCGAGACGTGCGGTGAGGTCGCTGCCACGACGCAGGCAGCCAGCAATCGCACGCGCCACACGTTTGATGCAGGAATCGCCGGCCGGTCGCCCGAAGGTTTCGTTGTAGGTTCCGAGTGCGTCGACATCGAGCAGCACCAGCGCGAGTCGCAGCCCGTCGCGCTGTGCAACGGCCCAGTCCCGGCTCAGCGCTTCGTCAAAATACTGGCGGCAGTGCAGCCCTGTCAGCCGGTCATCGCGCGCGGTGCCCGGCGCAGGTCCAGCCCCTGCCAGGGCGGGAGCGCCGTTTTCGCGGGCGGCCGCTTTTTGCTCGATGCGCATGCGCTCGCGCGCATCGCGATGAAAGCTGACGAAGTGATCGATCCCGCCTGAGCCGTTGGTCAGTGGCACCAGCACCATCTCGTTCCAGAACTGCGTGCCGTCGCTGCGGTAGTTACGCAACAGGGCGCGGCATGATTCGCCGTCCGCCAGTGCCTGCCGCAGCCGCTGGCGCTGCTCCTGATCGCGGTCCTCACCCTGCAGCAGTCTGAGGTCCCGTCCCTTGAGCTCCTGTGCGCCGAATCCCGTCAGGCGCTCGAAGGCGCGGTTGACGAACACCACCAGCCAGCCATCGCCGCCGCGCTCGCAGACGACGATGCCGTCGGGGCTCGACTCGACCAGTTGTCGCAGCAGTTCGGGTGACAGGCCCTTCATGCGTTTTCCGAATCGAGGCTGAGTGTCGGCGGCTCGAAACTGCGTTTGAGTTGCTCGCTCACGTCACGCCAGCGCGTCGACGCCAATAGCTCCCGCCGCCCGGCCGCACGCTTGCCATGCAGGCGCACCAGGCGGATTTGCCGGGCCGGATCGACCGCATCTCCGAGTCCGCCAAGGACCTCGTAGACTGCAGGGCGGTTGTTGCAAACAGGCAGCACGTCACAGCCAGCCACCAAGGCCAGCCGTGCCCGTTCCAGGATGGTACCCGCCGCTGCTGCACCGCCCATCGTGAGGTCATCTGCAAATATCACGCCGTGAAACTGCAACTCACGACGCAGAATGTCCGTGATCCAGCGCGCAGATAGGCTGGCCGGGAGGGGGTCGACCTCCGGAAAGGCCACGTGTGCGGCCATGATCCCTGTCAGGCCATTGGCGATCAGCCGCCGGTAGGGTGTCAGTTCGGGCTCCAAGTCGACCAGGGATCGGCGATCGACCGGCAGCGCGAAGTGTGAGTCCGCCACCACCGCCCCATGGCCGGGGAAGTGCTTGGCGACGGCAGCCATGCCGGCTTCGCGCAATCCCGCCACGCAGGCGTTCGCCAGGACCGCCACCACCTCCGGATCGCGGTGGTAGGCACGATCCCCGATGACCTCGCTCACGGCGTAGTCGAGATCCACGACGGGGGCGAAGCTGAGATCCACGCCCACAGCCCGCAGCTCCGCTCCGAGCAACCAGGCGCAACTGCGCGCCAGCTCGACGCCGGTCCGCTCATCCATGTCGTATTGCCGGCCGATCAGGCGCGCGGCCGGCAATGCCGTGAACGCTCGTTTGAAGCGTTGCACCCGCCCGCCTTCGTGATCGACGGTAACGATGAGTGGTGGGTCGCGCACTGCGTGGATGTCGCTCACCAGGCGCTCGAGCTGCTCGGGGTCGGCGTAGTTGCGGGAAAACAGGATGACGCTGCCGACGCGTGGGTCGGCCAGCAGCTCGCGATCCTCGGCACTGAGCTCGAGGCCGCTGAGATCCACCATCAAGGGACCAAGTGACATGGTGGTGGGCGCCGTTCCTAACGCTCAAAGAGTGCGATGGATTCAACGTGGCTGGTGTGCGGGAACATGTCGATCACGCCCGCGGCCTCGAGCCGGAATCCCAGCGCTTCGACCAATATGCTGCTGTCGCGGGCCAGACTCCCTGGATGACAGGAAATATACACGACGCGGCGCGCGCCACAGCGCTCGATCAACCTCAACACGCCATCGCCAGCTCCGGCACGTGGTGGATCGAGCAGCACGCGCGCATACGCGCGCTGCGCCCAGGAAACCTGCGGCTCGATCGTAGTCAAGTCAGCTACGTGAAATTCAGTGTTCGCAAGGCCGTTACGCCGCGAGTTGTCGCGCGCGCGCTCTATCAATCCGGATTCGCCCTCGACACCGACTACGTGCGCCGCCCGACGCGCCAGTGGCAGCGTGAAATTGCCGAGCCCGCAATAGAGATCGAGGACCTCCTCGTGCGGCTGTGGTGCCAGCAACTCGAGAGCACACGCAATCATGCGGCGGTTGATGGCGGCATTCACCTGGATGAAGTCCGTGGGGCGAAACGCAAACTCGAGCGCGAAGTCGGGCACGCGGTAGAGGAGCGGCGGTGCCTCGTCGAGCGGAGCAGCCGAATCGAGTCCTCCAGCCTGCAGGTGAATCTGGACCTGAAAGCGTCGGCCAAAGTCGCGCAGTCGCTCAATATCGCTCTGCGAGGGCGCTTGCAGCACGCGAAACAGCAGCGCGACCGCGTTGTCCGCGACGGCAACCTCTATCTGTGGGACGCGCGCGCGGATGTCGAGCGTCGTGAGCATCTCGCCCATCGGCTCGATCAGCGCGGCGACGGGCGGTGACAGGATCTCGCAGCGCTTCAGGTCGGCAACCAGCGGCGCGGCGCGCTCGCGGAACCCGACGACGACGCGGCCCTTCTTCGGAACGTAACGCGCGCCCAGGCGGGCGCGCCGGCGGTACCCCCACGGCGTTTCGACGACCGGCTGCAGGATCCTTGCAGGCTGCGTGTGGCCCGTGCGCTTGAGTTCCTCGAGCAGGTGCTCCTGCTTGCCGGCGATTTGCGCCTCCGGGGTCAAGTGCTGCAGCGAGCACCCGCCACAGAGGCCGAAATGCGTACAGGGTGGCGTCACGCGGCTGGGCGAAGCGCGCTCGATGGAGTCCACCGTCGCTTCATCGAAGTGGCGACGCACCTTGAGATTGCGCACGCTGACGCGTTCTCCGGGCAGCGCCCCGGTGATGAAAAGCGCCTTGCCGTGGACATGCGCCACACCGCGCCCATCGTGTGAAAGCGAGGTCACGTCGTGCAGCAGCGGCGCAGGACTCGGTGCGGTCATGCCGGAGATTGCCTCGCGCCCCAAACCTCCAGGAAGCGCGCAAAGTGTGGCTTCGCCTGGGCACTCAGGTATTCACGGGTATGCGTGAGCTCGCGTTCGTACTCTTGCTGACCGAGGCGACCGCGGATCAGCTCGAAGCGCAGATAGACAAGGTACGTGTTGACGACGTCGATCTCGCAATAGTTGCGGATCGCCATCAGATCGCCGTCCCGGTAGTGCGCCCAGACCTCGTCAGCCTGCATCCCGAGCTTGCCCGGGAGGTCTATGAGCGCCGCCACGTCCTTCAGACTTGCGCGACCGCGATTCTGATACCCGGACAGCACATCCATCAGGTCGAGATGCCGCCAGTGGAACCGATTGAGGTAGTTGTTGTAGCGGAATGACTGGTCTTCATCGCCGGTCTCCCAGTATCGCGGCGCGGCCACGCCATGGCGCAGCGCCCGGTACTGCAGCACCGGCAAGTCGAAGCCAGAGCCGTTCCACGACACGAGATCGGGGCTGAACTTGTCGATGCCGTCGAAGAACCGCTCGATCAGCTCCTTCTCGCTGGCGTGCTCCTCGCCGAGGCTCCACACCTTGAGCGCGTCGCGGGTGCGCAGCGCGACCGAGATCGCGACAATGCGATGTTGCACGAGCGATAGAAACTCGCCGCCCGTCTCTTGCCGACGGCGCGTGAACATGATCTGCGCCACCTGGTTGTCCTCGACTCCCTCGAGCTCGTACAGCCGCCGGCCGAGCTCGAGATCGGGAACGGTCTCTATGTCGAAAACGAGACAGTTCACTGCGTCAGACCTTGCGCATGAGGACCGCCACGGCGACCACCAGGCCCGCCTCGTCGGTCAAGGTGACGTGCCCTTCGCCAACGCCCAGCGACTCGCACATCCGGCGACCGCGTTCCGAGTAGATCACTTCGGGTTTGCCCCAGTGGTTCTGCACCACGCCGACATCGCGAATCCACATCCCGTGTGCGAAGCCCGTGCCCATGGCCTTGACGATGGCCTCCTTGGCCGCGAACCGCATGGCCAGAAAGCGCTCCGGCCGCGCCGTTCTCTCAAACTGCGCGCGCTCTCCCGCCAACAGCAGCCGGTCCACGAAGTGCTGGCCGTACTTGCGATAGACCCGCGCTACACGTTCGAGCTCGAGCACGTCGATGCCGATACCGAAGATCATGCACTGCGTGCCGCCAGCATCAGGTGCTTCATCTCGCTCACCGCTGCCGCGAGTCCGTGAAATACCGCGCGGGCGATGATGGCATGCCCGATGTTGAGCTCCACGATCTCGGGGAGCGAGGCGACCGGTTGCACATTGTGGTAGTGCAAGCCGTGGCCCGCGTGCACCGTGAGGCCGAGTCCGCCTGCATGTCTGGCGGCCTGCTGCAAGCGGTGGAGTTGCTCCGCACGCTCCGGTCCGCTCGCCTCCGCATATGCACCGGTATGCAGCTCCACTACCGGCGCACCGGTCCGCGCGGCGGCATCCAGCTGTCGCAGATCAGGATCAATGAAGAGTGACGCGCGAATGTTTCGCGATGCGAGCTGCGAACACGCATCACGGACACGCTCGAGCTGGACGGCGACGTTCAACCCGCCCTCGGTCGTGAGTTCAGTGCGCTTCTCGGGTACCAGGCAACAGTCCTCCGGGCGCACGCGCTCTGCGATCGCGAGCATCTCGTCGGTGACCGCCATTTCCAGGTTCATGCGGGTCTGGATCACCGCACGGATGGCGTGCAGGTCCTGGTCCTGAATGTGGCGTCGATCCTCGCGCAGATGCAGCGTGATGCTGTCAGCGCCGGCCTGCTCGGCCATGAGGGCCGCATAAACGGGGTCCGGGTAACGGGTGCCTCGGGCCTGGCGCAGCGTCGCCACGTGGTCGATGTTCACCCCGAGTGCGATCCAGCCGTTCGCGCTCATGCCTTCGCCTCGCGCTGGCGCAGAGCCGCCATCACCTCGCGGCTGCGCAGGTCCCGACCGTCGAGGCATACGCTCAGAGCCTCGCGCAGCAGTCGCCGCGCATCCTTGAGGCACTGTGCATCACCCAGCTCCTCGGCGGCGAGCGAGGCCAGCGATGAACCGCGGTAGGTCGCCTGAGTCTCCGCAACCGCCAGCCAGGGGCCGCGATCCGCCCGGAAATGATAGTAGCGCTCGGGCTCGAGGGGGGCGCCGCTCACCGCATCCCGCGCCAGCTCGATTCCATAACCGATGTGCGCGAGCAGGCGCTTTTCGAAGATGCGCAGCGTGCGTGCTTCCGGCTCGCCGCTGCTGAGCCCCGCAAGCGCCTCTTCATACTGATCGAACAACAGCGGCTGGCCATCGTGGCGCGCGGTGAGCTTGAGCAGCAGCTCGTTGAGGTAGAAGCCGCTCATCAGGCGCGCCGCGGGCAGACTGCGCGGCGGGCCATCGAGTTCCGCTGCCGCCAGGTTGCCTGCCTCACCGCGCCCCGACCAGGAGATCAGCGCGCGCTGAAAGGGCTGCAACACCGCCTTGAGCTCGGAGCGCTGACTGCGGACACCGCGCGCAAAGAGACTCACGCGCCCGTGCTCGCGAGTGAAGAACTCGAGTATCCGGCTGCTGTCGCGCCACGGCATGTGGTGCAGCAGGAATGCCGGTGTCAGTGTGATGCGGCCCGTGGATTTCACGTCGATTCGTAGCCAAAGGACTTGAGCGCCTGCTCGCTGTCCGACCAGTTCTCCTTCACTTTCACCCACAACTCCAGGTGCACGCTCTTCTTGAGCAACTCGTTGATCTCGAGCCGCGCCAGTCGGCCGATCTCCTTGAGCCGTTCACCCCCGGCACCGATGACGATGGCCTTCTGGCCCGGTCGCTCCACCCACACGATGGCGCCGATCCCCACCCGGGCGCCCTGTTCCTCGAAGCGCTCGATCTCCACCGTGAGCCCGTAGGGCAGCTCCTCGCGCAGGCGCCAGGTGAGCTTTTCGCGGATGATTTCCGCCGCCAGGAATCGCTCGCTGCGGTCCGTCACTTGATCGGTCGGAAAGAGCGCCGGCCCTTCCGGCAGGAGTTCCTCGATCAGCTTGGGCAGCTTCGCGAGATTCTTGTCGCGCTTTCCGGCCGACAGCGGTACGACCGCCTTGAATTCCGCGCGCCGCGCCAGCTCCTTGAGATACGGCAGCAGCCGCTGCTTCTCACGTACGCGGTCGACTTTGTTGACGATCGCGATCACCGGCCGTTTCGAGTCACGCACGCGCTCGAGCACACGGTCATCGTCTTCGCTCCATTGCAGGGCTTCCACCACCAGCAACAGCACGTCCGCATCGAGCGAGCTCAGCGCCGAGCGGTTCATGTACTGATTCATGACGCGGCGCGCGTGCACGTGGATACCCGGTGTGTCGACAAAGACGATCTGCGCCTGCGGTCGCGTCAGAATGCCGAGAATACGGTGACGCGTGGTCTGGGGCTTCGGCGTCACGATGCTGATCTTGGTGCCGATCAACGCGTTGAGCAGCGTCGACTTGCCGACATTGGGGCGGCCGACAATGGCGGCAAAACCGCAGCGATGCGGAAGAGCGGGGTTAGTGCGCCGGGCGCGCGGCACTACGGCCCCTCTCCGGCGGAAACGATGGCATCGAGCACCTGCTGGGCCGCTTCCTGTTCGGCGCCACGGCGGCTCGCGCCCTGTCCGCTGGCTCGCAATCCCAGCACCGCCACCTCGCAGGTCACGCTGAATCGCTGCATATGACTTTCGCCCTCGATGCGCTCCACGGTATAGCGCGGCAATGCCAGCCCGCGCCCTTGAAGATACTCCTGCAGTCGCGTCTTCGGATCCTTGAGATCTGCAGTTGCACCGAGCTCCTCGAGGTGCGGTCCAAAAACCTTGCCGATCGCCGCATGCGCGGCTTCGAAACCGCCATCCAGATAGATGGCGCCGAACAGCGCCTCGAGCGCGTCGGCCAGGATCGAGCGGCGCCGGAAGCCACCTGTCCGCAGCTCGCCCGGACCGAGGTGCAATCGCTCCCCGACGCCCAGCGCCGCTGCGATGCTCGCAAGGGCCTCGCCGCGCACCAACCGTGCCCGCAAGCGACTGAGATCGCCTTCATCCGCGCGTCCGTACCGGCGATAGAGCAGGTCCGCCACCACGCAATTGAGCACGCCGTCGCCGAGAAACTCCAGGCGCTCGTTGTTGACGCCGGCGGCGCTACGATGTGTGAGCGCGGCTTCGATCAGGGACTCATCGCGGAAGTGATGACCCATCTCGCGCTCGAGCCACTCGACGGTGAGTCGCCGCGCCTCGTTCACCATGGCGGCGGGTCGGCGGCCGCAGGAGGTCCGCTCGCCCCCTATTCCACCGAGACGACTTTGTTGAAGTCGACCAGCAGGTACACGTTGGACAGGAGCGGCGCGGTGGCCGAGTAAGCGGCCTGGATGGTGTAGCCGCTTCCCTCCTTGGTGATCTTCACCTCGTCGCGGGCGATCGCAGTGATGTCCTCGACGTCGAAGCGCCGCTCGATTGCGACGCGTAGCGCGCGCGGTTCGATCACCTCACCCTTGAACTCCTCGCTGACCTGCTCGAGGGTCTTTGCGACCTTCATGTACTCCAGGTAGATCGGAGTCAGGCGGATGCCCGCGTAGAGCACCAGCGCTACCGGCAACAGGATGACCACCCAGCCGAGAAACGTAACCCCACGCTCACGATGACGCATCATGCCCCCCTGTCGACAGCGATTAATGGATCGCATCGCCGATGCGGCTCCAGATCGGCCCTTCGGGGCCGTCCCAGTTGAACCAGATTCGAACAGCTTTGCCGACCAGATTGCCCTCAGGCACGAATCCTACTCCCTCGTAGCGGCTGTCCTGGCTGTTGTCGCGATTGTCACCCATGAAGAAGTAGTGCCCCTGGGGAACCACATACGTGCCCTCGCGGCTGTCGCGTCCCGGAAGGTACAGCAGGCGATGTTCGATCGAGCCGATGCGTTCCACAGCAATGCGCGCGCCGTCGTGCCGATGGCCGCTATAAACGCCATCCACCTCGACTGGCAGGACCGCACCGTTGACATAAACCCGCTTGTCGCGGACCTCGACCTTGTCGCCCGGCAAGCCGACCAGGCGCTTGATGTAGTTCGTTGCCGGGTCCGAGGGCTTGCGAAACACCACCACGTCGCCGCGCTGCGGGTCACCGAGCTCGACGATGCGGGCGTTGAGCACCGGCAGGCGCAGGCCGTACACGTACTTGTTGACGAAGATGAAGTCCCCGTCCAGCAGCGTGGGCATCATCGAATCCGATGGAATACGAAATGGCTCGAACAGGAAAGAGCGGATCAGCAGCACCAGCAGGATGACCGGAAAGAACGAACGCGCATACTCAGTGACGATCGGCTCGGCCGCCTGTGGGGCGCGCCTCGGCTTGAGTACCCATGCATCGATCGCCCAGATCGCCCCAGTTACGAAAGTCAGAATGACAAGAAGCAGCGCGAAGTCAAAAACCATTCTTCACCCAGGCCAAAAAACCGCGCGCAGTATTCTCGATTTTGACAGGCGCCGCAACAACTTGCGCCACCACGGCAACGCCGAGCCTACTTGCGCCCGACCTTGAGAACCGCGAGAAACGCCTCCTGCGGAATCTCCACCTGGCCGAGCTGCTTCATGCGTCGTTTTCCCTCTTTCTGCTTCTCGAGGAGCTTGCGCTTGCGGGTGACGTCGCCGCCATAGCACTTGGCCAGCACGTTCTTGCGCAGCGCCTTGACCGTGGCGCGTGCCACAACCTGACTGCCGATCGCCGCCTGCACGGCCACCTCGAACATCTGCCGCGGGATGAGCTCCTGCATCTTGTCCACCAGCTCGCGGCCGCGCGCGTAGGCATTGTCCCGATGCACGATCATCGACAGCGCATCGACCCGGTCACCGTTGATCAGGATGTCGAGCTTCACCAGCGGCGCGGCCTGGAAGTGGCTGAACTCGTAGTCGAAGGAGGCATAGCCGCGACTCGCGGATTTGAGACGATCGAAGAAATCGAGCACGACGTCCGCCAGCGGCAGCTCGTACTGCAACGACACCTGGCTGCCGGAATAATGCATCTTCTTCTGTACGCCACGCTTTTCCTCGCACAGCCCCAGTACGTTACCCACGTAGTCGGGCGGCACCAGGATGCTCGCGATGATGATCGGCTCGCGGATCTCGGCGATCAGGTTGACGGTCGGGAGTTTCGCGGGATTGTCGATGTATTGCACGCCGCCATCGGACAGAGCGACTTCGTAGACGACCGTCGGGGCACTGGTGACGAGATCGAGGGTGTACTCACGCTCCAGCCGTTCCTGCACGATATCCATGTGCAAGAGCCCCAGGAATCCACAGCGGAACCCGAAGCCGAGCGCCGTAGAGACCTCGGGCTCGAAATGCAGCGCCGAATCGTTGAGCTTGAGCTTCTGCAGGGCGTCACGAAACGCCTCGTAGTCGTCCGAAACGACCGGAAACAATCCCGCGAACACCCGCGGCTTGATCTGCTTGAATCCCGGCAGCGGGGTTTCGCACGGCCGCGCGTCGAGCGTGATCGTGTCCCCGACCGGCGCACCGTCGATCTCCTTGATGCCAGCCATCACGAAACCGACCTCGCCCGCACTCAACGACTCGCGTGACACGGTCTTGGGTGTGCGCCGTCCGAGGCGGTCGACGACGTGGCTGCGCCCCGTTGACATCACCCGAATCTTTTCCCCGGTGCGCAGCGCGCCATTGACGACGCGCACCAGCGACACCACGCCGACATAGTTGTCGAACCAGGAATCGATGATGAGCGCCTGCAGCGGCGCTTGCCGATCGCCGCGCGGCGGTGGCACGCGGCGAATGAGCTCCTCCATCAGCTGTGGCACACCCTCGCCGGTCTTGGCGCTGACCTTGACCGCATGACTGGCTTCTATGCCGATGATCTCCTCGATCTCGCGAATGACGCGGTCCGCATCCGCCGAGGGCAGATCGATCTTGTTGATGACGGGCACCACCTCGAGCCCCTGCTCGATGGCCGTATAGCAGTTCGCGACGCTCTGGGCCTCGACCCCTTGGGCGGCATCGACCACGAGCAGCGCGCCCTCGCAGGCGGCCAGTGAACGGGAAACCTCGTACGAGAAGTCGACGTGCCCAGGCGTATCGATGAGGTTGAGCTGATACTCGATCCCATCGCCCGCCGTGTAGTACAGCGTGACGCTTTGCGCCTTGATCGTGATGCCGCGCTCGCGCTCGAGATCCATCGAGTCGAGCACCTGGTCCTGCATCTCGCGATCTTCCAGCCCGCCGCACAGCTGGATGAAACGATCCGCCAGCGTCGATTTGCCGTGATCGACGTGGGCGATGATGGAGAAGTTGCGGATTTGTTGCATCTACGCGCTACTGACAAACCGCGATTGTAGAGCACCCGCAGCCTGCAGGGCGCAGTAGCTGGTCGCGGAAGCGTAATCTGGTCCCGCGCGGCTGGCTGGTCCCTGGCACGGTCAGCGGCGCTCTGGCCGCAGCAGGCGGGTGATTTCAGCGGCGTCGAAGCGCGCGTGACAGACCGGTTCTCCGTCCATCAAGAGCACCGGCACCTGATGGCCATAGCGCGTACGCAGCCGCTCATCGGCGTCGACGTCCAGCATCTCGATGGAGGTGTCGAGGCCCGCGCAGAATTGCTCGAGCTCCGCGAGCATTTCCTCGCACAGCCCGCAGCCTTCACGAGTGACCAGCTGGAAGCGCACTACCGCGCCCATGGCGACGCGGTTGAGATTGGCAGGTTGGGGGTGGTGATCGGAAGCGCGCCTGTCAAGGCCGACGGCCGGCGGTGGCCGCATCGACGTCAGGCTTGGTCGAATGCGCAATGAGCTGCACCGTCTGCGCGGGTACCTCGCCCACCGCGGTCACCTGGTGACCCCGGACAGTCGTACTGAACGCGAAGGCAGACCCGACACGCGCCAGCCCGTTCATCTGTTCCCGGTCGGGCGATTTGGTCTCGATGAAAACGGACACGGACGCCAGCCCGTCCGAATAGACCAGGTGCGCCACGGGTGACGTCGAGCCATCCATGAGCTGCGTATTGGTGGCCTTGAGACGGAAGCCCGGTGGCACCTTGCCGGCGCGCCACAACTGGGCTATCGACTCCGAGGCCTGCGTGGGAGCAGGCTGCTTCACCCATTGCAGCCCGCGCGCATCGACCTGTGACCTGACCGCGGCTCGCGGAATGCTGTCTGGCAATGTGATGTTGGCGAACAACACCTGTTCGACCACGTTGCCGCGCTCATCGCAAAGCTGCGTCTTCAGCGGCAGGGCGGTTTCATCGTCGATCCAAAGGCGATAGCCGAAGCGATACGCGTCGTTGGGATTGACCGCGATCACCTGCGTGTTGCGACCGAGTAGGCGTGCCGCCGGCAGCTTTTCGAGCTTGTAATTTTCGGTCACCGCCGCGTCGAAATCGGGCAGCGTGCCGAGGAGCGGCCCTTCATCCTGGCGCGGTTCAACCAGGACACGCCGCTGGTCGGGGAGGTAGCACGTGAGCTCCTTGTCGTTGCGCACGATCTCGCGCCCGCTGTCGAGCGACACGAGTCGCTCCTCCACCTTGCCATTCTCGACCCGGTGAATGATGCGCAGCGTCTCGACCTTGCCGTTGCGCAGATGAAAGAACGTGCCGTCGTAGTTGCGGGTCGCGAGCGCCCGATTCATGCGCTCGAGCCAGGCGCGCGCATCGTCGTCAGCCGCGCTTGCGGTGCTCAGCACAAGCGCCAGGCAAATGCCAGTCAGGACGCGTTCTTGCATGACGGTTATTGCTGTTCGAGCGTCAGGTCCGCGGGTGCGGGTGCGCTCGGGTCGCTGCTCTCAGCCGGCGCGTCGATTGGCGCCGCGCCCTCGGCGACGATACCCGACAGGACGCTGCGGCGTCCGAGCGGTGAAGAGTACTCGCTGTGTGCCACCACATAGTTCGTGAGCCGCGCAGCATTTATCAATGAGCCGGTCGCGGCAGGCGCCGGAACGATGTAGGCCGGCGAAGCTGCCGCCGGCTCGCCAATAACCAGGGGCTGTGCCGGAGTGCTCGCGACCACTTGCGGACCTTGATCGCTCACCGGCTGTATCTGCTGCAAACCGAGGATGGCCACGGCGGCCACGGTTGCCGCCACTGCAAGCCCTGCAATGGGCTTCAACCATCGCCACTGGTGTCGGGACGCATTTGCAGCGCCGGCCGCCAGCGGCCCGCTGTCCCTTACGGCCAGCCGCACGCGCTCTGCAAACGTCCGCGACGGGCCTTCCGCGGACCGGGTACGCAGGCTCTCCCCAATCAACGAGTAGCGGGCCAGCGTGGCGCGCAACTCCGGATTGCCGTCAAGCCGCTTGAACAACAGCTCGATTTCGTGCTTCGGCAATTCTCCATCGATGAATGCCGATAGCTGATCTCGCAGGTAATCGCTCATTCCACTCAGTCCTCGGGCCGGCCCAGGCCCCCGTCAAAGATTGGGCGCAAACGCTTGTCGATCGCCTCGCGGGCGCGAAAGATCCGCGAGCGCACGGTGCCCACCGGACACTCCATTGCCGCCGCGATCTCCTCGTAACTCATGCCTTCGAGCTCACGCAGCATGATCGCCGTGCGCAGGTCCTCGGGTAAATCCGCAATTGCCGCATTCACGGTGTCGCGTATCTCATCGGTGAGCAGCAGGCCTTCGGGCGTTTCCGAATCCTTGAGTCTCGCCTGCATGTCATATTGTTCCGGATCCTGCAGGTCGAGGTCGTAGTCCACCGGACGCCGACGGCTGGAAACCAGTGCGTTCTTCGCGGTGTTGATGGCGATGCGGTACAGCCAGGTGTAGAACGCACTATCGCCACGAAAGCTGGGCAAGGCACGATAGGCCTTTATGAATGCTTCCTGGGCCACGTCTTCCGCTTCCACCGGGTCACGGACATACCGCATGATCAGCTTGAGAACCTTGTGCTGGTATCGCAACACCAAATAATCAAACGCCCGGGCCTCGCCCCGCTGCACGCGCTCGACTAGCATCAGGTCGCTGGCCTCGGTGCCCATCGGGGCTCCCACTCCGGTTCTCAAGCCAGCCTGCGCACCCCCTGTGACCCTGCCCCTGTGGGAAAGTTCGCGTGTGTTTCACGCCGCAGTTGGCTGTGATGTAGTTCAAATTGGCGTGGATTGTAGAGGCTTGGAGGCCTTTACGCATGCCGTTGCAGTTGCCAGCGCACACTGAGTCGCCGGTACTGACCTGCTCCAACCGTGACCGGCGTCAGAATGACCCACCAGCGTTCCTGCCCAGCGCTCCACACCAGGAGCGTTACCAAGCCCCAGTGCCGGCTTGACCTGACGAGCGCCGCCGACCACTCCCTTCCCGAGCCGTCGAACAGATGCCAAGTGCCATCGGACGCCCACACAATGCGCCACAGGGAGGTCGCCAACGCGCCAGAAGCCAGGGTCCAGAGGGCGGTACATGCCAAGCAAAAGAACGTCGCTGTGACGATCTTCCACCCGCGCGGAAAATCATCGACGCCCCACGCTTCGACACCGACCGCGAACAACCAAGCGAGGAGCGCAGCGAGCAGGGTCCACGGGGGCTGCAGGTCAAGCTCGAGTTCGGGTGATTTGCTCGATGACACGGCGGGCGTCGGGATCCTCCGGTGTCACCTCTCCCATCAGGCAGGCGTACAGAGCGGGATCCGGCAGCTCGAGCAGCTTTGCGAACCCGCGCTGCTCGGGCAAGTCCGCAATTGCATAGCGCTTCGCCAGATACTCCTCGAGGAGCGCGTCGAGCTCGCGCATGCCGCGCCGGCACTGCCATGCCAAGCGTCCGTGATTCAATGTCTTCTCCCCGCCAGCATCTTCTTGATCTCGGCGATCGCCTTGGCCGGGTTCAAATCCTTGGGACAGGCCTCGGTGCAGTTCATGATCGTGTGGCAACGGTAGAGGCGGAACGGATCCTCGAGCGCATCGAGTCGCTCGCCAGCCGCCTCATCGCGGCTGTCCACGATCCAGCGATAGGCCGCGAGCAAGGCCGCCGGTCCGAGGTAGCGTTCGCTGTTCCACCAGTAACTTGGACAACTCGTGGAGCAGCACGCGCACAGGATGCAGGCAGACGGACGATCGACCCTCTCCTGGTCCTCCTTCGACTGCAGACGCTCGCGGTCCGGCGGCACCGGCGTCCGGGTCTTGAGCCAGGGCTCGATCGAGGCGTATTGCGCATAGAACTGCGTCAGGTCCGCGACCAGATCCTTGATGACGGGCAGATGCGGCAGCGGGTAGATGCTCACTTCACCGCCGAGGTCCTGACAGGACTTCGTGCAGGCCAGCGTGTTGAGCCCGTCGATATTCATCGCACAGCTGCCGCAAATGCCCTCGCGGCACGAACGCCGGAACGTCAGCGTTGAGTCCACTTCGTTCTTGATCTTGATCAACACGTCGAGAACCATCGGTCCACAGGTCTCCATGTCGACCTCGAAGACATCCGCACGCGGGTTCTCTCCCGAATCAGGATCAAAGCGGTAGATGCGAAACCGCTTGGTGCTCCGCGTACCGGCGGGCGCGGGGTGGACGCGCCCGGCCTGGACACGAGAGTTCCGGGGAAGACGAAACTGGGCCATCGTTATCCTCGCGTGAACCGTCAGTAGCTGCGCGCCTGGGGCGGTATCGACTTCACTTCACCGGTTAGCGTGTTGAGATGCACCGGTCGGTAGTCGATTCGTACAGTTCCAGCGCCATCCACCCACACCAGCGTGTGCTTGAGCCAATGGGTATCGTCACGTTCGGCATAGTCCTCGCGCGCGTGGGCACCGCGGGTCTCGCGGCGATTCTCCGCGCTGTGAATCGTGGCGAGCGCCTGGACGAGAAGATTCTCGAGCTCGAGCGTCTCGACCAGGTCCGTGTTCCAGATGAGGGAGCGATCACTCACGCCGACGTCGCCGAAAGACTCGAACACCGCCGCCAGCCGCTCGATACCCTCGCGCAGGACGGTGCCCGTACGGAACACCGCGGCGTGATCCTGCATCGCGCGCTGCATGTCGAGCCGAATCTCGGCGGTGCGGCGCGGACCCGCCGCGTTGCGCGCACGCTCCAACCGGCTCACGGCGAGGTCACTGCAGTCGGGTGGCAGGGGTCGATGCGGCGCGCCTGGCGTCATCACATCCGCACACCGTCGCGCCGCTGCGCGACCGAAGACCACGAGATCGAGCAGCGAATTCGAACCCAGCCGGTTGGCGCCGTGGACCGAAACACACGCCGCCTCGCCGACCGCCATAAGGCCCGGCACCACCGCCTCCGGGTCGCCGTTCCTGAGCGTCAGCACTTCGCCATGGACGTTGGTCGGGATCCCGCCCATGTTGTAGTGCACGGTGGGCAACACTGGGATCGGCTCGCTCATCACGTCCACGCCCGCGAAAATCCGCGCGGTCTCCGCGATGCCAGGCAGGCGCTCGTGGATGACCTCGGGGCCGAGATGCTCGAGGTGCAGGTGAATATGGTCCTTCAACTTGCCCACTCCCCGCCCTTCGCGGATCTCGACGGTCATCGAGCGACTCACCACGTCGCGTGACGCCAGGTCGCGGGCGTTGGGCGCGTAGCGGTCCATGAAGCGCTCACCGGCAGCATTGGTGAGATACCCGCCCTCGCCGCGCACGCCCTCGGTGATGAGACAGCCGGCACCATAGATACCTGTGGGATGGAACTGTACGAACTCCATGTCCTGCAGCGGCAAGCCCGCGCGCAGCACCATGGCATTGCCATCGCCGGTGCACGTATGCGCCGAGGTGCACGAGAAGTACACACGTCCGTATCCGCCCGTCGCCAGCACGACCGTGTGCGCCCGAAATCGATGCAGCACTCCCTCCGCCAGGTCGAGCGCGATCACGCCGCGACACTCGCCGTCCTCCATGATGAGATCGATCGCAAAGTACTCGATGAAGAACTCGGCCTTCTGCCGCAGGGACTGCTGGTAGAGCGCATGCAGCATGGCGTGCCCGGTGCGATCCGCAGCCGCGCAGGTGCGCTGGGCAATGCCCTCGCCGTAGTGAGTCGTCATGCCGCCGAATGGACGTTGATAGATGCGCCCGTCGTCGGTGCGTGAGAAGGGCACTCCCTGGTGTTCGAGCTCGATCACCGCGCTGGCCGCCTCCTTGCACATGAACTCGATGGCGTCCTGATCCCCCAGCCAGTCCGAACCCTTGACCGTGTCGTACATGTGCCAGCGCCAGTCGTCCTCACCCATGTTGCCGAGAGCAGCGCTGATGCCACCTTGCGCGGCCACGGTGTGACTGCGCGTCGGAAAGACCTTGGTAATGCAGGCGGTCGCAAGACCCGCGGAAGCGAGGCCGAGCGTTGCTCGAAGGCCTGCGCCGCCCGCGCCCACCACGACGACGTCGTAGGTGTGATCGACGAAAGTGTGGGCACGGTTCACGCGCCGTCCCCGAGAGCGATCAGCAGTACGCTCAAGACACCGGCCGCACCGATGAGCACGTGGACAAAGGTGGACGCCACCAGGCTGAGCACTTTGAGCGCATGATCGTGCACGTAGTCCTCGATCACGACCTGCACGCCGAGCTGCGAATGAAGAACCAATACGCCCAGCAGGACAACGACACCGAGCGCGTGCAGGGGACTCGCCATCCAGGCGTGAACGTCCGCATGGCCGAGCGACTCGATCGCGAACAGGGACCAGAGGAACCAGAGTGCGAGCGGCAGCAGTGCGACCGCGGTGAGGCGCTGCCACCACCAGTGCGACACACCCTCCCTGGCAGCTCCGTGACCCTCGACCTGCGCGAGTGGACTGCGCAGGTTCATTGCATCACACCCATCCGCTGCCACGCCGCGTAGGCGCACAGTACGGTGAGCGCAACCGCCACGACCAGCACGAGCCACGCGCTAGCGCGTGCATGCGCCTTCTCGAATCCCACGCCGCAGTCCCAGACCAGGTGACGGACGCCGTTCGCGAGGTGGAAGAAGAAGCCGAACAGAGCGCCCAGCAGGAGCGACGCGCAGCAAGGCGGAGTTGAGCTTCTCCATGACGCCAGCATAAGCGTCGGGTCCGCGCGCGAGCGCGAGCAACCACCACGCGAACAGGATGGAGCCGACCGACAGGAACACACCGGTGATGCGATGCGCGAAAGACCACAGCATCGTGTAACCGAAGCGATAGATCAGATAGGGTGACAGCGGTCGCTCGCGGCGCGCCATGGCCAAACTCCATTGCTCGCGCTCCGTCACCGCGCCTGGAGCTCGCTCCAGTCGTGGCCGGCGCAGATCCGATCCTGATTCAGAAGTCGATACAGCGTCCGGCTTTTTCCCAGTCGCCATAACGCACGGGGTCAGGACCCTGGCGTCCGCCGATCTCGCGCGCTCGCACCGTGGCCGGAGCGTGCACCTGAGAACCCTTCACGGGCGGCGTATGCTCCGCGGGCGTGGCAGAACTGGGGCTTTCTCGCCGGTCATGACTGCCCGACATGCCGTCAGTCTGCCAGAATCGACTTCTCATAACCATATGGGCCGCTTGAAGAAATGGCTAACGCCGTGAACGCTGCTGGCGCCGTGTCGAAGCTCGCTGAGCTGGGTGTCCTGCGCATCGCGGGCGGCGATGCGGTCGCGTTCCTCCAGGGTCAGTTGAGCAATGATCTCGAGCGCCTCACACGCCGCGACACGCAGCTGAGCGCACTCAGCACGCCGCAGGGACGCGTCGTGGCAATTCTGCGACTCGTGCTGCGCGCCGAAGGAATCGTCGCAGTTCTTCCCGCAACGCTGGTGACGCCGGTCATCGAGCGCCTGAAGAAATATGTCCTGCGATCAAGAGTCTCGTTGATCGACGAGTCCGCCAGGCTCGGCGTAGCAGGTGTGCTCGGCGCGAGCGTGCCGCAGGATCAGGCCGACCTCGGCGCTGACACCAGCGTGCATGCGCTGCCCGGTGTCACCCAGCGACATCTCCTCATTGGGCCGCCGGGCGCGCTCGCCAGCTCAGCCGCGAAATTCGCCACCGCCGCGGTGACAGCGGACGCGTGGCGACTGGCATGCATCGAGTCGGGTGAGCCTCAGGTCTATCCGCAGACGAGTGATCTCTTCGTCGCGCAAATGCTGAACCTCGACCTCGTCGACGGCGTGAGTTTCACCAAGGGTTGCTACACGGGGCAGGAAATCATCGCTCGAACGCACCACCGCGGGCGGATCAAGCGGCGCATGTTGCGTTTTCGCCTGCGCAGCTCCGCGCCGCTGTCGCCCGGTGACACCGTTGCAATAGAGCAGCGCGCCGGGCGCGTCGTTGAATTCGCCGCACGCAGCGCCAGCGAAGGCGAATTCCTCGCGGTCGTGCCGCTGGAGGCATCGGCACGCGCCGAGCAGGAGCCTGAGATCCCCAGCCTACCGGCGGAGCGAGTGCGCGCTGCCTTATTCGGTTCCCGATCTCGAGTAGCGCTCAGAGATCGATGGGCTCGATTGCCGATTCCTCGATGCGACCGCCGAAGAAGGTTCCACCCACCCGCGCAAAGCGAGCCGGGGCGTCAGTCGCCAGCAGTTGCATGGCGCCGGAATTGCCCGCGCCACCGGCGAGCCCGCGCTCGTCGAGCAGCCGGCGCACAGTGCGCGCGGTCGTCTCGGCCGAATCGACGATGGCCACAGCTGGATCCAGCACACGCCGCATCACGGGCTGCAGTATCGGGAAATGGGTGCAACCGAGCAGCAGGCAGTCGGGATGCGAGGCGACGTCCGGCGCGAAGATCGGTTCGAGATAGCGGCGCACGATGCCCTCGACGAGCGGTCCGTCAACCCATCCCTCCTCGGCCAGCGCCACGAACAGCGCACACGGCTGAGCCACCACCCTGGCGTCGGGCCGTATGCCATGGATCGCCGCCTGGTAGGCCCCACCCCGAACCGTGCCTTCGGTCGCGATGACGGCAATGCGCCCGCTCACGGAGGCCGCGCACGCCGCCTGCGCGCCCGGCTCGAGCACGCCGATCACGGGCAACGGAGCGTAGCGCTCGCGTAACGCATGCAGGGCGACCGCGGATGCGGTGTTGCAGGCGATCACCAGGCACTTGATGCCGCGAGCAACGAGCGCATCGCCCGCCTGCACCGAATAGCGAACCACGGACTCGGAGCTCTTCGTCCCGTACGGCAGGCGCGCCGTGTCACCCAGGTAGATGTAGCTCTCGTGCGGCAGCAGCGTGCGCAGCGCGCGCAACACCGTCAGCCCGCCGACGCCGGAATCGAAAACGCCGATCGGAGCAGCCACAACGACTCCGGCTCTATTCCGGTCTCAGGTGCGGGAACAGCAGCACGTCGCGAATGGAAGGCGAGTTGGTGAAGAACATGACGAGCCGATCAACGCCGACGCCGAGCCCCGCTGTGGGCGGCATCGCCGTACTCGAGCGCCCGCACGTAGTCGGCGTCGTAGTACATCGCCTCCTCGTCGCCGGCGGACTTACGCGCCGCCTGGTCACGAAAGCGCGCGGCCTGTTCCTCGGGATCGTTGAGCTCTGAGAAGCCATTGGCGAGTCTCGCGCCCGGCCACGTAAGAGCTCGAACCGGTCGGTGACGAAGGCATCCTGGTCGTTGGCGCGCGAGAGCGGCGAGACCTCCGCTGGGATAGGCGTACACGAAGGTCGGATCCAGCAGCTGATGCTCCACGGTCTTGCCGAAGATCTCGATCTGCAGCTTCCCGGCGCCGTCGCCCTGCTTGTAGGGAATCTGCAGGCTGTCGCAGACGCGATGCAGGTAGTGTTCCTCGCGCAGCGACATCGGGTCGAGGTCGGGATTGTGCTCGAGCAGGCATTCTTCGACAGTCACGCGCCGGAAAGGCCTGGCGAGGTCGTACGCGCGGCCCTGGTACTCGATGCGGTAACCGCCGTGAATCGCCTCTGCGAGGCCGCGAAAAGCCTTCTCCACCCAGTCCATCAGATCGCGGAAGTCGCCGTACGCCCAATAGAGCTCGAGCATCGTGAACTCGGGGTTGTGCTGCGTCGACAAGCCTTCGTTGCGGAAGTTGCGGTTGATTTCGTACACGCGCTCGAAACCACCGACCACCAGCCGCTTGAGGTAGAGCTCCGGTGCGACGCGCAGGTACATGTCGCAGATCGAGTGCGTTGTGGTGCGTCATGAAGGGCCGCGCAGCCGCGCCACCGGGGATCGCCTGCATCATCGGCGTCTCGACTTCGAGGAAGTCGAGCGCGTCGAGAAAATCGCGCAGGTAGCTGCACGATGCGCGCGCGCGTGCGAAACACGTCGCGGCTCGCCTCGTTCATGATCAGGTCGACGTAGCGGCGGCGATAGCGAAGTTCCGTGTCCGCGAGTCCGTGCCATTTGTCGGGCAGCGGTCGCAGCGATTTCACCAGCAGCCTGAGCTTCGCGACCCGCACCGACAGCTCGCCCGTCTTGGTGCGGAACAGCGCTCCCTGCGGCACCGACGATGTCGCCGACGTCCCAGCCCTTGAATTGCGTCGTAGGCGTCCGTCGAGCGGCGCCGCTGCTGCAGGAACAGCTGAATCTGCGCCGTCCGGATCCTGCGACGGTCGGCAAAGCTCGCCTTGCCCATGACTCGCTTGAGCATCAGCCGCCCGCCGACACTCACGTTCGGGGATGCGCCTCGAACCACTCGGCGCTGCGCTCGCCATACGCCGTGTGCAGCTCGACCGGCCAGGGCATCGCGGCGAAAGTCGTTCGGAAACGCCCAGCCGCCCTCGCGCAGCTTCGCCAGCTTCGCGCGCCGCTCGGCGATCAGGTTGTTGTCGTCGTTGTCATCGACCACAGCATGCTCCACTCAGCTTTCTACAGACCCTGCTTCAGACTCGCCTGCATGAAGTGGTCGAGCCCGCCGTCGAGCACCGCCTGGTGTTGCCGATTTCCACGCCGGTGCGCAAGTCCTTGATGCGCGACTGGTCCAGCACGTAGGAACGGATCTGGTTGCCCCAGCTCACGTCCGACTTGGAATCCTCGAGCACCTTGGCCGCGGCATTGCGCTTGTTGACCTCGAGCTCGTAGAGCTTGCGCCTTCAGCATCTTCATCGCCGTCGAGCGGTTCTTGTGCTGGCTGCGCTCGTTCTGGCAGGCCACCACGATCCCCGTCGGCTGATGCGTGATGCGCACGGCCGACTCGGTCTTGTTGACGTGCTGGCCGCCCGCGCCGCTCGAGCGGTAGACGTCGATCACGCAGGTCCGCGGGATTGATCTCGATCGTCGATGTCGTCATCGATCTCGGGCGAGACGAAAACGGACGCGAACGAGGTGTGGCGGCGATTGCCCGAGTCGAACGGCGACTTGCGCACCAGGCGGTGCACGCCGGTCTCGGTGCGCAGCCAGCCGTAGGCGTAGTCGCCGGTCGAAGCTGATCGATGGCGCTCTTGATGCCCGCGACCTCGCCGTCACTCTGGTCGATGACCTCGGTCTTGAAGCCATGCGCGTCGCCCCACTTCAGATACATGCGCAGGAGCATGGCGGCCCAGTCCTGCGCCTCGGTACCGCCCGCCCCGGCCTGGATATCGAGAAAGGCATTATGCGAATCCATCTCGCCGGGGAACATGCGCTGGAATTCGAGACGGTGAACGCCTTCTGCCAGTCGTGCCACGTCCGCCTCCACGCCCTGGATAGTCGCCGTGTCGTTCTCATCGATGGCCAGTTCGAGCAGCTCGCCCGCATCAGTGATGCCGGTGCTCAGGCGATCGAGTGTACCCACGGTGTCTTCGAGCCGGGCCCGTTCGCGGCCCAGCTCCTGTGCTTTCTCGGGCGTGTTCCAGATGCCGGGATCTTCGAGCTCGCGGCTCACCTCCGCGAGGCGATCCTTCTTCAGTTCGTAATCAAAGATACCCCCGTAAGGAGCTCAGACGCTCCCCGAGGTCCGCGAGCGAGCGGCGCAGCTGATTGGGTTCCATTGGCGGTCACTGAATCGAAACGGGGCGCAATGGTAGCACGCAGGGCTCGAAGTGCTCGACCACGAGCTGCAGACGCCGCGTGCCCAGATAGTCGTTGACGTCGAGCCGGTATGCGAAGCGCGCCTGGCCCTGCGGAAGCTCGCGCGACGCCCCCTCGGCATTCACGACACCGAAGGCGATCGCATCGAAAACCTCGCCGCTCGCCGCGGGGCGCAGCGCAGCTTCAGGTGGCGCTCGCCCACCGTGCGAGTCTCGAGCACCACGAACTCGCCATCGAAGGCAGGCTCTGGAAAGGAATGGCCCCAGGGACCCGCCTCACGCAACTCGAGCGCGGTGGCAAGCGTCATCTCCTCGGGCGCGAGCTCACCGTCGGTGTCGACGAAACCCTGCGCGGCGGGATCGAGCCAGACGCTCACCTCCTGCACGAACAGTGGCGCGAACTCATCGAGCCGATCCCGATTGAGGGTGAGACCTGCGGCCATGGCATGTCCCCCAAAGCGCTCGATCAATCCCGGATGGCGCGTCGCGATCGCCTCCAGCACGTCGCGGATATGGACGCCGACCACGGAGCGCGCCGAGCCGCGCAGCGTCCCATCCTCGGCACGCGCGAGCGCGATCACCGGGCGATGCACGCGATCCTTGACGCGCGAGGCGACGAGTCCCACCACGCCCTGGTGCCAGGACTCGTCGTAGAGACAAAGACCTGCGGCAGATTCACCTGACTCACCGAGCTGCAGCCGCTCGACCGCAGCGAGCGCCTCTGCCTGCATGCGCTGTTCGATTTCGCGCCGTTCCACATTGAGCTCGCTCAACCGCATCGCCAGCTGGCGTGCTTCGCCGAGATCATTCGTCAACAGGCATTCGATGCCGAGGCTCATGTCATCGAGGCGTCCGGCCGCATTGAGGCGCGGCGCCACCGCAAAGGCGAAGTCCTGCGCCACCAGCCGCGGTTGCGTCCGTCCAGCCTGCTCGAGGAGCGCGGTGATGCCAGGCACGCAGCGTCCGGCGCGAACGCGCTTCATGCCCTGCGCGACCAGGATGCGATTGTTGTGATCGAGCGGTACCAGGTCGGCGATGGTCCCGAGGGCGACCAGGTCGAGGAGCTCCGCCACGTTGAATGCGGGTGCGTGTTCCCGTCGCGCGCGAGCGAGCGCAGCCATGACGTAGAAGGCCACGCCGACGCCTGCCAGGGCACGGCTGGCGAAGCGGCTGCCGGCGAGATTCGGATTGACGATCGCCGCCGCCCGCGGCAGCTCGGCCGGTGGCAGGTGATGGTCGGTGATCAGCACCTCGATGCCACGGTCCGCAGCTTCCGCAACCCCCTGGTGACTGGAGATCCCGTTGTCCACGGTCACGATCAACGCGGGCGCCTGCTCGGCTGCCAGGGCGACGATCTCGGGCGTGAGCCCGTAGCCAAATCGGAACCGGTTCGGGACCAGATACGCGGCGTTCTGGTGACCGAGACCCCGCAACGCGCGCAACACCAGCGCCGTGCTCGTGGCACCGTCCGCATCGAAGTCACCGACCACCAGGATGCGCGACTGGCGCTCCAGGTGACGCAGCAGGAGACTGACCGCCGGTTCCAGCCCGTCGAGCGTGCTGACCGGGAGCAGGCGATCCAATCCGAGCTCCAGCTCCTGCCCGGACTTGAGACCGCGCGCCGCGTACACGCGCCTCAGTACCGGGTGCAGCTGAGGCATGAAATCGCCGGTGGGCGTGCCGACACGGCGGCGAATGGGAGACGCATTCAAGCGAGCATCTCGAGCCACGGGCGGCGCCTGCGCCACCAGCGCCAGGAATTGGAGCGGGTCAATACAAACAATCGATCATTCATGTGCAGCTGCAGGCGCGCGACCTGTCCACGCCGCAAGCTCGCGAGCGCTGGCCGGAACCACGCCTTTTCGAGATACATCAGGGCCTGCGCCGCCGTACTGCTCACCGTGGGCACACTCGCGAGCGCGATGATCATTGCGTCGTCGCGCGAGAGATCGATCGCCTCAAACGATTGCGGCACGCCTTCACCCACACCTCCCCCAAGTCTCCACAGGCCGTCGAGAAACCGGTCGTCGCTGCGCAGCGCCGGCAGCGTGGCCGTGCGCATGGTGAGCGGCCATTGCCCGCCGCCCCAGATCCATAGCCCGTTCACCGTCACCGCGCCACGATCCTGGCGCGCGATATTAGCGGGATGGTCGTGAAGCCACATCTGGATTTCCGTCATCAGCCGCGTCAGCACCGTCGCACCCGGACCCGCGGGGAGCGCCTGGAGGATATCTGCACCGCGCACGCGGGCCGGATCGACGCTATCGACTTCGAGGTCGGTTGCGCTCAGCAAGAAAGCCTGTGCATCGATTCCGTCAATCAGGCGGAATCCGGCCCCGCCGAATGCGGCCTCGAAACCGCGCTCGAGCGCGCGCCACTCATCGCGCGCGAGCGCCGGTGAATGCGTGCTCATGTAGACCCGATCGACGCCGGCCTCGAGATGGATGCACTGCGCGAGCCACCATTGGCCAGCGGGCGCCGGGACGGGCAATGCGGCGTGGCGCGCGATGGCGGCCACAGGAATCCGGGGCGGTAGCGACAGCCCGATCCGCCCACAGACCCAGCGGCGCCAGTCTCCCGACGCCGTCGAGGTCGCGCGGGTGAGCGCAGTCTCGAGTCCGATGAGGCGCGGCGATTCGGCGGAGTTGCCGCCCGAGTCCTGATCGAAGTAGAGATCCGTGAGTATCAGCGTGAGTTCGCGCAATGACCGGCCCGGTGCCACCGCCACAGGTGATGCTTTATCGTACGCACATGAAATTCGCTCTGCAGGCGCCGACGTCAGCAAATCTGGTCCAGGCGTGCTCGCCGACGGAAATCCGCGTCGGTGAGCGCGTCATCCGCACGAGCCTCATCCTGACCGCCACCGAGATGGTCCTCGAATGGCCCCCGCAGAGCGTGGCCGAACTTTCAGCGCAGCATCTGGAGAGTGCGCTCGAGCTGGAGCCGGAGGTCATCCTGTTGGGGACGGGCGCGCGACAGATATTTCCCGACGCGCAGGTGCTGGCGCCCGTTCGGCACGCCGGTGTCGGAATCGAAGTGATGGATACGCGCGCCGCGTGCCGGACCTTCAATGTCCTGGTTCAGGAGGGGCGCAAGGTCGCCGCGGCGCTGATCTTGAATCCGGCCGGGGCCGAGTCCTGAAACGTGGTGTGGTCGCGGGAGCGAGCACACCGAGAGAAGACACAGGGAACAAAAGCTTCAATCACCAACCAATCATTCGAAGCTGACAGATTCGAACAATTGCCTTTCTTCTTGTTGTTCTGCGTTGTTCTTGTTGTTCTTCTGACGTCCCCCTTCGCCCCTGTGTCTTCTCGCGGTGTGCCCGTGCACTGTCTTCGAATGGCGACATGTTAATCGGACCCCTAGATGAGACGCAACTTCGAAAAAGGGCGGAAGTGGTTGCCCCAAAAGGCGGAATTCTCGACGGCGCCTAGACTTGATCTAACACTCCCAACGCTCTTAAGGCGATCCCCGAGCGCGCCGGCCGGCCGCTAGGACCGAGGCCGTTCGGGTAGGTACAGCCGCGGGTCGACGGGTTTGCCGTTGTAACGGATCTCGAAATAGAGCATGGGCTTGCGGCTCGGACCCAAACCCATTTCGCCGATCGGTTGACCGGCCGCCACCTGGTCCCCCTCGCGCACGCTGAGCGCGCGGTTGTGTCCGTAGGCGCTCAGGAAGACATTGGTGTGCTTGATGATGAGGAGTTGTCCGAACCCGCGCAGCCCGCTTCCCAGGTACACGACCCTACCCGGGGCCGCGGCCCGAACGACCTGTCCTTCGCGACCGGAGATCGTCAAGCCCTGCGAACCGGTAGCAGTGTGACTCACGGCGACGGCGGCACCCTCGGTCGGCCACAGCCAGCTCGCAACGTTGTCTTCGGCGGCAGGCGTCGGTGGCTTGGTGCTGCCCGGTGTCGGCGTCGCGCGCGATCGCGGCTGACTCGCGGTGGCGCGAGAACCCGGCGGTGGCTGCAACGTGAGTCGCTGACCCGGATAGATGCGGTAGTCGGACGGCAGCTGGTTCCAGCGGGCGAGCTCGCGGTAGTCCAGGCCATGGCGCCATGCAATCGAGTAAACGGTATCGCCCGCGCGCACGGTGTATTGACCGGGAACATCTGGCTTGCGATACGGATTGCCGCAGCCGCTCAGGCCCAGGAGCACTGCTGCAAGGAGCCCGGCGAAACGCGCGCACGATCCGCTGCTATGCCCGCGCCTGTGCATCCGTCGTCAGGACAACAAGGGTCAGACCGGACCTTGCACCAACGGGACGAAGGCCACCGCACCCAGTCTTTCGCGCTTGATGCGATCGGGCTCGCGCGTGATCCTGACGAGCTCCTGCTCGCCCTCGGCGCCGATCGGCACCACCATCCGACCACCTGGCGCAAGTTGCTCGAGCAGCACGTCGGGAATGGCGTGCGGCGCGGCTGCCACGAGAATGCCGTCGTATGGGCCATGGGTCGGCCAACCCTGCCCGCCATCGCCATGCCGGAAGCGGACATTGCGGATCTCGAGCTCCTTGAGACGGTCGCGAGCGCGCTCCAGCAAGGGCGCAACGCGCTCGATCGAATAGATCTTGCCCACGAGCGGCGCCAGCACCGCGGTCTGGTACCCGCATCCCGTTCCGATCTCGAGCACGTCGTTCAGGGGCCCGCCCTCGAGCAGCGCCTCGGTCATGCGCGCCACGATCCACGGCTGTGAAATGGTCTGGCCGAAGCCGATGGGTAGGGCCACGTCCTCGTAGGCCCGGCTCGCAATAGCCTCGTCCACGAACAGGTGCCTGGGGACGCTGCGGATGCGATCGAGCACTGTGGCGTTGCGGATGCCGTTGTCCTTGAGCCGCTGCACGAGGCGCTCGCGCGTGCGCGCTGACGTCATCCCGATGCCGCTCAGCCTGAGGTCAGTCATACACGTCCCGCAGCCACTCGCCGACGGCTTCGAGGGTGGCATGTCGCGTGAAATCGATCTGCAACGGCGTCACCGACACGAACCCCTCGGCGACGGCGTGAAAGTCCGTTCCGGGGCCCGCGTCCTGTCCGGCTCCCGCAGGCCCCACCCAGTAGATGGGCGCGCCGCGCGGGTCCTGGCTGCGTACGACGCGGGCGGAACGATGCCGGTTGCCGAGCCGGGTTGCGCGCAAGCCGGTGATCTCGGCGTACGGCCGATCGGGAACGTTGACGTTGAGGATGGTCGAGGAATGGAGCGGCGACTTCACCAGGTGCATCACCAGCTCGCGCGCCACACGCGCTCCGCTTTCGAAGTGCCGGCCACTGCCCGGCTGCGTGCACAGCGACACCGCGATCGTCGGCAGACCGAGAAAGCGGCCTTCGATGGCAGCGGCCACGGTTCCGGAGTACAGCACGTCATCGCCCAGGTTGGCGCCATCGTTGACGCCCGAGACCACCATGTCGTGCTCGTCCTCGAAGAGTCCCGAGATCGCCAGGTGCACGCAGTCCGTCGGTGTGCCGTTCACGTAGTAGACATTCTCCTCGACCTGGAAAACTCTCAGCGGCGCGTCCAGCGTCAGGGAATTGCTCGCACCGCTGCGGTTGCGCTCGGGAGCCACGATCGTGACGCGCCCGAGATCATGCAGGGCCTCGCCCAGGCGGCGGATACCCTCGGCGCGGTAGCCGTCGTCATTGCTCAGTAGAATCTTCACTCAGGGAAGCTCTGCACAGTTCTCATGTGGAATTGCGTCGCCAACTTCCCTAGAAGTACCGATCGCTGGCGCGTGGGAATTCACGCGCCACTATACTGGAAGCGCTTGTACCGGGCATAGAAACGCCCGGCTGCGGCTGGAGCTGAAGCATTCGAGGTACGGTTGAGTGAGCGAGGACACGGACGAGAAGCGGCTATTCCGCGAGGCGGTGCGCGACGTCAAGCGGCTGCGCACACCCGCACGCGTGACGCCGCCGAAGCCGCGCCCGCGCGCGCGCTTTGCGCGCCTCGATGATCTCGCGGTGCTGCAGGAAAGCCTCACCCTCGCGCCTGGCGACCTGCTTGCCGAAACGGGCGATGAGCTCAGCTTCCGTCGCGCCGGCGTGCAGGATGCGGTACTGAGAAAGCTGCGCCGCGGGCAATATCGCGTCGAGGCGGAGCTCGACCTGCACGGACTGACGGTTGCACAGGCGAAGCTGGAGTTGCGCACGTTTCTCGAGGGAATGCTGCGCGAGGGTGTGCGCTGTGTGCGCATCATCCACGGCAAGGGTCTGCGTTCCGGGCACCGCGGCCCCGTACTCAAGCACACGGCCAGCCTGGTACTCCAGCGAACGGACGCGGTGCTCGCCTTTACGTCGGCGCGGCCCGTCGATGGCGGTACCGGCGCAATCTACGTACTCCTGGGCAAGCGCTGAAATTCAACCGCGCTTCTTGAGCCGTTCCACCAGCGCGCGCATCGTTCGCTGCGTTTCTTCGCTGAACCAGGCCGCGTTCATGGTCTCGTAGTCTGCCGGCCCAAGTCCGCTCACCAGGTCCACCAGGTCCTGGCGCGCGAATCGGCGCGTGTGCGGCCACCGCCTTCGGCGGCAGGGCGGCGAGTGACTGCGCCCACGCGACCGCTGCGGTCACCACTTGATCCTCGGGAACGACGCGGTCCACCAGCCCGATCGCCACGGCTTCCACCGGGCTCAGCAGCAAACCGCCGCTCACCAGCTGATCGGCGCGGCGTGCTCCCACCAGGCGACGCAGGACCGCATAGATTACCGGGCCGGGACAGAGCCCGACCTGCACCTCGTTCAGGCCGATCTTGAATGGCCCATCGGCCATCACGCGATAGTCGCAGTACAGGGCGAGCACCGCACCTCCCGCCGGGCTATGCCCCGTGATCGCCGCGACCACAGGAAGGGGTGAAGCCGCGAGGCGTGCCTGCGCGTCGAAGAACACCTTCCAGGCCTCGAGCATCTGCGGGCGGTCGAGCTGCAGCAGCTCGGGAACATCCAGGCCGCCGGTGAACATTCCCGGGCGTCCCGAAATCACGATCGCTCGCGCCTCGCTCGCCACCGCGGCGTCGATCTCGGCCACCAGCCGCTGCAGCAGCCCGGGGTTGAGCGCATTGGCGGGCGGCCGCGCGAGGCGCAGCTCGCGAATCGGCCCATGGTCCGTGATGTCGATCATGTGTTGACTCCTGCGACGTTCGCTGCGACCAGCTCGCGCAGCACGACGGTGGCAAAGGCTCCGGGCCCGAGCCGGAACGACACCTCGAGATCCTCGCCCAGGTGCGCCTCGAAAGCTTCGACCTTGAGCCTGAGCGCGCGCCGCTCATGCTGCAGACCCGCAGCCTCCAGCGCGGCGGTGACAGGCTCAAGAGTGCCTGTCACTGCGGTTTCGAGCTCGAGCGCTTCGCCGCGCGGTCGCAATTCCCCCCGCCCCCACAGTGGGCCCGTGGGATGCACGTCGAACGCGGCGCAGCGGCGCAACAACTCCGCGTCGGGTGCATCGGCGCCGAAAACACTGCCACTGCCATCGAGGTTGACGATCTCGCCGCCCAGCAGCCGGTCCCAGTTATCGCGCCGCACGCGCTCGGCGAGCACCGCATTGAACACCAGGCTGCGACCCGCGGACAACGTGAAGCTGCGCTGCGAGCGGGTCGCGAGATCCGCCCCCTCGAGCGCCCAGCGCGGCCAGTGATTGCAGGTTTGCGCCTTCGATGCCGAAGCGCTGCAGCCCAAAATAGTTCGGCACACCGCGCGAGCGAATCAGTGCCAGGCGACCCTCGAGCTCGCTGCGATCGCCGCTCACCGCGCGCACGCGGATGCGAAACCGATTGGCTGCGAGGGCGCCACGCCTGAGCTTGCGGGCATGCGCGTGAACCTCGAGCACGGAGAACTCGGGATTCTCGAGCGCGAGCCACGACGCGCTCGACACGCGGTCGTGCGGGACGCTGAACCATTGCACGGCGACGGCGTGCCGATCCTTGAGGCCCGCAAAGCCGATATCTGCGGCTCGCACCTGCGCATGGCGCGCCAGCGCTCGAGCCACCCATTCCGTGTTCGCGCCGCGCTTGCGGACTTTGAGCAGCAGGTGCTGGCCGGCACCATCGGGTTCGAAGCCGAGGTCCTCCTCAACCTCGAAGTCTTCCGCAACCGTGCGCAACGTGCCGCTGAGCGTTGGCGGCGGAAACGCGCGCGGCGGCTCGAGCGCGGCCGTGCGCCAATGCGCGGGCACCGGAGCCAAGTCAGCCGTCCCGCGCGAGGCTTTCCACGAGGGCTATCGCCTGCGCGGCGATACCCTCTCCCCGCCCGATGAGCCCGAGTTGCTCGGTGGTGGTGGCCTTGACGTTCACGACCTCGGGCTCGAGCTCGAGCAGTTCCGCCAGTCGCCGCCGCATGGCTTCGCGGTACGGGGCGATGCGGGGCCGCTCGGCCAGGATCGTCACATCGACGTTCACCGGTTCGAATCCGCGCGCCACCAGCATCGACAACACCCGTTCCAGCAGCACCGCGCCGGCGGCGCCGCGCCACTGGGGATCCGTATCCGGAAAGTGCATGCCGATATCGCCGAGGCCCGCGGCGCCGAGCAACGCATCGCACAGCGCGTGAATCACCACATCGCCGTCGGAGTGGGCACGCACGCCCCGCTCATGCGGGATGCGCACGCCGGCCAGCATGAGGAAATCACCGTCCGCAAAGGCATGCACGTCAAAACCGATGCCGACGCGGATCGCGTTCATGCGGCACCCGCTCGCAGGATCGCCTCGACCAGCTCCAGGTCGTCGTCCCGTGTCACCTTGATGTTGCGTGGGTTGCCCGCAACGAGCCGCGGCGCCAGACCCAGGGTCTCGACCGCCGCCGCCTCGTCGGTGGCCGCGATGGCGCGTTCGGCACAGTGCGCGAGCGCGCGCTGCAGTGAGTCGTAGCGGAACATCTGCGGAGTCTGCGCCGCCCACAAGCGGGATCGCTCGAGCGTCGCGACCACGCGCGTATCCGACTCATCACTGCGCTTGACGCGTGTCGCCGACGGGAACGGCCAGGAGGCCGCCCACTTCGTCCTCATCGAGTGCCGCAATGAGCCGATCGACGTCTGCAGTGCGCAGGCAGGGCCGCACGGCATCGTGTACCAATACCCAGTCGCTGGGCGCGGCGTCCGGCTCGAGCTGCCTCAGGCCGTTGGCGACGGACAGCATGCGCTCAGCCCCACCCACCGCGGTACGGATGCGCGCGATCCCGCGCGCATGCCAGCTGAGACCAGGTCTGATCGCCGGTGGCGAGCACCACCACGATGCCGTGAATACCGGGGTGCGCGAGAAACGGTTGCAGCGCGTGCTCCAGCAGGGTTCGGCCACAGATCTTGAGGTACTGCTTGCGCCCGGCGACGGCGCTCATGCGCTCGCCGCGCCCGGCCGCGGGTATGACCGCCCAGCGGCGCGCGGCGCGAGCCGGGCGGCTCATCGCGCCGATGCTTGCTGCGAGCCCCGGGCCGCACGCTCCGACGGCGCCGACGTATCAGCTGCGGCGGAATCCGGTTGCACAGCATCCGCTGTCGTGTCACGCCGCGCGGGATCGGGTGCGACCACCTGGTAGAACGTCTCGTTCGCACGCACCATTCCGAGATCGCTGCGTGCCCGCTCCTCGACCGCGTCCAGCCCCTTCTTCAGGTTCTCGACTTCGGCCGCGAGTTGCGCGTTGCGCGCCGCCAGCTCGGCGTTTTCGCGCTCCTGCACGAGTACCGCCGTTTCGAGCCGCTGCACTTCGTGAACGCCGTCAGCGGAGATCCACAGGCGATACTGCAAGGCGAGCAGCGCGACCGCGAGAATGACGGCGAAAATCTTCATCGCGCTGAGCCTAGCAGATCCACGCGCACCCTACTTGAGGTCCACCGGGAACGCGCCGCGGCCCGCGTAACGCGCGTGCGCGCCCAGCTGGGCCTCGATGCGCAGCAACTGGTTGTACTTGGCGATGCGATCGGAGCGCGACATCGACCCCGTCTTGATCTGCGTCGCTCCCGTCGCGACCGCGATGTCGGCAATCGTGTTGTCTTCGGTCTCGCCGGAGCGATGCGACACCACGGCGCTATAGCCCGCCGCGCAAGCCATCTCGATGGCGGCCAGCGTCTCGGTGAGCGTGCCGATCTGGTTCACCTTGATCAGGATCGAGTTGGCGATTCCCCTGTCGATCCCCTCCTTGAGGATGCGTGTATTGGTGACGAACAGGTCGTCGCCGACCAGCTGCACGCGCCGCCCGAGGCGCTGGGTGAGGATCGCCCAGCCCGCCCAGTCGCTCTCGCTCATGCCGTCCTCGATGGTGATGACGGGATAGCGTCCGACCAGGTCCGCCAGGTAGTCGGTGAATTGCGCGGCGCTGAATTCGCGTCCCTCCGACTCGAGCGTATAGACGTCTTCACGGAAGAACTCCGAGCTCGCCACGTCGAGCCCGAGGTACACGTCGCCGCCCGGTGTGTAGCCGGCGAGCTGCACCGCCTCGATGATCGTCTCGAGCGCCGCCTCGTTCGACGGCAGGTTGGGAGCGAAGCCGCCCTCGTCGCCCACCGCCGTCGCGAGCCCCTGCTTGTGCAGCACTTTCTTGAGGGTGTGGAAGATCTCCGCGCCGTAGCGCACCGCTTCGCTGAACGAAGGTGCGCCGACGGGCAGGATCATGAATTCCTGGATGTCGACATTGTTGTCCGCGTGCGCTCCGCCGTTGATGATGTTCATCATGGGCACGGGCAGCTCCGGCTCGCGATCGCCGGCGAGATACCGGTACAGTGGCAGCTTGCGGTCGTTCGCCGCCGCGTGCGCGGCGGCGAGAGACACGGCGAGGATCGCGTTGGCGCCCAGGTGCGACTTGTTCTCGGTGCCGTCGAGCTCGATCATGCGCTGGTCGAGCCCGCGCTGATCCTGCGGGTCGCGGCCCACGAGCGCGGTGCGGATTGCGCCATTCACGTTGGCGACGGCATGCAGCACGCCCTTGCCCAGGAAGCGCTTCGGATCGCCGTCGCGCAGTTCCACCGCTTCGCGGGTTCCAGTGGATGCCCCCGAGGGCACAGCGGCGCGACCCATGCTGCCCGAGTCGAGCACCACGTCGGCCTCTACGGTCGGGTTGCCGCGCGAATCGATGATCTCGCGTCCCTGGATATCCGCGATGCGGCTCACAGCCTCGACTCCTCGTACGGCTTCGCCTTGGCGGCGGCGTCGAGCGTCTTTAGCGTCGTGAGGAGCGATTCCATGCGGTCGAGAGGCCACGCATTGGGACCGTCACTCAGCGCCTTGTCGGGATCGGGATGAGTTTCCATGAACAGCCCCGCGACGCCGGCCGCAATCGCAGAGCGCGCCAGGACCGGGATGAACTCGCGCTGGCCGCCAGAAGCAGACCCCTTCCCGCCGGGCAGTTGCACCGAATGCGTCGCATCGAACACCACCGGGCACCCCGTCGAGCGCATGATCATCAGGGAACGCATGTCGGAGACGAGGTTGTTGTAGCCGAACGAGAAACCGCGTTCACACACCATGATCTGTTCATTGCCGGTGGAACGCGCCTTGTCCACCACGTTCTGCATTTCCCAGGGCGACAGGAACTGTCCCTTCTTGATATTGACGGGCTTCCCCTGCGAGGCGACGTTCAGGATGAAGTTGGTCTGCCGGCAGAGAAAAGCCGGCGTCTGCAACACGTCCACGCCGGCAGCCACCTCGGCGAGTGGCGTGTCCTCGTGCACGTCCGTGAGCACCGGCAGGCGCAGTTGTCGGCGCACTTCGCCCAGCACCCGCAGGCCCTCCTCGATCCCGGGCCCGCGGAAACTGCGGCTGGACGATCGATTCGCCTTGTCGAAGGACGACTTGAAGATGAGCGGGATGCCGAGGCGCTGCGTGATCTCCTTGAGCTTGCCCGCCGTGTCGAGCACCAGCGCCTCGCTCTCAACGACGCACGGCCCCGCGATCAGGAAGAAGGGCTGGTCGGCGCCGACGTCGAATCCATGCAGCTTCATGCACTGGCCGCAGCCGGCAGCTGCCCGGCGCGATAGTGGCGCGCGGCGCGGATGAACCCGGTGAACAGCGGGTGTCCATCACGCGGTGTGGAGTTGAATTCCGGGTGATACTGGCAGGCGATGAACCAGGGATGGCCGGGCAACTCGATCAGCTCCACCAACCCGTCCGCCGAAAAGCCGGACAACCTGAGTCCCGCCTTCGAGAGCCGCTCGAGATAGCGGTTGTTGAACTCGTAGCGGTGGCGGTGCCTTTCCATGATCCGGTCGCGTCCGTAGGTCGCGTGCGCCAGTGTCCCCGGCACGAGGCGGCATTCCTGCTCGCCAAGACGCATGGTACCGCCCTTGTCGGACGCGTCGTCGCGATTCTGGGCGCCGTGCACCTGGTCCTGCCACTCGGTGATGAGCGCGATGACCGGATGCGGCGTGGCGCGATTGAACTCGGTGCTGTGCGCACCTTCGAGTCCCGCCATATGGCGCGCGTACTCGATCACCGCCACCTGCATCCCGAGACAGATGCCCAGGTACGGGATGCCGTTCCGTCGCGCATATTCGGCCGCTTTGATCTTGCCCTCGATGCCGCGCTCGCCGAACCCCCCGGGGACCAGGATTGCATCCATACCCTCCAGCGCGGCCGTGCCCTGCGTCTCGACGTCGGCGGACTCGATGTAGTGCACGTTCACGCGCGTGCGCGTGCGCACGCCGGCGTGCGTCAGTGCTTCGTTCAGTGAGATATAGGAATCGCGGATCTGCACGTACTTGCCGACCATTGCGACGTTGACCTGGGCCTCGGGACTCATCTTTGAGTTCACCACGTGGCGCCATTCGGCCAGGTCGGTGGGCTGCGCCTCCAGGCGCAGCTTGTCCACGACGATGTCGTCGAGACCCTGCTCGTGCAGCAGGATGGGAATGCGGTAGATGTCGTCCGCATCCACGGCCGAGATCACCGCGCGCTCCTCGACGTTCGTGAACAGCGCGATCTTGCGCCGGTGCTCGTCCGGCAACGGCGTGCGGCAGCGACACAGCAGGATGTCGGGCTGGATGCCGATGCCGCGCAGCTCCTTGACGGAATGCTGCGTCGGCTTGGTCTTGATCTCGGCGGAGCTGCCGACCACGGGAATCAGCGTGAGATGCATGTACACCACGTTGTTGCGGCCCAGCTCCACGCCGAGCTGGCGGATCGCCTCGAGGAACGGCAACGACTCGATGTCGCCTACCGTGCCGCCGATCTCCACCATGCATACGTCCGCATCCCCCGCGCCGAGGCGGATGCTGCGCTTGATCTCATCCGTGATGTGCGGAATGACCTGCACGGTGGCGCCCAGGTAGTCCCCGCGGCGCTCCTTGGCGATCACCCGCTCGTAGATGCGGCCCGTGGTGAAATTGCTGTTGCGGCCGGTGGTCGTGCGCACGAAGCGCTCGTAGTGGCCGAGATCGAGATCGGTTTCCGTGCCGTCGCGCGTGACGAATACCTCGCCATGCTGAAACGGACTCATGGTCCCCGGGTCGACGTTGATGTAGGGGTCGAGCTTCACCATCGCGATCTTGAGGCCCCGGGCCTCCAGGATCGCACCCAGCGAAGCGGCGGCGATGCCTTTCCCGAGAGAGGAAACCACACCACCAGTTACGAATACAAAACGGCTCATTGTGCAACACCCGCCAGAAAATTAAGGATGGCAACGGGCGGGAGTCGGGGGAAAGCTTGCTGGGCCCGCCGCTCACTTGCGCCACATCAGCCGCAAATTTTCGACGGGCGATCACGATACCAGAATGAGGCTGCTGCCTCAATTCAACGCGACGGGCGGAGATCGTCGGGGTTTACGGCCGCGCATCAGCGCGGCCACCCCAGGCGTTCGGCTGCGGAGTGTCTCTTGCCTAAAAGAGCCTGGGCGAGTCGAGCCAGTCGATCGCCATGCCCGGCTCGCCGTCTGCGGGGCGGAACCGGACGTCGACCCAGAGATCCGCGACCGCCAGCAGGGACTCGCCCGCGAACAGCAGCGGCAGACACGGCCGCATCCACGGCACGATGCCGCGCTCCTGAAACAGATTGCGCAGCGCCCTCCGGGCCCCTCGCGGGGTGAGCTGCAGCTTGTGGCCAGCGCTGTTCCAGGCGACGGTCAGCGCTCCCGCAGGCATGTGGAAAGCGAGCCCGTCCGTTGCACGCCGCCAGCGCAGGCGACCGAGGCCACTCGGCAACTCGAGCTCGTGCCGTTCGCGCCAGGGCCATGCCAGGGACTCGCGCGGGCGCGCGGGCGGCGGCTGGCACAGGTGCAGCGTATCGCGATAGCGGCGCAGCTGGCGCTCGCCGCTCACCACCAGCGGCATCGCGTCCGGGCGCGCACTGAGCATCTGCGTCATGACCTGGTCGAGCACGGCGCTCGAGGGTAGCGGCTGCTTCGCGCTCTCGATCCAGAAGCGCAGCAGGTTGCGGGCGCGCGCCGGGGCCAGGGCCCGCAACGCCGAGATCCGCAAGGCTTCGCCGTCGCGCGCGAGCGCCAGGTCCTCCTGCGCCCTCTCGTCCAGCAGGGCACGCGCCTCCGCCAGGTGATGTCCGGAGCGTGCCACGCATTCGGCTACTCCCGGAAAGCGCTCGCGCAGCGCCGGGACCACGCGCTGACGCAGGAAATTGCGATCGAAGCGCACATCAGCGTTGCTGCTGTCGTCGATCCAAGCCAGTTGGGCGGCCTGGCAGTAGGCCACCAGCGCGGCGCGCTCGACGCCGAGCAGTGGACGTGCCAGGAGGCCGCCACCGAACTCACTCACCTCGGGCATGCCACCCAGGCCAGCCACGCCCGCGCCGCGCACCAGCCGCAGCAGGATCGTCTCCAGCTGGTCCTCACGATGGTGTGCCGTGACCAGGTTCTCGCCGGGCTCGAGGATGTCTTCGATCGCGGCGTAGCGCGCCGTGCGCGCTGCTGCTTCCACCGACTCGCCGCGGGCCGGGCGCACGCTGACATCGAGCAACTCGAGCGGGACGGAGAGGCGCGCGGCCACTTCCCGACAATGGGAAGCCCAGTCGTTCGCCTGCGGCTGCAGGTGATGATTGACGTGCACGGCCCGCAGCTCGCTGGCGCCGTCCTCGCGCAGCTGCGCCATGGCGTGCAACAGCGCGGTCGAGTCGACGCCGCCGCTGAAGGCCACGCAGCAGCGCACTGCTCGCAGTTCTCCGAGCAGTCGCGTCAGCGACGCACGCAGCAACGTGACTGAGAAATCTGGCGCCATTGCAGCTGGGTGCCGACGCCGGCGCGCACCTCACGTCCCGGCGAACACTCCGAAGGACTGCAGGCGCACGCTGCGCGCCTCGAGCACCTTCGCGATCGGCTGGCTTTGCAGCTCAGCAACGCTGCGCACCAGCGCGGCCTTGACCAGCTCCGCCATGGCACTGGGATCGCGATGCGCGCCTCCGAGCGGCTCACGGATGACTTCGTCGACCAGGCCGAGCTTGCTCAGCCGCTCGGCGGTCAATCCCATGGCCTCGGCCGCCAGCTCCTTCTTGTCCGCGCTCTTCCACAGGATCGAGGCGCAGCCTTCCGGTGAAATCACCGAGTAGATGCTGTACTGGAGCATCAGCAGGCGATCGCACACGCCGATGGCGAGCGCACCGCCGGAACCGCCCTCACCGATCACGATGCTCAGGATCGGGACCGCCAGCGTGCTCATCTCGAAGAGATTGCGCGCGATGGCTTCGCTTTGTCCGCGCTCCTCGGATCCCACGCCCGGATAGGCGCCCGGCGTGTCGATCAGTGTGATGAGCGGAATCTGAAACCGCTCGGCGAGCTTCATCAGGCGCAGCGCCTTGCGGTACCCCTCCGGCTTCGGCATGCCGTAGTTGCGGCGCACGCGTTCCTTGGTGTCGCGCCCCTTCTGGTGGCCGATCACCATCACAGAACGGTCCTCGAGCCGCGCAAGCCCGCCGACAATTGCGAGATCGTCGCCATACATTCGATCGCCATGCAGCTCCTGAAACTCGGTGAAGAGCTGCCCGATGTAGTCGAGCGAGTAGGGCCGTTGCGGATGGCGGGCGAGCTGGGTGATCTGCCAGGGCGTCAGGCCGGCGAAGATGCTGGTGGTGAGCGCACGGCTCTTGGCCTTGAGACGCGCGATCTCCTCGCCGATGTTGATCTCGGTGTCGGAGCCGAGGAACTTGAGCTCGTCGATCTTGGCCTCGAGCTCGGCGATCGGTTGTTCGAATTCGAGGAAATTCAGGTCCATGGCCGGGCCATGCTGACCAACGGTGGCATCGTTTGCATCAGGCCCTCACGAACCTCGCGCCGCGCTCCGCCAGCAACTCGCGCAACACCGCCCGATGGCATTGCCGCGCCTCGGCGCAGTAGCAGCCGATCGCAAAGTCCGCCTCGTGCGACAACGCGGCGAGCACGTCGAGCAGGTGACTGGGCGCGGGCTGGCGCATCTCGGCACGGAAGCGGCGCGCGAATCTCGGCCACCAGCGTGGATCATCGCGATCGACGCTGCCCATCAGCGCGGCGCTCGGCGCCAGCTCGGGCATCCAGACATCGTAGTAGTTGCGCTTTGCGAACTGGCTCTTCGGCACACCGCGCGGTGGCCGCCGCACGGTGCCGATGCGTGTGCCCTCGCCTCGCGCGCGCGGGCTGCCGAGTCTCACGATCGCGAGGCTCATGAGGCGAGCGAGCAGGCCAGGCACATCGCTACCCCGCCAGGACGTCAGTTTCCGCCGTGCTCCGCGCTCTGCGCGCCGTTGCCGTTGGCCCGCTGCGCTCCGTAGTACACGCGCACGTGATCGCGGCCGACGAGGTCCGCCAGCCGGTCCATGAGCTCCCGTGCGGGCCGCACGCTCCATTGCTCGTCGAGAGCCAGCACTGCACTCGCTGAGGCGCTTTCCAGGCGGATGGCGACACTGCAGGCGCCGCCGACGAACGGCTTGAAAAGCTCCGCGAGGCGCCCGACCGGGTCCGTTCCGGCGAGCGCGCGTGGCCACTGGATCACGATCCGGCGCGCTTCGCGCTCGCGCGCCTGCTCGATGCTCAGGAGCCGCTTGCCGTTGAGCCGCCAGCCCTCGCTGAACTCATCGAAGCGCAGCTGTCCTTCGACCAGGACAATCGCGTCCTTGACGATCAGGTCGCGATGCTGCTGGAAGACGTCGTCGAACAGCGTGACTTCCATGCGTCCGGTGCGATCGTCGAGGGTCAGCGACACGCGATTGGGGCGCTTGCGGATTTCGAGCACCAGGCCACCGACTGTGACGTTACGCCCAGGTTGCCAGCGCCCGGTCTCGCTCGCGGCAGCCGGTCGGCCAGTCGCGAGCTCCGCGATCGGGCTCGCAAGGAACTTGAGCTCATGCTCGTAGCGAGCCACCGGATGGCCGGTGAGATACAGGCCCAGCGTTTCGCGCTCACCCGCGAGCCGCACCTCTTCGGGCCACTCGGGAAGCTCCTTGCCGGAGCCCGGCTCCGACTGCGCCGCTGGCGCGTTCGCCAGGCCGAAAAGATCCACCTGGCCGGCCGATTGCGCGCGCGTGGTCTGCTCGCCCATCTGCAGGGCCGCTCCCAGCGCCGACATCAGCGTGTGGCGATTGGGGCCGAGCGAGTCGAAGCAGCCTGAACGAATGAGCGCCTCGAGCACGCGGCGATTGACGCGATTGAGATCGAGCCGGCGGCACAGGTCCTCGAGACCCGCAAACGGGCCGCGCACCGCGCGCTCGTCGATGATGGCCTGCACGGCGGACTCGCCCACGCCCTTCACGGCGCCCAGTCCGTAGCGGATGGTGTGCGCGCCGCTGACGGTGAAGGCGTAAACCGAGGAGTTCACGTCCGGCGGCTCCACCTTGAGCCCGAGATGCACGCACTCGTCGATGAGCGTGACGACCTTGTCGGTGCGGTCCATGTCGGATGACAGCACCGCGGCCATGAACTGCGCCGGGTAGTGCGCCTTCAGCCAGGCGGTCTGATACGAGAGCATCGCGTAGGCCGCTGAATGGGACTTGTTGAACCCGTAGCCCGCGAACTTCTCCATCAGGTCGAAGATGTGCCGAGCGCGAATCTCCGCCACGCCGCGACGGACAGCGCCCTCGGTGAACACTGCACGCTGCTTGGCCATCTCCTCGGCCTTTTTCTTGCCCATCGCGCGGCGCAGGAGATCGGCGCCACCCAGCGTGTACCCGGCCAGCACCTGCGCGATCTGCATCACCTGTTCCTGGTACAGGATCACGCCGTAGGTCGAGCTCAGCACCGGCTCGAGTTGCGGGTGCAGGTAGTCGATCGGCACATTGTTGCGTCCGTGCTTGCGATCCATGAAGTCATCGACCATCCCGGATTGCAGCGGTCCCGGGCGGAACAACGCCACCAGCGCCACGATGTCCTCGAAGCGATCCGGCAGGAGCCGGCGGATGAGGTCCTTCATGCCGCGCGATTCGAGCTGGAACACGGCGTTGGTGCGGCAACTCTTGAGCAGCGCGAAGGTGGCGGCGTCGTCCATCGGCGATTGCCCCAATGTCGATCGGGGTCTCGCCGCGCCCGGCGCGCTCCGCGTTGATCGCCTTCACCGCCCAGTCGATGATCGTGAGCGTGCGCAGGCCGAGGAAGTCGAACTTCACCAGCCCGGCCGCTTCCACGTCGTCCTTGTCGAATTGCGTGACCACCGTGGTCGCGCCCTCTTCGCGGTAGAGGGGCGTGAAATCGGTGAGCATCGAGGGCGCGATGACGACGCCGCCGGCGTGCGTGCCGGCATTGCGCGTCAGGCCCTCGAGCGAGCGGGCCAGGTCGATGAGGGTGCGCACTTCCTCTTCCGACTGGTACAGGCGCTTGAGCTCGGGCTCATCGTTCAATGCCTTGTCGAGCGTGATGCCGAGCTCGAACGGGATCAGCTTGGCGATGCGATCGACGTAGCCGTAGCTCATGCCGAGGACGCGTCCGACGTCGCGCACCACCGCCTTGGCCGCCATGGTGCCGTAGGTGATGATCTGTGACGACACGCTCACGGCCATACTTGTCGGCCACGTAGCCGATCACGCGATCGCGGCCCTGCATGCAGAAGTCGATGTCGAAGTCGGGCATCGAGACGCGCTCGGGATTGAGGAAGCGCTCGAACAGCAGGTCGTGCTGGATCGGATCGAGATCGGTGATGCCGCAGGCACCAGGCGACCAGGGAGCCGGCGCCCGAGCCGCGGCCCGGCCCGACGGGAATGTCGTTGGTCGCGCGACCAGCGGATGAAATCCGCAACGATCAGGAAGTAGCCCGCAAAGCCCATGGCGCAGATGGTCTCGAGCTCCGATTCGAGCCGCTGCCGATAACCCTTGAGCTGCAACTCGCCCACCTGGCGCGAGCCAAGCCGTTGTTCGAGCCCCGCACGCGCCTGCTCGCGCAGGTATACGTGCGGGGTACTGCCCTCCGGCACCGGAAATTCGGGCAGGTGCGACTCGCCGAGCGGCAGCTCCAGCGTGCAACGGCGGGCGATCTCGACCGAGTTTTCGAGCGCCTCGGGCAGATCGGCGAAGAGCTGCGACATCTCCGCGGGCGTGCGCAGGTACTGCTGCTCGGTGTAGCGCCGCACGCGCGCCGCGTCCGCGAGCAACGCACCGTCGTGGATGCACACGCGCGCTTCGTGGCTTTCGAAATCCTCGCGCCGCGACGAATCGCACGTCGTTGGTGGCGACGAGGGGTGCCGGGCAGAGCTCGATGAGGCGCAGCAGCGAATCGATGTAGGCGCTCTTCGCCCGCCCGGCCGACGCGCTGAATCTCGAGGTAGAAACGATCCCCGAAGAGCCCCAGCCAGTGCTCGAGCGCGCGTCGCGCATCGGGGAGTCCGCGATTGCTCAGGGCGCGCCCGATATCACCCTCGTGCGCGCCGGACAGTGCGAGCAGCCCCGTCGTGGTGTCGGCAGTCAGCCAGCCACGCTCGAGCAACGGCGTACCGCGCCGCTGATCCCTCGAGGTAGGCGCGCGTGAGAGCCGGCTCAGATTGCGGTAACCCGCCAGGTTGCGGCACAGGAGCGTGAGCCGGGAGGGCGGCTCGCGTTCGCCCGCTTCGCGCAGGCGCACGTCGACGCCGATGATGCGGCTTGATGCCACGCGCCTGCGCCGCGCGATAGAACTTCACCATCGCGAACAGGTTGCATTCGTCGGTGAGCGCGACCGCCGGCATGCCGGCGGCCGCGGTCGCTTCCATCAGCTGCGGCACGCGCACGATGCCGTCGAACAGCGAATACTCGGTATGCAGTCGCAGGTGAACGAAGGTCATGCCTCGAGGTCCAGACACAACTCGAAGTCTGCCTCGTCGATGTCCTCGAGGGAATCGTTGCCAGGCGCTCGTCCGTCAGCCAGGGCCACAGCTGCTGTACTACACAGGCGAGAACGAGCGCCGATGCAGAGGGCATGCGCCGTGCATGTCGAGCGCGGTGAGGTGAGCGCGCGTGCAGTACCCCTTGTGAGCGTCGAAGCCGTATTGCGGATAGAGCTCGTGGAGCGTGCGCATCCGGGCGTCGCGGAAGGTCTTGGCGAGAATCGATGCCGCGCTGATCGCGGGCACCCGGGCGTCGCCCTTGACCACGGGGAGCATGCCGCAGCGCAGGGCCAGGCCGTCGAGCGATGGGCAGCGATTGCCGTCGACCTGGATCTCGTCGCGGCGCAAGCCGCAACCCGAGCAGCGCGCGGCGCATCGCGAGCAGCGTCGCCTGCAGGATGTTGAGCGCGTCGATCTCCTCGCGATCCGCCCACGCGATCGACCAGGCGAGTGCGCGGGTGCGAATCCGCTCGCTGAGGCGCTCGCGCACTGCGGGCAGCAGAACCTTCGAGTCGGCGAGGCCGCGGATGGGTCGCCGCGGGTCGAGAATGACCGCCGCGGCCACGACCGGGCCCGCCAGCGGGCCGCGGCCGGCCTCGTCAACGCCCGCGAGGCGTCGGGGTGCCGCGAACGCGAGTCTTGCCTGGCTCACGGAGCGGCCGTCGCTCGACGTGCGGTCATCAGGCTCAGGACAGCTTCGGAAGCGCGAGCGCTGGCATTGCGACGCAATCTCAAATGAAGCTCCGTGAAGAGGTTCGCGAGCGCCTCCCTGCCAGCGACATCATCGAGTTGCGCCAGCAAGGCGCCCCCCAGCGCTTCCGGCGTCACCTGTTGCTGGAAAAGCTCCGGCACCACGACCCGCCCGGCCAGGAGATTGGGTTGCGCGAAATACGGGGCTTTCATCAGGTTGAAGCCGCGCACCAGCCAGCTCGTGAGCGCGCTCAATCGGTAGGCCACCACCATCGCTCGCTTGCTCAGCATCGTCTCGAGGGTTGCGGTGCCGGAGGCTACCAGCACCACGTCGGCGGCCGCCAGTGCCAGTTGCGCCCGGCCATCGATCACCTGCACCGCGACGCCCGACGCGCGCCGTTGCAACGCCTCTAGGAACCGCGCCTGCACGGGCGGACTCGCCATGGGCGCGACAAATTGCAGATCCGGGCGGCGCGCCGCCAGCCAGGCGATGGTGGCCGCGAAGTCATCACCCAGGCGCGTCACCTCGCCCAGGCGGCTGCCGGGGAGCACCGCGACGACGGGGCGGCTGTCGAGTCCGAGTTGCGCTCGCGCTCCCTCGCGGTCCGGGGTCAACGGGATCTGATCGGCGAGCGGGTGACCGACGAACTCGGCGCGCACGCCCGCCTGGGCGTAGAACTCCTGCTCGAAGGGCAGCAGGCACAGCACCAGGTCCACCGCCTGGGCGATCGTGCGAACCCGGCCCCGGCGCCAAGCCCACACCTGGGGGCTCACGTACTGAACGGTGCGCAATCCCGCCGCCCGCAGCCGCCGCGCGAGTCCCAGGTTGAACTCGGGCGCATCGATACCGATGAAGAGGTCCGGTGCTTCCTCGAGCACGCGCCGTTGCGTGCTTGCGCGCAGGCGCAGCAGGCTCGGCAGGTGACTCAGCACCTCGAACAGGCCCATCACCGCAAGCTGCTCGGATGGCGCCCAGCATTCGCAACCCTCGGCCACCATGCGTGGACCGGCGATGCCCATGAAGCGTGCGGCGGGCACACGCGCCCTCAGTTCGCGAATCAGGCCGGCGCCGAGCTGGTCGCCCGACTGCTCGCCGGCCACGAGAGCGATGCGAAGCGGTTTCACCTGACGATGCTGCGCGTCGTCGTCGCGAGGAACTCCACGAACGGCCTGAGCTCCGGCTGCTCCGCCGCAAGGGTCTTGAGCTGCTCGGTGGCTTCCGCGAGCTTGAGACCGGATCGGTACAGGACCTTGTACGCGCCGCGGATGCTGCGGATCTGCTCGGACGTAAAGCCACGGCGCTTCAGGCCCTCGGCATTGACGCTGTGAGGTTCGGCAGGCTGGCCGGTCACCATCAGGTACGGCGGCACGTCGCGCGTCACCGCGGCATTGTTGGCGATGAAGCAGTGTGCGCCGATCTTGCAGAACTGATGCACGCCGGAAAAACCGGCCATGATGACCCAATCGCCGAGCTCCACGTGCCCGCCCAGGGTGGCGAAGTTGGCCAGGATGCAGTGATCGCCGATCTGGCAATCGTGTGCGACGTGCGTGTACGCCATGAACCAGTTGTCACTGCCGATGCGGGTGACGCCGAGATCGTGAGTGGTGCCACGATTGACCGTGCAGTACTCGCGAAAGGTGTTGCCGTCGCCGATCTCGAGGCGCGTCGGCTCGCCCCTGTATTTCTTGTCCTGGGGAGCATCGCCGAGCGAGGAGAACTGGAAGACCTGGTTGTCGCGCCCGAGCTGGGTGGGGCCCAGCACGACCGCGTGCGGGCCGATGCGGCAGCCCGGCCCGATCGTGACCTGCGCACCGATGACCGCGAACGGTCCGACTTCCACGTCTGCCGCAATCTGTGCGCGTCGGATCGATCACCGCCCGCGCGTCGATCATGCTCAGGCCCCCGCAGTTGCGCCCGAATTCTGTACTTCCGGCGCCATCATCATTTCCGCCGAGGCGACTTCGGCGCCGTCGACTTCGGCCACCGTGCTGAAACGCCAGATGCCCTTGAAGGTGCGCTGCAGCTCCGCCTTGAGAATCAGTTGATCGCCCGGTTCGACCGGCTTGCGAAAGCGCGCCTTGTCGATGCCGACGAAGAAGAAGCGGCTGCTCTCGTCGGGCATGACCCCGGCCGTGATGAACGCGAGGATGCCGGCCGCCTGCGCCAGCGCTTCGATGATCATCACACCAGGCATCACCGGCCGATGCGGGAAGTGACCGGTGAAAAATTCCTCGTTGACCGTGACGTTCTTGACCGCGCGGATGCTCTTGCCCTTGGTGCATTCGAGCACGCGATCGACCAGCAGGAACGGATAGCGATGCGGCAGTTGCCGCATCACCGCGTTGATATCCATGAACACCGGCTCAGTCATCCCCTCCCCCGTTGTCCTCTTCCCCACCTGACGGCAATTTGCGGCCGCTCAGGCTCTCCACCTGCTTCGCCAGCTCGTCGAGATGGCGCAAGCGCACCGCGTTGCGCCGCCACCGGCGCGCCTCGTCCGCGGGCAACCCGCTGGAATAGACGCCAGGCTTGCGGATCGAGCGGCTCACCAGCGTAAGGCCGGTCACGATCACGTCATCGCAGATCGTCAGATGTCCCGCGAAACCGACCATGCCACCGATCATGCAGCGCTGGCCGATGATGGTGCTGCCCGACACTCCCGTGCACCCCGCGATCGCCGTGTGCGCGCCGACGCGTACGTTGTGCCCGATCTGGATCTGATTGTCGAGCTTGACACCGTCTTCGATCACCGTGTCATCGATCGCGCCGCGATCGATGGTGGTGTTCGCACCGATCTCGACATCGTCGCCGATGCGCACGCTTCCCACCTGTGGCACCTTGACCCAGGCGCCCCGTTCGGGTGCGAGACCGAAGCCGTCGGCGCCGAGCACCGCGCCGGGATGAATCAGCACGCGCGCGCCAATGCTCACGCCATGGCACACGGTCACATTGGCGCTCAGGCGCGAGTCGTCACCGATGACGCTGCCGCGCATCACCACGCACCCGGGACCGATGCGCGCGCGCTCGCCGATACGCACTTGCGCCTCGATCACGACTGCGGGCGCAATCGAGGCGCTGGCAGCAATACGTGCGCCCTCCGCGATGCGTGCGCCCGCGTCGACGCCCGGCGGCCAGCCGACCTCGGGATGCAGGAGCGCCGCGATCCGCGCATAGGTCGCGTACGGATTGGCGGCGATCAGGGCCGGCACCGGGCAGCTCGCCGCGGAGCGCGCATCGAGGATCACCGCTGCAGCGCGCGTGGCCGCGAGCTGGCGCCGATATTTCGGATTGGCGAGGAAGGTGATCGCGCGCGGGCCGGCGTTCTGCAATGTTCCGACGGAGTCGACTTCGATCGCGGGATCGCCCTCGAGCTCGCAACCGAAGCGGACCGCGAGTTCCCCGAGCGTCATCGCCGTCTGGAGCGGTCCGCCGCCATCGGGCGCCGTCAGGGGGTCTTTTCGGCCGGCGGCTTGGGCGCCGCGGGCGCGGGCGTCTTGCGGGCCTGCAGATTCCCGAGCACGGCGGGCGTGATGTTGATTCCGTCCTTGGCGAACAACACCCCGTCGCCGATCACGAGATCGAAGCCCTGCGCCTTGGCGTAGGTCTGGACTTCCTGCAGCAAGGTGCGCTGGAGCTTGCCGAGCTCTTCGTTGCGGCGCACGTTGAGGTCCTCGACGTACTCGTTCTGGCGCCGCTGCAGCTCACGCTGACCGTCGCGCAGGTCCTTCTCCGCCTTGCTGCGTTCCGCCTCGGACATCACGGCGCTGTCGCGCGCGAGCTTTTCCTCGCGCCCCTTGAGCTCTTTCTGCTGCGTCTCGAGCTCGCGCCGCCGCGGCATGAACTCGTCCTGCAACGCCTGCATCGCGGACTTCGCCTGCGGTGATTCTTCGATCAGCTGCGGCACGCTCACCACGCCGATCTTGAGCTCCGCATGGGCTGCCGAACTGACGCCCACGGCGAGCGCCGCGAGCCATAAGAGTTTTCTGCACATATCCCCGATACCGATCAGTGTGAATCCTTCAGAACGCCTGGCCCACCGAGAACTGGAACTTCTCATCCTCGTCCGGGAACAACACGCTGTCGCCGCCGTAGGCATTGAGCGGGAACGCGTAGCTGAAGCGGAAAATGCCGAGTGGTGCAAGCCACTGAACGGCCACGCCGGCGGAATGCTTCAACTTATCATACTCGAACCCGTAGTCGACCGGCGTTACGCCATCCCGGCCTCTGAAAGCCACGTGGCCGGTGGAGAACACGTTGCCGATGTCGTAGAACATGCTCATCCGGGCGGTCGCGCGCCATTTCTCGGGCATCGGCAACAGGAGCTCCGCGCGGCCCACCACCTTCATGTTGCCGCCATAGGGATTGCCAAAGTCGTCCTTCGGCCCGAGGCGGCTTTCCTCGTAGCCACGCACGGTTTCGGGCCCGCCGGCGAAGAAGTTGCGGTACGGGGGCATTGAGGTGGTGTCCCCGATGTCCTCGCCGTACGCGAATTCGCCGACCAACGCGAGGGTGAATGGGCCGTACAGGGGCACGAACTGCAGGTAGTTGTACGTCAGCAGCCAGTACTCGATGTCTCCCCCAGGCAGCGAGTACGCGAGGTTCACCTGGTGGCGCGTGCCGCGGTCGGCGAACAACGCGCGGTTGCGGGTATCGAAACTCCAGCCCATCCCCAGCTCGAAGGTCGTGTAGCGGGTGCCGAAGAACTGGATCAGGCCGAAGCCGCCGGGCTGCGTGAACGCGAACGTCTCGCCATTCTGCGTCACCCAGTCGATCGCCTGTTGCGCACTGCCGCCCACCGAGGTCAGGAGCTCGGCCTTCTGCGCGGACAGGCCGATGCGCACCGCCTGGTACTCAGTGATGGGATAGCCGTAGTCGAGGCCCGCCGTGATCGTTTCAGTGGAAAAATCCGATGACGCCGAGGTGAACTGCGTGATGTCGCGGTACGTGAGCGAGATGGTGCGCGACACGCCATCGACGGTGCGATAGGGATCGGTATGCGAGAGGCTGTAGACGTCGCTGTACTTGCCGATGGCGAGCTCCGCTGCCACGCGCTCGCCGGTGCCCATGAAATTGCTGTGCGTGAAGCTGCCGTTGAGGATGAACGACTGCGACTCGGAGTAGCCGATGCCGCCGCCGAACTGACCCGGCAGCCCTTCCTTGATGGTGTAGTCGACGTCCACCAGGTCGGCCGACCCCGGCACGGGGGTGGTCTCGTAGTCCACCTTCTCAACGTAAGGCAGGCGCTGGATGCGCTCCTTGGAGCGCTCCACCGCGGAATTCGACAGCCAACCGCCCTCGAGCTGGCGCATCTCGCGCCGCAGCACCTCATCGTCGATGCTCGAGGTGCCGAGGAAATTCACGTGCCGCACGTACACGCGGTTGCCGGGCTCGATGAAGAAGGTGAGCGCGACCTCGCGCGTGTCGTTGTTGGCGGTGGGCACCGGATCGATCTTGGCGAAGGCATAGCCGTCCTCGCCCAGGCGGTAGCTCAGCAGTTCCTGGGTCTGGCTCACCAGCCTGTTGTTGAAGGTTTGTCCCGGCTGGACCAGCAGCAGCCGCTTCAGCTGCGCTTCCGGCACCACCATGTTGCCGGCCAGCTTGACCTCGCTCACCTTGAAGACTTCGCCCTCGTGGATGTTCACCGTGATGAAGATATCGTCCTTGGCCGGGGCAATGGCGACCTGGGCGGACTGGATCTGGAAATTGGCGTAGCCGCGATCCATGTAATACGAGCGCAGCTTCTCCAGATCGCCCTGCAGCGATTCGCGCGCGTAGCGGTCGTCCTGCCGGTACCACGAGAGCCAGTTGGGCGTGTCGAGCTCGAACTCCTCCCGCAGGTCGTCGTCATCGAAAACGGTGTTGCCGACGATGTTGATCTGGCGGATGCGCGCGCGCTTGCCCTCGGCGACGTCGATGGTGATGCGCACCTTGTTGCCCGGCACCTCTTCGACGTGCGTGTCGATGCGCACCGCGTACTTGCCGCGCGCGTAGTACTGGTCGGTGAGGTACTGGGTGACCTCCGCCAGCACCGAGCGATCGAAGGTCTTGCCCGAAGCGAGGCCGACGCTGCGCAGGCTCTTCTGCAGGTCCTCGGTCTTGATGTCCTTGTTGCCCTTGATCTCGAAGCTCTCGATCGAGGGGCGCTCGCGCACCACCACCACGAGGGTGTTGCTGTCGCGCCTGCAGCTCCACGTCCTGGAAAAAGCCCGTGCGGTAGAGCGCGCGCAAGGCCTCCTGGATGCGCAGGGTATTGAGCCGATCGCCGATGTTCACGGGGAGGTAGTTGTAGACCGTGCCCTCCGAGATGCGCTGCAGGCCTTCGACCCGGATGTCGCCGACGGTGAACTCTTCGCTCGCGTCCTGGGCGTTGACGGCGCCTGCAGACAGCGCGCACAGGGCGCACGACGCCAGCACATTGCGGATCTTCGTTAGCAGCACGGTGATCTTTGGTCAGTTCAGAAAGCGCGATGAGATGTCGTTATAGAAGGCCAGGCTCATCAGCAGTAGCAGCAACGCGATGCCGACCTGTTGTCCGAGCGCCTGGGCGCGCTCCGAGAGCGGGCTGCCCTTGGCCCACTCGATCACCTGGAACACCATCTGTCCGCCGTCGAGAATCGGGATCGGCAGGAGATTGAGCACGCCCAGGCTGATGCTCACGATCGCGAGGAACGTAAGGAACGGTCGCAAGCCCACGCGCGCCGTTTCGCCCGCAAAGGCCGCGATGTTGATCGGCCCGCTGATGTTCTTGACCGATACCCGGCCCATCACCATGTTCCAGAGCATCGTGACGGTGAGCTGGGACATCTCCCAGGTTTCGGCGCTGGCCTGCCCCAATGCCGCGAGCGGCCCGAGTCGCTGCAACTCGACGCGCCGCAACTCCACTCCGATCCGCCCGATACTGAGTCCCTCTTGCTGTTCGGCGCGGATCACGACCGCCACCGTCCGCTCGGCGCCATCGCGCAGCACCCTGAGCATCACGCGCTCACCGGGTCGCGCCTTGACATGGTCCACCAGCGCGCTGCCCGTCGGCGTGTCCGCGCCATCGACGGCGAGGATACGATCGCCCGACTCGATGCCCGCCTCCGCGGCCGGCCCGCCCTTGATGGCCCGGTCCACGATGGGCGGGACGGGCGGCGGCGCGAAATCGAAACCGAGGCCGGTGAGCAGCGCGCCGGGCTCGGTGAGCCCGTGACGTTCCGCAGCGCTCTCAACCTGCAACGTCACCTCGCCTTCGCGCCCGTCGCCGGAGCGCACCTGCAATGTGGTCGCACCGTCATCGAGCAGGTCTTCCAGCAGCGCGAAGATCACCGCCTTCGGATCCGCAGTGCGCTCGCCGCCCACACGCAGCACGACGTCACCGCTTCGCAGGCCCGCGCGGGCCACGTACGAGTCCGCGGTCACGTTGCCGATCACGGGTTGAGTCTGCGGCACGCCCCACATGAAGAGCGCCCAGTACGCCAGGATTGCGAACAGGAAGTTGAACGTCGGGCCCGCCGCGAGCACCAGCAGCCGCTGCCAGACCGGCCGGCGCGTGAAGGAGCGCGACAGCTCATGCGGCTCGACCGGGCCTTCGCGCTCGTCGAGCAACTTGACGTAACCACCGAGCGGGATTGCGGCGATCACGTATTCCGTCGGATCGGGGCCGACGCTGCGCTTCCACAGCGGGCGACCGAAGCCGATCGAGAACCTCAGGACCTTGAACCCGAGTTTGCGCGCTACCCAGAAATGCCCGAACTCGTGGACGGCGACCAGCACGCTGATGGCGATGACGAATGCCAGCACGGAAACGATCACGGCCATCATGCGCAGGCTCCTGCAACGGGGTCCGGGGCTGCGCCTTCCAGACGCGCAACGGTCTCGATCGCCGCCTGGCGGGCAACCGCGTCGGCGCTGAGGATCGCATCGAGGGAGCGTACCGGCCCGCTGGGAACTCGATTCAGCACGCCCTCAATGACCACCGGGATCGCCGTAAAGTTCAGGTGCCCCTCGAGAAAGGCATGCACCGCGACTTCATTGGCGGCGTTCAGAATCGCCGGCGCTGAGCCGCCGGTGCGCGCCGCGCGTTGCGCGAGCGCCAGGCACGGGAAGCGCTCGAGGTCGGGCGCCTCGAACGTCAGGCGCCCGAGGCGCACGACGTCGAGCGATTCAACCCCCGATTCACATCGTTGCGGCCAGGCCAGCGCGTGCGCGATGGGCGTGCGCATGTCGGGGTTGCCGAGCTGCGCCAGGACCGAGCCATCCACATACTCGACCATCGAGTGCACCACGCTCTGCGGGTGTACGACGATCTCCACATCATCGGCGGCGATCCCGAACAGCTGACAGGCCTCGATGAGCTCGAGGCCCTTGTTCATGAGCGTGGCGGAGTCGACCGAGATCTTGCGACCCATCACCCAGTTGGGGTGGGCACAGGCTTCCGCCGGAGTCACGCGCGCGAGCTTTTCGGTCGGCGTATTGAGGAACGGTCCGCCCGAGGCCGTGAGAATGATCCGCCGCACGCCTTGCGGACGCGTACCGGTCGCCACCGCGGGCGCGAGGCACTGGAAGATGGCGTTGTGCTCGCTGTCGATCGGGATGATCTGGCTGCCACTCGAACGGGCCGCTTCGATCAGCAGTTGCCCGGACATCACCAGCGATTCCTTGTTGGCCAGCAACAGGCGCTTGCCGGAGCGCGCCGCTGCGAGGGTCGGGAGGAGGCCCGCCGCACCCACGATGGCCGCCATGATGCAGTCGCTCTGCGGCCAGCGCGCCGCTTCCTCGAGCGCCTGCGCGCCCTGCAGCACACGCGTCGCGAGGCCTGCGACGCGCAAGCGCTCGCGCAGACGTTCGGCCGCGGCGCTCTCCACCAGCACGGCGACTTCGGGGCGATGCTCGAGGCACTGATCGAAGAGCCGCGCGTCATTGCAATGGGCAGTCAGCGCAACGGCTCGCAACTCGCCGCGATGGCGCGCAATGACATCGAGCGTATTGACCCCCACGCTGCCGGTCGAACCGAGGATGGTGATGCCCTTCACAGGGGCGACTCCATCCAGCGCAAGCCGAGCAGAAAGAGCGGCGCCGCGGCCGTCACGCTGTCGATGCGATCGAGCACTCCGCCATGGCCCGGGAATACGGAACCGCTGTCCTTGAGACCCGCGTGGCGCTTGAACATGCTTTCGGTGAGATCGCCGACGATCGAGATGAGTGCCACGCCGAGGCACAGCGACAGAAATGCGACGCGCGGCAGATCGAACCACCACGCACCCGCCGCTGCGATGAGCGCGGCCGCGCCCAGTCCGCCCAGCACGCCCTCCCAGGTCTTGGCCGGGCTCACGCGCGGCGCGAGTTTCAGCCGGCCGAAGCTGCGCCCGGCAAAGAACGCACCGATGTCGGCCGCCCACACCAGCAGCAACAGGAACAGCACCAGCTGCGGACCCGGAACGGTGACGTGTTGCGCGGGCTCGAGATACAGGTGGGCCAGCGCGACCCAGGCCGGCACGAGCACCAACAGGCCGCTCGCTGCCACCAACGTGCGCGTGTGCGTCGCGGGCGCGAGGGCTACCCAGAGGAACGCGACCAACCACCAGGCGCCGGCGATCCAGAGCAGTGTTTCGAGCCGCCCGTCCTCGAGCGTCAGGCGCCACACCAGCAGCATCGTCACGGCCACGGCGGCGACGTAGGCGAAGCGCGCCGCCGACCATTTGAAGCCCGGGAACGCCGACCATTCCCAGGCGCCGACCAGCACGATCAGTCCGAATACGCCGATGGCGATGCCCGCCGGCAACCACAACAACACCACCAGCAGGCCGAGTCCCAGCGCAATCGCGGTGATGACGCGCTGGCGCAGCATCAGCGCGCGCTCACCTGGGCGGAGGTCATGCCGAAGCGCCGTTGCCGATGCGCGAAGAAATCGAAGGCCGCCTCCAGGTCCGCGCGCGCGAAATCGGGCCACAGCACGTCGCAGAAATAGAGCTCGGTGTATGCCAGGTTCCACAGCAGGAAGTTGCTGATGCGCCGTTCGCCGCCGGTGCGCACGAACAGGTCCGGATCGGGCAAGGCTCCGAGCGCGAGTTCGCCCTGGAGCGCCCCCTCGTCGATCTCGTCAGGCGACAGTGAGCCCTGCTGGCAGCGCCGCGCGAGCGCACGGGCGCCCTGCACCAGGTCCCAGCGCCCGCCGTAGCCCACCGCGATGACGAGCTTCAAGCCGGTGTTCGCGCGCGTCAGCTCCTCGACGTCGTTGAGCTTGGTCTGCAGACGCACCGAGAGAGCGCGCCGGTCGCCGATGAAGCGCACCTGCGCGCCCTTGCTGTGGATCTCCGCCACTTCGCGCTCGAGCGACTGCAGGAAGAGCTCCATCAGCATGCCGATTTCCTCGGCCGGCCGGCGCCAGTTTTCGCTCGAGAACGCGAACAGCGTCAGCGCCTCGACGCCGAGCTCGCCGCAGATCTCCACCACCAGCCGCACGGGACGGATGCCGGCCTTGTGCCCGGCGTGTCGCGGCAGGCCGCGCGCCTGCGCCCAGCGGCCGTTGCCGTCCATGATGATGGCGACGTGGCGCGGCAGGGAACCGGGAGTCGGGCTGGTCGGAGGCATGGGCGAACGCAGCGAGGGTTTGCGAACCAGGCCGGCGCACCCGCCAGCCCGCTCTCACCTCACACCTGCATCAGTTCCTTTTCCTTGTCGGCGAGCACGTGATCGATGTCGGCGACGTGCTTGTCGGTGAGCTTCTGAACCTCGTCCTGTGCGCGGCGATCGTCATCCTGCGACAGGAGCTTCTTCTTCAGCATCTCCTTGAGCTCGTTCATGACGTCGCGGCGCACGTTGCGCACGCCGACGCGCGCGTTCTCGGCTTCCGCACGTCACCACCTTGGTGAGCTCGCGGCGCCGTTCCTCGGTGAGCGCCGGCAAGGGAATGCGGATCACCTGGCCGGCGGTCGCCGGCGTCAGGCCCAGGTCGGACTTGATGATCGCCTTCTCGATCACCGGCACCATGTTGCGGTCCCACGGTGTGACGGCGAGCGTGCGCGCGTCCTCGACGTTGATGTTCGCCACCTGCATCAGCGGCACTTCGTTGCCGTAGTACTCGACCTTGAGATGCTCGACCAGGCTCGGTTGCGCGCGCCCGGTGCGCAGCTTCTTCAGGTCGTTGCGAAACGCCGTGACGCACTTCTCCATGCGCTCAGCGGCGTCTTTCTTGAAGTTCTCGAGCATGGAACTGCCCCTCACGCTTCATTGCTGACCACGGTGCCGACGTTCTCGCCCTGGACGATGCGCATCAGGTCGCCGGCGTTGTTCAGATTGAAGACCTGCAGCGGCAAGTTGTTGTCGCGGCACATGACGATGGCGGTGGCATCCATGACGTTGAGCTTCTCGTTGAGCACCTGGTCGAAGGTCAGGCTGCGCGTAGCGCCGCGCGCACTTGGATTCTCTGACCGGGTCGTCGCGAGTAGATGCCGTTGACCTTGGTGGCCTTGAGCAGGACGTCGGCGTTGATTTCGATGGCGCGCAGGCTCGCGGCCGTGTCGGTGGTGAAGAAGGGATTGCCGGTGCCGGCGGCGAAGATCACCACGCGGCCCTTCTCGAGATGGCGCATCGCGCGGCGCCGGATGTAGTCCTCGCACACCTCGTTGATGCGCAGCGCCGACATCACGCGCGCGTGCGCGCCGAGCCTCTCGAGCGCGTCCTGCATCGCGAGCGCGTTGATCACGGTGGCGAGCATGCCCATGTGATCGCGCGGTGACGCGATCCATGCCGGCGCGCGCCAGACCCGCGCCGCGGAAGATGTTGCCGCCGCCGATCACGACCGCCACCTGCGACGCCCAGCTGCGGTGACGTCGCGGATTTCGCTGGCGATGCGCTTGAGCATCAGCGGGTCGATGCCGTAGTCCTCGCCGCCCAGCAGCGCCTCGCCGCTCAGCTTGACCAGGATGCGCCGGTAGCGTGCCCGGCTTATCGCTCTGCCCCATACGCTCGCACTCCCGCGCCCGTGACTCGAGTCGGTCGGCCGGCCCGCTCAAGCGCGGGCCGGACTCATTATAAGGAACCTCGGTCGCAGACCCGGTTCCCGGGTCCCGGGTCAGTGTTTCGGCCCGGCCGCGCCTTGCACCGTGGCCATCACTTCGCGCGGCGAAAGTCACCCTGCTTCTTCTCGATGCCGTCGCCGACTTCGAAGCGCACCATCGGCACGACCTCGGCGCCGGCCTTCTTGAGCAGGCTTTCGACCGTGGCTTGTCTCGTCCTTGACGAAAGGCTGGCCCAGCAGAGCGACATCTCGCTGAGGTACTTGCGCAGCTTCCCTTCGACCATCTTGGCCGACGATCTCCGGCGGCTTGCCTTCCGCTCTTGACCTGCTCGGCGAAGATCTCGCGCTCCTTCGCGACCACGTCCGCCGGCACGTCGGCCGGGCATCGATGAACTCGGGATTCATGGCCGCGACGTGCATGGCGATGTCGCGCGCCAGCGCCTCGTCGCCGCCCTGCAGTGCCACCAGCGCTCCGATGCGCGCGCCGTGGACGTAGGTGCCGAGCGCAGTCGGCGCCGTCGACGCAGCGCGACGCGCCGCACCGTGATGTTCTCGCCGATCTTCGCGATCAGCGCGCGCCGTCGCTCATCCAGCGTCTCGCCCGTCGCGCGTCTTGAGCGCGAGCAACGCCGCGACATCGAGCCGGCGCTGCGCCAGCGCCAGCTCGCCGACGGCCGCCGGCGAACGCGCGGAAGTCCTGCTCGCGCGCGACGAAATCGGTCTCGCAGTTGACTTCGACGAGCGCGGCGCTCATGCCGTCGCCCGAGCGCTCGACGACGATCGATGCCTTCCGCCGCGAGCCGCGCGGCCTTCTTGTCGGCCTTGGCGAGGCCCTGCTTGCGCATGAGCTCGGCGGCCGCGTCCAGATCGCCACCGATCTCCACCAGCGCCTTCTTGCACTCCATCATGCCCGCGCCGGTGCGCTCGCGAAGCTGTTTGACCGCATCTGCCGTGATCTTCATCTTGGTTCCTTGAATCAGGTACTGGCGGCGCCACGCCGCGAATCATGCAACCCGTGACTGGCGCGGCACGCGCCGGCTACGGCCCCGCTACGACCCGGTAGCGCCGCCAGCACCGCCGCCGGCGGCCGGCTTGCGGCGCGCGACCGGACGCCGTCGCGCGGCGAAGCGCTCACCCGTCGCTGCGGCGGGCTCGCCATCGCCATCGTCGTCTTCCAGCTCATCCGCGTCGGCCTCGACGGCTGGCACCGCATCGGCTGCGACCGGCGCTTCCGCGGCCGGCTCGGCGGCGGCGCGGCGCGTCGGCGAGAGCGTCTTGATCGGCGGCTTGCGCCGAATCGCCGCCTTCCGGCGCGGCGGCGCGGGCTTGCGGCGCGCGGCCTTCTTCTTCGGCATTGCCTTCCTCGTCGAGCTCGACGAATTCGTCCTCGCCCGCCGGCACCTCGGGAATGGCGGACCTTGCCCTCGAGCACCGCGTCGGCGATGCCGACGCGCATACAGCTGGATGGCGCGCATGGCGTCGTCGTTGCCGGGGATCGACGTAGTCGATGCCGTCCGGCGAGCAGTTGGTGTCGACCACCGCGACCACCGGAATGCCGAGCTTGCGGGCTTCGTGCACCGCGATCTTCTCGTGGCCGACGTCGATCACGAACAGCGCGTCGGGCAGCGCGTCCATCTCCTTGATGCCGCCCAGGCTGCGTCTGCAGCTTCTCCATCTCGCGGCGCAGCGCCTGCGCTTCGTTCTTGCCGCGCTTGTCGAGCGCGCCGCTCTGTCGCCATCTCCTCGAGCTCCTTCAGGCGCTTGATCGACTGGCGGATGGTCTTGAAGTTGGTGAGCATGCCGCCGAGCCAGCGCTGGTTGACGTAGGGCATGCCGCAGCGGGCGGCTTCCTTCTGCATCGCGTCGCGCGCCGAGCGCTTGGTGCCGACGAACAGCACCTTGCCGCCTTCGGCGACCACGCGCCTTGATGAAGTTCGGCCGCCTCGCATACAGCGGCAGCGTCTTCTCGAGGTTGATGATGTGGATCTTGTTGCGTTCGCCGAAGATGAACGGGGCCATCTTCGGGTTCCAGAAGCGGGTCTGGTGTCCGAAATGGACGCCCGCTTCCAGCATCTGTCGCATGGACACGCTGGCCATGAAAATACTCCTTGAGGGGTTGAGCCTCCGCGTACCCCATGCGGCAACCCGTTGGTTCCTTGAGGTCCGAGCGCTCAGGCCAGGCCTCGTCCCGGAACCAGCGGCACCCATCCGACGTGACGATACGCGTGTGGTTTGCGTTGCCAAAAATACGGCGCGCTTTATACCATAAACTTGTTGCCCGAACAATGCGTTAAGTTCCTGGTCCTGAGCCCCGCAACATGCGTGAAGCAGCCTCTCCCCGGTGATGAACGTGACGCATCAAGACGCCCGAGGACCAGGAGCAGATGCGCGTCGCCGGCCGCCTGGCCGCCGAGGTGCTCGACATGATCGGCGAGCACGTCGAGCCCGGGGTCGACCACCGAGGAACTCGACCGCCTCTGCCACGATTACATCGTCAACGTGCAGAAGGCGATCCCGGCCAACGTCGAGTTACAAGGGCTTCCCGAAGACGCATCTGCACCTCGGTCAACCACGTCGTCTGCCACGGCATCCCCGGCGACCAAGCGTGCTGAAGGACGGCGACATCATCAATATCGACGTCACCGTCATCAAGGACGGCTTCCACGGCGACACCAGCCGCATGTACTTCGTCGGCAAGCCGTCGGTGCTGGCGCAGCGCCTGACCGACGTGGCTCACGAGGCGATGTGGCGCGGCATCCGCAAGGTGCGGCCGGGCGCCCGGCTCGGCGACATCGGGCACGCGATCCAGACCTACGTCGAAGCGCAGAACTTCTCGGTGGTGCGCGAATACTGCGGGCACGGCATCGGCCGCGATCTATCACGAGGATCCGCAGGTGCTGCACTACGGCGAGCCGGGCACCGGCCTCGAGCTCAAGCCGGGCATGACCTTCACGATCGAGCCGATGGTCAACGCCGGCACGCGCCACGTGCGCCTGCTGCCCGACGGCTGGACCGTGGTGACCAAGGATCACTCGCTGTCGGCGCAGTGGGAGCACACGATTCTCGTCACCGCCGACGGCTACGAGGTGCTCACGCTGGGCACGGACTCAGCGCTGCCCGCGGCGCCGCAGCGAGCCTGCTCATGATCACGGCCGGGCTCGACGAGTCGAAGACCTCGCTGCGGTCCCGAACCTGCCGCGGCACCTGGCGCTATCTGCAGAGCCTGCCGCAGGCACGCTCGGCGAGCGGCAGTTCCGCTCGGCGCATTCCGCGCCGGCGCTCGAGCGCGGCGACGCCGCGCTCAAGGAGCGCTTCGACGCAGGACGAGCCGGTCGAGCGACTGGTGCGCGACCGCGCGCGCCTGGTCGACGCGCTGCTGCGTGCGCGCCTGGGCAGCTGCACGCCGGCGCGCACGCGCCAGCGACCTGGCGCTGATCGCGGTCGGCGGCTACGGGCGCGGCGAGCTGCATCCCGCTCCGACATCGACGTCATGGTGCTGCTGCCGAAGAGCGAATCGAGCCGCCTGGCAGCCGCGCATCGAGCGCTTCCTCACCTTCCTGTGGGACATCGGCCTCGAGGTCGGGCCACAGCGTGCGCACCATCGACGACTGCCAGCGCGAGAGCCTGCGCCGACATCAGCGTCGCCACGACCTTGCTCGAAGCGCGCCTGCTCGCCGGCCCGGAGCCGCTGTTCGCCGCGCATGCGGCGCGGCGCTCGCGCCCGAGCGCGCTGTGGCCGGCGCAGCGAATTCTTCGAGGCCAAGGTGCAAGGAGCAGCAGGCGCGCCATCACCGCTTCCACGACACCGCCTACAACCTCGAGCCCAACGTCAAGTCGAGCCCCGGCGGGCTGCGCGACATCCAGACCATCGGCTGGGTGGCGAAGCGGCACTTCGGCACCGACACGCTCGACGAGCTGGTCGCGCACGGCTTCCTGACGCGCGACGAGCTGCGCAAGCTCAAGACCGCGCAGGCCTTCCTGTGGAAGGTGCGCTTCGCGCTGCACATGCTCGACCGGGCCGGCGCGAGGACCGGCTGCTGTTCGACCACCAGATCAAGCTCGCGAAGCATGTTCGGCTACGAGGACGCGAGCTACACGCTCGCCGTCGAGCAGTTCATGCAGCGCTACTACCGCACGGTCGATGGACGTGAGCCTGCTGAACGAGATGCTGCTGCAGCTGTTCCGCGAGGCCATCCTGACGCCGAACGCCGAGCGCCGGTGCCGCTCAACGCGCGCTTCCAGATCCGCAACGACTATCTCGAGGTCGCGCACGACGACGTGTTCGCGCGCAATCCGTCGGCGCTGCTCGAGCTGTTCCTGCTGATGCAGCAGCACCCGCAGATCGCGCGGCGTGCGCGCCGCGACCATCCGCCTGGTCGGCGCGCCACCTGTGGCTGATCGACGAGGAGTTCCGCCAGAACCCGCGCCATCACCGGCTGTTCATCGAGCATCCTGCGCGCGCCGCTCGGCGTCACGCACGAGCTGCGCCGCATGAACCTGTACGGCGTGCTCGGCCGCTACATCCCGGCCTTCGGCCGCATCGTCGGGCGCATGCAGTACGACCTGTTCCACGCCTACACCGTCGATGCGCACACGCTCGTTCGTGGTGAGCAATCTGCGCCGCTTCGCGATGCCGAAGTACGACCACGAGTTCCCGACGCTGAGCCACATCATGCAGGCGCTGCCGCAGCCGGAGATCGCCTATCTCGCGCGCGCTGTTCCACGACATCGCCAAGGGCCGCGGCGGCGATCACTCCGAGCTCGGCGCGGTCGATGCCGAGGCCTTCTGCCTCGAGCAGGGCCTCGGCCGCTACGACGCGCGCCTGGTCGCCTGGCTGGTGCGCAATCACCTGCTGCTGTCGGTCACCGCGCAGAAGAAGGACATCGCCGATCCGGAGGTGATCCACGAGTTCGCGCGCGTGGTCGGCGACCAGACGCACCTCGATTACCTCTACGTGCTCACCGTCGCCGACGTGCGCGGCACCAATCCGAAGCTGTGGAACTCCTGGAAGGCATCGCTGTTCGCGGAGTTCTACGAGCGCACCAAGCGCGCCCTGCGGCGCGGGCTCGAGAACCCGATCGACCAGGAGGAGCTGATCGCGCGAAACGCAGGCGCAGGCGCGCGCGCTGCTGCGCGCAGCGCGGCGTCGAGCCGCACGCGATCGACGCGCGTGTGGCAGCGCGTGCACCGAGACCTACTTCCTGCGCCACACGCCCGAGGAGATCGCCTGGCACACGCGCGTGCTGGTCGCGCGCGGCGCCGACGACGAGGCAGCCGCTGGTCGCCGTCCGCACGCAGACCGAGCGCGGCGGCACGCCGTCTTCACCTACACGCCGCACGCGCCGCACAGCTTCGCCGCGCACCACCGCGGTGCTCGACCAGCTGGGCCTCAACGATCGTCGATGCGCGCATCACGCCGACCGCCGAACGGCTTCAGCCTCGAGACCTACGTGGTGCTGGAGGACAACGGCGCAGCCATCGCCGACCCGACGCGCATCCGCGAGATCGAGCAGCGCTGCGGCGCAGCCTGCCGCAGCGCGAGGACTGCGCACGCCCGGCCGTGACGCGGCGCGCGCCGCGCCAGGTGCGCATGTTCTCGACGCCCGACGCAGATCGACGTTCAGCGCCGATCGCGCGCAACGACCGCACCATCCTCGAGCTGATCGCCGGCGACCGGCCGGGACTGCTGTCGCGAGGTCGGCCAAGGTCTTCGCGAGCGAGGGCGTCGCGTGCACGACGCGCGAAGATCGCGACCGTCGGCGAGCGCGCCGAGGACGTCTTCTACATCACCGACGCAGCCGGCGACCCGCTGTCCGACAGACGCCAGCGCGAGCGCCTGCAGCAGACGTCTGGTCGAAGCCCTCGACCGCGAAGGCCTAGGCGGCCTCGATGACATGCAACACGAGCAGCTGCACCAGCTCATCGACGACGGCCTACGAGCGGCGCGCGCAGCTCACGCCCGCGAGCCGATCGACGCCGCGCTGCGGCGCAGCCGTCGAGCAAGGCGCTCGAGCTGCTCGATGCGCGGCGAGGCGCGCGTCGCCGAGAAGCGCGGACGGCCAATGGCGCGTCAACGAGTGGCTGAAGAAGGCCGTGCTGCTGTACTTTCGCGCTGCACGACAACGCGGTCGTGCGAGGCGGGCTACACGCGCTTCTACGACAAGGTGCCGCTCAAGTACGCCGGCATGGGAGCGAGCGCGTTTCGCAGCGCCGGCGCGCGCGTCGTGCCGCCGGCGCGTGGTGCGCCGCGGCGCCTACATCGCGCCCAACGTGGTGCTGATGCCGAGCTACGTGAACATCGGCGCCTACGTCGACTCGGGCACGCATGGTCGACACCTGGGCGACGGTCGGCTCCTGCGCGCAGATCGGCAAGAACGTGCACCTCTCCGGCGGCGTCGGCATCGGCGGCGTGCTCGAACCGCTGCAGGCCGCGCCCGACCATCATCGAGGACGACTGCTTCATCGGCGCGCGCTCGGAAATCGTCGAGGGCGTGATCGTCGAAGCGGGAGCCGTGATCTCCATGGGCGTGTTCATCGGCCAGAGCACGCGCATCTACGATCGCGCGAGCGGACGAGGTCAGTCTACGGTCGCGTACCCGCCGGATCGCGTGGTGGTCCCGGGCACGCTGCCTGCCGACGACGGCAGCTACAGCCTGGCCTGCGCCGTGATCGTCAAGCGCGTCGACGCGCAGACGCGCGCCAAGACTTCGATCAACGAGCTGCTGAGATCGATCGACGGCTGAGCGCCGTCATCCGCCGATTCCTGGCTGAGGCCCCGGTTTCTCCACGTCCACGGGCACGAGGACGGCCGTGTCTTCGTGGCGCACATCGCGTCCCTCGACCAGGTAGAGCACGTGGCGCGCGATATTCTTGGCGTGATCGCCCACGTGCTCGAGCGCCTTGAGCACGGTCACGGCATCCAGCACCGCCGCCAGCCGGCGCGGATCCTCCATGACCTGCGTGAGCAGCCGGCGCACCGCGTCCTGGAACTCCGCGTTGAGCTCCGCGTCGCGGCGCGCGACTTCGACGGCGCGGGTCGCGTCCGTGCGGTCGAAGGCATCGAGCGCATCACGCAGCATCAGGCAGGCGAACCTCGCCATGTGCCGCGCGTCGCGCGCCAGCTGCGTGCTGAGGCGCGCGTTGCGCCGGTCCTTGGCCGCCAGCGTGGCGTAAGCGATCTTCTTGGCCTCATCCCCGACCCGCTCGAGGTCGGTGACGACCCGCGCGATCGACACGATGGCCCGCAGATCGCTGCCCATCGGCTGACGGCGCGCGATCAGGGCGACGTTGTCCTCGTCGATTCTCAGGTCGTAGTCGTTGACTTCCTGCTCCCGCGCCAGCACGGCGCGCGCGGCTTCCTGGTCCGCACTGGCGAGCGCGGCTACCGCGCACTGCACCTGGTCGAGCACCAGCCCGCCCATCTCGAGGATCTTGATCCTGAGCCCGGCGAGATCGCCGTCGTAGCCCTTGACGGTGTGGCCTTCGCTGAGTTCGCTCACTCTAGCCTCATCCAAATCTGCCGGTGATGTAGTCCTCCGTCAGCCGGTGACGGGGGTTGGTGAAGATGCGGTCGGTTTCACCGACCTCGATCAGGTCGCCGAGGTGAAAGTACGCGGTGCGCTGCGAGACGCGCGCAGCCTGCTGCATCGAGTGCGTGACGATGCAGATGGCATAGCTCTGGCGCAGCTCGTCGATCAGGTCCTCGATGCGCGCCGTGGCAATGGGATCGAGCGCCGAGCACGGTTCGTCCATCAGGATCACTTCGGGATTGACCGCGATGGTGCGCGCGATGCAGAGGCGCTGTTGCTGACCGCCCGACAGGCTCGTGCCCGGCTGCGCGAGGCGGTCCTTGACCTCGTCCCACAGGCCGGCACGCTGCAGGCTGGTCTGCGCAATCTCGTCGAGCTCGACGCGGTCCGCCGCCAGTCCATGGATGCGTGGCCCGTAGGCGACGTTCTCGTAGATCGACTTGGGGAACGGATTCGGCTTCTGGAACACCATGCCGACCCGCGCGCGCAGTTGCACTACGTCCTGGCGCCGGTCGTAGATGTCGCGGCCATCCATCGTGATCGACCCGGTGACGCGCGCCGACTCGATCGTATCGTTCATGCGGTTGAGGCAGCGGAGAAACGTGGACTTGCCGCAGCCCGAGGGACCGATCATCGCGATCACCTGGTTGCGCGCGATGTCGAGGTTCACGTCGCGGATGGCGCGCTTGTCGCCGTAGTACACGTTGACGCCGCGCGCGGCAATGATCGGGTCGTCGACCGTGATCGTGCCGACAGTACCGGCCCCCGGTTGCGGGGTGAGATCCGGCCCGGCCGGTTGACGATGGCTCGGCTTGACATTGATGCCGGCATCGTTACCCGCCGCAGCCGTGCGTTCCTCTGCCAATACTTCGTTCATTTCACCCTCGCTATGCGAATTCATGCCTGGGTCACCAGCGGCGCTCGAAGCGATTGCGCAGGATCACGGCCAGGCCGTTCATCACGATGAGAAACGCCAGCAACACGATGATCGCTCCCGAGGTGCGTTCGACAAACGCGCGCTCCGGCACGTCCGACCAGATGAAAACCTGCACCGGCAACACCGTCGCCGGGTCGAAGAAGCTCTTGGGCACATCCACGATGAACGCGACCATGCCGATCATCAGCAGCGGTGCCGACTCGCCCAGCGCGCGCGCCATGCCGATGATCGTCCCGGTCAGCATCCCGGGCATCGCCAGCGGCAGCACATGATGCGCCACCATCTGGATCTGGGAGGCTCCCATTCCGAGCGCCGCCTCGCGGATCGAGGGCGGCACGGCTTTGAGCGCCGCTCGACTCGCGATGATGATCGTGGGCAGGGTCATCAGCGTGAGCACCAGGCCGCCCACCAGGGGCGCCGAGCGCGGCAGGCCGAAGAAGTTGATGAAGACGGCGAGGCCGAGAAGCCCGAAGACGATCGACGGCACCGCGGCGAGATTGTTGATGTTGACCTCGATGAAGTCGGTCCAGCGGTTGCGCCGGGCGAACTCCTCGAGGTAGATGGCGGAGGCGACACCGATCGGGAACGAGAGCAGCAGGGTCACGATCAGCGTAAAGAAGGAGCCCGCTACCGCGCCCCACACACCGGCGAGCTCGGGCTCGCGCGAGTCGCCAGAGCTGAAGAACACGCGATTGAAACGCAGCTCCGCAGCCTGCATGGCGCGCAGGCGATCCGCCCAATCGAGCTGCTGATCGCTCAAGGGGCGCGACTCCGCGCCCTCGCTGCGCTTGATCCGTCCCTTGTAGAAGAGGTCGAGCTCGTCGCTCGCGAGCACCCAGATCTTCTCCGTCGTGCCCAGCTTGGCGGGATCTTCGCGGACGCGCTTCTGCAGATCGAAGGCCGCGCTCGAGCTCACCAACCCGTACAGCTCACGGAGGTTGGCGCGCCCCTCGACGTCCGGAAACACCTTGCGCAGGGCGGCCTTGATCAGCGCGGCGTAATCACCCTGCGCCAGCGACTCAGCCGAACCCGTGCCATCGATATCGAGAGGCTCGCGTTCGTAGAAGACCTCGAGCTGCACGTAGCTCTGGCGGAACGCCGACCAGCCCTTGCCGATGATCGTGACGAACAGGATGGCGAGAAATGCCATTCCGATCGATACCGCGGCCATGCCGTACAGGCGGAACCGTGTCTCGGCCCGATAGCGCGACCTGAGACCGCGCGCGACCGCTTCGGCCGCCGCCCGGTGATCCCGTAGCGTGTCGGGCAGCGGACGAGGAGCGGCGGGGGAACGCTCACTCATACTGTTCACGATATTTGCGCACGACGTGCAGCGCGAAGATGTTGAGACCCAGGGTCACGAGAAAGAGCACCAGGCCGAGTGCAAAAGCGGCCAGCGTCTTCGGACTGTCGAACTCCTGGTCGCCCACCAGCAGGGTGACGATCTGGACCGTGACCGTCGTCACCGCTTCGAGGGGATTCGCAGTCAGATTGGCGGATAGCCCTGCAGCCATCACGACGATCATGGTCTCACCGATCGCGCGCGAGATCGCGAGCAGCACGCCGCCGACGATACCCGGCAATGCGGCCGGCAGCACCACGCGCCGGATCGTTTCCGACTGAGTGCCGCCCAGCGCGTAGGAGCCATCGCGCAGCGACTGCGGCACGGCCGTGATCATGTCATCTGAGAGAGAGGAGACGAACGGAATGATCATGACGCCCATGACGAGCCCCGCCGCCAGCGCGCTCTCGGAGGCGACGTTGAGACCCATGGACTCGCCCCAGTGTCGCAACAGGGGACCTACTGTGAGAGCGGCAAAGAACCCGTACACGACCGTCGGGATACCGGCGAGGATCTCCAGCAGCGGCTTGGCGGTGGCACGGAAGCGCGGGTGCGCATACTCGGCCAGGTAGATGGCCGAGAACAAACCGATCGGCACGGCCACGGCCATCGCAATGAAGGAGATCAACAACGTTCCGGTGAACAGTGGCACTGCTCCGAAGGCACCGGAGGAGCCCACCTGATCCGCCCGTATGGCGGTCTGCGGACTCCATTCAAGCCCGAAGATGAACTCCCACACCGGCACGTGGCGGAAGAACAGCAAAGACTCGAACAGGACCGATAGCAGGATGCCTACGGTGGTGAAGATTGCGATGGTCGAGCAGCCGAGCAGGAACCATTCGAAGATCCTCTCGACGCTGTTGCGCGCCCGCAGTTGCGGTGCGATACGCCGCCACACCAGGAACGCACCGATCATGGTAGCCAGGAGCGCGACGACGGTGAGCGCGGCGCGACTGATCTGCTCCAGGCGAATGTAGACGGAGGCTGCGTGCTGCGCTTCGGGCGACACCTGGTCGAGCCGCACGTTGCCCGCTACGACGTTGCGCACGTCGTTGAGCAGGAGCGATACCTGATCCGCCGGCAGCGCCTGCACGGACGCAGGCATTTCGGCCATGACGATGCGCGTGATGACGGAATCCTGCGCCCCCATCCAGATACCGACGATGAGAAGCGCGGGCAGCCCGGCCCACAAAGCGGTCAGCATGCCGTAGTAGGACGGCAGCGAATGCAGGTCGCGTTGGCCGCGCCGGCCGCCCACCACAGCGACCGAGCGAGCGCGCCCGAACCGATAGGCGACCGCCGAGAGAATCAATACGACCAGTACGAGCGTCGTTGCGGACATGAGGTCAGGCTCGCCCCTCGCTTGATCGTTATAAGGTCGGCGGGGCAGCGAAAGATCTCGCACCCGCCCTGTCGCGGTCAACCCGCCAAGATCGAGGCTTTGTCCCCCGGCTCCTGAGTCGATTCCGCAGTGTTGGTGCGCTTTGTTACAGGATTGTTACAGGAGCCGGTCAGAATGATCGCTGGCACCCCATCCGGGCGGCTCGCGCGCCGCCCGGACGGGTGCTGGGGCCGTCAGTACTTGACGTTGAAGTCGATCTGGTAGCGCTCGTAATCGGTCCCGTTTAGGGGAACGCCGGCGACCGTGACGGGAACGTCCACGAACCGGTCGTTCAAGAAGTAGGTCCCGTTCAGCGTCCAGTTGCGTGCGGGCGCGTAAACAAGCTTGATCACGCTACCGTCCACGTCCGTGAGACCGCCGCCGAAATCGGAATCGACGAACTGGCCGAACAAGCCGTCCTTCTCGGTCTTCTGATAGACGTAACCGATCTCCCAGGTGCGCGGGTTGCTGGCACGGCCGAGGGTGAACCCGCCGGCATAGGCAGTATTCAAGTCATCCGCCTCCGTGTTTTCGCCGTATTGCGCGAAGACGGTGAGCGGCAGACGCCCGAGCGGAATTTCGACCTGGGCGAAGACCTCGTAGCCGCCGAAGTCATTGAGCAGCCGCGAGCAGTTGTCACCGTTGTTGAAGGTGGTGTTGCCCTGCGCGCCGCCGAAGAACGCGTTGTTGAGCAGACCCGCCGCGCAGACGGCTGGCCCCATGGCGGTCGGCGCGAGGATGGCGGTCACTTCGTTTTGCACGGCGCCGAGGTCGTAGTAGAGCCCCGCTACGGTCCATTTCAGGCTGCCCAGGTCGCCTTTGAGCCCGAGCTGCGCACCGGCGAGCAGCGAGTCGGAGGTCAATGTCGCCTCCGAGAGCCAATAGCCCCAGAGCGACGAGAAGAACGGGCCCTTGGCGAACTTGAATGCGCCACCCTCCGGCGTGATGTCGTTGTCCCAGAAGAAGCTGCCGGCACGCTGATGCGCCCAGTTCATCTTGCCGAGCGTCATGCTGAAGCCCGGCGTCGGGGTCCACTCGAGGAAGGCCAGGTCCCAGCTCGTGCCGTCGCGGTCGAAGCCGCCGCCCAGGCTCTGATTGATCGAACGCGGATCGTTGGTGCCGCCGCTGGTGGCCACCTGCAGGGTCATGTTGATGGTGTCGTTCACCTTTCCGGTGGCCCCGAGTCGCACGCGATAGCGGTGACGCGTCTGGTCATTGACGACTTCGAAGGGATCGACGTACTCGTGCCGATAGCGCAGATCGCCGCGGAACGAGACTCGCGAAGCCCAATCCGCGGACTTCGCCTTGGTGCTGATCTGCGCCAGCTGGTCGCTCTGCTTGTCGTTGGTCTCCTCCACCGACTTGCTCTTGGCCTCGAGCTCCTGGTTGCGCGCTTCGAGCGTCTGGTTCTTCTGCTCGAGCGCGTCGAGCCGCTGGGTGACCTGCTCGAGCGCGCGGCGCAGTTCCGCAAACTCGGCATCGGTCTGCGCCGTTGCAGCGACCGGCACCGCGAGGATCGCGGCCAGTGCGACACCAACTAGGATCTTGTTCATGAGCTGTCTCGCTTTCCGTGATTCGGTTGTGGTACCCGGGAGCGTGACGCGCCTGTTTCAGGCGTCGTCGTCACACCTGCACGCAACTGAAAGTGCCGGTGGCAGTCGCGCACGCCACCGGCCTGGAGTCTTCAGAGCCTGAGGCTCTTCATCGACGAGACATCTGCCCGCACCTTCTTGGCTTCGGCGGCCGGGAGCGGCACCAGTCCCTTGTCCACGAGGTAGCCCTCGTCGCCGAACGCCTTGTCGCTGGTGTATTCCTGCACGAATTCCCCGAGGCCGGGGATGACACCGATATGCGCCTTCTTCACGTAGATATAGAGCGCGCGCGACACCGGATACTTGGCGCCCGCGATGTTCTCGAAGGTGGGTGCGACACCGTCGATGCTGGCGCCATGCAGCGTGTTGAGGTTCTCCTCGAGGAAGCTGTAGCCGAATATGCCGAGAGCGTTCGGATTCGCACCCAGCTTCTGCACGATCACGTTGTCGTTCTCGCCCGCTTCGATGAAGACGCCATCCTCGCGAATGCCATGGCATACCGCCTTGAAACGCTTCTCGTCGATCTCCTTGAGCTCCTTGAGCCAGGAGAAAGTCGAGCAGCCCGACTCCATCACGAGCTCGAGGAATGCGTCACGCGTGCCCGAGGTGGGCGGCGGTCCAAGGACTTCGATCTTCTGCGCCGGCAACGACTTGTTGACGTCCTTCCAGGTCTGGGCCGGATTGTCGATCAGCGCGGTAGGATTCGAGGGGTCGGGAATCTTCTTCGCGAGCGCCAGGAAAATGTCCTTGCGCGTGAGGTTCATCTGCGGCGCGCCCTTGGCGTTCGCCAGCACGATGCCGTCGTAGCCGATCTTGACTTCGAGGATGTCCTTGACGCCGTTCTTCGCGCACTGCTCGACCTCGGAGGCCTTGATCCGGCGCGACGCGTTGGCGACGTCGGAATGCTGCGGCCCGACGCCGGCACAGAAGATCTTGATCCCGCCGCCGGTGCCGGTGCTCTCGACCTTCGGGGTCTTGAACTTGCCGCCGCGGCCAAACTGCTCCGCCACGGTGGTCGTGAACGGGAATACCGTCGATGAACCGCTGATGAAGATGTAGTCGCGCGCTGCCTGGGCCTGCGCCAGACCGGCCACGACGACGACGCTGGCAACGGCCGCTGCGATCAGAGGTTTCTTGAACACGTTTGCGCCTCCGGGGTTTGAGATTTTTCCGATTCGTCTGCCCGCCGGGGCGGGCGCCTTCGCGGCGCCTTCCACGCCCGCGAAATTTGCCGAGCGTTATAAGCGGCCAATGTTACAGCCCCATGTCACCACCCCTGCTCGCGGCTAAGTCACTGTTGCTGCATGAGAAGCGTGCATCGTGACGCGGCTGCAAATGGTCATTCATCCGTACGGCGAACGTATGACACCGTACTGTCACACCGCCGGACCGCGGAGATGCGACACGCAAGTGGGCGGACTGCAGCTGTCGCGGACCGCCCCGACAGCACCGCTTGCGAGCGGGCTCGATTCCTCTTATAAAGCCGCGCCACTCCCGGCCTGGCAGGCAGAACGCACGCACACTCGATGATCGACGCCTTACAGCTCACCGAAGCGTTGATCGCACGGCCGTCCGTCAGCCCCGTTGACGGCGGATGCCAGGAGCTGCTGATCGGCCCGCTCGAGAGCCTCGGCTTCCAGGTGGAGCGACTGCGCTTCGCCAGCGTGGACAATTTCTGGGCACGCCACGGTCGCGGGGATCCGCTGCTCTGTTTCGCGGGCCATACCGATGTCGTCCCCACCGGCCCTCTCGAGGAGTGGATGACGGATCCGTTCGTGCCGGTGCGTCGCGATGGACTGCTATACGGGCGCGGCGCCGCCGATATGAAAAGCGGGCTTGCGGCAATGGTGGCGGCGGCGGCCCATTTTCTCGGCCAGCACCCGGACCATCGCGGCAAGCTCGCGTTCCTGATCACCAGCGATGAAGAGGGCCTGTCGGTCGACGGCACACGCCGCGTCGTGGAGGTGCTCGAGGCGCGCGGCGAGAAGATCCGCTATTGCGTCATGGGTGAGCCGTCGAGTGAGAAAGTCCTCGGCGACACCATCAAGGTCGGGCGGCGCGGCTCATTGAGCGGACGGCTCACCGTGCATGGGATCCAGGGACATGTCGCCTACCCGCAGCTCGCGGACAATCCGGTGCACGCGCTGGCGCCGGCGCTGGCCGAACTCACCGCGCGCGTCTGGGACCAGGGCAATGCGCACTTCCAGCCGACCAGTTTCCAGGTTTCGAATCTCAACGCCGGGACCGGAGCACCGAATGTCATACCGGGCGAGCTGAAGGCGCGCTTCAATCTGCGCTTCTCCACCGAGCAGACGATCGAAGGGTTGAAGGAGACGGTGGAATCGATACTGAACCGTCACCGCATCAAGTACACACTCGAATGGTTCGTTTCCGGTCAGCCTTTTTTCACGCAGCCCGGAAAGTTTTCCGAAGTAGTGAGCCACGCGGTGCGTGATGTGACCGGGCTGACCCCTGCCCTCTCGACCGGCGGGGGAACATCCGACGGTCGTTTCCTTGCGCCCACCGGCGCTGAAGTCGTCGAGCTGGGCGTAGTGAATGCCACGATCCACAAGGTGAACGAGCACGTGCGCGTCGAAGACATCGACACATTGCGCCGCATCTACGTGCGCGTGATGGAGCTGCTGTTACTACAACGCTAGCCGATGTAGGGTTCGGCGCGATGCGGCGGCCGCTGCGGGCTTCGCGGCAGGGTCCAATTGGCGACAGCTCCGAAACTCCCGAGCAGCAGCAGGCAAATCAGCACCCACCACGGCATGCTGAGCCCCATAAATCTCCAGTCGACCACGCCGCATTCCCCTGAGGCCGTGAGCACCATGCGGATTACCTCCGTCACGGGAAAGACCTCCAGCATGTAGTCGAGAGTGGCGCCGCAGGAGGGGACCTGACCCGGCGGCAGACTCTGGATATAGACGTGCCGCGCCGCTACCGCGATGCCCGCCAGGGCGGCGAGATCGAGCAGCACGCCATACACGCGTGCGCCGGTCCTTTCGGGGTTGTGGACCGCCGCGACCAGAAACAGCAGACCGAGTACCAGCACCGCCACGCGCTGAAAAATACAGAGCGGGCACGGTTCGAGGTGTGCGAAATATTGCAGGTAGTACGCGTAGCCGAGCAACGACCCGCAAACGAGTGCACCCGCGAAGTTGGCTCCGCGCCTGGTGATCGTCACGCGGTCCGTTTCCTCAGGTCGCACCTGCCCGCAGCTCGCGTTCGACGTCCTCGAGTGAGGTGTGGCGCACGTCCTTGCCGTGCACCATGTAGATCACGTATTCGCAGATATTCTTGGCGTGATCGCCGATGCGTTCGAGCGCCCTGACCACCCACATGACATCGAGCGCGCGCCGGATGGTGCGCGGATCCTCCATCATGAAGGTGATGCACTGGCGCTGGATCGCCTCGTACTCCTCGTCGATGGTCTTGTCCTCGCGCGCCACGGTGATCGCAGACTGAGCGTCCATGCGCGCAAAGGCATCGAGCGAACGATGCACCATCTCGGCGACCTGGCGTCCGAGATGCTTGACCTCGCGGTACTTGTCCGCCGGTCGTTCCATGGACGCCAGGCGCGAAGCGATGTAACCGATCTTTTCACCCTCGTCGCCGATCCGCTCGAGATCGGTGATGGTCTTGATGATCGCCACGATCACACGCAGGTCGCCCGCGGTCGGGTTGCGCGTCGCCAGTACGCGGCTCGCCTCCTCGTCGATCGTGACTTCCATGCCGTTGACCTTGTAGTCATCCATCGCCACCGACTCGCCGAGCGAGCTGTCGCCCTCCACCAGCGCGGTGATCGCCTTCTGCAACTGCTGCTCGACGAAGCCACCCATGGTCAGCACCCGGTTGCGCAGGCGCTCCAGATCCTCGTTGAACCGGCGTGAAATGTGATGCGAAAGATCTGCGGTATCCATGAGCCTCTCCAAGGCGCCGCACGGGAGCCTGCGGTGCAGTGTAATACAGCCGTATGCGCGACGAAGCAACACCCGGCCGCACCGGGAAGTGCGTCACGGCGCCCGCTGGCCGTCAATTCCCGGGGCGGCGTGCGAGTCCAATCCCCTAGCCTGATTCATCTTCATGAAGGTGGTGTTTCAGGAACGCGCCCAGCGCCTCGAACACCACGCGCCGGCACGAGTCGGCGGTCATGTCGTGATCGCACTCCGGCGGCTCAAGGTACAGGTTACCCTTGCCGGCGCGATCGAGTTCCGTGGCGAAGCGTCGACTCTGCGACACAGGTACCACGGCATCGTCGGGCCCATGCATGAGCAGCAGCGGCGTCCGGGTCAGGTGCACCAGTGACAATGGCGACATCTGGGCGAGCACCGAACGGTCCGTCCCGATGCGCGCGCGCCAGACGTCGGCGAACTCGAATCGCTCCTTGAACTCGGCGAGCGCCACCAGGTCGCTGACGCCTGCAAAGCTTGCAGCGCAACGATAGACCGATGACTCCCGTACCGCGCCGAGCATGGCGGCGTAGCCGCCGAAGCTTTGACCGAGGATGCAGATCCGCCCGGCATCGGCAAGACCCTCATCCGCCAGCCAGCGCGCACCGTCGGTGATGTCGTTGTGCACGGTGCTGCCCCAGTGACCGGCACCGGCGGCGAGGAAGTCCGCACCGTACCCCGCCGAGCCCCGAAAGTTCGCCTGCAACACCGCATAGCCCTGCGCGGCCAGGAACTGCACCAGCGGATCGAAACGCCAGTAGTCCCGTGTATTCGGTCCGCCGTGAACCAACACGATCGCAGGCAGCCCCACGGATGCCTGTCCGGTGGGCAGAGTCAGGTACGCCGGGATGACCTGCCCATCGCGGGCCTGGTAAGTGAGCGGTCGGGTGCGCGCGAGATGCCGCCGCTCGAGCTCGGGATACAGATGGCCAATCGGTCGCAGTGTCTGCTGGCGCGTGTCGAACAGGTACAAAGTCGGCGGATCGACGTCGCTTTCCGACCAGACGAGTTGGCGCACACCGTCGCGGCTGCGCTCGACCACGTAGTTAGCGCTTCCCGGCAGTTGTTCCTCGATCCAGCGCTGGCCGGCGGCGGCGGTGCTGTCGAAGAAGTGGGCCCGTGGATAGGTGGCCAGGTAGCGCACGCCGAGCAATTCCCGTGTGCCGCGTGCCAGGTCGAGGGGCCCGAGCACGTCGTACACCGGGTCGCTGTACATCAGCGAGAGCGCTCCGCCGCGCGCGAGATCGACGTGGAAGAGCGAGTAGCGACCGTCGTAGAGCCTGATCGCGTAGAGCTCATCGGTATTGGATCCAAACCCGATCGGACCGAAAGCCTGCGGATCGGCCAATTCCTGGCGGGTGAGCAGTGCGAGCTCACCGCTCGCGACATTGCGCACGAAGACACTCGCGCTACCCTTCTCGAGAGCGAGACCCAGGCGCACGGAGCCTCGGCTGTCGCTCACCCAATGTCGCACGGGAGGCCTCGGCGCCACGACGCGGCGCCGCGCACCTGTCGCCAGGTCCACGCGCGAGACTTCGGGGAACCCGCCTCCCTTCTCGTCATGCACGAGCAAGAGCGCCGAGCCGTCATCGGGGAACGTATCGATCACTCGATCGGCCACGGGATCGCGCGAGGCCTGCGCAAACAGGTGCGTACCCGCGCCGAGTTCGAACAGGTGCAGGCGGGCCTCTTCGATCCACAGACCGCGCCGGCGCACGGACTTGCCGATTCCGCAGGCAAGGCTCGTGGGACCCGTCCAGACACAGTGCCGCACCCGCTCGAGCGGCAGCGCCACACCGAACAGCGACCGCAGATCGGCGCCGGAGGTTCGCTGCACCATGATCCATTGCCGTCCGCCGTCCTGGCGCAAGAACACGATCCATTCGCCGTCCGGCGACAGATGGGGCGCTTCGAACTCGGGAGAGCGGTAATAGGGCTCCGCCGCCCCGTCGTCGAGGCTCGCCGCGAACGCCGCCGTGGCGGCGAACGTCGCGACCGTCAGCAGGACCAGCCGCGTCGCATCGGCGCGGCGCAATCGCATACGCGCGCGGATCATGCGCACATCGTAGCGTCCTTGCGGTGGCAAGCGCGACTGCTGCCCGCGGCGCTGCTCCTCAGAAACGCAGCGTCGCGTCGAACTTGACGGTCATTCCCAGCGTCTGCTCGAGGACCGTGACGCCGCCCTGCTCGATCTCGATCTGCTCGTCCAGCAGGTTCTGCAGGCGCAGCTTGAGGCTCAGCGATTTGGTCGGATAGAAGTCGTAGATCAGGTCGAGCGAGCTGAACGGCTGCTCAATGGCATCGGGCGCGCCATTGCGCCCACCGAAGAACACGCGCTCGCCGAACACGTTGTAGACCAGGGACGCCGTATGCGCGCCGCCGGGCGAATCGAAGCCGAACTGGATATTGGCGATGTAATCGGACTGCTGCGTCATCGGTCGCTTGTTGTTGGTCAGGTTGAGGGCCGCATCGCCGATCACGATCTCGGAATCGCTCAGCGTGAGGTTGCCCGCGAAGAAGAACGCATCCGCCCAGGTGCGCTCCTCACCGTCGATGAACCCCAGGCCCTTGAGCCACTCGAGCTCCAGCCCGTACAGCTCGGCGGACTCGGCGTTGATGAAAGTCAGCGACACGTTGTCATCGGTGCCGGCCGCCTCGATGGTCTCGATCGGATCGGCGATGTCCTTGTAGAAAGCCGACACCGTGAAGTTGTCGCCGCCGGCGAAGAACCATTCAGCGCGCATGTCGATGTTGGTGAGATCCGAATTGATGAGATTCGGGTTACCGCGGACGCGCGCTTCCGTGAGTGGATCGATGTAAGTCGCATCGGACACTTCACGCAGGTCCGGCCGCGCCGTGGTCTCGCTCCATCCGACTCGCAGCTGGAACTGCTCCGCCCAGAAATCGGGCTTCATGTAGGTCAGCGCGAGCGCCGGATAGTATTCATCCTCGGCCACTGCCATCTCTTCAAGCTGGTCCAGCGGGATCGGGATCTTGCCCACGTTGATGTCAAATTCCAGCGGATCGATCGGCACGGATATGCGCTCGAAGTTCTCCCAGCGAACCCCGCCAGCCAGCCGCCAGGTGGCATCCCAGGTCACGTCGAAATTGCCGAAGAAGGCGCTGACCTCCTCGGCCGCAAGGTAGCTCTCGGTGCCGATACCGCCGATCGAGAGGATGTAGCCGTTGGCGGGGTCGAGAATGTTCGCGTCGGTCAACGCCTGGCTCGGCGTGCCGGCGCGGGCCGCCTCGGAACCGAGCGCCGTGGTGCCGAGGCCGAGTTGCGTCTGCAGATAACTGCGCCCCTTGTCGTAGTAGTCCCAGCCGCCCGAGAGCGAGATCTGCGTACGCTCGGTGGTGAAGGGCTTGGTCAGGCTCCAGCCGTAACTCTGGACTTCGTCCTGCAGGTCGGTGAAGCGGTAGTCGGCCGCCGTGGCGCTGGCGCGCAGGCGCGTCGCGAGCACCGCGCCGCTGGCGGGATCGACGGTATCTTCCGCCGAGACCAGCACTTCGTTGGGTATCTCGGTCTTCGCGGTCGCATCCGACACGTACCAGGCGAACGCAAGGTCCTGCAGCAGAGCGATATCGCCCACGCGGCCGAGCATGCCGAGCGTCTCCGGGCCGAGCGTGTGGGTGCCGCGCACCTGCACGAGCTCGAGCTCGCGCTCTTCGTAGCGGATCTTGTAGTTGCGCAGCTGCTGTCCCGACGCTCGCTGGAAGTTGAAGTTGTTGCCCGTCTGAATGGAGGCGTCGTCCTCGGTGTTGCGCAGGTAGAGGCCCGAGACGTCGACCCGATGCTCTCCGGCATACTCGAGCCCGACGTTGAGCGAGCCCGTGAGCGTCACCTGGTTGACGGTGCGCCGGGTGTTGAACACCACCTCCTCGGGGGTGAGCACCGAGCGGTTCACGCGATCGCGGTTGCGCCAGGTATTGTCGTAGTCGCCGAGCGCGAGGAGTCCGACCCGCCACTCGTCCGACTCGCCGAGGTACCAGCTGTCGCCCGCCGCTGCCTCGACCGACAGATCCGGATCCATCGACTGTTCGCTCAGGTCGATGTTGCGATTGAGGCTGGTCGCGAGCTCGCGATTGATCCCCTGCGCCTCGGCGATGGTGTGGAACTGCCCGTCGCGCTGCAACGCCTGGAGGATTTCCGGGGGCGCCAGCTCGCCTTGGAACTGCTGCACGGCTGCGGAAATCTCGGCGGGCAAAGCGCGCGTGCCGTCATCCTCACCGAACTTGTCATCGCTCCCGCCCGCGTAAGTGAGGCCCTTGTCGGAGCTGTCGCTGTTCCAGCCTGAACCGACCTGGAAGTTGAGCAGCGGATCCTCCGGAATGCCCTGGGTGCGGATATCGACGCTGCCGCCACCGAACGCCGCCGGCTGGTCGGGCGTGTAGCCCTTCTGCACGGCGAGTGATTCGATGATCTCCGCGGGAAACAGATCGAGCGGAATGACGTTTCGCGTGAGGTCGGGTGATGGGACGTAGGCGCCGTTGAGCGTCGTGCTCGAATAGCGCTCGCCCAGGCCCCGCACGTAGATGAACTGGTCATTGACGAGTGACACCCCCGGGAGCCGCCGCAGCGCGAGCGACACCGTGCTGTCCCCGACCCGGCTGATCTGCTCCGCGCCGAGCAGGTCGGCGACCACCGGCTGCTCGATCCTTTCCTGGACCACGTCAGTGACGGCCGATCTTGACCTGCCGATCACTTCGATCCGTTCGATCACCTCATCGTCAGCCGCCGGATTGCCAGTGTCCTGCGCCTGGGGCACACCAGCCTCCGTGGCGGCGCTCACGTCCTGCGCCTCTTCGCTCCGTGGTGCTTCCTGCGCGAGTCCGAGACCCGCATGCACGCTAAGGCCCGCTGCAGCGAGTGCCAGCAACGCGCGCACGGCTCTTCTAAGTTGGATGTTCATCGCCTCGCACCCCCAAGTTGCCGAACGAGTTGTCAGCGGCGATCGAACATCGCCGCCGAGCACGCCGCCCCGTGCGGCCGGTCACTCGAACCACAGGGCCTCGTCGCGGTTGGTCGGATGCAGGCCGAAAGTCCAGTTCGCGGTCCAGTCATCGTTCGCCAGCACTGCGCCGAAGTGACCGCCCGTCGCCGCCTCGGGATGCACGATGGCGGTACCGCTCGCGTCGGCAATGGCGGTCGCCGTGTAAAACGAGTTGGCCGTGAGCAGCCTCACCGCCGCGTTCGTAGGATCGGTGATCACCGCGTTGCCGGTGTTGAAGCTGTAGTTGGCACCGTTGGTGCTCGGGTTCGCCCCGATCGCCCACTGCGTGAGCGCATCGCCGTTGGCCAGCGTTCCCTTGATGGCTTCCTGGCAGGCGACGATGACGTTGCGATTCGTCGTGTTGCCCGCGGAGGCGAAGTTGAGCGACACCGGGCTCTCGATCTCGTAGCACTCGTTCGATGACAGGCTGCTGACGACCGTGCCGTAGCCGGCGTAGACGATGCTGTCGATCAACTGCATCTGCGCGCCCTGGCGCAGGAGCGGGCCCTCGGAGTCGCCGTGCGTGCTGCCAGCCGCCTGGTCGATATTCGAGGTGATGCAGGTCATGTTGCGGATGGTGGGGTTCGTGAGCGGCGCGGTATCGAGCGCCTCGCCCTGCGTGCTGCGTCCCTCGCCGATGTTGTCGCCTTCGATGCAGCGATTGGCGTTGCTGCGCGCATGGATCACGAGCGCGTTCTGGATCGTACCGGCGTAGCCATCCGAGAAGTCGATCGAGTCGTCGCGCACGTACAGCGCCACGAAGTTGGTGACGTTCACGGCGCCGCCGAAGAACTCGATGCCATCGTCGAAGGTACTGTAGGTCTCGATGTTCTCGACCGTGGTGCCCGAGCCGACGGCATTGAAGGTAATGCCGTTGAGCTCGTCGCCGGGCGCCACCTCGAAACCCGTGTGCTTGACGATGACAAAGCGCAGGGTTCCCGAGCTCTCGTCATTGGCATTGCCGCCGTAGTGAGTAACCCCGCCGCCTTCGGCCGCCACGTGGCATTGATTCGCCGCGCGCTCTGCATCCGAGCAGTTGTTGGTGACACCGTTGCCGTTGATGACCAGCCCACCCCAGAGCTGCACGTCTTCCGGTCCGGCAGTGCCGGTGACCGCGTCGGTAAAGCCGGTGAACGTGATGGGCGCGGTTTGCGAGCCGTCGGCGATGATGGTGGAGCCGCGATTGATGACCACGTAATCGCCGGAATCGAGAAATGCGAGCGTATTGCCGGCGGCGATCGTGAGTGTCGGACCGGAGCCGCCCGCCGGAGCAGCCGCGCCCGCCGTGGGTGGCACGTTCTGACCGACGAACAGGCTGTTCTGGAAGATATGGACGCCGGAAATGAACGGAATCGTCACGCTCACCATCAAGGGGTTGGTCGCGCTGACGAAATCCGATCCGTAGGTGCAGTTCGTGCCGTCGAAGGAGCCACGCCTCACGGTGTTGCTCGCGACGTCGGTGTAGTTGGCGCAGGGGTTGTCGCCACCACCCGGGTTGGTCACGCTGTTGTCGATCGAGTTGTCGGTTGTCGCCACGTTGAGGTCCACGCCGCCGGTATCGCACCCCGCGAGACCGATGACCATCACGCCAACGAGGAGCAGGTTGCTGGTTCTCATCACGGGCTCTCCAGACGATAGTTTGAGGTGAGGCTCGCGGCGCACCGGCCGCTCGCTGGTACGCGAGGCGTGTCCGATGCGTCGGTGAATCTGCTTTGTTGTCATCGGTCCCGTATGCGGGGATCGACCTGCAATGGCCGGCGAGCGTACGGCGCGCGTGTTACAGCAGATTGACAAACGACAGACATCTGCGTGTCGCGGTCGCTCAAGCCGTTCGGCCGCCGTCGTCTTCCGCAGCGGCGCTCCCCGCCTGCGAGGTGTTGCCGTACACGTACTTTGCATACAGGTAACTGCGCAGCGATGCGGGCACACGCGCTTCATCGTGCGCATCACGGCCGAGCGCGCTCAGGCGCAAGAGCGCGTAGCGCTGCTGCATGGCGCTCATCGCGATGAGCCCGATGTCGTCGCTGTCGACCCGCTGCCCGCGCGGCGCATCATCGTTGATGATGGCCTCGAGGCGCGCGGCGTCGAGATCGAAGTGCTGCAGGAGTTCCGCGCCCGCCTCGACGAACACCGGCAGCAGGTCACGACCGTGTGCCGAGCCGTCGTGCAATGGCGCCAGGCGAGCGAGCATGGCCTTGATGGCGTAGCGGATGACGTCCGTGTCGCGGGCGCCGAGACACTGCGCGAGCTTCTTGATCTTGCGGATGTCCGCGGTGCCGAGGCGCACGGACACCGCCCGCTTGCGAGTATCAGTCACGACGCGATTGCAGCCGGTCAGGAGTTGCTGGTCGTGACGAACGTAATGCGGAAGTGTTTCAGGCTGATGTCAGAAGTTCGCGAAGCGCGGCGTCACAAGCCAGCCGCGGAAGTCAGCGTGGCGCAGCGGCGCTTCGAGGCGCGAGATTGTCCAGAAACTGCTGCGTCGCCCGCTCCCAGGTGAATCCGAGCGCGTGACGGCGACAGGCTTCGCGGTCGAGTTCGAGCGCACGCCGCACGGCGATGGCCAGATCTTCGTGCAGAAACCCGCTGACGCCCTGGGATACGACATCGATAGGGCCGACCACGGGATACGCCGCCACCGGCACGCCGCACGCCATTGCTTCGAGCAGCACCAGCCCGAACGTATCAGTGCGGCTCGGGAACACGAATACGTCGGCGGAGGCGATGTGTCGCGCGAGCTCCTCGCCGTACTTGTAGCCGGGGAACACAACTTGCGGGAAACGCGCGCGCAACTCCGCGAGCGCCGGGCCGCCACCGATGACGTACTTGGTGCCGGGAACGTCGAGGCCGAGAAAGGCTTCCAGGTTCTTCTCCACCGCGACCCGTCCCGCGTACAACAGGATGGGGCGCTGGCCCGGCAGGAAGTTGCGATCGCCCGGGCGGAAAAGCTCGAGATCCACGCCGCGCGTCCACATCGCGAGATTGCGAAAGCCGTTGCGCTCCAGGTCGAGCCGGATGTGCTCGGTCGCCACCATCACGCGCTGCGCAGCGCCGTGAAAGCGACGCAGGAACGCATACGACCATTTTTCCGGAACCGGAAAGCGCGCGCGGATGTACTGGGGAAATTGCGTGTGGTACGACGTGGTGAAGGGCATCCCCTCGCGCAGGCACCAGTGTCGCGCCGCCTGTCCCAGCGGACCCTCCGTCGCGATGTGCACGGCATCCGGTGAGAACTCCTGCAGCATCCGCTGCAGCCGCGCGCCGGGAAACAATGCCAGCCGGATCTCCGGGTAGGTGGGACAGGGCACCGTGCGGAACTCGGACGGATGAACGGCCCGGGTGACGTGCCCTTGCCGGTCCAGTCCTTCGAGGGTGCGCGCGAGCGTGGTGACGACACCGTTGATCTGTGGTCGCCACGCGTCCGTAGCCAGTGCGATTCTCATGCGGCGCGTTCGATCTCCGGATGCGCCACGGCGTGCATGCGCGCCAGCCGCTCGCGCTGCTCTGCCCAGTGCCACAGCGAGAGATGGCCGTTGAGGTTCTCGACCAGCGTGGTGCAGTTCTCCACCCAGTCGCCATCGTTGCAATAGAGCACACCGTCGATCAGCGCCACCTTGGAGCGATGGATGTGGCCGCACACGACGCCGTCCATTTCCCGCCGGCGCGCCGCAAAGGCCGCGGCGCTCTCGAACTTGTCGATGTACTGCATCGCGTTGCTGATGCGCGCCTTGACGTAGGCAGCGAGCGACCAGTACGGAAAGCCGAAGGCACGCCGCACGAGATTCACGTAGCGGTTGAGCCACAGCAGCAGGTCGTAGGTCCACACGCCAAGGCCGGCCAGCCAGCGGCTGCACTTGACCACGCTGTCGAACTCGTCGCCGTGCAGTACCAGCAGCTCGCGTCCGTCCGCCGTTCGATGCACGTATTCGCGATGGATCTCGAGGTGACCGAAGACCGAGCCTACGAGCTCGCGGAAGGCTTCATCGTGGTTACCTGGAATGTAGATGACTCGCGTGCCCTGGCGCGCCTTGCCGAGAATCGCGCGCAGCACATCGAGGTGCGATTGTGGCCAGAAGAAGCTGCGGCTCATGCTCCGCAGGTCGACGATGTCCCCCACCAGGACGAGTGTCTCAACGTGGACCTGTTGCAGGAAGTCGAGCAACAGATCGGCGCGGCACCCCTTGGTGCCGAGGTGGACATCGGAGATGAAGGCCGTGCGAAGGCGTACCGGGGTCGTGTTGGCTGCGGTGCTCATACAGCTCCATATATAAGAGCGATGACGCACCGAGGGTGTGGGCAGGGTGTGACAGTTTGTTGACGACCGGCCTAAGAATTCTTTACAAAGCCGTCAGTTGCAGCGAAAACCTCCCAAACGGACGCAGAATTGAGATCTTGCCTGTTGAACCGGTCACCGATCCGAGGCGGCGCGCACCGGTCGCACGTCACTCTCGGCCACCCGGCGGCGCGGGAAGTGGCAGGCGAACGTGCTGCCCTTGCCCTCCTCGCTCTCAATCTGCAGTCGCGCGCCATGACGCTGCAAGACGTGCTTGACGATCGCGAGGCCGAGGCCGGAGCCGCCATGCTGCCGTGCACGTCCCGGGTCGACGCGATAGAAGCGCTCGGTGAGACGCGGGATGTGTTCGGCGGCAATGCCGATACCGTTATCGCTCACGGATAGATGGCCGCCGCTCGGGTCCGACCACCAGCGAATCTCGATGCGCCCGTCGGTCGGCGTGAACTTGATCGCGTTGGCGACCAGGTTGGAAAAGGCGGAATGAATTTCGGCTTCTTCGCCCAGCAGCTTGGCGGTGCTGTCGAGGGTGAGCACCACCTCACGCGGTCGTGACGGGCTGGCGTGCGCTTCCTTGCGCAACAGCGCCAGCATCCCCGCGACATCGATCAGTTCCTCGCCCGCTTCCTTGTCCGCGGACTCGAGCTTCGAAAGCTCGAGCAGATCGTGCACGATCGCGTTCATTCGCTCGGCCTGCCGGCGCATCTCCGACACCGGACCGGACCAGGCGGGATCGACCGCAGCATCCTCGTGCATCGAATCGAGATAGCCGCTGATCACAGTGAGCGGCGAACGCAACTCGTGGGAGGCGTTGGCCACGAAATCCTTGCGCATCGCCTCGAGCTTCGCCTGCCGGGTCACGTCGCGTACCAGCATCATCTGCTGGCCACCCCCGTAGGGGATCATCTGGATGGCGAGATTGAGCTCGCTGCCTGTCGGCCAGGTGATGTACACGGGCTCGCTGAAGTCGGCGGCCTCGAGGTAGCGCACGAAGTCAGGCGCACGAATCAGGTTGCCGATGCGCAGGCCGACGTCAGCCTTGCGTCGCAGATCGAGCAGGCGGCTCGAGGTGCGATTGAACCAGAGAATCTCGTGGCTGGCATTGAGCACGATGACGCCATCCGGCATCGCGGCCGTCGAGCGTCGCAATTCACGAAACAGCTGAATGAGCCGCTGCTTGTGAAAGCGCTTGCGCCGGTGCAGGCGTACCACCTGTGCGACGACGTCCGCCCATGCGCCACCCAGGTCCGGCGGATCTATGAAATTCCTGAGCCTCAGCCAGCGCTCGAGCCGAAACAGATTGACCAGCTGCACACAGAGGTACGCCGCGAGGGCGACGATGACCCACACCAGTGGGTGACCGAAGAGAAAGCCGCCTGCCAACGCCACGCCCAGCAACACCAACAGGCGAGCGAGAGCGAATGACCATCCGGTGGTCATGGAACCCGGTCAGGCCTCGCGTTCCGAGAATCGGTAGCCGGCGCCTCGTACGGTCTGGATGAACCTGTCGTAGCCAAAGGCGCTGAGTGCCTTGCGCAACCGGCGGATGTGAACGTCAACCGTCCGCTCCTCGACATAAACGTTACCGCCCCATACCCGATCGAGCAACTGATTACGGCTGTAGACCCTTTCCGGATGCATCATGAAAAAGCTGAGCAGCCGATACTCCGTGGGGCCGAGGCTCACGGTCTGCTCGCCCACCGTCACGCGATGGCTCGCGCCATCGAGCACGAGCCCATCGATGGCAATTCGCTCCTCCGTGCCGGCGGGCACAGTCCGGCGCAGCACCGCGTTGATCCGTGCCAGCAGCTCGCGTGGCGAGAAAGGCTTGGTGACGTAGTCATCCGCGCCCCCTTCGAGCCCCGACACCTTGTCCTGCTCGTCGGCGCGCGCCGTGAGCATGATCACCGGGACCTCGCGCGTCTCCTTGTCGCGCTTGAGGGCGCGCGTGAGCTCGAGGCCGCTCATGTCGGGCAGCATCCAGTCGACCAGCAGCAGGTCCGGGCGCTTGTCGGCGATGCGCGCGCGTGCCGCCTTGCAGTCCTCGGCCTCGAGCACGTCGAAGCCGGCGCGCCGCAAGTCCGAACGCGATCATTTCACGGATCGGCTTTTCGTCTTCGACGATCAGGATCTGCTTGGTCTGCATCTCGCCGGCCTTGGACAGGACGCGCGTATTACAGGATAGAAATATGACATTTCTGTTACATGCACGCTCAAGTTTGTGATTTGCGTGAAATCACGGCTACGGAATCGCGTACGTACACGGGTAACGCCTGCTCTGGACTAACTGCCCGCCCGGCGTGGAAGTCGCGCACCGCCAGCTGCGCGATCTCGTGCGCGCGGGGCAGCAGCGTCCCATCGGTGCCGTCCAGGCGGGCGCCGTTCTGCGCCAGGTGCGTAGCGAGGTCGGGGTACGCCGCCCATCCCGTTCCGACCCCGAACCACGCATCGCCGGGCGGCACCGCCACGGATTGGGGAGGGCCAACGCGCTCGTCGGTGATCCCCGCCACCAGGCCATCGGCGCCGACTTCGAAAGCACCCCAGTACACCTCGCCGAGCCTGGCATCCAGGCAGGCCAACACGCGCTTCGCCCGATGGGTCTGAACCGCTCGTTGTGCGAGGGCGGCGAGGTCCGAGATCGGCACGATCGGCCGATCCGCACCGAAGGCGAGTCCCTGCGCCACGCTCACCGCAATGCGCACGCCGGTGAAGGCGCCGGGTCCGCGCCCGACCGCGAGACAATCCAGCGCGCGCAGCCCGATCCCGGCCTCGGCGAGCAATGCGTCTACCATCGGCAGGATCAGCTCAGCGTGTCCGCGTTTGGGTTCCTCGTAGCGCGCGAGCAGCGTCTCGCCGAGCAGCAGGGCCACCGAGCACGCGTCGGTCGCGGTGTCGAGCGCGAGGATCTTCATGTCCGCAATGCTACGGCTTTGGGTGCGGGCAGGTGCTGCTCGAGAAACGCGATGGCTTCACGGAGGCTGGTGGTCGCCGGCATGGGCGGCAGACTCTCGATGAACACGCGTCCGTAGGCGCGCGTCATCAGCCGCGGATCGCACAGCATGATGACGCCGGTGTCGTTGGCGTCGCGAATGAGGCGGCCCACGCCCTGCTTGAGCGCCAGCACCGCCTGCGGCAGCTGGTACTCGAAGAACGGATTGCCGCCGCGCCGGCGGATCTCCTCGAGCCGCGCGCTCAGCACGGGATCGTCGGGCGCGGCGAAGGGGAGCTTGTCGATCACCACGATCGAGAGCGCATCGCCCTTGACGTCGACGCCCTCCCAGAAGCTCGAGGTGCCGAGCAGCACCGCGTTGCCAAGCTCGCGGAATTGCCTGAGCAGGACTTCGCGTGGCGCCTCGCCCTGCGTAAACAGCGGGAACGGCGGCCGTTCTCCCAGCTTGTGCCTGATCCAGGCGCTCGCCTCGCCCAATGCCCGGTGGCTCGTGAAGAGCAGGAAGGCGCGCCCGCCGGTCGTCTCGAGCAGTGGCAGCGCCGCCTCCACCGTGTGCCGGGCGTGATCGGGATCGGACGGATGGGAAATCGATTCCGGCAGATACAGCAACGCCTGGCGACGGTAGTCGAAGGGACTCTCGATGCGCACCGCGCGCGCCTGCGGCACGCCGATGCGCGAAGTGTAGTGGCTGAAATTCTCGCCCACGGCGAGCGTCGCCGACGTGAAGATCCAGGCGCAGGGCCCCGCGGTGATGAACTGCTGCAGCCGATCCGCCACTTCGAACGGCGTGTAACGCAACGTCCAGCCCTGCGCGCTCACATCGACCCAGCGCGCCCCGGTTTCCTCCTCGAGGCCGCGCAGCTGCGCGCACTCGCGCAGGAGCTCCTCGTTGCGCCGCGTGCAATGCGCGAGACCACCCGGGCCATCGAGCTCTTGCAACACGCCGCGTGAGTGCGCGAGCGTCGTCTCCAGCTCGGCGAGACGCTCGGCGGCGAGGGCGGACAGCGTGCGCCAGTCGACGCGACTGGCGCCCCTGGCAAAGGTCCTGCGGATGTCGGCCACCAGCACTTCGAGCGCTCGCAGGTCGTCCTGCAGCGCCGCGGCGCTCACGCCTGCGGACTTCAGCTCCGCCAGGGTGTCACGCGTGAAGCCGAGCAGCTGGCGCGAGCTCAGGCTCGCGCCGAAGAATTGCGCGGCGGTTTCCGGCACCTGGTGCGCCTCATCCAGGATCACGGCCTCGGTCCCCGGCAGCAGATCGCCGAAGCCGCTCTCCTTGAGGGCGAGATCCGCCAGCAGCAGGTGATGATTGACGATGACGATATCGGCCGCCTGGGCCTCGCGGCGTGCCGCGAACACATGGCAGGCGCTGAATTCGGGGCAATCGGCGCCCAGGCAGTTCTCGCGCGTGGAGGTCACCGCGGGCCATATCGCGTGACCCTCGGGCACATGGCTGAGCTCGCTCACATCGCCCACGTGGGTACGCGTGGCCCAACGCTCGATGTCCTCCAGGACACCGCCGCCGGAGCCGTCCGCGCTCAACGCCAGCTCGGGCGCCACACGCGCGAGCGTGAGCCGATGACGGCACAGGTAGTTTGCGCGTCCCTTGAGCAATGCGATCTTCACCGGGCGACCGAGCGCGGCAGTGACCGCCGGCAGATCGCGGTGAAACAGCTGGTCCTGCAGGGTGCGCGTGCCGGTGGAGATGATGACGTGCCGGCCGGACAGCAACGCGGGCACCAGGTAAGCGAAGGTCTTGCCGGTTCCCGTGCCCGCTTCGATCACCAGGGGTTCGAGTCTCGCGAGCGCCTGCGCCACGCAGCGGGCCATCTCGATCTGCTCGGCGCGCGGCGCGAAGCTGGGGAGGTTGCGCGCCAGGGGACCGTCGGGGCCCAGGATGTCCTCGACTGGCTGCAAATTACCCGGTCCCACGATGTGCGACGGCCATCCCCTTCAATAGCACCGTCCGGCGGACGACACAATTTCGGTTTCGTGGTGTTTCAGAACCGCGCGGCGAGGTCCTTGAAGGTGTCCTGGTCCGCCTTGATACGCAGCTTGATGAAAGGGCCCTGCTCGGTGTAGCGGTTGCGCGAGAAGTCTTCGTCGTGGAAGCCCACGAAGTTGTAGCCCACCGCGATCCACACGTTGCGCGCCACGGTGACGCCGAAGTCGATGCCGAGCGCATATTCGTGCACGTCGGAGCGCCATGAATTGAGCGCATAGCTCTGCAGGCCGATGTCATAGCGCGAGCCCACATCGTGGCGCACGTCGAAGCCATAGAGATCGCTGTAGCCGGTGTACCGCTCGCCATCGAAGGTTGAGCGGTTATAGCGCGCGCCGAACTGCAGGCCGAGCTGCGTGCGCTCGTTCGGCTTGAAGTTCGCATTCAATGACTCGACCAGGCGCCACGATTGCGCGTCGGTGTCTAACCCCTCCTGGTTCTCGTAGATGAGGTCGAGGCGGTCGAGCAGGACCCAGCGACTCATGGCCGGCCGGTATGCCCAGCCGAGCCCCAGGTCGACCTGCGAAGAGTCGAAGCTCGCGACCATGTCGCTCTGCGTAGCGAGCAATGACAAGGAGAAGCCGTGACCGGCGACGGCTTCGCGGTACAAGCCGCCTGCGAGGGTGATCCGCTCCTCCAGGTCGGAGTTGCGCAGCTCCGCCCGCGAAGTGAACGTCCACAGGTCATCCTGGTAGAGAGCGCCGACGAAGGTGGCCAGGAAATCGTCGCTCATGCTGCCAGAGGCGAGCGGCACTTCCGGGTTGAGCGGGCGCGCATTGGCGCCACGCAGCGTGTTGCTCTGGTCGAGACCGGCGTCGAGCGCCCAGCGCTCGCTCAGCTGGAAGCCCTGCGTGAGACCGAGGTTGGCAAACGTGCGCGGTCCGTACTCAGTCTGTTGGGCATTCAGGCTGCTCTCGATCTGCGCCCGGGTCCACGGCGATGCGCGCACGCCGACGCGCGACATGTCGCTCGAGATGTTTTCGCCCTCGGCGTGCTCGTACTCGGCGAACAGCGTCGTGTCCGGTGTCAGGCGCCAGTCGGTCCCCACGACCGCGCGCGTCGGGAAGTCGATGCTCGACTCCTCGCCCTGCAGCGTGAAATCCGCGGCGGCCCGCAGCCGCACCCGCTCATCGAGGACGTCCATGCTGCTGGCGACGTAAGCCTGGTCGGAGCCGGTGGTGGTGCCGCTCGCCTGGTCCTCGACGTGCCTGAGGCCCGCGCTCACGCCGCGCACCTCGTCCTGGTAGCGCAGCTCCGCGGCCGCCGCATCGCGCTGCGAACCGTACACCTCGTACTCCTGCCGGTAGGCCTCGCCCTGGACCGAGACGCGATCGGTGAGCGCGAAGCGGCCTTCCGCACCCATGGTGCGCGAGCCGCCTTGACTCGAGAGCTGCTGGCCGAGGCCGAACGCCTCGTCCTGCCGGCGCAGGTACACGCGGCCATCGAGGCGGTGCGTCGAGTGGGTGAGCTCGGCCAGGTACGCATTTCCATTGACTGGCGAAGCACCGACGTCGGCGTGCGAACGCGCGATTTCGGCGCGCAACTCGGTCGCCTCGCCGAAGCGCACCGTGAGATCCGCACCGGCGAGATCGTGGTCGCCGGTCTGGGCGCCCTCGTGCACCAGGCTCACGCCGACCTCGGCCGCATCGCCGGCGAGCTTGGTCGCCACGCGCCCGCCCGCGGTCGTGTCATCGGAGGTCGTGGCACTGGTCTCGTAGTCCGCGATGACGTAGACCGGGTTGAATTCGGGATCGCGGCTCGGCACCGGCTGCTTGAAGAAGATCTCGCCCTTGAAGTAGTCGATGCTGTAGTCGAGGAAACGGGCCAGCTCACGCGTGCTCACGATGCGGTCGTTGTGGAAGCGGTCGCGCACTTCGATGCGCAGCTTTTCGCTGCCGATGATGAGCGGGCGGCGCGAGAGCCGGTACAGGCCCGAGGTGCCGTCACCGCGCAACTCGTCCTTCATGAATCGTTGCTCACTGCGCGCAGCGAAAGCGTTCACGCTCAGGCGCTCGCCGGCGTACTCGGTGCGCAGGCCGTTCACCGTGCGGCTGTAGCGGCTGAGCTCGGTGACGGTGAGGCCGGTGTCGAAGTCGCCGAACAGCGCATAGAACTGCTTGCGCTCGAGCTTGAGGTAGAACTTGCGCGCGCTCGCCGCTTCGTTGCGCTGCTCGGTGGTGTCGCCGTACAGCGTGTAGTACCGATCCGGCTCGATCACGTCCTGGAGCCTGCCCGGCTCGGTGCCGCGCTCGCGCGCCGAGTCGTACGCGATGGTCAGCAGGAAATCGCCCCGGATGCGGCCCTTGGCGAAGAAGGCGACGCGGCCATCCTCAGTGAGGCCTTCCTCGAGGCCCGCCTCGGTGGCGGCTTCCAGGTTCTTGCGGATCGTGCGGTAGGCCGCCGTACCCTCGGCGATACCGACCATGACCCACTCGCGCGTCGCGGGCTCGAGCCAGGCGCGTATTTCCTGCTCGCGCTCCTGCCCAAACTTGAGGTGCACCACGACCTGGCCGCTCTGCGTGGTGGGCTCGAGCTCGATGAGCGCCGTGCCGTCCTCTTCGACTGTGTACGACGGCTCGCGCTGACCGGTGACTACCAACTGCTGCTCGGTCAGTGCCTCGACTTCGAACCACGAGCGATACGGCGGATCGATGCGGAATGCACCGATCGTTCCCGGGCGCGCCGGTTTGCCGTAGGCATCGGTCACCCGGATGCGAACCAGCGGGTGTGTGCGGCCATCCGCCACGAGATCCGACGCCGCGGTATCGAGCTGCGCGCGTGCCGGTCCGCCCGCGAAATGGATCTGGCGAACGAGGCGCTCGACCTCCATGCCGTCGGCGTCGCGGACCAGCGCGGCCAGCTCGCTTGGGCCCTCGGGGATGTCCACGCCGCGCCACAGGCTCAGCGCCACGGTGCGCGCGCGGTTCTCGCTGCTGCCGTAATAGTTGAGCGGGCTCACCGGCGCGCCGTTCACGGTCAGCTCCACGGTCTGACCCGGCCGATGGCGCACGGCGACCTTGACGCTGGTGATGCGCGGCGCGAAGTCGGGACGGGGCAGGACCCAGTCGATTCCCGGCGCCAGCGATTCGACGTTGGGAACTTCGCTCGCCAGCGCCTCGGGATCGACGAAGCGCGCCTGCGGCGCGCGGGTGCGCGTCGCCGCCATCATGTTCATGACGCCGCGCGTGACCACCTCGCTGGCGGCACCACTCGGTTGCGCGGCACTGTCCGCTGCCAGGTCGAGCTGTGCCAGCGGGGTCTTCTGCCCGGTCTGCGTGGGTGAATCGAACAGGAGGAGCGCGCGGACCGACATCTCCTCGGTGGTGCCTGTCGGCGTGCGCAGCGCAAACGAGATCTGCCGCTGCGACGGGGCAACCGCTTCGCCGAGTCGGAAACTCAACACGCCCTCGACGATGTCCGGATCAGCGACCGCCTTACCAGCGACGCTGGCGGTGCCGGGCACAAAGGCAGCGCCGCCCGGAAGCATCGCGAGCAGCTTCATGTTGCCGACGGACACACCGGTCACGTCCACGTTGGCGCTCACGCCAAGCACATCGTTCGAGTCGCCCGGCACCCGGTTGACCGTCAGGCGCACGACGCCTTCGGGCGGTTTGCGGGTCGCGAGGGTGAAGTCGGCGCGCCACAGCGCACCGCCGCGCACTTCGACGAACTGGGAGTAGGCGCGACCCGCATGGCGACTGTTCGCGGCGCAGCTCACGGCCTCCAGCGTTTCCGGGACTGTCGCGGTGTCGAGCTGCACGACGTGCGTGCCCGGCGTGACGTCCTCGAAGTGATAGTTGCCCTGCTCATCCGTGAGGCTGTAGCGGCCGTCCTCCAGGTAGACGCGCACGCCCTCCACCCCGTCGGCTTCGGCGAGCTGCGCACCACAACCGCCATTCACGACGCGGCCAAGAATGAAGGAGCGCTCGTTATTGAGTGCCGCACGCAAGCGGATCACCGCATTCGCCGGATTGGAGCTGATGTTGCCGGCACCGCTGGCGAGCGCGCTGTTCACCAGCTCCTTGCCATGCGCGCCGATGGTGATCTCGGCGACGTAGCGCAACGTGATGCGCTCGCCGGCCGCCAGGTCACCGGTATCGAAAGTGAGCGTGCGCCCATCCGCGGCCACCTGCGGCTCCGCCGCGGTGCCGAACGCGCCGGCCGCACGCGCCACGCGGACCGAGCCGGGCTGAAAGCGCAATCCGGGCGGCAACATATCGACGATGCGGGTCGCGGCGACATCGCCCGTGCCGCTCGTGTTTTCGAGGCTCAGTGTGTATTGCACGAAATCGCCCGGAGCGGCGAGCGCAGCGAGCGTCGATTTCTGCAGCAGCAGTTGCGTGCCCGTCGGGTCGAGCGGCAGATCGATGGCGGCTGCCGAGGGCGAATCGACGGCAAACATACCGCCGGTCGAACCGGCATTGATCACGAAGGGTGCACCCGGCAGTGCCTGCAGGGCCGCGGGATCGGCCGTCGAAGGAAAGCGATATCCAGCGGCCGGCACGACTTCATAGCGATAGCTGCCCGGCGCCAGCACGACGGGGAATCGGAAAGTTCCGGGAGCGAAGTTGTAGACGGTTCCGCCCGAGTCGGTCACTGCTGAGCCAGTGACGAGCTCGCTCGGGAAGCTGCTCACGCCGTCGTCACCCGTGACAACCGCGGGTTGGCCGGTGAGCGCGCTGACCAGACGTACGCGCACACCGTCGAGCAGCTGGCCGGTGCGCGAATCGAACACACGACCGGCACGATCGATGATCGCCTGAGCATTGCTGGTATCGGTGCTGTCGAACCGGTCAACGTACGCGGAAGCGACCGTAGAACCCGAGGCCACCTGGAGAGTGCAATCGCCGCTCGCCGTCGAGCCTGCCGCACTCTGCACGTAGCCGACGAATTCGCCGCTCGAAGGTGCCGTCTCGAGCAGCCGCACCGTCTCGCCATCGCCACCGGGCGCGACGTCCAGCCGCACGTCCACGGTGTCGCGAACCGCCGCGTCGCGGTTCTGGTCGGAGTCGACGATCCGCACGAACAGCGCTTCGCCGCCGTGGAAGCTCGAAGTCCCCGTGAGCGGCACGGGTTGCGTGGGATCGACTGTGCCGCCACCGATGAGAATGGGATCCGCCAGGGTCTGCAGCGCACCGCCGGCAGCGATACATTGAGTCGGTCCCGCCGGCTGCTGCAGAGCGACCGGAATGGCGGCGGAACGGAGCAAGGTGAGACTGGCGCTGGAACGCCCCGGCGCGACCACGATCACCACTTCATTGCTGGCAACCGCGCGCGCCGCGCCACTCACGTTCACGAAGGTCGCCTGGCCAGTGTTGCGAATCGCGCTGCCCGGGGGCGTCGGCGATTGCGCATGGACCAGGCTGGTGGAGAGCAGCCCCACCAGGAGAAGGGAACGCCCAAGCACCGACGCCCACGCGCGCGGGGCGGGGCGGACCCGGAGGTCCGCCCTGCCCCGGCCGTGAGCCGGAGTATCGAATGCTCGGACGCGCAACCAGCCGGCAGCCATAAGGACTGTCAGCCGATGGATGGCTCCGAGCACGCCGTTGGTGGCGCGCTCAGTCATCCGTACACCACTGATCAGTTGATCGTGGCGCGGAAGCGCACAGTCGCCGTCTGAGCCGGTGCCACGGTGATGGCGACCGTCGGGTTGACGCTCAGCGTCTGTCCCGTGCGGTTGCAACCGTCACTATTGGCATCAGCGCCGGACTCGGCCACGCAGAACGTGGTCACTGCACCCACGACGATCTGCACATCGGCGGCACCGCCGTTGTACTGACCCGCCGTGAACGCCAGCGTCCCATCGAGCGTATCGGAAAGGCGAACGCTGCCCGCCGCGGCGGTACCGGTGTTCGCGATCGAGACGATGTACTCGATGACCGCACCCGGGATGGCCTTGCGATTGGCGCCGGTCCCGTTGAACGGATCGCTGATGATCGCCGAGGTCTTGGTGATTGTGAGCGCAGCGGACTGTGCGGCGAACTGGTCGTCAGCCGTCTCCGTCGCGTTGCGTCCCGCATCACCGAACACCACGTCGACACCCGCCGTGTCCGCACCCGCGGTTTCCACCTCGAGCGTGGCACCACTGCTGCCGACCGTAGCCGCGCGCGCCTGCAGGCGCACGTTGGCGAACTGGCCGTTGATCACCGTGAGCGGCACATCCGCCACGATGAACACCACCACGTTGCCGTCTTCAGCAAGGGTGTTGACGAACCCCACCGTGTCGAACAGTGCGTCGTACACGCCCGCGGTGCCACCGGCGCCCGGGTTGTCGACGAACACTCGCAGGTTCGCCACGTCGGTGCTGTCGGCGTTGCCGAACAGCGTGCCGCCCACGTTGGACGCCGAAAGCTGGAAGCCTTCCGCCGCGTTGCTCGTGTTCGTCACGGTGAAGGTCGCCACCGCGTTGAGCAGTCCAGGGCTCACCGACGCCGCACCACCACCGGTTTCGGTGACGGTGAAGTCAATGCGCCGGTCCACCACGAAGTTGGTGTTGGCGCCGGCGCCGACACCCGGGGTGCTGTTGCCCGTGGGCGAGCTTTCGATCGCCGCCTGCGCGACCGTGCCCACGGTGTAGTTGACGGTGGCGCGGTTGCTGACCGTCACACCCGCGTCGGTGCCGGCGGCGACGGCCACCTGCACTCCCGCGAGCGATGACAGCAGCACGGCAATGCCGAGCACCGTCCTCATCTGCTTGATTACCGAGATCATTCGTTACTCCTCGTTTCACAATACGCAAGGCACAAGAAACAACGCCGCGGACCCCTGCTGTCCGCGACGCCGCTTCCCCGTCGCTCTGAAGAAAATTGCGCTCTTATTCGAGAACAGCGCGGAAACGTGCGAAGGCCACGGCTCCCGGCTTGAGTGGGTTGCGCATCACCCAGCGAATGTTGGTGTACTCACGCGGCTCGGCCTGGCGCTGCGCGCCGTCTGCACCGGCGACCTTGAGCGTTTCGGGCTTGCCGAAGTTGAAGCCACCGTCGATTGAAAAGCTCACGTCGGTGCCCGGGCCGATAGCGGTGCCGCCGACGTAGTCCATGTGCTGCGGCACCGGGTTGTCGATCACGACCTTCTCCGCCGCCTGGTCACAGATGTTGGTGGCGCTCACGGTGTAGATGACTTCGTTGCCCGGAACGATCTTTTCCACCGGCACGAGCCGCGTGCTCTGCTCGCCACGCTCGTCGGTGGTGACCTGCTCGATCTCCGCCACCGTCTTGAGGAGGATGCAGCCCTTGTCCTGCGCGCTGACTTGTGTGGCGATGAGCGCGAGCAATGCCCCGATCATCCAGCTCAGCTTTGCGTTCATGAAGCGACTCCCTGGTCCAGTTCAGTTGATCGTTACAGTGAAGGCGACCGTCTGTGGCCCGATCGCCTGTGTCAGATTGCCGAGTGATACGCGCACACCGGGCGTCGCGCCACCCTGGAATTCGCCGGCATCGGCGTCCGGGGCATCGGTGAGTGCCGCGCCGTTGAGCAGCAGCGAGCCGCCGGCGAACGTGGTGCCGGCAGGGATCGCATCGGTGAGAACAAAATTGGTGGCGGGCGCACTGCCGCTCACGTTGACGACGATCTGGTAGGTGATGCGCGCTCCCGGGACCGCCGCTGTGCTGCCGGCCGGATCCGTCACGGTGGCGCTCTTGGTAAGCACCACCTGATTGTCGCTCACCTGGTATTCGCCGGCCGCGTTGGTCTGTGCGCCATTGGCGCCCGCGACGGCGTCGGTGCCCGCCGCACCCTGGCCCGCGAAGATCGTGCCGGGCGCGCCGGTGCCGGTTGCGGCGCGTGCCAGTAAGCGGCTGCGGCCGATCGCGCCGTCGGCGAGCGCGGCCGGGATGTTGTTGACGAGCAGCACGGCGACACCGGCATCCGCGGCCAGCAACGGATCGTTGCCGCCCGCGACGTAGGCAACGTCGGTGCCCGAAAGCACGCCGTTGGCGTCGGCGTCGAAATAGATGGCGGTGGTCGCTGCGAGCGGATCGAAGTCATCGCCCGCGACCAGGTTGTCGAGCGCGAGCGCAAAGGTCTCGGCGCCGTTGCCGGTGTTGGTGAGGGTGAAGAGGAGCGTCCGGTTGAGGTCACCGGCCGTGACCAGCACGGTGGAGCTCTGCAGCGTAACGTTGAGGTCGAGGACTTCGGCGACCAGGAACGTGGTGGTGTTGGAAGTGCCGGAGCCGGGCACGCCACCGAGCACGTAACTCACCTGCGCCTGGTTCGGGACGCTGGTGCCCGCCAAAGTACCGACGGCGTGCACTTGCCCGGCGAGCATGCACGACGCGATCCCAGCGGCAATGACGAGCCTCGAACGCACCACGGTCAGACACTCTGCGACGCCGGCAAACCCTTGCGGCGGCGTCCGCAATTACCCTAAGAGCCCGCCGGACCCTGGCGAGGCATGTGTGTCAGTGTTTCCCTAGTTCGCGTTCGTCCTTTTGCTGTACGCGTCCGGAATTCCCATCTCCGACAGCCGCTTGCACCATCCTCCGGTGCGGCCGAAACTCACTGCATCAACGCGGGCGATCATAGGGATTACCCCTAGGTGCGTAAGTGACAATAATCACGCGCGCACCGCACTGCGATGAACGCAGGTCTCGGTTGCTTTCAATCGCTTGGGGGCTCACCGTTCATCCCGTCCGGCGGGGTGCACAGTTCACAGTTGGCCCCGTGCGGTCATCACGGGTTTGGGGGATTCCATGAGCGACGATTCACGCCTTGAAGCCGCCGGCGCGGAGCATGTGGCGCCGCAAGTCGACCTGCCGGGACGCGACGGTTTCACCCCGGAAGACCGCGCCGAACCCGAGCTCGACCACGAGGATGCAAGTTATGCGGCCGAGCAGATCCTGGGCGCCAATCCGCTCATTGGCTTCGATCGTGCGGAGCTGATCGATGCGGTCCAGCGCCTGGTCAAGCTGCTCGCAATGGATCCACGGGTGATGGTCCGCGAACAGCTCGGCTTCGCACGCGAGCTCTTCAACGTCGTGACCGGGAGCTCGCAGCTCGCGCCCGACCCCAAGGACCGGCGCTTCAGCCACGAGGTGTGGCAGAAGAACGGCTTCTACAAGCGGCTCATGCAGGGCTTTCTCGCCTGGCGTCAGAGCCTGACGAATGCGCTGGAGAGCGCCAACGCCTCGGGCGATGATCGCGAGCGGGCGCGCTTCGCACTCTCGCTGATCACGGAGGCGATGGCCCCCACCAATTCGCTGCTCGGCAACCCCGGCGCGCTGCTGCGCATCTCGCAGACGAAGGGCAGGAGCCTGCTGTTTGGCGCGCGTAATTTTCTCGACGACCTGCTCAACAACGGCGGCATGCCGCGCCAGGTCGACGATCGCAAGTTCCAGGTGGGCAAGAACCTCGCCACCACGCCCGGCGCGGTGGTTTTTCGCAGCGACGTGCTCGAGGTCATCCAGTACGCGGCGGCGACGCGCGAAATCTATAAGCGGCCGCTGGTAATCGTGCCGCCCCAGATCAACAAGTTCTACGCGCTCGACCTGAGCCCGGGCCGCAGCTTTGCGGAGTACTGCACGCGCAACGGTGTCGCCGCGTTCGCGATCAGCTGGCGCAACCCCACCGCCGCGCAGCGCGACTGGAATCTCGAGACCTATCTCACCGCCTGCAAGCAGGCGATCGACGCGGTGCGCGAAATTGCGGGAAGCGAGGACGTCAATACGATGGCAGCCTGCGCGGGCGGCTTCACGCTCACGACGCTGCTCGGACACCTCGCGGCGAGCGGCGATCGCAGCGTGCGCAGCATGACTCAGCTCGTGACCGTGCTCGACACCGAGGCGCCGACGCTGCTCGGCATGTTCGCCTCGCGCTCCGGCGCAGCGGCCGCGATCCAGCGCTCACGGGCCAAGGGCGTGCTCGATGGCGAGGACATGGCGCGCGTTTTTTCGTGGCTGCGGCCGAATGACCTGGTGTGGCTGTTCGTCGCCAACAACTGGGTCATGGGCAATCGCCCGCCGGCCTTCGACATCCTCTACTGGAACTCGGACACCACGCGCCTGCCGGCCGAGCTGCACGCCGATCTGCTCAAGATGTTCATGGAAAACTCACTGCTGCATCCGAACCGGCTCAAGCTGCTCGGCACGCCGATCGACCTGTCGAAGGTCGAAGGCGACCACTACATTGTGGCCGGCATCACGGATCACATCACGCCGTGGACCGCATGCTACGAGTCGCGCAGGGTGCTCCGGGGAAAAATGCAGTTCGTCCTGAGCTCGAGCGGCCACATTCAGAGCATCGTCAACCCGCCGGGTAATCCGAAAGCCAAGTACTATCTCAACGATGACCTCAGTCTCAGCGCTGATAAATGGCTCGAAACCGCAACCGCGCACCCGGGATCCTGGTGGGATCACTGGTTGAAGTGGTATGAAGCGCGCGGCGGCGGCAAACGCGCGGCGCCGGCGACGCTCGGTAGCGACGCCCATCCCGCGGGCGATCCGGCGCCGGGGCGCTACGTCCATCAACGCTGAGCGGGTCAGTTCCCGCATGGCCGAGCGCGCATCGACCGCCAAGATCGAATTCATCGACGTCGACGGCGTGAGGCTGCGGGTCGCGATCCGCGCGGGGCGCGGCACTCCCTTGCTGCTCTTCAACGGCATCGGCGCCAACCTCGAACTGGTGCTGCCATTCATCGACGCGCTTCACGGACGCGAGGCGATCGTGTTCGACATGCCGGGCGTGGGTCGCTCGCCGTTGTGGCTCATCCCGCGACGCTTCAGCGGTATCGCAAGCCTCACCACCCAGCTGCTCGATCGGTTGGGCTACGGCATCGTGGATGTCGCGGGTGTGTCATGGGGCGGCGCCGTCGCACAGCAGTTTGCCCGGCAGTATTCCGAACGCACGCGCCGGTTGATCCTCGCGGCCACCTCCGCCGGTGCGATCAGTGTGCCCGGACGACCCAGCGCGCTACTCAAGATGACGACCCCGCGCCGTTACCTCTCACCGGACTACATGCAAAGCGCCGCCGCTGATATCTACGGCGGCGAAGTACGTGATCGCCCCGACCTCATCAAGGCCCACACGACGCGCGTGATACCGCCGCAGCTGCTCGGGTACCTCTATCAGCTGCTCGCGGGCGTCGGCTGGACCAGCATCTACTGGCTGCACAAGCTCAAGCAGCCCACGCTCGTGATGGCGGGCTCGGATGATCCGCTGGTGCCACCCGTCAACGCTCGCATCCTGTCGCTCCTCATTCCCAACAACCGCCTGCACATCGTGGCGGGCGGTGGGCACCTGTTCATGCTTCATTGCCTGGACCAGGTGATCCCCGTGATCGAGCACTTCCTCGACGCGACCGACGCGGCCGAGGCCTTGAAGCCCTAGGGCCCGCTGAGTCGGCCCTGGTCGTTTTCCGAATTGACTTCACTGCCAGCTCTGGGTATGGTGCGTCGCATCATTTGATGCGTCGCAGCACCCCGGAGGAAACGAATGAACATCGCTGAGCAACTCAATGGCGTGGCTGGGAAGGTTCGCCAGAACGTTCACGCCTATCGCCGAACGGCCGTCGACAAAGCTCGTAATCGCGTCCACCAGGCCGCCAAGGCCGTGGCCGCAGCCCGCACGCCCGTCGACACGCTGGTGACCGCCTCGCAGCGCTTCAACGACCTGACCCATGACGCATTTGCCCAGCTCCTGCGCCAGAACGGCGCCGCCGTCGACACGCTGATCGGTGTCGGTGCGGAGCGTCTCAAGGGTCTCGCCCAAGCTGAGGATCTCAAGTCGTTCATCCGCAAGCAGGCGGCGCTCAACCCAGCCACCCGCGAGCGCGTGACCCGGGAGCTGGAGCAGCTCTGGTCGCTGCTCAATCGCACTGGACGCGAGTTCCGCATGCTCGCTTCGGAGACCTACGCCGAGCTCATCTATGGCGTCGCGACCCGCGCCAAGCCGGCTGCGCGTCGCAAGACGGCGCGCCGATCGGCCAGGAAGACCGCGCGCGCCAGGCGCGCCCACTGATCCTGTTGATTTGACGGAACGCCTCTGACTGCAGGGTCAGAGGCGTTTGCGCTTCTCTTCGCGGGCCGTCTGGTGTCGAATGGCAGGGGTGCAGGGACAGGTCGCTATAATCGACCCGACCCGCCGGAGAAGAATCATGGCGACCGCTCCCCAGCAATTGCCGATCCTGAGCCAGATGAGCAAGCCGGTCCGCGACTGGGTCGAGTCGGTTGCGCGCCACACCCAACCCGGCCACATCCACTGGTGTGACGGATCCGATGAGGAGTATCGCCGCCTGATCGCGGAGCTCAAGGCGCGGGGTGAGCTGCTCAATCTCAACGAAGGCACGCATCCCGGCTGCCATCTTTACCGCTCGCATCCGTCGGACGTCGCGCGGGTCGAGCATCTCACCTTCGTCTGCACGGCCAACGAGGCTGATGCCGGCCCGAACAATCACTGGATGGCGCCAGCCGATGGCCACCGGCGCATGGACGAACTGTTCAGGGACTGTATGCGCGGCCGGACGCTATACGTCGTGCCGTATTGCATGGGCCCCATCGACTCGCCGTACGCGCGCTGTGGAGTCGAAATCACCGACAGCGCCTACGTCGTCATCAACATGAAGATCATGACGCGCATGGGCCGCGGCGCCCTCGAGCGCATCGCGCGCGACGGCAGCTTCGTGAAGGGTCTGCATTCGACCGGCGACCTGAATCCCGACCGGCGTTTCATCATGCACTTCCCGGAGGACCTCGCGATCAAGAGCTTCGGCTCCGGCTATGGCGGCAACGCCTTGCTCGGCAAGAAGTGCCATGCGCTGCGTATCGCGAGCTGGCAGGCGCGCACCGAGGGCTGGCTGGCGGAGCACATGTTGATCGTGGGCGTGGAGAATCCGGCGGGCGAAACGCACTACCTCGCCTGCGCATTCCCCTCGGCCTGCGGCAAGACCAATCTCGCCATGCTCATCCCGCCAGAGTCGCATCGCGGCTGGAAGGTCTGGACGCTCGGGGATGACATCGCGTGGTTGCATCCCGGCAAGGATGGCCGGCTGTGGGCGATCAACCCGGAGTCCGGCTATTTCGGCGTCGTGCCGGGCACGAACGCCAAGACCAATCGCAACGCCTACGAAATGATCCAGCACGACACGCTCTACACCAACGTGGCCGTGACGGCCGACAACCGGCCCTGGTGGGAAGGCCTCGAATCGGGTCAACCGGCGATCGATTGGCAGGGTCGGCCTTACGATCCAAAACGAGGTCCCGCGGCACATCCGAACGCTCGCTTCACCGTCGCAGCCACTCAGAATCCGAGCTACTCCGAGCTATCCGAGGCACCGATGGGCGTGCCCATCTCCGCGCTGGTCTTTGGCGGGCGCCGCCGCGAGCTTGCACCACTCGTCTACGAAGCCCGCGATTGGGCGCACGGCGTCCTGGTCGGCGCCTCGGTCGCTTCCGAAACCACCGCCGCCGCGGTCGGCGAGGTGGGCGTCGTGCGCCGCGATCCAATGGCGATGAAGCCCTTCTGCGGCTACAACTTCGCCGATTACTGGGCGCACTGGCTGAGCTTTCCGCAACGCGCGCGGGCGCTGCCCCGCATCTTCCACGTCAACTGGTTCCGTCGCGACAAGGCGGGCAAATTCCTCTGGCCGGGCTACGGCGACAACCTGCGCGTGTTGCGCTGGATGATCGACCGCTGCGCCGGCCGCGTCGGCGCCCGGGATACGGCAATCGGCTACCTGCCCGGCACGAGCGACATCGATACGGCGGGGCTCGACGTCAGCGAAGCGACCATGAACGAGCTGCTGGCGGTGGATGCGACGCTGTGGCGGCGCGAAATGCAGTCGATCGGAGAATACCTGCGCAGCTTCGGCTCACGCCTGCCGGCGGGCCTGCTCGAGGAGCACCGCAAGGCGCTCGAGAGACTGGGGAACTAGGGTTCCTCGCAGACGAAACGGATCGACTGCGGCGAGCTCGAATCGGGCACCTTGCCGAGGCCGATCAGGCCCTCACCCTTGATCTGCATGCTGTCGCGGCGCACGAACGCTTCCTCGCCATCGAGCGTCTGCACAAAGGTGCCGTTGGTGCTCTGATCGATGAGCACGAACTTGTTGCGATTGATCTCGATGCGTGCGTGCGTGCGGGAGATCAGGTTGCCCTTGACCACGAGGTCATTGTCTTCCGCGCGTCCGATCGCGACGTTGGTGCGCTGATCGTCGACCACCACTTCCTGTCCCTGGTAGCGCAGACGCAGTCGCAGACGGCGCGCTGCATCGCGCTGGCTCATCGCGATGGCGGGCAGCATGCTCGTCACATCCTCCGTCTGCCACAGCACCTCGAACAGCGCGACCTCGCTCCCCTGCCCCTTGAGCGTCGCCACGTCGATCTGCCGCACCGAGGCGCGCCACTCGGGTGAGAGGCGATCGACCATCGTGGCGGTCGTGATGATCTGACCGGCCTTGGCCTGGCTCGTCATCCGGTTGGCGGTATGCACCGCCGCGCCGAAGATGTCGCGGTTTTCGAGCACCACGGGTCCGAAGTGGCAGCCGATGCGGATCGCGACCGGCTGGCCATCGACCTTGAGCTCGGGATGCGTCGAGATGGTGTGCTGCATGAGGCTCGCGGCGTTGAGCGCGTTGTCCGCGGTCGGGAAAGTCGACATGACCTCATCGCCCATCGTCTTGATGACGGTGCCGCTGTGCTGCTCGGTGGCGCTGCGCATCACATCGATGCAGATGGCGACCATGTCGCGCGCCTTGAGGTCCCCCATGAGCTCGTAGAGCTTGGTGCTGCCGACCACGTCGGCAAACAGGATCGCCAGCTCGATATCCTTGCCCATCGTTACGCTATGTATCGCAACTGATTGATGTGTTGGGGGGTCCACGCCCGGCCGTGGTGCCCAGAGATTATACGAGATGGCCCGATCCGGGATACACCGGACTGGGTCTAAGGGAAGCTCTGCAGAGGTGCGGAGCCTGCCGGGGATTCATGCAGCCTCTCGACGCAACAATTCGATGGCGCGAGTCAGGACATCAACGCCGGCGTCGTCACTTCGCGACGCTTCCGAGAAATAGCGCCGCCAGCTGCGCGCCCCCGGCTGCCCGGCAAACAGGCCAAGAATGTGGCGGGTGATCGAATGCAGGCGTTGTCCCGCAGCGAGCTGGCGCGACGTGTAGCTCGCAAGTGCCTCCAGCACGGCGATGCGTCCCGGCGGCTGCCAATCGCTGCCAGAGTGCAGCTCGCGTTCCAGTTGCGACAACAGGTACGGGTGGTGGTAAGCCTCGCGGCCGATCATGACGCCATCGGAATCCGCCAGCAGGCTGAGTGCCTGTGCAGCATCGCGCACACCACCGTTGGCGATCACCGTCAGCGCCGGGAAGTCCCGCTTCAATCGCCTCACCACGTCGTAACGCAGTGGCGGGATCTCGCGATTGTCCCTGGGTGAGAACCCGGTGAGCACCGCCTTGCGCGCATGGATCGCGAAGACCCGGCACCCACGCTGCGCAACCCGCGCCACGAAGTCGTACAGGCGTACCTCGTCAGTGGGCGTGAAGTCGAGCCCACGGGCGGCCGCGCCCGCACCCCGCTCGATACCGATCCTCGCCTTGACCGTCACCGGAATCGCGACGCGCGCCTGCATCGCGCTCACGCACTCCGCCACGAGATCGGGCTCAGCCATCAGGCACGCGCCGAAGGCGCCACTTTGCACGCGGTCGCTGGGACAACCGATGTTGAGGTTGATTTCATCGTAACCCTGCTCCGCACCAATCTGCGCTGCACGCGCCAGATCACCCGGATCGCTGCCGCCCAGTTGCAGCGCCACAGGATGCTCAGCCGGATCGAATTCGAGTCAGGCGTCGCCAATCGCCATGCAGGATGGCCGCGGCCGTGATCATTTCGGTATAGAGCAATGCGTGCGGCGAAAACTGGCGCAGGAAGAACCGGCAATGCCGGTCGGTCCAGTCCATCATGGGGGCGACGCTGACGCGTCGATCCAGCGCGGTCATTGAATCGGTACTGTCAGGAAACCGGGCGCCGCGCGGTCACTGCAGGCCGCTGGCCGTTTCCCGGATGAGCCAGTCGACGACCGCCTCGAGCGCCTCGCGCTCGGTGGCGCCGCGTGAACGCGCGTCCTCGAACACCTTGACCTGGCGATGCGCGCTGGTGCCGCGCTTCAGGATCGTGCGCGCATGGGCAATGTCCGCAGTGCAACCCATGGTTTCCGCGTCCTCCCGCACGAGCTCGAGCATTTCCTCCAGCAGGTCGGTGAACGACGCCAGCTCGCCCTTGGCGAGGTCGAGGAGTCCTTCGTCATAGCTATAACGCATCGCGCGCCAGCGGTTCTCGTTGACCAGCATGTCGGCGTAGATGCGCCAGCGCTGGTTGTTGCGCCGCAGGCGATACAGCATCCGCAACAGGCAGACGTTGAGCGAGGCGAGCGCGATGGCATCGTCCAGACTCGTGCACACGTCCATGATGCGCGTCTCGAGCGTCGGATAGCGCCAGCTCGGCCGCAGGTCCCACCAGATCTTCGAGGTGTCCTGGATGAGATTGTTGTCGATGAGCGCGCGGATGTGGCGCTGGTATTCGGCGTAACTCGCAAAGTGCTCCGGCAGCCCGGTGCGCGGCAGCGCACTGAACACGGTCAGGCGAAACGACTTGAGGCCGGTCTGCTCCCCTTCCCAGAACGGCGATGAGCAGCTCAGAGCCAGCAGGTGCGGCAGGAAATACGCGAGCTGGCTCATGAGGTCGATCCGCAGCTCGTCATCCTCGATACCGACGTGCACGTGCATGCCGCAGATCACCATGCGCCGCGCGGTCGCCTGCATTTCGCGCGCGAGCGCCACGTAGCGATCCTTGTCCGTGTGCTTCTGCTGGATCGCACGCGCGAAGGGGTGCGTTGAGGCCGCGATCGGCGCGATCCCATGGCGGCGCCCGACGTCGACCACGATCTTGCGCAGCCGCGTGAGGTGCGCACGTGCCTCGGCCATCGTCCGGCTCACCGGAGTGCCGATCTCGATCTGCGAGCGCAGGAATTCGGGACTCACCTGCCCCTCGCCGAGCTCGGTGCACTCCCTCAGCATGGCGGCCGGAGGATCGGTGTCGAGATCGCGCGTCTCGAGGTTGACCAGCAGGTATTCTTCTTCGATGCCCACCGTGAACGGTGGTTGCTTGAGCGCCATGGGTGCCTCGCTGAGGGTCTTTATACTCCCCCGGGCCCGCTGCGGTGTAGCGCCGGCTCCGCGAGGATCGGACCGAGCGCATCGGCGATGATCCGCGCCCAACGCGCCACGCCCGCGGCCGACTTGATCTCGTCCTGGCGGATCTCGAGGCACACATGCGGTAGTCGGGCGCTCTCGGCGTGCCGGGCCACGGTGTAGTCCGCCGGATGGCGGCCCGAATACGGCAGATTGTCACCCACCATCAGGCCTCCCACGGCGCGCAGGCGCTCGAGCAACGGCACCGCGATGCGTGGATCGCGGTCCCACAGCACCCCCACGTGCCACGGGCGCTTCTCGTTGCCCATGACGGGAGTAAAGCTATGCACGGAGACCAGCGCCGGGACCAGGCGGCGGCGGCGTTGTTCATCGAGTTTGAGGCCAATAGCCGCGTGGTAGGGCTCGAAAAAGCTGCGTGCCCGCAACTCGCGCTCGATGCTGGTAAGCCTGCGGTTGCCCGGTATCACCTCGCCGTCGCTCGCCGCCACGATGGAGCTCGGGTCGGTCAGCGCGCGGTTGCAGTCGATCAGCAGCCGCGAATAGCCGGCCAGCAATGCCGGGGCGTCGAAGAGCGGCGCGAGCGCGCGGGTGAGCTCGGCTGCGCCGATATCCCAGGCGATGTGGCGGCGCGCCGCTGCCGCCGTGAGCCCGAGCCGAGCGAGGCCCCCGGGGAATTCCCGGCTGGCGTGATCACAGACGAGCAGGAGGGGCGCGCGGCCGTGCGGGTTGAATTCGATGTAGGGCGGCGGATCGCCGGCAGCAATCAGCGGGTAGGTGGAATGCGAAGCGGAAGACTCGGCGGCCGATCTCATCGCGCGAAATTGTACATGCACCGGGGGAAGCTCTGCACAGATCTCATGCGACGCGTGGCGTCGCCCGTGGCGCAGAGCTCAAGAACTTCCTCAAGCGAGGCGGCGGATCGGCGCGGGCGTGCGCCGGGCAAAGGGGAAGCGCGCGGCGGATTCGGGCACGGCGATGTGGAAACCCTGGGCGTAACCGATACCCAGCCGCGCCAGCTCGGCCAGCACTTCGCGCGGACTCGACCCGCTCGGCGATGGTCTTGATGCCCATGGCGCGGCCGATCTGGCTGATCGCCTCGACCATGCTGCGGTCGACGTGATCGGTGGTCACGTTCTGGATGAACTGGCCGTCGATCTTCAGGTAGTCGACCGGCAGGTTCTTCAGGTACATGAACGAGGACAGGCCGCTGCCGAAATCGTCGAGCGAGAAGCTGGCAGCCGCGCGTTCTGAGCTCGCGCATGAAGTAGCACGACGTTGGCAAGGTTGGCGATCGCGGCGGTCTCGGTGATCTCGAAGCACATCGCGCCGGGGCTGAGCTCGTGGTCTGCAGCTCGTTGATCAGGAACTCGAGGAAGCGATCGTCGTTGAGCGACGTGCCGGACAGGTTGATCGACAGCGTGTAGGCGTGACGCGCATCGCCGTCAGTGCGGTAGTGCGCGAGCGTGCCGAGCGCCTGGCGCACGACCCAGCGGTCGATCATCGGCATGACGTTGTAGCGCTCCGCCGCCGGAATGAACTCGGCCGGCAGCACCAGCTCGCCGTTCTCGTCGCGCATGCGCAGCAGCAGCTCGAAGTGTCCGCGCGGATCGCGGTTCGCGCCGATCGGCACGATCGGCTGGTAGTACAGCTCGAGGCGGTTCTCTTCGCAGGCGCGCGTCAGGCGCGACACCCACTGCATTTCGCGATGCCGCTCCGGGCACGTCGCCGTGCTGGTAGATGTGCACGCGGTTGCGGCCCGAGTCCTTCGCCGCGTAGCAGGCGACGTCGGCGGCGCTCATGACGCTGGCGATGCTCTCGCTCGCGCTGTTGATCTCGACGATGCCGATGCTGACGCCGACGTTCAGCGCGCCGTCCTGCCACATCGAAGCGGTAGTCGCGGATCGCCTGGCGCAGGCTGTCGGCGATCTTCGCAGCGCCGGTCGGCGGTGCAGTCCTGCAGCAGGATGCCGAACTCATCGCCGCCCAGGCGCGCGATCGTGTCGCTGGTGCGCACGCGCGTCTGCAGGAGCCCGGTGATCTGCTTCAGCAGCCGGTCGCCGGCCTGATGGCCGCAGGTGTCGTTGACCAGCTTGAACTGATCGAGATCGAGATACAGCAGCGACGTGCGTCGTCGCTCTCGTCGCGAGCGCGCGCTCAGCAGCGCCTCGTTCAGACGATTCTCGAACTCGCGGCGATTGATCAGGCCCGTCAGCGCATCGTGGCTCGCCTGGTAGGCGAGCGCGCGACGCAGCCGCCGCTCCTGCTCACGTCGTGGAACACCATGACCGCGCCGATGATTCGCCGGCGCGATCGCGGATCGGCGCCGCGGAATCCTGGATCGCGATTTCCTGGCCGCGGCGGTTGACCAGCACGGTGTGATCGGTCACAGCGATGACGCGTGCCCTCGCGCAGGCAGCGCGTCACCGGATTTTCGAGCGGCTCGCGGTCGACCTCGTTGAGGATGTTGAAGACTTCGCGCGAGCGAGCGGCCCTCGCGCCTCGCGCGATGTCCCAGCCGGTCAGGTCTCTCGGCCACCGGGTTCAGGTAGTCGATGCGGCCTGCGGCGTCGGTCGTGATGACGGCGTCGCCGATCGACTGCAGCGTGACCTGCGCCTTCTCCTTCTCCTCGAACACCGCGGTCTCGGCCTCTTGCGCTCGCGTGATGTCGGAGATCGTGCCTTCGTAGCCGATCACGTTGCCGTGCTCGTCGCGCACGACGCGGCGCGCTCTCGATCACCGTCAGCGTCGTGCCGTCCATGCGCCGCAGCTGGAACTCGGCGTTGCGCACTTCGCCGTCGCGCTCGAGCGGCGCACGATGATCGCGACGCGCTCCTGCGGATTCCAATAGAGCGTCTCGGCGGCCTAGCGCGTAGCAGCTCCTCGGCGACGAGAAGCCGACCATGCTGCACCAGCGCGGGATTGACGGACAGGAAGCGGCCGTCGCGCGTCGAGCTGTAGACGCCTTCCATCACGTTGTCGAACAGGCGGCGATAACGCGCCTCGCTCGCGCGCAGCGCGTCTTCGGCGTGCGCCGCTCGATCGCGATGCCGGCGAGCTGCGTCATGCGCGCCATCAGCTCGAAGTCGCGACGCACCGGGCTGCGCGGCGTGCCGGAGATAGAGCGCAAGCGTGCCGAGGACGCGGCCGTCGGACGCGACGATGAGCGTCGACCAGCAGCTGCGCAGCCCGGCTGCAGCGCGACCTCGCGCACGTTCTCCCACAGCGCGTCGCGCGCGATGTCGGCGACGATGACCTGGCGCTGCAGATAGACGGCGGCGGCGCAGGAGCCGTTGCGCGCCGCCGACCGGCGATGCCGTCCATCGCCGCGCGCGAACTCGCGGCGGCAGATCGCGGGCCGGCGCACAGTTCAGACGCCTGCCGTTCGTCATCGAGCAGGCGATGCGCGCAGCTGCTGTCGGCGCAGACGCGTTCGATCGACTTCGCGTGATCGCTTCGAGCGTGACGCGCAGATCGACGTTCGCTGCGAGGCGATTTTCTCGAACACGCGCCGCTCGCCGGCCGCGAGCAGCTCGGTGCGCTTGCGCTCGGTGATGTCGGTGATGCTGCCGCGGATCAGCCGTGCCGTCCGGAACTGGCAGCCGCACCCAGCGCACTTCGCAGGGAATGTCGTTGCCCGAGCGCATCGCGGAACACCCATTCGAACACCGGCGCCTCGCCCGCGAGCGTCGCTCGATGTGCGCGCGGTCGACGCCGAAGGACGGCGAGCCGTCCGGCTGCATGCGGCGGGCTGAGCATGTCCGGGCCGCTCGTCGAGCAGCACCTCGCGATCCATCTTGAAGAAGCGCACGGCGTTCTCGTTGACGTCGACGAAGCGGTTCCGGTCGACGTCGAGACGACGATGATCTCGGGCGCATGCTCGACCAGCGTGCGGTAGCGCGCTTCGCTGTCGCGCAGCGCCGCTTCGGCGGCCTTGCGATCGGTGGTGTCGCGCAGGCAGACGACGTAGACACGTGCGCCGGTTGAGCGTCGTCTTGCTGACGGCGATCTCGGCCGCGAAACGACGTGCCGTCCTTGGCTGCAGGCCCAGCGTCTCGTGCGCGCGCGAGGTCGACCTGCGTGTCGTCGAGTCGTGCGGCGAGGCGTGTCGAGCTAGTCGGCGAGCGCTGCTTGCTCCGCGAGCTTCGGCAGCAGGAAGCTCGAGCGAGCGCCCGATGACCTCGGCCTCGGCGTGTAGCCGAACACGCGCTGGCCGGTGGCGATTGAAGGTCTCGATGTGGCCGGCCTCGTCGACGGTGACGATGACGTCCTTGACGTGATCGAGGATCGGCCTGCAGCTGGCTCGCGGTCTCTCGCGCATCTCGCGCGTGAGCGCCTGTCGCCTCGTCGGACATGAGCTGCATCGAGCGCACGATGCCGCGCCGCTCGTCGTCGACGCGCGTCGTAGGTGCGCTGATGGCTGAGCAAGCAGCCTGGCGAGGTCGAGCTCGCCGTCGCGGCCGCGGCGCGTCCGCGATCTGCTCGTCGAGCAGGCGATTGCATCGTCCGGTATTCGCAGGCACGCGATGCGCGCATCGGTCAGCACAGTGCTGGTCCTCGCATCGTAGCGCGACGACGGCCGCAAGTGTGATACCGCTCGCGGTTTTATGTGAAAGCCTGCCAACGACGAGTGCGCTCTGGACCAGAAACGCGGACGGCATGTTAGGTAGCGATGCGCAAGCGGCTGTGTGACCCGACTCTCGGTTCGGCCACAAAGCCCCTGATCCTGCAGGCTACACTATCGCGCCGTTTCCTCGCTCGCCGGCGCGCTGCTGCGCTTGCGCTCGTGCTCCTTCAGCGCGCGCTTGCGCAGCCGGATCGGCCGTCGGCGTGACCTCGACCAGCTCGTCGTCGGCGATGAACTCCATCGCCTGCTCCAGCGTGAAGCGGATCGGCGGCGTGAGCAGGATCATGTTCTCGTCGCTGCCCGCGGCGCGGATGTTGGTGAGCTTCTTCGCCCTTGAGCGGATTCACGACCAGGTCGTTGTCGCGGCTGTGGATGCCGACGATCTGCCCTTCGTACACCTCGTCGCCGTGCGCCGACGCATCAGCCGGCCGCGCTCCTGCAGGTTGAACAGCGAATAGGCCAGCGCCTTGCCCTGGCGCGTTCGAGATCAGCACGCCGTTCGTGCGCTGGCCGATCTCGCGGTCGAGCACCGGCCCGAAGTGATCGAAGACGTGATGCATGCAGCCCGGTGCCCGAGGTCAGCGTGCGGAATTCGGTCTGAAAGCCGATCAGGCCGCGCGACGGAATCATGTAGTCGAGCCGCACGCGACCCTTGCCGTCGGGCTGCATGCCGGTCAGCTGGCCGCCGCGCTCGCCGAGCGCCTGCATGATCGCGCCCTGCGAGCGTCTCGTCGAGGTCGACCGTCGAGCGTCTCGTACGGCTCGCACGGCTGCGCCGTCGATTTCCTTGATGACCACGCGCGGCCGCGACACCGCGAGCTCGTAGCCTTCGCGCCGCATGTTCTCGAGCAGCACGCCGAGATGCAGCTCGCCGCGGCCGAAGACGCACGAACTTGTCGGGATCGTCGGTCTCCTCGACGCGCAGCGCCACGTTGTGCATGGCCTCGCGCAGCAGGCGCTCGCGGATCTGCCGGCTGGTGACGTACTTGCCCTCGCGGCCGCAGAACGGCGAGGTGTTCACCTCGAACGTCATGCTGATCGTCGGCTCGTCGACCGACGAGCTGCGGCAGCGCCTCGACGGCGTTGCCGGATCGCAGATCGTGTCGGAGATCTCGGGATACTCGATGCCGGCGAACGCGACGATGTCGCCGGCGCTCGCGCTCGTTCGACCTCGACGCGATCGCAGGCCGATGAAAGCCCATCACCTGCATGATGCGCTCGTTGCGCACCTTGCCGTCGCGATCGACGACCACTGACCGGGCTGTTGCGCCGGATCTTGCCGCGCTTGATGCGCCCGATGCCGATCGCGCCCGACGTAGCTCGAATAGTCGAGCAGGCTGACCTGCAGCTGCAGCGGGCCGTTCTCGTCGACGTCCGGCGGCGGGCAGTTCTTCACGATGGCTTCGAACAGCGGCGTCATGTCGGCGGCGCGGCTCGCGTCGGCTCGATCGCCGGCGAAGCCGCGCAGCGCCGAGGCGTACACGACCGGGAAGTCGAGCTGCTGCTTCGCTCGCGCCGAGCTTGTCGAACAGATCGAACGTCTGGTCGAGCACCCAGCTGCGGGCGCGCCTCGTCGCGATCGATCTTGTTGATGACGACGATCGGCCGCAGGCCGTGCTCGAACGCCTTCTGCGTCACGAAGCGCGTCTGCGGCATCGGGCCGTCGACCGCGTCGACCAGCAGCAGCACGCAGTCGACCATCGACAGCACGCGCTCGACCTCGCCGCCGAAGTCCGCGTGGCCCGGCGTATCGACGATGTTGATGCGGTAGTCGCCCCAGCGGATCGCGGTGTTCTTCGCCAGGATGGTGATGCCGCGCTCGCGCTCGAGCGCGTTCGAGTCCATGACGCGCTCGGGCACGATCTTGCGCGCATCGAGCGTGCCGGACTGCTTCAGCAGCTGATCGACGAGCGTGGTCTTGCCATGATCGACGTGCGCGATGATGGCGATGTTGCGGAGCGCGGCCGTCACGGCGCCGCGCTTCTCGCTTCGTTGTCCGGCGGTGCCCCGACCACCACCGGAATCGCGAACGTCCGCGTCACGTCACCCGTATCGGTCTGCACCATTACGACGGCGCTGAGCGAGTACACGCCGTTGTCGCTCGGTACGACCGTGGCCTGATGTCGATACACCGATCCCGCCTGCACGTGCTCGTACTTGGAGGGCATCGCGGTCGGCTGCACCGCCAGTCCATCGGGGGCGAGGTAGGTCACGTTCATGACGTCCGTGGCGACCCTCGGCAACAGCGCGACGTCGATCGCGAGCGGCTTGCCGACCTCGGGACGCGCCTTGAGCTCGAACTTGAGGTCGACGACCGCGTCCGCGGCACGGCCGGCCGCGACGCCGCTCACCATGCCGCGGGTCTCCTCGTCCACATTGGCGGTCGTCGTGGCTGGGGAGGCAGATCCCGCGGCGGGCGCTCCGGCTGGTCGCGGTTGCGGGTCGTCACCGCAAGCAGTGACGAGTGCCGCTAACGTCGCGAGGATTAGAAAGTCCCTGCCGCTGATCATTTCCCGTGCGCGCATGTCCGCAGAAGTGCGCGCAAATTAGCACAAAGCTCCGCACAGGTCTCATGCGGCGCGTGGCGGCCTACGCCAGCTCAGAGGCTGAGTGGTTCTGCGTCCAGAGCCTCGATTTGCTCCTGCAGCACCACCACGTGGCTTTCCCAGTAGCGAGGCTCCGCGAACCACGGAAAAGCCAGCGGGAACGCGGGGTCGTCCCAGCGCCGTGCGAGCCACGCCGCATAGTGGATCAGGCGCAGCGCCCGCAGCGGCTCGATGAGCGCCAGCTCCCCGGCGTTGAACACTGCAAACTGCGCATAGCCCTCGAGCAGGTCGGCCGCTTCGGCGCGCATCTCCTCGCGGCTCCCGCCGATGAGCATCCACAGGTCCTGCACCGCAGGCCCGCTCATGCAATCGTCCAGGTCCACGAAATGCGGCCCGGCATCCGTCCACAGAATGTTGCCGCGATGGCAGTCTCCATGGATACGCAAGCGCGAGCGCGCCAGCTGGGGCTCGAGGGATGTCTCGAGCCGGTTCAGCATCTCCTCGGTGACCTCGCCATAGCGACCGACCAGGTAGTCGGGCAGGAAGCCACTCTCGAGAACTGTCTCGCGCGCCTCGGCTACGTGAGTGGTCACGCTCAGCTTCGGGCGTTGCTCGAAAGTCCGGGCCTGGCCGACCGTGTGCAAGCGGCCGATGAAGCGGCCCATCCAGATCCGATCATCTTTCGTTCCGAGCTCGGGCCAGTGGCCGCCACGGCGCGGGTAGACCGCGTAGCGAAAGCCCTCGTGCTCGAGCAGCGTCTCGCCACGCACCACCAGCGGAGCGACGACCGGGACTTCAGCCGCGGCCAACTCGAGCGCGAAGGCATGCTCCTCGCGGATGGCGGCGTCGGACCAGCGTCGCGGCCGATAGAACTTGACCACCACCGGTGCGGCTTCCTCCCGGCCCACCTGGTAAACACGATTCTCGTAGCTGCCGAGCGCGAGCACGCGACCGTCGCAGACTTCGCCGGCCGCCTCGACAGCAGCGATCACGACCTGGGGTGACAGGCGATCGAATGGCGTCAGTGAATTTTTGTCGGCGAGGTTCACTGTGTATGCTCGACAAGGGCGGCGCCGCAACGGATGATTGCCCGATGGTACGCATTCCCGGGGGGCGACAGCGAGTGGTGCTGACGGTGGGCCTGCTCTGGTGCAGCATGAGCGGCTCGCAGCCGCTCAATGCGTCGGCTACCGGCTGCCCTTTCGGCCCGATCATCTTCGTGCACGGTCTCGGACAGGACTCCGGCATCTTCGATGACATGATCGCACTGCTCGAGCGGCGCGGAATTCCACGTGCGTGCCAGCACGCCCTGGACCATTCCGCAAGCGATCTGCCGCTGCGCGAGGCGGCCGAGAACGAGCTCGCGCCGTATGTCGAGCGCGTGATCGCCGGGCTCGGCGCAACAGCAGGCGGCGCCGCGCGTCCAACCGGCGAAAAGATCAATCTCGTTGGTCACAGCATGGGCGCCCTCAGCAGCCGCTGGTATGCGGCCAGGGTGCGACCCGATCGCGTGCGCACCTGGATCTCGACGAGTGGTGCGAATCACGGAACGAACTGGAAGTGCCCGCAACCCGACGGCACCGGGCATGGAGACATGTGCCCGGCGTTTGCACGCAATGCGGGCGACAGCGCGGTCCAGATCGCGCTCAACGGCGGACCTGGCCCCGACGTCGATGAAACACCGTACGGGCTCGGCCGCGACAGCACGGGTGTCCAGACGGTGGCGCCCGACGCGAAGCGCGCCATCCTCTATCTCACTACGCACGTGGCCAACGATCCGTACATCCTGCCCAGCGCGAGCTTGTGGCTCGATGGCGCTGGTGGTGTCGCGCTCGCTCTGCCGCGCGGGAGCTCGTGGCGCGAGGTGCAGCCGGGAAACTTTCGCTTCACGGAACCATCCTCGCACGATGGGGTCCTGCGCTCTGGCGCGCTGGCGGATTTCATCTATCGCGCGGTCACGGCGGTGAGCTCCGAGACCGCCGTCATCGCAACTCACACCTCAGGCAAGTCCCCGCATTGAACATGGCAGACTCCGCGATCCTGGTGACCGGCGGTGCCGGCTATATCGGCAGCCACGTGGCACGTCAGCTGAGTGAGTCCGGCGCGCGCGTCGTGGTCCTCGATAACCTCTCGAGCGGCTTCCGCCAGGCCGTGCTCGCGGCAACCTTCGTCGCCGGCGATTCCGGCAACCGTGAGCTGGTCGGCAAGCTCCTCGCCGAGCACCACATCGACACGGTCATGCACTTCGCCGCTCACACCGTGGTGCCGGAGTCGGTGGCCAATCCCCTCAAGTACTACGGCAACAACACCTGCAGCACGCGCGCCTTGCTGGAGGCCTGCGTCGCACACGGCGTGCGCCATTTTGTGTTCTCGTCCACGGCCGCGGTGTACGGAATTCCGGCGGGCGGTATCGCGGCCGAAGACTCGCCCACCGTCCCGATCAATCCGTACGGCACCTCGAAGCTCATGAGCGAGTGGATGTTGCGTGACCTGGGAGCCGCTGGCGGTCCGCGCTACGTGATCCTGCGTTATTTCAACGTCGCCGGTTCGGATCCACGCGGGCGCATCGGCCAGTCGACGCGCGCGGCAACGCTGCTCACCAAGGTGGCCTGCGAAGCGGCCGTCGGCAAGCGTCCCGGAGTCGCGATCTACGGCACCGACTACCCCACTCCGGACGGCACCGGCGTGCGCGATTACATTCACGTCGAAGACCTGGCGGATGCGCATCTGCGCGCGCTCGCGTACCTGCGCGATGGCGGCGCCTCGGTGACGCTCAATTGCGGCTACGGTCACGGGTACAGCGTGCGCGAGGTCCTGGCGATGGTCGAGCGGGTCGCGGGCAAACGCCTGCAGATCCGCGAGGAGCCGCGCCGGGCTGGCGATCCGCCGTCGCTGATCGCGCGGGCCGACCGCGTGCGTGGTGTGCTCGGCTGGACGCCGCATTTCGAAGATCTCGAGAGCATCGTGAAAAGCTCGCTCGAGTGGGAACGCCGCCTGCTCGCGCAGCCGTGGCTCTGAGCGTTGCGTTGTTGTGACCCCGGCCTCAAAACGGGCCCGTGAACGACCCGTCGGCTGCGGGCCCGGCTGCTAGAATCCGAGTGTTATGCGTCTGAGCAAGCCCCGATCCCTGAGCGGGCTGATGTTGCTGGGCTTCGGCCTGGTGGCACTCCCGCTGTTGATCGCCATCGTGAACGCCGCCGTGCAGATCCGCCGGCTGGCGGAGCGCAGCGAGACGCTGGTGGTGCAAGGCGTGCAGGCGACGCGCTACAACCAGTTGCTGTTCGAACAGATCGCCTCGCTCGAGCGCAATGCGCGCCTCTACCAGGTGCTCGCGGATCGCGAGCTGCTCGAGATCTATCGGCAGAATCACGAGCGCTTCCAGGACACGCTCGAAGCGCTGGGCAAGCTCAATCACGACGCGGGCGCCGATGCGAGGCTGCAGATGCTGCGCACCGAGAGCGTCGCCATCCGCCAGACCCTCACGACCAGCGCGCCGCGCAGCTCGCAGCTCCTGCAGGCGGTGGGAAATTTTTCGCGCCTGTGGGAAACGGCGACCGCGCTCGCGGAGACCAGCCGGCGTCAGATCGACGAACAGCTGGCGACGCTGCAGCGTGCGACCGAGGAAGCACAGCGAAGCCTGTTCTGGCAAACCGCGGCGCTGATCCCGGGAACGCTGGTGCTGATTCTGGTCTTTACGCTGCTGCTCCTGCGCCCGATACGCCAGATCGATCGCGTCATCAACGAGCTCGGCCGCGGCACGTTCTCGCGTCCCATCAAGGTATCCGGGCCCAACGACCTGGTGGCGCTCGGCCGCCAGCTCGAATGGCTGCGCACGCGGCTCCTCGAGCTCGCGCAGGAGAAGAACCGCTTCCTGCGGCACATGTCGCACGAGCTCAAGACGCCGCTCGCCAACATCCGCGAGGGCACGGAGCTGCTGCTCGACGGCGCGGTCGGCCAGCTCGACAACGATCAGCGCGAGGTGACGGCCATCCTGCGCGAGAACGGCATGAAGCTGCAGCGCCTGATCGAGAACCTGCTGAGCTTCAGCGAGTGGCAGGCGCGCAGCGTCGGTCTCGATGTGAGCGAGTTCCGCCTGCGGCCGCTGGTGAAAGCCGTTTTGGAGAGTCAGCAACTCACCCTGGTGGGCCAGCGCGTGCGCCTGGACGTGCGCGTCGATGATGTGACGATCGCGGCCGACCGCGGCAAGGTCAAGCTGATCCTCGATAACCTCCTGTCGAATGCGATCAAGTTCACGCCGCATGGCGGGACGATTCACATCCATGCTCAGGCAGCGGGCGAGCAGCTGGTGCTCGATGTTGCCGACACCGGCGCCGGCATCCCGCAAGAGGAGCGCGGGCGCATCTTCGAGGCGTTCTACCAGGGCAAGTCGCCGCAGGGCGGCCCGCTCAAAGGGACCGGCATCGGCCTGTCAGTGGTGATCGAGTTCGTGCAGGCGCACGGCGGGGCGATCGAACTGCTGGACGGCCACTTCAAGGGAGCGCACTTCCGCATCCGGCTGCCATTGCGTCAGCCGGTGGCGGTCACGACCGGGGAATCCGCGCATGCAGCCTGAGGTCATGCGCAAGGTTGCCATCACATGCGCAGCGCTGTGCGCGACCGCCGCGTGCACCATGCTTCCGCAGCCGCAGGAGCGCCCGGCGCCCCTGCCCGTGCAGCAAGCCGATCCGTCGCTCGCGATCATCGGCACTCACCTCGAGATGATGGCGCGTCTCACCCAGGCGACCCCGGCGGAACAGGCGGAGATCGTACGGGCCGCGCGTGATGCCACCGAGCTCACGCCGACGACCAGCAATCGCTTGAGCTATGCGCTGGCACTGGCGACGCCCGGACACGGACATTCGGACCCGGCGACCGCGCGGCAACTGCTCACCGAGCTCCTGGCGCGTCCCGAGACTCTGCTACCCGCGGAACGCGCACTGGCCTGGGTCTGCCTGCGTGATGCCGAGCAACGCCTCATCCTGCAAGCTGAGAATGCACGCCTGCAAGGCGATGCCGCCCGCATGGAGCGCGAGCGCAGCGCCTCGACCAACCGGCGCTTGCAGGCCGAAATCGAGGAAAACACGCGGCTCAAGAAGGCGCTCGCCGAGGCGCAGGCCAAGCTCGACGAGATCAAGCGCATCGAGCGTTCGATCGTCGAGCGCGCACCGTCCGACAACAATCGCTCGCCCTGAAACGCCGCTCCGCGGCTATAATCCCGGCTGGCTGTCCATCCGGTGAGCGCCCCCCTTTGAGTTCTCCAACCAAGCGTAAGGCCCGGATTCTGGTGGTGGATGACGACCCCGGGCTGCTCAGGCTCCTGACGATTCGGCTGCGCGCGGAGAACTACGAGGTCGAGGCGGTCGAGAGCGCCATGGCGGCGCTGGCCGCCGCCGGCCGCTTCCGCCCCGACCTCGTGATCACCGATCTGCGCATGGACCAGATGGATGGCATCGGGCTGCTCAAGGAGCTGCAGAGCCGCTGGCCGGGGCTGCGGGTCATCATCCTGACCGCGCACGGGACTATTCCCGATGCCGTGCACGCCACCCAGAGCGGGGCTTTCGGCTTCCTCACCAAGCCCGTCGACAAGCAGGAGCTGCTGGCCCAGGTCGAGAAAGCGCTCAGGATTTCCGGGTTTCCGCAATCCGACGAGGATTGGCGCGCCGAGATCATCACGCGCAGCCCGCTGATGGAAGAGCGCCTCGCTCAGGCGCACATGGTCGCGGGAACCGACGCGCGCGTGCTGATCTCGGGCGAAAGCGGCACGGGCAAGGAATTGATGGCGCGCGCCGTCCACCGCGCGAGCCCGCGCCATGACCAGCCGTTCGTGGCGATCAATTGCAGTGCCATGGCCGAGGACCTGCTCGAGTCCGAGCTCTTCGGCCACGAGAAGGGCTCCTTCACCGGCGCCATCCGTACGCACAAGGGGCTCTTCCAGGCCGCCGATGGCGGCACGCTGTTGCTCGATGAGATCGGCGACATGCCGATGCGACTGCAGGTAAAACTGTTGCGCGTGCTGCAGGAGAACCAGGTGCGCCCGGTCGGCAGCACCGAGGCGGTCCCGGTCAACGTGCGGGTGATCTCGGCCACGCACCGCGATCTGCAGCAGCTCCTCACCAACGGCAGTTTCCGCGAGGACCTGTTCTACCGGCTCAACGTCGTGCACATCGAAATGCCACCGCTCGCCAAGCGACGCGAGGACATCCCCTTGCTGGTGGCGCATTTCCTCGAGCAGATCACGCGAGAGTCCGGCACCCGCAAGATCTATGCGCCGGAAGCGGTCGAATTGCTCGCGACCGCGGAGTGGCCGGGCAATATCCGCCAGCTCCACAACGTGGTGCGCCAGAACGTGGCGCTGTCGCGCACGCCGATCATCAACGCGGAACTGGTACAGCAGTCGCTCGGCGGCTCGCCCTCCAGATTGCCTTCCTTCGACGAGGCGCGCGATGAGTTCACGCGCAGCTATCTTTCGCAGCTGCTGCAGATCACCAACGGCAACGTGAGCCAGGCCGCGCGGCTCGCCAAGCGCAACCGCACCGACTTCTACAAGCTGCTGTCACGGCACCAGCTCACTCCGGACGAATTCAAGGCCCACTGAAGCGCGCCAACAGGCCGCGCAACCGCTCGACGACTTCTCGCTCGGGCCCGGGCGGCGCGCCGCGCACGTACCAGAGACCCAGCACGAGCACCACGTAGGTGACCGCACCGGTCGCGATTTCCGCGATCAGGCGCAGCCACCGCGGCGTATCCGCCAGCACTTCCGCGATACCGAGCACTGCGGCATACATCGCGATGCCCGCGCCACAAGCGGGAGCGATCGCGCCGAACATCCGCCCGAGAGGCAGGCTCTCCACGCGCGAGATCCAGATCAGCAGGAGCGGCAGCATGGCGATCATGACCAGGGTCTTGGCCGCCGCAACGCCGACAACACCGCTCGCCAGGCCGCCGTAAACGAGTGCCGGAGCAAGCACGGCGAGCTGCAGCCACTTGAGCGACGCCAGGAGCCCGGATCGACCGGTCGCCAGCAGCAGCGGATCGATTGCGAGCGCGGCTCCCATCAGCGCTCCCCAGATGCCGAGCCACTGCATGAGTGGTACGGCGGGTAGCCATTTCTCACCCAGCAACAGCGGAACCAGCTCGGGCGCGACCGCAGAGACGCCCAACCCCACTGCCACGCACAGGTACGCGGTCGAGCGCAGCACCGTGAGGAAGCTTTCGGTCAGCCGGGCCCGGTCGGTCTGCAGGCGGCTGTAGACGGGGAAGATCCCCCGCGACATCGGCAGCACCACCTCCTCCGCCGGAGCGGTCGCGATGTCGGAGGCGATGAAGTAGTTGCCCATGGCGACGGTCCCCGCCTGGCCGCCGACGATGAATTCATCGAGCTTGCGGTTGGCGAGGTTGGCGATGCGGGCGAGCAGCAGCCAGCGCGAGAATCCCCACAGGTCGCCGAATCGTGCGAGCGTCAGCCGTGGCCGATAGGGGTGCATGAGAAAGCTGATCGCGACGTCGAGCACGCGCCCACCGATGAGCCCGATCACCAGCGCCCAGTAACTGCGGAAAGCAAATGCCGCACCGATCGTAACCGCCACCATGGCCAGCTTCTTGAACACGCCGAACCAGAACTCGCGGTCGAAGTTCATGTCGCGGCGAAAGGCCACCACGCCGATGTTCTCGAAGCCGCCGATGAACGCCCGCAGCGACAGGAGCTGCATCACCGTGAGCACACGGGGGTCGCCGAAGTAGCGCGTCGCGAACGGCGCCGCGACGAGCAGCGCGAGCGCCAGGCCCGCCGCCTGCAGGATCTCAAACGTCCACGCGGTGTCGTAGTGCTCGCGGGTCGCGTTGGCGTCGCGGATCAGCGCCAGGTCGACACCGGTCTGGGTGAAGACCTCGAGGAAGCCCACCACGACCATCGCCATGGCGACCACGCCGAAATCCTCGGGCGCGAGCAGACGTGCGAGGACGATGGTGCTGACCAGGCCGAGCGCGCGCGTCGCCCAGCGCATGGCGATCATCCATGCAGAACCGCGCAGCAGGTGCCCGCGTGAGGGATCAGCGCTGGCGCTCGCCATAGTTGCGAGCGTAGATCATCGCGGCCTTGACGAGGTCGAGCGTGCTGCGCGGCGCCCGGCGCAGCGGCTGGTTGTAGACCGCCTGCAGGTCTTCAGGCGTCAGGTGTGTGCCCAGGAAAGCGTTGAGACGCTCGAGCGTCGCCTCGGGGCGCACGATCAGGTCGTCGAACAGGATCTCGTGCCGGTCGAGCCCGCGCTCGTCGAGGAAGCGCTCGATGGCGGACTCGATCTGCGTGCAGTAGCGCTGGGCATAGCCGTATGACTGCACCTGGCGGCGCAGGTTGTATGAGATCCAGGACTGCAGGGGGGTACGCGTCAGCAGGACGAATTGAATGTTGCCGAGGTCGAGCAGGTCCGCCCAGAAACGGATCGTGAGCCACAGGCGCGGATCCTTCCAGATCCAGGGGCGGTGCTGGTCGCATTCGGCGATGAACTGCCGGAACGGCGCGGGATCGACCTTGGTGCGCAGGTCGGCGACCGCCTGCAGCGCTTCGGGCGAATAGCTGTTCTCGTAGTTGCCGCTGAAATTCGCCGCCGCGAACAGCTGCTTGTTGAGCTCGATGAGACGCACGTTCTCGAACGTGTCGTAGTCGGGCTTCACGTAGGTCTTCGCGCCGGGCCAGTAGCCGCCGCGCACCAGCAGTCCCGTCAGGACCGAGCTGCCCGACAACCCATACGTCAGGATGATGATGTTTTTCTTCATGCGTCGCGTGCCGATCCGAAGTGACGGACCGGGACCATCAGGCCATGGCCGCGACGCCACTCGAGCAACGTGCAGGCGAGCGCCACCAGGATCAGGCCAAGATCCACCGCGCCTCCGCCACCACTGCGATTGGTGTTGCCGCCACCGCCGCCGGTCGAATCGTTGTCAGCGATCGTCACCGTCGCAGTTGTCGGTTACCGAGCACGGCACCGCCGGACGGCGCGGAGATCGCCACCGAAAAGCTCTCGCCGGCATCGACCATCGGTCGTCGACGATCGTCACGTTGAAGGTTTTCGCCGCGGAGTCGCCTGAGTTCCACGACAGGGTATTGACCGCGGTGGCGTAGTCGCCCGGAGCGAGCGCTGTGCCGTCGCTGGTCGCGTAGTTGACGCGTCACCGCGCCCGCGCTGCCATTCGTTCGGGTCACGGTGATCGGTTTGCGTGGGCGTACCTTCTGCTGCCGCGTAGGTGGCTGCCGACAGTTGCAGCGTGCCCGGCGAATCGTTGTCGGCGATCGAGATGGTGGCCGTCGACGTCGCACCGAGCGTGGCGCCACCGCTCGGCGCGGAGAGCGTCGCCGTGAAGTTCTCGCTCGATTCGGCCAGCGCATCGTCGAGAATCGGAATGGTGAATGTCTTTGCCGCGGCGTCACCTGCGGCCCAGTTGAGTTGGGCGTTGACCGGCGTGTAGTCGTTGTTCGCCAGCGCGCTGCCATCGGCGCTCGCGTAACTCACGCCCACCGCACCCGTGCTGCCGCCGGTCGCGCGTGACGGTGAGTGTCACCGTGGGAGTGCCTTCGCTCGCCGCCGCGTTCGGCGGAAGAGAATTGCAGCGTTCCCGGCGCACCGCCGACAGGCGCAAATGGAGCTGTCTGACGACCAGACCGGGCCGCCCGGCGAACCGCCGAAGCTGCACTCGCCCGGACTCGCGCCTCCTGCGGCGTCCCGATGACCGTTCCACTCGCACAGTTGCCCGATGTTGCTTCGTCGAAGTGATAGAGCGCCGCCGTGTTGCGGACCGGCCGAGAAGGGCGTTGTCGGTACCGTGAAGTTGCCGGTGTAGCGCAGGCTCGTCGACAGGCGCAACTCGTCGATCAGTCCGTTGAATGCCAGCCTGACTGCCAGGAGCGCGTCATGCTTCTCAGCGCCAAGCACGAGAAATGGATCAGTTGGGGCATCGGCATTGGACCGAGCCGCAGTTTCGCCGGTTGCGGGTTGTGCGTTGTTCGGATAGGAAAGGTCTCCTGCGACTCCCGTAGTCGAGCCGTCGGCTACTCCGTCCACAAACAGTCGAATTTCACCTCGCCGATGATCGCGTCACTGCAATGTGATGCCACTGGCCGTCGAGCACGTTGCGATTGCCGCAAAGTGTTGCGATGTTCACGTTGTCGACATTCGCGCCAAAGGCCACACGCCCGCCACCGAGGGCCAGCCCGAACGAGCGCGGCAGGTTGAAACGGTCGCGATCGAGAACGATGTTGCCGTCGATCCAGCCATAGACGCCGAGCCGCAATCGCACGGTGTTGGTGTTGTCGCCGCTGCGCCCTTGATCCAGAACTCGATGGTGAAATCGCCCGCGCCGATATCGGCGGGCGGACCGAGGTCGTTAGTTGCAGGGATCGTCGATGCGGATCTTCACCCGATCGTGTCATTGTCGCCGTTGCCGAAAAAGCGGATGGAACCGGCTTCGGCGGCGCCAAAGGCCACCAGCCCCGCCAATGCCAGCAGCGAGGCCGCGCAGTGCGGGCTGCGCCGCGCAATCGTCCTCACGTGATTCTCCCCTGTTCTTGTCAGTGAGCCCAATTTACCAGAGCGGGAGAACTCTCACACGCTCAATGGCTTATGTCTTTATCTTGAGGCGAAACTCCGGATCCCGGGGGATCGGTCCGGAGTCTCCCATTATTGTGATTGTGGCTTCTGTGGCGCAGTGCTCACCCCGACGGTGAACGCGCGAATGCTCGACAGGCCTGCTGCCGGGTTGATCACGTCGATGGCAGCCGTTCCCGTCTTGACGAGATCGCGCGCCTCGACCTGCACTTCGAGCTCGGTCGGCGAAATGAACGTCGTCGCACGTTCCACGCCGTTCCAGCGCACGCGCGACTCCGGCGAGAAACCGGTCCCCGTGACGACCACGATGAGGCCGCTCTCTCCCGCGCTGGCGAACGTGGGCGAGATGTCCGCGATCGAGGGCGCCGCGCCCGCACCGGCGCCACCTGCGCCGAGGTTGGTACGCGTGAAGTTGTCGAAGCTGTACGCGCTCTCGGTATAGCCGCCGAATCCGGTCGAGCCGGCCGCCGTGATGCGCGAGCTGGATGAATCGTTCACGCTCGCCTGGCCGATGATCTGCCAGCTACCCGAAACGTTGCGCTCGACGAAAGCGCCGACGGCCACCGGACTCGATCCGGTCGTGCGCAGTCGCAAGCCGGTAGATATCGGTGGTATTGAGCTGGGGCGACAAGTTGAAAGTCGCGAGCGTCGTCAGGCCGCTGGACACCTGACGCGCGAGCACGACCGAGGTGGTGGAGCCGTTGACGTAGAGCACGTATCGCACGACCGGACCAGTCGTCCCGAGGCCGGCGGTCTGCAGTCGCGTGAATACCTGCGGATAGCCCACGCTCGTCGTCGTGAGGCGCATTTCCGCGATCGCCTCCACGTCCGTCGAATTCTCCGTGGCCGGTCGATACACCAGCGCATCACCGCCGACGCCGGAGCTCGAGTTCTTGAGCGCCCGCCCGGCACTGATGCTGAAAGCGTTCGGGTCTCGCTCGACCCAGCCGTTGCCGAGCGCTGCGCCGTTCGGGCGCTCGAACGCATCGGTGAATGTGCCCGGGCTCGCGGTCGAGTCCGTGATCGTGAGCACGCTGGTCGCGGGCGTGCCGAGACTCGCGCCTCCGGTTGGATTGGTGAGCGTGAGATTGACCGTCTCGGCGCTCTCGAGCAGCGCATCGGTCGCGACCGGAATCGAGAACGACTTGTCCGTGGCATCGCCTGCGGGCCAGGAGAGCACACCGCTCGCTGCCGTATAGTCGGAGCCCGCCGTGGCGCTGCCGTTCGCAGTCGAATAACTCACCGACACGGCCCCACCGGTGCCGCTCACCCGGCGCACCGCGATCACGATCGAGCCACCGCTCTCCGCCACCTGGTAGGCAGCGGCGCTGAACTGCAATGAGCCTGCTGGCGGCGGCGCGCTGTCGTTGTCGGTGATCGAAATGGTCGCACTCGAGGGCGTGGTCAGCGTCGCGCCTCCCGTCGGCGCACTCAGGGTCATGCCGAACGACTCCGTGCTCTCCACCAGCGTGTCGTTGAGTATCGGCACGTTGATCGTGCGTGCACTCGCATCGCCGGCGTTCCAGCTCAGCGTTCCCGCCTGAGCCGTGAAGTCGCTCCCCGACGTAGCGCTGCCGTTGCTCGAGGCGTAGTTCACCGTGATCGCACCGCTACTCCCGGATACACGATTGACCGTGAGGGCAATCGGAGCCGCCGGCTTCACCGACGCTGTAGCTCGCGCTCGAGAAGCGCAGGCTCCCCGGCGTCGGTGCCGCATCGTCGTCGGTGATCGACACAGTGGCCGTGGACGGCGTCGCGAGCGTTGCTCCCCCGCCCGGAGCGGTGAGCGTCACCGAAAAGTTCTCGGTGCCTTCGAAGTCCCCATCCTGGAGAATCGGAATGCTGATGACGCGCGCGCCCGCATCACCGGAGTTCCAGGTGAGCGTGCCGGACTTCGGTGGTGAAATCCGCGTCGGCCAGCGCGGTGCCGGTCCCGGTGGCGAAATCGACCGAGACGGCGCCATCGACGCCACCGACCCGGTTGACGGTCACGTTGATCGCGCCGCTGCCCTCGCTCAGGCTGTAAACCGCGCTCGCAAACCGCAGGCTCCCGTGTTGAACCGTGGTTTCGTCGTCGAGGATGTTGAGCGTCGCGCTCGCCGGTGAGCCGAGACTGGCGCCGGACGCGCCGGTGAGCTGGATCGTCACTGTCTCGTCGGGTTCGTCCACGGTGTCGTTCAGCACTGTGATCGCAAAGGTCCTGGGCTGAGCGTTGCCGTTGGCCCAGTTCAAGGTGCCGCTCGCGGGCTGATAGTCCGCACCCGGCGTCGCCGTGCCACCGCTCGTTTGATAGGTCACGGAGGCCGAGCCGGTGCTGCCGCCGGTGCGCTCAACGGTCACCGTAATCGTGCCGGCGCCCTCGCCCACCGAATAAGTCGCGGCTTCGAGTGCCAGCGTTCCGGCGCCGCCATCCGGGAACGGTGAATCGCTCGACCACAACGGGCCCGAGGGATTGCCACCTACGCGCAGAAAGCCCGGGCTCTGACCGACGGCATCGCGACTGCGGTACCGCTTGCTTCATTCAGGTGATACAGCGCTGCGGTCGACGCGTCAGGCGTGAACGGGCCGGCCGGGCACGGCGAAGTTGCCCGTGTAGCGCGCGACGGTAGACAGGCGCAGCTCGTCCAGGAAGCCGCGGAACGAGGGGTAGCTGGCACCCGCGTCGTGCTTTTCGGCTCCGATCACCAGGTAGGGATCGGAAAACGCGCACGAGCCGCCGCAGTAGTTGCCGGGGGAACCGTTGTCCGGATAAGAAATGTCGCCGGAAGCTCCGGTGGTCGAGCCATCTGCCTGCCCGTCGACGAAGATCCGCATGGTCCCGGAATTGCGCTCGCGCACCACGGCGACGTGATGCCACGCTCCATCGAGGACGTTACGCGTGCCGCACAAGGTGGTCGACAAGTTGCTGACGTTGGTGCCAAACGCGACGCGGCCATTGCCGAGCGAGATACCGAAGGAGCGCGGCTGGTTGTAGCGGTCGCGATCGATGACGGTGTTGCCGTCGATCCAACCGTAGGTATTGCCACAACGCACCGTGCCGCGATTGTCGGCGAGCGCACCCTTGATCCAGAACTCGATGGTGAAATCGGTCGCGCCGATATCGGCAGGCGGTCCTGGATTGGAGTTGGAGGGATCGTCGATCTGGATCTTGGCCCGGTCGATGTCGCTGACACCGTTGCCGAAGAAGCGGAGGGAATTCGCGGTCGCCAGCGCCGGAAGCATCGTCAGGAGAACGCTGAGCGACCGCATCCATGCGCGGTTCGTCATTAAATCTCCAGGGCGAGTTTGTGGGCGCGCGTAGATTACAGACTTGGCAGTTCGCAGACCATGTCTCTCGCTGCCGACAAAAGCATCCAGTATCGTTGCAATCCGTGTTGTAAGAAGGATAGTGGTTTTACGAAGCGTTGACATGAGTGTCGTGGCCAGACGTCCGCGTGTTCTGTTGATCGCGCTGCTGCTATTCATGCTCGGCAGCGCTCTGTGGTGCGCACGCTGGGGACTGCCCGATGGCGCAACTGCCGAGACCAGCTCGCCGTGGGCGGTGGACAGCATCGCGCCGCTCGGGCCACTCAATGAGGCCTATCACAGGTTCTCTCGCGAAGGCATTGATGACGTTGTTTATCCGCTTTTTCATTACGTCGTCCTCGCGGGCGCGTTCGCCCCTTACGTTGGCTTGTCGCTCGTCACCGGGCGCCTGCAGAACCCGAGCTCCGAGTTTCCGTTTGGCGCCATCGAGCCCAGTTTCTTTGCGCATCTCACGCTGCTCGCAAGTCTCGTGAGCGCACTGATGGCCGCGGGTTGCGTGCTCGGCGTCTACCTCATCGCACGCGAGCTGTTCGATCTGCGCACGGCCATATGGTCGGCATTGCTTGCAGTTCTCGTGCCACCGCTCGCCTACTATGGTGCGACTTCCAACCTCGACGTCCCGTATCTCTTCTGGACGCTGCTCGCGTTCTGGCAGCTCATCCGTGCTGCCCGCCATCAGCGAGTGGCGAGCTACGCAATGTGCGCCGTATGCGCGAGCCTCGCCGTCGCAACCAAGGACCAGGCGGCAGGTTTCTTCGTTCTCTTCCCGCTGTTGGTGCCTTGGCTGATCTATCTCGACCTGCGCAGCCGCGACCCGCGCAGCACTCTGCTTACAGTGCTACGCGATCGGCGTCTCTGGATCGCCGCGCTGGTGGCGCTGGTGACTTTCGCGCTCGCCAGCAATCTGCTGTTCGGTCTCGAGGGCTTCCAGCGCCATCTGCAGTTCGCCGACGAGTTCTACGCGGCGAACATTGCAGCCGACGCGCGCGGCGTGCTGGCGCGCCAGCCCGGGCTCATCGCGCACAGCGGCGCACTGGTCGTGCAGATGGTGGGTGTGCCGCTGCTGCTGCTCGCCGCAGCGGGCGCCTGGATTGCGTTTCGCAAGCGCCAGTGGCTGGCGCTGCTGCCGGTGCTTTGCGCGGTGGGCTACTACGTGTCGATGATCGCGCCGTCGGTCTCGCATTCGCGCTACCTGCTCGGCGTCGTGCTGCTGCTCGTGCCTCTCGCCGGCAGCGCCTGCGTCGCGGCTCTCGCTGCATCACGCGGCACCTGGCGCGCAATCGGCCTATCAGTGGCAGCCGCCGCCGTGCTCTGGCAATCCGTGCTGCTCATCCATCTGCATCTCACCCTGGCGCGCGACAGCCGTTACGCCATGGAGCACTGGGTACGCGCGAGCGTCCCCGCTGGCGCCACGATCGAATCCAGCACGCAGGCGCGTTATTTGCCGCGGCTCGCCGACACCTATCGATACGTCGTCGTTGGCAACTCTTTCAGCGCGACGCGCTACAACCTGCTCGAGTCCGATCTCACGCTCGAGGCTCTGCACGCGCGCACACCCGACTACGTGCTGGTGCTTGCCGATTCGTGGCTGAGCGGTGATCCCAAGCGTGTCGAGGAACCGGGAATCCGCGCCTACTACGATGCGCTGCTGAAAGGCGCCGCGGGTTACGAAGTCGTGGCGCGTTTCGAGACTCCGACCTGGCTTCCGTATCGGCAGATCACCGCTGGCACGCAGCCCACCTGCGTTCTGCTCCGCCGCAGTTCCTGATGCCATGGACCACCGCGCACGCAAGCACGTCTTCCTGCTGGTCGGTATTGCACTGAGCGCAGTGTTCCTGTGGATCGCGGCACGCGATGTCGACTTTGACCAGATCCGCGGCGCGCTCGCGGCCGCGGACGTTCGCTGGGCGCTCGCCGTGCTGGTGTGTCTCGCCGGTTTCTGTTTCGCCAAGGCGTGGCGCTGGTCATTGTTGCTCGGCTTGCCCACCGCTCAGGGCAGCGCCGCGCTGACCCGCGCCGTGTTGGTCGGATACGCAGCGACATCGCTCCTGCCGCTGCAACTTGGCGAGGTGGTGCGTGCCTGGGCGGCCACGCGCGTCGTGGAGCGTTCACTCGCACCCATCGTGGTCTCGATCGCGCTCGAGCGCGTGCTCGACCTCTTTGCGGTGCTGATCGTGCTGGCGGCGGTGCTGTTGCTGGGGGGTCCGCTGCCGGACGGCCTGCTGCGCGCCGGCTGGGTGCTCGGCACTGCCGGTCTCGTGCTGCTCGTCGCCCTGGTGATCTATGTCGCCTACACCGAGCCAACGCTGCAACTCGTGGCGCGTCTGGCTGCTTCCTTGCCGGAACGCGCGCGGGTCATCCTGCTTGATCAACTGCGCCGTGGCGCGGCCGGTGCGGCATCACTGCGCAGTCCTTCGAAATGCGTGTGGCTCGGCGTGTCTTCGCTCGCCCAATGGTTGTTGATGGCCGGATGTATCGCAGCAAGTTTCGCGGCGCTTGGACTCGACCTGCCCTTCGCTGCCGCCGGTTCGGTCCTGGGCCTAACGATCATCGGCATGAGCCTGCCTTCCGGACCCGGATATGTCGGCAGCATCCAGCTGGCTTTCACGCTCGGTCTCGCGCCTTTCGGCGTCGCGGCAGGCCCGGCGATCGCTGCTTCGCTCTTCTATCACGTGCTCGTTTGCGGCTCGCTGATCATCGCCGGCCTCATCGCCCTGCACCGGCTCGGGGGCACACTTCGGGCCCTCGTCGCCGCTCCTCCAACCCGCTAGCCCCTGGAACGCAGCTCAGAGAGCGTGTGACCCAGTTCTCGCTGGGGCGGATGCCTGAGTGCGCGCCAGCGCAGACATATGTCGGATTTCTTTACAGCACACGCGTCGAGGCATCCCTCACGCGTCATAACAAGTTGATTGTGCTGCGGTTCTTATGCCGGGTCCGAAACTTGCTTCATCAGGCCAGCCATTACACCAACAAGGCCCCGGGAAACACATGGCGAGAGTTCGCGCAGCACAGCTTGACGGCCGTGGCGGTCACGCTGCGTTTCGGCGGTTTTGCATGGCGCTCATCGCGCTGCTGCTCGTGGGTGCCGGCACACCCGCTTTCGCTCACCTGACCGATAACTTTGACCGCCCCGACGACGCGGCCGTGGGCAACGGCTGGGTCGAAAAGAACGCCGCTGCTTTCACCATCGCGGGCAACCGCGCTGCCAAACAGACGGTCGGCACGGGCTATCGCGACAACCTCGTGTATCGCCCGGCCGGCGAGAACGTGCTCAACGTCGAGGCCGCCGTCGAGGTGCAGTTCACCGGCGCGCCCGGGTACGCGCAACTCGCAGTACGCGTGCAAACCGCGACGGTCGCGAACGCAGACACGCTCGACGCCTACGTCCTGTACGTCAACAACAGCAACACGCAGGTGATTCTCGGCCGCCAGAACGGCACCGCATTTCTCACCACCCTGGCGACCCTCAATCTGGCCACCGCACTCAACACCACGGACCGCTTCCGCCTGCGCCTCGCGGCGCGCGGAACCAATCCGGTGCTCCTGGATGGGTATGTCGAGCGTCTCAACGGCGTGATCTGGGAGGAGATCGGTCAGGGCAGCGCCAGCGACGCAGCGGCGAACCGCTTCGGGACCGCGGGATCGGTGGGCTTCGGGGGTTACACCGAGGCCACCTACGCATTCGACAACTTCGCGCGCGTCGACCTCGGTGCGGCCGGCACGACCAACCCGGCACCCACGACCGCGGCACTTGCCCCCACGCAGGCGAACGCGGGCGAGAGCGGTCTGACCGTCGTCGTGTACGGCAGCGGCTTCACGACCGACTCGATCGTTCGCTGGGAAGGCGCCAATCGCGCGACCACCTACGTCTCGCCGTCCGAACTGGAGGCCGCGATCACTACGGCCGACCTCGCCACGCCCGCGGCGCGCGCGATTACCGTCCTGAATCCGGCGCCCGGCGGTGGCACTTCCGCCGCGCAGACCTTCACGGTGGTCAATCCGGGGACACCGGCGCCGACGATCACCCTGCTTTCACCCTCGAGCGTCACCGCGGGCGCGGCCGCCTTCACACTCACCGTCAACGGCGCCGGCTACAACGGCACCTCGGTGGTGCGCTGGAACGGCAGCAATCGAACCACGGCGTTCGTGTCCGCCACGCAGCTCACCGCCGCGATCACCGCCGCGGACGTCAGCGCAGCGGGCAGCGCCGCCATCACGGTGCAGCGCGTGTCCGATGGCGCGGTCTCGGCCGCCAGCACCTTCACGATCAACCCCGTCCTGGCGGGCGACTTCGTCGACAACTTCAATCGCGCCAACAATGCGGCGCTCGGCAACAGCTGGATCGAGAAGACCGCGACGGCGTTTGAGCTGGTGAGCAACGAGGCGGCGCGCGTCGCAACTGGTTTCGACTATCGCGACAACCTGGTCTACCGGCCCTCGTCCGAGGATGTCCTCGACGTCGAGGCCGCCGTCGAGATCCGGTTCACTACAGTGCCACCCGGCTATCCGCAGGTCTTCGTGCGGGGCCAATCGGGCACGATCGCGGGCGGGGCCACGCTCGATGCGTACCTGCTCTATATCAACAACAGCAATACGCAGGCGATCCTCGCGCGCCAACGCGGCACCAACTACGACGAGCCGCTCGCAACCCTCACGCTGAGCCCGGCGCTGAATGCGACGGATCGCTATCGTCTGCGCCTGCAGGCAACCGGCACCAACCCGGTGCTGCTGTCTGCCTTCGTGGAGCGCCAGAACGGCGCCAGCTGGCAGATCATCGGCCAGGCACCCTTCAGCGACACGGATGCGAACCGTATCAGTACCGCGGGCACCGTCGGATTCGGCGGCTACACAGAGCTCAGCCCGAGATTCGACAATTTCGCGCGCACCGGCCTCGGCAGCTCTGGCAGCAACCCGGTCCCCGCCCTCACAACGCTCGCGCCGAGCAGCGTGGTGGCCGGCTCCGGCGCCCTCACGCTCACGGTCAACGGCAGCAACTTCATCGGCGGCTCGCAGGTGCGCTGGAACGGCTCCAACCGCACCACCACCTTCATCTCCCCGACGCAGCTGCAGGCTGCGATCAGCGCCGCCGACACTGCGACTGCGGGAAATGCCAGCGTCACCGTGTTCAACGCTGCCCCGGGCGGCGGGACCTCGAACGCGGTCACGTTCTCGATCACTTCGGCGACCAACAACCCGGTGCCCGTCGCCAGCAACCTCGCGCCGAGCTCCGTGGCAGCCGGGAGCGCAGCCTTCAACCTTACTGTCAACGGCTCGAACTTCATCAACGGTTCCGTCGTGAGATGGAACGGCAATGCCCGCACGACCACGTTCGTGAGCGGCTCGCAGCTCACCGCTGCGATCACCGCCGCCGACGTGGTCGCGCAGGGCACCAGCACGGTGACGGTATTCAACCCCGCACCGGGCGGTGGCACCTCGGGCAATCTTACTTTCACGGTGAACGCGGCCAGCAACCCGGTGCCGACAGCCACCTCGCTCGTGCCGTCCTCGACTCCGGCCGGCGGCCCGGCGCTCACGCTGACAGTGAACGGTACGAACTTCGTCGCGACTTCGGTGGTGCGCTGGAACGGCTCCAACCGCACGACGACTTTCGTGTCGGCGTCGCAGCTCACCGCGGCGATCGCCGCGGCCGACATCGCCTCGCAGGGCACGCGCACCGTGACGGTGTTCAATCCGACGCCGGGCGGCGGCACGTCGGGCAATCTCACCTTCACGGTCAGCACGGCGCAAACCACGAACCCGATGCCGGTGCTGAACTCGACCTCGCCGACTTCGTGGCCGACAGGCGGGAGCGCCTTCACGCTCACCGTGCTGGGCTCGAGCTTCGTGTCCACGTCGGTCGTGCACTGGAACGGCACTGCGCGCAGCACCACCGTGATCTCGGCGAACGAGCTGCGCGCCAGCATCAATCCCGCGGACGTCGCCACCGGCAGCCTGCCGACCGTCAGCGTGGTGTCGCCTGCCCCCGGCGGCGGGCGCTCCGCGCCGCTAACGTTCTTCGTGCAGGATGGCGCAATCACCTACACCTACGATCACTTCAACCGCTCGAACAGCATCAACGTCGGCAACAACTGGACGGAAAAGAATCCGGACGCGTTCTCGATCGTGAACGGCGAAGTACCGAGCATCGACACCTCGGGCGGCTTCACGCAGGACATCATGTACCGACCGGCGAGCGAGCAGCGGCTCGACAGCGAAGCGTCGGTCGAGTTCACGCGCCTGACGAGCCAGGTGATCCTCACGGACGCCAACTACCCGCAGCTGCACGGCCGCGTGCAGATGAGCACGGTGGCGTTCGGGTGGACGCTCGACAGCTACATTTTCTTCATCGACGACAGCGTGCAGAATCCGTCGCGCGCCATGTTCGCGATCACCTCCGCGCCGCAGATCGGGGCGCGCAACGAGTGCTACATCGCACCCCTGCCCCTGCCCTCGACGCTGGTGGTGGGTGAACGCTACCGGCTGCGCTTCCGCATCTCCGGCACGGCGCCGGTGGTGTTGTGGGGCGCAGTCGACCAGTACTCGAACGGCAGCTGGGCGCAGATCGCGCAAGGCTCGGTCAACCATACGTCGAGCACGCAGGTCGACCCCAACATCTATTGCGACGGTCCGAATCCGACCATGCCGTCGCCGATCACCAACCCGGGCGTGAGCGGCCTGGCGAAGTGGGTCAACCGCACGGACGTCTACGACAACTTCTACGTGCGCGACCTCGCGCCGCTCGCGCCGGCGCCCACGCTGAGCAGCCTCAGCCCGAGCTCCGCGGCATCGGGCGGCGCCGCCTTCCAGCTGACGGTGAACGGCAGCGGCTTCCAGTCGGGCGCGACGGTGCGCTGGAACGGATCGGCGCGCACCACCACCTTCCTTTCCTCCACGCAGGTCCGCGCGTCGATCAACGCGAGCGACATCGCCTCCTCGGGCACCGCCGCGGTCACCGTGATCAACCCGGGCTCCGCGGAGTCAGCGAGCCGTCCCTTCAACGTCACCTCGCCTTCGGGGACGACGACGTTCAGCGACAACTTCGACCGCGCGGACGCGGCCGCGCTCGGCAACGGCTGGATCGAGAAGAATGCGAATGCCTTCCGTATCGCCGGCAATCGCGCCGACAAGCTGGTCACGGCGAGCGGCGACTATCGCAACAACATCGTGTACCGGCCCATCGGCGAGGACCGGCGTGACGTCGAGGCGCTGATGGAGTTCCGCCCCGAGGCTTCACCCCTCGGCTACCCCTCGCTCCTCACCCGCATCCAGCAGGCCACGGCCGGCACCAACAACGGCTTCCAGGGCTACATGCTGTTCATGGACTCGAGCAACACGTTGGCCGTGATCGCGCGGCAACTCGCAGACGGCAACTACGAGACGCGTCTCGGACAGTTCAACCTGAGCACGCCGCTGGTGAACGGGCAGACCTACCGGATGCGCCTGAGCACGGTCGGCACGACGACCGTGACGGTGACGGGAACCATCGAGCAGCTCACGGGCGGGGGCACCTGGACGGTGCTGGGGACGGTGACGGGTACCGATACGGCCGCCCAGCGTATCGCCACTCCAGGTGCCGTCGGGTTCACGGGCTACGTCGAAGACGCCTACAGCTTCGATAACTTCAGCCGCGTCGACTTCGGACCGTAACTTTTAGCTCACTTGCCGCTTGCCGAGCTCGCGGGCCGGCACGCCACCGACGATCGTAAGCTCGGCCACCGGATCCTTGACGACCGCCCCGGCCGCGACCACGGCGCCTCGCCCGACGTCGTTCATGACCACCGCGTGGCTGCCGATCCAGCAGTCGCCTGCGAGCGTGATACGCCGCTTTTCTCCACCCTGGTGCGACATCGGCACATCGATGCGCACATGTCGATGCTGGCGCGAGCCGCTCAGGAGCGTGCAGCGCTCCCCGATCAGGGTGTGATCGCCGATGTCGCAGTGGTGCACGATGCTGTAGCGCCCGATCAGCACGTCACTGCCCACGACGACATCGCGATAGATGAAGATCACGCCGCCTTCGACCATGACGTTGCGGCCACAGGCGCGCAGCGCGAAACGATAGAACTCGTAGCGCAGGATCACGCCGGGGAAATACGGCACGAGCGCGAGGAGCTCGGAGCAGCTGCGAAACACGATGTCGGAGAGCCGTGACAGGAGCGCGAGCGGCAACGCCACCGGCCACATCAGGATGCCAAGCAGCGTCATCGTCAGGCGCACCGCAGGCCCGGCGCTGAACTGCAGATAGCGCGCTTCGGAATACGCCGCGGTGGTGCGCTCGGTCTCGCTCACGGCGCTCAACCGGCCGGACGCAGCACGGCTGCACGACGGAAGCGACGATAACTGAGATTCTGCGCGAGCCATTCGACTCGCAGGCCGGCCTGCGCGGCCCACTGGTTGAGCCGGGCTTCGTCGACCTGCATGAGCGGGCGCGAGCTGCGTGCGCCAAAGTAGCTGCCGAACTCGCGCAGGCCCCCGATCAGGGCATCGCCGAAGAACCCTTCCCGCGCGGAGAAACGCAGGTAGTCCAGGAGCTCGCGCACCGCGCTCGTACCTGGTTGAATCAGGTCAGAGAGCACCAGCCGGCCAGTGGGTTTGAGCATCTGGCGCCAGCGCCGCAACCAGGCCAGCAACTCCGCTTCTGACATGTACTGCACCACGCTGTGCACGGTGATGAGATCGTAGGCTGAGGACTGGGCGGTGTCCGGATCCGAGAGATCCACCATCTCGACGTTTGCCAGCCAGGCAATGCGCGCCCGAGCGCGCCGACGCACATTGGCGGCCCCGTCCCAGAGCGTCACGCTGCCGACATGCGGTGCGAGCTGCTCGGCGGCAAAGCCGAATCCGCACCCAAAGTCGAGCGTGCGCGTCTGCGGGTCGAGCGGCAGGAGGCGGCGCAGTCGTGCGATGTGGTCGCGTGCCTCGGCGCGAAAGACCTGCTGCCGGTCCTCGATCTTTTCCCAGTACGCCCGCCAGTCAGCGCCATCGCTTCCAGCGGCGGCGGGCGCCCGCCAGGCAGCGGGCATTGCCGGATCGCTCGCCAGCTGACCGTTGCGCAGGTCGAACCACACTTCGGTCATCGGCTCGCCGCCGAGAGCGTAGCTTTTGAAGTGGGCGCCCATCAGGTGATACAGCATCAGCACGGGCCGGTTGTCGGCATCCACCAGCATGCGCATGTCCTCGATGCCGGCGCGGCGCAGATACTCGGCCGAGCGCTTGACCAGGAGCTGGCTGAGTCGCAGACCGCTCTCGCGCTGAAACCGGTTGCTCAGGAATTGCGGCCGCACCGCGATGCAGACCACTTCGCCGAGCTCTTCTTCCGCGCGCTCGATCTCGTGACGACGGGAGCCGAGCACACGCAGCGCGCGCAGCAGCTTCGGCAGCCTGCTGGGCCGCGAAGCGATCGAGCGCAGCGTCTCCCAGGCGGCGAGTGGTGCGTGCTTGCGCAGCCCGCTGCGATGAAAGCTCAGCGAGTAGGGAGTGACTGCCACGAAACCGGCGGGAGTCCCATCGACCCGTGCGAGCAGCACGCGCAGCACGCCCTCATTCATATGGGCGCGGTAGCACACCTCGCGTACGAAGCGGCCGCCGAGGCCGGCCATGGGCCCGTAGTCGAGCAGCTCCATGTGCAGCTCGGCGACGGCGTCCAGTCCTGGCTCGTCGTTTGGCAGGACATCGGTCAACTCGAGTCTGACCGAGACGGCGCTGCTCCCTGCTTGTGCGGCAGCGTTCATACGCGCCGCATCTTCTTGAAGCGCTCGCCGTGCAGGGACTCCTCGACCAGCTCCACCTTCTGCGGCACCGCGTAGCGCGGCAGCTTGTCCTGGCAGAACTGGCGCATGCGCACGCGAAACTGCGCGAGCGACTCGCCGCTCGTGACCTTGACGCGCGCGAAAACGATCTGCCCGGTCATTGGGTGGGGCTGTCCGGTGACGGCCACGTCTTCCACCCCGTCCATGAGCTGCAGGACGCTTTCGACTTCGGCCGGATAGACCTTCTCGCCACCGACGTTGATGAGCTCCGACTTGCGGCCGAGGATGCGCAGGTACTCGCCGTCGACTTCGACCGCATCGCCGGTCTTGAACCAGCCGTCGGCGGTGAACGGGCTCGGGTGATTGAGGTAGCCCAGCATCGCGGATTTCGCCTTGATCTCGAGCATGCCGTCGACCACGCGCGTCTCGAAACCCTCGCCGCCGACCTTCACCCACAGCGAGTCCGAGGACTTCGATTTCGAACGCAGAATTCCGACCTCGGAGAGTCCGTAGGTCTGCAGGAGCTTGACCGCGGGAAACGCCGCATGGAAGCGCCTGAGCGTGGACTCCGGCATGACCTCGGTGCCGTAGGTCACCATCTTGAGGCTCGACAGGTCGTACGCACGGAAGGCTTCGCTGATCAGCAGCAGGTTGAGGAACGTCGGCGACGTCGGCAGCAGCTCGACGCGGTGCGCCTGCACGGCACGGCAGATGGTCTCGGGCCGCCGGTCCGCCACGGTGACGACGCAGCCCGTGTTCGAGAGGTTATAGAGGAGTGTATTGAAGCCGCCGATGTGATCGAACAGCAGGAAGGTGATCGTGCGCAGCGTGTGGCGCGGCACCTTGAACTTCTCGAGCATCGGGACGATGTCGTGCAGCGCCGCCTTGCTCTTGCCGGTCGAGCCCGGAGGAGAACAGGATCAGGCCGGGATGCCCCAGTGTCTTGAGCTTGCGCAGCAACTCGTGCTGCGCGCTGGCGCCCGTCGTGGCGATCTGCAGCCGGTCCTCGGCATCGATCGAGATCACGCACTCGACTTCGGCGATCTCGCGAAACTCGGGCTTCTTCTCCTCCACCGAGCTCGTGAGCGGCACGATGATTGCGCCGCGCTCGATGAGCGCGAGCAGCAGCGCCACCGCGCGCGGCGAGAAATCAGCCTCCACGCTCACGACCGCGCCGCGCGGTACGCCGCGCTCCTGCAGCTCCGCGCCCAGGCGCTCGCACTCGGCCGCGAGCCAGCCGTAGTCGGTCACGGCATTGCGCCACACGATCGCCGGGGACTCGCTCGCCTTGCGGAAGCGTTCGATGAGGAAGTCGACGTGCACTACACGCCCCCGAGGTACAGGACCTGCCCGGTCACGAAGCCGCTGGCGCGGCTGAGGAAGAAGTCGACCACGTTGGCGACATCCTCGAACGCACCGAGCCGCTTGATCGCCTGGCGAGCCACCAGCCCGGCGATCTTGTCCGGTGGCACCGCCCGGATCAGGTCCGTCTGGATCGGCATCGGCCCCACCGCATTGACCGTGATGCCGAAGTCCGCCAGCTCGCGTGCCATGACGCGCGTGAGCGCCTCGACCGCTGCCTTGGAAGCGACATAGGCCGCCTCGCCCTCGAGATTCAGCGGCACCGCCACGGTAGTGAAGTTGACGATGCGGCCATACTTCGCGCGCTGCATCACCTTGGCGGCCTCGCGCGCAAACAGGAACGCCCCGGTGAGATTCGTATCCATCACGCGCCGCACGGTTTCGACAGGGGTGAGCAACGAGTGATTCATCGAGGCAATGCCGGCGTTGTTGATCAGGTGATCGAGCCGGCCGTGGTCGCGGCGAATGCCCGCGAACAACGCTTTCACGCGTGGCTCGTCAACGACGTCGGTGGTGACGTGCCGGTAGCGCTCGTGCGTCAGGTCGGTCGCCTCGCGGCTGCAGCCGATCACGCGATGGCCCTGCGCCAGATAGCGCTCGGCGAGGTGCCGGCCGATGCCCTTGCGGGTGCCGGTGATCAGCGTGACCGGTTCACCCATGACTCAGCCGCTCTTGCGGCGCGCCGCGAGCTCCTGCGCGGCGTAGGCGGCCAGCGTGCCGATGGTGCGGTAGGGGCTCGATCGTTGCGAGAGCGCTTTCTCATCCGCCAGCGCCACCGCAACGTTGTGCGTCTCTTCGAGCGTCTGCTCGACTGCAATGACGAGCGACACGAGCGCCATCGAATCGAGCAGCCCACCCTCGCCGAATAGCCGCGTGTTGGCATCGAGCGGGCGGTCGATCTCGATGCCCTGCTCGGCGGCGAGCTCGCGAGTCGCTGCGATGATCGTCTGCACCACGTCGTCACTCATTGCTCTGCTCCAGTTGGCTGCCGCGGCCACGCCCGGTCGTTGCTGGTTCGCTCAAGCCGCTTCCGGTTCGGGATGCATGACTTTGAGCTGCGAGGACTGCTCCAGCCGCTCGGCGTGGCCACGCATGGTGAGCAGCTCGAACTTGTCGGCCATCAGGTCCAGCGCCTCGGCCACCAGCGCGATCTTGGCGTCGCGCGGCAGGTCCATCCCCGGAAAGAAAGCGAGCGCCTTCACGTCCTCGCGGCCGAGAAAATCCAGCGGGTGCAGCAGGATCGAAGGTTGCGTGCCCGTGAGCTCGCACATCGCCATCGCGAAGCGGAAATACAGCCGCGCCAGGGGACGCGAAAACTTGCTGAGGTAGAGGATATAGCTCAGGTGAATCGGCACCTTGAAAAAGGGCATGGTCGTGACCGGGATCTCGAGCAACTGGCGCCCGTCGAGCTCCCAGCGATAGGGCTTGAGGGGCTTGAGCGCATCCGACCACGTGCCGAAGAGCGCCTTGCGCCGCTCCTTTTCCTCCTTGCTCAGATTGCTGGTCGCGAAGAAATACGCGCGTGCGAGCGGGTTGAGCAGGTTCGGGAACACTGTCGCATCGTAGAGATAGCCGCGCCGCGCGAGCACCTTGAGTGTCGTATTCGACAGGCTGAATCCGGGACCCCGAAATCCGACCGGTCGCACGCCGGTGGCGTCCTCGATGTGATGCTCCGCCTTCGCCAGCTCGGCATCGAGCTGCTCCTCGCTGTAAAGATGCAGCCACGGTTCGTGGTTGAAGCTGTGATTGCCGATCTCGTGGCCCGCGTCGGCCAGCGCACGCAGCGGCGCGCGATTGCGTTCGAGCGCGGCATCCTGGCCGACGATGAAAAACGAGATCGTGAGCCCGCGCGCCTTCAGGAACTCCAGGATCCGCGGTACCGCGAGATCGAGGTAAGACGGGAACTCCCGCCACGCCGGGTCGCCGTGGGTCTTCATGTAGGACCACTGGTTGTCGAGGTCCAGCGACAGGCTGGCGCAGTTGCGATGGGTCATGTGGATGCCTAGGCGCTCAAGGGCGCGATCTTGACCGGCTCGCCGTTCGACTTGAGCGAGCGCTGCGCGGCGTCCAGCACCTTGACCACGCGCAGGCCGTCATGGCCGTCGCTCACGGGCTGGCGGCGCGTGCGCACGCATTCCAGGAAATGCAGGCATTCGAGCCGCAGCGGCTCGCGTCACCTTGATGTAGGGCACCAGGATGTCGCCGAAGCGCAGTCCCACATACTCGGCGAAACTGTCGTAGTCGGTGCTGATCTGCGCGCCCTTGTCGTAGATGCGCAGCTTCTCGTTGGCTTCGAGGTCGTCGAACACCGCCATCTTGCGGCTTCCAACGATAGTGATCTTGCGGGTCTTGTGCGGATCGAGCCAGCTCACCTGGATGTGCGCCATCGCCTTGTTGGCGAAATTGAGGCTCAGGAACACCACGTCCTCGATGTCCTTCTGCAGGTAGCACTGGCCGCGCGCCGAGACGTCGGTGGGCTCCTGTCCGAGCATGTAGAGGATCGAGGAGATGTCGTGCGGAGCGAAGTTCCACAGCGCGTTCTCGTCGCCGCGCACCGTGCCGAGGTTCAGCCGCTGCGCATACACGTAATAGACCTGTCCGAACTCGCCGTTCTTGATCATGTCCTTGAGCCGGTTGACGACCGGGTGGTATTCGAGCAGGTGGCCGACCATCAGGATGCGCTTGTGCTCCTTCGCGATCTTGATCAGCTGCTCGGCGTGCCCCACGTCCAGCACCAGCGGCTTCTCGACATACACGTCCTTGCCGGCCTCGAGGGCGCGCTTGGCAAGCGGGAAGTGACCGGGTGCCGTGGTGGCGATCACGATCGCCTGCAGGTCCGGGTCCGCAAGCAGCTCATCGAAGCTGCGGGTGAGCTTGCTGCCGGGATACTGCCGCGCCGCCTGGTCGAGCTTCGCCTGGTCCAGGTCGCACACGTAGCGCAGGTTCGCGTCCGGAAGCTGCGAATAGTTGCGTGCCAGGTTCTTGCCCCAGCCACCGATGCCCACCACTGCCACTTCAACCATGTTCGCTCTTTCCTCTCTTCGGTCCTTGCCCGCCTGTCGCCTGCTGTTTTGCCGTCGCTCCAGCACGTCGCCGCCTCAGCGACCTGCACCGTTCGCCGCGCTCAGGGCCGCGACGATCGCCTCAGCCGCCCGCCCGTCGCCAAACGGTTGGGCGCTCGCGGCGATATCCGGCCGCGGCGCCTGCGCCAGCCACCCGGTTACCGCTTTCATCACCTCGTCGCGATCGGTGCCGGCCACCACATTGCCGCCCGCCTCGACCGTCTCCACCCATTCCGTTTCGCTACGCAGCGTCACGCACGGGCATCCGAGGAAAAACGCTTCCTTCTGCAGGCCGCCCGAATCGGTCAGCACCAGCCGCGCGCCGTCCACGAGGCGCACCATGTCGAGATAACCGAGCGGCTCGACCCACTTGAGCCGCGCATGCGGCGCCCAGTCGGCGAGCTCTTCCCGCCGCACTTTCGCGGTGCGCGGGTGCACCGGGAACACCAGCGGCAGGTGATGCTCAGCGACGGCGTTGAGAACGTCGAGGATGCCGCGCAATTGTTGCGGCGGTGGTGTTTTCTGCGCGATGCAGCGTGGCGACGCCGTAGCCGTGGGTCGACAACCCCAGCCGCTCCAGAATCTGCGAGCGTGCATGCGCGCGCTCGCGCGCGTGCAGCACCGCGTCGTACATCACGTCCCCGGTGTACACGCTGCGCGGCGCGAGGCGTTCCTCGGCCAGGTTGCGCATCGCCGTCGGGGTCGGCGCCAGCAGCAGGTCGGAGATGTGATCGGTCGCGATGCGATTGATCTCCTCGGGCATGGCGCGGTTGAAACTGCGCAGGCCGGCCTCGACGTGCACGCTGCGGATGTGCAGCTTGGCCGCGGCCAGAGCACCCGCCACGGTTGAGTTCGTGTCGCCGTACACCACGACCGCGTCGGGCCGGCGCTCGATCAGCAGCCGCTCGATGCCTTCGAGCATGCGGGCGGTCTGCGCGCCGTGCGAACCGGAACCCACGCCCAGGTCGACACCGGCGCGTGGAATGCCGAGCTCCTCGAAAAACACGTCCGACATGCCCGGATCGTAGTGCTGACCCGTATGCACGATCAGGTCATCGATCTGCGGGCCGCCGTCGGCGTTGTGACGCGCAAGCGCCCGGCACACGGGGGCCAGCTTCACGAACTGTGGCCGCGCGCCCACGATGCTGACGGTGCGCATGTCAGGCGGTAGGGCGCAGTGGCGCTGTCTCGAGCCCGGTCACGCGCCGCCCGTCATGAATAGAACTGCGCGATCGTGTCGACCACGTACTGCAGCTGCTCCGGTGCGAGCTCCGGATAGATCGGCACTGCCAGCGTCTCGCGCGCCGCGCGCTCGCTCTCCGGGCAGTCGCCTTCCTTGCCGCCGAGGTACGCAAAGCATTTCTGCAGATGCAGCGGCACCGGGTAGTAGATCTCGGTGCCGATGCCATGGGTGGCCAGGTGAGTCTTGAGTCGATCGCGCTCGGCAACGCGTATCACGTACTGGTTGTAGATGTGGCGGTAGCCGGGCATGGCGAGCGGCGTGCGCACGCGGTCCGTGAGCCCGGCGCGCGCAAACGCCGCGTCGTAAACCCGGGCGTTGCGTTGCCGTGCCTCGCTCCAGGCATCCAGGTGATTGAGCTTCACGCACAGCACCGCCGCCTGCAGCTCGTCGATGCGGAAGTTGCCGCCGATCAGCGCGTGAAAGTACTTGGGCTTGCCACCATGCACGCGTAGCACGCGCAGTTTCTCTGCCAGCTCGTCATCGTTCGCGGTACAGAGCCCCGCATCACCGAAGGCACCGAGATTCTTGGAGGGGAAGAACGAGAAGCAGCCAATGTCGCCGATCGTGCCGGCGCGACGCTGGTCGCCGTACTCCGAGCCGATCGCCTGCGCGGCATCCTCGATCATTCTGAGGTTGTAGCGGCGCGCAATCTCCATCAGGGGCTTCATGTCGGCGACCTGCCCGTACAGGTGCACCGGCATGATTGCCTTGATGTGTCCGCCGCCACGTCGCATGAGTCGCCCGTCGCGAAACTCGCACTGCTGGTCGATGAATTCCTGCACGCAGCGCGGCGAAATATTGAACGTGCCGGGGTCGATATCCACGTAGATGGGGCGCGCGCCGACGCGTGCCACGGTGCCGCCAGTCGCGAAGAAGGTGTACGGCGTGGTGAGCACCTCGTCGCCCTGCCCGATGTCGAGCGCCATCAGCGCGATCAGCAATGCGTCCGTGCCGGACGAGAGGCCGATGCCATGCGCCGCCTGGCTGTAGGCCGCGATGCGTTGCTCGAGCTCCTTGACGTAGGGACCGAGAATGAACTGCTGGCTGGCGCAGATCTTCTCGATCAGCGGCATGATCTCGGCCCTGAGCGTCTGGTACTGCGCCTTCAGGTCGAGCAGCGGCACTTCCATCCGGCGGGTGGTCTGTAGATTGGCGTTCATCGGTTTCGCTCCGTCTCCCGTCGCATTCGCTCAGGTCCTGGTGATCTCGTGTACGGTCTGGCCGTCGCGGTGGTACGTGCGACCGCAGGCGCCGCAAGTGCCGTCTGACTCCCCAGCACCGACGCCCAGCTCGAGCGCCACGCCACAATAACATGCCCATCCTCGCAGTCGCGCCGGGTTGCCGTACACCACGGCATAGTCCGGCACGTCGCGCGTGACCACCGCTCCCGCGCCCACGAAACAATACGCACCGAGCGTGATGCCGCACACGATGGTGGCGTTCGCTCCGATGGTCGCGCCCCGGCGCACCAGCGTGCGCTGGTACTCGGCCTTGCGCTCGATGTGACTGCGCGGATTGATGACGTTGGTGAACACCATCGAAGGACCGCAGAACACGTCGTCCTCGAGGATCACGCCGGTGTAGATCGAGACGTTGTTCTGGATCTTGACGTTGTTGCCGACGCGGCATTGCGGGGAAATGACCACGTTCTGGCCGATGTTGCAGCGCTCGCCGATCTCGCAGTCCTTCATGACGTGGCTGAAGTGCCAGATCTTCGTGCCCTTGCCGATGCGGCACGGTTCATCGATGACAGCGCTCGGGTGCGCGGAATAGTCGGGCATGTGGTGCTCGGCTCTCAGTGATAAGCGGGCGTGGGACGCGCGGTGCCGTTGGGCGCGGCGACGCGGCTCTCGAAGTGCGACCCGTAGTCGTCGAAAAATCCGTTGACCGTGCGGATCACTTCGTTGTTGTTGAGCGTGTTGTTGACGAACTGCGCGGTGTTCAGCACGTAGAAATCCGCGTGCCGGGTGCGCGGCTGCGGCACGATGGTGGAATAGTCGATCACCTGCAGCGGTTGCACCTTGACGGCGCGGTGAATGTGAATGCTCTCGATGTCCGCCTGTTGCAGGTCCGGGTACATCTCGCGCAGTCCGGCGAGAAAGCGCTCGCGGATCTCGGCATCGGGAGCGCGCAGCAGCGGGTTATCGGACAACACGTACTTGGGAAGATAGGTCACGTGCAATCCACCGGTTTCCGCCGGGTCCACGATGGTGCTCATGCCGATCACGCCGGTGAAGGGAATGCGCTCATCGCCGATGTTGAGGATGTAGTACGGCGTGATGGGCTTGTGCGTGGCGAGGATCATGCAGATCACGCCCAGGTATTCGACGTCGCGGCCACTTTCGTTCATCGCGACCAGATCCTGATCCGCCACCTGGCGCAGCACGCTGACCGGGCCGGTGAAGATCACCTTGTCGAAGCCTTCATCCCGGCCGTCGACCCGCACGCGCATGCCGCCGCCCGGGCCGGCGCTCACGCGCTCGACCTCCACGCCGAGACGGATATTGCCGCCCTGCGCGCCGATCAGACTTTGCAGGCGCTCGAACACGGTCTTGTACCCGCCACGCACGTGGCCCAGGTGTTCCTTCTTCGCCGAACCCTCGCGCGCTGAAAACAGCCGCTTGATGTACGACCAGATGAACACAGCCGATACGCGCCGGTAGTTTTCGCCCAGCTTGGCGAGCAGCAGCGGCTGCCAGAACTTCTCGAACGTGGCGCGACCCGAGGTGCGGATCAGCCAATCCTCGACCTTGACCTTTTCGAGACGGCGCCAGTCGCGGATGCGCGCGCAATACAGGATCGTCAGCGCGAGACGAAACTTGCTCCACAGCGACAACGGCGGGAACTTGAGAAATTCCGCGTTGTTCGACAGGCCGTAGAACTGGTGATCGACGTAGTAACCGGTCCTGGTCGCCGCCCAGCGCAGCTCATCGCCCAGGCCGATGTCGCTCACGAAGCGGATCAGCGGCGAATCCGAAGGCAGTATCACGTGGTAGAAGCGGTCCCAGACGAAGCGGCCGAAGTCCTGCCACGTGGCGAGTCCGCCGACCTGCTGGGCGCGCTCGAAGACCGTCACCGCGTGCGCGGATGCGCCGAGGCGCTGCGCGAGCGCCAGGCCCATCAGACCGCCACCGATGATCCCAATCCGCATCAGGCGCTCTGTCGCTGCGAAGCTGCGTCGAAGCCGCGCTGCCACTCGATGGTGCGCTTGAGGCCCTCGTCGATGCCTACCTGGGCTCGCACGCCGAGGAGCTGCGCGCACAGCCTGACGTCCGGCACGCGCCGCATCACATCCTCGTACTTCTTGCCCGTGAAGGACTCGTACGGGATGAACTGGATGTTCGGCTCGCCACTCTTGCCGCTCAAACGGTGGATGCGCCGGGCGAGCTCGAGGATGGTGATCTCCTCGGTGTTGCCGATGTTGATGATCTCGCCGTTCGCTTCCGCGCGCAGCATCGACTGGTAGATGCCCTCCACCGTATCGCTCACGTAGGTGAAACTGCGCGTCTGCTGGCCATCGCCGTGAATCGGGATCGGCTTGTCGTTCAGCACGCAGTCGATGAACACCGATTGCGGCCCACCCCACCAGGTGGTGTTCTGGTTGGGCCCGTAGGAACCGAAGAAGCGCAGCAACACGACGGGGAATCCATACGCATCCTGGTAGGCGAGCGCCAGGTGCTCGTCGAAAAGCTTCGACACCGCATAGGCCCAGCGCGGCGACTTGGACGAACCAATCACGTGATCGGTGCGTTCCTCGCTGAAGGGCAGCTGCGGGTTGCGGCCGTAAACATCGGAAGTCGAGGCGAGCACCGCCTTGCAGTTCAGGCGCCGGCTGAACTCGAGCACCGACTCGGTACCCTGGTAGTTGATCTTGAGCGTGTCGATCGCCTTGCCGTAGCGCGGGATCTTGAATGCCGCCAGGTGCACGACGACGTCGAAGTCGGTGGGCAGGTCGGCGAAGGTGGCGGCTTCCACGACGTCGCGCTGCAGGAAGCGGAAGTTGCGGTTCTTGAGCGCCTCGCTCAGGTTCTCGATTCGGCCCATGGAGAGGTTGTCGACACCGACGATTTCGTGGCCGTCGGCCAGCACGCGCTGCGCCAGGTTCGAGCCCAGGAAGCCGGCGACACCCGTGATCAGGAACTTACGCTGCGGCGTGGTCATTGCGTTTCCCTTCTTTATGATTCCAGGTTCTGGCTTGGCTGCCGCGGCTGCATCGTCCGAGGACGATGCCGGCCCGCTTACCTTCCGCAGTGCACCAGTAGATTGAATTTGTTCTGGAATTTGGCGCGCAGTATACGGGCCACGACTCACCCCCGGAGTGCTTCAGTTCACACAGGAATGGTCGCCGGACCGCTTCCCGGGGCCGTCCCGGCCCCGCGGAATGTTAACTCGGCGGGGGCTGCGAGGGGGGTATGTCCGGGCGCCCTTCCACGGCGCGCTTGATGCTCGTACCGAGGAAAAAGACCTCCTCGTAGTAGCTTTTCGACTGCATGGCCAGGACCCCCAGGCTGATGAGCTGGATGGCCAGCATCAGCGAGAGCAGGCCCACGATGAAGGTGTGCGGAGACTGCTGGTAGGCCAGGGCAACCGCGGCCGACGCCTTGTCGCCCACGACCTCGCCCAGGGACGCGTAGGCATCCATGAAATGGATGACCATCCAGAAGTTGGTCCACAGGGAGAAGACGAGCAGCAGCAGGCCCGGCAGGATGAAGAACATGAACGGGCGGAAGATGAAGCCCTGCAGCACGGTGGCGAAAATGTGGCGCGCGATGCGCATGCTCGAGCGGCGCTTGGGGGCCGCCATCTGGCGGCTCCAATCGAGATGGGCGGGAATCTGCTCGATGCGCCCGCGCAGGATCATCGTCTTGTAGATCGATTCGGGCATGACCTCCATACCCACCGAGCGCAGCACGAAAGAACGCGCAAACTCGCCCTCGTATACGCGCACCATGCAGGTGAGCGTGGACAGGTTGCCGTGCGCGAAGAACGACAGGAAGCGATTGGCCCAGATGCTGAGCGTGCGGCGCAGCCACGGCACGTTCGAGATCCTGCCATCCGCCATGTACGGCGAAGCGAGCACGAGCTGCGCCTTGGTCGCGCGAATGCGCTCGAGCAGCGCGCCGATGTGTTCGGGGGCGTAACTCAGGTCGATGTCGAGGATCGTGACGTAGTCGCCGCGCGAATGCAGGAAGCCGGTCTTGAATCCCCTGCCCAGCCCGAGGTTGGCGGGGTGGTGGATGACGCGCACGTTGTCGTAGCGCGTGGACTGCGCCTCCGCGATCCGGCCGGTGGCATCGGCGCTGCCGTCATTGATGATGAGCACTTCGAAGCGGTAGCGATCCTCCTGGGTGCGCAGGTAGGCCTGTATCACGGCCAGGTTGTCTTCGAGGATGGCGGCCTCGTTGTAGGCGGGAAGCACCACGGTCACGAGGGGGCGCGAATCGCTGCTCATCAGGGCTCCGGGAAGCTGTGGCGGGGCGGAATTCTGCTGCTTGTTCTCACCTGCCCGCCGCGGCAGGCGTCGCAGACGGCACGGCGCAGTATGGCAAGGCCACCCGGCGAGTCTATTGGATGCGCATCACACTGAGCAACGCGCGCACTGGCGTTGTCGCGGCCTTTCCGTTAGATAGGAGAGCCTTGCGCTTGCAACGAACAAGAGCGGCAACACCGCACCGCCCGGCCGATCCGCGGGATCCCGGCGCGATCGCCCATCGCAGGATCGACGTGGACCCATGTATTCGCTGCTGCCGGAATTGATCCTCACCACCGCCGCGCGCCGCGCGGAGGCGACTGCCCTGCGTTTCAAGGGCCGCGCGCTCTCCTACGCCGAACTCGCTCAGACCGTCGAACACGCGGCGCATGGGTTGCTGAACCTGGGCCTGCAACGGGCCGAGCGCGTCGCGGTGTATCTGCCCAAGCAGTTCGAGACGGTCGCGACCTTCTTCGGCGCGAGCCTCGCCGGCGGCGTGTTCGTGCCCGTGAACATGCTGCTCAAGGCCGAACAGGTCGCGCACATCCTGCGCGACTGCAGCGTGCGCATCCTGGTCACCTCGGCGGAGCGCCTGGAGGAGCTCAGGCCGCTCCTCGCCGACTTCCCCGCGCTGCAGTCCGTCGTGATCGTCGACGGCAAGCTGCCCGCGCCAGCCGCGGGCAAGACGCTCGTGGCGTGGCAGGAGCTGCTGGATGCACCGCGGCACCCGCGCACCGCGTCATCGACGACGACATGGCCGCGATCCTCTATACGTCCGGCAGCACCGGGAAGCCCAAGGGCGTGGTGCTGTCGCATCGGAACATGGTGACCGGGGCGAAGAGCGTCGCCGAATATCTCGAGCAACGTGCCCGAGGATCGACTGCTCGCCGTGTTGCCCTTCAGCTTCGACTACGGCTTCAGCCAGCTGTCGACCGCCTTCCTCGTCGGGCGCCAGCGTCGTGCTGATGGATTACCTGTTGCCGCGCGACGTCATCACCATGGCAGCGAAGCGAGCGCATCACCGGTCTCGCCGGCGTGCCGCCGTTGTGGATCCAGCTCGCCGAGCAGACGTGGCCGGCGGAGGCCCGCGAGAGCCTGCGCTACATCACCAACTCCGGCGGCGCGATGCCGCGTGCGACGCTCGAGCGGTTGCGGGCAGCGCTGCCGAAGGCAAAGCCCTTCCTGATGTACGGCCTCACCGAGGCGTTCCGCTCCACCTACCTGCCGCCCGATGAGGTCGACCGCCGACCAGACTCGATCGGCAAGGCGATCCCGAACGCCGAGATCCTGGTGGTGCGCCCCGACGGCAGCATGTGCGGACCGGACGAACCGGGCGAGCTCGTGCATCGCGGCGCACTCGTCGCGCTCGGCTACTGGAACGATCCGCAGAAGACCGCGGAGCGCTTCAAGCCGGTGCCGGGACAGGACCCGGGCCTCGTGCTGACGGAAGTCGCGGTGTGGTCCGGCGACACTGTGCGCAAGGACGCCGACGGATTCCTGTACTTCATCGGCCGGCGCGACGAGATGATCAAGACCTCGGGCTACCGCGTCAGCCCCACGGAAGTCGAGGAAGTGCTGTACGCCACCGGACTCGTCGGCGACGCCGTGGCGGTCGGCGTGCCGCCATCCGACCCTCGGCCAGGCGGTCGTGGTGTTCGCTTCCGCGCCAGACGGGCAAGCTGCCGACAGCGAGGCGCTGCTCGCTGCAGTGTCGCCAGCGCTTGCCCACGTTCATGGTGCCGCAGCACGTCGAGTGGCGCGACACGTTGCCACGCAATCCCAACGGCAAGTTCGATCGTCCGCAGCTCGCAAGTGAGCTGCAGCACCTCTTTGCCGGTGCAGCCAAGTGAGCCTCGCGTTCCCGCAGCATGCGCCGCACGCCGGGTTCGACGTCGTCGACGATTGCCTGCAGATCGGCGCGCGCCCGCTTACCCGCCTGGCGGAAGAGATCGGGCGCACGCCGTTCTACGCCTATGACCGCGCGCGGCTCACACAACGAATCGAGCTTCTGCGCCGCACGCTGCCGACGGCGACGCACCTGCACTACGCGATCAAGGCCAACCCGATGCCCGAGGTCGTGCGCCACCTCGGCGCTCTCATCGACGGCCTCGACGTCGCCTCCGCCGGCGAGTTGCGCATCGCGCTGGCGAGTGGCGTCGAGCCGCGCACGATCAGCTTCGCCGGTCCGGGCAAAGGGATCGAGGAGTTGCGCGAGGCGGTGCTCGCCGGAGTGACGGTCAACCTCGAATCCGAGACCGAAATGCAGCGTCTCGCCACGCTCGGACGCGAGCTCGGCCGGCGCCCGTTCGCGGCAGTGCGAGTGAATCCCGATTTCGAGCTCAAGACCTCCGGCATGAAGATGTGCGGCGGGCCCAAGCAGTTCGGCATCGACGCGGAGCGCGTGCCGCAGATGCTGGCGGACCTCGGCAAGCTGCCGCTGCAGTTCGTCGGCTTTCATATCTTCAGCGGCTCGCAGAACCTGCGCGCCGACGCGATCTGCGAGGCGCAGCGCAAGAGCGTCGCGCTCGCGATCGAGCTGGCGCGTCATGCGCCCGGGCCCGTGCAACTGCTCAATATCGGCGGCGGATTCGGCATTCCCTACTTCCCAGGCGAAGCCGTCTCGATCTCGCCCCGATCGCCGCAAACCTGCGCGAGCTCGAGGATGAAGTGCGCACAGCGCTGCCGCAGGCCGAGCTGGTGCTCGAGCTCGGTCGCTACCTCGTCGGCGAGGCTGGCATCTATGTGTGCCGCGTCATCGATCGCAAGATCTCGCGCGGACAGGTGTTTCTCATCACGGACGGCGGTTTGCATCATCACCTCGCCGCCTCCGGCAACTTCGGCCAGGTGATCCGCAAGAACTATCCGGTGCTGGTCGGCAACCACGTGCGCGGCACGGAGCGCGAAGTCGTTTCGGTCGTCGGTCCGCTGTGCACGCCGCTCGACCTGCTCGCCGATCGGATGGAGCTGGCGCGCGCGGACGTCGGCGACCTGATCGTGGTGTTGCAGTCCGGAGCCTACGGGCTCACCGCAAGCCCGCTGCGTTTTCTGGGGCATCCTGCGCCCGCGGAAGTATTGGTGTAGCAGATGAGCCTGGCAGGAAATTGTGGCGTGCTCATGCTCGGCGCGACGCTGGCTACGTCATTGCATGCCACCTCGATGTCGGACGTGGCCGCGGCGCTGCAACCGGGCCAGTGGGCCGAGCTCACGACCGACAATTTCAACCAGGCGACCCTCGGCGACGGCGACTACGACCTGTTCTACTTCACGGACGACATACCGTGGGACCCGGTGTCGCGCCAGCTGCTGTTCGTCGGCGGCGGTCACTCCAATGACGCGGACTTCCTGCGTTACAGCGAAGCGACCAACACCTGGTCGCGCAGCAAGCCCACCGGCGGCTCCTGGCACGGCAATTTCTCGCACGCCTACGATCACAACGCGATCATCCCCGCGCTTGGCAAATTCTTTTTCCGCCAGCCCGCTGCGCCGCAGAGCGACCGCATCGAGGTCTACGACGTCGTCGCCGGAACCTGGTCGCGCTCCTCGCCGATGCCCGTGTCGCCCGCTTGTTGCGGAGCGTTGGAGTACTTCCCAGAATTGGGCGGACTGGTGCTGGTCGCGGGCCCTGGACCGATTCTGTTCTATGAGCCGTCGATCGATGCGTGGCGAACGCTGTCGGCCGGCGCGGCGGTGGGCGACTACCACAACTTCGCCGAGTACAGCCCCACACACCGGGTGATGATCTTTGGCGGCGGCGAAGGCGCGAACGGTGCTGCGCTCTTTCTAATGAACGCGAACCGCCAGATCCGGCGGCTGAGCGACGCGCCGCAGCGGATGGGGATCACGTATTCCGTGGTGAGCGCGGACCCGGTCACCGGGAATTACCTGGTGTTCTTCGATACCGGCGCCTTCGAGCTCAACCCTGTGAGCCAGACGTGGACTCCCCTGCCCGCCCCGCCGTGGCTCTCGTTCGGCGCTCCGGGGATCTTCAATGTCGTCGCCACTCCCATTGCGACCTACGATGTGATCCTCTTCGCCAAGTACGCGGGAGACAATTCGCGCGTCTATCTCTATCGGCATGCGGAGCGCACCGCGCCGCCCCCCCAGCTCGAGCTGACCGCCAATCCAGTCACGGTCGCGAGCGGCGGCTTCAGCATGCTGTCGTGGACGTCAATTGACGTTACGCAGTGCACCGCCACCGGTGGCACGGGTTCATGGCCGGGCGCCAAGGCGGTCCCGCAGGGCAGCGAGAACGTCGGCCCGGTGCAGCGCCCCACGACCTTCGGGTTGTCCTGCAGTGGTCCGGGCGGTGCGATTCAACGCTCGGTCACCGTCGACGTGACGACGGGCGGCGCTACCACGCGTAGTGGCGGAGGTGGCGGGTCGCTCGGTCTGTGGTTGCTGTTGAATCTGCTGGGCGCGGCCGCCGCGCGGACCGCAACCCGATCAGCCTGAACACTGCGAGGTCTTACGGACCGCAGTGTTTCATGCTCCCAAGTGGCGCTCGGTCAAGGTTCGAACTCGTAGGCCCCGATGTCGATCTGGCCCTCGATGGGCCTCGCTCCGCGTTGCGCACGGTGCACGTACTGGTACGACCGGCATCAGCTTCACGGCCGGCGAGCACTACCCGGCGCCGTACCCGCATTGATCGCGCGGCGACGACGCCGTCAGCCGATAGTCGAAGCTGGCCTCGTTCACAGCCCGGGCGAGCTGGTGAGCAGGTTCGTCGTGAGCGACGCCGCCGCCGGGGAGCGACCCCGAACCGACGAACAGGTTGTTGATCATACGCACGAGGCTCGTGCCGTCCTGTACTGCGAGAAGCCGCCGAAGCCCGCGTCGTTCACGAACGTGTTGTTGACCAGGTAGAGCTCGTGCGTGCGCCCACCGGAGAGTCCCTCGGTGCCGTAGCTGAGCATCGAGGAGTTGTCGGTTTGCGGGCCCTGCTGGATCAGGTTGCCGATGACGAAGGTGAGGCCGCCATTCGGCACGTCGATCGTGTAGCTCGAGCTTGCCCGCGACCTCGTCCATGAGGCGGTTGTAGAGAATGTAGTTCTCGGCGGCGCGCGTCTTGAGCGTGTGCCCGACCTGAACGCGTGGTGCGAGTAGTTGTGGCGGAAGATCAGGCGCTCGCCCTCGTCGACGTAGACGTTGTGATTGCGGCCGAGGTCGCCTAAACCGTTGTTCGCGAACTCCGAGTACTCGAACAGGAGCGTGCCGTACGCGCCGCCCAGGAATCCGTCCTCGTTGTCGTGGAAATAGCCGTTGCAGACCGAGAGATTGCTTCCCTGGTTGCGGATGCCGGCGCCGTTCAGGTCGTCGACCTGCGCGCCGGAGAACTCGAAGTTCTCGACGCTGATGCCGGAACCGCGGATCACCATCAGACCCATGCCGTTGTTGCGGTCGTCGCCGGAGATGAACGGGATACGCCGGTTGCCGCGAATGTGTGCACGCCCGCCGACACCGCGCAGTGTGACGTTATTCTGCCGCCACACGGTCACATCGTCGGTGTAGGTCCCGGCATCGATCTCGATGACTGCGCCCGCGCTCGCGGCGAGCTGCGCCGCCCGCAGCGTCGCAAACTGCTTGCCGGGACCGACCGTGAGGATGCCGCTCGGCCGGAAGTTGCTGGTGACAGCGCTCCCGCCGACGGTCACCACGCGCGTGCCGACGAACGACCAGGGTGTCACTCTGGCCCGGCGACGTCCGCGCCGGCATCCTGCGTGAACGCGATGGTGTAGGTGCCGGCCACGAGCGCGCCCCCCGAGTAGGCGAACGTGCAGGCGTGGCAGCCTGATTGACGGCGAGCGTGGTCACTGGCTCCACCGCGTTGCCGTCGATGTCGTCGGGCGTCACGTCGCCGGTGAACACGTAGACCTTGTTGGTGCCGAAACGATCGACGTAGCTTGAATCCACAGCTCCCGAGAGCGACCCGCCGCCACCGCCGGCACTCACCGTCACGGTGGTGCTGCGACTCGTCGTGCCGCCGGTACCGGTGCATGCCAGTGTGTACGTGGTGGTCGCCTGGATGGCGCTGATCGTCTGGTTACCGGAGGTCGCCTTGCTGCCGCTCCAGCCGCCCGAAGCCGTGCAGCTCGTGGCGTTGGTGCTCGACCAGGTCAGCACCGAGTTGCCACCCTGCGCGACCGTGGCGGGGTTGGCACTGAGGTTCACGACGGGCGCCGTTGCGCTCCCGATATTGACCGTCACGTGTCGTCGGAACCGGTAGCCATATCCGGGGCAGGTCAGCGTGTAGGTCGTCGGCGCACGCAGGTTCGTGATCGTGCGACTGCCGTCGGCTGGCAGATTTCCGCTCCACCCGCCGGAGGCTTCGCAGGCCGCGGCATTGGTGGAGTTCCACGTCAGCACGGTGCTGCCGCCCGAGACGACGCTCGCTGGCGTTGCGGTGAAGCTCGCGAACGGACCCGCGCAGGTCTGCCCTGCAGGACAGACCGGCAGCACCTTGTTCACCGACACCGTCACGCTGTCTCGCGCTGTGCCACCGTTGCCGGTGCAAGTCAGCGTGTACGTGGTGTTCTGCGTGAGCTCGGGCGTCTGTTGGCTTCCCTGCAACGCACGCGCGCCGCTCCAGCCGCCAGAGGCGGTGCACGATTGTGCGTTGCTGACTGTCCAGCTCAACGTGGAAATCAAGCGCGGACTTCCAGCGGTCGGATCGACGTTCAGATCGATGACCGGAGACGTCGGGGTGTTGAGCGCTATGACGGAAACGCTGCGCGAGGTGCTGCCGCCGGTTCCGCTACATTGCAGCGTGTACGTGCGGTTGCTGGTGATGCCTGCAATCGTCTGGCTGCCGGTGAGTGCTTTCGTGCCGCTCCAAGACCCCGACGCCGTGCAGCTCGTCGCGTTGCTCGAGGACCAACTGAGCACCGTACTGCCGTTGTAGGCGACGCTCGTCGGATTCGCCGAGAGTGAGACGGTCGGCGCAGGCGGGGAGCCGCCCCCTTGCACGGTCACGCGCGCCGTCGAGCCCGCGGAACCCCCGGCGCCCGTGCAGTTCAGCGTGAAGTCGGTCGACGTGGAAAGCGGCCCCACGGTCTGCGAGCCGGACAGCGCCTTGTTGCCGGCCCAACCGCCCGATGCCGTGCACGAGGTGGCATTGGTCGCACTCCAGGTGAGAGTGCTCGTCTGCCCGCTGGTCACCGCCGTCGGGTTGGCGCTGATCTGGACTGCTGGAAGACTCGCCGTGGCAGTCGCTGGCCAGAGTGCCCATTGCGGCGCGTCTCCGTAGTCGTTGAGGGGATAACCGGCGCGAGTAGTCAAACGTTGAACGCCTGCTGCGCATTCGCTGCGCCCGCTTCCACCGCCACCGCGGCGGCCGCTTGCAGGTTCGCGGGATAGGCGTCAGCGCCATCCCAGCCGATCATCTGACCCTGGCCGATGCCGAGAATGCTCGCCATCTGCGACGAGCCACACTGCGAATCGAACAACTGCTGCTCGCGACCTCCGATGGGGTTGGTGCCCCGCATCGCATCGTCGTCCCAACCAAAGACCACGTTTCGCCGCCATGCGGTCCAGTCGTCACGAAGGCGGTGGAACCGCCCGCGTAACGATCGCCGCGCACGTACGGCCAGTAACTCGACGCCAGCACCCAGCACATGCCGGGAGCGGTGAGTCGCCCGACCGGGAACTTGGCTTTCCACGCGAGCACCGGCTGCGCTTCGCTGAAGCCGAGCGCGACGATGTGCCCAAAGGTCCAGGTGAGGAAATCATCCATCCAGCTCGCGATCCAGTCATCGAGCCCGAGCCAGGCGGCGGCGCCGGTGTTGGTGACGAAACCGAGCGGATTGGAGTCGACCCAGTTGTTGCGGTAATAGGTGATGTTGTTCTGGAGCTTCTGCTTCAGGTAGTTCTTGAGCGGGTGCGCATCCGGCGTGGCGTAGGCGGCTTCCGCGAGCGTGCGCAGCATCCACGCCTGTCCGCGCACCTGGTCCCACACGAGCAGTCCCTGGGAACCGCCGTGACGGCCCGATTCGCCATAGAAGAGCACCCAGTTACCCCAGAAAACCACTTCTTCCATGAGGTAGTAGTCGCCCGTAATCAGGTACGGCAGGTAGGCAAGCGTCGGATGATGCGACGCCTCGGGCAGCAATCCGTTGGTGCTGCAGGTGCCGCCGCAGGCGGGGAAGTTTCCGAAGATGCCACTCGCGCCGAGGATCGTCATGTTCGGATTGGCGTCGAGCGTCGGCGCGTGGTCGGTCGCCTTGTCGCGGTAGTGCATCGGCCAGGCGCCCGCCTGCTCGCCATAGCCGATGGTGACGCGGCGCGCACGATCGTCCTGGCTCAAGAGATAGCCCGCCTGGAACGCGGGGAGCGGCGCGATCTCGAAGCGGCCGCCCGGGGAAGGCATGTTCGGTTCCAGCGCACCGATCGACATGACGCCCGGGTTCGTGCCCAGCCCGCTCACCCAGCCGTTGAGTGCGCCACTCGTGACCTGCACGCGGGTGTCATACGTCGGCACGGCGCCCGTCGCCATCAGGTAGGCACTGTCATGTCGCACCGTGAAGGACGGCACGGTGCCCCACCAGGCGACGCGCCGCCAGCGGCTCTGGCGATAGTGATTGACGGAGTTCTGCGTGTAGACGGCGCCGCGACCGGCGACGTTGACCGTCACGTTGTAGGTGTAGTTGCGCGGTCCGGTCTCGAACGCCCAGTTGTTCTCGAGTACCGCCTCGACACGTACCGCTTGCAGTCCCTGGTAGGCGCGCACGTGGAAACGTGCCTGCAGGTGCGGATGCGGTACACCCGCGACCGTCTTGACGGGACCGCTCAGCAGGAACTCCGTGGCGAGCGGGCCCCTGAGCCAGGTCGCCGGCGAACCGGCAAGCAACGCGCGCGCGGACGCGCTGTAGGTTACTCCGCCGATGTTGAGATTGATCGTGGTGTCGAAGCTCGTCGCGAGGAGGCTCGCCGCGGTGATCGCTGCGCCAGAAGGCGCCGAGCCCGTATTCGTCAGCGTAACGACCTGTTGGGCGTTCGCGGCCATCGAGGGCATGACGAGCGACAGCACGGCGTGGCGGAGAGTCCCGTCCCCGTGAGTCGCCTTCTTGTCGACCTGGATCGGAACGTTAGTGCTGCCAATGCGCGCTCCAATCACCGCGTTCGCCGGCACGTCACCGGCTTCGAACACCTGCCCGAACGTCACCGGGACGTTATTCACCGCGGCGGACGAGGTGTTGGTCACCGTCACAGAGGTTACGTCGGCGGCCCAGGCGCACGTGCTGGCCGCGAAAAGCGCCGCGGCACCTGCCAGAGCGCGCCCAAGTGGAAATCCTGTTCATGATGGATGACTCGCTATGCTTCATTGGTCAGGGACGGATCACGGTGAACTTGACGGTCGCGTTGCGAGAGCCGCCGGGCCCCGTGCAGCTGAGGCGATAGATCTTGGTCGCGGCAATGCCGGAGAGCGTCACCTGGCCGGAGAGCGGCTTGGTGCCACTCCAGCCATCGGACGCCGCGCACGACGTCGCGTGGGTCGTCGACCAGCTGATCACCGTGCTGCCGGTGCAATTGGCCGGCGTAATGCCGTGCTCTGCGCAGTATTGCGGCGTCAGCGTCACCCCCCAGGGGTTGAGCGCCATCGTCACGAGCGGACGCGGTGGGAGGGTCGGATCGACCGTGACGCTCACGGAGCGGGAGATCGTGCCGCCGGGGCCCGTACAGTCGAGATTGAACCCAGCGCTCGAATGCAGGAGCGCCGAGACCAGTTCGCCCGAAGGTGCCTTGTTGCCCGCCCAGGCGCCCGAAGCGACGCACCCGGTGGTGTTCTGCGAGTTCCAGATGAGAGAGGTGTTGTCACCGGGCCCGATCCGGGTCGGCCATGCTCTGAACGTGAGCGTCGGTGCCGGCGGTACTGCGGCCACGGTCACCGTCACGGAGCGGCTCGCGCTCTGCCCTTGCGTGTTCGAGCAGGTGAGCGTGAACGTCGAGCTGACATCGATCGTGCGCCGCTCGGTGCCGCTGGTCGGCCGGTTGCCGCTCCAGCCACCCGACGCCGTGCAGGCATTCGCGTTGCTCGAGGACCACGTGAGCGTGCTCGCGCCGCCTGCGGGAACCGAAGTCGGGCTCGCGCTCAGCGAAACAGTCGGCGGGCTCGCGCCGGCGGCCGTGTGCCGGTAGAGGTAGACCTTCGAGCTGTCACCGGCGTACTTGACGAACGCGACCACGCCGTAGGTGGAGATGGGCGTCGCGACGACTCCCCAGATTCCGCCCGAGGACTGCCAGGGCGCATTCGCGCTCATCCGACGCCAGGTGTTGGTCGCCGGATTGAGCTCGTAGAAGGCGTTATCGAAGAAGACCAGGAAGTTGCCGCTCACCGGATCGGTGGTGACGACGGAGTGCGTCGTGCCGAGATGCCCGGGCGCGTTGGCGAGCCGCGTGATCTGGCGGCTCGCGTTGAGGCGAAAGACCGCGTTGGTGCCGGAGCTCTCGGCGCCGCCGAAGATCATCACTTTGTGCACCGGGCTGTATTCGGCGAAGTTGTGGTAGTCGCCCCAACCCGCACCCGAGAGCTCCGACCAGCGATTGGCCGCGGGGTCGTAGAGCAGGAGTCCGGCATCGCCGTTGGCGAGCACCAGACCATTCAGCTCGGGGAAGTACTCGAGGCCACCGCAGCAGCCCGGCCGGTACGGCATCGGCGCGGAGCGCGACCAGGTGCTGGAGGCGATGTTGTAGATCTCGAGGTAGTTGCTCGGATCGTAGGCGGGCTGACGGAAATAGAACTTGCCGAGCGCCGGCGCGATCGCGTTGTGGTCGTAGCCGTGCGAGAAGCTCTTGTGCCACTGACTGCCGCCGGGCTTGGTACGCGTCCAGGCGTTACTGCTTTCACGATAGCGCAGGAATTCGGCGTCGGTGCCGTGACCGCCACCGGCGAAGAGGAGCTGACGGGACACCGGGTCCCAGGTGAGATCCTCGGAGTAGTAGAAGATGTGATAGCCGGCGCCGTCGTCGAGCGTCGCACGATTGAGATTGGCGGTGTTGAGAACCCTCCACTGCCCGGGTTGCAGCGCCGCCGCGGCATCCGAAAGCTAGAGGCGCGCGCCTGCCCACCCGCGATCGCAAGCGCGAGCGCGAAAAACAGATCCCCGCATTTTTCCTTCCCCCGGAACTTGGCCCGGCGCTGCGGACAGCAAGAAGCGCGCCACGATCCGCGCTGATGCTCGCTATCCCGGGTTTCACGCGCTCAATCGCGCTTCGAGCGCAGGCGAACGTTCCTTGGTTGTCGCCGATGCCGACATCTTTCGCGACTCTGCGTCCCTTCACGGTCTTTTCACGCGTTTTGTGTCGCGCATCGCCGACGTCCGTGCGGCATGACTGTCACCACAGCGCGGCTTCAATGCGCGCGTAACCTCGTGCGCGCGCTGCGTTGTCGCACAATGCACAAGGCAGAAGTTACACGTCGCGGATCAGAGCCATCACGCGAACCCAACGACGGTTAAAAAAGCCCGGATCGCGTGAAATCGCGCGGGCCACCGCGGGTAGGATCGCGTTCGCCGGAGCTTGCCTACTGCACGCGTGATCCTCGAGGCGCGCTAGGTTGTCGCTCATTGCATGACACGGGAGTTGCACGTCGCCGATCGGCGCCATCACGCGAGGGGAGCGGGCGATTCACAGCCGCCGTGACTTCGTCGCGCTCACGTTCGATTGGCCGCCAACCGTGGCGTTGGCCGCCACGTCACCCCGGCTTGAATACCTGCCCGAACGTGACCGGCACGTTGCTCTGAGCGGTGCCGCTCGAACTCACGATTCGGCGGTCAGGTCCGCGGGGTCGTGAGCATGCCAAGCGCGAACACTGGCGCGAGCGCCAGGACGACGAGGCGGCGAGCGGTGCGGTCCTGCATGGTGGCTCCCTGCTGCCGGCCGCTCACGGCACGTACTCATATGCACCGATATCGATCCCCGCGTTCGCGGGTCGCGCCTCGCGCTGCGCCTTGTGGACGTACTGATAGACAGGTGTCATGTCCTGGCCGCGCGCACTGCCTGGTGCCGTGCCGGCATCCCGCGCCGGTGACGTCGCAGTCAGGTGATAGTCGTAGCCCGCCTCGTTCACGAGACCCGGCGAGTTGGTCAGCAGGTTCGTGGTCAGCGAGCCTCCAGGCAGCGAGCCGTTGCCCACGAACAGGTTGTTGATCACGCGCACCAGGCTCGTGCCGCCCTGGACCTGGGTGAATCCGCCGAAGCCGGCGTCGTTCACGAACGTGTTGTTCACCAGGTAGAGCTCATGCGTGCGTCCGCCCGAGAGGCCCTCGGTGCCGTAGTTGAGCATCGAGGAGTTCTCGGTCGCGGGTCCCTGCTGGATCAGGTTGCCGATCACGAAGGTGAGCCCGCCGTTGGGCACGTCGATGTTGTAGCTCGATCTGCCGTCGACCTCATCCATGAGGCGGTTGTAGAGGATATGGTTCTCGGCCGCGCGCGTCTTCAGCGTGTGGCCCTCGATCGAGTGATGCGTATAGTTGTGACGGAAGATCAGCCGATCGCCGCCATCGATGTACAGGTTGTGATTGCAGCCGCCCGATGGGCACGTGCCGTTGAAGGAGAACTCGCTGTACTCGACCAGCAGCGTTCCCAGCGCCTCGCCGAGATAGCCGTCCTCGTTGTTGTGGTGGTAACCGTTGCAGATGGTGAGATCGCGGCCCTGGTTGCGGATGCCCGCGCCGTTCTCGTCCGCCACCGCGGGCGCCGGAGAACTCGATGTTCTCCACCGTGATGCCGGTGCCGCGAATGACCATCAGCCCCATGCCGTTGTTGCGGTCGTCTGCCGAAATCGAACTGGATGACCCGGTTGCCGACGATGTGCGCGCGACCGCCGCCGACGCCACGGATCGTGACGCGGTTCTGACGCCACACGGTGACGTCGTCGGTGTAGTTGCCGGCGTCGATCTCGATGACCGCACCGTCTGTAGGCCGCGAGCTGCGCATCGCGCAGCGTTGCGAACTGCCTGCCCGGTCCAACGGTGAGGATGGGGCTCGGACGGAAGTCCGAAGTCACGCCGCTCGAAGCCACCGTGATCTGACGCGTGCCCACGAACACGAGGGTGTTGGCCTGATCCGGAACGTCCACGGCCGCATCCTGCGTGAACGCGATCGTGTACGTACCCGCCGCGAGGTTGCCGCCGCCGTACCGGAAGCTGCAGGCATTCGCATTTTGCGTCACCGGGATCGTGGTGAGCGGGTCGCCGGCATCGCCGTCGTCGTCATCCGGAGTCACGTTACCGCTGAACACGTAGACCCGGTTGTCGCCGAAGCGATCGACGTAGCTCGAATCCACCGACCCGCTCACCGACTCGCTTCCACCATTTACCGTCACGGTGGCATTGCGGTTGACGCTGCCGCCCGCTCCCGTGCAGTTGAGCGTGTAGGTCGTGGTCTGCGTAAGCGGACCCACCGTCTCGCTGCCGTTGACGTTCTTCGCGCCGCTCCAGCCGCCCGAGGCGGTGCAAGCCGTCGCGTTCGACGTATTCCAGGTGAGTACGCTCTGCTGGCCCGAGTTGATGGTGGCCGGATTGGCGCTGAGCGTGAGCGTCGGCGCCGGCAGCGGTGTCACCGTGATGGTGACGTTGCGTATCGGGCTGTTACCGCCCGCGCCCGACACATTGCAGGCTGTAGGTTGCCGTCGCCGTCAGGTTGGTCAAGTTCTGCGACCCGGAAGTGGCGCGCGAGCCGCTCCACGCGCCGCTCGCCGTGCAGCCCGTGGCATTGGTCGACGACCACGTGAGCATCGAGCTGCCGCCGCTCGCGACGGTCGTCGGGTTGCCGGTGAAGGTCAGGGTGGGAGCTGCCGGCGGCGTCACCGTGATGGTGACATTGCGCAAAGGGCTGTTGCCGCCCGCGCCGGCGCATTGCAGGCTGTAGGTTGCCGTCGCCGTCAGGTTGGTCAGGGTCTGCGACCCCGAGGTGGCGCGCGAGCCGCTCCATGCGCCGCTCGCCGTGCAGTTGTTCGCGTTGGTCGAGGACCATGTGAGTGTCGAGCTGCCACCGCTCGCGACGCTCGTCGGATTGCCGGTGAAGGTCAGGGTCGGCGCCGGCGGCGGCGGCGTGCCGTTCACGGTCACCGTCACGTTGGCCATGGCACTGTTGCCGCCCGCACCCGAGCATTGCAGCGCGAACAGCGTCGTGGCTGTGAGATTGTTGATCGTCTGAGTGCCCGAAGTATTCTTGGCACCGCTCCAGCCGCCCGAAGCCGTGCAGGCGGTTGCATTCGTCGATGACCACGTCAGCAGCGTGCTGCCACCACTGTTCACCGCGGTCGGGTTTGCGCCGAGCGTCGCCGTGGGCGCCGGCGCGCTGGTCACTGCCACCGTCACGCTCTGCATGGCGCTCGTGCCGCCCGGGCCCGAGCATTGCGCGGAGAAGGTCTTGTTGGTGGTGATGTTGTCGAACATCTGCGAGCCCGACGTAGCAACGGTGCCACTCCAATCGCCCGAGCCCGTGCACGACGTGGCATCGGTGGAGGTCCAGGTGAGCTGTGTACTGCCTCCCATCGCCACTGAAAGCGGATTGGCGCTCAGGGAGAGCGTCGGTGCCGGTGTGGGGGTTTCCTCTTCCCCTCCACCCGGGCTGCAGCCGCTCAGCAGTAACGCCGAGGCGGCAAGACCCGCCGCAGCCGCGCGAAACGCGCCGAGCGGCGAGATCAGGGCAGCGACCGCGCTTACGCGCCCCAAGATCAGCCCGCCGCGCCGCGCCAGCGTCAGCGCGAGCGCGAGGAGCGCCAAGCTCATCCAGCCGAGCGAGCCACCACCGGAACTGTCGTCGTCGCCGCCACCGCCACCACCGCCGCCCGGCGTCACGCTCACGCTGACGCTGTCGCTCGCCGAACCACCGGCGCCTGTACAACTGAGCGAATAGGTCGCGTTATTAGCCAAGGCCCCGGTCGATTCGCTGCCTTGAGGTTGCTTCATGCCGCTCCAGGCGCCGGAAGCGGTACAGGACGTGGCGTTGGTCGAGGTCCATGTGAGCATCGAGCTCGCATTGACCGCGACACTGGTCGGGCTGGCAGTGAGGTCCACCGTCGGCACCGGCGGCGGAGGCGGTGTCGAGGCCACGGTGACTTGCGCGGTGCGCGAGATGCTGCCACCGGCGCCCGTGCACTGAAGCGAATAGTTGGTGGTGGTCGTGATGTTGTTGATCGTCTGGTTGCCGGAGGTCGCCTTCGCGCCGCTCCAGCCGCCAGAGGCGGTGCACGCGGTCGTATTGGCGCTCGACCAGGTGAGCATCGAGCTGCCACCCGAAGTCACCGACGTCGGGTTGGCGGTGAGCGTCAACGTCGGGGCGGGCACTGCCTGGATGGTCACGGTCGCGGAGCGCTGGATTGAACCGCCGGCGCCGGTGCACGACAGCGTGAACGTGGTATTAGCCGTGAGCGCGCCTGTAGACGCGGAGCCCGAGGTTGGGCGCGTTCCGCTCCAGCCGCCGCTCGCGGTACAAGATGTGGCGTCCGTGCTCGACCACGTGAGCGTCGAGCTGCCACCCGAGGTGACCGACGCCGGGGAGGCGGTGAGCATCAATGTCGGTGCGGGCGTGGCAGCCTGAACTGTCACGGTCGCAGAGCGCTGGATCGAGCCGCCGGCACCGGTGCACGACAGCGTGAACGTGGTGTTGGCGGTGAGCGCGCCTGAGGACGCGGAACCAGACGTCGGACGCGTTCCGCTCCAGCCGCCGCTCGCCGTGCAGGACGTGGCGTTCGTGCTCGACCATGTGAGCGTCGAGCTCGCACCCGATGCCACAGTCGTCGGATTGGCCGTCAACGTGAGCGTCGGAGCCGGCTGCGTCTGCAGGGTTACTGTGGCCGAAGCGCTGCTGTTGCCACTCGCGTTGGTGCAGTTGAGCGTGTAGGTCGTGGTCGCCGTGATCGGGCGCGGTCGTCTCCGATCCGGACAGCGCCTTGTTGCCAGCCCAACCGCCCGATGCCGTGCACGAGGTGGCATTCGTGGCACTCCAGGTGAGAGTGCTCGTCTGCCCGCTTGTCACCGCCGTCGGGTTGGCGCTGATTTGGACCGCTGGAAGACTCGCCGTGGCAGTTGCTGGCCAAACTGCCCATTGCGGCGCGTCTCCGTAATCATTGAGGGGATAGCCACCGCGCCAGTCAGTACGTTGAAGGCCTGCTGCGCATTCGCTGCGCCCGCTTCCACCGCCACCGCGGCGGCTGCCTGCAGGTTCGCGGGATAGGCGTCAGCGCCGTCCCAGCCGATCATCTGACCTTGGCCGATGCCGAGAATGCTCGCCATCTGCGACGAGCCGCACTGTGCGTCGAACAACTCCTGTTCGCGACCTCCGAGGGGGTTTGTGCCCCGCATCGCATCGTCGTCCCAACCAAAGACTACGTTGCGCCGCCATGCCGTCCAGGTAGTCACGAACGCAGTCGAGCCGCCCGCGTAGCGATCGCCGCGTACGTACGGCCAGTAGCTCGACGCCAGCACCCAGCACATGCCGGGGTCGGTGAGTCGGCCGACCGGGAACTTGGCTTTCCACGCGAGCACCGGCTGCGCTTCGCTGAAGCCGAGCGCGACGATGTGCCCGAACGTCCAGGTGAGGAAGTCATCCATCCAGCTCGCGATCCAGTCATCGAGTCCGAGCCAGGCAGCGGCGCCGGTGTTGGTGACGAAGCCGAGTGGATTGGAGTCGACCCAGTTGTTGCGGTAATAGGTGATGTTGTTCTGGAGCTTCTGCTTCAGGTAGTTCTTGAGCGGGTGCGCATCGGGTGTGGCGTATGCAGCTTCCGCGAGCGTGCGCAGCATCCACGCTTGTCCGCGCACCTGGTCCCACACGAGCAGTCCCTGCGCGCCGCCGTGACGGCCGGACTCGCCATAGAAGAGGACCCAGTTACCCCAGAACACCACCTCCTCCATGAGGTAGTAGTCGCCCGTGATGAGGTACGGCAGGTAGGCAAGCGTCGGATGATGCGAGGCCTCGGGCAGCAGCCCGTTGGTGCTGCAGGTGCCGCCGCAGGCCGGGAAGTTTCCGAAAATGCCGCTCGCGCCAAGAATGGTCGCGTTCGGATAGGTGTCGATCGAGATCGCCTGGTCCGTGGCCTTGTCGCGGTAGTGCATCGGCCAGGCGCCTGCCTGCTCGCCATAACCGATGGTGACGCGCCGTGCGCGATCGTCCTGGCTCAGGAGGTAGCCCGCCTGGAACGCCGGGAGCGGCGCGATCTCGAAGCGGCCGCCCGGAGAAGGCATGTTCGGTTCCAGCGCACCGATCGACATGACGCCCGGATTGGTGCCCAGCCCGCTCACCCAACCGTTCATGGCCCCGCTCGTGACCTGCACGCGCGTGTCGTATGAGGGCACGGCGCGAGTCGCCATGAGATACGCGCTGTCGTGCCTGACCGTGAACGACGGCACCGTGCCCCACCAGGCGACGCGCCGCCAACGGCTCTGGCGATAGTGGTTGACGGAGTTCTGCGTGTAGACGGCGCCGCGGCCGGCGACGTTGATCGTGACGTTGTAGGTGTAGTTGCGCGGTCCGGTCTCGAACGCCCAGTTGTTCTCGAGCACCGCTTCGACGCGCACCGACTGCAGTCCCTGGTACGCGCGCACGTGAAAGCGCGCCTGCAGATGCGGGTGGGCCGTGCCCGATGCCGTCCTGACGGGGCCGCTCAGCAGGAACTCGGTCGCGAGTGGGCCCGTGAGCCACGTCGCGGGCGAACCCGCGAGCAGCTCGCGCGCGGAGGCACTGTAGGCCGTGCCGCCGACATCGAGATTGATCGTCGTATCGAAGCTCGTCGCGAGCAGGCTCGCCGCAGTGATCGCCCCACCCGGCGGCGACGAGCCGGTATTCGTCAGCGTAATCACCTGTGATGCGTTCGCGCCCATCGAGGGCATGACGAGCGACAGTACGGCGTGACGGAGAGTCCCGTCCCCGTGAGTCGCCTTCTTGTCAACCTGGATCGGAACGGTCGTGCTGCCAATGCGCGCTCCGATCACGGCACTCGCGGACACATCGCCGGGCTTGAATACCTGGCCGAACGAGACGGGCACGTTGCTCTGCGCGCTGCCGCTGGTACTCACGACCGTTACGGTCGTGAGATCAGCAGCGTGCGCGCCCAGCGCGACCGACAGGGCGACCAGCGCGCCTGGCCACGCGGCGACTCGCGGTCGCGCGATGAACGCGAAACGCCTGCGCATGAGGCGGACGCCCAGCAGCAGCGCACCCAGAGCGAGCAATAGGAAATCGAAGCTGCCGCCGCCCGACTCTTCCGTCGTCGAGCCGCCACCCCCGCCGCCTCCGCCGCCCGGGACCACGGTCACCGTCACATTCTGCTGACTGCTGGTGCCACCCGCGCCGCTACAGGTCAGCGAGTAGGTGGCCGTGTTGGTCAGTGCAGCGGTCGCCTGACTTCCTGAAGGTGCCTTTGCCCCGCTCCAGGCTCCGGAGGCCGTGCACGCGGTGGCGTTCGTCGACGACCACGACAGCATGGAGGTGCCATTGACATCGACAGACGTGGGCGAGGCACTCAGCGTCGCTGTCGGGGCGGGCGGTGGCGGTGGACTGGCGTTCACGGTCACAGTGACCGAACGTCCTGTCGAGCCGCCCGCGCCCGTGCAGTTGAGATTGAAAGTCGCGGTGGCGTTGATGACGGGCGACTGCTCGGAGCCCGAGACCGGCTTCGTGCCGGTCCATGCACCCGAGGCCGTGCACGTCGTCGCGTTCTGGGAATTCCAGGTGAGCGTCGAACGACCGCCTGCCGTCACGGAGGTCGGATTTGCGCTCAACGAGATCGTCGGTGCGGGTGGCGGCGGACTGGCGTTGACCGTCACGGTGACGGACTGGCCGGCCGAGCCGCCGGCGCCCGTACACGTGAGATTGAAAGTCGAGGTGGCATTGATGACGGGCGATTGCTCGGAGCCCGAAGCCGCCTTGTTGCCAGCCCATGCACCGGAGGCCGTGCAACCGGTCGAGTTCTGCGAGCTCCAAGTCAGCGTTGAGCGGCCGCCTGCCGTAACGGAAGTCGGATTAGCGCTGAACGAGATCGTGGGCGCCGGCAGGATGCTGACGGTGACGGAGCGTTGCGTCGTGCCACCCGGGCCCATGCACGAGAGGTTGTAAGTCGCGGCCACGTTGAGCGGGCCGACACTCTGACTGCCGTTCGGAACAGACTTGTTTCCGGACCACGCGCCGCTGCCCGTGCAGCTGGTTGCATTAGTAGTGGTCCAACTGAGGGTGCTGGAGCCGCCGACCGCCACCGAGACGGGGCTCGCCGAGAAATTCACAGTAGGTGGCGGAGTCGCCGACGCGACCGTGACGGTAACCGAGCGGCTGGTGCTGCCGCCCTGCCCGTTCGTACAGGTCAACGTGAAGGTGGTGTTGGCGGTCAGTGCCGGGCTCGTCTCGGTGCCGCTGGTGGCTCGCGTGCCGCTCCATCCGCCGCTCGCGGTGCAACCGCTCGCATCCGTGCTCGACCAGTTGAGCGTCGTGGTGGCGCCGCTCGGGACAGAAGTGGGATTGGCGCTGAGCGTCACCGTCGGCACTGTGGTGCCGCTGCCGGGGCTGTGACGATAGAGATAGACGCGCGCATCGTTGGGGCCGCCGTAGTGCGCGAACAGCACCACGCCGTAAGTGGAAATGGGCGTCGCCACCGTGCCGAATACACCGCCGCTCCACGGCGCATCGCCGCTTTGCAGACGCCAGGTGTCGGTGGCCGGATTGAACTCGTAGAAGGAGCTGTTGAAGAAGACGAGGTGATTGCCGCTGTTGGGATCGGTGGTGACGATCGAATGCGTGGTGCCCATGTGGGCAGGAGCGTTGCTCAGCCGCGTGATCTGGCGGCTGGCGTTCATGCGGAAGATCGCGTTCGTTCCCGAGGACTCGCCGCCGCCGAAGATCATCGTCTTGTGGACGGGGCTGTACTCGGCGAAGTTGTGATAATCGCCCCAGGACGCACCCGAGATGTTCTGCCAGCTGTTCGCGACCGGGTCGTAGAAGAGTACGCCGGCATCGCCGTTGGCGAGGATCAGGCCGTTGAGCTCCGGGAAGTACTCCAGGCCACCGCAGCAACCGGGGCGATCGGGCATCGCCGCGGAGCGCGACCACACGCCGGTCGGAATGTCGTAGATCTCGATCCGGTCGCTCGGATCGTAGGCGGGCTGGCGGAAAAAGAACTTGCCGAGCGGGGGAATGATCGCGTCGTGATCGTAGGCGTGCGAGAAGTTTCCGTGCCAGAAGCCGCCGGTGGGCTTGGTGCGGGTCCACGAGTTGGACGCTTCGCTGTAGCGCAGGAACTCGGCATCGTTGTCATGCCCGCCGCCAACGAACAGGAGTTGGCGCGTGACCGGATCCCAGGTCATGTCCTCCGAGTAGTAGAAGACATCGTAGTCGCCGTCGTCCAGCAACTGCGAATTGAAGTTCTGCGTGTTGAGTTGCACCCATTGACCGGGTTGCAGCGCTGCGGCGGCGTCGGACAGTGCCGAGGCCCCGGCCAATGACCATTGGCCTGCGAGCAGCAGCGCGCCCGCGATGCGAATCAACGTTTGTCTGTTCATGCTCCCCGCCCCATAGTCCCGGTTACTGTCGAAGTGCCGTCGCACTGAGCGCGTGCCAACGCTTTCCACACACTGACGAAGGGCTTCCGGACTGGGAGAGAAGCGGACGATGCGATGCTGATGCATCTGCGACTCGACACCGGTCGAGTCGTGGTCCTGGCAACCCCGCTGTCCTAGGAACGAATTCCCGTAGACCGGAAGCTTTGCGTCCCCGCCTTTCGGCGGGTTTGCCCTTTACAGTTGTGCTCAAGTTTGCCTAACGCGCAGCAGGCTCACAATGCGAATAAAACAGGCAGCCGCGCGGCCAGATTCCCCCGCAGTCGTGCTGCGGGCGGAGAAAGGAGCAATTTTCAGGCCAACTAGATTGAACGTCTTAAAATTGAAGCGATTAGAACAATAACCGCTGGACGGATAGAGCTGATTAATGCAGGTGATTGTCGCGAATGGCAGACGCGACTCTGGTGGCGTTTGCAGCCATGCGCTGTTTTAAGTGTTTGTCGCTGTCGGCGGGTTGCGACTCGCCAGCTTTTGTCTAATCGAAGCGATCCGGCTCCGCAACGGCTTGAGCGCGCGGGCAACTGAACTCGTCAGCAACTCACCTCGCCCGCGCCAGCTGCGCGCGCGCAGCGCCCGCACGCCCACGCGCTCACGACGGTGGGACATCCAATCGCGCTTGTACGCGTCATCGCCCGTCAGGTAGTCGACCACCGCAGCATGATCGACATCGATCACATGCCGCATGAGATGCGTGGTCAGCACGGAGCCCGCGGACAGTTGCGCGAAACGCTCGTCGTACGCCAGCTTGAAAATCGAGACGACGCGGTCCTTGCACATCCAGATCTGCGCCGCGACCGGCTCGGTACTCACTTGCACGAGGCCCATGCGTAACCACCCTCGCTCCGCCAGGTAGTGGACCAGCGCCGGTACGAAATTCGGGTGTGGCTCCGGATGTTTCCAGCTCGCTGCATAGATTTGTTGATATCCGGCGAGCGTTGCTTCGGCCTCGGCGGATGTTTGCGCGATCGTGATGGCAAGGCCTGGTTGCTGACGCAGCTTCTTCTCTTTGCGCGTGACGGTGTTGCGCAGCTGCGAGGGCAGCGCGGCGAAGTATTCGGCAAAGCTGCGACCGGCGAGCTCCAGGTACCAATTGCCGAAGCGGAAATAGCGCTCCGTGCGCCAGCCAAGATCCTCGAGTGCCGCGGCAACCGCCACGGCCGCATCCGGCTCGTCCGCCAGCGGATTGAGATCGAGTGCGTCCATGCGCAGCTGGTCCACTGCTTCGAGAAGCGTGCGCAGCACCGCGGAGCGGTCCGCCTCAGAGTCAATGATCGGCGCGTACAGCGAGCAGTAGTAGTTTGCGAGGCTGCGAATCGTTCGCAGCCTCCAGAAGCCCTCCGGGGTGCCTGCCTTGAGAGGCAGAACCCCCAGGCACTCGCCCGCATCGCGATGGGCGCTGACGATGAAGATCCTCTCGTTGCGCTCCATCGCGTGACGCGACAACAGCTCGCTCCAACCGAGCGTCTGGTCGAATTGCAGGTTCGGTTCCTCGAGCTGCCAAAGCGCGCGCGCGGATGCCGGCATCGCGTCGAGCGATTCGGCGATATTGATCCGAAGCTCGCTCATGCCGAGCCTGCTCCGGTGTCCGCGGCGTGCGCACTGCCCGCACGGGGCCAGTGGCGCTGCAGCCAATCGCCGGTCCAGCTCGCCACCTGATCGCGCCAGGCGCGTGACGAGAAGGTGTGATCGGCTGGCTCGAGTGTGCAACGGCTCACACGCGCGTGCTCGAAGAGCTTGCGCCAGGCAGGAGTCGCGGTTGCACCGACAAACTCGGTAGCGGTGATGTCATCGCCGCTCAGGATGATCAGGATCGGACCCTTGAATGCGGCAAACCCCTGACGCATGCGCGACACCAGCGCGTCGCTTGGCTCGGCGGCAGCCGCGCGCGCCGCACTTGGGTCATTTCGCGGACTCGTGCTGTCGGCCGCTGGCGCCGCACTCGCGCCGAGGGCTTGGCGCACGAGACGCGTAAAGGCGCCGAACACCGCAACCGGGCTCTTGCCTCGGGAAAGGAGTTCGCGCCACGCCTGCCGATCGAATATCCGGCGGCTGTAGTACCCGCGCAGGTAGGCTTGCGCGATCGTTTGTTGCGAACGAACCCAGGGGTTGAGAAGTACCAGGCCTGCGATGCGGGGATCGGAGGGCGCATAGAAAAGTGCCGCCGAAGCGGCATCGCACAGGCCCCAGATGATCACCTGCCGCAAATCCGGCAGCAGGCGTGCGAACGCATCGGCGGCGGCGTGGATGTCAGCGTCGATGGCATCGAACGTGCGCGACTCGCCGGCGCTGTCGCCGAGACCGCGGTAGTCGAAACGCAATACTGGATAGCCACGCGCGGCCAGCGCCCGCCCCAGCAATACGAACTGGCGATGACTGCCGACGCGATACTGCGGCCCACCCACGACCACCAGCACACCGGTCGTTGCCCCGGGCGCTCCCGCGTGCAGCATGCCCTGAAGGGAAGCGCCCTCGCAGTCGAACACGACCGCTCGCGTGTCTTGCGCGCGTTCACTCAATGTCCGAGCGCCTCGATCGCCACGTGCTGTGTCAGCGTGATGAGCTCCGGCGCGATCGTGATTTCCTGCAGTGCCCAGAAGGCCTCACCGCGCACCGCATGTGCGTTTACGTTCACACCCGCGGTACGCCAGGTCTCAATGATTCGTCCGCTCACCGGGGCGAGTGCCGCTGGTTCGCCACTCGACACCTCGAGCCAGTCGACGCGCGCCACCGCTGTGGGCGCGAGCGATTGGCCATCGAGCGAATCGAGAGCGGCGAGCAGATTCGCGGTCAGCTCGTAGCCTGCGACTTCGAGCGTTTCACCGCGCGCGATACGCTCGCGCAAGCTCGCAGTCGTTTCCTTGACCGACGCAGCCTGCCGCAAGCCGGCCGCCAGCTTCAGACGCAGGAACTGATTCATATGCTGACGTCCGTCCAGCACCGGTTGCCACAGGATGAGTTGCGCAATGCCGTCAGCGAAGTCGCGCTGCAGGTAATCGAGTGCCAGCAGAGCACCGAGCCGCACACCCAGCAGGGCGATGCGGCGCACGCCCTCTGCGCGCGCAAATGCGCAGGCGCGGTCGAGATCCTCGCGCCACGAATCCCAGCGCGCATCCGCAAAGTCGCCGTCGCTTTCGCCAGTGCCGTGCAGGTCGGGAATCAGTGTGTCGATGCCCGCGCCCGCGAGTTGCGCAGCCAGCAGGCTCCACATGCGCCGGCTGCGATTCATCTCCTCCGCGAACGGCGGCACCACGATCACGCACGCCTCGCCGTGCGCACGCCTGCGCTGGCAGAAGATGCGGCCATGCGGTGTGTCGAGAAACCGCCCGGCGGGCGCACCCGCAGCGGCGGGCGAGCTCATGCGTTCAGCTTTTGCAGGAGAAAGGTGTGGAGGGTGCCGACCGTTTCGAAGGTGTCGGCCGAGATCTCGTCGTCGTTGACGACGACGCCGAAACGCTCCTCGATCGCCGTGATGACGTTGACGACCGCGAGCGAATCGAGCTCCGGCACGTGCCCCAGCAGGCGCGTGCCATCGGAGAAGCCCCGGGCGCGCTCGCCCAGCTGCAGCGTGTCTCTGAGCAATCCGATAACGTCCTGGACCGAAGGCATGAGGCTGGATCCGTCGATACGTGGGCGGCCACTTCCCCAGGGGCCGTCGTGGGGCTCGCGAGGAGCCGTCTGCGGGCTCGCTGCGGGGCATTCTGGGCGCGATACTTTACAGGCAAATCAAGGACCTTTCGAGGCACTGGTCACAGTAGACTGAAGCCGCGGCAGGTACATTGCACCCACAAGAACGACAATTCGACAATAAAGCTCGATGACCGATCACGCAGGCTGGCTCGACTCCGGCAAGGGTGTCGCGACCGAGGAACTCGCCGCTCGAATCGCGGGCCCGTACGGTGACTCGCCGCGCGAATCCGTCGCGCTCGGTCCCGGCGCAGTGCTCCTGGGAAGCGCCCGTGCGCGGCTCGCGCACGATCCCACGCGCGGCGTAGCAGCGCTCCTGTGCGGTCACGCGCGCTGGCTCGATCCCGCGCTGGCCGACACCGCCCGTCACCAGGGCGATGCCCAGGCGCTGCTGCAGGCGTACCTCGCGTTCGGCGAGCGGCTCATCGAACGTCTCGGCGGCACCTTTGCGCTCGCCGTGATCGACGCGCAGCGCTCACAGGCACTGCTCGCCATCGACCGCATGGGCATCGAGCGCCTCTGCTACGGCATCAAGGATGGCTTGCTCGCTTTCGGCGCGACCGTCGATGACGTCACCCGACATCCATCGATCGGTTTCTCCGTCGAGCCACAGGCGATCTTCGACTACCTCTATCACCACATGGTCCCCGCGCCGCGCACGATCGCGCGTGGTGTATGCAAGCTTCCCGGTGCGCACCTGTTGAGCTTCGCATCGGGTCGCGCGACGCTGCGCCGCTATTGGCACTGCGAGTTCTCCGATGAGCTGCAGGAGTTCGACGAAGGCGCGCGCGCCCGCGAGTTGCTGGCGAGTCTCGAGGTAGCGACGGCGCACCACCGCAACGGCGGCGATCCGGCCGCATTCCTGAGCGGCGGCATCGACAGCTCCACCGTGGCCGGAATGCTCGCGCGCGCCAACCCCGGCCAGGCGCGCACTTACACGATCGGCTTCGCCGCGGCCGGCTACGACGAGGTGAGCTACGCACGCATCACTACGCAGCACTTCGGCATCCAGGGACGGGAGTATTACGTCACTCCGCAGGACGTGGCGGCAGGCGTGCCGAAGCTCGCGGTGCACTTCGATGAGCCGTTCGGGAATTCCTCCGCGATCCCGGCGTACTTCTGTGCGCTTGCGGCCCGGCAGGACGGCGTGCAGCAACTGCTGGCGGGCGACGGTGGCGATGAGCTGTTCGGTGGCAACACCCGTTACGCCAAGCAGAAGGTATTCGAGTGGTACCTGCGTGTACCCAGTGCGTTGCGCGCGCACGTCGTGGAGCCCGTGGCATCGGGCCTCGGGACGTGGCCGCTGGTGCGCAAGCTCAAGAGTTACGTCGAACAGGCGAACATACCGCTGCCCGATCGCCTGCAGACGTACAACTACCTGGCGCGCGAATCGAGCGATGCGCTCCTGCATCCCGAGCTCGCGGGCAGGGTCGACACGCAACTGCCGCTGCTCGAGCAGCGCGCCGTGTTCGCCGAGCCGCGCACGCAAGACAAGCTCAATCGCATGCTGTACCTCGACTGGAAGTACACGCTGGCCGATAACGACCTGCGCAAGGTGATGACGAGTTGTGCGCTCGCGGGCGTCAACGTGCGCTTCCCCTGGCTCGACGAGCGGGTCGTGGACCTGTCGCTCAAGGTCCCCGGTAGAGCCAAGGTGCGCGGGCGCACGCTGCGCTATTTCATCAAGAGGGCGCTCACGGGCTTCCTGCCGCAGCAGGTCATTCACAAGCCGAAGCACGGCTTTGGGCTGCCCTTCGGGGTATGGATGCGCGAGGACCAGGCGCTGCAGCGCCTGGTGGACCTCAGCATGGCCTCGCTGAAGGAACGCCGGCTGGTGCGCGCGGACTACATAGACAGCCTGATGCGCCGCCATCGCGATGAACACGCTGCGTATTATGGTGAGTTCTTGTGGGTTCTGATGATGTTGGAGCTATGGCTCGACAGCCGCGGCGTGCGTGGTTCGCACGGCTGATCTGAGCTAGAGTAAACACTTGCGGAAGACAACGATGAACACCCGACTGGTTCGCCCCGCCCTGCTCGCGCTGCTCACCTGTGCCGCGCCGTCGGCCGGCGCATTCTGCGGCCCGCCGCTCGAAATGAATCACTGGGGAATGCCGGTTGACTACCGCGATCCCAACGAAACGTATAAGCGCAATATCGTCGAGCGCTACCACTTCACGCCCGAGATCGAATCGCTGCAGAAGGGCCTCAACGGTCCGCTGCCGGGCGACATTCACTACACGCTGGTCCAGCTCGTGAACCATCACCGCGCGCTGCAGTCGATGGCGAACTGGCAGGTCAAGCACCCGCGCAAGGACACCGACGAGTTCTACCCGGCCGACTGCTACTTCGAGCGCGCGCTCGCCTTCACGCCGAACGACCCCCTGATCTACATGATCTGGGGCAACTACGTGTACCGGATCAAGGAATACGATCGTGCGGTGCTGATCTATAAGCGCGCCGAAGAACTGGCGCCGAACGATCCCGAAGTCCAGTACAACCTCGGCTTGTTGCACATCGAGCTGAAAAACTACGACAAGGCGAAGGAGTACGCGCAGAAAGCCTACGCGCAGAACTATCCTCTGCCGGGTCTGCGCAACAAGCTCAAGCGGCTCGGGATCACGCTCGGCGACACCGTGGCTGCGACGCAATCGACGACGACGCCCGCGAACGGCCAACCGTAGCGCCGCGAACGCCTTAGTAGGCGCGCAGCAGGCGCGCCGCAAACCGCCAACCGCTCTCGTCCCACGGTCCGAAACGGGGCAGCTGATAGGGATCAGACTCCGCCCGCGCGCTGCCCGCATTGGTGCTCACCGCGAACTCGAATCCGACGCGCTTTGCGATGGCGGCATGACGCGCCTCGTAGTCGTCACCCAGCCGGCCGTTGGGATAAGCAAAGGCGCTGACCGGCGCACCCGCGAGCGCTTCCAGGGTCGTGCGGCTGTCGCGCATTTCCGCCGCGGCGTCCTCATCGCTGATGGCGCGCAGAATCGGGTGCGAAACCGTATGTGCGCCCAACTCCATGCCGGATCGCGCCAGCTCGCTGATCTGGTCGCTGCGCATCATGAGGTTGTCCGGCGGTTTGGCGCCGGCACGCTCCACGAGCGCGTCTACACGGCGCTGCCGCTCACCGGGCTGCAGGCGCTTCCATGCACCAATCACGCGCTGCACCGCCTCGGCCCTGGCGGTCATGTCGTCGCTCGCGAGCAGGCCCCCATCCAGATCACGCAGGTCGAGCGGCACACGCGCCTGCCGCAGGCTCTCGATGATGGTGTCGTTCCACATCCGGCCGCCGTCGAGAAACCCGGTCGCGACAAAAAACGTCGCGGCCAGTCCTTCCCGCTTGAGAATCGGCAGCGCCAACTCGGCGTTGTCCGCGTAGCCGTCGTCGAACGTGATGGCCACCGCGCGTGCCGGCAGCGTGCCCTCGAGCGTGCGACGCCATGCCTGCGACAGCGGCAGGACGTTGAACCATCGGCGCAAGGTCGCGGCGTGCCGGGTGAACGCGTGTTGCGTCATCTCGCCCTTGCGCAGCGGGTCCTGCGCATTGAGCACGCGGTGATACGTCAGGATCAGCAGGGCTCGTGACCTGGCAGACATGCTAGCGAGCGTCGCTGCGCGACATCGTTACCGCCGGCTGGGTTGCGGAGGTGCGCGGCGCGCCGTTGATGTCAGGACGGTTCACGGTCTGACCAGCGAGCGCACGATCCACGTTCGCATTCGTCAGCACCACGATCGCCATCAGTGAATATGGCAGGTCGAAATAGGCCAGGCCAAGGAATGCGCCTCCCACGGAGAAGCCTACCAGCGAGACCTGGATCATCGACGCGAGCTCGCTGGCCCAGGCGAGATCCGGGCGGCCCGCGACCTTGGCTCGGATCCGCATGCAGGTCCGGAACGCCGTGAGCGCCAGAGCCAGGAAGAGCACAAGCCCGACGTATCCCTGCTCACCCAGCACCTCGAAATAGATGCTGTGAGCGTCATGAAAGTCGTCGGGCGTCGGCGCGTATTTCTGAAAGAGCTCCGGCGTGAACGCGCGGAAGCCGCCACCCACGAGCGGGCGATCGTTCGCCAGGTTGATGGCGAATCCCCACGCATTGAGCCGGCCCTGCGCGGACTGGTCGGCGCGGTAGTCCTTGATGGTGGACATGCGCTCGAACCACTCCCCGGGCAGGAACGCGAGGAACGCCACCAGGGCCACGGCGATCGCCGCGCCGGACAACCACTTGTTGCGAGTCTTGAGCCACAGGACGAAGAACATCGCGGCGCCGCCGAGCAGCGCGCCGCGCGACCACGAGCCGAGGATGGACAAGGCGATGAGGAACATGGAGGCGAGCATCGCCCGCTTGATCCAGATGTTGTCGCTCGTGACCTGCAGATAACGGAACAGCGGCAACACGGTGAGCAGCGCGAGCGCGATTTCGTTATTGCCCGCGATGTGACTGCCCCCGGGTCCCAGCACGAGGTAGTTCCCCCCGTGGAGGATCGTGAACAGTCCACCCTTGATGCCAAAGAAGCCGAGGGATAGCGCGATGACCCACACCAGCCGGTGGATATGCTCGCGCTCCCCCATGAGCAGGAGCGTTGCCAGCACCATCAGCTGGATCTTCATGGTGCGCTCCCACTCGGGCACCGAATCGACCTCGTTGAGCGCCATGAGCGTGGTCAGGCACATCCACACCACCCAAAGCAGCCAGATGACCGTGAGCCTTGACCATGGCATGCGCTTGGGTTGCTTGGAGAACGGCATCGCCACCAGCGTGAGAACCGCTGCCACCATGACGAACGGGAAGTCGTAGGCGAAGCCCCAGGTGAGGCGATGCGGATTCATGTAGCCGAGCCACGACCACACCAGCACGCCCGTGGTCGGCCTCGCCAGGATGAACGGCACCAGGCCCGCCATGACCATCAGCAGGATCAGGTCACGCATTCAACCGGTCCGTAGCAGCGGTCGAGAACCGTTATCCGGCCGCGCCGCCCCGCCCGCTCGATGTCGCTCGAGCGCTTCGAGGCAAATGCGTTCGAAGTCCTGCGCGATCGCCCGGTGGGACGCATGCGCCTCGACATGAGCACGCGCGGTCCGCGACAGGCGTTCGCGCTGCGTGGCGTCACCGAGCAGTGTGACGACCGCCCGGGCCATCTCCCCGGCCTCATCAGCACGCAGATAGTGGATGCTCGCTTCGAGCGCCAGCCCCTCGACGCCGATCGCGGTCGAGACAACCGGGCAACCGAGCGCCATGGCTTCGAAAACCTTCAAGCGTGTTCCGCCTGCCACGCGCAGCGGGATCACGTAGACGGCCGCGGAGCGGATATGTGGGCGTATGTCGTCGACGTAACCCGTAAAGGTCCAGTCCGGGTAGCGCGCACGGGCGCGAGCCACCAGCGCGGCCGCCGGCGCTTTTCCCACTACGGTCATGCGGACATCGGGGACCTGCCTGGCGATCTGCGGCCAGATCGAGTCCAGGAAGTACTCGATCGCGTCGATGTTCGCGAGCCAATCCATGGAGCCGGAAAAAATGACATGCGGCGCAGGGGATGGCAGTGAGTGCGTGAAGTAGTCCAAGTCGACGCCCGTACCGATCGTCGCGACCCGCCCGATCCCGTAGTCGCGCTCGAACTGCACGGCATCGCGCTGGGAAACGGCGATGACGGTATCGAAGCGTTGCAGCGCCGCGCGCTCGAAGCGCTGCATCTTGCGATGTTGCGAGCGCCACAGAGCGCGCCGCAGCGGGTCGGGGGCGACTTGCGCGTGCCGCGCGAAGATCTCAGCTTCCACATTGTGAGTGAACATCACGCTGGCGGCCGGCAGCTGCGCGGGCGCCCAGACCGTCGCGTGCGGGAAGTCGAACACGACCGCGTCCGGCTGCGCCTGCAGCTCGAGCGCCACCGCGCCGCGTCCCGCTTTGGAAATGTCCGTGGCCACGGGAATCGGCAACCGACCGAGTGCGTGGCGCAGGCGTGTCAGGGCAAACATGCGGCCACGAGTGGACTCGGGCCAGCCCACGTACCGATCGCAGACAGTGGCGAGCTCCGCGGCGTGGCGCTGCGCGCCGCCGGGGGGTTCTGGTGAAGCCAATACGATCTCGAAGGCGCCACCGCGCATGCCGCGCAGGATTTGCGTGGTGCGAATCTTCCCACCCGAGTCCACCGGGAACAGGAAGCGCGCCGAAACGAACAGCAGGCGTGGCCGCTTGCTCACCAGCAAACCCCGCGGTACTCGCCCGGCAGCTTGTCGCGCTCGGGCACGTTGACGAGATCCATGACGCGCTGTTCCGGCCGCAGCGCGCCATACAGCTCCTCACCCAGCGCCCGGGTAAAGATGCCGACGATTACGGTCTGCGCGCCTTCGAGCATGTGGCCCATGCTCGGGCTCAGGATCGACCCGAGGTGCGGGATGTTCTCCTCGATATAGCGCTTGTTGGCACCCATCAGGCGCGACAGGTTGACTTCGGGGTCATAGATGCGCAGCTGCACGCCCTCGCCGATGAGACGCTTGGCGACGGCGACCAGCGGGCTCTCGCGCAGGTCATCGGTGCCGGTCTTGAAACTCAGCCCGAGCATGCCGACGCGGCGGGTTCCGCCGGCGAGCACCTGGTCGATGGCGTGATCGACGTGTACGCGGTTGCTCGCGAGCAGGCTCTGCAACATCGGTATGTTCACATCGCCGGTCTTGGCGATGTAGGTGAGCGCGCGCAGGTCCTTCGGCAGGCAGGAGCCGCCGAACGCGAAGCCCGGGCGCAGATACGCGGGCGAGATATTGAGGCGCGTGTCCTTGCAGACGAGGCGCATGACCTCGTGCGAATTCACGTCCACGGACTGCGCGACGCGGCCGATCTCGTTGGCGAAAGTGATCTTGAGCGCGTGGAACGCGTTGCACGCCATCTTGAGCATCTCGGCGGTGCGCACCTGGGTCGCGAGAAATTCGCACGGCAGATGGCCGAAGAGATCGCGCAGCAGCGCCGTGGAACGTTCCGAGTTGCTGCCGAGGACGGTGAAAGGCGGATTGTCATAGTCCTTGATCGACGTGCCTTCACGCAGGAATTCCGGCTGGAAACACAGGCCGAAACCCTCTCCGGAGCGCTTGCCGCTGTGTTGCTCGAGAATCGGCGCGATGCGTTGCTCGACGGTGCCGGGCTGGACGGTCGAGCGCACCACCAGCGTGTGAAAATCCGCCTTGGCGCCGATGGCCCGGCCAATCTGTTCCGCGAGACGCAGCACCGCCGTGAGATCCTGGCTGCCGTTGCTGCTCGAAGGCGTACCCACACAGACGAACGACACGTCGCTCCCGGCGACCGCGGCTTGTGCATCGGAGGTGACGCTCACGCGTCCCGCGGCCACCACCGAGCGCATCAGCTCCTGGATGCCTTCCTCGATGATGGGCGATTGCCCGCGGCGGATGAGGTCGAGCTTGTGCGCGTCGATGTCGACGCCGATGACCTCGTGGCCGTCGCGCGCCAGGCAAGCGAGCGACACCGCGCCGACGTAGCCGAGACCGAAAATACTGATGCGCATGCTCTTCCTTCCTGTCACGCCGCCCGCTCGGCGGCTCCCGCGGCGTCGCGCGCCAGGGCGCTCCGAAACACCCGCAATTGCCCCTGCGTCGTGTCATCCCAGCTGAAGTGTTCTGCGAAGCGGCGGGTCGCCTCGCGAGTGGGGTAGGCAGCCAGCAATCTGTGCACGGCGTCGGTGACCGCGGCCGCCGAGTGCTCGCGGATCAGGACTCCCGCGGCAGGCGTGGTCACGATCTCCGCCGTCCCGCCCACGTCGGTTGCGGCCACCGGTGTGCCGCAGGCCATCGCCTCCAGCAATACGTTCGCCCATCCCTCGCGCTCAGAGCACAGGAGCAGGACATCGGCGGCAGCGTAGTATCGGTAGAGTTCCGCTTGTGGCACGTGGCCGAGGAAGGTCACGCGCTGCTGCACACCCAGCCGCTCTGTGAGCGCACGTAGCGAGCTCTCCTCCGGCCCGGTGCCGATGATCAGCAGGTGACAGTCCGGCAACCCGGGGAGCGCGCCGATCGCCAGATCGTGACGCTTGCGCGTGATCAACCAGCCGACCGAAAGCAGCACCCGGCCCGTGAGTCCCAGCTCGCGTCGCGCATCGTCACGCGCCGTCGGACGGAAGCGCTCGAGGTCCACGCCATTGCGGAGCACCGTGATCTTGCCAGCCGGCACACCCAGATCGATCAGCCCGTCCTTGAGCGCGCGGCAGACCGTGATGATCCCGGCCGCCTGGCCCGCGGCGCGCAGAATCATCCGGCGCGGCAGCGCGTAGCGCGGCAGCAGCGTCACGTCGCTCCCCCGCGCAGTTACCACGAGTGGCACATCGAACTGGCGCGCCAGCTCGGCAGCAGCGACACCGTCCGGATAGAAGTAGTGTGCATCGATGGCGTCGAAATCGAAGCCGTCGGCGCGCATGCGGTGCAGCGCCGGCGCAGCCGCGCGCGCCAGGAACCAGGGAGCGCTGCTCATGCCGACGCGCGGCAGGAGGAAATAGCGTGGATGCACCACGCTGAGTCCGTGACGTTCCTCCGCACGCGGGGCGCGCGCATAGCGCCCGTATTCTCCGAAGCGCTCGCTGCCAAACGGAAACCACGGCACCGGCGCGACCACGCGAGCCTGCACCTGGCCGCTCGCCACCAGCTTGCGCAGGCGCTCTTCCACGAACACGCCGTGGGCGGGGTTCGCGGCATTCGGATACAGCGTGGAGAAGACGGCGAGCTTGAGCATGGAAAGGGCGATCAGGCAGCGTAGGCCGCCGGCGCGTCACTTGCGTCAGCCCGCAGGACGTTGCGCAGGAACGCATCGAACATCAGCAGCGCCCAGATGGCGGCGCTGTGCTCGCGCGCCCCGCTCTGGTGCTCCTCGACCAGGCGCCGCACCATCGCCGGCTCGAAATATCCGGTGCCGGCAAGCTCGCCCCCATCGATGAGCTCGCGAACGCGGGTGCGCAGTGGGCCGCGAAACCAGGTGGCGAGCGGCACCGCGAATCCCATCTTGGGGCGGTACAGGACGTCGTGCGGCACGTGCGGCTCGAGCGCCTTCTTGAGAATGAACTTTCCCGACTGGCCCTTGAGCTTGAGCCCCGGCGGCAGGGCCACCGCCCACTCGAGGAAGCGGTGATCCAGCATCGGCACACGCACTTCGAGGCTGTGAGCCATGCTCGCCCGGTCCACCTTGGTGAGAATGTCGCCGCACAGGTAGGTCTTGAAGTCGACGTACTGCACCAGCGACAGCGCATCGAAGTCGCGTGCGCGGTCGGCATATCCGCGCAGCACCTGCGCGGCGTTGTAGCCCTGCAGCTCGCGGCGCAGTTCTGCGCTCAGGAGCCGGCTGCGCAGGTAATCGGGAACGACCGATACGGTGTTGAAATAGGCGCCGACCGAGTCGAGCGCCAGCGATTGCAGCGTCGACTTGGCGCGAAACACTTTGGGCGCCCAGTCCACCTTCGGATAGAGCGCCCCGAGCGCGCCGAACAGCGGACCGCGCACGGCCTGCGGCAACGCGGAGCGGATGCGCTCCTCGTGCATGTGCCAGCGGTAGCGCCGATACCCCGCAAACGTCTCATCGCCGGCGTCGCCCGACAGGGCCACCGTGACGCGCCGCCGGGCCAGCTGGCAGACGCGGTAGGTCGGAATCGCGGAGCTGTCGGCGAAAGGCTCATCGTAGACACCGGCGAGGGTGTCGATGAGGCCGAAGTCATCCGACTCCACGACTTCGACGTGATGATTGGTGTGATAGCGCTCGGCGACCTGCCGCGCGTACTTCGCCTCGTCATACTGCGGATCGCGAAAGGAGATCGAGCAGGTGTTCACCGGCTCACTGCTCCCTTGCGCCATCATCGCCACTACACCGCTCGAATCGACGCCGCCGGACAGAAAGGCGCCGAGCGGCACTTCCGAGATCAGGCGCGCCTTCACGGCCGCGCGCAGATGCTCGATCAGCTCTTCGCAGGCGGTATCGGCAGCGGTGCTCGCCGTGGCGAAGCGTGGCAGATCCCAATACTCGCGTGGCATGGGCGCGCGCACCGTTGCGGGTGACTGTCAGCGTGTGCGCCGCCGGCAGCTTTTGCACGCTCTTGAGGATGCTGCGCGGATCGGGCACGTAGCCGAAGCCGAAATATTCCTCGACCGCCAGCGGATCGACGTCGCGTGCGATGCGCGGATGTACGAAGCAGGGCCTTGAGCTCGGACGCGAACGCGAGGCCACCGTCCGGCAGCCACGAGTAGTAGAGCGGCTTCTTGCCGAGGCGGTCGCGCGCGATGAAAAGTGTCTGGCGATTGCGGTCCCAGAGAGCGAACACGTACATGCCCGCGAAGCGCTCGACGCACTTCTCACCCCACTCCTCCCATGCGTGCACGATGACCTCGGTGTCCGAGTGCGTGCGGAAGCGGTGGCCAAGGGCCTGCAGCTCGTGCGCCAGGCCCTGGAAGTTGTAGATCTCGCCGTTGAACGTGACCATGACCGTATGGTCTTCGTTGCCGAGCGGCTGCGCCCCGCCGGCCAGGTCGATGATCGACAAGCGCCGGTGGGCGAGCCCGACGCCGGGCTCGAGGTGCATGCCGTCGCCGTCGGGGCCCCGATGCGCCAGTGAGCCAATCATCCGTTGCAGCAGCGCGCGATCGACGTCCGCGCCGCGTTCGGCACTCCATAGTCCTGCAATGCCACACATGCGGTCTCTACCTCTCCTCGTCGGGCGTCGCCGGCGCGAGCACCCGCTCGTACACCGAGACATAGTCTGCAACCATCCGCGCCAGCGCAAAGTCCCGCTCGACCACCAGGCGTGCCTCGCCACCCTGCCGGCGTGCGAGCTCTGGTTCGCTCACATAGGCCAGTAGCGCCGACGCCAACGCGTGCGGGTCACTCGCCGGGCAAAGCATGCCGGTGCGCGCCTCGCGCACCAGCTCGACGTTTCCACCCACGCGGGTCGCTACCACGGGCAGCGCGGTCGCCATGGCCTCCAGGATGGTGTTGGAGATGCCCTCGTTGAGCGACGGCAGTGCAAACAGGTCGAGGCCACGCAACAGCGCCGGCACGTCGTCCCGCGATCCGGCCAGCCAGCAGAGTGGCGCGATGTTCGCAGCCGAAATCTCCGCTTCCATCTTGGGACGCAACGCGCCGTCGCCGATGAACACCAGCCGCGCGCGCGCGCGCAACTCGGGTTGGCGCTCGAGGAGTGCAATGAAGGCGCGCAACAGCGTGAGCGGATCCTTGACGGGCTCGAGCCGCCCGGCCGTGCCGATGATGAACGATTGCTCGTCGCTGAAGCCCGCGTGGTCCGAATGCTCCGCGCGGTCCCTGGCGCGGATGGAAGCGCGTCGCATCCACTCCGCTGTAGATCTGGGTGACGCGCTCGGCAGGCACGCCGACGTCCTTCACCAGCCAGCGCTCCAGGTCTCGCGACATGGTGACAAATCGTCCAACCACGCGCGCGGCTGCGCGGCGCAACCAGCGGTAGCGGCTGGTCGTGCCGTGCAGATCGTAGACATCCCAGCCATGCTCCCCATGAACACGGCCGCGGACACCGGCGAGTGCGGCGACAAACTGGCAATCGACCGTCGCGAGATTGCGCGTGTGCACCACGTCGGGACGCAACTCGCGCAGCACCTTCCACAGGCGCCAGTACGCGCCAGGATCCTTGCCCGCGCGCTTGCCCAGGGCATGGATCTCCACGTCGGCACGCCGGATCCGCCTGCTGAAATCCGTCGCCTCGGTGAGGCATACGATGGCATGCCGATAGCGCGCGGCCGGCAGATGGTTGATGAGATTGACCAGCCCGTTCTCCAGGCCGCCGACGCCCAGGCGGTGCACGATGTGCACGATGAGTGGGGCGCTGGTCGTATCGGTGGTTGCGGCTGTCGCCATCTGTCTCACGCTGGTGCTCCCGGACGCGCTCACGGGGCATTCACGCAGGTAGCCGACGTGGGCGCCTGCTCCCGCAGGCAGCTCAGGAGTCCTGGATAGTAGTTCATCAGAAACGCGCGTACTTCGCGCTCGGGGGCGGCGCCCTGCCCCGATTGCTCTGCCGAGACGATGAGGGCAGTGCCCTCCTCGTCTTCTCCCCGCAGGATCGCCTGTGCGCGCGCGACCTTGGCCTGCAGACCGCCGCTCACGGGGCGCTCCCCGACCACGAATATGCGCCAGATCGAACGACGCGCGAGATTGCGTCGCACCTGCACTGCGAATACCGGAACCTGCCGGCCGTCGGGCAGGGCGAGCAGGAGCGAGCGTTCACTGAGCCAGGTCCATTGGTCGGAATCGAACAGGAGGTTCTCGGAGTTGACGAGCTCGGCGCCGCCGCGCTCGCGCGCGTAACTCACCATCGCAACGTCGACCGCGTGAGCACCGTGCAGGTAGGCTGCCGTCACCGTGCGGGACTGACCGGTGAACCGCGGCTGCCATTCGCTCGACATCGTGATCGGACCGGTCCAGCCCGCCAGGGGCGCGGGCACGCGAGCCCAAGTGGCGGCGGCTGACACATCAGCCGTCTCGCGGCCCTGGATCGCCGCGCCGGCGATTCTCAGTCCCAACAGCGGTGCGAGCACCGCCACCAGCGCGACCCAGGGTGTCAGCCATGCCGGACCGCCGACGGTCCGCGAAACGTTGGCCGTGAGTGTGTCTGAGCCGGCGTCGGGTTCCGCGAAGGCTCGCCCGAGCCAGAACACCAGCAGCATGACGAAGCCAAAGAACACCCATCCGTAGATCAGGTGGTCGACACCCACTGCGATCTCGTTCTTGCTGACGTGCGCCAGGATCACGATGAGAAAGGCGCGCAGGCCGTTCGCCAGCACCGGCACGACCGCGCACAAGGCGACGAACAGCACGCGCCGCCAGGGGGTGCGGTAGAAGACATGCGCGTACAGCGTGCCCAGGACGATCGACGCAAACAGGTAACGAATTCCGCTGCAGGCTTTTTCCACCGAGAACGTACCGGTGGGGATGTAGATCAGGTGTCCTTCCGCGTACACGGGAATCCCGACCGCGTCGAGAGCGGCCACGGTGAACCGCGCGGTGAAGTCCATGAGCCAGGGCACCAGCTCTTCGCCGATGGGTACGGCGAAGAACATGAAGAGCAGCGGAAACAGCGCGGCGCGAAACACCTCGCGCCCGGCTATCGCGATGACCGCGGACACGAGGATCCCAACCGCGGCGAGCTGCATGACGACATTCAGGTGCAGGAGTGACCCTGCCAGCCACAGGACAACGGCTGCGCCCACCAGCACTACGCCGAGAATGCTTGGACTCAATGGCAACGTTAACCAACGCTCGCGCCGGTACCAGAGCAGGAAAAACGCAATCGGGAAAACCGCGTAGCCGTGTGTGAACGTTCCCGAAGCGCCCCACGCGCGCCACATGTCTACGAACGTGTCCCAGAGCAGGGCCACGATGGCGAGCCAGGTGAGCAGCACGGGTAACAGCGGGTGGCGGACGAGCCGACCCCCGGCGGACGAATGTACGGCCGTTGCGGTCGTATTCACGACCGGCCCCCGTCGTGCAGCCTCAACACCGTTCCGAGGGGCGGCTCGGCGAGCAATGCGAGGAGCGCACGCTGGCTCGCATTCCAATCGAAACGCTCGGTGACATACCGGCGCGCGGCGGCGCCGCGCGTTTCGCGGTCGGGCGCAGCGAGCAGACCCAGAGCCTCTCGCGCGAGTGAGTCCGCGGTATCGGCGATGACCACGCCGGGCGGCGTGGCGGCGTCTATGCCGCGCGTCGCGGCGGAAGTCGCCAGCACCGGCCGGGCCATGGCCATCGCTTCGAGGACCTTGTTCTGTACGCCACGCGCCAGGCGCAGCGGTGCAACCGCGAACGCCGCATGGCGCAGGAACGGGCGCACGTCCGGTACACGGCCAGTGACACTGACACCGTCGAGCGAGCCGAGCGCCCGCACGGCCGCGATGGGATTCGATCCCACGATCCAGAAACGCGCGCGCGGTTCGCGCGCGCGAATCGCCGGCAACACGTCGTGCGCGAACCAGGTCACGGCGTCGACGTTGGCGCGGTAATCCATGACGCCGGTAAACACCAGCGCGAGCTCGTCCGGGGCATACGGCGAGTACAGGGAATGCGCCGGCGAAAAGGTCACGGTATCGACGCCGTTCGGGACGGTGTGCACGTGCTGGCGCGTGTCCGGGTGCAGGCGCCGGAAATGCTCGGCTTCAGCCTGGGATACGAAAACGCTCGCGTGGCTCATACGCGCGATATGTCCCTCGCGCTGCTCGAGCCTCAGACCCTCACGACGGTACACCCAGGACATCGGCCAGCGCGCGCCGACTGAATACTGCAGCCACTTGTCGGAATCGACGTCGCCGAAATCGACGATGCAGCGCGTGCTGCGTGTCCGTGCGTCGGGCACGTACTGCGCCATCGACGAGGACAGCACGACGATCGCGCTGATCGTCTCACGCGCGAGCGTCGCTTTGACCCACGCGTGCAGCGTCGGGTCGCAGTAATACGGATCGGTGAGAGGCTCGCCCGTAAACAGCCCCCGCGCGCTGCGCAGCGTCGCTCGCCAGGGCACCAGCGGCCGCAACTCGAGGGACGCGCACCACTGCCTGAGCGTTTCGGCGTGCGCCCAGTCCTGTGGGTTGTCGACGAAAGAGCCCAGGTGAACCCGGTACCGGGAAGCAAGCCCCTCCAGAAAATGAAACGAGCGGATCTTGTCGCCCTTGTCGGGCGGATAGGGAATGCGATGAACAAGAAACAACAGGTCCCGCCGCGCACTCATCCGAGGCTCCGTGCCAGACAAGGGCCCAACTGCGCGCGACACCGGCAACGGCAGATGCTGCCAGGCGCGAATGAACATGCGGTACTTGGGATTGCTCGGGCTGACGTTCGGCAACTCGCGCGCGCGCACCAGGTAGTACTGGTAGTGCAGCGGCGCAGGCTCGAATCCCCAGTGCTCCTTGAAGGCGAAAGACCCGGTGTTGCGCTTGCTGCGGCCATAGTCGAAAACACGCACGCCACGCTGCGCAGGCGCGGCGCATCACTTCCCAGTACAGGAAATCGTTCGCCTTGCACTCACGCGCGCGCGCCGTTCCGCCGCCGTAGAAAGGCATCACCTCGTCGCGGAAGTAGAAGCACATGACACTCGGCGACGGCTTCGCCCTGGTGCACAGTGGTGAGCACTTCGCAGTCCGCGCCGAACGCCCGCTGCAACTCACGGAAGTAGCCGCGCGCGAAGACCGGCGTCCCGAGATTGCGCACACTTTCCGAATAGGCGCGCGTACAGCCGCTCGCTTCCGTCGTCCACTTCGACGCGCAGTCCGCGCATCGATCCCCTTGCGGACCATCGGCGCGCTGCTTGCGCGGAATCGCGAGTAGGTTGGCCTCCTCCGTGGGCGCGAGCAGCTTGCGGAAGGTCACGTACAGGTCCCGGCTCGGCCAGTCGAGATCGGACCGCTCGCGGTTGCGCAGTTCCAGGTAGTCGACGCCAAGATCGCGGGCCAGCGCACAGGCCTCATCGATGAGCATGTGCGCCGCCTCGGCATTCGCAGCAATCACGCCGCCGTAGACGCCGAACGGGATCGACATGAGCGCATTGCCAAACAGCAGGCTCTTCTGATGGACGAGAGGCAGCACTCCTTCGATCGTGCCGCCACGCTGAGCGAGCAAGTAATGGCTGCGGTGGCCGAACGCGCGCTCGATGACACTCGCCCACGCCGACAGGTGGAAAAAAGTGCCTTGTGGATGAGCACGCGCAAACTGGTCCCAGGCGTTGTCATCGGCGGATATGCGCCGGCGCACCTCCAGCACCGGAGCGGGCGCCAGCGCGGCGTTCATGACGCCGGCACCACCGCGAACGCGTGATCCATGCGCGACCAGCGAAAGTCGCGCAGCAACTGCTTCAGGCGCGGTTCCATGCGCCGGAGCGCAAGGTAGTGACGAATGCGCGAGCGCAGCGGCGCATTGGCGACACGCGGCTGCTGTGGGTCGATTTCCCACGGATGGAAGTAGAACACGCCGGGCTGGCGCTCGTGGCCGTTGACACGTCGCAGGGCCCAGCGCGACCAGGCGTACGGGAACAAGCGGAAGAACCCGCCGCCGCCGCACGGTATGCGCTTGCGCCAGATGTCGATGGTGGTGATGGGGATCTCCAGGATCGCTCCCGGGCGCGTGCGGAACGCGAAGCGTGGCGCATCCGGCATGCCGTACAGATCGTGACGGATCGGGTAGATGCTCGAGCTGTAGCGATAGCCCGCGCGTTGCAGCTCATCCAGCGCCCAGAGGTTGCGCCGGTTGATGGAATAGCTGGTCGCCCGATAACCGTTGACCGCCACACCGCCGATCTCTTCGAGCATCGCCTTGGTGCGTGTCACGTCTTCGCGAAATTCGCGCTCGCTCTGCTCGGTGGCGCGCACGTGGCTGTAACCATGACTCGCGAGCTCATGCCCGGCGCTCACGATCGAACGCACCACGTGCGGATAGCGCTCTGCGATCCACCCGAGCGTGAAGAACGTCGCCTTGATGTTGGCTTCCGCGAACAGCGCCAGAATGCGCTCCATGTTGCGCTCGACGCGGCAGTCGAGCGAATCCCAGCTCGAGCGCGCGATGGTGCTCTCGAACGCGGAGACCTGGAACCAGTCCTCCACGTCCACAGACATCGCATTGACCGGGGAGTCGGAGGCCAGCCGCTCGTGCTCGGGCAGGAAACTGACGCTCTGCATGTCCTGCGGTTCTCGCGCCCTCAGGTCCTGAGCCGCGGCATGTTGTCGCGTCCGCCAAATGCCATTTCGTTGCGGCCGAAGAGGTGCGTGAAGGTGAGAACGGCGGCCTGCTCGGTGTACTCGTTGCTCTGCTGCACCGTGTTGGAACGACGCTCGTCGTAGCGCAGCGTCAGATCGATCAGCGTGCGCTGGCCCACCCGGCGCGCAATTCCGATCGTGGCCTGCCTGAGCTTGTCGACCACATCGGTCTCGCGGAACTTGACGCGGCCGCCGTAGACACCGCCGTTGAGCTGGGTGCGGGCCCCGAGCCGCCAGTACCACGCGAGCCCGACGCCGCTGTCGCGGTCATCCTCGGCCGTGTTGATGTATTCGCGCCGCACGTCACGGGCGGTGAGCACCAGCTCGCTGCGGGCGAGTCCCCAGCTCAGCACAGCCGTGCCTTCCTTGTTGATGTACACGTCGTTGGTCAGGGCGACCACGTCGTATCCAGGGTTGCTGCCGGTCCTGACCAGGACGCGGTTCGGGTTCAACTGCTCGATGGCGAGCGTCGTGGGCGCTTCCTGGTACAGCACATTGGCATCGAAACGTGAGCCATCCATGTCCCACTGCAGGAAATAGGTGTCGCCGTAGTAGCGCTGGCCTGCCCGCACCTCGAGGCGGTTGCTGCCGCTCGGCTCCCATTGCAGACCGAGCTCCCAGAAGTCCTCGTCCAGTCCGCCGCCCTGCGGGTCCTCTTCGACGTCGGACTCGTAACCGCCGACTCCGACCAGTGCAAATTCGCGGCTCAACGCCACGCGCACCCGGCCCGCGACTTCATCGCCCTTGAACTCGTCGAAATCCTCGTAGTCGGCCTGGATGCGGCGCGCGCTCGCCAGCCAGCCGAAGGTCCCCGCCTCCTCGTCCTGGCTGCCCACCTCGAGGGCGTAGCGTTGCCGGTCCACGCTGTCGACGTTGTTGCCTGCGCTCAGATCGAAGTCCGGATAACGGACGACGCCGTAGGAGTAGTCGAGCTGCAGCTGGTGGCGATCACCCAGCGGTTGACGAAATGACGGCGCGGCGTCGGCCGACCAATAGTCGGTCAGGTTTTCGCTCACCAGCACGTTGCTCACGGGAATCGGCTCGTTGGGATCGATCAGCGTTTGACCGTAGGCGCCGTTCAGGTCCAACAGGAACCGGTCGGGCACGATCTGCGTGGTCGTGGTGGCAGCGAAGTTGTGATAGGACGTATCGCGATCGCTGTTTTCAGCGAACGAGAAATACTGGAACTGGTAGTCGATGTCCGCCTCGAAGCGGCTGCCCGTGGCCTCCAGGCTGATGGCCGGGCGTATTTCCGTGACGAAATCCGACTCCTCGAGACCTTCCGGGGCGAGCGCAAAGTTGTCGGTGTACGTGCCCGCCAGCGCGAACTCGGGTTCGACAGTCCAGTCCGCCGCCTCGACAGTCATCGCGGCCGTCGCGGCCACCGCCAGAAACGGCGCCAGCATGCGGCGCGCTTTACCCAACATGTTTTCCCCCTGTGGCGCTAGCCCTGGCTGTCGCCGTAGTTGTAGTTGTAGTGACCGGAGTAGTAACTGCCCAGCCCGAACAGCGTGCGCAGCTGGTTCAGCACCAGCGCCACGTACTTGTTGCGATCGAGCAGCGCCACCGCCTCCTCGACGGCAGCCCGCGGGGTGCCGTTGGCTCGTACCACCAGCAGAATCTGTCCCACCAGCTTGGCGAGCACCTGCGATTCATTGGTGGCGAGCAGCGGCGAGGAGTCAAAGATGATGACCCGATCACGGTTGCGTGCGGCGAGCTGCGTGGTCAGCTCGCGCATGCGGTGACTGGCCATCATTTCCGGGATCGAGTCATGACGTCGTCCCGCTGCCATGACGCGCAGGCCGTCCACATCCGTGGCCTGGATCACCTTCGCCGGATCCATCCCCGGATTCTCGAGCAGATCAGTCAGACCGGGACGTGCACGGATGCCGAGCAGGTCGCTCATGTGCCCCTTGGCAACGTCCGCGTCGATCAGCAGCACCGAGGAGTCGCGCTCACGTGCAATGCTCAGCGCGAGGTTGAGGGCGGTGAAAGTCTTGCCATCGCCCGGGAGCGCACTGGTCACCATGACCAGCGTGCGGTCGCCCGCCGCGGCCGGGTCGTTTTTGAACGCGCGCTCCAGGATCGGCCACTTGATGCGCCGATATTCATCCGCCAGCTGGCGCTCGACGTCCTGCGAAGGAAGCGCTCCCAGGGCCCGCAATGCATCGAGGTCAATATGGAGCGGTGCGCCCGGCAAGACGCAGTCATCGACCAACGCGGGTCGCGGCGCGACGAATGGCGATCGCTCCAGGTGTACTTCCGGCCGCGGCAGTGGCGTCGGCTCGGGCCGCTGGCGCGGCTTCCGCCGCTGCAGCGGCCGCTGCGGCGCGCGCATCGCTGCGGAGCTTCCCGATTGCTTTCTCGACGATGCTCATCACTCTATCCCTTGAGTAGTCCTTGCAGCGCGTCCGACGCGAAGGGTTCGACCAGCAGCGTAATGACGAACGCAACCAGCAACAGGCCGGCCGCGGCGCTCAGTCGCAGGCGATCGCGGCGCTCGAGCATCAGCTGACCTGCGTTCACCGCCAGCGTGACGGAACCGAGCACCGGCAAGTCGGCCAATGCTTCGCGCAGCGATTGGCGCGTGGCGAATACGGGATTCATCTGGTGCAGAACGAATGCGAGGCCACCGCCTGCGGCGACGGCGCCCAGCAGCACGATGATCACGAACAGCGGACGATTGGGTGTCACCGGGCGCAGCGGCGCAACCGGTGGCTCGATGATGCGGAAGCGCACGTCGTCGCGGCTCTCCTCGACGTCTTCCGACAGGCGCGCCGACTCGAGGCTCTTGAGGAGCGCCGCATGCTGTGCCTTGTTCACCTCGTAATCGCGGTTCAGCTGGGACAGCTTCGCTTCGACCTCGGGAATCGTATTGACGCTGGCGCGCAGCCCCGCCACCTCGCGTTCGGCCTGCTCGAGTTTGCTGCGCGTCTCCGCCACCAGGACTTCCGACTGCTTGTAGCCAATCTTCATGTCCTGGTAGACGGGATTCTGGTCGAGTGAATTGATGGCGAGCAGCTCGCTCGTCTTCGTCTCGGGTACACCGCCGGTCTTATCGGTTTTCATTTGCTCTTCAAGCATGGCGATGCGCTCCTTGAGCGCGAGTACCTCTGGGTGCTTCTCGGTGTACTGGAGGAGCAGAGCGTCCGAGTCTGCTTCTTGCTTTCGGCGATCTGGCCGGCCAACGGGCTGGAGCTTTCGACCATCTTGTTCATGATCCCGAAGGTCGGCTCTTCACCCTCGAGCTGTCGGGCCTGCTCATCACGCTTGTCCTGTGCGATCTTCAGTTCCTGGCGCAGGGTTTCCTGACGCTGAATGGCTACCTGCAGGCGCTCGTAATAGTCGCCCTCCTCGCCCGGCATCTTGCCGACGTTTTCCTTCTTGAACGCCGCCAGCCGATCCTCAGCGTCGCGGAGTTTGCCCTCGTAATCCCGGATCTGTTGCTCGAGGAAGCGTTGCGCGCTGCTCGTGTCCTCACCCTGCACGAGACGCGTGTCCTCCATGAAGGAATCGAGCAGCTCGCGCACCACGCGCTCTGCCATCGGGCGGTTGTGATCGATGTAACGGATGGAATAGAGGTTGGGCGCCTGCGGCAAGACCTCGATGGAGATGCGCTCGCGCATGTTGTCGACGAGCTTCTCGAACTCTTTCGGTCCCTTGGCCCGCAAGTACAGATCGGTCTCGCGCGCCACCTTTTCCAGCTGCGGCTGCGCGAGCAATGCACGCGACATCATGCTCACTTCTGTCATGACGTCGCTCGTCGGCGTCAGCTCACGCAGCAGCGGCTTGAGCACCGAATCGGTGTCGACGTAAACCTTGGCGCGGGCTTCGTAGTTGTCGGGGAGAACCATGACCCCGATCCAGCCGAGCACGGCGAGCACCCAGGCGAAGGCAAGCGCATGCCAGCGATAACGCAGCATCCCCTGCATCGCGACGAGCAGTTGACTGACGATTTCCTGCATTTCTAGGCCCTTCCCCCGGACATCAATGCTTGTTTGTTGTTGTCGTGCGCGCCGTTGTACAGGACCAATCCCGCTGCGTGTGTGACGCGCTTAACAGCTGTTTCGTGCGTGTAAAACGTGTTAGCGGGCTCCTCTTCAGAACATCGATTCGGGAATGACGACCACGTCGCCAGGCCGCATCTGGATGTTGTGTTCCATCTTCCCTTTCTCCAGCAAGTCCTTGATTCTTACTGGTATTTCCGTTTGCTTGCCATCGACCTTGCGAATCACGCGGGCTCGGTTTCCGGACGCGAATTCGCTGAGCCCGCCTACCGCGATCATTACGTCAAGCAGCGTCATGTTGCTGTTGTACGGCAACGCCTGCGCATTAACGGCCGCACCGACGACCTTGATCTGATCCGCCGCCGTGCCCTGGAAGTTGACGACGATGACGTTGACCTTGGGCGTGCGGATGAACTCCGCGAGCCGCGTTTCGATGTCCCGAGCCAGCTCGGTGGGTGTCTTGCCCGTGGCGAGGACGTCCTCGATGAGGGGCGCCGAGATGTAGCCGTCAGGGCGCACCGGAACCTCACCGGAGACGTCGGGCTGGTTCCAGACAAAGATGCGCAGCAAGTCGCCGGGACCGATGCGGTACTCTGATTCAGGACCGGTAACTGGCGGGCTCTCGCGGGTGTTCGCTTCGCCCCCACAAGCCTGCAGCCCGAGCCCCAGCACGAGAACGCCAAGGGACGCCCCCAGACAGCCAGTTTCGATCCCCGGAACATCGAGCATGTCCTCTTTAATTGCAGCATGTTAGCAACTGTTTATACAGTATGTTAGTAACTCACCGGTCGAGCTGCGACCAGGAGCTCCTGGGCCGCCTTCCGCTCGCTGAAATCGTTGTAGTCCGCCAACAGAGTCCGGAGCTTGCGCTGCGCTTCCGGGCGCGCGCCGCTACGGGCCAGAGCCGCCGCGTAGTGGTAGGTGATGTCCGGAACCTTGGGCGCGAGGGCCGAGGCCTCGCCCAGCGTGCGCAGGGCATCCGGGACCTGGTCCTCGGCCAGCAGCAGCCATCCCAGGGTATCGGCCACCTGTGGGCTCTTGGGCTCAAGCTCGTAAGCCTTACGGGCGAGCGCGAGCGCCCGGCTGTCGCCGCGCTCGTGGTAGAGCCACGACAGGTTGTTGAGCGCCGCCACGTTGTCCGGTTCGGCGCGCAGCACTGCCTCGAGGTTGGTCACAGCGGCATCGACGTTGCCGCTTGCCGCAAGCGCATCCGCGTAGATCAAGCGCACGCGTGCGTCGTTCCGATGCGTTTCGAGCCAACTCTCGAGTGGCTCGAGCGGGTTGGACGCGCGAGCAGAGCGGCGAGCGGCGTAGGCGCGCACCGCGAGATTCGCAGTCGGGGACTTCGCCAGGGCGGCGTCATAGATCTTCACCGCCGCCTTCGGATTGCCCGAACGCATCGCCAGCTCCGCCTCGAGCATCGCCAGCGGTGGATAGTCTGGATCGATCCTGCGGATTTCCTCCAACAACCGACGCGCTTCGGTTTCGTTTCCCCGCGCCGATTCGAGCGCAGCGACCATGGCCATCGACGGGACGTTGCCCGGAGCGAGCTCGAGCGCCTTGCGCGCCGCGCTCAGCGCCTGTGCAGCCTCGCCTGCCGCAAGGTATGCACTCGCGAGGCTGATGTGTGCGCGCGCGGAACTGGGATTGGCGGCGACGGCGCGGTTGAGCGCATCGACGCCATCGCGCGTGCGACCGGCGGAAGCGAGCGTTACTCCCAGCACGTTCAACGCCGCCGCATTGTCGGGCGCGATACGGATGGCTTCGCTTGCGAGCACCTCGGCACGCGGGAGATCGCGCTGGCTCAGAAAGTACTGGGCCAGCAGCACGCGCGGCTCGACCGCGAGCGGATTGTCCTGGCGCGCCGTCTCGAGCCACTTCACCGCGGCCTCGCGGTTGCCCTTGGCGAGCGCCGCCTGCGCAAGTGCCACCAGCGCCGCAGGTTCACCCGGCTTGAGACGCAGCGCTTCCTGAAAGCGCTTCTCGGCCTGGTCCGGATGACCTTCGAGCAAATCGAGCTTGCCTAGATTGAGGTGTGCCGCTGCGCTCTTCGGTTCAAGTTGCAACGCCCTTTCAAAGCGCGCGCGAGCCTGGCGATTGTCACCGGCACTGACCAGCAGACCGCCCACCAACGCCTGGACCTCGGCAGCCTTGGGGTTTTCCGCGGCGAGCTTGAGCGCGCGATCGATGGCGCCGGCGCGATCGCCCGAGCGCAACTGCGCGGTGATCAACACCAGGTCGCGACGATAGCCGGCCGAGCCCTCCGCCTTGAGCGCATCGAGAATGCGAATCGCCGTCTCGGTGCGCCCCGCGGCGATGTAGCCGGCAGCGAGCTGGATCACCGTGCCGGGATCGTCACTGCCGGCCGCGGCACCGCGTTCCAGGTATTGGAGGCCGGCATCGAGATCGCCGGCCTGCACGCGTGCGGTGCCGGCAAGCGCCAGTGCCAACGCCGAATTGGGTCCGGCACCGCCCGGTTCGAGCACCGACAAGGCTTCGCGTGGCTTGCTCTGCCGCAGCCGCGATTCGGCCAGCAGCTGGCGTGCGAAGTTGTTGTCCGGATCCGCTGCCAGCACGGCCGCGAGGTGCATGTCCGCCTGTCCCAGGTTGCCGCTCGCGTAGTTCACCGCGCCGAGCAACAGTTGGGCCGGCCGATTGTCTGCGTCGCGCGCCAGGATGCGCTCGAGGTCGGTGCGCGCGGGATCGTATTCGCCTTTGATGAATTGCGTGCGCGCGCGCATGAAAAGGGTAACGGCGCTTTCGGGCGCAAGCTGTTCGAGCCTCGCCACCGTCGCATCTGCTTCTTCGGCACGACCCAGGGCGAGTTGCGATTCGCACAGACCCGCCAGCGCGACGACGTGGTTCGAGTCGGCTTCGTCTTTGTCCGTGAGCTTGACGGTCTCATCGAATGCTTTGGCAGCTGCCTCGAACTGCCGATCGCGCAGATAGAGGGTCGCCACGACGAGGTGGGCGCGCGGATCCTGCGGCGCACGTGCCAGCGCGGTGTCCGCCTCGCGAATGGCCGCGGCAAATCCTTCGGTCTCGAGAAGCGCGGAAGCGAGCCCGAGCCGCGCGGAGACATCGTTGGAATCAATCTCCAGCGCACGTTCGAACTCCGCGCGCGCTTCGGGTGCGCGACCGGCGCCCAGGTGCGCATCGCCTCTCATGATCAGCAACTGCCGGCGTTCGGCTTCATCCCGCGCTTCGGCGGGGTCGATGATCTGGAGCGCATCCTCGTATCGCCGGCTCGCCAGCAACGCACGCGCCAAGGGGACGGCCAGCCGCTCCTCGGGCACGCCCAACCCGCCGGCCAGCTCGAGCTCTCTGACTGCGCTCGGGGCATCACCGCCTTCGAGCATGGCGACGCCGAGCGAGTAGCGCGCTTCGGCATTGTTCGGCTCCGCCTGCAGGAGCTTTTTGAGATCGATGCTCGCCGCGCGGAAATCGCCCTCATCGAGGCTGCGCTGGGCGCGCTTCAGCAGCTCGTCGGGACCTGCGTTGCAGGCCACGAGCGCGAGACACAGCAGGACGATGCCGAGGCGCCGGCTCATCCACCCACCTGGCGATCGCCATCGACTTCGATGTTGTTCTTCTCCAGCAGGTCGTAGAGCGTCGGCCGCGTGATGCCGAGGAGCTCCGCGGCGCGTGACAGGTTGCCGCCAGCAATCGCCAGCGCACGGCGAATCGCCTGGCTCTCGGCCCGCTGACGCGCAGTGCGCAGGTTCAGGAACTCAGTGTCGCCCGAGGCCTCGGCAAGACCGAGGTCGGCGGCGCTGACCTGTTTGCCCTCGGCCATGATTACGGCCCCCTTGATCTTGTTTTCGAGCTCGCGCACGTTGCCCGGCCACTGATATTCCTGCAGCGCACGGATCGCGCTCGGTGTGAAGCCACGCAGCGCGCGTCCGTGCTTGCGCGCGCTCTCTTCCAGCAGCTGGTGCGCGATGACCACGCAGTCGCCTTCGCGCGCCCGCAACGGGGGAATCTGCACGGTCACCTCGCTGATACGGTAGAACAGGTCCTGACGGAACTGCCCGGCAGTAATGCTCGCGGCCAGGTCACGATTCGTCGCGCAGACCACGCGCACGTCGACGGCGATCGACTCGCGCCCGCCGACGCGCTCCACGGCACGCTCCTGCAGGAATCTGAGCAGCTTGGCCTGCAGAGACAGGGGCATGTCGCCGATCTCATCGAGAAAGAGCGTGCCGCCGTTGGCAGTCTCGAACTTGCCGGGCGTCTGCTTGATCGCGCCGGTGAAGGCACCCTTCTCGTGTCCGAAGAGCTCGCTCTCGAGCAGTGTTTCCGGGATCGCCGCGCAGTTGATGGCGACGAACGGCTTCTGCGCGCGGCTGCTCAGCACGTGCAATGCCCTGGCCAGCAATTCCTTGCCCGTGCCGCTCTCACCGAGGAGCAGCGTCGTCACCTGGGAGGGCGCCACTTTCTCGATCATGCGGCACACACGGCGCATGGGATCGCCCACGGCGATGATGCCCTCGAGCGGGGAAACGGTATGCCGCCGCTGCAGCGTGCGGTTCTCCTGCTCCAGCGCGAACATGTTGAACGCGCGCTGCACGATCAGACGCAGGACGTCGGTATCGATCGGCTTCTGGTAGAAATCGTACGCGCCCATCGCCACGGCCAACACCGCGTTCTCGCGATCGTCGTTGCCCGTGATGACGACAACCTTGGTGTGTGGAGCGAGTGCCACGATCTCCTTGAGCGTCTCGAGTCCCTCGCGCACGCCCTCCGGGTCGGGCGGCAGTCCCAAGTCCTGCAGCACCACGGGTGGCTCGTGCTTGCGGACCTCGTTGATCGCCTCGGCGCGGGTGGTGGCCTGCAGCACTTCGAAGGGCTCAAAGCACCAGCGCAACTGGCGCTGCAGTCCCGGATCGTCCTCGACGATCAGGAGTTTGCCGGGCAGCTTCGCGGGCGGTCGTTCGGTGGGTGCTGACACGTAATTCCTGGTGTGGCCGCGGCTAGCTGGTCGAGGCCAACGGCAATGAAATGGAAAAGAGCGTTCCCTTGCCCACGTCGCTCTCGACACGCACATCGCCGCCCGCCATGCGCACGAACTCGCGCGTCTGAAAAGCACCGATGCCCATGCCCTGGCTGCCCTTGGTACTGTCGAACGGCCGGAACAAGCGCTCACGGATGAAAACAGCGTCCATTCCGCGGCCGGTATCGCGAACCTCGATGATCGCGTGCTGCGCCGTGCGTCGCAATTCGACCTCCACCTGCCCTTCGGGCGCGGTGGCGTCCTGGGCATTGCGGATCACGTGCTCCAGCACCAGCCCGAGTCGCTCCGCGCTCACCAGTACTTCGAGCGGTTGCCCTTCGACGGTAGCAAGGCCGTTGGCGTCGAACACCGGCACTGGCCGGCGGTCCGAGCAACGGCTGACGGTATCGGCACAGACCTGTGAGAGCTGCACGCGCCGCGCCGTTCCCACTGTATCGCCGCGCCGCAACTGCTCGAGCAACCGATGCATTCGCTTCACCGAGTTGTCGATGGTCGAGATCGTGTCGTCGAAGAACTGCGGATTGCCGCGGTGACGCACGGCGTTCTGCACCACCAGCGTCTGCTGCGCGATCAGGTTCTTGAGGTCGTGCATCATGAACGCCGCGAAGCGATTATAGGCTTCGAATTGCCGCGCCTGCGCGAGCTGCGCCGCGGCCTGGTCGAGTGCAATGTAGCTGGCCGCCTGGCGCCCGGCAGTGCGCAGCAGGTCGAGCTCCTCCCAGGTGAGCGCTTGCGGGGTGAGTGAGCGCGAGATCACGACGACGGCAACCAGGCGCTCGTCCTGCAGCAGTGGCACGACGAGCCACGCACGATCGAGGTTGAGGAGCCAATCCGGCGCCAGCGGCTCGGTGCCCACGGCGCGTTCTCCCTTGCGGTGCGCATCGAGATCGACGATCCATTCACGAGCGGCGATGAAGCGCAGGAAGTCACTGTCAGCGGTGAGCGCCGGCGAGTCCGGGCCCGCGAGATCGCCACCGCTCGGCATGAACTGACCCTCGTCCGCAGTGATCCAGATACCTCCCGCGTTGCTGTTGACGATCTGCGCCAGCGCGGTCAGGGTGTTCTGCTCGAGACCCGCATCGCCGGTCGACAACGTGCGCGTGAGGCGTAACCACTCGACGCGGTAGTCGTACTTGTACGGCAGAAAGTGCTTCGTGAGAAAAACGCGCAACCACGCCCGCGCCTGGCCCGAGAAGAATACGAGCACCAGCAGCAACGCTGCGCCGAACAGGAACACCATCTGTGCGGCGCCGCCCCACGAGCCGCCGAACATGCGGATGTAGAAGCCCGCGATCGCGACGGCCAGCAGGTACAGCCCTGCCGCGATGATGCTGGTCGTGTAGAACGCCGGACGCCGCGACATGAAGACCTGCGGCGTCCACTGCGCCGTGCGCGCCATGCCCACGGCCAGCAGCGGCACCGCGAGCGCATTCGCAGCACCGCGCGCTTCCCACATTGCGAAGGGCATCGCGCGGAACAGCAACGTCACGGAGTACAGGCAGAAGTCGTAGACGAACAGCGCGCCCGCGCCGATCCAGAGGAACTTGACCGACCATTCGCGGCTCGCACTCGTGTTGCGATAGACCTGTTCGACCAGCACGACCCCGGCCAGCGCGCTCAGCAGCATCCCCGGGATCAGCACATTTGCGGTGATCTCGAAGCTGAAGCCGAGATCATGCAGCACGCCGAGCACCAGTGCCGCGATCAGGACGACGCCCGTGCATCCGTACACTGCGCGCCGTGTCCATTTGAGCTCCTGGTGCGGCGAGAGACCGCTCAGGACACGCATCAGAACCACGAGCCAGAGAAAGTTGCGGCTCATCTCGAAGAAGAAGAACAGGCCGCCAAGTGAAGGCATCGGGCGCGCCGCCTGCCAGGCGAGCGCGGCGCTCCAGACGAAGCTCATGAAGCTGGCCGGCAGCAGCATCGAGCCATGGAATTGCAGCCGCCAGCGCGTGAGCAGCATCACCGAGAGCGCGAGGAAAGCTGCCGCGGCCAGGCCGTAGCTGAGTGTGCCTGGGGTGATCATGTGCCTGACGCGTCAGCCACGTGAACGCTCACTCAGCGCCCGCCCTTTCCCCACAGCACGACCTCGGCGGTCTGCAGCAGGATCATCAGGTCGAACAGCAGACTGTGGTTTTTCACGTAGTAGAGATCGTACTGGAGCTTCTCGGCGGCATCGTGCGCGGAAGAGCCGTAGGGGTAGCAGAGCTGCGCCCAGCCGGTGATCCCCGGCTTCACGTAGTGGCGCTCGCGGTAATACGGAATCTGTTCGTTGAGCTCGTCGACGAATTCCGGGCGCTCCGGGCGCGGCCCGACAAAGCTCATGTCGCCACGCAGGACATTGATGATCTGCGGCAGCTCGTCGAAGCGAATCTTGCGAATGACCGCGCCCACGTGCGTTACACGAGGATCGCGTTGCTGCGCCCAGCGCGCCTGCCCATCCTGTTCCGCATCGATGCTCATGCTCCGAAACTTGAGGACGTTAAAGTGACGCCCCTCGAAGCCGACGCGCGTCTGACGATAGAACGCGGGCGCCGACCAGCCGTCCTCGAGCTTGATCGCGAGCGCGGTCAGGAGCATCAGGGGCCAGCTCACGGCGAGCAGGCAAATGCCTGCGACGACGTCAAAGGCACGCTCCGAGGCCAGCCGCACCGGGTCGCGACGAAAGCCCTCGCCGAAGATCATCCAGCTCGGGTTGAGCACGTCGAGACGGACTTTGCCCGTTTCGCGTTCGAGGAAACTCACCAGGTCCACAACTTCGATGCCGCTCAGACGGCATTCGAGCAAATCTTGAACCGGGAACGCCTGGCGCCGGTCATCCATCGCCACCACGATCTCGTCGATGCGGTTGGCGCGCGCGAAGTCGAGCAGCGAACCGTTGGACTTCACCACGCGCTCAACGGGCACCACAGGCTTCTCGCCGTTCGTCGCGATGTAGCCCACGATGACGAAGCCGCGCTGATCCGAGCGCCGCCGCAACTGCGCGATGCTCTTCGCCTGCCAGCCGCAGCCGAACACCAGCACGCGCCGCTTGAACAGGTCCTCATCCACGAGTCGCATAAAAAAAAAGCGGATGACGGCCACCACGAGAAACGCGAGCCCCGCCATGATGCCCAGGAGCCCGCGACCGAAATCTTCCAGCGCCAGCGCATAGAAAATCAGCACCGTCGCTGCGGCGCCGGCGATGATGCTCGCGCCCACGCGCAGGAGCGTTCCGGCGAATGAAGCTCGCAGGCGGATGTTGTAAAGACCCGTGGCGACGAGGCAGGTCATCATGACGGCGGCGAAGATCAACGCGCGCGGCCACACCTCGACGAGATACCTACTGAGGATCGCCTGGTCGTCTGGCTCAAAGAAGCGCAGGTGGCCCGCCAGGAACGGAATGCAAAGCAAGGCCAACGTTTCGAAGAACGCCAGCACCACCATCGGCAGATGTACGAAGTGTCGAAAGATCCGCACTTGGATTCTTGGTGATATCCCCGCCGCGCTCGCCGGCCCGGTGACGGCTCGTCGCGGTTCAGCGACAGGAGTCTAGTGGACGGCTGCTGGGTCGCGCGTGAGGAGATTCACAAACGCCACATTTTCAGAGGCTTAGCAATCGACGGGGCGGCGTCTGAAACCGACGCCCCCAGCCGGATGAGCCCGCCCGATGGGGGGTGAAGACCCACCGCGGCCAACAAAAGGGCCCCCGGCGTTCCACCGGGAGCCCTATCGATCGACGCCAGCCGTCAGTCTTGAGGTCCTGATCGGTCGGGCCACACTTCAGTCATTGCCGTGCGGCACCTGGGCAGCACAAGCCTTGATGCTCTGCTGGTTCTTCTTCGTGATGAAGCGGTAACGCACCCAGTTGGACGTGTGATGGTTGACGCAGGCCAGGTATTGCGCCCGGTTGACGCTCGCGTCATCACACTTGGTCAGCTCGTCCGAAAGGGTGCACCCGCCCGGGGGCAGCATGATGTTGTTGGTTTGCGCATCGCACGTCCCGATGAAGACCTGCGTTCGCAAATCCGAGCCGATGCAGGCGTCCTTGCCATCCGGCGTGCCGTCCCCGTCAGAGAACCAGCCGATGTCCGTCATCAACGCCGTCGTCAGATCCTCCGGCGCCTGGACCGAGCTCGTCAGGTCACTGTTGATCGCCGGCTCCATGAGCTGGTTGGGGATCGCGATCGGCTCGTAGTGAGAGATCGACGACCCCAACGCCACCGGGATCACAGAGTTGACCATCATCAGTCTCTGCACACGATCCATGCCGGACAGCACGGACGTATCGACGCCCAGCGTGAGTCGCAGACCGACAAGATTGGCCTTGAGCGTGTTTCCGTCGGCCTGCATGACGCGCGCGGAGGGAATAGTGATGGCCGGGTCGGCACCGCCCAGCGCCGCGGGAGGCGTTCCAACGGCATTGTCGGCGACGATGACCGCCAGCGCACCAGCGTTCTGCGCGTTCGTCACCTTGATCACGAACGTGCAGGTGCCCCGATCGATGATCAGAATCTTTCCGGTTCCAGAGCCGGCCGGCAACGGCTCGCAGCCGTCGGACGTGACGCCGACGCCGTCGTTCACGAGTTCGGCCGGCGCTGTAATGCCCGGAGCAACGATCTGACCGCCGAATCCCGCGGGTCCGACCAGGAAGGGCCCTAGCCCCGCCGGAGCCACCACGCGCAATTGCGGCTCGCCCCGATGGAGTACGAACGGCACCTGGCTGTTCACGTTGATGCCATTCCACGAGACCTTGCGGGTGTTGATCGCCGAGGCTTGCCGCTCGGCGTTCGTCATCTCGTTCCAGATCTTGTTGGTGTCGACATCGAGCGTGTACTGCGAATAGATGTCCGGCAGGTTCCCGTTCAATGTTCCCGTGGCCTCATTGACCAGGTTGGCGAACCCGAGGCCGTGACCGAGCTCGTGCAACACCACTGGCAACAGGTCAGTCAGCGTACCCTCGTTGTTGTCCGTACCGTGGTACCAGGCGGTCTGGCTGGAGAACTGTGCGTTGATGTCGAAGGTCAGCGGATTGATATCCGAGCCCGTCAGGTGTTTCGCCAGTGACGCGAAATACCACATGCCCGGATATTCAGCTCCGGGGAAGTCCGCGAAGATTGCAGTCGTCCCCGCGGAGCCGAGCACACCCACCCCGAGCGGGTTGAACTGCGCGTTCACGACTATGTCGGTCGTCGGCTGGAGAACGGACTCCCAGATATTCGCCGCAAACTCGAAGATGAACAGTCGCTGCTGCCCGACCGTCGTGCCGGGATTGCCGGGCACCGCGGGCGCGAGTGCTGGATCGTTGAACCCCTCGTTGGGTCCGTCATTGTTGACGATGATGATCTGGCCCTGGCCGTAGGCCGTGGAGGCGCCCATGAGCGCCACGGTCGCGAGCGCGACCGAGAAAAGAAAGTTGCGCATGGCTATTTCTCCTCGAGCGCTTGCGGCGCAACTGGCTGGTCGGACTTGGCAGGCTTCGCGTTGCCGGTTGTGGCGTCATGGGCATGCAAGGCATGCGCAACGGCGTCTTCGCCGGTATGGCAGCTCATCGTGACGCCGCCGTCTTCCGTCGGCGTTGCCACCACGACGCTCATGAAGCGGCCTTCGAGATCTACCATCGAACTGCCGTCGGGCAGTACGACGCGATCCAGCCCTTCGTCAGACTCATCAGTCATCTCGATCAGCTCGGCTTCGAGGAGCTGACGTTCGCTCACTGCCGCGGAGGCAGCGGCGCGCGCGGCTGGCGCGGTCTGCACCGCGTCCTCGGCGCCGGTGGGAGCGACTTGTTGCGGAAGTTGCGTGGCGTTGGGCTCTGGCTTGTCGGCGGCTTGCGCAGCGGACACGCTCAGCGCAGCGCAGATTGCAATGCTCAGCAATCTGCCGCGTGAACATGAAGCAGGTTTCATGATTGTTTTCTCCCCTGGTCCCTGAGTTGAGATACCCGCAGCGACATCGTTGTTGTTGATGCGGGAACGCAGCGATGGCGAACGCCACCGCTGCAAACGCAACGCGGAGATTACGCTTCGAGCAGACATATTTCAGCCCCTGAAAGTAACGTCCGCGGGGCCAACGAAGGGTTTCGGAGTTATGTCACATCGCACGCAACCGCGATGACGGAGCGATCACGGGAACCCGCCGCGAGCAAATCGTTCGCGCTTCTGGACTTGCTGGCCTTTCCTGCGACGAAGGGTCAAACAGCCGTTCAAAACGGATCCGATGGACACCACATGCGAGGCGGCCACGCGGGCACGGTCTCTGCGGCGATCGCCCGCAACAGCGCCTGGCTGTCAGCGTCGACGGGGAATTGCGGCAGCGTCGGCAGATCGAGCACAGGCGCGCCCGTGATCGTGGCGAAGATAACGAGCGCCGCGAGGAATGCGCCGGCAGGATTGGAATGATTGCCATCCGGGTCATGCAGCGGCAGTGAAGGATGCCGGGCGAGCGACAGATCCCAGGCCTGACCGATCGGTGCGACGCAGGCGGGCTCGATCTGCGCGATGGAAACGTGCAGGTCGTAGATACGCTGAGTCTCGTCCACGTCTCTGCGCGGCCATTCTGGAAACATGATCGGCACGGCCTGCTGCTGTCGCGCCATGCGGATGAACTCTTTCGCCTCGGCAGTCGGAATATTCGAACTGGCCGCTGCTGCTGTACTTCTGCGCCTGGAGAATGACGAAGCTCCAGTCCTGACTGCGCAACAGGTTGACTGATGCGGCGTCGCTCAGCCGCTCTTCGAGAAACATCCAGCCGGGTGCTTCGACCGATCCGACGCTCTGGCCCGGCCGGGCGGCACGCACCATCTCCGCGACCATTCCGGTCAGATTGTTGAAGGACGTGTGGCTGTTCCCCATGAACAGCAGACTGATGTCGGCGGTCGCTGGCGGCGGGCCCGACGGTGGGTTGTTGTTCTGATCCGAATCGCCCGATCCGCCGCCGCACGCCGTCAGAAGGACGCCATCACTATCAGCAGGCGCATGCCGGCTTTATACGGCAGCGCCCGAGCTGCGATGGAATGGCGTTACAGGGGAGACTTCAAACCCAGTCGGCGCCTTGGAGTAAGGGGATATCCACCTTATACACGATGCGCCCGCCAACCAGGACCTGCAGCTCGTAGCGGCGCTGCTGTGAAATAAAAGGATCCCCTGGCCATCCACTCAGTGAGCGTGCGACGTACGTTCGGGGCGACCCCGTCTACGGATCCACTCGGCGAGTCAGCACCAGGATCAGCGTGCCCGTCATCAGCAGCACGGCGAGCGCGATCATTACGGGCAGGCGACTCGCAAAGCGGAGCTGGCTGAACAGGTACACCGGGAAAGTCGGATCGGTTCCCGCGAGGAACAGCGCCAGCGCGAATTCATCCAGCGAAACGGTGAATGCAACGAGCCACGCGGAAATCACGGTCGGTGCGATGAGCGGCAGAATGATCCGCGCGATCACGCGCCGGATACGGCGCGCCCAGATCCATCGCTGCTTCCTCGAGACTCGCGGTCGAAATCCGGCGAGGCGTGCCGCGACGATCAGGACGACGAACGGCAGCGCCACGACCGTGTGACCGATCACGACCGTGCCACAACGAGCGATCGATGCCGGCGGCGAGAAACAGCACGAGCAGCGCCACCGCCAGCACGACGATCGGCACGACCAGTGGCAGCATCGCGAGCGCGAACAGCAACGGCTTCGCCTGCGAAACCGAAATCGCGTCAGCAGCAGCGCGACCGCGGTGCCCAGACATCGTTGCGCCGGTGCGCGCTCACCGCGGCGACGAACAGGCTGTTGCGCGCGGCTGCGCAGAATTTCCGGCGAATCCGAGCAGACGCTCGATACCACTGCAGTCGTCAGACTCCTGCGAGCGGGAAGCGACAGACGTGGTGCCCGGCGTTGAACGAGAACAGAAAGCAGCACGGCGAGCGGCAGGTAGAGCAGCACGATCAACGCCGGCGAAATAGATTCTGAGCAGTGGTGGGCGTCGCAGGGCCGGAAGTGCCGCCGCCTTGCGGCAACGCTATCATTGGATGAGTCTGCGCACGTTGACGATCCGCGCCGCAATGGCGACCAGCACCAGCGACACCGCGAGCATGATCATGGACGAGCGCCGCTCCGCGTGGCCAGTTTGCGGCCTTGGTGAAGAAGTCCTGAATGATGTTGCCGTACATGCTGCCGCGGCTGCCGCCGATCAGGAGCGGCGTGACGTACTCGCCCACGGTCGGAATGAACACCATGAAGAACGAGGCGAGCACCCGGGGAGACTCAGCGGAAAAGTAACGCCCAGAAGCACGAGCCACGAAGCGAGCGCCGAGATCGGCAGCCGATTCGAGCAGCTCCGTCGATGCGACTGCAGGGCCGGCCGAGATCGGCAGCGCGCGAAGGGAATCCAGACGTAGATCAGCGTGAACGACCACCGTATTGCGGCTGTAGAGCAACGCCACCCCAGCGGCTCCGTGATGACGCCGCATGTACGTGAGCAGGGAATTGAGCGGCGCCCTTCGGAGCCCAGCAGGAACTTCCAGCTCATGACCCGGAGCAGGAAGCTGGTCCAGAACGGAATCATCAGGAGCACGAGGCAGAAGCCCGCGGCGCGTCCGGCGTGGAAGACCAGGAAGTACGCGACCGGATAGGCGATGGCGACCGCGAAGACGCGCCACGGCAGAACGCCATGGCGATCGAGATGGCGAGCAACCGCCAGTAGCTGCCCGACGTGCGAGCGACCGCCTCGTACTGCGCGAGGGTCGGGCGGCCACAGGCTGCAGCAGGTCGCCCTGCATGTCGGCGACGGAAGCTGAGCGCAAACATCAGCAGCGATCGGCACGAGGAAGAAGGCCGCCATCCACAGGACTGGCGGAATCTACAGGGCCCAGAAAGTCGCGCGCCGCCCTAGCACGGCAAACGCATCGACTCAGCTCCGCGTGGACCGGCGCGCTTCGCGCTCCCGATGGAGCAACTCAGGGCGCGGCTTTCACTTCGGTCCACATCGCGGTCCAGTCGTCGCGCTGCTTGGCGGTCAGGTTCGGCGTAAAGTTGGTCCGCTGCAGGACGGTCGGATCGTCGATCGAGAACGTCTGCTTGAGCGTCGGGTCGGTGATGCGCCTTCATCACTTCCTGGTTTGACGTGCCGTAGTAGAACTGATTCACGACATTCGTCGACGTCGCGTTTGCGAGCTTGTCGTCGAGGAACTTCAGCGCGAGCTCGGGGTTCGGCGCGCCCTTGCGAATGCCGTACACGCCGACCCAGGAGTTGCGGCCCTCCTTCGGATCGGCGTAGGCGACCGGCACGCCCTTGCCGAGCAGCGTTGCGTAGGTGCCCTGCCACGCGTACGCCACCCAGACGTCGCCGTTGGCCATGCCGTCGATCAATTCGGGCTCGCCCGCCCAGTAGAAAAGGTTCAGAGGCGCGCTGCTTGATCCACTTCGGCCTTGATCGCCGTCGAGCTGCTCGGCGGTGATCGCGGTCTCGTCGTAGCCGTCGCGATTGAACCGTTGGTAGCGGTTACTTGAACTGCCAGTTCGTGACGATCACCGGGGACGGAATCCCGTTGATCTCCTTGTACAGGTTCGCCTGGTCGACGATCGTCTTGAAGTACTCCTGCGCCTCGGCGAGGGTCGGCGACTTGTTGCAGCCGACGCTGCGGTCGTAGCGGTACTTGGTCTTCAGGAAGCTCTGGTACGAAGGCTGCCAAGTCTCGTAGCCGCCGTCGCCGCCATCGACCGGCGGATTGAAGTAGCGCGCGCGAGGATCCTCAATCGCCCGGCAAACGACGAACATGGTCTTCTTTGCAGGCGCCGGCTGGCTCGCTGCTGCGGCTGTCACGGCTTGCGGCGCGGCGGGCTTCGGTGCCGCCGGTTTGGGCGCCGCGGGCTGTGAGACTGGGGCCGAGCTCGCGACAGGCGACGAATTGGTCACCGGCTGCGCGGATTGATTCGGTGTCGCCTCGTAGACCCAGCCGGTGGCAACGTGTTGAGCGACCCCTCCGGAAACCTTGGCCGAGTAGTCCTGCAGGTAGGCCTGCGCTTCGGCGCGCGTTGGCCACGACCTGCATGTCGGCATAGCGCCGATGTTGTGCTTCTGGCTTAAATACGATGCGAACGAGAAATGCACTCTTCGAGCGCTGCCCGCGTCGTTCCTCGTCTCGAACACGGCGCTCTCATAGGCGACACCTTTCGACACCGCCACGCAAACAAAGGACGCCGTAGGCACGCTCGCTGCTGATGCTGCGGGTTGGGCCGCCTGAGCCGTCGCGTCGTGCGTCGTACTGGTCGCCGCGGGTGCGGGCTGGCTCGGGCCGGCATCGTAGGTCCAATCGGTGGCGAAGTACTGGTACTGCATGCCGGGCTCACGAGATCGGCTCTCGCGCCACTGCAACCATTTCTGCGCCTCGGCGAGCGTCTTGTATTGGCCGCACTGCACGAGTCCATGAAAGCCGTATTTACGCGTAAGGTGCTCGTCGAACGCGGTGGTCATCTTCAAGTTGAGCTTGTAGTGATCCTCATAGACGGGTCCGGGATTCTTCCATGCAAACGCGGCGCTGTCGTATTCGAACCGCCCGCCCGAAGACATGCAGGCATAGAACAGGGTCGGCTCAGTGGGCATGGGAGTGCGAGGTTCGCCAGCCACTGCTGTTGCGCATGCAGCGTAAGCCAGCAAGCTGAAGACTGCGCAGGTAAGGTGCGTGGGTCGCGCGATTCGTTTCATTGTTGTTCTCCCTCCGCCAGCGGCAACCGACCAATAAGTCTCCTCTCGAAGATCACCGCGGACAAGTCACCGGGCGCCGAGTATCTGCGATGCGGAAGTGTGGCGTCCCCAGGGGGATTCGAACCCCCGTCGCCGCCGTGAAAGGGCGGTGTCCTGGGCCTCTAGACGATGGGGACGGCCGGATCGATCAAGGAAGCGGTGGTGGAGCTGATCGGGATCGAACCGACGACCTCCTGAATGCCATTCAGGCGCTCTCCCAGCTGAGCTACAGCCCCACGCGAGGGGCGCGACTCTAAGTGAGCACCCCAGTAGTGTCAACAAACTACAGTGGCACAGGCACTTAGAGCGACTTCGCGGCCACCTTCGGCGGCTCGACGAAACGCTTCACGCCGACCGCCTCATAAACTTCCGCGGGATAGAACACCACGCCGTCCTTCATCACGAGGCTGATACGGCGTATCGCCGAGATGTCCTGCGTCGGGTCGCCATCGATCAGGATCAGGTCGGCCCTCTTGCCGCGCTCGATCGATCCGAGCTCATCGAGGAGTCCCGTGTACTTCGCGCCGTTCCAGGTCGCCACCTGCAAGGCTTCGGCGGGCTTGAGGCCCGCTTGCACATAGAGCTCGAGCTCACGATGCAGCGTGAAGCCCGCGATCTCGTCGGTTCCCGCGACAAAGGGAATGCCCGCGGCGTACATGTCGCCGACGAACTCGAGGACCCGCTCCCAGGATTCGCGATATCGCGCGGCGTTCTTGTCGGTCACGTCCATCGAATTGGTGCGCCGGTCGCGCTGATCGCCCACGGGCAGGTGCGATGCCACGGCCGCGAAGGACGGGCTGATCTCGCCCTGCCGCTGCAGGAACATGCTCTCGAATGTGGCGAGCGTCGTGTCGATGGTCGTGCCGCTCTCCTTCAGTAGCTTGAAGAAAGCCTGCACCTCGGGTGATTCGACATCGATGTCGCGGGCGTGGTCGGTCATCAGGTAGAAGCGCGTCAGCGTGCGCGTGTCGTCGGTGGGCTCCACGAGGAAATTGAGCATCACCTGGTTGATGTGCTGGATCTCGTCGTAGCCCGCGCGCACCGCTTCCTCGGCGCGCATGAAAGCCGGGATATGTCCGCCGACGCGCAGGCCGCGCTGGTGCGCGTAGGCCGCAGTCGGCTCGACCCACTCGGGACGGAACGAGTTGTAGATCTTGATCTGCCGGTAGCCGTGCTGTGCATACCAGTCGATCGCGTCCTTCGCTTCCTGGACGCTCGCCACGACGAACCCGCCTGGAGATGAGAACTCGCTCTTGCCTTCGATGTAGCCCGCCGGAACGATGCGCGGCCCCACCACTTCGCCGCGATCGACCTGTGCACTGAAGGCAGCGAGCGTCGCGTTGTCGCTGCCCATGTCGCGGCTCGTGGTGACGCCTCCCGCGATCTGCAGCACCGCGTTCCAGGGACCTTCGTGCGTGTGCATGTCGAACAAGTGCAGGGCTCAGCACGCGGCCATTGCCGTCGATCTCGACCACGTTCTCGCGTGGGATCGAACCGGTCTCGTAGATGGCGGCAATGCGCCCGCCCTGCACATACACATCGGCGGGATCGAGCAGGCGTGCGTTGCGCGCATCGAACACGCGCACGTTGCGAAACACGACCGGATCGTCGAAGCGATGCGCGAGACGCTTGGCGAGCTTGCTGAGGAGTTCGCCATCGGCAGCCAACTGCCGGGCCTCGAGCGCGTCGGCATTGGCTTCCCATCCCGACTCTATCACGCGGATGTAGCCGGGATAGATGAAGCCGAAGAAGCGCTGCTCGGCGTCGTCGGTGAGCCACAGCCAACTCGGGTCGGTGTACAGGCCTGTCACGTTGAACAGCGCGACCTGGATGCTGCGGCCCTGCGACTCGAGCCTCTGCGTCGCGGCCTTTTCGATGCTGAGCTCGCCGCTCGGCAGCGCCGCGAGCCGGCCGTTAGGCTGGCGCGCGATCGCCCGCATGGTCAGGGCTGCGGGTTCAAAAGAAGATTCAACGGGAACATAGGCCGCGGAGCCCGATACGGTGGTCTTACCCTGATCCGAGTGCGATTTCCACTCGACCTGGTCGCCACGGCGCGAGAAGGACTCGTTCACCGGTGCACCGAAAGTCGACTTTCCAGTGACCTTGTAGCGGGCAAGCGTTCCGTCGCTCGCCAACTGAATCTCTTCCTTGAGCGTGGGACCGCGTCCGTTCTGAGAATACTGGTAGGAGACCTTGATGCGCCCGTCGGCACCGACCGTGGTCACCTGCTCGCCACGCTTCTCACCTGAAAAAATCACCGAGTAGCGAGTCGTCTGGTCGGCCGATGCCACCGAGAATGCGAGCAGCATCGCAAGCGTCGAAACTGTTCTCACGTCATTACCTCTTGGAGAGCCCATTCATGCACCCTTGTCGATGAACGTCAACGCGCGATCGATGCGCTTGAGCGCCGTTTCCCGTCCCAGCAAAGCGACCGTCGCATCGATCGGCGGCGACACGGCGCCTCCCGAGACGGCGACGCGCAGTGGCTGCGCCACTTTGCCCAGGCCAACGCCCGACTCCGCACAGACGGCCTCGAGTGCCGCGTGCACACCCGCGGCTGTCCAGGGCGAAAGTGTTGCCAGCTTCGCGCGCATGGCCGCCAGCGCCGGACGTGCCTCGGCCGTCAGGTTCTTCTTGGCCGCCTTCTCATCGTAGCGCTCGAAGTCGCGGAAGAAGAAGAGACTCGAGTGCGCCATCTCCTTGAGCGTCTTGGAGCGTTCGCGCTGCGCGGCGGCGATGCCCTCAAGCTGCTCGAGATCTCCCGCCTCGATTCCCTCTCTCTTGAGTTGTCGCTGCAGCTCCAGGGCGAGATCGCCCAACGGGGCGCGCATCATGTGCTGCTGGTTGAGCCACTGGAGCTTTTCCGGGTTGAAGGCCGAAGCCGCCTTGTTCACGTCGCGGATATCGAAGAGCTGCTCCATTTCGGCGAGCGTGAAGATTTCCTGGTCACCGTGCGACCAGCCCAGACGCACCAGGTAGTTGAGCAGAGCCGCCGGGAGGTAACCGTCCTCGCGGTACTCGAGCACGCTCACCGCGCCGTGTCTCTTGGAAAGCTTGGCTCCATCCGGTCCCAGGATCATCGGGACGTGCGCATAGACCGGCGGGGTCACGCCCAGGGCGCGCAGCATGTTCATCTGGCGCGGCGTGTTGTTAAGGTGGTCGTCGCCGCGGATGACGTGGCTGATCTTCATGTCCATGTCATCGACGACGACGCAAAAGTTGTACGTGGGCGAGCCGTCGCTGCGCGCGATGATGAGGTCGTCGAGCTCACGGTTGGCGAACACCACCTGGCCATGAATCACATCGTCGACCACCACCTCGCCGTCCAGGGGATTCTTGAAGCGGATCACGGGATCGACGCCGGGCCGCGCGTCGGTGCGATCGCGCCAGCGGCCGTCGTAACGGGGCTTTTCCTTGCGCGCGAGCTGCTCGGTACGCAGTGCCTCGAGCTCTTCCTTGGTGCAATAGCAACGGTACGCGTTGCCCTGTTTCAGCATCTGCGCGATGACCTCGCGATAGCGATCCATGCGCTGCGTCTGAAAGAAGGGCCCCTCGTCCGGCTTGAGGCCGAGCCAGTCCATGCCGTCGAGAATGACGCGCACGGCTTCATCGGTGGAACGCTCGCGATCGGTATCTTCGACGCGCAGGATGAAGGTGCCGCCATGGCGCCGGGCATAGAGCCAGCAAAAGAGCGCGGTGCGGACACCGCCGATGTGCAGCAACCCCGTGGGACTCGGGGCGAATCGCGTGCGGACGGTCATCTGGAGGCGCGTCAACCTTGGGCTAAAGGACGCGCATTGTACGAGATTCCGCCTCGACCCCTCACCCCAGCCCTCTAGTTCTTCAGCCGGCCAGTAGATTCGAGGTAGCGGATGATGGTCGCGACGCTCTCCTGCACGGAGAGGCGCGACGTGTCGAGGTTGAGCTCGGGATTGTCCGGCGCCTCGTAGGGCGAGCTCACGCCGGTGAAGTCCTTGATCGTCCCGGTACGCGCCTTCGCATAGAGACCTTTCGGATCGCGCTGCTCGCAGACCTCGAGCGGCGTGCTCACGTGGATCTCCACGAACTCGCCCTCCTTGACGAGCTTGCGCACCAGCTCGCGGTCGCTGCGAAACGGCGAGATGAACGCGGTCACGACGATCAGGCCCGCATCGACGAACAGCTTTGCGACCTCGCCGATACGCCGGATGTTCTCGACGCGACCCGCATCGGTGAAATCGAGATCCTTGTTGAGGCCGTGGCGAACGTTGTCGCCATCGAGCAGGTAGCTGTGATGCCCGCGCAGATGCAGTATCTGCTCGAGCGCGTTGGCCACGGTCGACTTGCCCGCGCCGCTCAACCCCGTGAGCCACAGGATGCAGGGTTGCTGACCCTTCTGGTTGGCGCGCTGGTCCCGCGACACGCGCGTCGGCTGCCAGAAGAGGTTGCCGGTGCGCTCCGCCATCGCGTGACCCGCCGCACGTCGCACCATGCCGGCCGCCACCGTGCCGTGCTGCAAGCGATCGACGATGATGAAACCGCCGGTGCCGCGGCAAGTCTCGTAGGGGTCAAAGGCGATCTGCTCGCTCAGCACGACGCGACACAGGCCAATCTCGTTGAGCTTGAGCTCCGTCGCCGCGTGCTGGCTCGCGTCGTTGACGTCGATGCGGTGATGGATGAGCTCGACGGTGCCCGCGACGTAACGCGGACCCAGCTTGAACTCGTATTGCTTGCCGGGCAGGAGCGGCGCATCGGTCATCCAGATGAGATGCGCGTCGAAGCGGTCGCCGACGCTCGGGCTGCGCTCGCTGTGCACCAGGACGTCGCCGCGGCTGATGTCGATCTGATCTTCCAGCGTCACCGTGACCGCCTGGCCCGCGTGCGCCTCCTCGAGCTCACCGTCGTACGTGCTGATGGTGCGCACCCGGCTGGTGCGGCGGGACGGCAGCGCCATCACGGCGTCGCCGCGTCGCGTGTGACCGGCGGCGATCGTGCCCGAATAGCCGCGGAATGAGGCATCCGGTCTGTTCACGTACTGAACCGGCAGGCGCAGGTCTTCGAGCTCGTGCTCCCGGCGCACATCGATCGTGTCGAGAATTTCAAGCAGCGGCGCACCGGTGTACCAGGACATGACGGTACTGCGCCCCACGACGTTGTCGCCGCGCAGCGCCGACACCGGTACGCAACGCACGTCCGGCACGCCGAGCGCGCCGCAAGAACTCCTCGCACTCAGTTCGGATCGCCTCGAACCGCGCACGGTCGTGGCCCACGAGGTCCATCTTGTTGACGGCCACGATCACGTGCCGAATGCCCATCAGCGCGACGATGTGGCCGTGGCGGCGCGTCTGTACCTGCACTCCCCGCTCGGCGTCGACCAGGATCACGGCAAGATCGGCGGTGGAAGCGCCGGTCGCCATGTTGCGCGTGTACTGCTCATGCCCCGGCGTGTCGGCGATGATGAACTTGCGCCGGTCGGTGTCGAAGAATCGATACGCGACGTCGATCGTAATGCCCTGCTCGCGTTCCGCCTGCAGGCCATCGACCAGCAGGGCGAGATCGGTTTCATCCCCCGTGGTGCCCCAGCGCGCGCTGTCGTTGCGCACCGCGGCCAACTGGTCCTCGAGAATCTTCTGACTGTCGAACAGCAGACGCCCGATCAACGTGCTCTTGCCGTCATCGACGCTGCCGCAGGTGATGAAGCGCAGGAGTTCCTTGCCCTCGTGTCTTGCCAGGAACTCCGCGATGCGCTGCGCTGCCGGTACCGGGCCGTGCATCAGAAGTATCCCTCGCGCTTCTTCTTCTCCATGGAGGCGGCCTGGTCGAAGTCGATGGCGCGGCCCTGCCGCTCCGACGTGCGGCAGGCGAGCATTTCTTCGATGATTTCGGGCAATGTGGCGGCAGTCGAGCGCACGGCCCCCGTCAACGGATAGCAGCCGAGCGTGCGAAACCGCACCATCTCATTGCGCGCCTTCTCGCCCGTCTTCAGGGGCAGGCGCTGGTCATCCACCATGATCAGCAGGCCATCGCGATCCACGACCGGGCGTTCTTTCGCGAAATACAACGGCACGACCGGAATGCGCTCGCGATGGATGTAGAGCCACACGTCGAGCTCGGTCCAGTTCGACAGCGGAAACACGCGGATGCTTTCACCGCGGTGGACGCGGGAGTTGTAGAGGCGCCAGAGCTCGGGCCGCTGGTTCTTCGGATCCCAGCGATGATGCGCATCGCGGAAAGAGAACACGCGCTCCTTGGCGCGCGATTTCTCCTCGTCGCGGCGTGCGCCGCCGAACGCCGCATCGAAGCGATGCTTCGATAGCGCCTGGCGCAGCGCCTCGGTCTTCATGATGTCGGTGTACTTGCTGCTGCCGTGGGTGAACGGCGTGACTCCCTGCGCCAGCCCGTCCGGATTGCTGTGCACGAGGAGCTCAAGGCCCAGCTCCTTCACGGTCTGGTCGCGGAACTCGATCATCTCGCGAAACTTCCACGTGGTATCGACGTGCAGCAGCGGGAACGGCGGCTTCGAAGGATGGAAGGCCTTCATGGCAAGCCGCAGCATCACCGAGGAGTCCTTCCCGATCGAGTAGAGCATCACCGGGTTTTCGAACTCGGCGGCGACCTCCCGCATGATGTAGATGCTCTCGGCCTCGAGCTCATCGAGCTGCGTCAGGCGGGCGCGGGGCGCAACGGCGGCTGGATTCACGGATACCTTATTCTTTGGGCGAACGGCGGACGCCGATGATCCTGACAGGCCTCACTTTTTGCAACCGCAGATGACCAACTTGTGATCAGTTTGGAGGGGTCTGTGGATAATGGGGTGTCGGGTTCACGCTGCTTCGTGCGTCCTAGTAGCAACTTCTAACAACGGAACTGCCATGGCCATCCAGGGTGTAGACGCGATTCCCCAACCCCGCCGTGTGGGGCGAAGCATCCTTGCCGTGCTGGTAGGGCTCGTGGTGGTCTTCGTGCTCTCACTCGGTACGGACCAGCTCTTTCACGTCCTCGGCATCTACCCACCCTGGGGCCAGGCCATGAACGACACCGGCGACAACGTGCTCGCGCTGAGCTACCGGCTCGTCTTCAACGTTCTGGGTTGCTATCTCGCGGCGCGGCTGGCACCGCGCAACCCGATGCGCCACGCGATGATCCTGGGCGCCATCGGATTGGTCCTGAGCATAGTCGGCGCGATCGGCGCAATCTCCATGAAGGTGGGTCCCGCCTGGTACCCGATCCTGCTCGCGCTGAGCGCGCTGCCATGCGCATGGGTCGGCGGCATGCTGCATGCTCAGCGGCATCGCACCTCCGCCGCGACATAAGTCGTCACTGTGCCGGTGGGAACCGGCCCAATCGAAAAGTCGTTCGCTCGTAGGCTGGTCAGTGCTCTCGGGTAGTTGCTAGGATCGATTCCTAAGAACAACTACTCGAGAGCTCACCCCATGCACCTGTTCCGGGCGGCGTGCCGTCCCAGTTTCCTTGCGTGCCCAGTAATCCTCGCACTGCTCGGCCTGACCGCCTGTGGAGGCGGCGGCGGCGGTGGAGGTGGCGGTAACAATGGCGGTGGTGGCGGCGGCGGCAACACTCTGACGCTCAGCCTGTCGACGAATGCGGTGACGTTCAATGCGCTTCCCCCCTTCGCGCCTGCGCCTGTGGACATCACTGCCACGCTGACGGGCACGGGAACAGGAAACCTCTTCATCATCGTCGCGACCAGTAATCCGGCCGTCGCGACCGTGGCCAATGTCGTCATCACGGGACCGACCACCGGCCAGGGCACCATACTGCCCGGCTCGGCCACGGGACTCGGCGCCGGCACCTTCACCGCGACGATCCAGGTGCGTGCGTGCCTGAACGACGCGACCTGTGCGACCGGCGAAGTGCGCGGCAGCCCGCAAACCATCAACGTCACCTACAACGTCACCGGCGTCGCGAGCTCGGTGGCGAACCTCACGTACAACGTCGGCAATGCGTCCGCGCCCGCGGATCTCACGCGGTCATTCAACGTGACGGGTTTCCCGGCGCAAACCTGGACGATCACGGACAACATGCCCTGGCTCGAGCTGACGCCGACCACCGGTTCAGCCGGCGCGGCGACATCGGTCAGTGCGAACCTGGGCGCTACGCCACTGGATACGCTCAACAACGGGACCTTTTCCGGCACCGTCACGCTGACGCCCACGACAGGATCACCCCGACAGATTCCCGTCACGCTGAACGTCAATCGCACGCAGGTGAACTACGTCGCGCCCTACGTCGCACACACCGGCGTGGCGGGCGATGTGATCATCCGCGGCGACAACTTCCAGCTGATGACGCCGACGGGCGTGCGCTTCGGCGACAGTGACAACGCGACGTCATTCACCGTTGTGAGCAACACGGAGATCCGTGCGTCGCACGGAGCGCTGGCCGCGGGTACCTACGACGTCCATATCCTCAACGGGCAAGGCCTCGACAGAACACGCGCACAGCTCAAGGTGGTCGATGAGCCCACGTTTGCGGCCACGACGTTGCAATATCCCGGTGGGCCTGGGGTCATCCTCAGCGAGCTCATCTACGATGCGGAGCGGCGCGCGCTCTTCGCCCACGTTACTTACGGCCCGCAAGGCGTCGTTTCCGGCCGCCTGCTGCGCTGGGCCTACACATCTGCATGGCAACCGGCAGTGCAGACTCAGTACCTTCTCCCGAGCGCTTTCGCGCTGACGACGGACGGAACGAAACTGCTCGCCGCGCATCTCGACCCGCTATTCCAACGGTTCACAGTGGGCGAGCTCGATCCGGTCACACTGGCGCAGACGCGCATGACGCCCTACACGCAGAGCATCGAAGGATCCAGCGTGGCTGTCTCGAACAACGGCGACGCGATCATCATCACCGATCAACTGTGCTGCACCGGGTTCAACCCGGTCTTCATCTACTCGCCGCTCACGGGCACGCTGCGACAGCCCATGCAGCCCTCGCAGTTCTTCTCGCTCCAGAACGGGTTCGCCGCAGGAAGCGGAGATGGCTCGTTGGTGCTGGTGCCCTCCGACGATTCGACGCAGACCCTGCGTTACGATTCGGAAATCCGTGAGCTCGTGGGTAATCCCGTGTCGGAGCGCGCGAGATTCAAGCCGCAGATGAATCGCGATGGAACCCGAATACTCTTCCTCGATCCGGCGAGGATCTACGACTCGAACCTGACGTTGCTCGGTAGCCTGCCGTCCGGCTTGTTCCGCGCCGTGCTTGCTTCGACGGGGTTACGTGCATACGCCTACGACAACAGCACGGGCACCGGCACTGTGCGCGTCTTCGACCTGGAGGCAGCATCCTGTAGGCCGGAATCTATCCGGAGATCCTGCCCGCCATCACGCTGACCGATGATCCGGGCGGAGCCTCCCTGATGACGGTCAGCCCGGACGGCGGCACGCTGTTCATCGGTGGCGTCGATCAGGTCGTGGTTGTGCCACTGCCATAGGGCCGTGCCAAGATGGGGTCAGAATTCAATTCTGACCCCATCTACCCTTAGCTGCGCCTCCGACAAGCCCGCTCTGTGCGGCTGCCCCAGCATTTGCGGAACGCTGCTCCGCATTTGCATACTTGCCCCATGGCAACGTCTCTGCAGCTTGGGCTCGAGCATTACGGCGCACAGATCGAGGCGCTGCGCGAGGTCGGCCGGCTTTTCTACAGTCGCGGCTGGTCGCTTGGCACCAGCAGCAACTACAGCGTCGTGCTGGGTCGCGCTCCCCTGCATCTGCTGATTACCGCTTCCGGCCGTGACAAGGGCCGTCTCGCCGCGTCGGACTTCACGGTCGTCGATGCTGACGGCCAACGGGTCGATGCGGCCTCGCCCCGCCCTTCTGCGGAAACCCTGCTGCACGCGGCCTTGGCTCGCCGGCCAGAGGTTGGTGCGGTCCTGCACACGCATTCCGTCCCCGCCACCGTGCTCTCGGACGTTCACTTCGCCGGCGGAGCCGTCGAGATCGCGGGCCTCGAGATGCTAAAGGGGCTATCGGGCGTGACAACCCACGACACGCGCGTCAGCATCCCGATCCTCGACAACGACCAGGACATGGCGGCGATGGCCCGGGCGCTTGCGGCAGAACTCGGCAAGGGCAAGCCGGTCCATGCCTTCCTGGTGCGCGGTCACGGGCTCTACACGTGGGGTCGCGATCTCGACGAGGCGCGCCGGCACGTCGAGATTCTCGAGTTCCTGTTTGAGGTTCTTGTCGCGCGGGCGCGCTACGCGCCCACGCTCAGCTGAGGAGTTGCAACGATGGCCTCGATATCCATTCCCGCCGAACGGCGCCAGATCGACGATCCGGGCGAGATCGCCTCATTCGTGGCGCGGTCTGGACTCGCCTACGAACACTGGGACGTCGCGGGACGCGTCGCTCCGGGAGCCGATGCCGCTGCCATACTGCAGGCCTATGCGCCCGAAATCGAGCGGCTGAAGAAATCCGGCGGCTACGTGACGGCAGACGTCATCGACGTGTTCCCCAATACGCCCGGCCTCGACGCCATGCTCGCGAAGTTCAACAGAGAGCACTCGCACTCCGAGGATGAAGTGCGGTTCATCGTGGACGGGGCGGGAATCTTCTTCATTCGTCCGCCGCAGGCACCGGTGTACGCCGTCCAGGTCGAGACGGGAGATCTGCTGAGGGTTCCGGCGGGTACGCGTCACTGGTTCGAGCTGTGCGCGGACCGGCGCATTCGCGCCATCCGGCTCTTCGTCGATCCGACTGGATGGACGCCCCAGTATTTCGATGACGGAGTGCATGCCCAGTACTCCCCGGTCTGCTGGGGACCGCGCTACATCACGCCGTCCCACGCGTGATCGACTTTGCCGGCCGCGGTCTGCTCCTCGATGTCGAGGGCACCACGACCTCGATCGCCTTCGTCTACGACACGCTGTTCCCGTATGCCAGGCGTGCCCTGAAATCGTTCCTCAAAGAGGGTGCGGCCGATCCCGAAGTGCTGGCTGCGTGCGAAGTCATCGCCCGCGAGAGCGGCGCCGGTTCGCTCGCGGAGTTTCTGCGCCAGCGCGCGGATTCTCATGCGCTCGAAGCGGAAGTGCTGCGTCGCATGGATGCCGACGACAAGTCGACTGGCCTCAAGCAGCTGCAGGGATTGATCTGGCGCGCCGGTTACGAGCGCGGCGAACTGCGCGGCCACGTCTATCCCGATGTCCCGGTGGCGTTCGCAGCCTGGGTGGCCCAGGGAGCGGATATCCGGATCTATTCCTCCGGCAGTGTCGAAGCGCAACGCCTGCTGTTCGCACACAGCGTGGCAGGACCGCTGGACCGGTACATTCAGGGCCATTACGACACCCGCACCGGACCCAAGCGATCCGCGGAGAGCTACCGGCGCATCGTGAGCGACATGGGCCGCGATCCTGCCGGCGTGCTGTTTTTCAGCGATATCGTCGAGGAGCTCGCTGCGGCCCGCGAAGCCGGACTCGCAACAGTACTCGTCAGACGAGCCGAGGGCTCTGCGCCGGCCTGGGAGCCGGTCATCACGCACTTCGGCGAAGTGCGCTTGATCTGATACCGAATCGTTAGGACACTGACCTCGATGAAAGTCGCCGGCCGACACTACCGTTCCATCGAGCTGGCTGAAGACGGCTGGTCGGTCCTTGTCGTCGACCAGACGCGACTGCCATTCGAGTTCGGACAGCGGCGCCTCGCAACCCTCGCCGAGGCGGCCGAAGCGATCCGCGACATGGTGGTGCGCGGCGCGCCGCTGATCGGCGCCACCGCGGCCTACGGTGTCGCCATCGCGATGCGCACCGATGCCAGCAACGAAGGCCTGCAACACGCGCTTGAAGTGCTCAAGGCGACGCGCCCGACTGCGGTCAACCTGCAATGGGCGCTGGCGCGCATGGCTGGCGTGCTGCGACCCGCGCCGGCGGGCGAGCGTGCGGCGCTTGCCTATCGGGAGGCGGCCTCGATTGCCGATGAGGACGTCGAGAGCTGTCGTCTCATCGGTCGGCACGGAGCCGCGGTCATTGGCGAGCTCGCACGCCGCGATCCCGCTCGGCCCGTCAACGTGCTCACGCATTGCAATGCCGGCTGGCTCGCCTGCGTCGACTGGGGCACGGCGCTCGCCGCGGTGTACGCGGCCCACGATGACGGCGTGAACGTGCACGTGTTCGTCGACGAAACGCGCCCACGCAATCAGGGCGCCTCGCTCACGGCGTTCGAGCTCGGCGCGCACGGCGTTCCGCACACGCTCATCACCGACAACGCGGGCGGACACCTCATGCAGCGGGGCGAAGTCGATCTATGCCTCGTGGGGAGCGATCGCACGACCGCGAACGGCGACGTGGCGAACAAGATCGGCACCTACCTCAAGGCCCTCGCCGCGCGCGACAACGGCGTGCCGTTCTATGTCGCGCTGCCATGCTCGTCGATCGATTGGAGCATTGCGGATGGGCTGCGCGACATTCCGATCGAGGAACGTTCTGCGCGCGAGCTCACGCACGTGGAGGGCCGAACGGCGGCGGGTGAACGCACGACCGTCGAAGTTTCGGCACCCGGCAGCCGTGCGCGCAACCCGGCATTCGACGTGACGCCGGCGCACCTCGTCACCGGACTGATCACGGAACGCGGCGTCGCGGCGGCGTCGCGCGCCGGCCTTCTCGCGCTCTACCCCGACAAGGCGCGCGCGTGAACGAGCCTGAGGCCCGCGCGGCGATCGTAGCCACCGCACAGGCGATGGAGCGTGCGGGACTCGCGCCGAACCGATCTGGAAACGTGTCGTGCCGTTTCGACGGCGGACTGCTGATCACGCCTTCCGGCGTGCCCTATGCCGAGATGCGCGCCGCGGATATCGTCGCACTCGATCTCGCCGGCGCGGTGCGCTCCGGTACACGTACACCGTCGTCAGAAACGCCCTTCCATACCGCGATCTATCGCGCCCGGCCCGATGCCGAGGCGATCGTGCACACGCACAGCCCGCAGGCGACAGCGCTCGCTTGTACGCGCCGCGGCCTTCCGGCCTTTCACTACATGACCGCGCTGGCGGGCGGTGCCGGTATTCGCTGCGCCGAATACGCCACGTTCGGCACAGAGGCTTTGGCTGACAACGCGCTGAGAGGGCTCGAAGGACGTAGAGCAGTATTGCTGGCCAACCACGGTGTCATCGCCATTGGCGTGACACTCGAGGCGGCGTACGAGCTTGCGTATGAAGTCGAGAATCTGGCCGGCCAATACCTGCAGATGCTCGCAGCGGGACTGGAGCCGGCGATTCTCGATGAGGCCGAAATGCAGCGCGTGATGGCGCAGTTCGCTCGATACGGCCGCGAGTACTAGAACCGCCTAGCTGGCTTTGAACTTGGCCGCTTCCTCTGAACCGCCCGTTGCGTTTCCGGCGCTGTAGGAATGGGCGCCCGTACCGGCGAGCTTGCCGCGATCGACAATCAGATACTCATTCCGTATCGGCCGATCCTCGAACCAGCATTCCAGCACTTCGCGAACGCCCGCGGCGTAACGCGCCTGCGCTGACAGACTGCTGCCGGAAATGTGCGGCGTCATCCCGTGATTAGGCATTGTCCGCCACGGATGATCCTGCGGTGCAGGTTGTGGGAACCAGACATCGCCTGCGTAGCCCGCGAGCTGTCCACTTTCGAGCGCACGCGCGACCGCGTCGCGATCACAGATCTTCCCGCGTGCCGTATTCACCAGATAGGCGCCGCGCTTCATCTTCGCGATCAGCGCATCATTGAAAAGATGTTCCGTCTGAGGATGCAGCGGAGCATTGATCGTAATCACGTCGCAGACGCGCACCATCGATTCGACGTCGGGGTGATAGGTGAGGCCGAGTTCGCGCTCCACCGCTTCCGGTAGCCGATGCCGGTCCATGTAATGGAGCTTCATGTCGAATGGTCTCAGGCGTTTCAGGACGCCGAGACCGATACGGCCAGCGGCAACCGTGCCGACATGCATGCCTTCGACATCGTACGAGCGAGCAACGCAGTCCGCGATATTCCAACCGCCCTTGATGACCCACTGATAGGACGGAATGTAGTTGCGAACCAGGGAGAGGATCATCATCACCACGTGTTCGGCGACGCTGATGCTGTTGCAGTAGGTGATTTCGGCGACGGTGATGCCACGCTCCATGGCGGCTTGCAGGTCGACGTGGTCCGATCCAATGCCGGCGGTGAGCGCGAGTTTCAGCTTCGGTGCCTTGGCGATCCGTTCGCGGGTGAGGTACGCCGGCCAGAAGGGTTGCGAGATGACGATCTCGGCGTCCGTGAGCTCTCGCTCGAATCGGGAGCCGGGCTTGTCCTTGTCGGACGTCACAACAAACTGGTGGCCGCCCCGTTCGAGAAACTTTCGAAGCCCAAGCTCGCCCGTGACGCTGCCGAGTAATTCACCGGGAGTGAAGTCGATGGCTTTCGGGCTCGGCATCGACTGGCCGTCGGGATACTTTTCGAGGCGCGGAATTCCATCGCGCGCGTACGAACGGGGGTGCCCTGAGACGGGGTCGTCATACAGAACGCATACCACTTTGGCCATCGGCGCGCTCCTATCGCATCGACAAGCGGCTGAGGGACTCAGGCCTTGGCGACGTTGATGATCTTCGACTGCGTGAACTCTTCGAGTCCTTCGAGGCCCATTTCGGTGCCAAGTCCGGACTGTTTCGCACCACCAAACGGAATATCAGGCGGCAGCTCGAGGTGCTTGTTCACCCAGGTCAATCCGGTGTCCAGCCGCGATGCGACTTCGTAGGCACGCTGCGTTTCACCCCAGACCGTACCGCCGAGACCGTACTCCGTGCTATTCGCGCGCGCAATCGCGTCGTTGACGTCGGAATATTTGAGCACCGGCACGACCGGGCCGAACTGCTCTTCACGGACGAGGCGCGCATCGTCCGGAATGTCGCGGACGATCGTGGGCGCGATGAAATACCCGTCACGATCGAGCGGCTTGCCGCCCGCGATGACCTTGCCGCGCGCATGGCCGTCCGCAACGAACTCCTTGACCTTTTCGTACTGCATCTTGTTCTGGATCGGTCCGAACTGCGTCGCCGGATCCATGCCATCGCCGACGACTGCGTTTTCGGCGAGCTTCGCGAGCTCGGCACAGAGTTCCTCGTAAATCGAATCGTGGGCGTAGATACGCTTGATGGCGAGACAGACCTGGCCGGAATTGACCATCGCACCCATGAAGAGCTTCGGCGCCACCTCCTTCACATTGGTTCCTTCGAGCACGATCGCGGCGTCGTTGCCGCCGAGCTCGAGAGTGAGGCGCTTCAGTGTGCCGGCGACGCTGGCCATGACCTTGCGGCCCGTGGCGGTCGAGCCCGTGAACGCGACCTTGGCGACGTCGGGATGCTGCGTCAGGGCCCCGCCGAGATCGTTCTGATCGACGATCACGTTCACGACGCCCGGAGGCAGCACCGATGCGCAGATTTCGCCGAACCGCAGCGTCGTGAGCGGTGTCGTCGGTGCCGGCTTCGCAACCACGGTGTTGCCGGCAAGGAGGGCTGGCGGAACCTTCAGCATCAGCAGAATCATCGGAAAATTCCACGGCGTGATCGCGGCGACGACACCGAGCGGCGCGTGGTGTTGGACGATGCGTTCCCGGTCATTTTCCCGCAGCACCCTCGACGGCAGTTCCATCGCCGCAAATGCCCGGATCATGGCAACAGCCCCGCCGACCTCATACTTCGCATGGGCGAGGGGCTTTCCCTGTTCGCGGGTCAGCAACTCGGCGAATTCATCCAGCCGACCCTCCAACGCGTCGGCGAGCGCGAGCACGAGGCTTTTGCGCTCGGCCCAGGATTTGCGCGACCAGGCGGGAAACGCTGCCTTGGCCGCTGCCACCGCTTCATGCAGTTGAGCGACGTCCGCCCGGGGGCAAGTGGTGAAAACCTTTCCGGTGGCGGGGTTTACGACATCGAGAGTCTGGTTGCCCGCGACCAGCCGGCCGTTGATCAGCAGCCCGAAGCCCGGGGTACTGGATCCAAATTCCTTGGGTATTGCGTTCATGAGTTACCTGCCGGTAGAGGGTCTTGTCGTCAAGCTGCGTGGAATATAGCGCGGAGCGCCGCAAACGCTCCACTTGGTCGCTGACTAGAACCGCCAGCGCATCCCCAGGCCGAGCGCATTCATACCGCCGTCCTCGCCCAGCAGACCGTATGCGACCGAGCGATGATGCAACCGTAGCGACATTGCCCACTGAGCATTGGTCGGCCCGACCGTAAGCTCCATGACCCAGTAGATGAGATTACGGCTGCTCTCGCCTTCGAGCTCCACTTCGATTTCCGGCATGTCGGTGGTGAAGGACAAGCCGAGGCCGAAGCCAGCGGACGTCTCGAGACCCTCAAAGGCATGGAAAGGCCAGCGCACCAGGATCGGAATGGCGTTGAATTCCCAATAACCTGATCGCCCCAGGCGTAGCCGACCTGTCCTTCCCACTCGAGTGCGACGCGCCCGCCGAAGGGCTGCGCGTACTCTTTCGAGAGCGCAGCGACGGCGAGATAGTGGTCCACATACTTCGAGAACGCTGGATTGACCAGGAGATCCTCCCAGCCCGCTTCACCGGAAAACTTCGCAACGTAGAACGTGGTCGCGATGTCACCGTCCTCGGCGACGGCCGCATCGACCGATGCGACTAGCGCCAGCGCCAGGAGGAGTCGTGCGGCCCCTCGTGGGGGGCGCGGATGAGTGAGCGGCATGCGGAGTGAAATATGTAATTTGGTGGGCGGTGCTGGGATCGAACCAGCGACCCCTGCCGTGTGAAAGCAGTGCTCTACCGCTGAGCTAACCGCCCTAGTTCGCCCGAGGGGCGCGTAGTGTACTCGAAAAGACCCGGGAAATTCATCGCGCCGGCGGCGCCTACAACGCGGGCAGTTGCGGCTTGAGGACCATCAGCCCCAGAGCAATGAGCGGTGCCACCGTGGCAACGACACCCCAGAAGTCCCAGCGGCGCACCAACGCGTGATAGCGCGTCCAGTCGAATGATCCCGACGCGCGCGCCAGCGCGGCAATCTGCCGCTGCAGCGGTCCCAGCCAGATGGAGAAGATCACGCCAGAGAGCGCGAACAGCACCAACGACCAGAAGATCCACCCGGTGTGCAAGAGCGGGAGACCGCCTTCGATTGCCGCCCAGACTCCTGTGACGATTATCAGGAGAACGCCGGGAATGGTGAAGAACCGATCGCTGCGCGAGATGCCCTCAAACGTGAGCCCGATGTACTTCGGATCGCGGCTGCGTTCGGCGTGAAACCGCCAGAAGACTCCCGTGATGATGTTGCCCAGGAACAGCGCCACCGCGAGGACGTGCAGCGACTTCAAGATGAGATACATGGCCCCTCCTGCCAGGGTCATTCACGATTCCAGGTGCTTGAGCAACTCTTCGGTTTTTTCGCGCATCAGCGCCTCATCGCCGCGCGACTCGACATTGAGGCGCACCAGCGGCTCGGTGTTCGAAGTGCGCAGGTTGAAGCGCCAGTCATCGAACTCGATCGACACGCCGTCGGTATGGTCGACCTTGCGCGCCAGCGCTCCGTATTCTCCCTCGATCCGCTTGATGGCCGCCTTGCGCATCCGTTGACATGGCGGTTGATCTCGCCGCTCGCCGGGAAACAGACGCATGCGCTCTCCACGAGCGCCGAGAGCGGCTTGCCCGACTCGCACACGGCCTGCGTGACGAGGAGCCACGGAATCATGCCGCTGTCGGCGTAGGAGAATTCGCGGAAATAGTGATGCGCGCTCATCTCGCCGCCGTAGGCCGCATCGTCGTCGCGCATCTTCTCCTTGATGAACGCGTGCCCGGACTTGCACAGCACCGGCTTGCCGCCGAGCGACTGCACGATGTCGAGCGTGTTCCAGGTGAGGCGCGGGTCGTGGACGATCTTGCGCGCCGCGTTCGCGCTTGAGGAACACGGCCGCCAGCAAGCCGACGATGTAGTAGCCCTCGATGAAGCGCCCACGCTCGTCGAAGAAGAAGCAGCGGTCGAAGTCGCCGTCCCAGGCGATGCCCAGGTCGCGCCTTGTTCCGCGGATCGCCTCGGTCGTCGGCGCGCGGTTCTCTTCCAGCATCGGATTCGGCACGCCGTTCGGGAAACGTCCCGTCGGGCTGTGTGAAGATCTTGATGAACTCGAACGGCAGGTGCGGTTCGAGCTGATCGATGACCAGCCCTGCGCCGCCGTTGCCCGCGTTGACGACGATCTTGAGTGGCTTGAGCTTCGCTGCGATCGACGTAGCCGAGCAGGTGTTCGAGGTACGCGCCGCCGGACGTCGAGCTCCTGTCGCTCTGCCCGGACGCGCCGGCGCGGGTGAACTCGCCCTTCTCGGCGAAGTCGCGGATCTCGACGCAGCCCGGTATCGGCGCTGATCGGCCGCGACTGCTCGCGCACGAACTTCATGCCGTTGTAGTCGGGCGGATTGTGGCTCGCGGTCACCATGATCCCGCCGTCCATGCGCTCGTGGAAGGTCGCGAAGTAGACGCCCTCGGTGCCGCACAGGCCGATGTCGAACACATCGACGCCCGAGTCGGTGAGCCCGCGGACGAGCGCATCGCACAGCTCCGCGCTCGACAGGCGGATGTCGCGACCGACGACGACCCGCTTCGGCTTCACGAACTCCGCGTACGCACGACCGACGCGATAGGCGACTCCTCGTTGAGCTCGATCCGGGAATGCGGCCGCGGAGTCGTAGGCCTTGAAGCACGATGATGCTGCCATCGTCACGTAGTCGTCCCTCTGCCGGCCGTACTTGTCCTCGAAGCGCACGATATCGTCCTCGCCCAGGTAGGCGCCCGACTGCACCTCGATGATGTGCAGCGGGATCTTGCCGGGATTCTCGATGCGATGCTGACGGCCGATGCGGGATGTAGGTCGACTCGATTCTCCTCGAGCAGGAAGACCTCTTCGCCGCGCGTGATCCTGCGCGGTGCCCGACACGACGATCCAGTGCTCGGCGCGGTGATGATGCACCTGCAGCGACAGCACGCGCGCCGGGCTTGACCATGAGGCGCTTCACCTGGAAGCGCTCGCCCGAATCGATGCTGTCGTAGCTGCCCCAGGGCCGGAACACCTCGCGATGGAGCGAGCTTTCGTAGCGCCTTCGGCTCTTGAGCCGGTCGACGAGCTGCTTGACGTCCTGCACGCGATCTTGGGCGCGACGAGCACCGCGTCCTTGGTCTCGACGACCACGATGATCCTCGAGGCCGACGGCCGCGACCAGCCGGCTGGTCGGACTGCAGGTAGCAGTCGTGGCAGTCGACGATCAGCACGTCGCCGTGCGTCACGTTGCCGTGCGTCGTCGCTCGCGATGGCCTCGTGCAGCGCTGACCAGGACCCGACGTCGCTCCAGCCGGCATCGAGCGGCACGACCACGGCGTGCTGGGTCTTCTCCATCACCGCGTAGTCGATCGAGTCGCTCGGGCATTGCTCGAACACCTTGGCATCGGCACGCGCACGAAGTCGAGGTCGCTTGCGGGCGGCCGTGAATGCCTGCTCGCATGCGTCGTAGAATGTCCGGCGCGTAGCGCTCGAGCTCATCCAGATAGCGGCGTCGCCTGAACATGAACATGCCGCTGTTCCAGAAGTATTCGCCCGATTCGACGTAGTGCTCGCGGTCGGCAGTCGGGCTTCTCGACGAACTGCGCGATCGGCTACGTGCGGGCCGGCTCCGGCGGCGCGACGAATATAGCCATAGCCGGTTTCAGGCTTATTCGGCACGACGCCGAACGTTACGAGCTTGCCCGCCGGCGGCGGCTTTCCGGCCGATCTCGATGGCCGCCTGAAAGGCGCGCGGATTCTCGATCGACGTGATCGGCCGGCAAGTACGAGCAGGATTGCGTCGTCTTCCTTCGGCGCCGGTAGCTCGTTGCGGCCGCCATCGCTGCGATTGCAACGGCAGGCGCCGTATTGCGCCCGATCGGGTCGAGAATCGATGACCTCGCAGCGACACCTGCGCGCGCAATTGTTCTGCGACCAGGAACCGATGCTGCTTCATTGCAGACGACGATCGGAGCCGCTATCCACTCGGTCACGCCGCTAAGCCGCGCGACCGTGTCCTGCAGCATCGTGCCTACCGCACGAGGGGCAGCAGCTGCTTCGGATACAGCTCGCGCGACAACGGCCACAGTCGCGTACCGGAACCGCCGGAAAGAATGACTGGTGTGAGCATTGGGTGACTGTCCCTTCAACTCATCGAACGCTCATCGCGAGCACCGGGTGACGAGTATATACGCGGGGCATTCGCTCCTCCGCGCGGCGCACTTAGTCGAGCTCGATCCGCTGTCCGCGCCCGATCCCGTAATACTTGATGCCAAGCCGGGCGAGATAGGCGGGATCGTAGAGATTGCGGCCGTCGAAAATGACCGGCTGCGAGAGTTCC
>CAWIYW010000016.1:0-10168 GCA_963840405.1 uncultured Gammaproteobacteria bacterium
TCGAGAGCGCGGTCGTGATGTCGGCCTGGATCTGCGCGGCGGAGCTTCCGTTGCTCGGGAAGGTCTGCAGGACCGGCAGTCCGTTGGTGATGCCGCCCGGAGCGATGTTCGCAACCGGCGCCACCGCCGAGTTCACGAACTGATCGTCGAGGAAGTCCTTGATCGCGCGCACCAGCGAATCGCGCATGAGCCCTTCGGCCGCCGGATTCGAGAAGCGCGCCAGCTCCTCGGTGATGACCACGATGAGGGCGACCTTCGCCCATGGGATCGTGACGAAGTCATACGCGCCCTTCCCGACGGGCTTGCTCGCACCCTGGCCGACCCAGGCAACCGTGCCGAGCGCCGCCACCTCACGCGGGATGCGCACGTTGAACGGCACGCGGCGCACCTGCGTGAGGCGTCCGATCACCGCTTCCTTCATGACGAGTTCGATCAGCTCCCCGGAGAGCGTGTCGGCGGCGACCAGCGCGCCGGCCCACGCCGGGTCGGTGGTGGTGCCGGCGGCGATGGCCGCGCGCGTGATGCCCATCGACTGCGCGCGCAGCACCTTGTGGATGTCCTGATCGTCGGGCCAGTTCGCCTTGGCGATCTCCTGCGCCTGCATGAAGTTGCCGCGCGAGGCGGCGATGGCCTGGCACATGCGCGCGAAGCGGATGCCCTTGCCGGCGGTCACCACCTCGATGCGCGGGGTGTTCACCGGGGTTGCGGTGCGCGCCATGATCTTCTCGTGCTCGCGCAGGCGGTTGATCGTGACGTCCAAGTCCGCGATCTCTTTTTCGAGCTCGGCAAACGCCTTGTTCTCGTCGTCGTTGAAGGCGCGGTTCTCCTTCTCCGATTTCTCGTGAAGCTCCTCCATCGCCTTGACCTTGGCCGCGCGCTGCTCGATCAGAGCGGCGATACGTTCGGAAATTTTCATTGCAGTGCTCCGGAAAATGGGTAGTTAGGGACGGCCTAACGCGGCGCGGAATGCTTCAGGGCAGCGAGTTGAGCGGATTGCAGGCGGCGACGAATCGCCGCGTGGCTTGCGAGGACGGACGCGTCCGGACGCAGGGCTCGCTTCAGGAACTCAGGGGAGAGGCCGAGGCCGCGCGCGACGAGCAGCGCGGAGGGGTTGGCGGGCACGGCGACGAGGGAGATTTCGAGCAGCTCCTGGCGCAGGAAGTGCAGCCCGGTGAAGTGCTCCTCCTCGTCCCGGATCGCCTCGTAGTCCTCCTCGGAATGCACCATGAAACCGACGCTCACGGCGCGCACGATCTTTTGCTTGATGAGCTTCCACAGCCCGTCGATGAACGAGGAGGTGCCCTCGTCGGCGAGCTTCGCGGTCGCCATGAGCGCGCCGTCCTCGACGCCGATCTTCACGACGCGGCCGATCGGCTGGTCGTAGTCGTGGCCCCACAGAACTGCGGGTTCTTCTTGTAGTTGGCGAGCTGCCAGCCCTCGACGCTCACCACGTCGCCGTAGCGGTCCACGGTCTCGTCGCTCGCGACGAAACGGATGGTGCGGTCGTCTTCGGTGGCGTCGAGATCGGTGGCCCGCTCGACGAAGATCTTCGTGCCGGGGACTTGCTTGCGATCCATGGCGCCACCTCATGAGGCAGCGCGGGACCGGTGAACCGTCGCCCGCGACTGGACTAACTACGTTTCGGAGGAGCCGGGAGCCGGGGTGGTGCGCGCAGCCGCTCGGATTTCGGCGGGCGCTGACGCGAATCACACAACGCGGCGGGCTCAGGCATCGAGGGACCCTCGGGAGCAGCCGGACCGGTGTGACCGTCGCCGGTAGGAATTGGCCGGCAAGATAGGCGTGCGAGGAGGGCCGGTCAATGTTCCACGGGAAACGTATCGCCGAGACTTGTTAGAGCATCGCCGCGTCGCTCTCGATGCGCGCCGGAACTTTGTCCGAGCGTGTCCGGCGCACGGGACTGTTCCGATATCTCAGGCGGCTCTGTGGTAGGCGGGCGGCCTCGCGAGGGGCCAGCCGCGCATCGCCCAAAGCTCGGCTTTGGACGCGCCCCAAGCACTGCTTTGGACGGTCTCGGGCAGAAGAAAAAACGACCCAGTGCAACGCAGTGGGTCGTTTTCTCTCCATGCAGCGGTGGACTACACGCAGGAGATCGAGGACGCGGAGGTCGGCGCGGCGGCGCGGGCGCGGCGCCGATCAATCGCGGCAAGCTGTCGCTTCAACCGGCGCGCGGCGGTCGTCGCGCGGCGCAGCTTCGCCTCCCACCGCGCGAGCCGTGCAGCGAGCCGCGTGCGCTTGCTCAGCACTGCGCGCCTCACGCGTCGGCGCCGCCTGGATCGATCGCAGCGAACCGGCGAGCCAACCGGCGCCGAGCACGAACTCGGTGATCTCGCGCTCCAGTCGTGCGTGCGCAGGATGGTGCGGCGTCCACCGCGGATGCCGAGCACGGAAGATCTGGTGCGAAAGGTCGTGCACTAGGCGCGGCCACCCCTTGTAGGTCGAGGCGCCCGTGCGCGTGATCCAGCACAGGCGGATGCGTCGCACGCGATACGGCGCGTCCATGTGCGGGCCGCCGTGCTGCACGCCACCGAAGCGCGCGGCAATCTTGTTAGCCGCGCGCTCGGCTTCCTGCCGCGTCACGGGCGGCAGCTTGCTCGTCGCCCATGCGTCATCGATCGGCGCGTAGCGTTCGCCGGCCTTCGGAAGTGCCGTCGCGGTCGGGGTCGTCAATTCTCTGTCTATCGTTTCCATGTCCTGCCTCGGGTTGTTAGAGCGAGCGCGCCAGAAGTAGCGCGGTGATCGGCATTCTACCAAACCGCAATATCACGGAGCTAACTACCCGGCAGCATTGTAAAGCACAAACGCGCAACCGTTCGGCCGCTGGGCGCGAAGAAAATATATCTGGGGTGGTTAGACGAACGAGATGGACGGCTCCGAGGTCGGCGCCGCTTCGAGCGCCAGGCGCCGGCCCATCGCCATGAGCAGCGCGACCAGCCCGTCGATCTTCTGCTGCGGGTCGTCGCGATCCTTGCGCGGATAGATGTTGCCCTTGAAGTCCTCGGCCACCTCCACGCACGCGACGTTCCACCGCAGCACCGGGTTGCCGTCGTGGTGCAGGCGTCCCTGGCGCACCAGCGCGTCGATCTCTTTCATGGCGGGCGAGAAGTTCGCGACGGTGGGCCGGTACTCGATGACGGGAATGTCCTTCGCGGAAAGGTCGCTTGCGAGCTTCAGCGCCTGCCACGGGTCGTAGGCGACGTCGGCGATGACGTGCCGGCTCGCGTCGTCATAGATGTCCTGCTCGATGCGATCGAAGTCGATCACCTCGCCCGGCGTCGCGGTGATCCAGTTGTCCGCCTCCCAGGTCGCGTAGCTCGCGTTGCGCCCGTCGAGGATCGCGGCCTCCGGTAGATAGAAGTGCGCGAACACGTAGTAGTGCGTGACGCCGTCCACGTCGCGGGCAAAGAGCTTGACGCGCGCGGCGAGGTCGATCTTGGCCGCAAGGTCAAGACCCAGGATGCACTGCTCGCCCGCGAACGCCGCCTCGGTGAGCGTCGGGTCGGCGCATGCGTCCCACTGCAGCATGTTCATCCACGACACTGCCGCGTTCGTCCACACGTTCAGGTGCTTCTGTTTGAAGGCGGTCTGCTGGCTCGCGATCTGGCTCGCGCGGTGCGCGAGGTTCGCGACCACGTCCGGGTTGACCGACGCGCCGAAGTTCGGGTTGGCCTTCGCCCAGGAGGCCGGGTTCTGCCAGTCGTCGGCGTCGTCGATCGTGTAGATGATTCCGAAGAACGCCTCATCGGCGGTCTCCTGGCGCAGCACCTTCATCGCGTACTTCCATTGCTCGAAGCCGATGCCGGCCTGGTTGTTGCCGGCGGTGGTGATCGAGAGCACCAGCGGCTGCGCGCGCTTGCCCGTGGCCGTCACCAGAACGTCGTGCACTTCGCGGGTCTTGTGCGCGGCCAGCTCATCGAGCACCGCGAGGTGCACGTTCAAGCCGTCGAGCGCCTGCGCGTCGCGCGACAGCGGCCGGAAGATCGACGCGGAGGATTCCTGCACGATCGCGTGCGCCTGGATGTCGACGCCGAACTTGGCGCGGAACTGCGGATCGGTGCGCGCCATCTGCTGTGCGAGGTTGAACACGATGCGTGCCTGGTCGCGCGTCACCGCCGCCGCGTACACCTCCGCGCCACCCTCGCCATCGAGCGCCAGCATGTGCAGCCCGACGGTCGCGGCCAGACTACTTTCGCCGTTGCCGCGCGGCACCGCGAGGAACACGTAGCGGAAGCGGCGCAGGCCGGTCGCCTTCTCGACCCAGCCGAAGGCCGAGCCGATCACGAATTTCTGCCACGGCCCGAAGCGGAAGCGCCGGCCGGCACGCGGCCCGCGTATCTCGCGGAACATCTGGATCGCGCGCAGCGCGCGCTCGGCCTTCTGCGCGCTGAACGTGTAGGGCCAGGAGTCGGTTTCGATGCGCGCCATGTCGCGCTCGTGCCGCTCGCAGGCTTTACGCACCCAGCCGCAGGCCGGGATGTGCCCGCTGAGAATGTCGCGGGTGTACTGCAGCGCCTCGGCGACGTTCGGGAAGTCGCGCCCGAACTCGATCAGGTCCGCGTCGCGAACCTGCAGCACCTCGGAGGGCGCGGCGAGCGCGGCCACGCGGTACTCGATGGCGCGGCGGCGCAGCTCGTCTGGCGTTTGGGCGGCGGCAGCCTTGCGTTGCGCCGCGCGCCGCTCACGCAGCTTGATGTTCTCCGCGCGGCGCCGCTCGGTCTCGCTGTCCCACTTGCGCGGGCGGCCCCGCTTGCGCGGCGGCGGTCGCTCGGTCCCGGGAATTTCGATCTGATCCACGCGCCACCTTCGGCGCGGGACCGGTGAACCGTCGCCCGCGATCTAACTATCTCGCCGTCCGTTCGACTAATTGTTCATCGTGCGTGAGTGCGCGAACGGCAGCGCTTGAAACTTCACCACGAAATCCTCCAGCGGCAGCGAGCCGCGCACCAGCTCGTAGCTGACCGGCTCGTCGGAGAGACGCCCTAATAGGCCCGACAACTCCGTGAGCCCGCGCGCCAGCTCCCGCAGCCGGGCGAGAATGGCATCGAGCGGCTGCTCCATCACGCCTTTGAACCATTGCTTGTGGTCGCGGCCGTCGAACGGATCGCCCCGGTTGTCCGCGTAGTAGCGGAAGCGCGAGATCACTAGATAGCCAGCGCCGTCCGGGTTGTCGCGGATCGCGCAGAGGTAGTCCGCCCGATCCTCGAACGGCGTGTAGAAGATCGCGCGGATGCCCTCGTCAATGACGATCATGCGTCACCCGCGTCGCCGGGCGATAACGGGCGCTCCATCTTGAGAAGCGTCCACCGACCGATGGCCACGAGGATGGCGCGCAAGCGCTGCCCGGCTTCCGATTCCCGATCGGGATCAAGCTCAACGAGCATGTGCGCCTCGGCGGTCAGCGCCATGTATTCCTCTTCGCTGCGGATCAGCGGAATCGTTTGTGCGTCTACCATGGCGGCTCCTACTACTCCATCCGTGCCAGGTCAGGGCGCGTCCAACATCGCGTCCGCAATCTTGCGCAGGTCGGACGCGGAGAGCGTCTGCAGCTCGGCATGAGTCTCCAGCACGCGGCACGCATCGATCACGCGCAGTTCGGCATGAGTCTCCAGCACGCGGCACGCATCGATCACGCCCTGTAGCCACGTCTCCCGTTCAGCCTCCACCTTCTCGTCGGGCCAACTGGCCGGAATCTCTGCCAGATGAAGCGCCCACGCCTGCGGCAGATTCATCAGTACAGCGTGCTCGCCGAAGGCTTCCCTCACGGCTTTCGCCACCCGATCGTTCATGGGTCCTCCAGCTCGTCCGCGATCTGCTCGGCCAAGTCGGCCTGCTGAAGCAGCTCCTCGCGCATGTACAGCGGAAGCCCGTCGAGGAGCGCGGCATCGCGGTCGCCGCGCGCCTTCTCGTTCAGGGCGTTGACCACGAGCGCCCGCATCTTGCCGGAGCAGTTCTCAAGCCGGATGCCGATTGCCGTCCGTGCGCTCATGACGGCGCGCTCGGCGGCGGCGCGAGATCGCTAACTACCCACGCGCGCACGCGCGCAAAGCGGTGCTCGGGTGTCTCGGCGCGGGCACAAGCGTCATCGTTGATAAACATGATCTCGGCCGCCATCGCGGGTGCGATGCCGAAAGCGCCCGCGATCACGTCGTGGCTCAGCTTCGTCCCACTCATCGACGAGGCCGCCCATGGCGATACCGCGCTTGGCACCCACCGCGCCGAGCGCGCACACCTCGCCGCTCGATTCCTGAAATGAGTTTGCGATGAGGCGCGGCGCGGGCAACGCATCAAGGGTAGATAGAAGCTCGCGGAGGAATGCCTGTCCGCGCCGGCCGCCGAGGGCGCGCGCGACGGCGCCACGCCACAGCCACACCTCGGGTTCGTAGTCGTCGCTGTATCCGGAGCGGCTCATGGCAGCACGATTCGCGTCGGCGGGCGCGGCGGCGAGAGGTGATGTCGATAGCCCAGCTCGCGCTCGAAGCACTCGGAGCAGCGGTACCGAAAGATCGCCGGCACTTTAAACAGCGTCATCGGATCGGCGCTGCAGCCGCAGCAGTGGCCGACGAGGGTTTCAGGTTCCGGATTCTTGCGCGGCATCGGGCACCTCCGGTGGGTTCACCACGTACTTGTCGCGGCGGACCGTGCGCACGTCCGGCGATGCGTTCACCAGGCAATCGCGAACCCACACGCGCCGGCCATCCTCCAGCCGCCGGATGTGCCCGCGCCGCAAGTGCGGCACCGGGGAGGCGTGGTGGCCCTTGTCGGTCTGCTCGATCGCGGCCAGGTATGCGGCGAAGTTCACCCGCGTCACCGTCGGCACGCGCGGTTTGCCCTTGCGCGCGCGCTCGGCGTTGATGAGGCTCGATGCCTTGAAGGTCTCGCGCGGCACGCCGTCGGTCGCGAGCGCCAGCGCGCAGTTGAGGAACCAGCGGACCGCGACCTCGGCGACTTGCTGATTGACGTGCGTGCCCTCCGGTGCATAGGCGGCCTGGAACTTCAACCGCCCGTCGAACAGCTCGCGCGAGGGCATGAAGTCGAGATTGACGGTCGCCTCGTCGCGTTGCTGAAAGCCGTAGATCGCGGTGCCTAACAAACCGAACGTGCGCTCGCTGCCGTCCTGCACATAGATCACGGTGCGGTAACTGCGCGCCACGTTGGGCACGACGACGGTCAGCCGATCGATCGCGAGCGTGAGGCGGCAGCGCGGCTGGCCGCATTGATAGAGCACCGTCGGATACGGCAGGTCGATGAACCCGCCGGTAAAGAGGTCGAGGATGTACGGCATGCGCGAGCCGTCCTGCACCACGTCGCAGAGCCCAAAGTCGAACACTTGCGCGTTGGCGATGCGGCGCGAGAACTCCTGATCGGCGTGCCGGAAGTGTTTGGCGACCTGATCCGGCACCAGATCGCGGGCGGTCTCGATGATGCAGTTGTCCGGCATCGCGACCGCCGGCCAGTACTCCACGGCCATCTGGTTGAGCGCGTGCGTCGGGTTCTCGAAGTCGCGATACGGGTCGGTCACGGCGCACCTCGTTTCGCCTTCTTGCGCGCGGCACGGGCGATCTCGGCCTCCTGCAGGTCGTACTCCATCTGCAGGGCGAGCCACCACCACGCGCGGCGGTCAAAGACGTACTCCAGCCCGAGCGCCATGTCCGCCGTGATGCCGTTGCGCTGGCGTAGTACGTTCGTGACGGTGGTCACCGAGACCTTCAGGCGCCGCGCACACTCGCGCGCGCTGAACCCTCGCGCTTCGAGGTAGCCGGCGAGCATCACGCCCGGGTGCGCATGCAGGCGCGCGGCCGGATCGTCGGCGCCAGGCGCGGCCGGAGTTCCCACGCGGGGTTTTGCTCTGCGCGCAATCACCTACGAGATCTCATCCCACGAGGCGCCTTCGCCCGGCGGGCCGGAAGTGCGCGGGCCGGCGATCTTCACACGCCCGCCAGGCGTCGCGCCGATCTCCGCGAACGCCACGCCTAACTGCTGCCACAGATCCCGCGACAGTCGTGCATAGGGCTGAAGCTCGGGCTTGCCCTTCGGATTCTTCATGACGAGGCCGAACTGCGCGCACTTGCGATCGGCCTCGCACACGCGCACCCAGAGCTTGGCGATCTTCACGAACGAGCCACCGTCGCCGACGCCATGGACGCCCGGCAGCGCGACGTTCGCGAGCAACCAATTGAACATCTCCTGTTCCTCGGGCGTGAGCACCGCGCCCGGCGGGCAGGCCGGCGCGGCGGCGACCTTCGGGCGATCGTCCTTGTGCCGCTCCGGGTGCGCATCGCCCCGGATCAGCTTGAGGATGGTGGCGGTGGGGCGGCGGCTCATGCGGCGACCTCGGCGGTCGTGGGCGCGGCCCGCTCCAGTTCAGCGGTCTTGCCGGTGAACTGCTGCCAACGATCGACGATGACATCGCAGAAGCGGGGCTCCAGTTCCACGAGGCGCGCGCTGCGCTCCAGCGCCTCGCAGGCGATGAGCGTGCTGCCGGAGCCACCGAAGCAGTCGAGCACGGTGTCGCCGGGCTGCGTTGAGTTGCGCAGCATGCGCGCGACCAGCTCCACGGGCTTCACCGTCGGGTGGTCCTCGTTGCGGCTCGGCTTCGGCACGCAGAGGAGCGAGGACTCCATCGCGGTCACCTTCAGCTCTCCACCCTGCATGCGCAGCATGTCGTTGCCGACGCGCACCGTGACCGCGCCTTCCCCGTCGAGCGCGAACGCATCGCCCGGCAGCTCGGCGATCGTCACCTCGCGGCGGCCCCCGAACCAGCGATGCGCGGCGCCCGGGTGCCAGCCGTAGAGGATCGGCTCGTGCTGCCACTGGTAGTCGGAGCGCGAGAGCGTGAAGTGCTGCTTGCGCCAGATGATGCAGGAGGCGAGTTTGAATCCGGCCTCGGCGAAGGCGGTACGAACGATGAGGCCCTGCTGCTCGGCGTGCGCGACGTAGATCGAGCCGCCCGGGACCAGGTGCGCGAAGATGTTGGTGAAGGCGCCCTGCATCAGATCCTTCGAGCGCCTGCGCGTTGAGCGAGTCGTTGCTCATCTTTCCCTGGCCGCCTTTGCCCGAGTAGTCGACACCGTAGGGTGGATCGGTCCACACCGCATCGACCTTGCGCCGCTGCAGGACCTCATCGAGCACCGCCGCCTGCGTGCAGTCGCCGCAGATGACTCGGTGCGTGCCGAGGACCCACACATCGCCCGGCTGCGTGCGCGCCTGCGGCGGCGTCGGCGGAATGGCATCCGGATCGGTGAGTCCCTCGCGCAGGTCGGGCGCGGTCAGGCGGGCGAGGTCGGAATCCTTGAAGGCGAGCAGTTCCATGTCGAACGCCTCGGACTGCAAATCCTTCAGCTCGATGGCCAGCATTTCCTCGTCCCAGGAGGCGTTCAACGCGAGCTGGTTGTCGGCGATGAGGTACGCGCGCCGCTGCGCCTCGCTCTCAACCCCGCGCGACCATCACCGGAACGCGGGCGAGCTTGAGCTGCTCGGCGGCGCGCAGCCGCGCATGCCCGGCGATCACCGTCCCGGTCTCATCGACCAGGATCGGAACCGTGAATCCCCACTCCCGCATGCTCGCGACGATCTGCGACACCTGCGCAGCGGAGTGCGCCCGCGCGTTGCGCGCGTAGGCTTTCAGCCGATCGATCGCCCAGAGCTCCACCTTGGCCGCCGGCCAGCGTTGTTCCTCGTCGGTGGAGCGGCGGGCCATGGGCTACGGCAGCCGCGCGCGGCGCACGGTCGCGTCCACGCCCCGGCGGTAATGCTTGACGAGTTTCGCGATCTGCCGCGCCCGACGCACCTTCGGGACCTTCGCGCAGCCGAACTTGATCAGCTCCTCGCCGAGCACGCAGACGATCGCGGCCTTTGCCGCGAATTTCCGCGCGTCGTCGATATTCAGGAAGGGCCGGCGAGGGGCGGTGGACATGCGCTCAACCCGCGCCCGATGGCCAGGCGTTGATCGGGCAACCCGGGCGCGACCTATCGAGGACCGGCATCGCACGCAGCAGGGAGGTACTGGCGCGAGTAGCTAGCCGGGAACCATCGATCGGGCCGCGCCCGGACGCCTCGCGACCCCCGTCGCGGATCGGCGCAAACGCAAGGGCAAGCCGCGCGCCGGCCCGCCTTGCAGCGGGACCAGAATCGCGTTTTTGCCATTTGGGGT
>CAWIYW010000017.1:0-30798 GCA_963840405.1 uncultured Gammaproteobacteria bacterium
TGGCTCGCGATCAGATCCGCGACCGGCTGGCGGCGCAGGAAGCTCGTGCCGAGCTCGCCGCGGGCCACCCCGAGCGCCCACTCGCCATAGCGCACCGGCCACGGCCGATCGAAGCCGTACTGCTGCCTGATCTGCTCGATCGTCTCCTGCGGCGCATCGGGGCCGGCTATCGCCTCCGCCGGATCACCGGCTGCATCGAGCAGGAAAAACGTCGCAATGGAAACCGTGATGGCGACGAGCACGGCCATCAGGCCGCGGTTCAGCACATAACGCAACATGCGGGTCAGGCGGCAGGCCGACGCCGCACGGCGTCACTTCCAGCGCACCAGGAACAGGCGCTGCATGCCGTCCTTGGGTGCCGTGAACGCGACGTCGCGGCCGATCAGGTATTCCTCGCTATAGCGATAGACCGGCGCCCAGTAGGCGTTCTCCGCGATGAGCTGCAGCGCGCCCTGGAAGTTCTTGGCACGCACTTTCTGATCGTAGCTGCTCACCGCTCCCGCCACCAGTTTGCCGACCTCCGGATTTCCCGTGTAATTTTCGTCGGATTCCGGGCTGAACTTGTCGGGCACGACCGCGCCGGCGTCGGGCACGCTGAAGGACCCTGACGAGCCGTAATAGATCGCGATCTGGCCGTCGCGCCGCGCCTTGCCCAGCGTGGGCCCCTTCACGTAGCGCAGGCTCGGCCTTGATGCCCGCCTGACCGAGCTGGTTGACGATCGCTTCCATGATGGGGCGCTCGCGCGCCGCCCAGAACTCGACCTCGATGCCGTTCGGATAACCCGCTTCGGCGAGCAGCGCCTTGGCCTTCTGCGGGCTGTACCTTCGTACTTCCTGACCTCTTCGGTGCAACCGAACTGCAGCGGGTTGCAGGCGACGTGCAGCGCCCTGGCCGTTCCCTTCACGAGTTTCGTCGCGATGGCGTCGCGGTCGATGGCGTGATTGACCGCCTGCCGCACTTTCACGTTGGTGAAAGGATTCTTGGCCTGGTGCTTGCCCATCGCGTCCATCACGATGTAGCCGATCCGCATCGACGGCCCCGAGACATGCAGCGCTCGCCCGCTCTTGGCCACGTCTTCGGCGATCTGGTACGGAACCTGATAAGTCCAGTCGATGCCGCCGCTCATGACCTCCGCGGCCTGCGTGCTCCAGTCGGGTATCGTGCGGATCACGATGTTCTCGATCTGCGCCACGCTCTTCGGGCTGTCCTTGCGATAGTCCTTGAACCGCTGCAGCGCGATGCGCTGCGCCGGGGCGGAACTCGGTCACGCGATACGGGCCGTTGCTGTTCAACTTCAAGGACTGCGCCGCGGGTCGTTGCCGCCCTCCTTCTTGTCGTAGGCGCCTTTCTTCCTGATCTTCGAGTGATACGGAGGTCGTACAGGAACATGGCATACGGCGCCTTCAGCCTTGAAGCGCACCGCGTATAAGGCCCGGTCGCGGTCGCGTTTTCGAGCCAGAAGGCGATGCGGCGCGTGAAGTTCGATCCGCTCTTGGGATCGATGGTCCAGTTGAACGAATACGCGACATCCTCCGCGGTCATCTCCGAGCCGTCGTGAAACTTGACGCCGCGGCGCAGTTCCACGTCGATGGTGCGGTCGTCCACAATCTTGTGCGACAGCGCAGCGAGCGGCTGCGGCTGCAAGGTTTCCGGGTTGACCGTGAACAGCGCATCGTCCACCACCAGGCTCAGGATGTCGTTCTCGCGCAGATTGGAATACAGCCCGTCCAGCGTAAGCACTTCGCGCGGAAACGCCACGTTGAGGGTGTTGTTGGACTTGCCTGCGACGGCGAAGCCCGTGGCGGCAATGAGCGCGAGAGCGGCAACGGCGCGCAGCGCGCAACGAATCGGAAAGGGGTGCATCGTCGATCTCCTCGACCATCCGGGTCGAAGTGGGTTCCCCGATGATGATACTTTCCTCCGCGGGCCGCAATCCCGGATGTCATCTTCCCGATTCCATTATCGAATCACATGATGCGCGATCCGCATCATGGCTGGTACCGCGCGTTGACCGGCGGCAAAGCGCTGCTGCAAAATGCGCTCGCCCGCTGCTGCGCGGGCCACACCAGGGAGGGATACGTGATCCGCAAACTCAGAACGCAACGCGACAATCAGCAATGGATGCTCGATCTCGCGCTCAACATGCGCGGCCGGGTGCAGAACTTCGAGCGCGACGATCTCGAAGTGCCGGCCGGCAAGCGCGCCCGCAATTACCGCATGCTGCCCAAGGTCTGGCGCGAGGCCGCGGAGCGCCATGAAGCGCTCGCGCGCCGCGCCGCAGGCGCAGGGCGCCAACGCGACCGCGACGTACCACTACGACCATGCCATCGAAGCCTATCGCATGGCGCAGCACCCGATCTTCTTCGACGACCACCCGGTCAAGCAGTTGCTCTACCGCAAGCTGTCCGAGATGGTCGATCGCCGCTCCAAGGTCGCCGACTACCCGATCGAGCGCGTCGAAGTGCCGTTCGACGACGGCAAGACGATTTCGTGCCTGCTGCACCTGCTGCCGGACCGGCGCAAGGCGCCGGTCGTGATTTACGTGCCGGGCATGGACCAGACGAAGGAAGTGTTTCCCGAAAGCGCACCACAACATCGCGCTCGCGCGCGGCTTTCACGTCCTCGCCGATCGACGGCCCCGGCCAGGGCAACTCCAACATGCAGAAGATCCGCGCGGTGAAGCGACAACTACGAGCGCGCCGGCGCCGCGGTCATCAGCTATCTCCAGAAACGGCCCGAAGTGGACACGAAGAAGATCGCGATCTACGGCATCAGCATGGGCAGCTACTGGTCGCTGCGGCTCTCGAGCTACGACCACCGGGCGGCGGCGGTCGTGAGCTCGGTCGCGTGCTTCAATCCGAACAACACCATCTTCACGCAGTCCTCGCCGCGCTTCAAGCAGATGTTCATGTACATGGCGGGCTACGACGACGAGGAGAAATTCGACGTGAGGTCGCGCGCGGCATGACGGTGCGCGGCTATCTCGGACAAGATCAAGTGCCCGACGCTGCTCGTGACCGGGGAGTTCGATCCGCTCTGCCCGCTCGAGGATGCGGTCGAGGCCTTCGGCGATCTGCAAGGTGCCGAAGGAAATGTGGGTGTTCGAGAACCAGTATCACCCGCTGTGGGGCATGTCCAATCTCGGCGGCATGGATGCCACGACTACGTGCTCGACTGGCTGCAGGGCCTGTTCTCGGGCAAGCGCAAGCCGACAAAAAAGGGGCGCATCGCCTACATCAAGGAAGCCGGCGACGGTCCGTGGGGCCGGTGCGACTGGACGCCGCCGATCAAGCCGGGACAGGCGTATTTCTAGAGAGAGGCGTGAAGGACGGAGAGGCGTCAGCAGGCCGGGCCGCACCGATGTCCCGAGTGGCGCCCGCCGTCAGCCGAAAAGCCCGCCGACCCGCGCGCCCGCCACGCGGTTGACGACGAAGAGACTCGCTGCACACAGCGCAATCAGGATCACGCCGAGCGCGGCCGCCTGGCTGTGCGATCCCGCGATGTAGTAGGTGAAGATGCCGATGGGGATCATTTCCCAGCCGCCCAGGGCGAGGAAAAGGGTGGCGGACGCTTCCTGGATCGACATGATGAAGGAGAACATCGCGCCGACGAGGATGCCCTTCCACACGAGCGGCAGGGTGATATCCCAGAACGTCCTCAGCTTGGTGGCGCCGACGTTCTCGGCCGCTTCCTCCATCGACTTGTGCACGAGCAGGAGCGATGAGTAGCTGCCGCGCACGGTGTAAGGCAGCCGGCGAACCGCGAGCACCAGCGGAAAAATGACCCACAGGCTGGTGAGCGCAACGTCGAGGCCCGGCAGCGGATAGTGAAAGGCGCGAATATACGCGATGCCGATCGCGGTGCCCGGAATGGCGAGGATCAGCGTGGTCAGCGCGTCCATCGCGCCCCGCCCCGGCGTCTGGGTCCGGCCCATGATCCATGCCATCGGCACCCCGATGACGAGGCAGATCAGCACGGCCAGCCCGCAAAACAGGATCGAGTTGACGATGAACTTGGGTGTCTCGATGCTGACCTGCCTGAAATAGTCGAGCGTGTAATGGACCGGGAATGGCGTGAGCGCCCAGCCCTTGCCGACAGCGGCGAGCACCACCCCGACCTGCGGGATCGCGCACACGACCAGAAGCAGCACGAGAAGACCCACGGCAAGCCAGCGCTTGACCGGTCCGAGGCGCCGGCGCTCCACCTTTGAGTAGGCCAGCGAACTGTAGTCCTTGATCGCCACGTAATGGCGCGCCACCAGCACGAACACGATGGCGAGCAGGACGAGCAACGCCGAGATCACGATGCCCATACGGAAGATGCGCCGGTCGACGAACTGGACGATGTTGAGGTAGGCCTGCACGGCGAGGAGATCCTGGACGCCGACGACGAGCGGTGTGACGAAGTCGGCGAAGGTCCAGATGAAGACGAGCAGCGCCCCGGAAACGTAGCCGGGGGTGGTAAGCGGCAGCGTGACGTCCCAGAATCGCCGCAATCCCCGGGCGCCCATGCCTTGCGCGGCCTCCTCCAGCGACGGGTCCACCTTGGACATCGAATCGAGGATGGAGAGCGTCATCAGCGGAAACAGGTGCACGGTCTCGACCAGCAGCACGCCGTGCATCCCGTACATGAAGTTGATCGGGGTCGTCATGCCGAACCAGTCGTAAAGCATCACATTCACCGTGCCGGCCCGCCCGAGGATGAACACGAAGCCGAGCACGCCGACCAGCGGCGGCAGGATCATCGGCAGCATCGTCAGGTACGCGAAAAGATTCCGGCCGGGGAACTCGAAACGGATGATTAGAAACGCGACCGCGATCCCGACCACCGAGGTCGTCACGACCGCGGCGGCGCCCAGCACCAGTGAGTTCCAGAGCGAGCGCAGGTAGAAATGGTCGGTGAAGAACTCATAAAAATTCGCGATCGTGAACTGGCCGGCCTCGTTGGTGATGGCGTCGTAGAAGATCCGCAACAACGGATACAGCACGAAGACAATGAGAAACGTCCAGATCAGCGCGAACCCGACCAGGGAAATCGCCGGGATGCGTGGCCCCTTCACGGCGATCGCGGCTGCCTTTGATGCGGCCATGAGGATCAGTCCGCCGGGATGGCCAGCGTGCTGGCAACCGGGCAGCTCAGGGTAACCGGCTTGCCCATCGGCAGCTGCTCATGGTGCCACGGGTCACCGACATCGGCTTTGAAGGTGACACCTTTGCCGAGATCGACGTCGTAGCGCAGCGTGTTGCCGAGATACGCGGCAAAGGAGATCTTTCCCTTGAGGCGATTGCGCTCGCCGCCGGACTCACCATCCACCGCGGCGTTCTCGGGACGTATGCAGATCACGCACCGGTCGCCTGCGCGCAGCCGTTCGTCGTAGATCGCGGATATCTCGCCCACCGGGGTATCCACGCGCACGGTCTGGTGCGGACCCTCGATGGCCTGCACCGTGCCGTCGATGAGATTGTTGATGCCGATGAAATCGGCGACAAAACGGTTGGCCGGCCGCTCATACAGCGCCTTGGGTGGCCCGATCTGGAACACCTTCCCCTGGTTGAAGACCGCGATGCGGTCCGAGAGCGTCAGCGCCTCCTCCTGGTCATGGGTCACGTACATCGTGGTGATGCCGAGCTCCTTCTGGAGCTTGCGGATCTCGGCGCGCACCTGCACGCGGATCTTGGCGTCGAGGTTGGAGAGCGGCTCGTCGAGCAGCAGGATCTTGGGATTCAGCACGAGCGCGCGGGCCAGCGCCACGCGCTGTTGCTGCCCGCCCGACAATTGACCGGGATAACGATCCCCCAGTCCGGTGAGCTTCACCTTCTCCAGCACACCCTGGACACGACCGGCGATCTCGGATGAGGAAATCTTGCGCAGCTTGAGCCCGTAGGAGACGTTCTCCGCTACCGTCATGTGCGGCCAGAGGGCGTAGTTCTGGAACACCATGCCGATGCCGCGCTCGTGCGGGGGCACGGCGTTGACCACGCGGTCGTCGAATCGGATCTCGCCCCCGTCGGGGGCGTAGAAACCAGCGATCAGCCTCAGCAGCGTGGTCTTGCCGCACCCCGAGGGCCCGAGCAGGGTGAAAAGCTCCCCCTCCTCGACCGAGAGATTGACCTCGCTGACGACCGCCAGCGGCCCGAAGCGCTTCGTGAGGTTCGCGACCGAAATGCGCACGTGGCTTCAGTCCGACGGCGCGCGGTCGTTCGCTATTTCCTTTTCAGCTGTTCCGCGACGGATTCGATGTCCTTGCGGTACTGCGAGTTGACCGCCTCGTAGCGCTTTTGCGCGATCTCGTCGTCGTAGATGTTGACGACCTCGACGTCGAAGTAGGAGCGCATGCCGCCGGTGAACTCGACAGCCATTTCCGCCTGGGAGCCCGGCTTGCCCTGGACACGGTACTTGGGCGTTATCGGGAACACGCCCCGCTCCATCGCCATGCGCTGCCCGCGTTCCGAGAGCAGGTACTCGATGAATGCCTTCGCGGTGCGGGGATGCTTGGAGCCCGCGAGGATGGCGATCGGCTCCGGCGTGATCCACGCGGTCTTCGGCGCCGCGAACTTGATCTCATATCCGGCGAGGCGGTCCTCGAATGCCATGTAGCTCGGCACCGCGAACCCCGCCGCGAATTCGCCTCTCGCCACGACCGAGGGCACGTCACGGCTGCGCGCGGTGAAAATCCCCGTGTTCCCCGCGAGGCGCTTCAACCACGTCCAGCCCTTCTCGTCGCCGTCGCGCTGAAGAATCACCTCGTAGGTCGCGTGGCTGCTCGAGGAGCGGGTCGGCGCGCATTGCGCGACGTTGCCCTTCAGCCCGGGATGCAGCAGGTCGTCCCAGTCTTTCGGCTCCGGGACTCCGAGACGGGCGAGAAGTTTCGGGTGATAGACGAGTCCGTACGGCTCGAGCACGGTGCCGGTCCAGAAGCCCTTGGGGTCCTTGAGGGGAATGGGCTTCGGCTTGCCGATGCTGTTCGGGATTGCGTCCATCACGGCCTTGGGCAAATCGAGCTTGGCGAGCAGGCCCTGCTCGGCGAGCTTGTCAAAGAGCGCGCTCTCGCCGCCCCAGAAGATGTCGGCGTCGGGCCGTCCCTTCCATTCCACGATGCGGCCGTAGGCGACCGGCGTCCCGGCCGCGAGCGAGCTCGTCTTCACGCTGATGTTCCAGCGCTCCTTGGCGTACTTGGCGAAATCCGCCAGCGCCGGATCGGTCAGGGTGCGCGCGACGGGCGTGATCAGCACCAGCTCGTTCTCGATCGTCTGTGCCGCCGCCGGCCCGCTTGCGGACAGCAACAGCGCCGCCAGACCGAGCGTATGGATGAACCTGTTCATGGCTGTCTCCTCAGTTGCGGGCCAACGGCCCCATGCCGGATAGCTGCGCGGACCCGCCTCGGGTGCTTGACCCAGATCAAGGCCTCCGGCGCTTCTTTCGCGACGGAACGGTGATGCGGTCGTAATGGTAGGGGTGCGCAAGCAATCGCGCAACGGCCTCCTCGACGCGCCGCGCCGTGGTTCAGAACCTGCGTCCACGGCCAGCGTGATCGGCATGTCCACATGATGGCGGCGGGCCAGCGCGGCGACCGATTCGGCGGAATGGACGCCCTCCTGGACGGTCACCCGCTCGCGCAGGATGTCCTGCAGCTTCCTGCCTTCACCGAGCGCGATTCCCAGGGACGTGTTGCGCGATTTCACGCTGTTGCAGCTCAGGTTGAGGTCGCCCGCCCCGGAGAGCCCCATGAACGTCTCGAGCCGCGCGCCCATCGCGAGCCCGAGGCGCGCCATCTCGGCCAGTCCGCGCGCGAACAGCGTCGCGCGCGTGCTTTCCCCGAGCTGCATGCCGATCGCGACGCCGCAGGCGATCGCGATGACGTTCTTCAGCACGCCCCCGATGAGCGCGCCGATGACGTCGTCGGAAAGATAGGTGCGGAAGCGCGGCGTGCCGATTGCGCGCGCGAGCCGCTCGCCGATAGTGCGGTCGGCGCAAGCCAGCGTCACGCCTGCCGGAGCGTCGATTGCGATGTCGTGCGCGAACGACGGGCCGGACAGCACCGCGACCGGCGGTGCCGGGCAGGGTTTCGGCGATGACCTGCGACATCAGCGCGCAGGTGCCGCGCTCGACGCCCTTCGAGCAGGTGACGACCGGCGTGCCGCGCCCGAGGTGCGGACGCAGCGGCCCGTGACCGCGCGCATGTGCTGCGCCGGCGGTGCCAGCAACATGAAGTCGGCGCCCTTCGCCGCCGCGGCGAGATCGTCGGTGGCCGAGATGCCCGGCGTCAGCGCAATGCCCGGCAGGAACACCGGGTTCGCCGCGTCCCGGTTGATCGCCGCCACGACCTCCGGCTCGCGCGCCCAGATGACGACCTCGTGACCGGAACGGCGCACGACGCACGCCAGCGCAGTCCCGAATGCTCCACCCCCAATCACGCCGATCCGGGCCACGCCAGCGCTACTCGTCCGCCCAGTTCTTGGCGCGCTCCACCGCCTTGCGCCAGCCGGCCATCAGCGATTCCACGCGGTCGCGGCTCATGCCGGGCTCGAAGCGGCGCTCCACCCGCCATTGCGCGCCGATCTCCTCGCTCTCCTGCCAGAAGCCGACCGCGAGTCCGGCGAGGTAGGCCGCGCCGAGCGCGGTCGTCTCGGTGATCTTCGGGCGCACCACCGGCACGCCGAGGACGATCGGCCTGGAACTGCATCAGCATGTCGTTGCGCGCCGCGCCGCCGTCGACGCGCAGTTCCGTCGAGCCGCGATGCCGGCGTCGCTCTCCATCGCGTGCAGCACGTCGGCCGTCTGGTAGGCGATGCTCTCGAGCGCGGCGCGCGCGATGTGCGCCGCGCGTCGTGCCGCGCGTCAGGCCGAGGATGGCGCCGCGCGCGTACGGGTCCCAGTGCGGGCTGCCGAGGCCGGCGAACGCGGGCACGAGGTAGACGCCGCCGTTGTCGCGCGACGCTCGCGGCGAGCGCGCTCGACATCGGCCGACGACTTGATGATGCCGAGGCCGTCGCGCAGCCACTGCACGACCGCGCCGGCGATGAAGACGCTGCCTTCGAGCGCGTACTCGCGCGCCGCGCCCGGTCTGGCACGCCGCCGTCGTGAGCAGCTTGTTGCGCGAGCGCACCGGCCGCGTCGCCGGTGTGCATCAGCATGAAGCAGCCGGTGCCGTAGGTGTTCTTGACCATGCCCGGCGTCGACGCAGCGCTGCCCGAACAGCGCCGCCTGCTGGTCGCCGGCGATGCCCGCGATCGGGATGCGCGCCGGCGAACAGCTCGCCCGCCGTCTCGCGCGACCACGCCGCTCGACGGCACGCACCTCCGGCAGCACGCGGCGCGGCACGCCGAAGAGCTCCGAGCAGCTCCGTCGTCCCAGCGCGCCCGCGTGGATGTCGTAGAGCAGCGTGCGCGAGGCGTTGCTCGACGTCGGTGACGTGCGCCGCGCCGCCCGAGAGCTTCCAGACGAGCCAGCTGTCGACGGTGCCGAACGCGAGCTCGGCCGCGCTTCGGCCGCGTCGCGCGCGCCCGGGCACGTTGTCGAGGATCCACGCCGAGCTTGGTGCCGGAAAAATAGGCGTCGAGCACGAGCCCGGTCTTCGCGGTGATCACGCGGCTCGCAGGCCGCGCGCCTTCAGCGCGTCGCACGCCGCCGCCGTGCGCCGGTCCTGCCAGACGATCGCGTTGCAGAGCGGCTCGCCGGTCTGCGCGCTCCCAGACCACCGTGGTCTCGCGCTGGTTGGTGATGCCGATCGCCGCGACGTCGCGCGCCTGGCATGCCCGCGCGCGCCAGCGCCTCGTGGGCGACCGCTGATCTGCGTCGACCCAGATCTCTTCGGGATCGTGCTCGACCCAGCCGGGCTGCGGGAAGATCTGCGTGAACTCCTTCTGCGCCACCGCCAGGATGGCGCCCCGCCGCGTCGAACACGATGGCGCGCGGAGCTGGTGGTGCCCTGGTCGAGGGCGAGTATGACGCTCATCGAGGCCGTCTTCCTGACCCTATTGTGTCAAATTGCGCGCCGGCGACCGCCCCTTTATTGCGTGCGGCAATATCGCTAGAATCATCGGTGTCTCGCCGTGCCCGGCGGCCATGCACGCGAAGCGCCGGGGCGGCAGCCAGGGAGAGTTGTGAATGGCTTTTCTACGCCTTCTACGTCATCGCGCTCGATCATTCTGATCCTGCATTTCACCGGCTGGCTCAAGCGCAACAACCTCGAGTGGCTGGTGCTGGTGCTGGCAGTGGCGACGTTCCCCGCCGTCATCTTCCTTAAGTAGCTCGCGCGTCAGCGTCGCGGAGCGTCCGCGACGCGCGCAGTACGGCCGCGTCCGTTACCTCACCAGCAGCACGCCCACCCGCATCAACAGCAGCACCGCCATCAGCTTCGAGAAGCTCTCCTGGCTGATCCGGTTGCCGAGGCGCTCGCCGACCCAGGTGCCGGCGCCATCATCGGCATCAACAGCGCGCACAGCAGCAGCGTGTTCCGTGGTGTAGTAGCCCGGCCGCGCCGTAGCCCAGATGCGCGCGACCATCTCGACGAGCCACAGCACCGCGACCGTGGCGCGAAACGGCGCGCGGCCGATGCCGCGCATATGCAGGTAGATCACCACCAGCGTGCCGCCGCCGCCGCCGAACAGCGTGTCGATGAACGCGCCGGCGAACCCAACGGGATACGCCCAGCGCTGGTGAGCAGCGTGGACTCCGGCAGCCCGAACGTAGTGCACCAGCGAGCATGTAGAGTCGCGTAGACGATCAGGAATCCGCCGAGCAGCGTGCAGCAGCAGCCGGTTGTCGAGCGTGCTGAACAGGAACAGTCCCGGCCGACGACGCCGAGCAGCGTCGGGCACGATCAGCCGCAGCTCCGCCTCACCACCTCGCCCCAGTCGCGGATGCTGAGGAACACGAAGAGGAACAGCACCATCAGGCCGAACATCGGCACGGCGACGTTGCACCGGCATCAGGAACGCGAGCAGCGGGACGCCACCATGCCCGCGCCGAAGCCCGACATGCCGCGGACGATGAACGCGCGCGAGGATCACCGCGGCGGACCAGCGATCGTCGTGAGCGGAAAGTCCGCGATCATGCCGCGCTTACTTCAGGACCAGTATGGCGCCGCTGACTATGAGCGATGCCCCCCAGCACCCGCTCGAAGCGCCGCTGCTCGACGTGGCGCACCAATCGCTCGCCCAGGTAGCTGCCGAGCATCATGAGCGGGATGGCGCGCCGCCAGGTACTTCGAGCCCCGTGGCATCGAGAAATCCGAGACTCGCATAGCCTGCCAGGCGCACGACGGCCATGCACACCATGATCGCGGTCATGGTCGCGCGAAACTCGTCCTTGTCGAGCGGCCGCGCACCCAGGTAGATCACGAACACCGGGCCGGCGGCGCCGCCGAACAGCGTTCCGGCGAGTCCCGCGCCAAAGCCCGCTGTCGCGGCCAGCGGATACACCCAGCGCTCCGCGAGCTCGGGCATGCGGCCCGCGCGTCGCAAAGGCGTACACCGCATAGAGCATCACGAATACGCCCAGCGCGCGGCTCAACGGCCGCGGATCGAGCGTGCTGAACAGGTACAGGCCCAGCGCCACACCCGGGAGCGCGAACGACACGAGCCGCACCACTTCGCGCCATTGGATGCGCGCCGGCCGCGCACGCCTGTCCCGAGAAGCGAGAAACGTGAGCGCGGTCATCAGCGGCACGACCTGCTGCAACGGCAGCACCAGCGCGAGCAGCGGCACCGCCACGATGCCACCGCCAAAGCCCGCGGTGCCACGGATCGCGAACGCGGCCACGACCACGAGACCGCAGAAGACGGCGTCGAGCGGCGTCATCGCGAACCACCGGGCGCTGCCTGACTGGCCGCGGTCAACTGGCTCGCGACGGGTGGGTACGGCGATTGACATGTCACACCGCCCTTCATAATATCGCACTCCACCAATGACATTCCCCCGCGCCGCCAGCGGCGTTCGACGATGGTCCGAGCCATGCCCCTGCTGTCGGACCGCGCCTACGAGCGCATCCGGCACGACATCATCAGCTGCGTGCTCGCGCCCGGCACCGAGATCTCGGAGGCGCAGCTCTGCGCGCACTACCAGCTCGGCAAGGCGCCGGTGCGCATGGCGCTCAACCGGCTCGCGCACGACGGGCTGGTGCGCGCCATCCCGCGCCGCGGCTACCTGGTGACGCCGGTCACGGTGAAGGACATCCACGACGTCTTCGAGCTGCGCCTGATGCTCGAGCCGCAGGCGGCGCGCATGGCGGCGGGCAAGGTCGACGCGCAGCGCTGCGCGCGCTCGACGAGGCGTGCCGCGCCGGCTACGAGCCGGGCGATCGCGAGGAGCACATCGCGCTTCCTCGAAGCGAGCAAGGCGTTCCAGGTCGCGATCGCCGGGCGACCGGCAACGCGCGGCTCGCCGACGCGATCGACGCAGCTGCTCGACGACATGACGCGCCTGCTGCACCTGGGGCTCGGCCTGCGCAACCGCTCGCAGGAGCTGTCGCGCGAGCACCGCGCGCTGGTGAAGGCGCTGGCGCGCGGCGACGGCGACACCGCCGAGCGCATCTGCCGCGAGCAGATCGAGACGGCGCGCAGCATGGTGCTGTCCGCGATCCTGACGTCGCGGCTCGGTGATGAACCTTGCGCTGCGGTGCGGACGGCGAAATGAGCGCGCGCCGCCGCAGCTGCAGCGGCTTGCCGACCGAGTGTCGGGCCGGCGGTGACGCGCTCGCCCGAGGCGATTGCCGCGCGAGGTGAGGCCGGCGCTGCACGATGCGACGGCGGAGTCCGGCTGGCTCCCGCCCGAGCGGCGCCGCGCGAGCCACGAGAACTACGCGCGCCATCCTGATCTACGCCGATCCGGAGGGCCGGTTCTCGATCCTCGCCCTCGTCTGGGACCGCGGCCAGATGAGCCCGATTCATGCGCCATCACTGCTGGTGCGCCGTCGGGCGTCTACCGCGGGCCTGCTGACGCGAGACCTACTACCGGGCAGGCACGGAGGGGACGCCGCCGGTGGAGATCCGGCAGCGCCCGTCACGCCGTGGGCGACGCGACGCTTCGATCGGCCGGGCACGGCATCCATCGCATCGGCAACTACAGCGGCGTGCTCGCGATCTCGCTGCACGTCTACGGCGTCGGCGCCGGATCGCATCGCGACCGGGGTCAATCGCATCTATTGCGAACGGTGAAGGGTGAAGGGTGAAGGCTGAGGAGTGAAGATGACAGGTGAACCGTATCCACGGAACACGAATGAAAGCAGTCATCCTGCGAGAAGCACGGCGGGCTCGACGGCTGCAGCTACGTGACCGACTTTCCCGATCCGAAGGTCGTCGACGGCCACGTCGTGATCCGGGTGCGGGCGACCTCGTTCAACTACCACGACGTCTTCACCGTGCGCGGCATGCCCGGCATCAAGGTGCCGATGCCGATGATCATCGGGCTCGACATGGCGGGCGAGATCCTCGAGGTCGGCGCCGGGCGTCGAGCGGCTGGAAGACGGGCGACCGCGTGCTGGTCAATCCGCTCAACAAGCAGAAGGGCCTGATGGGCGAGATGATGCACGGCGGACTCGCCGAAAAATGCCTGGTCGCCGAGCACCAGTTGATCCGCATGCCGGACGGCGTCACGCTTCGAGCAGGCGGCGTCGCTGCCCGTCGCCTACGGCACGGCGCACCGCATGATGATCACGCACGACACGATCAAGAAGGGCGACAAGGTGCTGGTGCTCGGCGCGAGCGGCGGCGTCGGCACCGGCTGCGTGCTGCTCGCGAAGATGCTGGGCGCGGAAGTGATCGCGTGCGCGTCGCAGCGCCGACAAGATCGAGCGGCTGAAGGACGCTCGGCGCCGACCACGTCATCAACTACAAGGAGACCGATTTCTCGAAGTGGGCGATCGAGAAATTCGGCAAGCCGCAGCGCCGCACCTACGAGGGCGGCGTGGACGTCGTCATCAACTTCACCGGCGGCGACACCTGGGCGCCGACGCTGCGCTGCGTGAAGCGCGGCGGCAAGATCCTGGTGTGCGGCGCGACCGCCGGCTACGATCCCAAGGAAGACCTGCGCTACATCTGGAGCTTCGAGCTGCAGGTCATCGGCTCGAACAGCTTCTACGACGAGAACCTGAAGGCGCTGATGGACATGATCCAGCAAGGCAAGATGAAGCCCGGTGATCGACGAGGTGCTGCCGCTCGAGCGCGCGGTGGAGGGCCTGCGCCTGATCGAGAACCGCGAAGTCTTCGGCAAGGTGGTCGTCACTCCGTGACTGCCGTGACTGGACGCTGATCGGCGACGCTGACCGCGTGATTCCCGACCCGAACCGCGCGGCTATCCCGGCAATCTCGGCCTGCTGTTCGCGGAGCACGCGCGATCCGACCGGCACGGCGATCATCGATCTGCGCGATCCGCAGCAGCCGCGGCCGGTGAGCTTTCGCGAGCTCGACGCCGCGTGCAATGCGGTCGCGCGCGGGCTCGCGCGCGCGGGACTCAAGCCGGGCGACCGCATCGGCATCCTCTCGCTCAACCGCGTCGAGTTCGTCATGACGCTGCTCGGCGCGATGCGCGCCGGGCGTCGTGCCGGTGCCGGTCAACGTCAAGCTCGCCGGCCGACGCGGTCGCCTACATTCTCAAGGACGCCGGTGCGACGCTGGTCTTCGCCGAAGCAGCGCTGCGGCACCTGTGCCCCGCCGGCATGCGTGTCGTGGAATTCGGCGCGCGAGTTCGAGCGCTTTCTCGATCCCGGGCCATTCCAGCGCGTTCGAGCCCGCGCCCGATTCGGTCGCGATCCAGCCCTACACGTCGGGCTCGACCGGCCGGCCCAAGGGCGTGCTGCTCACGCCACTACGGCCAGAACTGGAGCCGGCGCATCCTCGCGCACACGCGCGGCACGACCGAGAACGACGTGATCCTGGTCGCCGCGCCGCTCTACCACAAGAACGCGCTGAACGCGATCAAGCAGGGACTCACCGCCGGCGCGACGCTGCCGCTGCTGCCGCAGTTCGACATCGAGCGCTATATCGAGGCGATCGGCCGTTACCGCTGCACGGTCATCTCGGGCGTGCCGACGATGATGGCGATGCTGCTGACGCGGAAGGACCTGCTGGCGAAGATCGACACGACATCGGTGCGCACGATCATGATGGGCTCGGCGCCCTCCTCGCCGCAGCTCATCAAGGAACTGCGCGCGCACTTTCCCGAATGCCGAGCCGCTGGTGGTGTACGGCGTGACCGAAGGCGGCCCGGTGCCGCTCGGCCCGCACCCGGAAGGCAAGCCGCGCCCGCCGGCTCGCTCGGCGTGCCCTACCCCGGCACCGAGGCGAAGCTCGTCGGCGGCCCGGCACCGGATGAAGGCGAACTCGTGCTGAAGAATCCCGGCATCCTGCTCGGCTATCACAACCTGCCGGAGGAGACCGCGAAGCGGCTGCGCGACGGCTGGTATTACACCGGCGACGTCTGCCGCCGCGACGCCGACGGCTTCTACTATTTCGTCGGCCGCACCGACGACATGTTCGTCTCCGGCGGCGAGAACATCTTTCCGGGCGAGGTCGAATCGCTGCTCGCAGCGCCATCCCGCCGTGCACCAGGCGCTGGTGATGCCCTTCGACCACGAGCTGAAGGGCCAGGTGCCGTACGCCTTCGTCGTGCGCGCGACGGCGCACAGCGTCACCGAGGAAGAGCTCAAGCAATTCGCGCTCGCCAACGGCCCGGCCTACCAGCATCCGCGGCGCGTGTTCTTCCTCGACGGAACTGCCGCTCGCCGGCACCAACAAGATCGACCGGGAGCGCTGCGGCGCTGGGTCGCCGACAGCGCACCGCGCACCGAGTGATGCAGCTGAGCAGGTGATGAGCGAAGCCATGAGCTTGAGCGAAACAACCGTCGGCATCGAGAAACTGCAAGGAGCTGATCACCCGCGGGCCGTTCAACCAGTGGCTCAATTTCACCGTGCTGAAGGCGAGCGACGAACGGCGTCGAGATCAAGGCGGCGTGGCGCGAGGAATGGGTGGTGAATCCCGAGCGCCGCTACACGCATGGCGGCATCCTCGCCGCGATCATCGACGTCGCCGCCGACTACGCGATCGCCGCGCAGCTGGGACGCCCGGTGCCGACGATCGACATCCGCGTGGATTATCACAAGGCGGCGATGCCGGGCGACCTCACGGCGAAAGCGCGCGTCGTGCGCATGGGCAGCCAGTACTCGACCGCCGAGGCGAACGTCTACGACCAGGAAGGCGCGCTGGTCGCGAGCGGCCGCGGCACTTATTTCACCGCTCCGCCTAATGATAGCGTGACCGATGAGCGTGACTGATGCGTGACGAAGCGTGACGACTGCGAACGAGCGCTAACCGTTCAGTCACGTCACCAGTCACCCGACCACTCCGTCGTCACGCTCCTAGACACGATGCCGACGGTCTCGAAGACAAGATCCACCTGAGACGCCGTCGCGCGGTGGCGCGCGGTCTCGCGTCAGCGCCTCGCGCTGGTCGGCGGCGATCATCGCCATCTGGTGGATCGTCTCGCTGCCGCTGCCGCACTTCATCATGCCGGGACCGCCGCGCGTGTTCGAAGCGTTCAAGACGCATCTCCGGCAACGGCGACCTGTGGCACAACCTCGGCATCACGCTCGGCCGCGTCGCGCACCGGATTTCGTGCTCGCGACCGTCGATCGGCGCTGCCGCTCGGCATCATGCTTCGGCGCGAGCCGCCGCCTCGGCGAGTTCTTCGAGCCGATGATCCCGGTGCATGAACACGGTGTCGTCCGCGATCTGGGCGATCTTCGCGATCATCTGGTTCGGCGTGTCGAACGCCACCACCATCTTCGTGGTGTTCATGACGGCGATGCCGCTCATCATCACCAACGTCTGGCAGGGCACGCGCATGCGTCAACGCCGATTTCATCGAGCTCGCGCACACGCTGCGCATGCCGCGCCTGGAAGGTGATGACGAAGATCTACCTGCCGACGATCACTGCCCTACTTCTTCTCCGGCGCGCGGCTCGCTTTCGGCTTCGGCTGGCGCGTGTCGCTCGTGGCCGAGACCCTCGGCTCCTCGAGCGGTGTAGGATATCGGCTGCGCCAGGCCGCCGACCTGATCCAGACCGACCAGGTGTTCGCCTGGACCATCACGCTGGTGGCGATGATGGCGCTGATCGAAATGGGCATCCTGCGGCCGCTCGAAAACCACCTGTTCCGCTGGAAGAAGGAAGCGGAATCCTCATGAAAGCGACTCGCCGCCGCGCCGCGCCCCGCCGCCTGATCGTGGCCATGACCGGCGCGACCGGCTCGATCTACGGCGCTGCGCATCCTCGAGACGCTGCGCGCGATCGGCGGCTGGGAAACGCATCTCATCGTGTCGGACGCCGGGCATGCTCAACGCCTGGCAGGACTACAAGCTCTCGCGCAAGGACCTCGCGAAGCTCGCCGACGTGGTGCACAACGTGCGCGACGTCGGGCGCCTCGATCTCCAGCGGCTCCTTCATCACCGCACGGCATGGTGATCGCGCCGTGCTCGATGAAGACGCTCGCCGCGGTCGCGCTCGGCTTCTCCGACAATCTCATCACGCGCGCGGCCGACGTGATCCTCAAGGAGCGCCGGCGGCTCGTCCTGATCATGCGCGAGGCGCCGCTCAACCTCGCGCACCTGCGCAACATGGTGCAGGTGACCGAGATGGGCGGCGTCGATCTTTCCGCCGGTGCCGGCGTTCTACAGCCACGCGAAGACCATCGACGACCTGGTGAACCACACGGTGGGCCGCGTGCTCGATCTCTTCGGCGTCGAGCACAGCCGCATCAAGCGCTGGCAGGGCATGAAGGAGCCTCCCGCCCAATGAAGATGGAGAGGCCCGACGTCCGGCAGGAGAACTTCCGGCAGTTCCTCGAGCGCCTGCGCGCCGAGAAGGAGCTGACCGACATCCGCCAGCCGGTGGACATCCGCCACATCGCCACGCTCGTCGACCAGTCCGAGACCGCGCTCTTCTTCCACGACGTCATCGGCTACGACATGCCGGTCGTCTCCGGCATCATCCGCTCGCGCAAGCGCGCGATCCTCGTCGATGGGCTGCGCCGACTACGCGCGAGATCGAGCACCGGCTCGCAGCAGGGCATCGACCAACCCGATCACGCCGAAGTACGTCGAGACCGCGCCGCACAAGGAAGTGATCGAGATCGGCGACGAGGTCGATCTCTTCCGCCTGCCGATCCCGATGTCCTCGATCTACGACGGCGGCCCGATGATCACCGCCGGCGTGGTGATCGCGAAAGATCCCGAGTACGGCCTCAACTCCGGCATGTACCGCTTCATGGTGAAGGAGAAGAACCTGACCGGCATCGACATCGTCACGCCCGAACAACATGCGGCTCTTCGCGCAGCGCGCCTACGAAGCCGGCCGCCCCTGCCCGATCTCGATCTCCATCGGCACCCACCCGTTCGAGATCATGGGCTCGGGCTTCCGCGCGCCGCTCGGCGTGGACGAGATGGCGCATCGCCGGCGGCATCCGCGGCGCGCCGGTCGAGCTCGCGACGTGCGAGACCATCGACCTGCCGTGCCTCGCCGACGCCGAGATCGTGCTGGAAGCCGAGATCCTGCCGACCGGCTGGACCCATCCCGAGGGCCGCTTCGGCGAGTTCACGCGCCTGATGGGCGGCCTGCACTGGAATCCGCTGGTGCGGGTCAAGGCGATCACGCGGCGCAAGGACGCGATCTACTACGCGCTGCACATGCCGTGGGAAAACACCTGGCTCGCCGCGCCCACGCGCTACACCGCGATCCGCGCGCGCGCTGAAGAACGCCGGCGTGCAGGTGAAGGACATCAACGTGACGCTCGGCGGCTGCGGCTTCTGGCACGCCGTCATCTCGATCACGAAAGCAGGCCGGCGAAGGCAAGAACGCGCTGCTCGCCGCGCTGACCGCGCAGGACATCAAGCACGTGGTGGTGGTCGACGACGACATCGACGTGTTCAACGCGATCGACGTCGAGTGGGCGATCGCGACGCGCGTGCAGGGCGACAAGGACGTCATCGTCATCCCCGGCGCGCGCGCCAAGCCGCTCGACCCGAGCCTCGCGGTGACGCCGCCGGGCGTCGTGCCCACCGGCGCCAAGGTCGGCATCGACGCCACCATCGGCGAAGGCATCCCGCGCGAGCGCTTCGAGCGCATCGCCTACGCCTACGCCGACCGCGCGAAGATCGCCGACTACATCACGGGCAAGGCCGATGCGGTGCCGCCGCACGCCAACGCGACGACAAGCGCAGTCGACGACGCTCGCCGCGGACATCTACAAGCTGATCGAACGCAGAGCCGCAATACTACTCAGGACATCGCCGAGCAGTTCGCCGAGCACGAGTTCCAGACGGTCGCGCGCGCGCTGGGCAAGCTGCACGCCGAGGAGAAGCTGTGGCAGGATCCGCGCGGCCGCCTGTGCGTGCGCGGCTCCGCGTTCGCCGCCAAGCCGCCCGTGAAAGCCGCGCATGAGTGGACGACACCGTCACGACCGCCGCGCCGCCTCAGCGCGCCACGAGTGACTGCACGCGGCGGGCGCGATCACGCGTCACATGCGGCGTCAGCAAGTGGTTCGACACCGCCGACGGCGCAGCCGCTGCACGGTGCTGCAGGACATCGATCTCGCGGTCCCCGCGCATTCGATCCTCGCCATCCTCGGCGCGTCCGGCTGCGGCAAGAGCACGCTGCTCAACATCATCTCGGGCATCGTGACGCCGGACCGCGGCGAGGTCTGCATCAACGGCGTGCCGCAGCGCGACTTCACCGACTGGCGCAGCATCAGCTACATGTTCCAGGACGACCGCCTGCTGCCGTGGCGCACCGCGCTGCGCAACGTCGAATTCAGCCTCGAGGCGGGCTCGACATGCCGCGCGACGAGCGCCGCGCGCGCGCCCGCGACGCGCTGCAACTGGTCGGGCTCGACGGGCTTCGAGGACGCGTTTCCCGTACCAGCTCTCCGGCGGCATGCGCAGCGCGCGTCGCGCTCGCGCGCAGCCTGGTGCTGGAGCCGCGCATCCTGCTGATGGACGAGCCGTTCTCGCGGCTCGACGCGCAGACGCGCTCGCAGATGCACGACGAGCTGCTGCGCATCCACGGCGCTGAAGCACATGACCATCGTGTTCGTGACCCACGACGTCGAGGAATCCGTCGTGCTGGCCGACCAGGTGGTGGTGCTGGCGCCGCGCCCCGGGCGCGTGCGCGAGATCGTGACGATCGCGCTGCCGCGGCCGCGCGACCCGACGCGACCCGAGGTGATCGGGCTACATCCAGCGCCTGCGCGCGCTGATTTGAGCAGCTGATCGCACGCGGCTTGTATGGTGATGTCGATCGCTGCGATGATCCGCGCCTGCGATTCCCATTGCTCAGGAGCTCAGCATGAAACCGTCTATGCCTGCACTGCGTCTTGCTCGCCTTCTGCTGCGTCGCCTGCGCTGCCGGTCGCCACGCCGCACAGGCGCAGAAAATCAAGGTCGGCTACTGGACGAGCGGCGTGAGCCTCGGCTTCGGCTCGGTGCTGGAACAGATGAAGTTCCTCGAAAAGCAAGGACTCGACGTCGAATTCGTCAAGTTCGCCGACGTCAATGCGCCGACGCGCGCGATCGTCTCCGGCGCGATCGACGTCGCGTTCGGCGCGAGCGCCGCCGGCGCGCTCGACGATCGCCGCCGACGGCGTGCCGATCAAGATCATCCTCGCCACCCAGATCGCGGAAGTGCAGTTCGCGGTGCTGGAGAGCTCGCCGATCAAGTCGCTCGCCGAATTCAAGGGCAAGAAGATCGGCATGTCGCCGCCGGGCAGCGCGACCCACGCGCTCGCGGTCGGCGCTGCTCGAAGGCAACTACGGCCTCAAGGCCGCCGACTACACCGTCGTGCCCGGCAACGAGCCGCGGCTCGCGCAGTTCCTCGCGCAGAGGCGAAGTCGACGGCCGCGGCGCTGCGCGGCACGACCGTCGCGCAGATCAGCAACGAGGTGAAGCTGCGCATCCTCGGCAACTACGTGGACGAATGGAAGAAGCTCACCAAGTCGACCGCGGCGCCGGTGATCGGCATGGGCATCGTGCACACCGACTATCTCGCCAAGAACCCGGACGCGGTGGTGAAGTTCGTGCTCGGCATGAAGGAGGCGACGGACTGGGGCGGCAAGAACACCGGCGCGCGTCGCCGAGATCCTGCAGAAGGCGGCCAACATGAAGGCCGACGACGCGCACGGCCTACGCGAAGCAGTGGAACGCGATCTACATCACCAGCATGGAGCCGGCCGACGTGGCGATGATGAAGAAGATGGCCGAGATCTTCAAGGGCGCCGGCTCGCTCAAGAAGGACGTGCCCGACTCCGCCTTCGTCACCGATCCTTACGCCAAGGCGAAGCCCCGCTTTGGAAGAGTGAGTGAGGGAGTCGTCGCGCTTCATCGCCCATCCCTCACCTCCGCCTTCATCCTTCAAGGACTCAGCCATGAGCCAGGCCGTCGCCGCTCGACCGCCGCAGGACCTGTTGACGTGGCCGGCCGAGGGCTACACGCGCGTGCCGCTCAACGTGTTCACCGATCCGGAGCTCTACGCGTGGGAGCAGGACCTGATCTTTCGCGGCCCGACCTGGAGCTTTCTCGGGCTGGAGGTCGAGATTCCCGCGGCCGGCGACTACATCACCACCCAGGTCGGCGACACGCCCGGTCATCGTCGTGCGCAAGCCCGACGGCAGCATCAACGCGCTGGTGAACCGCTGCGTGCACAAGGGCTCGATCATCTGCTATCAGCGCGAAGGGCAAGCGCGACACGCGCGCACAACTTCGTCTGTCCGTACCACAACTGGATCTACGATTTCGACGGCAACCTGACGAGCGTCGCGTTCGAGAAGGGCATCCAGGGCAAGGGCGGCATGCCGGCCGACTTCGACAAGTCGCAGCCACAAGCTGATCCGCCTGCGGGTCGAGACGATCACGCGGCCTCGTCTTCGGCACCTTCTCGGACGAGACGCCGCCGCTCAGGGACTACCTCGGCCCGGTGATGGTCGAGCACATCGAGCGCACGCTGCACGGCAAGATCCGAAATCCTCGGCCGCTACAGCCAGTTCATGCACAACAACTGGAAGCTCTACGTCGAGAACAGCCGCGACAACTACCACCCGAGCCTGCTGCACGCCTTTTTCTCGACCTTCAAGCTGAACCGCCTGTCGGCCGAAGGCGGCACGCGCCAGGACGACAAGAGCTGGCACCACATCACGTTCACCAAGCGCTACACCGACAAGGGCGACGCGGCCTACGATTCGGGCATGATCCGCGCGCATGAAAGCAGGACTACGGACTCGAAGGACCCGTCGCTCATCGACCAGTGGATGGAGTATCCCGACCAGATCACCAACTCGATCCAGAGCATCTTCCCCGGCTTCGTGCTGCAGCAGATCCTCAACTCGCTCGGCACGCGCCAGGTCATCACGCGCGGCGTCGACAAGTGCGAGCTGGTGTGGACGCTGCTCGGGCTTCGAGGACGACACCGAGGAGCAGACCCGGGTCCGCGTGAAGCAGTCAGCAACCTCGTCGGGCCCGCGGGGTTCGTCTCGATGGAGGACGGCGCGATCGGCGGCTTCGTGCAGAAGGGCATCAAGGGCGATCTCGACAAGCGCGCGATCATCGAGATGGGCGGCCGCGGCGTCGGCAGCCATGCCGACGCGCGCGACCGAGACCTCGGTGCGCGGCTTCTGGAAGGTCTATCGCGAGCTGCATGGATGTCTAACGTGAGTGGTCGGTGAAGTGGCGAAGGCGAAGGTGAGGAGCATGGGTCATACCGGCGCGATTCGACGTCGACGCGGGAAACGCGACCGTCGCCGGCTGCCGTGCGCGACGCGATCGCGCGGCTGATGATGGAATACGTCCACGCCATCGACAACGACGAGCTCGAGCGCTGGCCGCAGTTCTTCACCGACCCGTGCCTCTATCAGATCATGTCGCGCACGCGACTACGAGCAGGGCCGCCCGATCGGCGTGTGGTATTGCGACAACCGCGACATGCTGGAAGACCGCGTGAGCTCGCTGCGCGAAGTGAACGTCTACGAGCCGCACGTCTACCGCCACGTCATCGGGCCGACCGAAATACTCGAATCATCCGGACGGCGTCTATGGCGCGCGCAGACGAGCTACCTCGTCGTGCGCACCATGCACGACGGCGAAATGACGGCTATTCAGCGCCGGCCGCTACGTCGACGAGATCGTGCTCGAAGCGGATGTCGCGCGCTTCGCGAACCGCATCGTCGTCACCGACTCGTGGCGCTACGACACGCTGGTCGTCATTCCAATCTGATGAATTCCATGCCAAGATCCACCTCCGACCAACAGCTCAAAAATTCTCACCTCCACCTCGAGAAGCTTCCAGTAAGCGCCAGTGGATTTCACAGTCTGACCGACGAGATTGGACGGCCGCGGCAGCGAAGCGCCATCCGCGCGCTCGCGAGGCGCTCAAGGTCACCATCGGCTGGGACGGCGACATCATCGACGACGCGCTGAAGACCGCCGATTTCATGATCAACACCAGCCCGCCGCAAGGAGCGCCTGCGCGAGCGCGCGCCGCGCCTGAAGTGGATACAGACCACCGGCGCCGGCATCGACGGCCTGCTGCCGCTCGACTGGCTGCCCGGCGACATCGCGCTCACCAACAACAGCGGCGCGCACGGCCCCAAGGCGGAGGACTCGTGCGCGATGGCGATCTCGCTGCTCAATGCGCGGCTGCCGCAGATGCTCGCAAGCCAGCGCAACCACGCCTGGGAGCCGATCTACACCACCCCGGTTGCAGGCAAGACGGTCGTCGTGATCGGCTTCGGCGATCTCGGGCAGGGCGGCAGGCCGCGCCGCGAAGAAGCTCGGCGCCAAAGTCATTGCCGTCACCCGCAGCGGCAAGGCCGGCGCGCCCGGCCGACGCGGCATACCCGCGTCAGCCGGATCGACCGCGTGCTGCCGAAGGCCGATTTCGTGATCGTCACGACGCCGCTCACGCCGGAGACGCGCGAACCTGCTCGACCGCGCGCGCCTCGATCTCCTCAAGCCGGACGGCGGGCCTCGTCAACATCGGCCGCTCGCCCGATCGTCGACTACGACGCCCTGCGCGAGAAGCTCGCGCAGGGCGAGCTCGCGGGCGCGGTGCTCGACGTGTTCCAGCCGGAGCCGCTGCCCGCGGACTCGCCGCTCTGGGACACGCCCAACCTGATCGCCCTGCCGCACGTCACCTGCGACGATCCGCGCTACATCGCAGCCGCTGTTCGATTTCTGGTTCGCGAACTTCGCAGCGCTTTCTCGCCGGCAAGCCGCTGACCAACCTGGTCGACCGCAGGCTCGGATACTGAAGAGCCGTGAGGGCGTGAGCGGGAGAGCGTGAAATGAAAAAGCTGACCGAGCACTACCTCCTCTCCGATCTCCGATCCCGATCTCGCTCGCTATGACCTTGCCGATCTTCCACATGATCGACGGCGCGCCGGACCCGGTGGCGCCGTTCAGCCACGCCGTCGAGCAGGACGGCTGGGTGTTCGTCACCGGGCAGATGCCGTTCACCGGCACCGCCAACGACTCGCCCTACCCCGAGGGCATCGAGGCGCAGACGCGCCAGGTAATACTTCGCGGGTTGTGCTGCGTGATGCCATCATGACGGTGTTGAAGACTCAGGAACTGGCGGGCCTTGATGTCATCAGCGACGGCGAACTGCAGCGCTTTGATCCCAGCCATCCCGAAACCAACGGGATGATCGACTACTTTGTTTCTCAGATGGAGGGGATCCAGACGCGATTCTCGAAATCAGACCTGGATCGCTTTCGCTCCGACCAGTCGCTGAAGTATCGGGCGGCTCCCGCCGGCCTGGTGGTGGGAAAGGTCGAAGGCGGAACGCTCAATCTCCGAAGTGACTACCAACTATGCCGCGCCCTTACCGACCGGCCGCTCAAGTTCACCTGCACCGGACCTCACATGCTTTCGAAGGTTTTGACCAACAGTTATTATCGCGACCATGCCGGGCTGGCCATGGACATTGCGGGGGTGTTGCGCGACCAGTTGGATTCGATTGATGCCGCGGTGGTGCAACTCGATGAGGCCAACATCAGCGGCCACCCGGAAGACGGTGAATGGGCCATCCCGGCCATCAATCACGTTCTGGATGGTATCCGCGGGGAAAAGGCGGTTCACATCTGTTTCGGCAACTACGCGGGACAGCCGGTCCAGAAGGGCTTCTGGCGGGAGTTGCTCCCCTTCCTGAACTCGCTGCGAGCGGATCACGTGGTGCTTGAATTCGCGCGTCGGGGCTACGGGGAACTGATCGATTTCCGCGCCCTTGATCCGAAGATTGCCCTCGGGATCGGAGTTGTCGACATCAAGGACAACGAAGTCGAAAGCCCCGATCTCATCGCCCGCCGCATCGAAGAAATTGCGAAAACCCTGGGCGAGGGAAGGCTGCGATACATTCATCCCGACTGCGGTCTGTGGATGCTGCAGCGCAGTGTGGCCGATCGGAAGCTTCGCGCCCTGGTGGAAGGGAGAGATCTCTTTGAAGCCCGGAGCTAGGATCACTCGCCGAGCTCTGCTTACGGGGATAGCCGCGGCTCCTTTCAGCCGGATCTCGCGAGCTTCAGGCTCCGAGTATCGGCGTTTCCGGGACCCGAGCACCGGCGCCACCGTGCATCAGCTGACGTCGCATCCATCGATCAATCATCCGGCTTATTTCTTGACCTCCTCGTTCACGCCGGACGGCAAATACGTAATCTTCACCTCGTATCGTTCGGGCGCGCCTCAGTTGTATGAGCTTGAATTCCCCGATGGCGCGATCCGTCAGCTTACCAAGGTGGAAGGATTGCACCCCTATTCGGCTACGATCTCGCGGGATGGAAGTGAGATTTACTTCACGAAGAAGGGGAACATCGAAGCCGTGCGGCGCCGGGACCTCTCGGTCCGTTCCTTGCTGGCGCTCGAAGGGGCGCAGTTCGGCGAATGCAGTCTGAGCCACGACGGGCTGTGGATCGTAACCGCGATGAAGCGCGGCTCGCAGAACGGGGTGGCGCTCGCCGGCACGGGTGATAAAACCGGCGGCGTTCTGTGCAGCTTTCCGCGGACCATCATCCATCCGCAGTTCCACCCGACCGACAGCCAATGGGTCGAGTTCTCCGGTGATCCCGCGCCCCGCATGCATCGCGTGCGGCGGGACGGCAGCGGCCTCGAGTGTCTGTACCAGCATGGCAACGACGAGTTCGTCGTGCACGAGACCTTTCTGGGACGAACGGGCGACATCGTGTTCACGGTGTGGCCGCGCGCCCTGCTTCGCATGGACTGGAATACGCGCCGGATAAGCACCATCGCGGAGTTTAATGCGTGGCACATCACGCCGAACCAGGCCGGGACCGCCATCCTGTGCGACACGAATCATCCGGATATCGGGCTCCAGCTGGTGGACGTGGACACGGGGCGGAGACGAACCCTCTGCTACCCGCGCAGTTCGAACGGCGGCACCCAGTGGACAAAATCACGCTACGCGCTGGAAGCGGACTTTGCGGCGGCACGGCAGGAGCGCAAGGGCGCCCTGAGCTGGATGGAGATGCCGACCGACACGGTCTACGGACCGCAATGGACCCACCCGCATCCATCGTTCAGTCCGGATGAAAGACTGGCCGTCTATACCTCCGACGTCTCGGGACACTCTCAGGTCTACGCCGTCGAAGTTCTATAGTTCAGGAAAGGCCCACGCCTGCAGCACGTCGGCGCGTGCCTTCTCGTCGGAAGCCACCATTCGAAGCACATCCTGCGCCGAGATCATTCCCAGCGAACGGCCAGAGTGATCCACCACCACCAGATGATAGATCTTGTTCTTTTCCATGAGCCGTACGCACTCCTCCACACTGCTCTCGGGAGTCACGGAGATCAACCCTGTGGACATGACGTCACGAACCCGGGTCCAGGAGGGGCAGAGGTGTTCGGCCGCCACCTTGTCGGAGATGTCGCTCTGAGCGATCACGCCTACCGGACAGGCCTTGTCATCACACACTATGGTGGCTCGCACCTGCCGATCGCGGAGATAGACCGCCGCCCGATGGACCGTGTCGTCCACGGAAAGGGAATAAACTGCGGTTCGATTTCCTATGAGGTCTCTCACTGTGGCCATCGCCTTCTCCTCTGCCCGAATTGCGGATTTCGGATTGCGGACTGAACTCTTTCTTACCTCGTTCGCGGCCCGGCTGGCCTGGGCGACCGGGGCCGTCAAGCGACCCGGTTTCGCAGGGTTCCGATTTCCGGGACGGTAATCTCGACCAGATCGCCGGACTGCAGCGTGAACTCGTCTGGAGGTACTACTCCGGTGCCGGTCAGCAGTATAACGCCGTGGGGGAATTCCTGTTCCTGGAAGAGGTATGTGACCAGGTCTTCGAAGGTGCGCTTCATCTGGGCCACGCTCGTGCTGCCGTCGAACTCTATACGCCCGTTGCGTCGAATTACCAGCTGGATGCCGAGCTGACGTACGTCCGGGAGTGATTGGGCCAGAAGAATAGTGGGGCCAAGGGCGCACGAACCCAGGTACATCTTGGCTTGCGGGAGATAGAGCGGATTTGCGCCTTCAATATCGCGTGAACTTACGTCATTGCCGATCGTGTATCCCAGGATCTTCCCTGTGACGCTGACCAGCAGGGCGATTTCAGGCTCGGGAACATTCCACTTGGAATCGGCTCGAATCCGAATCTCGCCGTTCGGACCGGCCACCCGATTGGGTGTGGCCTTGAAAAAGAGCTCCGGCCGGGAGGCGTAGTAAACCTTGTCGTAAAACGAACCGCCCGCCTCGCTTTCATCCATCCTCGCGTCGCGACTGCGCAGGTAAGTCACGCCTGCGGCCCACACCTCCTGCTCCGTGACGGGGGCGAGCAGGTGAGGCCGGGCCCGATCGGGCCAGGTATCGAGTTCTGAGAATGCGATACCCCGATTCGTAGCTGCGCTTGCTTCCGCGGCTTCGAGCAACCCGGCCAGCCCATCGATTGAGAACAGCCCGGAAAAAGACCCGAAGTGTTGCGGGTCGGCCGAGCTCAGATCATAAACCTTGCCACCGCGCACCAATCCCAGGGTGGCACCCGAGTCTGGGTTCCAGTAGCGACACAGTTTCATATTTACGATTTACGATTTACGATTAGATTTACGATTTCAAATTCAATCGTCAATCGTCAATCGTATACAGTCCTGCCCGGTCCATGTACACCGTCTTTATGCTGGTGAAGAACTCCATGGCGGCGCGTCCTTGCTCACGCGAATGGGATGAGGATTCCTTCATTCCGCCGAACGGCACCTGTAGTTCAACACCCGCAGTTTCGCCGTTAACCTTCACGATGCCGGCTTCGATGCGGTTGACGTATTCCTGAATGGCGTTGAGATCGCGTGTGAAAATACTGGCACTGAGACCGTAACGGACGTTGTTGGCGAGTTGTATGGCCTGATCGAGATCGCGGGCCCGCATCAACGACAGCACGGGACCAAAAATTTCCTCCTGAGAGAGCTCGGAGTCCGGCGTGACGTCGCCGAAAATCGTCGGCTCGATGAAATAGCCGTTTGCGAAGGGCTCGCCGTCAGGAACGCCGCCGCCACACAAAAGCTTCGCTTCCTGCTTCCCTTTTTCGATCGCCGCCAGAATCCCCTTGTGTTGTTCCTCGGATACCACAGGCGGCACAAAGGTCGCTTCGTCCTTCCCGATCCCCAGTTTCAGACCCCGGGTCTTTTCCACCAGCTTCTCAACGAAGGTTTCATAGACCGAGTCGAGGACGATGGCGCGAGAGGTGGCGGTGCACTTCTGTCCCGCATACCCGAATGCGCCGCGCACCGTCAAGGTTGTGGCCTGCTCGAGATCACAATCGGGCAAGACCAGAACGGGATTCTTTCCGCCCATCTCCAGCTGGTATTTCACCCCCCTTTCACTGGCCCAGTTTGCAATCCGCCGCCCGACGGAGTTGGAACCCGTGAAGGAGACTCCGTGTACTTTCGGGTTCTGGATCATCTCGGCGCCGATGGCGCCACCCCCTCCGGTGATGAGATTGAGAACCCCGGCCGGAAGCCCCGCCTGCTCGAAAATCTGAGCCATGAGCACGCCGCAATGAGGGGTGATGCTGGCCGGCTTGAAGACCACGGTGTTGCCGTAGATGAGCGCCGGCGCAATTTTCCAGATCGGGATTGCCACCGGAAAATTCCAGGGCGTGATGATGCTTACCACCCCGAGCGGCGCGCGGGTGGTGTATATGAGAGTATTCGGATTGACCGACGGCACCACTTCGCCGATGCTGCGAACCCCTTCGGCTGCATAGTAACGAAGCAGTCCGATGCCGCGCCCGGTTTCCCCTCGGGCTTCGGCGATCGTTTTCCCATTTTCCCGCACCATGGCCAACGCCACGTCCTGCAGTTTCGACTCGAGGATGTCGGCGGCCTTGCGCAGGAACTCGCCTCGAGCGAAGCCGGACAACTGCCTCCACTGCGGCAGCGCTGCATGCGCCGCATCGATAGCCCGGCGTACATCCTCCAGATCCGCAGAAGCGAATTCACCGATAACGTCTCGGGTATCTGCCGGATTGATGGAGGAGAACTTCTTGCCTCCGGCCGCGCTGGTCCAGCGACCGTTGATGAAGTTCTGAAAACTACCGGGCATTTCTTTTGCCTTCTGCATCAATTCCCTCCGATGGGGTTACAACGGCGATGAATTGGACGTCGCCGCGCTTCGACTATCCCAGACCGGTATGCTATGCCTTCGGCGTGTCCCCGGTCAATGCTGCTTCGCTTTTCTTGGGTTCAGAGTCGGTATAGGGACTGAATGGGAGTAGAAGGCGGCCGAATTTCTCTTGCTCCCGCGATGCCACCCGCGATAGAAACACCTATTCGTCACCCGGCGCTCCGAGCCCGAGGAGACTTGTTTCACGCATCGACGGCACCTGCGAGAATGAAGTCCCGGCGGGCGGTGTGGTTGGACGAGAGCCCAACCTTTGCCTGGGTATCGCTTCGGGCTCGCTTGCCCTGCGTGCGCGCCCGGTCCCGATTCGGCGGAACGCCGGACGGGCCGACCTAGAGCCAACAAGAATGGATCCGTTCACAGTCTTCATCAGCCACAGCGAGCGAGGAGATCCGGATGCGATAAGTCTGGTCGATCGGCTGCGGGATGAGCTCCCGAAACACAGCTTTTATCCTGTGGTCGACCGGGACGAGCTCGAGCATGGAAAACCCTGGCGGAATCGAATCAATACCTGGACCGAGTGGTGCCATGGCAGTGTCGTGTTGCTATCGACAAAAGCGCTGGCATCGACGTTTGTGGCCTACGAGGTCACGCTGCTGTCTGGCCGGTACCGCCGGAATCGAGACTTCTTGGTTCAACCGGTGTTCCTGCCGGGCGTCCATTTCGATGCGGTTCAGAAGAGTGCTCTGGAACCCACGCAGATCGCGGAACTTCATCCCATCTTCTGGCAGGATAAACTGGACGACACCATCAACCTCATCCTCGATTCGTTGAAAAAGGCGAAACGGACCCAGTACATACCGGACGATCAGGTTCTAAAACTGATCAGCCTGCTTCGGAAGGCAGACCCGGCCCGAGTGAAACGGGCGGCATCTCTGCTCAGCATAGATCTGGGTCCTCTGGATCCGGTGGAGGATGAATTTCAGTCGATTGCATGGAAGCTTATGAACGTCGGATTGGACAAGGCCTCGACCGCGATCGATGCGATGAAAGGGAACTGGGACGAGACGGATCTGGAGACCCTGTTCAAGCTGGTGGCGTGTTCCTGGGTGGATAGCAACTCGAGTGAGTTTCTCGCCGCTATCGGCCCGTCCGGATTCCAAAATAAGAAACGTGGCCCTGGGAACGGC
>CAWIYW010000018.1:0-23322 GCA_963840405.1 uncultured Gammaproteobacteria bacterium
TCCGATGGAGTGCGCAAGTCGTTGTCGGGTATCGTACTCAATGGCTACACCGTCATCGCAGGCCTGGGTGGGCGCGCAATTACCCGCGCTTCGCTGACGCGCCTGTTCGAAGATGCTGAGCGTGACGAGCTCGAGCAGGTCACTTTTCTCGATCTCAACGCCGACGTGATCAGCTTCGAGTTGGAACGCGAGAGCAAATCGCGGCGCACCGGCCCCACCGCAGAAGCCATCCTGCGCCGTATCGGTACCGTCGCGTCGGGCATCGGTTGAGGAGACGCCTCGTGGAAGCGACAATGATCAAGTTCTATCAGACCGGTACCTTTACCGTCGGCAACCGTCTTCTTGCGGAGGATCAACGCTCGGTGCAGGCGGACATGCATCGGACGAACTCGCTCAATTCCGGACATCGCGCCTGCCAGGGTTGCGGCGAAGCGCTGGGCGCGCGGTACGCGATCGATGCGGCGATGGTGGCGACCGGCAACCAGCTGATCGCCGTCAACGCGACGGGATGCCTCGAAGTGTTTTCCACGCCGTATCCGGAGACTTCGTGGCAGATTCCCTGGATTCACTCGCTGTTCGGCAATGCGGCCGCGGTCGCGACGGGCGTCGCCGCGGCGCAGCGGGCGCTGGGTCGCACCGACGTGCGCGTCATCGCGCAGGGTGGTGACGGTGGCACGACCGACATCGGCTTCGGCTGCCTGTCCGGCATGTTCGAACGCAACGACGACGTGCTCTATATCTGTTATGACAACGAGGCGTACATGAACACCGGGGTGCAGCGTTCGAGCGCGACGCCGCCGGCGGCACGTACGGCCACGACCCCGGCAGTGGGGCGTTCCCCTGGAAATGTGTTCGGCACCGGCAAGAATGTGCCGCGCATCGCGATGGCTCACCGCATTCCCTACGTCGCGACCGCGAGCGTCTCCAATCTGCGCGACCTCGAGCACAAGGTCAAGTTCGCGATGGGGATCCATGGCGCGCGCTACATTCACATCTTCGTGCCCTGCCCCCTCGGCTGGGGTTCGGCGTCCGAAGACACGATCAAGCTCGCGCGCCTGGTAGTCGAGACCGGCCTCTTCCCGCTGTACGAAGCGCAGGACGGCGTGGTCACGGCGAGTACCCCGATCCGGCACAAGATTCCCGTTACCGAATACCTCAAGCTCCAGAAACGCTACGCCCATCTCTTCCGCAATCCGCCGGACCTCGAACGCATTGCCCGAATTCAGATGATGGCCGATCGCAATATCGACGAGTTCGGCTTGCTGCACTAGGGAATGTCCATGGAAAAGCCGTACGCGATTACCCTCGATGTCGGCTCGAGCCTTGCCAACAAGACCGGCGCGTGGCGTACGCAACCGGCCGCTCTATGTCGATCGGCTGCCCCCGTGCAACCACGCGTGCCCGGCCGGCGAAAACATCCAGGGATGGTTGTATCACGCCGAGTCCGGCGACTACGAAGCGGCGTGGCGAGTGCTGACCGAGGACAATCCCCTCGCCGCCGTCATGGGGCGCGTCTGCTATCACCCGTGCGAGACCTCGTGCAACCGCGGCAAGCTCGACGAGACGGTCGGCATCAACTCGGTCGAGCGTTTTCTTGGCGACGAAGCGATCAAGCGCGGCTGGAAGTTCTCTCCGCCCAAAGCCGAGAGCGGCAAGCGCGTGCTCATCGTCGGCGCCGGACCATCGGGATTGTCGGCGGCCTATCACCTCCGGCGCCTCGGACACGGCGTCAAGATCGTCGACGCAGGTCCGCTCGCCGGCGGCATGATGCGCTTCGGCATCCCGAAATATCGGCTTCCCCGCGACGTGCTCGATGCCGAGATCCAGCGGATCCTCGACCTGGGCGTCGAGCTGGAGCTCAATTGCAAGGTCTCCAATATCCTCGACACCATGAAGGCGGGCCGCTTCGACGCCGCGTTCCTCGCGGTCGGCGCGCATATCGCCAAGCGCGCCTACATCCCGGCCGGCGAAGCCGCGCACATGCTCGATGCGGTGTCGGTGCTGCGCAGCATGGAGGGCGAGGAAAAGCCGATGCTCGGCCGGCGCGTCGTCGTGTACGGCGGCGGCAACACCGCGCTCGACGTCGCGCGAACGGCGAAGCGGCTGGGCGCAACCGAATCGATCATCGTCTACCGGCGCACCCGCGAAAAAATGCCCGCGCACGACTTCGAAGTCGAGGAAGCGCTGCAGGAAGGGGTCTTGATCAAATGGCTGTCGACGATCAAGAACATGGCCGACGAGGGAACGCTCACCGTCGAAAAGATGGCTCTCGACGCCAAGGGCTTCCCGCAGCCCACCGGCGAGTTCGAGACTCTCGAAGCCGACTCGCTGGTGCTGGCACTGGGACAGGATGTCGATCTCTCGCTGCTGGACGGCGTGCCGGGACTCGCGATCAAGGACGGCACCGTGCAGGTGGCGCCGAACATGATGACCGGCTATCCGGGAATATTCGCCGGCGGCGACATGGTGCCGTCCGAGCGCACGGTCACGGTGGGCATCGGGCACGGCAAGAAGGCCGCGCGCCATATCGATGCGTGGCTCTCCGGCACGGTCTACGCGCCGCCGCCGAAGCACGAGGTCGCGACGTTCGACAAGATGAACCCCTGGTACTACAGCGACGCGCCGAAGACGGTGCGCCCGATGCTCGAGATCGCCCGCCGCACCTCGACGTTCGACGAGGTCGTCAGCGGGCTCGACGAGACCAACGCATTGTTCGAAGCGCGCCGCTGCCTGTCGTGCGGCAACTGCTTCGAGTGCGACAACTGTTACGGCGTGTGCCCCGACAACGCAGTGATCAAGCTGGGGCCCGGCAAGCGCTTCGAGTTCAATTTCGACTATTGCAAGGGCTGCGGCATCTGCGTGTCCGAATGCCCGTGCGGCGCGATCAAGATGGTTCCCGGAGACAACCTGAAACCGGCGCGCGACTTGCGGCCGGCGATCCGCGCGACGAGCGAACACGAGGAAAACGAGCGATGTTGCAGAAAAGTCATGATGAGACAACGACGAACGCGCCTTCCGCGCTGCCGAAAGGCATTGCGCTCCTGCAGGATCCGGCGCTCAACAAGGGAACTGCGTTCACCGAAGCCGAGCGCGATACGCTTGCACCTGCGCGGCCTGTTGCCGCCGCACGTCTCTTCGCAGGAACAGCAGCTGGGGCGCGTGCTCGAGAATTTCCGCCGCAAGTCGAGCGATCTCGAGAAGTACATCAATCTGACGAGCGCTGCACGACCGCAACGAGACGCTTTTCTTCCGCCTGCTGATGGAGCATCCGGATGAAATGATGCCCATCGTCTACACGCCGACGGTCGGACTCGCCTGCCAGCGGTACACGCACATCTTTCAGCGTCCGCACGGCATTTTCGTCAGTGCGGCCGATCGCGGTCGCGTCGCGCGAGGTGCTCGCCAACTGGCCGCGACGCGATGTCGCGATCATCGTCGTCAGCGACGGCGAGCGCATCCTGGGCCTCGGGGACCTGGGCGCAAACGGCATGGGCATTCCGGTCGGCAAGCTGTCGCTCTACACCGCCTGCGCGGGCGTGCTTCCGAGCGCCTGCCTGCCGGTGCTTCTCGACGTCGGCACCAACAACTCCGAGCTGCTCGACGATCCGCTCTATATCGGTCTGCATCAGTCGCGCGTGCGCGGCGAGGAATACGACGCGCTGGTCGAGGAGTTCGTGGTCGCTGCCAGCAAGCTCTTCCCCGGCGTGGTGATTCAGTTCGAAGACTTCGCGAGCCACAATGCGTTTCGGTTGCTGCAGAAGTATCGCGATCGGATCCCGACGTTCAACGACGACATTCAGGGAACCGCCGCGGTCGTGCTGGCGGGAATCCTGTCCGCGCTGCGGGTCACCGGCGGCACGCTCGGCGAGCAGACACTGCTGTTCCAGGGTGCGGGCGAAGCGGCCACGGGCATCGCCGATCTGATGGTCGCAGGCGATGGTCGCGAAGGGCATGAATGAGGCAGCAGGCGCGGCGGCGGTGCTGGCTTTTCGATTCGCGCGGCCTGGTCGTCAAGCAACGAACCGATCTCGCTGCGCACAAGCAACCCTACGCGCACGATCATGCGCCGGTAGGCAAGCCTGCTCGACGCGGTAAAGGCGTTGCGCCCGACCGCGATCATCGGCGTCGCAGCGGTCGGCGGCGCCTTTACCGAGGACGTCGTGCGCACGATGGCCTCGCTCAACGAGCGGCCGATCGTGTTTGCGCTGTCGAATCCGACTTCCAAGGCGGAATGCACGGCGACGCAGGCGTATCGCTGGTCGGATGGGCGCGCGCTTTTCGCGTGCGGCTCGCCGTTCGACCCCGTGACCCTGGATGGCCGAACGCTACGTACCGCGGCAGGGCAACAATTCGTACATCTTCCCCGGCGTCGGCCTGGGCGTCATCGTTTCCGGCGCGAGCCGCGTCACCGACGAAATGTTCATGGCGGCCGCGCATACGCTCGCCGAGCAGGTCACGGAAGGCGACCTCGCAGCAGGGAAGCCTCTATCCGCCGCTCAAGAACATTCGCGACGTATCGGCGCACATCGCGGCCGCAGTCGCTGCAGTCGCCTATCGCCGAGGGCTGCGCCCGGGCCGGAGCCCGCCGACCTGCTGGCATTCGTGAAGTCGCAGATGTACGAACCGCGCTACGCGACGTACGTCGACGGACTGAACACCGCGATGCCGCGGAGCCCGGACAGGAACGCGCAAGAAAGGTGCGAACGATGAGGGAGACCGTTCTGGCAATGCTTCGCCACCATCCGTTCGTGGCGGAGTTCGAGCCCAGGCACGTCGACAAGCTCGCGACGCTGGCGAAGGAAATACGTTTCGACCGCGATCAGATTCTCTTCCGCGAGGGCGACGAGTGCTCGGAGTTCTACCTGATCGTGACCGGACTCGTGGCGCTCGAGATCGCCGCGCCGGGACACACGTTTCGCGTGCAGACGCTGTTCGCCGGCGACGAGCTCGGCTGGTCGGCGTTGTTGATGGGCAGAGGCAAGCACTTTCAGGCGCGAACGCTGGAGCGCGTCGATGCGTTGGCGTTCGAGGGCGCCGAGCTCTGGCCGCATGCAGGGAGACCCGCTGTTCGGTTTCACCCTGATGCAACGTCTGCTCGGAGTCGTTGCCGAGCGCCTGCAGGCGACGCGGCTGCAGCTGCTCGACATGTATTCTCCGGTGGCGGCGCGCGCGGGAGCGTGACTGACGGGCCAGCATCCGTCGTATTCAGAATTGGCCGATCACCCAGCCCGGAAACACCGCGATCGGGATCGACCGCCATCAGGCAAGGAAGCTCGCGCCCAGACCGCGCGGCGTAGCCGACGGACGCTGCGCACCGATGGGCGCCTCGGCGCTCATGAACAGATACTGGATCACGCGCAGGTAGAAGTAGATGCCCATGTAGCTGCGCGATGAGGCCCAGCACCGCGTAAGTCGTGTAGCCGGCCGCGAACACGTTCTTGAAGATGAGGAACTTGGCGACGAAGCCCGGGAAGGGCGGGATGCCGGCCAGCGACAGCATCGCGATGGCGATCATCACGGCCGCGAACGGCTCGCGTTGGTACAGTCCCTTGAGATTGTCGAGGCGGTCCCGCGCCGTGTCGTCTTCGGCGCGCGGAAGCGAGGCGAATGCGAGCACATTCATCAGTCCGTACGCGAGCACGTAGAAGGCGACGGCCTGGAAGCGGCCCGGCCCATCGCCCAGGAATGCGTAGAACAAGTAGCCGGCGTGCGCGATGGACGAATAGGCGATCATGCGGCGAAAGCTCTGCTGGCGCATCGCGGCCAGGTTGCCCCAGACGATCGACACGAGCGGCAGCAGCGCGATCGAGGTCCGCCATCGGGCGCGGCACGGCTTCCGCGCCGAACAGGCGCACCGCGGCGAGCAGCACGCCTGCTTTGACGATCGTCGCCATGTACGCGGTCACCGGAACGGTGGCGCCCTCGTAGGCGTCCGGCGCCCACGCGTGGAACGGCACGATCGCCGCCTTGAGGAAGAATGCCACGATGACGAGCACGACCCCCGCCGCTGGCCATCGGGTCGGTTGAGCTCAGCGCCTCGGCAAATGCGGCGAGCGAAAGCGATCCGCTAGCGCCGTACAGCAGCGCGGCGCCCATCAACAGCGTCGCCGTGGCGGTCGCCGCCCAGCACCAGGTACTTGAGCGCCGCCTCGGCGCTTTCGCGTGCGCTGGAAGGCGAGCAGCACCAGCACGTACACCGGCAGCGACATCAACTCGATCCCCAGGAACAGGATCAGGAAGCTGTCGGCCGACAGCAGCAGGCAGACGCCATAGAGCGACCGATGACGAGGATATGGAACTGCGCGTCGGCGAAGTCGTCGCGCGAAATGAGCAGCACCGGCACCGCCAGCGCGAGCACGATGGCCTTGGCCAGCAGCGCGTCGGGCGCCACCGAGAATTGCCCGGGGAACGGCGCCATCGCATAGCCCGATTGCGGCCAGCGCGACTGCCGCGACGGTGGCCGCGGTCACCACGCACACGGAAACGCAGGAACGCAGCGCGCGCCTGCCGACGCGATTTCGAGCCCGATCAGCACGACCATGCCCGCGAGCAGGATGTGCTCGGGCAGCATCGCGGTGAAGAGGATCTGCCAGCTCATCGCGCACTCCCTGTCGCGGGTTGGCGGCGCCGAATCCGGAGGCCCAGCGCCGGAGAACGATCGCACCTTCAGCCGTGCGCAACGCGACCGTCGTCCCGGTGCGGTGGCTGGCCACCAGCTGCTGGTACTGCCGCGCGGCGAGCTCGGTCTTGCGCATCGGCTCGGCGGGAAAGATCCCGAGCGCGAAGATGGCGACCACGATGCAGCCCAGGATCGCCTTCTCGCGCAAGTCGAGGTCGAGGACGGGCTGGTGGGGCGCCTTGGTCGGTCCGAACAGGAAGCGCTGCGCGAACGACAGCATGTAGAGCGCGCCCAGGACGACGCCGGTGACGGCGCTTGCGCTGAGCAAGAGCGGGAGCGTGACGCCCTGCTGATACTGCGGCCACGCCGCGTTGAACGCGCCGAGCAGCACCAGGAATTCGCCGGTGAATCCACTCGTCGTCGGCAACCCGATCGACGCCAGCGTCAGCAGCGCGAAGAACACCGCGTACACGGGCAGCAGCTTGGCGAGCCCGCCGTAGGCGGCGAGGTCGCGCGTGTGGCAGCGCTCGTAGACCATCCCGACCATCAGGAACAGCCCGCCGGCGACCAGGCCGTGGCTCACCATCTGGATGATGGCGCCCTGGATGCCGATCAGGTCGAGGCTGATGAGCCCGAGCATCACGTAGCCGAGGTGGCTGATCGACGAGTAGGCGATGATCTTCTTGATGTCGGTCTGCACCCACGCGAGGCAGGCGCCGTAGATGATGCTCACGACCGCCAGCGCCGATGAAGCGGCGCGAACTCGCGGGTGGCGTCGGGGAAGCGGAAAGCCGAGCTTCATGAAGCCGTACGTTCCCATCTTCAGCAGCACGCCGGCGAGGATCACCGAGCCCGCGGTCGGCGCCTCGACGTGTGCGTCGGGCAGCCACGCGTGCAGCGGCACGATCGGCACCTTGATCGCGAACGACAGCCCGAACGCGGCGAGCAGGATCGTCTGCACCGAGAGCGGAAGCTGCGCGCGGTACAGGTCGGCGAATGCAAACGACGTGATGCCGGTCGTCGCGTTGAGCGAGTACACGAGGTAGATGACCGCGGCGAGCATCAGGATGCTGCCGAACGCCGTGTACAGCACGAACTTGATCGTGGCGTAGATGCGGCGCTCGCCGCCCCAGATGCCGATGATGAGGAACATCGGGATCAGCATCGCCTCCCAGAACAGGTAGAACAGGAACAGGTCCTGCGCGACGAAGGTGCCGAGCATCGTGAACTGGATTAGGAACACCATCGCGTAGAACAGCTTGACGTCCTTCGTGATCGCGTGAACGCGCCCGCGACGACGAGCGGGCCGAGGAAGGCCGTCAGCAGGACCAGCAGCACGTTGTAGCCGTCGAGGCCGATCTGGTAGTACACGCCCCACGCCGGAATCCAGGGTAGCCGCGTTCTCGAACTGGAGGCCCTCCGCGGCGGCGTCGAAATGGAAGTAGAGCCACGCGGTCAACAGAACTGCGCGACCATGACCAGCGACAGTCGGCGTACCATGTGGTCGCGGACGCCGGCACGCGATCAGCAGCGCGACGCCGAGCAGCGGCAGGAACAGCACGACGTTGAGCAGCGCGGCGTCACCCATGGCGCCAGCTCCATGCGAGCGAGGCGACGATGCCGACGAGCACCAGGAAGCGTAAGGTGCAGATCGCCGTTCTGCACGCGCGCGAGCACCGCCGCCGTCTTCGTCCGAGTGCGGCGATGCCGTGCAGCGTGCCATCGAAGAGCTTGCGATCGCCGAATTGCAGGAACACGCGTTCGGAGATCCAGAACAGCGGCGAGCGATGAAACGCTCGTAAGCCTCGTCGACGAAGTATTTGCCGGAGAGCACGCGATGCAGCGTGGGGAAGTCGGCGACGCAGCCGCTCGGCGCGCTCGGCGTCGCCGCCATACAGGAACGCCGCGCCGGCGAGGCCGGCGAACGCCAGCGCTACGGAAACGTAAAGGAGCGGCGCCTCGAAGGCGACGAGTTCGGCTCGCACCTCAGGCAGCGGCAACAGCGGCTCGAGGAAGTGCGGCAGCGCGAAGAATCCACCGACCGCGGACAGCACCGCGAGCACGACCAGTATGCCGGTCATCGATGGTGGCGACTCGTGGACGTGATGCGCGGCTTCGGGGTCATGCGGGACGCGCCGAAGAACGTGCGCCACAGCAACCGGAACATGTAGAGCGCGGTCAGCAGCGCCGTGCCGCGGCCACGCGCGTACAGCAGCGGCGATCCGCCGAAGCTGCTCGCGAACGCGAACCAGAGGATCTCGTCCTTGGAGAAGAAGCCGGCCAGCGGCGGAATGCCGGCAATGGCGGCCGTCGCGATGGCGAACGTCGCAAAGGTGATCGGAATCTTTCGCGCGAGCCCGCCCATCTTGTTGATGTCCTGCTCGCCGCCCAGCGCATGGATCACGCTGCCGGCGCCCAGGAAGAGGCACGCCTTGAAGAAGGCATGCGTGTAGAGATGGAAGATCGCCACGCCGTAGGCGCCCACGCCGAGCGCGACGAACATGAAGCCGAGCTGCGAGATCGTCGAGTACGCGAGCACCTTCTTGATGTCGGTCTGCACGAGCGCGATCGTGGCCGCGAAAAACGCCGTCATCACGCCGACCGCGGCGATCGCCGCGCGAGGCCTCCGGCGCATGCATGTAGATGCCGGACAGGCGCGCGACCAGGTAGACGCCGGCGGTCACCATCGTCGCGGCGTGAATCAAGCGCCGAGACCGGGGTCGGTCCGGCCATCGCGTCGGGCAACCACACATGAAGCGGAATTTGCGCCGACTTGCCGCAGGCGCCGATGAACAGCAGGATGCCGACGAGACTCGCCGAAACCACCGGCGGCGTCCCGCTCATGAACGCCGTGTTGATCTTGTCCATGTTCCAGCGTTCCCAGCGCCTGGAACAGCACGAACATGCCGAGCAGGAAGCCCGCATCGCCGATGCGGTTGGTGAGAAAGGCCTTCTTTCCCGCGCGCGCCTTGTCGGGATCGTCGAACCAGAAGCCGATCAGCAGATACGACGCCAGCCCGACGCCTTCCCAACCGACGAAGAGCACCAGCAGCGACCGGCCCAGGACGAGCAGCAGCATGAAGAAGAGGAACAGGTTCAGGTACGCGAAGTAGCGGGCGTAGCTCGTGTCTTCCTTCATGTAGCCGATGGAGTAGATGTGGATCAGCGAGCCGACGCCGGTCACGATCAGCACCATCACCGCCGTGAGGCGATCGAAGTAGAACGAGATCTCGAACGAGCGGTCGCCGATGACGGCCCAGGTGTAGGCGGTCTCGACCAGCGGCGCGAACCCGCTCGCGCGCAAGTCCATCAGGCAGAGAATCGCGGCGGCAAAGGCGACAGATCGGCAGCCCGCAGCCGACGACCGACACGAATCGCTTGCCGAGGCGATTGCCCAGGAGGCCGTTGAGAAGGAATCCGGCCAGCGGCAGCAGGACGATCACGGTGAGCAGGCGGTTCACCGGCTATCCTTTCAGGTCGACGTACGCATCGATGTCGAGCGTGCGCTTGCGCCGCGCAAGCAGCAGCACGATGGGGATCGCGATCGCGATCTCGGCGGCCGCCACGACGAAGACCAGGAACACCAGCACCGCGCCTACGGTCGAGCCGGCCTGTTGCGCGAAGGTCACCAGCATCACGTTGACGCCGTTGAGCATCAACTCCATGCACATCAGCATCACCAGCACGTTGCGCCGGACGATGACGCCCAGCAGGCCCAGCGCGAACAGGCTCGCGCTCAGCGCGACGAGCATCTGGGTCTTATCCATGGTCGCGCCGTCCCACTTTGATGACGGCCAATGCGGCGACGACGGCGACGACCAGCAGCACGGAGACGAGTTCGAAGTGCAGCCAGTATTCGTTCAGGAAGGCAATCGAGAACTGCTGGACGCCGAAGGCCGTCTCGCCGGCCGCGGCGGACGGCGCCGGCAGGTCCTGCCACAACGCATGCGCGAGCACCGCGAGCAGCAACAAGAGCCCACGATGCCGGGCACGAGGAGCCGCGAGAACTTGCCGCTGTAGGACCGATCGCGCACGTCCAGCAGCATGATCACGTACACCATGAACACCATCACGGCGCCGACGTAGATCAGGACCTGGAAGACCGCGATCACGTGCACGCCGAGCAGCGCATAGACGCCGGCGAGCGCGAGCATCGTCACGACGAGCGCGAGCGCGACCCGCATCGGGTGCCGCAGCACCAGCATCGCCGCCGCCGCCAGCAGCGCCGTGCCGGCGAAGAGGTAGAGCAGCAACGTTTCGATCATGGCTTCCTCGCGTCTGCCGCTCGCCGCGCTTACCGCGGATAGGGCTTGGCGACATCGCTCTGCGGGTTCCACGTGAGCAGCTCCTCCAGCGCCCAGCCACATGTCGCGACGGTCGAATGTGGGCAGGTTCGGCACCTCCTTGACCATGCGGATGGCGTCTTCGGGACAGGCCTCGACGCACAGTCCGCAGAAGATGCAACGGGAGTAATCGATTTCAAAGCGCACCGGGTACTTCGGATGCGCCGGGTCGTCCGGGTCGAAGCCCGCTTCGATCTCGATGACCTTCGCGGGACACACCGTCGCGCACATGTTGCAGGCGATGCATTGCGGCGTGCCGTCCGGCCGCTGGGTCAGCACATGCTTGCCGCGGTTGTTCGCCGCGTAGTCGGACCGGGTTTCCTCGGGGTAGTAGGTGGTGAGCGCGCCCTTGCGGCCCGTCATCCAGCGCCACATGTTCTTCATGAACACGCCGCCGGTAATGCCGAGCCCGCGCACGATCTCGAACAGATAGGCGCGTTCCCACCACGACATCGTGGGGCTGTTCCAGTACGCCTTGCGCTTGTAGGGTTGCATGCTCGCGCGACGGCTCAGTGAGCGCCCAGCGCCCAGACCGCCACGGCGGTCACGGTCAGATTGATGAGCGCCAGCGGAAACATGAACTTCCAGGCAAAGCGCAGCAGCTGGTCGTACCGGAACCGCGGCAGCGACCAGCGCACCAGGATCTGGAAGCTGCACACGAGCAGCACCTTGGCGAGGAAGACGACGAGCTGGAGCACGACGACGACGCCGTGGGGGAGCGGCAACTCGCGACCTCCCGGCAGGACGAACCCGGCGTCCGTCATGAAGGGGAGGTTGTAGCCGCCCAGGAAGAGCGTCGTGAACAGCGCGCCGATGATGGCGATCTCGATGAACTCGGCGAACATGAACAGGCCCATCTTCATCGCGCTGTACTCGGTGAAGTAACCGGCGATGAGCTCGGACTCGGCCTCGGGCAGGTCGAAGGGGATGCGCTTGTTCTCCGCGATGGCCGCGGTCAGGAACAGGATCGCGGCGAAGGGCTGATAGAAGATTCCCCACGCGGGCAGCACGCCCAGCAGCACGCCGGATTGCTGCTGCGCGATCGCGCCCAGATCGACGGTGCCGTAGATGAGAATCAGCCCCAGCACCGTCAGTCCCATGATCAGCTCGTACGAGATCATCTGCGAGCCCGCGCGCAATGCGCCCAGCAGCGAGAACTTGTTGTCCGACGACCAGCCGGCGAGCATGGCGCCGATGATCGTCAAGCCGCCGAAGGCGAACACGACGAGCAGGCCGGCGTCGAGACGGGCGATCTGCAGCGGATAGGTCTTGTCGCCGAACCAGCCGGCCAATGCGGGCACGAGCTCGCCCGGGTGGAGCGTGCCGCCGAACGGGATGACGGCAAACACGAGCAGCACCGGCGTGAACACGACCCACGGGGCGATCGCATAGGCGACGCGATCGTAGGAATTCGGCCTGAAGTCCTCCTTCAGCATCATCTTGAGGCCGTCGGCCAGACCGTGGAACAGGCCCCACCAGATCAGCTTGAACTGCGTGAACGGAATACGCACATACGCGCGGTTCGCGCCGATGCGGTCGGACATGATCGCCGCCTGCTTGCGCTCGACCCAGGTCAGCACCGTGCCGAACACCAGCAGCACGGTCACCGCGTAGCCGATGAACAGCAGGTTGATGACGAGGTCCTGGATCACGCGGGTACACCTGTGGAGACCATCGCCGCGAACAGCGTCTCGGCGTCGGCCACCGTAGGCTTTTTCGGAAAGCACGGCTCGAACGCGCTCACCACGCCCTGAAAGTTCGTGTAGTGCCCGCGGCGCTCGGTCTGGATGCTCACGGGGATGAACACGTCGGCGTGCTGGTGCTCCGGTTGCGCATACGCGTCGAGGACGATGGTCCGCGCTTGCGCCGGCAGGCGCGAGAAATCAAAGCCTTCGCCCCAGATCAGCACGAGGTCCGTCGCGTCGTCGAATGCCGCCGCAGCGTCGGCAAGCGGCGGAAACAGCGCGCGCGCGGCCGCGGTATTCGGATTCTTGTCGGCCCGGATGAGCAGATCGTCGTCGAGCCGTTCGCCCGGCTGCGGCGACCAATCCTGCTTCACGAAAGCGGCGAAGCGTCCGCCCAGCGCCTGCTTGAACGCGGCGAGCTCTTCGTTGGAGCCCCAGCTCGACACCAGCGCGACGGGGTGCTTGGCGTCTTCGATCAGCCGGCCGGCGGCCGCGATCGCCGCGGTCAGATCGACGGGCTTCCCCTTCTGCATCGCCTGCTCGGCGCGCGGGCGCTCGAAGATCTGCGCGAGGTCGCGCCCCTTGTTGCAGATCCACGGACCGTTCACCGCCGGATTTTCGAGCGGCGTGATGCGCTCGATGCTGACATTCTTCCGCGGGTCGAGCGCGTTGAGCTTCCATTCGGACTTGCGATGCCAGATCTGGATCGTGCAGCCGCGGGCGCAACCCGGGCAGACGGACGGGGTCGGCTGCAGATACCAGACGCGCGCCTTGTAGAGGAACGGCCGCGAGAGCAGCGCGCCCACCGGACAGATATCGATGACGTTGTCCGAGTAGGGGTCGTCGTCCAGCGGATGGTCTTCGGCGGCGCGGACCAGCGACGTGTCGCCGCGCTGCGTGATCCCGAGCGCGTTCGACTTCGATATTTCCTTCGTGAAGCGCACGCAGCGCGAGCACAGGATGCAGCGCTCGTTGTCGAGCACGATGCGCTCGGAAAGCGGGTGGAACTTGGTCGAGCGCACCTTGGGCTCGCGCGACACCGAGGGCGAGCCGTTGTACTGGTAGTGGTAGTCCTGCAGCGTGCATTCGCCGGCCTTGTCGCAGATGCCGCAGTCGACCGGATGATTGAGCGTGACGAGCTGCATCAGCTCCTTGCGGTACGCCCGTACTTGCTCCGAGTCGGTGAGAATCCGCAGCCCTTCGCTCACCGGCATGTTGCAGGCGATTTCCACCCAGCTGCGGCCCTCGACCTGGACGGCGCAGATGCGGCAGTTGCCGGCGATCGACAGCGACGGGTGATAGCAGAAATAGGGGATGGCGATGTTGTGCGCGAGCGCCGCCTGCATCACGGTCTGGTCGCGCTCGGCCTGAATCGATTGCCCGTCGATGAAGATCTCAGGCATGGCATTCCAGATTGCCGTCGCAGAGGGAGCGCTTGTGCTCGATGAAATACTCGAACTCGTTGCGAAACTTGTTGAGGATGCCGACCGTCGCATAGCCGGCGGCATCGCCCATCCCGCAGATCGTGTTGCCGTCGTTCAGTTTCGATACCTGGTACAGGCGATCGACGTCCTCGGGCCGTCCTTCGCCCGCGACGATGCGGTCGATGATCCGATGCAGCCAGCCCATGCCTTCGCGGCACGGCGTGCATTGGCCGCACGACTCGTGGTGGTAGAAGCGCAGCATCACCTGCAGCAGGCGCACCATGCACGTGCCGTCGGCGATGACGATCATGCCGCCCGAGCCGAGCGACGAACCGGCCGCCTCCACCTCCTGGTTGTCGAGATTCAGCGGCGCGATCTCCTCGCCCGTGAGCACCTTGGTGGAAATGCCGCCGGGAATGATGGCCTTGAGCCCGCGCCCGCCGGGGATGCCGCCGCAGTCCTCGTAGATGAACTTGGCCCACGGATAACCGACTTCGATTTCGTACACGCCTGGGCCGGTTGATGTGGCCGGAGATGGAAATGAGTCGCGTGCCGGGATTCTTGGTCGTGCCGACCTGTCTTGAACGCTTCCGCGCCGTGCGCGATGATGCCGACGATGTTCGACAGCGTCTCGACGTTGTTGATGACGGTCGGTTTCTGGTACAGGCCGCGCACGGTCAGGCGCGGCGGCCGGTTGCGGGGATAGCCGCGCTTGCCCTCGATCGACGTGATCAGCGCGGACGCCTCGCCGCACACGTAGCTGCCGGCGCCGCGGTAGATCACGAGGTCGCAGGCGAAACCGGTGCCCAATATTTCTTCGCCGAAGTAGCCGGCCGCGTAAGCCTCGTCCAGCGCGCCCGCGAGACGGCGGTAGGGCAAGTCGAATTCGCCGCGGATATAGATGAACGCATGGCGTACCTGCAGCGCATACGACGCGATCAGCATCGACTCGAGCAGCAGGTGCGGCGCATTTTCGAGAATCCAGCGATCCTTGAAGGTGCCGGGTTCGCCCTCGTCCGCGTTGGCGCACAGATAGTGCGGCTGGCCGTCGTTGAGATTCACGACGCCCCATTTCCGACCCATGGAAAACGCGGCGCCGCCGCGGCCCTGGATGCCGGACGCCGTGACCTCCGCGCGCACTTCCTGCGGCGTCATCTCGCGCAGCGCCTTGTCCAGCGTGACATAGCCGCCGCGCTCGCGGTAGTCGGCCAGCGTGTGCGAGGTCGGCGTGACCGGAAAGGTCATCAGCAGTTTGGTGTTCTTCGCCATGCTAGGCCAGCGTCTCGAGCAGCGCGTCGAGCTGCTCGGGGTTCACGCGCTCGTGGTAGGTGTCGTTGATCAGCACGACGGGCGCGCTGCCGCAGGAGGCGACGCACTCGACCGTCGACAGCGTGAAGCGTCCGTCGTCCGTGGTTTGTCCCGGTCGGATGCCGAGTTTCTTCGCGAGGTGCTCGATGATCCTTTCCGAGCCGCACAACGAGCAGGACACGTTGCGACAGGCCTGGATGTGCCAGCGGCCGATGGGCTTGCGGCGGAACTGCGTGTAAAAGCTCAGCACCTCTTCGATCTGGATCCGCGGGACGCCAAGATAGGCAACCAGATCGTCGATATCGGTGTCGGCGACAAAGCCCCGGTCTTCCTGCACGCGGCGCAGGCACGGCAGCACCAGCGACGACTCGAATCCCGCCGGGAACCGGGCGCGCAACGCGTCGAATTCCGGGAGCAAGTGCTTCATCGATCGCTCATCTGTCACACTCCCCGCCAATCATGTTGACCGAACCGAACGTCGGGATCATGTCCGCGAGCTGATAGCCTTCCAGCAGACGGTGCAGGCCGCCCATGTGGACGAAGCTCGGCGAGCGCACGTGAACCTTGTACGGCGTTCCCCCGCCGGTGCTCACCAGGTAGAAGCCGAGCTCGCCGTTGGGCGCTTCGTGCGCCGCGTAGACCTCGCCGGCAGGCACGGCAGGTCCGTCCATGATCAGCTTGAAGTGGTTGATCAGCGACTCGATTTCCGTGTACACGAGCTGCTTTTCCGGCAGCGTGCAGCGGCGATCGTCCACATTGATCGGTCCGTCGGGCAGCATTTCCATCAGCTGCCGGATCATGTAGACCGACTCGTCCATCTCGCGCATGCGCACGTAGTAGCGATCGTAGTTGTCGCCGTTGATGCCGACCGGCACGTCGAAATCCAGCTCGGCATAGGCAAGATAGGGGGCGTCCTTGCGCAGGTCGCAGGGCAGGCCGGTCGAGCGCAGGATGGGACCGGTGAAACCCCAGTTGACGGCGTCCGCCGACGAGATCACGCCGATGTTGCGGGTACGGTCGATGAAGATGCGATTGCGGTCCATCAGCCCGTGGATCCGTCCGATGAACTCCTCGTACTCGATCAGAATCTCGTCGAGCCGCTCGAGCCAGCCATCGGGCAAGTCGCGCGCGAGTCCGCCGATGCGGCCGTAGGTGTAGGTGACGCGCGCGCCGGTGAGCGCGGCGAGATGCTCGTAGACGTAGTCGCGGATCATCACCAGGTACAGGAAGGCCGTCATCGCGCCGAGCTCCATCAGCGAGGCGGCGATGCAGGTGAGGTGATCCGCGATGCGCGAATATTCGGAAAGCAGCGTGCGCAGGTAGCGGCAGCGCGGCGTGATCTCGATGCCCATCAGCTGCTCGACGGCGTCGCAGTACGCGAAATCGTTGATCAGCCCCGAGCAGTAGTTGAGCCGGTCCACGTACGGGATCAGGTTGGGCCACGTATGGGATTCGCACTCCTTCTCGAAGCCGCGGTGCAGGTACCCGCAGTGGACGTCCACGCGGTTGATCTTCTCGCCGTCGAGCGCGGCGATCACCTGGATCGTCCCGTGCGTCGCGGGGTGCGACGGACCGATATTGACGATGACCTCGCCATCGTGCTCGGTCTGCTCGAACGCGGGTCGAACCGGAGTTTGGCAGCGTGGTCGGCACGGTCGGCCTCGTCATGTCCGATAGGGAACGAGCGGCTGTTCCTGCTGCTTGGGATAGTCCTTGCGCAGCGGGTGCCCGGCGAAGCCCTCGTAGAGCAGGATCGGACGCAGGTCGGGATTGCCGCGAAAGACGATCCCGTACATGTCGTGACACTCGCGTTCCATGAAGTTGGCCGAGCCGAACAGCGCGACCAGCGAGTCCACGGTCGGATCCGTTTCACGGAACGCGCGTCTTCAGCCGGACCCGGACCCGGTGCGTCGTCGAGTAGAAGTGGTAGACGACCTCGAACCGCGGCGCCTGTCCGGGCCAGTCGACCGCCGTCACGTCGAGGAGGAGGTCGAATCCGAATTCGCCCTTGAGCCGCCGAACGACGTCCAGCAGCGCAGCCGGTGCGAAGCCGATGACGAGCGTTCCATGCGAAAGGGAGAACTCGCCGGTCACCGGCGCGAGGTGCTGTTGCACGACGTCGAAGACGGGCGCGCTCATGCATCAGAACTTGTCGTTGACGATGAGATGCTGCGACCGTGCGATCCGGTCCTGCAGCATCATGATGGCGTCGATGACCGTCTCCGGCCGCGGCGGACAGCCGGGGACGTAGATGTCCACCGGGATGATCTTGTCGATTCCGGCCACCGCCGCGTAGTTCTGGTAGAACCCGCCGCTGGTGGCGCACGCGCCGAACGCCATCACCCACTTGGGTTCGCACATCTGCTCGTAGACCTTGAGGAGGATCGGCGCCTGCTTGTGGGTGAGCGTGCCGACCACCATCAGCAGATCCGACTGCCGTGGCGAAAAGCGCGGCAGCGCGGCGCCGAAGCGGTCGGTGTCGTACGGCGAGGAGCTCACCGACATGAACTCCATCGCGCAACACGCCGTCACGAACGGGTAGGGGAACAGCGAGAACTTGCGCGCCCATCCGACCAGCTCGTCCTTTTTCGTCGACAGGTACTCGAACGCGGGCGAGCGCTGCTTCGCCGCGATGGATGGGAATCGTCGTCGCCGTCATGATCGGATCGAACCACGGCTATCCGTCACGGCTTCGAGCAGCCGCATCTTGTAGACGTACAGCAGGATCAGGACCAGCAGGAACGCAAAGATGAAGAAGGTGGCCAGCATGAAGCCCGTGAGCGGCTGTGCACCCAGCGCCCAGATGAACAGGAACACGGTCTCCAGGTCGAACAGGATGAAGGCGATGGCGACGCCGTAGTACTTGATCGGGACCGCCTTGACATTGCGCGTGTCGACGGGGATCGCGCCGCATTCGAACGGCTCCAGCTTCATCGCGGAGGCGACCGGCTTCGGACCCAGCAGACGGTTCATCAGCAGCGTGACGCCGACGAAGCCCAGGATCGCCATCAGGTAGAGCAGGAAGACGACGTAAGGGTTCATCGTGGTGTCCATGTGCGCGCCTCGCGTCCACCGTGGTCACGGTGGTCGACGGCTCACGGGGCGACCTTCGAGCCTGCTCGTGATTTCGTACAGTAAGCGGGCCGGTTCGACCATCCGTTTGATTTGGATCAACGGACACTGAAGACGCGACCGCGCGTCGCTCTCAGGCGGTCCAGCTGTTCGTGGCCGGCCTTTCCTGTGCGCGAGCATGACCTACATCAAACCCGGCCGGTGCGCACGGGAGTAAGTTGCGCGGGCATTCAGTTCCAGGCGTGGTCACGAAGCGGGATCGGTCGCACGCACCGCAAACTGTCGTCGTCTTTCGCAGGCAGGACCCAGCGGCGTGCGAAATGGCGCTAGGTGCCCGCTCAGTAACCAAAATGCGCGGGATCGACGGCGGAACTGGTGTCCATTTGACGCAGCCCGTCAAGTCAGGGAGAGCCCAATGAGTTGGTCACAAGTCTACGATCCCCTGAACAACGCGGTCTTTTCCACGATCTTTGCGGCACTGCCTGTCGTTGTCCTGTTGGGCGGCCTCGCGTTCTTCCACATCAAGGCGCATTGGGCGGCGCTCCTTGGGTTGTTTGTTGCGCTGGCGGTCGCGATTTTCGTCTACGGGATGCCCGCGGAGATGGCCGGCAAGACGGCGCTGCTGGGCGCGCTGTTCGGTCTGCTGCCGATCGGCTGGATCGTGCTCAACGTCATCTTCATGTACCAGCTGACGACCGACACCGGGCTCTTCGACGTCCTGCAGAAAAGCATCACCGGGATCACCAACGATCGCCGGCTGCAATTGCTGCTGGTGGCGTTTTGTTTCGGCGCGTTCTTCGAAGGCGCCGCCGGTTTCGGTACGCCGGTCGCGGTCACGGCGGCGATCATGATGGGCCTGGGCTTCAAGCCGCTGGCCGCCGCAGGACTCTCGCTGATCGCCAATACCGCGCCCGTGGCGTACGGCGCGCTGGGTACGCCCATCGTCGTGCTCGCCGCGGTGACCGGTCTGGACTTGCTGGAGCTGAGCGCCATGGTCGGACGGCAGCTTCCGTTCTTCTCGCTGCTGGTGCCGTTCTGGCTGATCTGGGCCTTCGTCGGCTTCCGCAGGATGATCGAGATCTGGCCGGCGATCCTGGTGGCCGGCGTGGCTTCGCGGTGCCGCAGTTCCTGGTTTCGAATTACCACGGTCCGTGGCTGGTCGACGTGATCGCGCGATCGTTTCGATGGGTGCGCTGACGCTGTTCCTCAAGTTCTGGCACCCGAAGCGGGTCTGGTTGTCGACGAGCCGGGAAGGCGATACCGTCAGCTACGCGGAGGCGCAGGCGCAGCGCGTCGGGACCGGGTTCACCCGCGCACAGGTCATGCAAGGCATGGATGCCGTGGGTGATCCTGAGCGTGCTGGTCTTTCTGTGGGGACTGCCGCAGATCAAGGACTGCTGAATGAGGTCTCGATATTCAAGTTTCCGATCGAGGGCTTGCACAACCTGGTCGTGCGCGTCCCCCCCGTGGTGCCGAAACCGACGCCCGAGGCCGCCGTCTACACGCTGAACTGGCTGTCCGCGACGGGTACCGGCATCCTCATTGCCGCACTCATCGCGGGTCTCGTCATGGGTCTGTCGGTTCCGCAAGATGGTCGCAGACCTACGGGCGCACGCTGAAGCTCGTCCAGTTCTCGCTGCTCACCATCGCCGCCATGCTCGCGCTCGGGTTCACGACCAAGGGCGCCGGACTGGACGCCACGCTCGGCCTGGCCTTTGCCCATACCGGTTATCTGTATCCGTTCTTCGGCGCGATGCTGGGCTGGCTGGGCGTTGCGCTGACCGGATCGGACACGTCGTCGAATGTGCTGTTCGGCAACCTGCAGAAAATCACGGCCGAACAACTCGGATTGTCGCCGGTGCTGATGGCTTCGGCGAACAGTTCGGGAGGCGTCATGGGCAAGATGATCGATGCCCAGAGCATCGTCGTCGCGTCGACGGCGACGCAATGGTACGGGCATGAGGGCGAGATCCTGCGCTACGTGTTCTTCCACAGCCTCGCGCTGGCGGCGCTCATGGGGCTGCTGGTAATGGCGCAGGCCTATGTCTACCCATTTACGTTGCTGTCGTGCACTGAGGACCGTTGCTTCGGCCGCCGCGCCACGGTGTGACGATGCCGCCCCCGTTCGATCACGCGTTCGCGGGCGATCTGCCGGCGCCGTACGATCGTGTCTACAGTGAAGCCGCGACGTTCGTTCCAGCGTCGCGGCTCATCACGGACCCATTGCGGCTGCTGACCTGGGGCAGCGACGCGAGCTTCTATCGGCTGGTGCCGAAGATCATCGTGGTCATCGAGAGCGAGGACGAGCTTCGTGCGTCTGCTCGCGCTCTGCGCGCGCTGGCAGACGCCGGTCACGTTCCGTGCGGCGGGCACGAGCCTGTCGGGACAGGCGATCAGCGATTCGGTGCTGGTGATGCTCGGCGACAACTGGCGCGGCTGCACGCCGCGGCGAGGGCGGCGAAACGATCACGCTGCAGCCCGGCGTCATCGGCGCCATGGCCAATCGGCGCCTCGCGCCGTTTCGGCCGCAAGATCGGTCCCGACCCGGCGTCGATCGACACCGCGATGATCGGCGGCATCGCCGCCAACAACGCGAGCGGCATGTGCTGCGGGACGGCCCAGAACAGCTATCAGACGCTGGCCGGGCTGCGCGTGGTGCTGGCGGACGGTACGGTGCTCGACACGCGCGATGCGGCAAGTCGCGCGGCATTCGCGCGCGCAGCAACCCGAGCTGGTGCGCGAGTCTCGCTGCGCTGGGCGAAGCCGTACGCGCCAACGAAGCGCTGGCCGCGCGCATCCGCCGCAAGTTCAAGATGAAGAACACCACCGGCTACAGCCTCAATGCGCTGGTGGACTTCACGGACCCCATCGACATTCTCGCGCACCTGATGATCGGGTCCGAAGGCACGCTTGGTTTCCTGAGCGAGATCACGTATCGCACCGTACCCGACTACGCCGACAAGGCCAGCGCGCTGATCCTGTTCGACGATCTGGAAACGGCGTGCCGCGCGGTGACGCTACTGAAAGGCGAACCGGTGGCCGCCGTGGAGCTGGCCGACCGCGCGGCGCTGCGCTCGGTGGAGGGCAAGCCGGGCTTGCCGAAGTCGTTGCACAAGGTCGGGCCGCAGGGCGCGGCGCTGCTGGTCGAGACGCGCGCGCCGGACCCGACGGCGCTTGCCGCGCAGGTTCGCGCCATCGAGGCGGCGCTCGCCGGCGTCCATACCTACGAACCCGTGCGCTTCTCGACCGACGCGCAGGAGTGCGCCCGCTACTGGAACGTGCGCAAAGGCATGTTCCCGTCGGTGGGCGCGATGCGCAAGGTCGGCACGACGGTGATCATCGAGGACGTGGCCTTTCCGGTATCGCGACTGGCCGAGGCGACGCTGGATTTGCAGCGGCTGCTCGCCGCGCATGGCTATCCCGACGCGATCATCTTCGGCCATGCACTGGAGGGCAACCTGCACTTCGTGTTCACGCAGGACTTCAACGCGGCGGCCGAGGTCGCGCGGTATCGCGGCTTCATGGACGCGCTGTGCAAGCTGGTCGTCGACAAATACGACGGCTCGCTCAAGGCGGAGCACGGCACCGGCCGCAACGTCGCGCCCTTCGTCGAGCTCGAATGGGGGGCCGAAGCCTATGCGCTCATGCGGGAGATCAAGCGCCTGTTCGATCCGCAGGGCTTGCTCAATCCCGGCGTGATCCTCAACGACGATCCGCGACGCGCACGTGAAGAACCTGAAGCCGCTGCCCGCCTGCGACCCGATCGTCGACAAGTGCATCGAGTGCGGGTTCTGCGAGCCCAAGTGCCCGTCGCGCGGGCTCACGCTGTCGCCTCGGCAGCGCATCGTCGGCTGGCGGGAGATCACTCGCCGCGAGCGTGCCGGCGAGGATGCGCGGCGACCGCGACGCTGCGCTCGCTCTACGACTATCACGGCATCGACACTTGCGCTGCCTGCGGACTGTGCGCCACCGCGTGTCCGGTCGGGATCGAAACCGGGCTGCTGATCAAGGCGCTGCGCGGGCGCCGCACCGGTCCCCTCGCGCAGCGCGTGGCCGCCACGGTCGCCGGTCATTACGCCGCGACGACCTCCGGCGTTCGCGCGGGACTCGCCGCCGCCGACGTGCTGCACGGGCTGGTCGGCACGCGGGTGATGCAGCGGTCGCTCGACGGCATGCGCCGGGCATCGGGCGGCCGGATTCCGAAGTGGTCGCCCGCGCTGCCGCGTGCCGTCAATTTCCGGCCCGGAAAGCGACCGGCCGCGACCGGCGCTGCGCGCGTCGTCTATTTCCCGAGCTGTGCCGCGCGCAGCATGGGAGCGCAGCGCGGCGACGACACGGAACCCGTGCCGGTCGCGGCCGAGCGGCTGTTCCGCAAGGCGGGATTCGACGTCATCTATCCCGAAGGCGCTCGCGGAGCTCTGCTGCGGCCAGCCGTTCGAGAGCAAGGGCCTGGCGGCGGCGGCCGACATGAAGTCGGCGGAGCTGGAGCTCGCGTTGCTCGAGGCCAGCGACAACGGGCGATGGCCGATCGTGTTCGACACCAGTCCATGCGCGTATCGGATGCAACGCTATTGCCACGGCCGGCTTGCGGTCCAGGACAGCATCGAGTTCATCCACGATACGGTGCTGCCGCGAGTCGCGATCGCGCCTGCGGCGCGAGCCGGTCGTCGTGCATCCGGTGTGCAGCGTGCGCAAGATGGGCACGGTGGACAAGCTGACGGCCATTGCCGGACGCTGCAGTCCCGATGTCATCGCGGTCGACGACGTGCTGTGCTGCGGCTTCGCGGGAGAAAAGGGATTCAATCGCCCGGAGCTGAACGAATTCGCGTTGCGCCGTCTGAAGGACGCCATTCCGGCCGGTTGCACCCACG
>CAWIYW010000019.1:0-697236 GCA_963840405.1 uncultured Gammaproteobacteria bacterium
GATTCGAACCCCCGACCCATCGCTTACGAAGCGATTGCTCTACCCCTGAGCTACACCGGCACGGTGAATGGGGTCGCGAATTGTAAAGCAAAAGCAGAGCAACTAGGGCTTGCGCCGCACCCGGATGACGATATCGACGCCCGCGAGCTCGGTCCCCTGGGGAAGGTCCGGGAGCCGGCGGAATTCAACCTCGGGCACGCTCACGTCGGTGAGCTCGCCGGTATCGAGATTGTGGAAGTGATAGTGAAGCGCGGTGTTGGAGTCGAAGCACGCGCGCGTCGAATCGATATTCACCTGCCGGACGAGACCGCACGCCGCGAACAGATTGAGCGTGTTGTAGACCGTCGCCTTGGAGATGCGCGCGCCCACACTGTGCAGACCCTCGAGCAGCTGCTCGGCGGAGAGGTGCTGGGCCGTGGCAAACATGAGCTCGCCGACGCGGATGCGCTGCTCAGTGGGCGCAATGCCGTGCGCCTGGAGCATGCGCACCACTTCGTCGCGGTTGGCCAGGCGCGGCGGATGGGAGGTCGACATGGCGGGCATTATACGGGGTTGTCTCTGCTTGTGAATCAGCAGCTTGCCGGCGCGCCAGGCAATACCGGGCGAATGCCCCGGATAGGTGCATGGACGCCGCCCGCTCCGGCGCAGCACCGTGGCAACAGTTGGCAAGGAGGCCGACATGTTGCCCTCACCCCCCCGAAGGGACCTGCGCCAGCTCGCGCGGGGCCTCACCCTGCTGGAGCTGTTGATTACGCTGACCCTGGTCGCGATCGTCGCCGGTCTCGGCGCGCCGAGTTTTCGCGAGGTCGGTCTCAACGCGCGGCGCAGCGAGCAGGTCAGCGCCTTGCTGCGGGCCCTGCACCTGGCGCGCAGCACCGCCATCCTGCGCGCGGAACCCGTGGTGATCTGCAAGACCGGCGGAGGCCGGGAGTGCGCCACCGACGCGAGCGCGTGGAGTAACGGCTGGATCATGTTTGCGAACCGCGATCGCGATTCGCCACCGCGCCTGGACAGCGGCGAAAGCGTGCTCGCGATTCAGCCGCGAGCCGAGCGACTCACGGTGCGCGCCAATCGCAACGCCGTGACCTATTGGCCGTTCGCTCTCGCCGGCACGACGGTCAGCTTCGTGTTCTGCGACGAGCGTGGCACGAGCGCCGCGCGCGCGATTATCGTCAGCCAGACGGGCAGACCACGCGTCTCCGATCGCGATGCATCGGGTCGGCCGTTGCGCTGCGAATGAGTCAGCTGACCGAGCAGGACACCGTAGATTGCCGCGTTAAGTTGAGTCGGCGCGCCGTTCGTCGGGCAAACCCGTCCGCCCATCGGGACTGGCAAGCGCCTCGTGGCGCGCGCCGATATAGTTCGCGGCATGTGGGACAGAAGAAAAAGAGGCTTCACGCTGATGGAGCTCATGATGACGCTGACGGTGGTAGGCGTCATCCTCGCGATAGGCGCACCGAATTTCCGCCAGTTCATGCTCAACAGCCGGATGTCGGGCTCGGCCAACGACCTGCTCGCATCGCTGCAACTCGCACGCTCCGAAGCCATCAAGCGTCAGCAACCGGTCGCGATCTGCCCGTCGACCGATCCCAGCGCCACGCCTCCGGTTTGCCGCGCCGGTGGTGTCTGGTCGGACGCGGGATCGCCCACCGGCATGGTCCTCTGGATAGACACTAACAGCGACGCCACCCCGTCCGCGGGTGAGGTCGTGATCGCTCCGCGGGAGCCGATGGATGCCAAGCTCACGGCCCGCTCGAATTTCGATGCGGTCATCTACCAGCCGAGTGGCTTCGCCGACGTCCCCGGCAATCCCGCGGTGCGCGTCGTCATCATCTGCGACGAGCGCGCCGACAGCGCCAGCGGCACCAATTACCGCAAACGCCTCGTCACGGTGAATCGCACCGGCCGCGCCGAGATTCTCAAGGAAGTGGCCGCTGTCGACCTGCTCGAGGACGAGGCATTCGGCGGCATCGGCAACTGCCCTGAGGGCACCTGACATGAGCAAGTTGCGCCACGCCGGTTTCAGTATCGTCGAAGCGCTGGTCGCGCTGGTGGTGCTCTCGGTCGGGATGCTCGGCATCGCCGCCCTCTACGTCGAGAGCCTGCGCGCGGGACGCTCAGCGGTGTATCACACGCAGGCGGTCAACCTGGCCGCGGACATGGCCGACCGCATCCGCGCCAATCGCGGCGCCGGCGCGGTGGCCTGGCGGCTCGACGCCGCTGGCACTCCGGGCATGCAGAATTGCGTGGACGCGGGCGTGAACTGCGATCCGGTCGAACTGGCGGAAGACGACCAGGCGCGCTGGCTGGAAGCGATCCAGAACCAGCTGCCGGGGGACGGCAACGGCACACCCGACGGGACCATCGAGGTCGACGAAGCCGCGACCCCCAATCTCTACACGATCACCGTCAGCTGGTCCGAACCCGGCAACGAACAACTCAGCTACACCCTGACCATGCAGATATGAACAAGAACCCGCAACGAGCACGCGGCCTGGGCCTGATCGAACTGATGGTGGCGCTCACCATCGGCTCGCTCCTGATCGTCGGCGCCGTGACCGTATACGTGCAGAGCCGCAAGACTTTCTCGGTGAACGAAACCGTAGCGCGCATGCAGGAAAATGCCCGCTATGCGCTCAGCATGATCGAGCCCGATCTCAGGCTCGCCAATCACTGGGGGCTGACCGGCGACCCGCTCATGATCGCCGGCACCGTGGGCAACGGGCCGCTCGCCGTATCGGGCGCTGCCGCCGATTGCGGTGCGAATTTTCCCATCGACCTGAGGCGCGCCGTCGATGGCGCCAACGGCATCAACGAAGGCAGCTGGCCCCTCGCCTGCGGGGCGAACAACGGCGTGCGCGATGCGAGCGACCTGATCATCGTGCGGCGTACGGGCACGGAGCCGGTCCCCGCCAACGCGCAGCGGTTGCAGGTGTTCACGACCCGCGCCGGCGGAGCGAGTCGCGTGTTCCTGTCGGACACGGAGCCCGCGCCGATCACCATCACGCCGCCGTTCGGCCCGAACGCCGAGGTGCACGACCTCATCGTGCGCGCGTACTACATCGCCGACAGTTCCCAGGGTCGGCCGGGACTGCCGGCGCTGCGTCGCAAGGACCTCGGCGGTGGGCCCGCTTTCGAAGATGAAGAGCTCATGCCGGGCATCGAGGACTTGCAGCTGCAACTCGGTGTCGATCCCGGCGCGGACACCGACGGCGACGGCGTACCGGACGACACCGATGCCAACGGCTTTCCGGATTTCTACACCGGCGTGCCCACGCGCTACGTCAATCCCGGTGACCCGATCCTCAACACCGCGCTGGTCGTGACCGCGCGCGTCTGGATCCTGGTGCGGGCGGAAGCGCGGGAAATAGGCTTTACCGACACCCACAGCTACGACTACGCCGACGTCGTCGACTACCAGCCCAACGATGGCTTCAGACGCCTGCTCGTGTCACGCACGATCCAGGTCCGGAATACTCAAACATGACCAGCACACACAGCGGCCGCCTCGCGGCTCACAAGTTCACGGATCAACGCGGCGCGGCGCTCGTCGTCGGCATGGTGCTGCTCGTCATCCTCACGCTGCTCGCCATCTCGGGCATGAACACCGCCACGACCGAGCTCTTCATGGCGGGCAACGAGAAGTACCAGGAGAACGCCTTCCAGGCGGCCGAAACCGGCATCGAGCGCACCATGGCGACCGCCGTCTTCAATCCGAGTGCCCTGCCGCCGCCGGACCCGCCGCAGATCGACCTGGGTGACGGCAACAACTTCGTAGCCGTGGTGGCCCCGCGCGGGTCCAGCCCGCCGCCGCCCGGTTACACCATCGGCACTTTCGGCGCCGAGCATTTCGAGATCCAGAGCACCGGAAACTCGCTGCGCAACGCCACTTCGAGCCACGTGCAGGGATTGTTCGTGGTCGTGCCGACCGGCAACTGACACGCCTTACGGAGCCATCGATGAAGCTCACTAGAATGCTGCCACTGTTCCTGGGTGTCGCGCTCGCCGGCGGAAGTTTCGCGGCGTCCTCCGCGCCGCTGAAAATACTCGAGCAGGCCATCGAAACGAGTACCTTCGTGGTGAGCCTGCCCGATGGCAATACCGGCTCGATGGCCGTCAAGTCCTGCGCGCAGTGCAAGCCCGTGCTGCTCAGACTGACGCCCCGCTCCACGTTCCTCGTGGGCAGCGCCCGCGTGGAATATTCCGAGTTCCTAGCGCTCGCGCGCGGCTCGAATGATCAGGGTCTCAACATTTTCTACGACCGCAAGAGCGGCACGATCACGCGCCTGCTCATGAAGAGCGCGCGCCGCACGCCGCCGCGCCAGGTTTCCCGTCCAACATGAACACGATTTCCGAGGATAGGCTCATGCATCTCCGTCCCTCGCGACTGCGCGGCCTGTGCGCCGGCATCGCGCTCTCGCTCGCCTGCGGTGCGCCGGCCATGGCCGACGACACCGAGATCTTCGTCGGCTCGCAGGGCGACGTCCTGCCGAACATCGTGTTCATTCTGGATACCTCGGGCAGCATGGAAGCGGTGGTGCAGACGCAGGAGGAATTCGATCCGGCCACGACTTATAGCGGCAACTGCGACCCGAGCCTCATCTACTACCGGCGCGATACCGGCGATCCGCCCAGTTGCAACGACGATCGCTCGTTCAATGCCGACCGGCTCGCCTGCAACGCGGCGGTCGAGGCAATCGCCGAGAACGGCAGCTTCGTTGCCACGCGCGCGGCGCAGTGGGACTCGGAGGACGACCGCTGGGAGGGCCTCCGCCAGGATGACGAAGATGAGTGGGTCGAATGCCGCGCCGACGCGGGTGAGCACGGTCAAACCGCAGGCGATGACGAAGTGTACGCGTTCAACAGCGGTCAACCGAATGTCCGTTGGACCTCGGTGGAGGCCGACCAGCTCGACTGGGACAGCTCCAGCAACAACGTCAACCGCACGTACACGTTCTACAGCGCGAACTACCTGAACTGGTGGTTCTTCCCGCCGAGCGCGGATCGCACCCGGCTCGAGATCGTCCAGGAAGTGGCGAGCAACGTCGTCGCGAACCTGCACGACGTGAACATCGGGCTCATGCGCTACAGCAACAACGGCGGTGGCGGCGATGCCTCGGCCGAGGGCGGCATGGTGAGCTTCCCTGCCTCGAGCGTCGATGACTTCCGCAACGAGATCATCACCAGCATTCAGCAGAACACCGCCGACGGCTCCACGCCGCTGTCCGAGACGCTCTACGAGGCGCACCAGTACTTCGCGGGCGGCGACGTCTTCTTCGGCGAGAACTCGCGCCTGTGGCCCGGCAGCAGATCCGTCCCCAACCCCAATCCGCCGCCCGACGAGATCGAAGTGGACGGCGCGTTTCCGAGCGTCGCGGCTTCGCGCCGGCCGAGCAACGCCGACCAATACCAGAGCCCGATGTCGCAGTCGTGCCAGAGGAACTTCATCGTCTATCTCACCGACGGCGAGCCAACTCAGGACAACAGCGCCGATGACGAGATCCAGGGCCTGCTCAACGGCAATTGCGACGGCACGGGCCCGGGGCGCTGCCTGGATGACCTGGCGGGCTATATGTTCGAGAACGACCTCAGCACCGCCGACGGCAACCAGAACGTCACGCTGTACACGATCGGCTTCGGCGACGAAGTCGAGGGCACGACCTTCCTGAATGAAGCCGCCACGGCGGGCGGTGGAGAGAACTTCTTCGCCGGCGACACGCAAGAGCTCACCAACGTGTTCACGAACATCGTGAACGAGATCCTGACCGAGAGCACGACGTTCGTGTCACCCGCAGTCGCCGTGAACGCCTTCAATCGCACGGAGACGCTGTCGGATCTCTACATCTCCGTCTTCGAACCCAGCGAGACTTTCCACTGGCCCGGCAACCTGAAGAAGTATCGCCTGCTGAACGGCGAGATCGTCGATGTCGACAACCAACCCGCGGTTGACCCCGACACCGGCTTCTTCCTGGGTGATTCGCAAAGTGTGTGGTCGGGAGCGAACGACGGCGATGAGATCACTGAAGGCGGCGCAGCCAACCTTCAGCCCTTGAATCCGGCCAACCGCGACGTCTATACCTTCCTCGGCGAGGAGAACCTCTTCGACCCCACCAACCGACTCAACCGCGGCAACGTCGCGGTCACGGCAGCCATGCTGGGCCTCGCTCCCACCGACCTGCCGTCGCGCGACGACCTGCTCGATTGGATCAATGGACTCGACTTGCAGGACAGCAATGAGAACGGCGAGACCGACGATGTGCGGCGCCAGATGGGCGACCCGCTGCATGGCCGCCCCGCCGTGGTGGTCTACGGCGGTACCGCCGCGTCGCCGGATGTCGATGACGCCGTGGTCTTCAGTCCGACCAACGACGGCTACCTGCACGCCATCGAGGCCGCGAACGGCACCGAGCTGTGGGCGTTCGTTCCACCCGAGCTCCTCGACCGGATGCCGGACGTGTTCCGCAACGAGCCGCAGAGCGCCAAGGCCTACATGCTGGACGGCGACATCCGTGCCTTCAAGCTCGACCTCAATCTGAACGGTATCGTCGAGTCGGGCCAGGGCGACCGGGTGTTGCTCTTCTTCGGCATGCGCCGCGGCGGGAACCGTTACTTCGCTCTCGATGTGACCGACAAGGAGCGACCGGTATACCTGTGGTCGATCGGGCCCGACGAGCTGCCCGGGGTTGGCCAGACCTGGTCGACGCCATCGGTGGCGCGCGTCGCCATCGCGAGCGCGTCGCAGAATTCGCTCAACCTGGTGCTGATCTTCGGCGGCGGCTACGACGAGACGCAGGACAACAACCAGGGCGCGACGTTCTACAACACGGACGGCCTCGGCAATCGCGTGTTCATGATCGATGCCCTGACCGGTGAACGGCTGTGGTTCGCAGGCGGTCCCGGCGGGACGGTGACGCCCGACCTCGAGCTCGACCTGATGAACAATTCCATACCGTCGCTCGTGCGCGTGCTCGATCTCGATGGCAATGGCTTTGCGGACCGCATGTACGTGGGCGACACGGGTGGACGCCTGTGGCGCCTCGACATCATCACCGATGGCGATCTCACGACGCCCGGCGTGCAGACACCGGGTGTGTCAAGTCTCGTCACCGGCGGCGTGCTGGCTTCGCTCGGCAATGCCGACGACGGCACGCATCCGCTCGCCTCGACGCGCAAGTTCTACGAGGCCCCCGATGTGTCGCTGGTGCGCCGTCGCGGCGCGAGCGCCTATCTGAACGTCGCCCTGGGCTCGGGGTGGCGCGGTCATCCGCTCAACCTCGATATCCAGGACCGCTTCTACGCCATCCGCGACTACGAGCCGTTCAATCCACTCACGCAGGCTGCGTTCAATGCGTTCGATGCGATCACCGATGGCGAGCTGGTCGACATCACCACCAACGTCAATCCCCTGGTGCCGGATGGAGCGGCGGGCTGGAAGCTCGAGTTGCGGCTGCCCGGAGGCTTCCAGGGCGAGAAGGTGCTGGCGGAGTCGCGCACCTTCAACGACGTAATTTTCTTCCCGACCTACCTCCCGGGCGGCACGGCACAGTCCGACCCGTGTGCACCGGCGGGAACCAACCGCGCTTACGCCGTGAGCGTCAATGACGGCCGGCCGGTCATCGACATCAATCGCGACAACCAGACCACGCCCGAGGACCGCTACACGCAACTGGCGCAGGGCGGCATCGCGCCGGAGTTCACCTTCCTCTTCCCGGGGCAAGTGGATGATGACGGTGAGGGCGAGGGCGAGGAAGGGCCCGGCGGGTTGCCGGTGCGTTGCGCGGTCGGCGTCGAGATCGTCAACGGCCTCTGCAGCGGCGCCGGCTCACTCGGTGCGCACCTACTGGCGCCAGAGCGGCACGCGATGAGGGCTCCAACCCTGAATCGCGCGAGGGGCGTGACCCTCATCGAGCTGATGGTGGTGGTGGTGGTGCTCGCCATCATCGCCACGATCGCCGTGCCGAGCTACCGCAACTACATCCGCCGCGCGCAGCGCGCCGACGCCAAGACGGAGCTGATGCGCGTGCGCGGCGCGCAGGAGAAGTTCTTCCTGCAAAACAACCGCTACGCCACCGCGGACGAGTTCGACGACCTGCCGGCCGACGGCGGGCTCGGATTCACCGGGACCAGCGAGCACGGCCACTACACCATCGATCTGCCGAACGCGACGGCGACCACATTCACGGCGCGAGCGCGCGCCGCGGCGGGACAAGCCGAGGACACTGCCTGCATGACGTACACCGTGAACGAGCTGGGTGTACGCGCTTCGGCCAATTCCGGCGGCGGAGACACCACCGCGCAGTGCTGGCGCTGACAAGAGGGGTCTGACCCCAAGGTCGACCTTGGGGTCAGACCCCAGACTTGTTTTCTTCCTTCGGCGGCCGCAGCGCCCGCGGCAGGGCGAATACGACGTTCTCAGGTCTTCCCTTGATTTCGACCACCTCGCCGCCGCCCCACGCTTGCAGCCGCGCAATCACCTGCTGCACCAGGATCTCGGGCGCCGAAGCGCCCGCGGTCACGCCCGCCACGCGCTTGCCCTCGAACCATTCGCGACGCAGATCCTCCGGCGCCGTCGACCAGGTAGCCCGGCATCGCCTTCTTCTCGGCGATTTCGCGCAGCCGGTTCGAGTTGGAGCTCTCGGGCGAGCCGACCACGACCAGCACGTCACACTGCTCGAGCAGCTTCTTGACCGCGTCCTGGCGATTCTGCGTCGCGTAGCAGATGTCCTCCTTGCGCGGGCCGTTGAGCTCGGGAAAGCGCGCGCGCAGCGCGTCGACGACCCGTGACGTGTCGTCGACCGAAAGCGTCGTCTGCGTCACGAATGCCAGGCGTGACGGGTCCTTGATCTCGAGCCGCGCGACGTCCTCGGGCGTCTCGACCAGGAAGATGCGGCCGCCACCGCGCGCTATCGAACTGGCCCATCGTGCCTTCGACTTCCGGGTGCCCTGCGTGGCCGATCAGCACGACCTCGCGCGCATCGCGGGCGTAGCGTGTGACTTCCATGTGCACCTTGGTCACCAGCGGGCAGGTGGCGTCGAACACGTCGAGCTTGCGCCGCGCCGCCTCCTCCTGCACCGCGCGCGACACACCGTGGGCGCTGAAGATCACGGTCGCGTCGTCCGGCACCTCTCCAGCTCGTCGACGAACACGCGCGCCGAGGCTGCGCAGGCGCTCGACCACGTAGCGGTTGTGCACGACCTCGTGACGCACGTAGATCGGCGCGCCGAACAGCACGAGCGCGCGCTCGACGATGTCGATGGCGCGATCGACACCGGCACAGAAGCCGCGGGGATTGGCGAGGACTATTCGCATGGGACCGGGCGCGGCACTCAGCTGCCGGCGCTCACTTCTTCCTGCCTTCGAGCAGCGCATCGAGGATCAGCAGCGCCGCGCCGATCGTGATCGCCGAGTCGGCGACGTTGAAGGCGGGAAACTCCCACTGCCGCCAGTGGAAGTGGATGAAATCGATGACGTGGCCATGCCAGATGCGATCGATCACGTTGCCGAGCGCGCCGCCGAGCACCAGCGACGAGCCCGGCGGCCAGCAGTCGATTGCGCGCGGCCTCGAGCTGGCGCAGCCAATAGAGGATGGCGAGGCTCACCACGACCCCGAGGCCGATGAAGAACCAGCGCTGCCAACCGGAGGCGCCGGGCGAGGAAACTGAACGCGGCGCCGATGTTGTAGAGCAGCGTGAACTCGAGAAACGGCAGGATCGGCTTGACGTCGAACAGTTCGAAGCGCGACTCGACGATCGCCTTGGTGGCCTGATCGAGCAGGATGACGAGCAGCCCGAGCGGCACCCAACGCAAGGCGCCCAGCTTCACCCGCCACACGCTCGTCGCCGTCGTTGCCACGCCGTCACTCATACGTAGTTCCTGCTTCACCGGGGCCTTCGACGTTGATGACACACCGCCCGCAAAGCTCTGCGTGCCGCGGGTCGCTCCCGACGTCGGGCCTGTGATGCCAGCAACGCACGCATTTCGTCTCCTGCGAGGGCCGTACCCGGATCCATACGCCCGATTGTGCGCATTTTGCGCCGCCACGGCGTCCCCGGGGGCCGCAGTCACCTGGTGCACGCGTGCGGCCGATGTAATGAACAGAAAGCGCAGTTCCTCGCCGAGCGCGCTCAGTCGTGCGTGATGCTCGGCGGTGCAATACACGTCCACTTCCGCATCGAGCGGTGCACCGATCGCGCCCTGCTCGCGCAGCCGCTCGAGCTCGCGCGTCACCGCAGCGCGCAGTTCGATGAGCGCATTCCAATCGATGGCGGCCTCCTCCTGCGGCAGCTCCGGAAGAGCCGCCCACGACGAGAGGAAGACCGAAGCCGGTCGTTCACCCGGCAGTGCGCGCCAGATCTCCTCCGCAGTGAAGCTCAGGATCGGCGCGAGCCAGCGCACCATGGCCTCGGCGATCCACAGCATCGCGGTCTGCGCGGAACGCCGCGCGCGATGCCGGCGCGGCAACGTGTAGAGCCGGTCCTTGAGGATGTCGAGGTAGAAACCACCGAGATCGACGACGCAGAAGTTGTGCACCTTCTGGTAGATCAGGTGAAACTCGTAGTCGCGATACGCGGCGATCACCTCTTTCTGCAGCTCGCGCGTGCGCTCGAGCACCCAGCGATCGAGCGCCAGCAAATCGGCGGGCGAAGCGGCGTCGCGTTGCGGGTCGAAGCCATCGAGGTTGCCGAGCAGGAAGCGCACGGTGTTGCGCATGCGGCGATAGGAATCCGACATGCGCTTCATGATCTCGTCCGACACGCTCATCTCGTTGGCTGTAGTCGGTCGCCGCCACCCACAACCGCAGCACGTCGGCGCCCAGACTGTCCACCACTTTCTGCGGCACCAGCATGTTGCCGATCGACTTCGACATCTTGCGACCCTTCTCATCGACGGTGAAGCCGTGCGTCAGCACGCCGCGATACGGCGCGCGGCGTGAACATCGCCACAGACGTAAGCAGCGAGCTGTGGAACCAGCCGCGGTGCTGATCGGAGCCCTCGAGATAGAGATCGACCGGCGCTGCGAGCTCGGGCCGCATGCGCTCCAGGCAGTAGTGCGACAGCCCCGAATCGACCCACACGTCCATGACGTCGAGTGACTTCTCGTAGAAGGCCGCCTCCGCTCCCAGCAGCTCGCGCGCATCGAGGTCGAACCAGGCATCGATGCCGTGCAGCTCGACGCGCTCGGCGACCTGCTCGAGCAGCTCCGGTGTGCGCGGATGCAGCTCGCCGGTTTCGCGATGCATGAACAATGCGAGCGGAACGCCCCAGGTGCGCTGGCGGGAAATGCACCAGTCGGGGCGACTCTCGATCATGCTGGTGATGCGCGGCTCGCCCGAGGCGGGCGTCCACTTCACCTTGCGGATTTCCTCGAGCGTGGTCTCTCGCAGGCCCGCCCGCTCCATGCTGATGAACCACTGCGGTGTGGCGCGGAAGATCACCGGCGTCTTGTGGCGCCAGCAGTGCGGATAGCTGTGCACCAGCTTTTCTGCATGCAGCAGCGCGCCGCGCTCGTGCAGCAGCTCGATGATGTGCGTATTCGCCTCGAACACGTTCTGCCCGGCGAACTGCGGTACCCGCGCAAGGAATCGGCCGTCCCCGCCGACCGGGTTCTCGATCTCGAGGCCGTAGTTCACGCCGATCGCGTAGTCCTCGTGACCATGCCCGGGAGCGGTGTGCACGAGGCCGGTGCCGGCGTCGAGCGTGACGTGCTCTCCCAGCACGATCGGGACCGATGCGATTTCGCCGCTGTTGAAGGGATGTTTCACGCGGAGGTTGGCGAGCTGCGCGCCTTGCACCTGGCGCAGCGTTCGCCACGCGGTGATACCCGCGCGCCGCATGACCGACTCGACCAGGTCGGTCGCCAGCAACAGCCGCTCCCGGGTGACGCCCTCACCGTGCTCCACGAACGAATACTCGAATTGCGGATGCACAGCGATCGCGCGGTTGGCGGGCAGCGTCCAGGGCGTCGTGGTCCAGATCACGACGTTGAGCGTCACCTGGTTGAAATCGGCTTGCGGCCACGCGAGTTGCTTGATCCACGCCGCAGGCTCGATCGCCCGAAAGCGCACGTCGATGCTCGGATCGGTGCGTTCCTCGTACTCGACTTCGGCCTCCGCCAGCGAGGAGCGGCAGTCGATGCACCAGTAGACCGGCTTGACGCCCTTGTAGACGTGGCCGTTGCGGATGATGTCCGCGAAGGCGCGCAGCTGGTCGGCCTCGTAGCGCGGCTGCATCGTGAGATAAGGCTCGTCCCAGTCGCCCATCACGCCCAGTCGCTGAAAATCGGCGCGCTGTGCGTCGACCTGTTCTGCTGCGAACTGCCGGCAAGCCGCACGGAACGCCTTCGCATCGAGCTTCTTCCCTACCCGGCCATGCTTTTTCTCGATCTGATGCTCGATCGGCAGACCGTGACAGTCCCAGCCGGGCACGTAGGGGGCGTCGTAGCCATCGAGCGTGCGCGACTTGACGACGATGTCCTTGAGCACCTTGTTGAGCGCGTGACCGATGTGGATGGCGCCGTTCGCGTAGGGCGGCCCGTCTTCGAGCACGAAGCGCGGGCGTCCCTTGGCGAGTGCGCGCAACTTTCCGTAGATGTCGTGCTCCGTCCCACCACTTGAGCTGCTCCGGCTCACGGCGTGCGAGATCCGCCTTCATCGGGAAGTCGGTACGCGGCAGATGGATCGTGTGCTTGTAATCAGCCACTCGGGTTGCCTGCCTTCGAGAATGTCTCTCGCCCTGCGCGCATCGTCGTGCATCTGCATCACCATGGCCTCGAGGCTCGCAAACTTGCGCTCTTCACGCAGCTTCTCCACGAACTCGACTTCGAGATGCCGGCGGTAAAGGTCACCGGCAAAATCGAAGATGTGCGCTTCGAGCAGCGGCTCGGTGCCGTTCACCGTCGGCCGGGTGCCCAGGCTCGCCACGCCCGGCAGGGACTGCGCAACCGACGCCGTGCACGCGTACCGCGAAGATGCCGCCGAGCGGCGCCAGGCGCCGATGCAGCCGCAGGTTCGCCGTCGGATACCCGAGCTTGTGACCGAGCCGCTCGCCCTCGATCACCCGCCCCTGCATCGAGTACGGGCGTCCGAGAAAGCGCGCAGCCCGCTCCAGGTCGCCGTTCGCCAGCGCTTCACGCACCACGGTCGAGCTCACGCGCACGCCCTCGAGCATCAATGGCTCGACGACTTCCACCTCGAAACCGTGGGCCGGTGCCGCCGCCTGCAGCACGTTGATGTCCGCTTCGCCCCGGTAGCCGAAACGAAAGTCGTGCCCGACCACGATGCGCCGCGCACCGAGCCGTTGCACCAGCAGCCGCTCGATGAACTGCGGCGCACGCACCTGCTGCAAATGCGAGTCGAACCGCAACACCACGCAGCGCTCGACGCGCTCGCGTTCCAGCAGCACGAGCTTCTCGCGCAGGCGCGTCAGTCGCGCCGGCGCACGCGCCGGGCTCAGGAACTCGCGCGGCGTCGGCTCGAAGGTCAGCACCGCAGCGGGCAGACTCGTGAGCCGCGCGTGCTCGCGCAGGCGCTCGAGCGTCGCCCGATGTCCCAGGTGCACGCCGTCGAAGTTGCCGATTGTGACCGCGCACCCGCGATGTTGCGCGCGCAGGTTGTGCAGTCCGCGCACGAGTTCCATCGCCACCTGCAGTCCGGCCGTTCGCGGGAAGCCGGGATTATAGGGAAAACTCCGCCATTCCTCATTTCCGACCGATTGCGCCGAGCGCGCGCGGCCGCATGCCGCTGACCCACAGCGCGGCGAAGTACACGACTGCGCCCCCCACGACACAGACGCCGAGACGCATGACACGTTCCGAGGCGCTGAAGCCGAGCCAGGTCTGCACCCCACCGCCAAGCCACCACAGCAGCAGGCCCATCGCGACATTGGCGGCCAGCACCTGCAGAGCAAACCTGCCCCATCCCGGCGCCGCCCGATAGACGCCACTGCGCCGCAGTCCCCGAAACAGCAGCGTGGAATTGATGAGGGCGCTCATGCCGGTGGAGAACGCGAGCAGCGCGTGGGGAGCCGGGAATCCGGAGCGCGAGAGCGGCAGCACCACCAGCACGTTGAAGGCGATGTTCACCCCCAGCGAGAGCATGCCGACCCGCACCGGCGTGCGCGGGTCCTGGCGCGCAAAGTAGCCGGGCGCCAGCACCTTCACCATGCTGAATCCGAGCAGCCCGAGCGCGTACATCATGAGCGCATAGGTCGTCATGACGACGTCGCGGTCGGTGAACTCGCCATAACCGTAGATCGTCGTGATGAGGGGCCCGGCCAGCACGAACAGCGCTACCGCGGCCGGCGTGACGAACAGCAGCACGAGGCGCACGGCAGCGTCGAGCGTCTCCGCGAAGCGCTCGGGCGATTGCTCCGCGTGGTGCACCGACAGGCGCGGCAGGATGACGGTGGCGAGCGCGATGGTGAAGACACCCATCGGGAATTCGACCAGGCGGTCGGCGTAATAGAGCCACGAAATGCTGCCCACCATCATGAACGAGGCGATCAGCGAATCGAGCAGCAGGCTCACCTGGGCCATGGACGAGCCAAAAATGCCGGGAAGCATGAGCCGGGCCACGCGCCGCACGCCTTCATGATTCCAGCGCCAGCGCGGCAGTCCCACCACCCGCAGGCGCAGCATGAAAGGCCAGAGGAACACCAGCTGCACGACGCCCGCGACGAACACGCCGATCGCCAGGACGATGCCGGGATTCGGCGCCTGGGCTGCGGCCAGCATCGCGGTCGCGATCATCACGACGTTCATGAGCACGGGTGTGAACGCGGGGGCGCCGAAGCGGCTGTAGCTGTTCAACACGCCGCTGCACAGGGACACCAGCGAAATGAAGAAGAGGTACGGAAAGGTCCAGCGCAGCATCTCCACCGCGAGGTCGAAACGGCTGCCGTCGAGGCGGAAACCGGGCGCGAACAAGAGGATCAGCGCGGGCGCCGCCAGCACGCCGATGAGCGTCACCACGAAGAGCGCTACGCCGAAGGTGCCGGCGACTCCGCCGACGAGCTCGCGCACTTCCTCGTGCGGGCGCCGCACCTTGTACTCGGACACGACCGGTACGAAGGCTTGCGAGAACGCCCCTTCGGCGGACAGGCGTCGCAGGAAGTTGGGGATCTTGAACGCGACGAAGAACGCGTCCATGAGCGGCCCGGCGCCGAAGAGCTGCGAATACACCATGTCGCGCACCATCCCGCTGATGCGCGACAGGAGGGTCATCACGCCCACCACGGTGGTGTGTCGAACGACGCTCAACCGCACTCCTGACTCACCGCCGCACTATAGCGGAAACGCCAGATACGGCGGGGACTTACGCCACTTTCGCAAGCCCTCGCGAGCATTGACAATCGCGCGCGCGCTGAGCAGACTACGCGGCCTTTCGTCCCTGGGCCCGCGGGCCCGCTCGTGGAGTTACGTTTTGGCCAATACCAAGTCTGCCGAGAAGGCTGCCCGCCAGGCCATCAAGCGCCGTGGCAACAACGTCGCAGCGCGCTCGAAGCTGCGCACCGCGATCCGCAACGTCACCGTTGCCATCGAATCGGGCGACAAGGCCGACGCCGAGACCTCGTTCAAGGCGGCGATGCCTGTCATCGATTCCATGGTGAACAAGCGCCACATTCACAAGAACAAGGCGGCGCGGCACAAGAGCCGGCTCGTGCATCGCATCCGTGCGATGGCCTAGCGTTCTCCTCATCGGGGCCCTCGTCGGCTGCGCAGCGCAGCCGGCCACGCGCGACGCTTCCACGACCGACGCGGCCGCAGTCACCGCCGCCGACCCCTACCCGTCCACGTACCAGGCTGCGGCGAGCCCGGCGACGCTGATTCGCAAAGCCACGGTGCTCACGGGCGCGGGCGAGCGACTGGACGCCGCGGACGTGCTGATCGTCGACGGCCGCATTCAAGCGGTGGGACGCAATCTCGAGGCACCATCCGGCGCGCGCATCGTCGAGGCCGAGGGCCGCTGGGTCACACCGGGGCTCATCGACGTGCACTCCCACCTCGGTGTGTATCCGAGCCCGCAGGTGCGCGCTCACAGCGACGGCAACGAAGCCACCAACCCGGTGACCGCCAACGTCTGGGCGGAGCATTCGATCTGGCCGCAGGATCCGGGCTTCACCACAGCGCGGATTGGCGGCATCACCTCGATGCAGATCCTGCCCGGCTCCGCCAACCTCATGGGTGGACGCTCGGTGGTGCTCAAGAACGTGCACGCCACGACGTACCAGGGCATGAAGTTCCCGGGCGCACCGCAGGGACTGAAGATGGCGTGCGGCGAGAATCCGAAGCGCGTGTACGGCTCGGACAGGAAATTCCCCGGCACACGCATGGGCAACGTCGCCGGCTACCGGGCGCAGTGGGTGGAAGCCCAGGAATACGTCCGCGACCGCAAGGAATACGAACGCAAGGTCGCCGCGGGCGAGAAGGATGCGAAGCCGGTCAAGCGCGATCTGCGTCTCGACACGCTCGCGGGCGTGCTCGAGGGCGAGATCCTCGTGCACCAGCATTGCTACCGGGCCGACGAGATGGCGATCGTGCTCGACATGGCGGAAGAGTTCGGTTACCACGTGGCGGCCTTTCACCACGCCAGCGAGGCTTACAAGATCTCGAACCTCCTGGCTGAGCACAAAGTGTGCGGAGCGATGTGGGCCGACTGGTGGGGCTTCAAGATGGAGTCCTACGACGGCATCCCCGAGAACATCGCGCTCATCGATGCGGCGCCCGGTGGCTGCGCCATCGTGCACTCGGATTCGGAGGAAGGGATCCAGAGACTGAACCAGGAAGCGGCCAAGGCCATGACGGCGGGCCGTCGCGCGGGCCTCGCCATTCCGCCCGAGCGCGCCATCACCTGGCTCACCGCCAATCCCGCCCGCGCCCTCGGCGTGATCGAGCAAACCGGCACGCTGGAGCCCGGCAAGATGGCCGACGTCGTGGTGTGGAATCGCGATCCGTTCAGTGTCTACGCGTTGACCGACCTGGTGTTGGTCGATGGCGTGGTGCACTACGACCGCGCCAAGCCTGCGCCTCCCGACTCCGATTTCCTGCTGGGCCAGCCCGCGGCTCCCGGAGCGACGCCATGACGCGCGCCTGGCTGATTGCGGCGCTGCTCGTGGCGGGGCCGGCGCTCGCGGAGTCCGTGCTCATCCGCAATGCCACCGTGCACACGATGAGCGCCGCCGGCACGCTCGCCAACACCGACATTCTGCTCAACGACGGCAAGGTGGAAGCGCTCGGCCGCGCGCTCGCGGCACCGGCCCAGGCACGCGTCATCGACGCCCACGGACAACCCGTCACACCGGGACTCTTCGGCGGCCTCACGCACCTCGGTCTCGAGGAGATCGGCCTCGAGCCCACGGCGGGCGATGGCACGCTCAAGCTCGGCACGATGCGCCCGGAATTCGATGTCGCCTTCGCCTTCAACCCCGCCTCCGTGTCGATCGGCGTCAATCGGCGGGAGGGCGTGACGTTTGCGGTCATCGCGCCCACGGCCGAAGAGGGCTCGGGGAGTGCGCCCGGAGGGACCATCATCGCCGGTCAGGGATCGGTGATCGCGCTCGATGGCGGCGCCGCCACCGCAGCGCGCGCGCTGTTTCTCGACTTCGGCGCCGATGCCAACGACCTCTCGGGAGGCAGCCGCGCGGCGCAGTACATGCTGCTCAGGCAGGCATTCCTCGAAGCGCGCTCGCCAAAGCTCGTTCTGCCCGACGATGAAAGGCTGCTGACGCCAGCTGGGCGACAGGCGCTGCTCGACTTCATCGGCGGCGCCGGTGTGTTGGTGTTCGATGTCGATCGCGCCGCTGACATCCGCCAGGTGCTGGCGTTCGCTGCCCGCGAGAAACTGCGCATCGCCATCGCGGGCGGTGCCGAAGCGTGGCGAGTCGCCACCGAGCTCGCAACGGGGCGCGTGCCGGTGATCCTCGATGCGCTCGAGGACCTGCCTCTCGGTTTCGACTCGATCGGCGCGACGCTCGAGAACGCCGCGCGCCTGCAACGTGCGGGGGTCAAGGTCGCCTTCACGCTCGACTCGCCGGAGCCCCACAACGTGCGCAAGCTCCGTCAGACGGCGGGCAATGCAGTCGCGCACGGCTTACCGTGGGAAGCCGGGCTCGCGGGGCTGACGACAGTCCCGGCGGAGATCTTCGGCGTCGCGGATCGCTTTGGCACGATCGAGCTCGGGCGCCGCGCCAACCTCGTGGTGTGGAACGGCGATCCGCTCGAGCTCACGAGCTTTGCCACGCACGTCTTCATCGACGGCGTGCTGCAGCCCGAACGCTCCCGCCAGACCGAGCTGCGCGACCGCTATCTCGAGCGCGTTCGCGCCGGCACTGCACGATAGGCTTGGGGTCAGACCCCAAGCAGCCCAAGCACCGTCCCACGCGCTTGGGGTCTGACCCCAAGCAACCGCACCCCCCTGAAAACCCCGCGAAAACCAGCAAGTTGACGCCGGCATCGTGAAGCGCGCTCAGGATTACGGCGGCGGCGCGTGGCGGGTCCGGCCGCGTGCATGTTCCAATAGGCGCGCCCAACCTCGTCAGACCCGAAATCGAACCTCATGAAACCGCGGGATCCGGTCACCATCAGTGGTCTGCGCGAAGCAAGCGAACAGGACGCCGATGACATTGCGGCGCTGATCAACGAGGCGTACCTGCCCGCCGAGGGCTTCCTGTACGACGGCCCGCGGATCAGCGTCGAGGAAGTGCGCAGCAAGCTCGACAACGGCGGCTTTCTCTTGCGGGCCACGACGATAGGCTCGCTCGAGGGCTGCGTGTACGTCGAAGTGCGCGGAGACGTCGGGTATTTCGGCCTGCTCGCGGTCTCCACCGGGCGGCAGCACCACGGGCTCGGGCGCCGGCTGGTGTCGGCGGCGGAATCGTATTTTCGCGACCGGGGCTGCACGGCGGTCGAGATCGACGTGGTGAACCACCGCCAGGAGCTCTTTCCGTTCTACGGCGGCATGGGCTATCGCGTCATCGGGGAAAAGCCGTTCGAAGACGTCCGCCTCCACCAGCCCTGTTGCTTCGTAATGATGCGAAAGACACTGGGATCCGCGTAGTGCAGCACATTGGGATCCTGGCCGGGAGCTCCGAGGGTGCCGCGCTCTGCTACCGGACCATCTGCCTCGAGGGACCGGAGATCCTCGGTGAGTATCAGCACCCGCCGGTGACGCTGGACGGCAGCGTTTCGCTCGCGGACTACATGGCGTGCGTCTATCGCGACGACTGGGACGGCGTTGCGGCGCTGATGCTCGAATCCACGCGCCGCCTCGCGACTGCAGGCGCGGATTTCGCAATTTGTCCCGACAATACGTTCCACCAGTCCTACGACCGCGTGCAGAAATCGTCACCCATTCCCTGGCTGCACATCGCCGAAGTGGTGGCCGCGGAGGCCGCGACGCGCGGAATGCGTCACCTGGGAGTGCTCGGTACGCGCTACCTGATGGAAGGCCCCGTGTATCGCGAGAAGCTGGGTGCTCGCAAGATCGCCATGACGACTCCACAGCTCGCCTCGCGCACCGAACTCAATCGCATCATCTTCGAGGAGCTCGTGAACGGACGCGTCCTCGAGCCCTCGCGTGCACGCTGTCTCGAAGTCGTCGGTGAGCTGCACGCGGCGGGTTGCGATGGCGTGGTGCTGGGTTGCACCGAGCTGCCGTTGATCATCTTTCCTGAGCAGTCGCCACTGCCGACCCTCGATTCCACCCGCCTGCTGGCGCGTGCCGCGCTCCGTCGTGCCATCGGCTGAGCGCGCTGAAAGTCCGGGCCTCATCCGCGCCATCGGCCTATCGGCGCTGACCGCGTTCGCCATCAATTCCACGATCGGCTCCGGTATCTTCGGGCTGCCGGCACGCATCCAGGCCCTCGTGGGCAACTACAGCGTGCTGGTCATCGTCTTGTGCGGCGTGTTGATCGCGTTGATAGCACTCTGCTTTGCGGAAGTCGGCAGTCGTTTCGATCGCACCGGCGGTCCGCAGCTCTACGCCTCCACGACGCTCGGACCCGTTGCCGGATTCAGCGTGGGCTGGATGTTCTGGATCTCGCGCCTCGCGAGCTGCTCGGCCATCGTGAATCTGCTCGTGGATTATGGAAGCGTCCTGTGGGCGCCTCTGCGCGATCCGCTGGGACGCGCGCTCACCATTACGGCGGTGGTCGTCGCTTACGCGTGGATCAATGTGCGCGGCATCCGGCAGACGGCCGCGGTCAGCACCACGTTCACGGTTGCGAAGCTGGTGCCGTTGGTGGGCTTGGCGGCCGTGGGATTGCTCGTGGCTGCGCCGACCGCGCCGCTTCCGCAGGTCGCGCCGCCATCCACCGACTTTGCGACGGCCATTCTGCTCGCCACGTATGCCTTCTACGGCTTCGATGCCACTACGGTGATAGCCGGCGAGGTTCGCGACGCGCGCCGTTCGATTCCGTTCGCCATCCTGTTCACGGTGGGCACGGTTGTGGTGCTCTATTCGGCGATCCAGCTGGTCTGCGTCGCGACCTTGCCCACGCTGGAGCAGTCCGAGCGTCCGCTGGCAGAGGCGGCTGCGGCATTGGTGGGCCCATGGGGCGCAGTGGCCATCTCGGTGGGCGCCGTGATCTCGTGCCTGGGCGTCTATGGAGCCGTGATGACGCCGGGCACGCGTCTGTTGTACGCGATGGGTGAGCACGGCCAGCTGCCACCCGCGCTCGCGCGCGTGCACCTCGATTACCGCACGCCTCACTGGTCAATCCTGCTGACGTCGCTGGCCATCCTGGTGCTGGCGTTATCGGGATCCTTTATCTATCTCGCCAAGCTGAGCCTGATCGCGCGCGTTGCAGTATTCGCAATCACGTGCATCACCCTGCCCCTCATGAGGCGCCGGCCTGAGCTGCCCGAGGCTGCCTTCAGGCTGCCGGCCGGGAGCTTCATCGGTTATGGGAGCGCCGCTCTGTGCGTGCTGTTTCTCGCCGCCAGCTCGATGAGTGAGCTGCTCGATGTCGCCATTGCAGTCGCGGTCGGTCTGATGATCTTCGGCGTCACGCGCCTGGCGCGGCACCGCGCGTCGCTGCGCAGCGCCTGATCCGGCGACTGGCGAGGATCCCTAGTGCGTCAGCGGCCTACTGCGTCAACGGATATATCAGCTGGCCCTGGCGGTAGACGCAGCGGACGTTGGCAAAATTGCGCACGTCCTTCACCGGGTCTGCGCTGAGCACGACGAGGTCGGCGTCCAGGCCTGCGGCGATGCGTCCGCGCCTCTGCTCTTCCTTCCATCGCGCAGCGGGGGCGATCGTGAGCGAAGCGAGGATCTGCGCCGCCGTCATGCCGGCGCGCTGCATGAGCACGTACTCCTCGGTTGGATCGTATTCGGTCATGTAACCAACGTCGGTGCCGAAGAGCACCTGGCCGCCGGCTTCCGAAAAGACGCGCAGCTGTTCGATCGTGTCGCCCACCGCGAGACCGATGATGCGCTCCGACACCTTGGCCTTCTTCAGCTCGTAGCCCCACAGCTTGAGCGTGGGCACGACTGCCAGGTCGCGCGCGATCATCCGCTCGACGAGCGCCGGCTCCCATTCCGTCTTGGCATTACCGAGCGTCGTGTGCACGATCACATCGACGCCCACGGTCAGCGCGGTCTCAATGCCCGGGATGTCGGTCGGATGCGCGAGCACCAGGCGGCTGCGCCGATGAGTCTCCTGCACTGCGGCGCGCGCGATGTCGAGCGGCATGCTCTTCGCCGTGCCATCGCCCTGGGGCGTGAGCACGAACAGCTTGGTGACATCCGCGCCGTTCGACAGGTTGCGGCGCACGACCGCCACGGCTTCTTCAGGCGTCGCCGGTTGCGGCAACTGGCGCAGCACCTCCGGGGGAAGGTCGCGCAGGTAGAAGGGAATCCCGTCGGGCGGATAAAGCGCCCAGCCCGCCGTCAGGATGCGCGGTCCGCGCAGCTCGCCGCGCTCGATCCGGCGGCGCAGCGCCACCGTGTTCTCGAGTGAAGAGGCGGCATCCACCACCGTCGTGAATCCATAGCGGGTCAGCATCGCGGCCAGTTGCTTCGCCAGATCGGCAGCAGGCTGGGTGCCAGCGTCGTTCCATTTCAACTCGGTGAAATGCACGTGGCTGTTCTGAAAGCCCGCCGTGATCACGCCACCGCTGCAGCGCGCACTGCTGTGTCCGCTGGCCGTGGACCCGGTCTTTGGTTCCACGGCGATGATCTTGCCGCCACCGATGCGCACGATGCCGCCATCGAGCGGCGCTGCATCGGGCGTCGCGTATATGCGCATCGCCTCCAGCACGAGCGTGTCAGCAGCGGTGCCCTCAGCAGCACTGATCGGCAGCGCGAACATCAGACCGATGAGCACAAAGGTCGATCGCATCGTTATGCCTTGACGGTCTTCGCGACCGATTCGAGATGAGTCATCGCGGCCTGTGCCAGCTCGCGCGTGCCCTGCCCGGTCGCGCCGGAAATGCGGAACACCGGTCCCTTCCAGCGCAAGCGGCGCACGATCTCCCGGCAGTGACGCTCGACCTCCCCGGCTTCGAGCAGGTCGATCTTGTTGAGCACCAGCCAGCGCGGGGTCTTGGCGAGCGCAGCGCTGAATTTCTTGAGCTCGCCCGCGATCGCACGTGCGTCCTTCACCGGGTCCGCATCCGGATCGGGCGGCGCGATGTCCACCAGGTGCAGCAGCAGGCGCGTGCGCTGCAGGTGCTTGAGGAAGCGAATGCCCAGGCCCGCGCCCTCCGCCGCGCCCTCGATGAGGCCCGGGATATCCGCCATCACGAAGCTGCGGTGTTCGCCGACGGAGACCACGCCCAGATTCGGATGCAGTGTCGTGAACGGATAGTCCGCGACCCTCGGTCGCGCCGCGGACACCGCGCGAATGAGCGTCGACTTGCCCGCATTCGGCAGGCCGAGGAGCCCCACGTCCGCGATCAGCTTGAGCTCGAGCTGCAGCGTGCGCCGCTCGCCGGGCAAGCCCGAGCCGTGCTGACGCGGTGCGCGGTTGGTGCTGGACTTGAAACGCGTGTTGCCCCAGCCGCCGCGGCCGCCCTGCGCCACCAGCAGCCCCTGGCCGGGCATGGTGAGATCACCGATCACTTCCTTGGTGTCGGCATCCGTGACCATTGTGCCCAGGGGCACGGGCACATGCAGGTCGTCGCCCCCGCCGCCGGTGCAGTCGCGGCTGCCGCCCGCTTCACCGTGCGGGGCCTTGTAGGTGCGGGAAATACGAAAGTCGGCGAGCGTGTTGATTCCCGGATCCGCGCGGAGGTAGACGCTACCGCCGCTACCGCCATCGCCCCCGTCGGGCCCGCCGAAGGGCACGAACTTTTCGCGCCGAAAGCTGACGCTGCCGCGACCGCCGTTGCCCGCCTGCACCTTGACGATCGCTTCGTCGACGAATTTCATGCGCGCAGTTTATCAGCGCGCCGCTGTGCAACAGGCGCGAAGAACGTGCGCAGTGCCGGATGCCGCTTCAAACACTGACAGTCGCGGTCGATGCGCCGCCACCGGCGCGCAGCACCACCCGGCCGAGCAGGTAGTCGACCGAGAATTTCCCCGGGCCGTAGACCACGAGGACGAGCAGCATGAAGCCCCACAGCTTGTGCCAGCCGATCGCGGCCGCGAACCCTTCGGCCAGGAGTACATGCGCGTACGAGATGACGGCCATGACATTCACGACCGAGAGGCCGAGCGCGCTCAGGCGGCCATAGAGGCCCATCCACAGGAAGACCGGGAAAGCGAGCTCGCCGAAGGTGCCGAGGACCGCCGCGGCGCTCGGCGACAGGACGGGCGTCCGGTACTCGTTCTCGAACAGCCAGATCGTTTGGTCCCAGTTGCCGATCTTGTGCAAGCCAGACTTGAAAAAGACCCAGCCCACGTAGAGGCGCGTGGCCAACGCGAGTGGCGGCTGGAGCGTGTCGAGCACGCGCGCGGCAAAGTGATTCGGAGCCAGCAGCCGATCGAGTGTCATCATGAATCTCTCCGGTTGAGGCCGGTTGCGAGAGGAGACCGGCAACACGAGCGCTTCATTGCAAAACAAAAAACCCCGGCGGGCCGGGGTTTTTCGCGATCGATCGAGGCGTGCCGCTATTCGGAGATCACGTTCACGTAGGTGTTGCGATCCTTGCCGCGCACCTTGAATTCCACGCGCCCGGTCACCTTGGCGAACAGGGTGTGGTCGGTGCCCAAGCCGACGTTGACGCCCGGATGCCACTGCGTGCCGCGCTGACGCACGAGGATGTTGCCGGCGAGCACCCGCTCACCGCCGAATCGCTTCACGCCGAGGCGCTTGCTCTGCGAGTCGCGGCCGTTGCGAGTGCTGCCGCCTGCTTTCTTGTGTGCCATTTCGAAATTCCTCTTGTCTGCTCTCGCCCTCTCCCACTGGGAGAGGGTTGGGGTGAGGGCCTCTTAGCCGACGATGCCGGTGACCTTGATCTCAGTGAATTCCTGGCGGTGGGTCTTCTCTCTCTTGTAGTGCTTGCGCCGCCGGAACTTGACGATGCGCACTTTGTCGCCCTGGCCGTGCGCCTGCACCGTGGCTGTGACCTTGCCGCCCGACAGGAACGGCGCCCCGAGCTTTACGTCCGCGCCCTTGCCAATCAGCAGCACCTGGTCGAATTCGACCGATGCGCCCTTTTCGGCGGTCAGTTTTTGAATGCGCAGTACGCTGCCTTCCTGGACGCGATACTGCTTGCCACCCGTCGCGATCACCGCAAACATCTGAGCTCTCCTGCAGGTCCGCCCAAATGAATGTCGGGCGTAGAAAAAAGGCTGCGAATTCTAATGGTTAGACGCTGGCGGGTCAAACGCTTTGCCGTTACCATGCGCCGTCCCGAAACCCACGTAAGCCAATGAATATTGACGACATCCGAGCGCTCGTGAGCGACGAACTGGCGGCCGTGGACCGGCGAATCCGCGAGCGGCTGCACAGCGAGGTCGCGCTGGTCGACCAGGTGTCGACCTACATCATCGCGAGCGGCGGTAAGCGGCTGCGGCCGCTCCTGGTCCTGCTGGCCGCCCGCGCGGCGGGTTACCGGGGCGAGCATCACATCGACGCGGCCGCCCTGATCGAGTTCATCCACACCGCCACTCTCCTGCATGACGACGTGGTCGACGGATCCTCCATGCGCCGCGGACAGGACACCGCCAACGAGGTCTGGGGCAACGAGACGAGTGTCCTGGTGGGCGACTTTCTCTATTCGCGCGCCTTCCAGATGATGGCGCAGATGGGGTCGCTCCCGATCATGCACATCATGGCGGATGCCACCAACACCATCGCCGAGGGCGAGGTGCTGCAACTGCTGAACGCACACGACCCCGACACCAGCGAGCAACGCTATCTCGACGTCATCTATCGCAAGACCGCGCGTCTGTTCGAGGTGGGCGCCGAGGTCGCGGCGATCCTCGCCGGAACGGATGCGCAGTTGCGGCGTGCGCTCGCTCAGTACGGCCGTCATGTCGGGATCGCCTTTCAGTTGATCGACGACGTGCTCGACTATCGTGCCAGCCCCGAGGAGCGCGGCAAGAACCTCGGGGACGATCTGGCGGAGGGCAAGCCGACGCTACCGCTGATTCACGCGCTGCAGAAGGGCAATCCGGAGCAGCGCAAGCTCATCCGGCTCGCGATCGAGCAAGGCGGTCTCGCGGAGCTCGCGCGCATCACGGAAGCCATCGAAGCGACCGGCGGACTCGAATACACGGCGCAACTCGCACGCGGGGAATCGACCGCGGCCATCGCAGCGCTCAATGGGCTGCAGGAATCTGACTATTCGCGCGCACTACGTGCGCTGGCGGCGTTCGCGGTGGAGCGCACGCACTAGGGCAACTTCAATCCGAGGTCGCCTGCGTCACCGCACCGCTGGCGCGCCCTGCTCCGCCAGGTGCCGCACCTTGGCGGGCGCACTTTCTACGAGGAACAGCGACAGCACTCCGCCGGCGAGCGCACAGCCAGCCTGCATCATGATCGGCGCAGCGAGCGACGTCTGATCGGCTATCCACCCTGCGAGCGTCGGTCCGCCGAATCCGCCGACGATCTCCCCTACTCCGACGATCAGCCCCATGGCCGTCGCCACGTAGCGGGGCGAAGTGCTTTCCGCCGGTATCGTTCCCATGAAGAGTGGAAAAACGCCCGAGGCGAGCCAACCGACGAATACCAGCGCGCCCAGGATCGGCAGCGGGCCGGAGTAATAGAGCAAGGTGAGCGACACCATCACCCCGAGGAAAGAGAAGCCGATCATGATCGGCTTGCGTCCGAAGCGGTCGGAGAGCGCCGGCACGAGGAATGAACCGAGCGCAGCGCTCGCGCCGAGCACGCTCATGAGGATGCTCATGTCGGAGGGCGCGATGTGCCGGTAGTTGACGTAGAACACCGGCATGAACGCCCAGCCCAACACCATCCACGGCACCATGAAGCAGCTGATCAGCACGCACAGCCACACGTTGCGCACGCGAAGCATCTCCACGAGGCCCATGTGCCGCTCGCCCAGGGGCGCATCGGCGCGCGTCGAAGTCGGCGCACGCGCCGGTTCGCGCACGTAGCGCCAGATGAGCAGCGCACACAGCAGCCCCGGCGCGCCGGCGATGAAGAACGAGATGCGCCAGTGGTAGTGCTCGGCGATCGCGACCAGCACCAGCGGCGCCACGAACGAGCCCAGCAGGTTGCTGAACAGGTTCTGCATCACGCCCATGTTGAGGCCGCGCCGCTTCTCGCTCGACACGACCAGCATGATTGCCATGGCGACGGGCAGGTACAGGCCTTCAGCGAGCCCCATCAGCAGCCGTGAGGCGAGCAGCACGCCGAACGACTGGGCAATGCCCGAGAGAAACGAGCACAACGAGAACGACACGACCGATACGAGCAGGAAGGGCTTGCGCACACCGATGCGGTCGGACCACGCGCCAAAGAAGTAGGCCGACAGCGCCCAGGTCACCGACAACGCCGACCCCAGCAGGCCGATCTGCGTGTTGTTGAGTGCCAGGTCGCGTGCGATGAAGGGCGCGAGGTAGCTCGCGGCGTTGCGATCGAAGAACAGGAAGCCGAAGGTCAGGCCGAGCAGCAGCAGCAGGCCGGTCTCATAGGAAAAAAATCCGCCTCGGCCAGGTGCACCTGAATTCATGCTTCGCTCCGGGTGGCAAACTCGATCGGACGTTCGGGCGCGGCCTGCGGCACGGCGCCGATGTCCTTAGCGTACCGGTATGGGCCAAGCACCAGGTAAATCAGTGCCGAGATGACGAGCCCCACCACCGTCGCCCAGATCATGACGTCGTAGGAACCCGTGACTTCGCGTACCCAGCCGGTAAAGGGCGCGGCGATGCCGAAGAACAGCGCCATCAGCGCCATTTGCACGGCGAACACCGTCGTGAACGAGCGCAGGCCAAAGAATCGCGTGTGGAAAAACTGTCCCATGGGACGATGGGCGCCGGCCGAGAATCCGAACAGCGCAGCGGCCACCGACAACATCAACACGCCACCGCTCGATGCTGTAATCGAGGCGAGAATGACGAACGAGGCGATCGAGAAGAGCGTGAACGGCACAGAAATCTTTGCCGTCTGAACGCGATCGAGAACGAAGCCACCGACGACGGTACCGACCGCCCCGACGAGCGTGAAGATCGAGAGATAATCCGCCGTGCGCGCCGGCTCGAAGCCCCGTTCGCCCAGCACCGCGGTCAGGAACGTCATCAGGCCGTTGCCGGGTACCGCTGCAAAGAGGATCGCGGCCACGATCAGCCAATAGGTGCGTGTGCTGAATACTTCGCGCGCGGTCATCCCCTCGAGCAGGGGTACCGCTGGCGGGCGCGCGCTCGCGGCTTGCGACCCTGGGCGGCGTGCAAACAGCTTGCGCGAGCCGCCCACCGCGCCAGGTTCCTCCAGCGCGAAGTAGAGCAACGGCACCAGGGCAATGATCGTGATGCCCATGATGACAAACAGCCCGCGCCAGCCGAAACGCTCGAGCAGGTTCTGGATGAGCTGCGGCAGGAACGCAGCCGCCAGGCTCGATTCGAGACCGAAGAGCGCCAGCGCCTTGCCGCGATGCTGCGTGAAAAGAGAAGTGATGACCTTCGCATAGCCGATGGCGGTGGTGCCGAAAAAGCCGAGCAGCCCGAAGCACAGATAGAAATACCAGAGGCTGTGGGTGAATGAGATCGCGATGGTGATCAGGCCAACGACCACGGTGCCGCTGATGATCATCAGCCGCACGCCCGTGCGATCGACGAGATATCCCAGCAGCGGGCCCACGGCGCCGCCGCACCACATAAGCGCCGTGGTGGCGTAGCCGAACTCGGTTGGCGTCCAGCCGAACTCGCTGGTGATCGGCATGAAGACCAGGGTCAGGGCCATCATCGGCAGCAGGCTGGTCGCGAACATCGAGCCGAGCAGCACGGCGCCCGCGATCTTCATTTTCCGCAGTGAGAAATCCGACTCGGGGATGGGGTCAGACCCCAATCTCCGCGAGTTATGGTTGGGGTCTGACCCCATGCTCAGCGCTTCGCGCTGTCGTTGCGTTCGGCACGCCGCTTGGTCATGGCGTCGACCCGCCCCTGCATTCCGGGGTCATCCTTGGGATCGGGCAGCGCCGCCAGGACGCGCTTGTTGAGCTCAATGAGCGGCTCGCGAAATTCCGCGTACGGAATGACGTACAGCTCGTTTTTGACCACGGCCTCGAGCACCTTCTGGCCGAGATCGACGGGATCGTAGCCCGGCGCGATCACTTCCTTGAGGCCCTTCATCACCTGCGGGTCGGCGCCGTAGTAACCCGTCTTGGACAAGTGCTTCGGCCGCGTCAGCACCGCTTCGTGAATATTGGTGTTCACGGCGCCCGGGCACAGCACGGATACGCCAATGCCATGCGGTTCGAGATCGAGCCGCAGGCACTCGGCGAGACCGCGCACCGCGAACTTGGTGGTGCAGTAGATCCCGCACTGGGCCAGCGCAGTGAAAGCCGCCATCGAGGCGGTGATGACGATGTGCCCTCCCTGGCCATGCTTCAGCATTCGCGGCACGAACGTCTGGACGCCGTTGATGACGCCGCCGAGGTTGACGCTCATCTGCCAGTCCCAGTCGTCGTACGTGGCGTTTTGCAGCGGGCCGAACTGGCTCACGCCCGCGGTATTGCAGAGCAGTTGCACGGGCCCAAAAACGCGCTCCGCCTCATCGGCCGCGCGCGCGTAGGCCTCGCGATCGGTGATGTCGAGACGAATGGGATGGACCGGGGATTTTTGCCCCTGGAAATAGGTCATCGCCTCGTCCAGGTGGTCCTGCCGGATATCGGCAATCACCACTTTCATCCCGGCCCTGGCGAACACCTTCGCCTGTCCGAGCGCCACTCCGCTGCCGCCGCCCGTGATGAAGGCGACCTTGCCATTCAGCTCTTTCATCGGTCTCTCCAGAAAACCGCCGCCGTAAAAGACGGTGTACAGTATGAATAGCCCCCCGGCCGCGGAATCGACTCACAGCGAAATCAGGGCGATTGCACGCAGGATTGAGCCGGCGGGTCCAAGGTCCCCTGGAATGACCCCCATGAAACTGGTCGATGTTTCCATCCGCGACGGTAACCAGAGCATCTGGGGCGCCACCGCGCTCAATGCCGCGCGCACGCTCGCCATTGCGCCGGTCATGGATCGCATCGGCCTGCAGGCGATCGACTTCACCTCGAGCACCCACATGGGCATCTCGGTGCGCACGCACCGGGAGAATCCGTGGGACCTGATCCGCGCCATGCGCGCCGCGGCCCCGCACACACCGCTGCAATTCATTACCACGGGTTTTCGTTTCATCTCCTGGGAGAGCTCCGATCCGGAGTTCATGCGCCTCGCCTACCGCACGCTGGTGGCGGCCGGTATCCAGCGCTTCGCGCTCATCGATCCGATGCACGATCTCGAGGCGCTCCTCGCCGGCGCACGCATGATCCGCGAGGAAGGCGGCGAAGTGCTGGCGGGCCTGACCTACACGGTGAGCGCGATTCACGATGATGCGTTCTACGCAACGTTCGCCGCGGGGCTGGGGCGTTCGCCCGACGTCGCGCGCGTGTATCTCAAGGATCCGACCGGCCTGCTGACGCCGGACCGCGCCCGCACGCTGATCCCCGCGATACGCGCCCGCCTGCGCGGCAAGTTACTCGAGCTGCATTCCCATTGCACCATTGGGCTCGCGCCGCTGACCTACATGGTGGGAGCGGAGCTCGGCATCGACGCCCTGCATGTCGCCTCCGGTCCGCTCGCGAACGGCACCTCGCTCCCGTCCGCACTGCGAATCGTCGCCAACCTGCGCGAGCTGGGGTTTCCGATCGAGGCTCACGACGCGTCCCTCGCGCGGGTCGCTGACTACTTCGCCCGACTGGCGGATGCCGAGGGACTCCCCCTCGGTGTGCCGCAGGAGTACGACGCGGCGTATCTGCGCCACCAGTTGCCGGGCGGGGCGATCACGACGACGCAACGCCAGCTCGAAGAGCTCAACCTCCAGGATCGGCTTCCCGCCGTGATCGAAGAGACCATCCGCGTACGCGCCGAGCTCGGCTTTCCGATCATGGTGACGCCGTTCCCGCAGATCGTCTGCACGCAGTCGCTGTTCAACGTGATCGGCCCGGAACGCTACGCGAACGTGCCCGACCAGGTGATTCGCTATGTGCTCGGCCGTTTCGGCCGCCCGACTTCACCGGTGGATCCCAACGTCAGGGACCGCATTCTCGAGCGTCCGCGCGCCCGCGAGCTGGCCGCTGAACCGCCGCCGCCGTCTCTCGCGGAACTGCACCGGCGGTTTCCGGCGTCGATTTCCGACGAGGAATTTCTGTTGCGGGCGGTGATGCCCGCCGAACAGGTGGACGCAATGCTGGCGGCCGGCCCTGCGGCGACGCATTACAACCCCGACACACGTCCGCTCCTCGAACTGATCCGCGAGCTGGTGGCGCGCTCCGACACTTCGGAGCTCGTGGTCGAGAAGCCGGGCTTCAAACTCGAGCTGCGGCGCCGTGCCTGAGGCCGCGGTGCTCAAGCGCCTGCGGGCGGCGCGTGCATTCCTGTTCGATGTCGACGGCACGCTGGTGCTGGGGGATCGTCGCAACAGCGGACTGCGGCCGCTGCCCGGCGCGATCACACTCCTCGAACACCTGCGCGAGCGCAAGCTCCGATTCGCGGCGCTGACCAACGGCACAGTGCGCACGCCCGATGAATACGTGCACGAGCTGCGCGAGGCCGGACTCCTCTTCGACAATCAGATGGCGCTCACTCCGAGCAGCGTCGCGGCCGACTACTTCGTGCGCCATGGCTACACGCGGGTGCGCGTGCTGGGATCCGAGGGCGTGTGGCGTCCGCTCGAAGCGGTGGGCATCACGGTGATCCGGGGCCTGGACAATGAACCCGTCGATGCGGTGTTCGTCGGCTGGTATCGCGAGCTCAAGATGGACGAGATCCAGGCGGCGTGCGATGCCGTCAGCGCCGGCGCCAAGCTGTTCGCCGGCTCGCTCGCACCCTACTTCGCGAGCGCGCAGGGCAAGGTGCTGTCTTCCTCGCGAGTGATCTGCGCGGGCATCAGCAGCATTACCGGCAAACGCGCGACCGTGCTCGGGAAGCCCGCGGCCGCAGCCCTGGACTTCGCATGTCGCCGGCTCAGCACCGACCCGGCTCACCTGGTCGTCGTCGGCGACGATCCGGCGCTCGAGGTCTACATGGCCCGCCGCGGCGGCGCGCTCAGCGTCGCCGTGAGAACCGGAACCTGGGGACAAGGCTCGGTCGCGCGTCTGCCCGCGCAACACCGTCCGCATCTCGCCGTGCAGAACGTCGGCGAACTCCTCGCGCTCCTATGAATGACCAGGCTCCATCACTCGATGACTGCAAGCGCATGTATCACGCCCTCTGGCGGATACGGCTGTTCGAAACCCAGGTGCAGCGGCTCGCCGCGGCGGGCGAGGTACCCGGCTTTCCACATTTGTCGACCGGACAGGAAGCGGTGGCCGTCGGCGTCTGCGCGCATCTCTCTCGTGAGGACGTGTTGTTCACCAGTCACCGCGGCCACGGCCACGTGCTCGCCAAGGGCAGCGACCTGCAAGCCACTTTTGCCGAAATCCTCGGCCGCGAGACCGGCCTGTGTCGTGGCCGCGGCGGCTCGATGCACCTGGTCGACGCGGCAAATGGCGTGCTGGGGGCGACCGGTGTAGTGGCGGGCAATCTCGCCCTGGCGGCGGGTGCAGCATGGGCGGCGCAGGCACAGGGGAAGAAGAGCATCAGCGTGGTGTTCTTCGGCGACGGCGCCACGGGGGCCGGCGCGTTTCACGAGACCCTCAACCTCGCCGCTCTCTGGCGGCTTCCAGTGCTGTTCGTGTGCGAGAACAATGGCTATGCCGAGTTCACGAGTCGCGAGGAGCACTCGAACGTCAAGCACGTCAGCAGCTTTGCCGCTCCATACGACATCCCCACGAAGACGATCGACGGCAACGACCTGCTCACCGTGTACGGCGCGGCACGCGAGGCCATCGGGACCTTGCGCGGCGGCACAGGTCCGTACCTGCTCGAGTGCATGACCTTTCGTATGGCAGGCCACTACGTCGGCGACGCCCAGCAGTACCGATCGAAGGAAGAGCTGGCTGCGGTCCGTGAGAAGTGCCCGATCGAGCGCCTGAAACGTCATCTCATGGAGCGTGGCGTAAAGCAGCAAGAGCTCGACGCAATCGGGGCGAGCGCGCAGGGAGAGGTGCAGCGCGCAGTCGAACGCGCTCGTGCCGCACCGCGACCGGACCCGGCGACCGTGCTGGATGGTGTTTATCGTTCACCGTCACTCAACGCGATACCAGGTTGAAACGCTTGGAACACACGTTCATCGAGATCCTGCGACGCGCGCTCGATGAGGAAATGGCGCGCGACGCCCTGGTGCACCTGTTGGGCGAAGATGTGGCAGTGGGCGGCGCATTCGGCGTCACGCGCGGTCTGGCCGAAAAACACGGGACCCAGCGCGTGCGCAACACGCCCATCAGTGAAGCGGCGATCACCGGCCTCGCCACCGGCGCCGCGTTGTGTGGTCTCAAGCCCGTGCTCGAAATCATGTTCATCGATTTCGCCACCCTGGCAATGGACACGCTCGTCAATCAGACCGCCAAGTACCGCTACATGTCCGGCGGCCAGCTCGCGGTTCCGCTGGTGGTGCGTACGCAAGCCGGCGCGGCGGGTGGCGCGGCCGCGCAGCATTCGCAGAGCCTGGAAGCCTGGTTCATCCACGTGCCGGGGCTGGTCATCGTTGCGCCCTCATCGCCCACCGAGGCGTATGGCCTTTTGAAGGGTGCGATCCGGCTCGGCGAGCCGGTATTGTTCATCGAGCACAAGCGCCTCTACGCGATGAAGGAAGCGCTGGTGGACGGCGATGAGCTTCCGTCCATCGGCACAGCCCGCGTCGCACGCGCGGGAACGGATGTAACGCTGATCGCGTACTCGGCCATGGTGCGCGATGCACTCGAGGCGGCGGAAGTTCTGGCGTCCACGGGTGTATCGGCGGAAGTGATCGACTTGCGCACGCTGGTACCTCTCGACATCGCAACCATCGCCGCGTCGGTCGCCAGGACGCATCGGGTGGTGATCGCGCACGAAGCCGTCTTGAACGGCGGCGCGGGTGCGGAGATCGCCGCGCGCATCGGCACCGAGCTCTTCGATGAGCTCGACGCTCCCGTGGTGCGCGTCGGCTGCCCGTTCGCGCCGATTCCGTTCGCTCCGGAGCTCGAGCGTGCGCTGCTGCCGGGCAGCGCCGACATCGTGAGCGCGGTGCGCCAGATGCTCGGCTCGGACGATGGGCAGCGGGATTAGGCACATGGCCCGGCGCGCAGTGGAGATACCAAAAGTCGGGCTGGTCATGGAAGCCGCCCGCGTGGTCCGCTGGCTCAAGAACGTCGGCGAAACCGTGACGATCGGCGAACCGTTGCTCGAGCTCGAAACGGAGAAGTCCGTCGTCGAGATCGAAGCGACCGTGAGCGGACAGCTGGTCGAAATCCTGCTGCAAGCCGATCAGGAAGCGAAGGTCGGCGACCCGGTCGCGTGGATCGAGACGAGCGAGACGGAACCGACACGCCCGTCGCCGGCGCCTTCTGCTTCCGCGCCCAGGACCACGCCGCCGTCAGAGCCGAAGCGTCATGTGCGCGCCGTCGAACGCGTCCGCAGCTCTCCCGTTGCACGCCGGCTGGCCGCGGAGCACGCCGTCGATATCGGCCAGGTTTCCGGATCCGGACCGGGCGGGCGCGTGCAGCTCGACGATGTGAAGCGGGTGCTCGAGACGCGGAGCCCCGCACCCCGCGGGCAGGGCGATGGAGGACTCTCGCCGATGCGGCGCGCCGTGGCACGCGCCATGACTCTGAGCAACGCCACCGTTCCGCAGTTCTGGGTCGAGCGCGCCGTAGACATGAGCACACTGCAGGCGCTGCGTGCCGAATTCTCTGCCGCGCAGGGGCAGCAGTCGCCCAGGCTTTCGGTGAACGACTTCCTGTTGCAAGGCGTGGCCCGGACCTTGCTCGAGCTTCCAGCGTTGAACGCAACGTTCTCGGGAGACCCGGATTCGCCCGACGCCCGCATCGTGCCGGCGAGCGGCGCACACATCGGCCTGGTAGTGGCCGTGGAGAACGGTTTACTGGTCCCGGTACTGCATCACGTTGAACGACTCGGACTGATGGAGCTCGCGCGCCGGCGCACGGATCTCGTCGAACGTGGCCTGAAAGGCCGGTTGAAACGCGAGGACCTCGAAGGCGCGACCTTCAGCATTTCGAACCTCGGCGCCCGCGGACCGGACCGCTTCACGGCGCTCATCAACCCGCCACAGTCGGCGATCCTCGCGGTCGGCAGGCAGCACGATTGCGTGGTGCCGAGGAACGGTGGGACGGAAGTGCGACCGATCTGCGAGCTCACGCTCACGGTGGATCATCGGGTCGTCGACGGTCGCCTTGCTGCGGAGTTTGTCGCGCGTCTCGTCGACATTCTCGAAGGGCGCGAGTGGCACGTGGAATAGTCCCTCACGCAGCCCCTTCAGTCCCCAGGTAGTCGCTACGGAGCGATTTCCAACGCTGCGATCTGGTCGTCTGCCAGCTCAAAGAAAAACCGCAGATCAATGGGACTGCCAGGAAAGCTGCCCGTGAGCCTGCAGGTCACGACCGTCTTTGTGCCTTTTCGCTCGCAAACCAGCGGTTCGACCGCGTATCGGTATTTCTTCGAGGCGTCGGCTTTCCATTTCCCGATTGCGCGCCGGCCGGTGTAAACGTGGCCCTCGTCCTTCACCACCGCGTTCTCCGTAAAGCACTCTGAAACGCCCTCGCCATCGCCTTGGTCGGCTGTGAAATAGGCGGCTATGGGTATTGGCAGCTCTAGAGCCATAGATCCTCCGGCGCGAATACGCGCAGAATCGCGTCCACGTTGCCTGAGGGGAATGTTGTGGATACGCTCGCCCGGTGACAAGAACCCACGAAAAAGTAAGGTACTTACCAGAGAGTAAGGATCGAGGACACACGCCTTCTTCCGCGGCAAAGGGTATCGAGCAAGCCCTCAAGACTATCGATGGCCGCTGGAAGCTCACCATCCTCTTTCACCTGTTTGGCGGACAGCTCATGCGCTTCTCCGACCTGGAGCGCGCGATTCCCGGGATCTCGCAAAAAATGCTGACCCAACAGCTACGCCAGATGGAAGACGACGGGATCGTGCGCCGAATTGTCCATCACCAGGTCCCGCCGAAGGTCGAATACGTCCTGACCTCCTGGGGAGAAACTCTCTGTCCGGCGCTCGATGAGTTTCTAAAGTGGATCGCCTCCCGACCGGACGACGAGACCAGCGATTCCCGCGCCGCGCCAGTTCTGAAAGTCTGAACACTGTGCCAAGGCAGCTTGAGACCGCACGCGGTCGGCACCATCTCGTCGGCTATGGCGCTAACGCGACACTTGACCCTGCAGTCGAACCTTGCAGCCCGCCCAACCGGCGAAAAAGGCGCGCTTTGATCTTCGATTTCGAGGGCACACCGGTCGATAGGTGGGCGTCCGGTCAGCGATGAGCCCCCTGCAGCAGGGCGCGAACCACTTCCTCCGTCGACATCACATCCGCAAACAGTGCGCACATGTTGTTGAGCGTGGCGTTGTGCTCGGCATCGCTGAGAGCGGCAGTCGCGTCACTCACGAAGATCACTTTGTAGTTGAGCTGCATGGCGTCCCGCGCGGTGGACTCGCAGCAGCAGTTGGTCACTGTTCCACTGACGATGAGCGTGTCGATGTCACGCTCACGCAGAATCTCGTGCAGATCGCAGGTTCCCGGAATGAACGCACCAAAGCGACGCTTATCGACCTGCAGCTCATCGGCGCGCACGTCGAGTTGCGGCCAGAAGTTCCAATAGTGTGCTCCCGGCGCGAAAGCCTCCTGATGGGCACGTCGCGCCTGAACCGGAAAACGCTGGTAAAAGCTCGACCACGACTCCAGGGCATCCGCCGGCGTAGTGAAGCGCACGAAGACATTGGTCCCGCCCGCCGCGCGCACCGCATTTGAGATCGCATTGACGTTCGGCACGATGTCTCGCGCCAACGGGACCTCGACCGGCGCGCCCGGCTCCATGAAACCGTTCTGCAGATCGATCACCGTGTGAGCGGTTCTCGCCGGGTCGATGTCATCGAAGATGTGGAGCTTGCCGCCACGCTCCTCCTCCAGGCGGCTGATCAGTGCCGGATCCATCGCGATCGTGTGCATGCGGATGTACCTGGGAAAATGGGGTCAGACCCCATTCTCGGCTGATCTAGTTTCCCCGGTGACCGAACAATGGGGTCTGACCCCATTTTCCCGCTAGCGTTTGCCCTGGAGCGCCTTGCGAACACCCGCGACGATGCGCTCTTCGTCCGGGATCACGTAGGCCTCGAGCGGTTCGCTGTAGGGCACGGTCGCGTCGCGGGCAATGACCTGAATGATCGGCGCCTTCAGCGACGAAAAACCGTGCTCGGCGACATCGCCAGCGATGATGCCCGCCACCGTGGCGTGTCGCGGCGCCTGGTCGACCAGCACCAGTCGCCCGGTCTTGGCCACTGACTTGAGAATCGTGTCGAGATCGAGCGGCGCCACCGTGCGCGGATCGATCACTTCGGCCTGGATCCCTTCCTTCGCAAGCGTTTCAGCGGCGGCAAGCGAGCGCAGCACCATCCAGCCGGTGGCGACGATCGTGACATCGCCGCCCGGCGCGACGAATCTCGGCCTTGCCGAACGGAACGAGATGCTCGCCGTCGGGCACCTCGCCGTGCTCGAGCGTGAGCAGGTAGTGGTGCAGGAAGACGACCGGGTTGTCATCGCGGATCGCGGTCGCCATCAGTCCCTTGGCATCGGCCGCGGTGGAAGGCACGACGACCTTGAGACCCGGAACGCCCATGAACAGCGCGGTGAGGGAGCCCGTGTGCTGTCCGGCCCAACCGCAGGCGAAACCGAACCCGGCCTTGAGCACCAGCGGCACCTTCACCTGTCCGCCGGACATGTAGCGAAAGCGTGGCGCCTCGTTCACGACCTGGTCCATCGCGACGAGCATGAACTCGGCCATGTAGAGCTCGACGACGGGGCGCAGGCCCGCCATCGCGGCGCCGATCGCGATCCCGATTTCCGCGGTCTCGGAAATCGGTGTGACGCGCACGCGGTCGTGCCCGTACGCCTTGACGAAGTCGTGGTTCTCGGTCGTGGCCATGTTCTGGCCGAAGTACAGCACGCTCGGGTCGCGCCGCATTTCCTGGTGGATACCGGCGTCGATCGCAGCGATGAACGGAAGGTTTGCCATTTGAGCGTCTCCTGCGACCTAGGCGTAGACGTTCTCGAGCGCAGACTCGAGCTTGGGGAACGGGCTCTTGAGTGCGAAGTCCACGGCCGTCTGCATTTCCGCTGCGACTTTCTTCGCGATCTCGTCGGCCTGGCCCGCGTTGAGCACGCCGCTCTTGACGAGGATGCCGCGGAAACGCGGCACGGGGTCGCCGCGCAGCGCCGCCTCGTACTCCTCGCGCTTGCCGAACACGGTGATCGCCTCGTGCTCCGGATAGTGCAGCGGCACGCCCGGCGGCGCGATGATGTTGCCGTGTGCCGAGAGACGGTAGACCTTGGACTCGACCAGGGTCGGGCCGCCGCCCTCGCGCGCGCGCTCGACCGCCGTACCGACGGTTGCATGTACAGCGAGCGGATCGAACCCGTCGACCGTCACGCCCGGCATGGCAAAGGCCTTCGCCTTGATCGACAGCGGCTCGCCTGCCGCAGCATTCGCATCCTCCTGGGCCGTGGTCGTGACGACGTTGTAGCCGTTGTTCTCCATCACGAAGATCACCGGCAGCTTCCACAGCGAAGCGATGTTGAGCGTCTCGGCAAAGGCGCCCTGCTTCGAAGCGCCGTCGCCGAAGAAGGAGAACACCACCTCGCTCTTCTTGCGGATCTGCGCGGCCCACGCGGCGCCTGCCGCGTGCGGAATACCCGCGCCGACGATCCCCGAAGTGCCGAGGAACCCGCGCTTGACGTCGGTGAGATGCATGGAACCGCCCAAGCCCTTGCAGAGCCCGTCAGCGCGCCCGTAGATCTCGGCCATCGCGGCTTTGGGGTCGCTGCCCAGCACGATCGGGTAGCCGTGACAGCGATAGGTGGCAAGCGCGGCATCGCCGGGGCGGAAGTGAGCGAGCGAGCCGACGATCGAGGCCTCAGCGCCGTCGGCCAGGTGCGTATGGCCGCGAATCACGCCCACGTGATCGGTGAAGGTGCGCTTGACGCGCTCTTCGAACTCGCGAACGCGCAGCATCTGCGTGTAGATCCAGATCTGCCGCTCGGCATTGGGTGCCTGCACGCTCATGTGATCTCCTGCCGTTTGATGAACGTCACTTGCCCGCGTGGGTGACCAGTCTTCAGGCTGCCGCGGGTCGCCTTTTATACCTTATCGCTCCGTCGCCGGTAACGCGAACGCCACGAGGGCGTCGGCGAGCTTGTCGTCGCCGTAGGCGGTCCCGCCGGCGGCGATGACGACATACTGGCGACCATCCGCCTCATAGGTCATCGGCACCGCTATGGCAGGTGCGGGCACGGTGGTCTCCCACAGGAGCCGGCCGTCGTCGATGTCGAATGCGCGGAAGCGCGAGTCGAACGTCGCGCCGACGAAGATCAGGCCACTCACGGTGATCGAGTGGCCCGCCGTACCCCGGCGATCCCCACGCGTCGAAACTGCGGATGACACCGCGGTCCACATGGCCGAGCGGCCGGCGCCACAACGTCTTGCCCGTGACGAGGTCGAGCGCAGTGAGTTCGCCCCATGGCGGCGGAACGCACGGAACGCCGAGCGGCGACAGAAAGACTTCGCCGGTCATGCGATACGGCGTGCCGTGCAGCGGGCGCGTCAGGAAATCGAGACGACCGCCCTCGATGTGCTCCTCGCCCTCGGGCACCGGCACGAGTCGCATGATGCTGGCGACGTTTTGCGCCCGCACGATCAACACCTGCCGGGCGGGATCGACGGCTGCGGCTCCCCACGTTCCGCCACCGGACATCGCGGGGATGATGAGTGAGCCCTTGAGGCTCGAAGGCGTGAACATGCCTTCGTAGCGGGCAGAGTCGAACTGCCTGCGACACGCGGCGCGATCGAACCAGGTGAGCCCGAAGACCTCCTCGCGCGTGAGTGTCTGGCGCGTGAACGGTTCGGGCAGCTGCGGGATGGGCTGCGTCGGCGCGCTGCGTTCTTCCGGGATGTCGCTCACGGGCACCGGCCGCTCTTCGATCGGAAACAGCGGTTCGCCCGTGATCCGGTTCAGCACATACGCAAATCCCATCTTGGTGATCTGCACGACGGCGGGCACGGTCGCCTCGCCACGCTGCAGGTCGAGCAGCATGGGTTGCGCAGGCAGGTCGTAGTCGAAGAGATCGTGATGCACCACCTGGTACTTCCACAGGACCTCGCCGCTCTCGGCCTTGAGCGCGACCACGGCGCTGGCCAGTGGGATGTCCGCGGTCCGATGCCCACCGTAGATGTCGACTGACGGGCTCGTCGTCGGCAGATAGACGATGCCGTTTGCCGTGTCGACCGACGTCAATGTCCACACATTGGCGCCGCCCGTGACCGCACGCAGCGCCTCCGGAATCGGATTGAAATTCCAGACTTCGCGGCCCGTGCGCACATCGAGCGCGCGCACGATCCCGTCCGCGGTGTCCGTGGTGAAGTTGTCCGGAACCAGGCTGCCCGTGATCACGAGATCGTTGTAGATCGAGGGCGGTGAGGTAATCGATACCCGCCCCTGCCCGTGGTTCTCGAAGGTGTTGAGGTCGACGAAGCCGCCGGTGCCGAAGTCCTCGCACAACTTGCCGGTGTCAGCGTCGATCGCGAACACCCGTCCGGTGAAGTCACCTTTGAAGAGACGCCGCTCACAGGCGCCACCGGACGGTGTGGCTGCTTCCCAATAGGCCACACCGCGGCACGTGCCGATCTCGCGTTTGGTGCCGGTGACCGCGAACAGGTCGATCACCCAGCGCTCGACGCCGCTCACCGGGTCGAGCGCGAAGACGCGGTTGAAGGGCGTGCAGTAATAGAGCGTTCCGTTCGCAAGGATGGCAGTCGGCTCGTAAGCCGTGCCACCGTCGGGTCCATCGACCGGTGCGAAATCACCGCTCCGATGAGTCCACGCCGGGCGCAGCGTGCCCACGTTCTCGCGCGTGATCTGGGCAAGGCTCGAATACTGGCCACCGCCGGGCGACCCGCCTGGCGATGACCAGGTCGCACGATCGGGGACGGCGGCGCGCAACGCCACGGGCGGCGCAATCTCATGGCGCTTCGGCCACGACGCCAGCGCAGGCCAGAACAGGACGCCCAGCAGCACGACGAGCGCGATGAGGATCAGCCAGAAGCGGCGCATGCGTCCGGCTTGGAACGCAAAGTCAGAGCGCGTGTGCACGCGTATCTCCCCTGGAGCCCGGCTCAGTGTTGGTATTTCGGGCTCCTGCCAGGAGGATAGCATTGCAAAATACGACCAAACTCGCGCATCCGTGCTACGCCAGTCGCCCGAAGAAGAACGCGGGGTCAGAATTCATTCTGACCCCAGGCGTGTCCGATACAGGGACCCGGCCGGTTTGCGGTACGCTGCTCGCGCCATGCCGGCCAATCTCTCTCCGGAATACAAGAAGGCCGAGCAGGCCTTTCGCAGCGCGCGCGAACCGCGCGAACGCCTCGAATGCCTGCGGGAGATGCTGCGCACGGTGCCCAAGCACAAGGGAACCGAGCGCATCCAGGCCGATATCAAGTCCCGCATCCGGGAGCTGACGGATGAGCTCGGTGCGCCTCACAAAGGCCCGGCGCGCAGCAGCCAGAGCCGCGCCGTGCGTCACGAAGGAGCCGCGCAGGTTTGCCTGATCGGTCCACCGAACTCGGGTAAGTCGAGTTTGCACGCGCGGCTCACGGGCTCGCACGCTGAGATCGGACCGTTCCCCTACACGACGCACGAGCCGCTGCCGGGAATGCTGCCCTTCGAGGACATTGCCTTTCAGCTCGTCGACCTGCCGCCGATATCCGCCGAGCACGTGGATCCGTGGCTGGCGGGAATTCTGCAAGCCGCGGATGCCGCCTGGCTGGTGGTCGATCTCGCCGATCCCGCCTGCGTCGAACAACTGCTCGCCCTTCGCGCCGAGATCGCCAGGCGCAAGGTCACACTGAGCGAAAGCTGGCCGGGCTTCGATGGTCCTCAGGTGTCAACCGCGGGTCGGGATGAAGGCGGAGTCGAGCAGATACCCGACCCGTTCCGCGTTCATCTGCCCACGGTACTGATCGCCAACAAGAGCGATCTCGATCCGGATCCCGGTGAAGCCGGCGTGCTCGAAGAGTTGACGGGTGTGCGCTTTCCCGCCATCACGACTTCGGCGCACACCGGGCATGGCCTCGAGCAGCTTGCGCCGTTCCTGTTCGCAGCACTGGGAATCCAGCGCGTCTACACGAAGGTGCCCGGACGGCCCGCCGATCGAACGCGACCCTTCACGGTGAGGCGTGACGGCACGGTGCTCGACGTCGCGCGCCTCGTGCACCAGGACGTTGCACACACGCTCAAGTTCGCGCGCTTGTGGGGAAGCGGTGCATTCGATGGTCAGCAGGTGGGGCCCGAGCATCGCGTCAGCGACGGCGACGTGCTCGAGCTGCACGCAAGGTAGGAGGGACAGGCTCCTGTGTCAGGCGGGAACGGCCTTGGCGCGCTTCGCGCAGGGCAATGCATCGCACGCCGACGCGCCATGCAGCGAGCTCTAGCGGATGAGGTCCTGCCCCATCCTTGTCTTGATCTGAGAAATCTGCATCACATTGCTCGAAGTAGTGTCGTAAAGGCGCTTGAGAAACGATTGATCCCAGGTGCTCAGTCCCTGCGGCTTTGGTGCCGCGCATGCTGCAAACAAGCACAGGATCGTGGAAGCATCGCCGAGCTCCGGGTTCTCGCGAATCTGAGCAAGGCCGACCAGGGCGATGTAATCCGCGACCTGTCCGTAAGTCAGGCCGTCGATGTCCGCGAGATCTACGACCACGATGGCGGAATAGATCGCTCTGACCGACGACCAGGAGAGTCTCGATCCCGACATTGTGCCCTTGTTGCAATCCGGGGTTCCGCGCATCTGGAAGTCTCTCGGCAACCCCGGGGGCGCGGAACATACGTTGTGCCAAACGCGTACTGGCTGGGCCGTATCAATCATGCGGTTCACGCCGCCCACTCCCCTGTCACGATTGAACAATCCGTGGTCCTCCGCCCACCACCGCTTCAACAGCTCCTCCGGTTCCGGCGTCACCACGACCAGGAAGTTTGGGGAACACTCTTGCGGAGCCAGCGCGACGCCTGAGTCCCTCGCGACCTGAGACAAGTGCTGCCGGACGAAATCGCTTCCAGCGCGCGGGAGACCCGCGGCAGCAATGCATACCGGTACTTGCCAGCGGGCCAGGGACTCGTGCTTCGCGGGAAGCGTAATCGACGAGACATACTGGCTGATCTGTTCCTGAATTCGCCTCCTGGCCTCGACCGTGACGGTTTCGAGTTCGGTATCACTGGAAGTGGAAGGAGGTTGCTGGACGGATTGCTGGACGGATTCCGGCGTTGACTCCGGATCAGCCATCGCGCGTTCTGTACCCAACGAAAAGACGGCGATGGCAACCGCGCCAATCACGCGCATGCAGCAGCTAAAGGCACTGCGCACGAACGGCTCAGACAGGGACGGCCCTGGCGCGCTTCTGCGCGCTCCAGCCCTGCGCGGGCGCGCGATGCAGCTGGCTTTCGGGAATCAGCGCGCGCATACGCCGCGCGAAACTGCGCAGACACACCTCGCCGTCACTCAACGGGCCGACCGTGTAGCTGCTCGAATTCATTCCCGACTGCACGCGCTCGATCAGCGTCTTGTCCTCGATGTTGACGCGCCGGTTGATGCGCCAGTTGAGATAGCGCATCGCACGCATCTCGCGGCGCGAGTCGGGATGGACATACGCCATCTCGCGGATGATCGTCTCGTTTGCAGACACCGGGATGAACTGCATGAAGTCGACCTGGTCGGGATAGAGGTCGAGCGCGACGTTCGGCCATAACTTGTAGTACGTCCATTGGCGCTGCAGCTCGGGCGGCAGGTGCTCGACCTTGTCGAGAAGTTGCTGGTACATCCGCTCCGAGGCGCTCGACGACGCCGCTGCGCGAATGGGTCCCCACATCTTGTCGACCCAGTGCTGCGCCTCGATGCGGTACTTGTCGCCGAAGAGCCGCGTGAGACCGGCATGCGCGACGTTGATGTGCAGCCCGTCCGAATAATTGTCGGCGACGTTCTTCCAGTTGACCTTGCGCGTGCGCAACGTGACACGACCCTGCGGCACGACTTCCTCGAGCCGGTACGGGGCGATCTCGGCCGCATACGGCGCCATCATTTCCTGCACGCTCGGCAGGCCGGGCTCGAAGCGCACGAACACGAATCCCATGCACACTTCGTGCTCGAGCGGTACCAGGCCGTGGCGCGAGACGTCGAGCCCCTGGAACTTGTCGCGATAGGGAACGCCGACCAGGCGCCCGTCGAGCGCGTAGGTCCATGCGTGGTACGGACAGGTGATGCGCTTGCCGCAGTGCCCTTTCGGCGCGTCGAGCAGGCGCGATGCACGATGCCGGCAAACGTTGTAGAACGCGCGCACCGCGCCGCCCTCCCCGCGCAGCGCGATCACCGACTCGCCCAATATGTCCAACAGGTGATAGTCGCCCGCCTTGGGGATATCGCTCAGGTGACACACGAGCTGCCAGCTGGTGCGGAAAATGGCCTGTTTTTCGACGTCGAAGAATTCCGGGTCGTGATAGATCCAGGCAGGAAGGCTGAAGCCGTCCTGGTCGGTTCCAGGGGCCATCTGGGGGCGTTGACGGACGCTCGCATCGCTCATGCGGGCAGTAAACCAGCAAACTGCGGGACGGGCAATGTCTCAACGGGCGTCCGCCGTTCGGCATCTTCGCGTTGACGCTGCGGGCCTGGCCGGGCGATTCTGCCGGCAACGAAAACCAAGAGGAGTCCCACCGTGCGCAGGGTTCTCGTGGCGCTGTACCTGCTGGCATTCACCGCCGTCGCGGCGGAGAATCCGGCAGCTCCTGATGCCTCCAAGGTCGAGTTCCAGTGGGGCGTGAAGATACCGCTGCGCGATGGCGTGCAGTTGAACGCGACGGTGTACACGCCGCGCGAGCAGAAGGAGCCGGCGCCGTGCGTGTTCACGCTGACGCCGTACATCTCGCAGAGCTATCACGATCGCGGCATGTACTTCGCCGCGCACGGCTATCCGTTCCTGACCGTCGACGTGCGCGGTCGCGGCAACTCCGAAGGCGAGTTCCGGCCGCTTCCTGCAGGAAGCGCGCGACGGCCACGACGTGGTCGAGTGGCTCGCCAGCAGCCGTATTGCAACGGCAAGGTCACGATGTGGGGTGGCTCGTATGCGGGCTACGACCAATGGGTGACGGCGACGGAATTTCCGCCGCACCTCGCGACGATCGTGCCCGGTCGCCTCGCCGTACGCCGGCATCGACTTCCCGATGCGCGGCAACATCTTCTATCACCGTACGACATGCAATGGCTGACGTTCACCAGCGGCCACGCGTCGCAGGATCGCATCTTCGGCGACGACAAGTTCTGGCGCGCGAAGAACCGCGAGTGGTTCGAGTCGGGGCGCCGTTCAAGGACTTCGACGAGCATCGTCGGCAATCCTTCGCCGACTTTCCAGGAGTGGGTGGCGCATCCGCGCGTGGATGCATACTGGGACAGCTACAACCCGACCGCGGAGCAGTACGCGAAGCTGTCGATTCCGATCCTGACGATCACCGGGCAGCTACGACGGCGATCAGCCGGGCGCGATCGAGCACTACCGCCAGTACATGAAGAACGCCGACTGCCGGAGGGCAGAGCGCGACACTACCTCATCATCGGCCCGTGGGATCACGCCGGCACGCGCACGCCGCAGGCGGAGTTCGGCGGACTCACGTTCGGTCCGGCGAGCCTCGTCGATCTGCCGAAGCTGCACCTGGAGTGGTACGGCGTGGACGATGCAGCGGCGAGCCGAAGCCGGAGTTCCTGCCGAACCAGGTCGCGTACTACGTGATGGACGCGGACAAGTGGCGCTACGCCGACACGCTCGAGGCGGTGACCGCCGAGTCGCGCCCCTACTACCTCGATTCGGCCGCGAACGCCGACGACCTGTTTCACTCCGGCTCGCTCGGCGCAGCGCCGGCGAAAGGCGAAGCCGGATCGATACGTCTACGATCCGCGCGATGACGCTTCGCGAAACTGGAAGCCGAAGGTCCCGAGGACTTCCTCACCGATCAGCGCCTGCTCCACGCGATCACGCGGCAAGCAGCTCATCTATCACACGGCGCCGTTCGAGCGCGACACCGAGGTCAGCGGCTTCTTCAAGCTCTCCGCGTGGATCGCGATCGACCAGCCCGACACGGACTTCGCGGTGAATGTGTTCGAGATCCGCATCGACGGCAGCAGCATTCCGCTCACTGCGGACGTGATCCGTGCCCGCTATCGCGAGAGCCTGCGCGAGCCCAAGCTCATCGCGACGAAAGCGCCGCTGCGCTACGACTTCGAGCGCTTCACCTTCGTGTCGCGGAGATCAAGAAAGGCAGCCGCCTGCGGCTGGTGATCGGGCCCATCAATTCGATCTTCATCGAGAAGAACTACAACGCGGGTGGCGAGGTGGCGGCGGAATCGATGAAGGACGCGCGCACGGTCACGGTCACGCTGTACCACGATCGCAAATATCCGAGCGCGCTCTTCGTGCCGCTCGGCCGGCCGCTTGCACCGGACGAGCCGGTCGCGCCGGCCTCGATATTCTCGGCGCCCAGCGCCCCGGAAGACTGAGGACGGCAGTATTGGCGCGGGTGTTCAGCTCAGATCTTGAGGCCGATCGAAGCCGCGCCCAGATAGCCAGGCCCGAGGTCGTTCTGCTCGAGAGCCAGCAGCAAGCGGCGCTCGAACAGGAAGTCGCTGCCATTGCGCCGCGTGCGCGTGCCACGGCGACTGTACGGTTCGACGGCGAACACCTTGTCGGAGATCGCATCGTCGAAGTACCACTGTGAGGTGAACTCGAACCTTTCGCCGCGCACCTTGAAATGGATGTGCGGCGTGCGGCCGCGGTACCAGCCCGGGTAGATGGTCGTAAAGTGCGCCGCGCCGGTCGAGTCGGTGAGCTGGTGGCCGCGCAGGTAGCTTTCGTCGCGCGTGCCTTCGGAGTAGGCGCCGTCGATACCCGAGTGCCAAAGATCCACCTGCGCTCCAACGAGAGGCGCACAGGCTGTACCGCTCACCCGGTAGACGCTGACGTTCAGAGCAAGCGGCATGCCGCCCGCGACAGCAGGCCCACGGGCGCCGGCGGTCAAATCAGAACGATTGAGCGTGCCATCCACAAAAAACGGTCCTTCGGTCGCGGTCGGCGTCACGACGCATGAGGGTGCAGTGCTCGAGTCGGCAGCGCCGGCACCGAGACAGCGCCCGGCGTATCCCGTGAGGGTGAGCGCGCCCAGTCCTTCGAGCACCCGGCGCCGATCGACATGAATGGGCTCCAAACGTTTCCTGATCATGATCCTGCTCCGACCTCGAGAACTCGCATGCCCTACGCTAAACGTCGGTGGCGCCCGTGTAAACGCCGCTGTCCGTGTCGGACAGTTGGTAACAATTGCTTACCGGGCGACTCGCCCCGTGACGACTAGTCTGGCGACTCCTAAACATGTGGAGTCTGTCATGAGATCAACCATCCTGATTGTCAGCGTCCTCGGCTTTGCAGCCACGAGTGCATCGGCCGAGCAACCGGGTTCGTCACCGCACGGGCACCGCCCACCGATCGAGCGCCTGGCGAGCGACCTCGGACTCGACGACCACCAGAAAGGTGAGGTCGAGCGGATCCTGGAGGCGCAACACGAAAAGATGCGTGCCGCTCGCGAGCAGGCGGACGCCTCTGGCGAGCGCCCGAGTCACGAAGAGATGCGACAACGTCACGAACAGATGCAGCAGGAAACGCTCGAGCAACTGAGGCCAGTCCTCACGGAGGAGCAGCTGCAGAAGTTCCAGTCGTTGATGAAGGAGCGGCGCAGCGGGCCGCATCGGCCCACGCCCGAGGATTCCGCGCCCGTCGAGGACTAATTGCGCAAGGCCGGGGCGCCGTCGATGGCGCCCCGGTTTCGTCAGAACTGCAGGCCGAGCGTGAACGAGCCGACGTACCCCACGTTCGCGCTGTCGCGCGCCAGAGTGAGCAACAGCGAGCCGTTGTAGATCCCGTCGTTGCTGTTGCGCGTATTGCGCGCGCCGTACGCCGCGTAGGGAGACGCGGAGTACACCAGGTCGGTGACGTTGTCATCCATGAACCACTGCGAGGTGAACTCGAAGTTGCCGCTGCGCACCTTGAAGTGGATGTGCGTGGTGCGGCCCGGATACCAGCCGGGGTAGATCGTCGTGAAGTTCGCCGCACCCGTCGCATCGGTGAGCTGGTAGCCGCGCAAGAATGTCTGGCCTACCGTGTTCTGCGCCTGCACGTCGGAGTAGACGCCCGCCGTATCCGTGTGCCAGACATCGACCTGTGCGCCCTCGAGCACGGAGCAGGCGTTGTTGCTCACCCGGTAGACGCCGACCTGCAGGGCGAGCGGCAGGCCAGTGACTACCTGGGAGCGCGTGGTACTTGACGTCAGGTCGGAGCGGTTCAGCCCCTCGTCCACAAAGTAGGGTCCCTCGGTTGCGGATGGCGTCACGACACAGGACAGCCCCGAACCGCCACCTCCTGTGCTCGATGAGCCGGTGCTCGAGCTGCCACCACCACCGCAACTCACGAGCGTCAGGGCACCCAACGTGCCCAACACCCTGCGCCTGTCCATTCGAATATCGCGCGTAACCGTCGATGCCATGATTCCTCTCCTCAGTGAAAATGCCGCGATGGCGTGATCCGGACGGCATCGTTGCACTCGAACTGACGCGCAGATTTGTCGATATGTAACGGAAAGTGCCGCTGCGGCGCCTTCCTACAATTCGTTACAACTTAGCCGGGCGCAGGGGCTGAGCCCTGTCGTTCAATACCGACGTGCAAGTCACCCGGCCGCATTCCTTCTGCTATAAGAGCGCCATGGCCACGGACGAGCGCCCGCACGTACTCGTCGTCGATGACGATCGCGAGATTCGCAACCTCCTGAGCGATTACCTGGAGAAGAACGGCCTGCGTGCCACGAGCGCGGCCGACGGCAAGGAGATGCGCCGCGCGCTCGAGCGCACGCCCGCCGACCTGATCGTGCTCGATGTCATGCTGCCGGGGGAAGACGGCCTCAAGCTGTGCCGCGACCTGCGCGCCAACTCGCAGGTGCCGATCATCATGCTGACCGCGCGCGGCGATGAGGTCGATCGCATCCTTGGATTCGAGCTCGGCGCGGATGACTATCTGCCGAAGCCTTTCAACCCGCGCGAGCTGCTGAGCCGTATCAGAGCAGTGTTGCGGCGCGCAGCCCACGCGCCCCGCGATCCGAGTACCTCGCAAGTGCGCGCCTATGCCTTCGCAGGCTGGCGCCTCGACACCACCGCGCGCACTCTCACGCGCGAGGGCGACTCGATCTCCTTGAGCGGGGCCGAGTACCGCCTGCTTGCGGTCCTGCTCGCACACCCCACACGTGTGCTCTCGCGCGTCCAGCTCATGGAGCTGATGCGCGGCCGCGACCTCGATCCCTTCGACCGCAGCGTCGACGTTCGCATCAGTCGCTTGCGGCAGATATTGGGTGACGATGCGCGCGCGCCGCAGATCATCAAGACCGTCTACGGCGAGGGCTACGTCATCGGCGTTCCGGTGCAGAGTGAATGATCGCGTGCGCGCCTCCCCGTGACCTTCTTGCCCCAGTCGATGTTCGGCCGGCTATTTGCTTCGCTCCTCGCGGCGGTCGGCGTCACGCTGATCGTCATCGTAGTGCTGGTCATCGAGGACCGTCGCGAGCTCTCCATGCGCGTGGGCGGTGTGGGCGACACGTCGCGCCGCATCGCGGAAGTAGCGACCGGGCTCGCGGAGATGGAAGCAGACGCACGTGCGCTGGAGATCGTACGCTTGGCGGCCGCACCGACACTGATCGCCGGCTCAGGACGCTTCGATCCCGGGCCGCCGCCGCGCGCGCCTGACCTGGCCGCCATCAGTCGCTCGTTCACGAGCGAGTTGAGCGAACGGCTCGGGAGCGACTACCGCGTGTCCGTCGAGCGTGCGCGGCACGGCGCAAGCAGGGTGATACGCCTCGTCATGCCGCGCGGGCGACCACCCGGTCCTCCTCCATCGGATCGGCACGACGGATTCGCAATGTCCGATCCCATGGGACCGCCACCGCCCGATCACGGTGAACGCGGCCCGCCGCCGGGCCCCGAAGGTGGACCGGACTTGCTCGATATCACCGTGACGCTTCCCGACGGCGATGACGTCGTCTTCAGAGTCTCGCCGCCGCGACGCGAGCCGCCGCTGCCGATACCGCTCTTCACCCAGCTCGCGATCCTGACGCTCGTGCTCGCGGTCGTGCTCTACCTGGTGACGCGCAGCATCACGCGGCCGCTGTCAGACCTCGCCCAGGCGGCCGATGCCATTGGCCGCAGTGTCCACCATCCGCCGGTTCCCGAAAGAGGGGTGCGCGAGATCCGCGACGCGACGCGCGCGTTCAACACCATGCAGGATCGATTGCTGCGCTACCTTGACAGCCGCACTCGCGTGCTCGCCGCCATGTCGCACGACCTGCGCACACCCCTGACTCGACTCAAGCTGCGCGTCGAGACGCTCGATGATCCCGGACAGCGGGGCCGCTTCGCCGCCGATCTCGACGAGATGGAAAACCTGGTCGCCAGCGCGCTCGGGCTCTTCAAAGGCGTCGACGACGACGAGACTCTGGAGCTCACCGATATCGAGGCGTTGCTCGCGACGCTACGCACGGAATTCACCGAGATGGGAGCGAACGTCACGCTCGAGGGACGAGCGCGCCAGCCGATTCTCGGCAAGCCGCGGGCGCTCAAGCGCTGCCTCAGCAATCTCATCGCCAACGCGGTGAAGTTCGGCACGCGCGCCCATGTCGTGCTCGAGGATGGCGCGGAACTCGTGATCCGCATCCGCGACGATGGACCCGGTATTCCCGAGGCCAGCCTCGAGCAGGTGTTCGAGCCCTTCTTCCGCCTGGAGTCCTCACGCAGCCGTGACAGCGGCGGCACGGGTCTCGGCCTCACGATCGCGCGGGATATTGCGCAGGCGCATGGCGGCACAGTCGTGCTGCGCAACACGCCGAAAGGCGGCCTGGAGGCCATCGTGAGCCTGCCGAGAGAGATGAGAATCCGGGCGTCCCCACGTCCTGATCACCCGGCATTCGGAAGTCATTGAAGGCCCAGAGGGGCTTCAGTACACTTCGCCGCCTCTTCGCGCGTGGGTCTCCACGGGCCGAAGACCTTCCAAGAGTCGGGGTGTAGCTCAGCCTGGTAGAGCGCTACGTTCGGGACGTATAGGTCGCAGGTTCAAATCCTGTCACCCCGACCATTCCAGCCAGATGTGAGTACGCGAGCGGCGTGTCGAGGCGACGGCCGCCTCACCCGATCTTCGAGTCGAGCCGCCGCGTGCTCGCGAGAGGTGCCGGTCGGCGCCGTCTGCGAGTCTCCACGACCATGGCCCACAGGCGTGCGAGCGGTACAGCGGCGAACAGGATCAGCAGAAAGTCCATCGGCAACCGGTAGCGCATCGTCGGCAGGAAGATCGCGAACGGGGCGACGAACATCACCATGAACGCATAGATGGGCAAGAGCCTGCGTGCACTCTCCCTGGCGGTGATGAACAACCCTACGCCGGCGAGCAGCAGTATCGGCAGATAGGCAAGTGCCGAGATCACGTCGCGCCACGCGCCTCCCCGTGCCGCGCCGGTATGCACGGCATCCGGCCACGGGCTCCAGAGCCGCACGAACTTCTTCACTGCAAGAACCGCGAACTCCAGCGGGCTCTCGCGCATGTACCTGACGCCGTGCTCCCATGCCAGGCGCTCGTGCTCGAGCACCGCCGTCGTGCCGGCGAGATCGCGTCGCTGCAGCTCTTCGATCACCGCGCGGTGTTCCTGGCAGTAGCGCGTCTGCTCGTATCCCTCCGCACAGGCGGGGACGACAGCGGGCTTGCCGTAACGAGCGTAGGTCTCGTTGTTCGCCACCCAGAAATTCACGCCCGAGGCTGCATTCACGACGATCACGTGTCCGTAAGCGGCGTAGTTGCGCCAGGTCCATGCACCGACAGTCAGCGCGAGCCCGGCGATCGCCGCAGCGACAAAGGCGGTGTTGCGCCGCCAAGTGGCGTCGCGCGAGTAGAGCAGCAAGAGAAAGACGGGCGCGAAGATCAGGAGCGACGGCAGCGTGAGAATCAGCGCGCCGAGCAGCGTGCCTGCCAGGAAGCGGGGCGCGACTCTCGGGTCGTCCGCAAGCCTCACCCACACGAGAAGAAACAGGCCGACGAGCAGGATCGCGAGCGTCTGCGGGTACTCGAACAGCGCGGACAGGTATACCAGGTGCGGGTAGAACGCGAGCATGAGACCGGCGAAAGTGGCAGCGATGGAGCCGAACAGCGTGCGCGCGAGCAGAAAGCCAACGACGCAGGACGCGGCCCCGATCACGGCGCTCACGAGACGCAGCGCCAGGTAGCTCTTGCCGAAGACGCTGTACACCGCGGCGATGAGCAGCGGTTGCGTCGGGACGGACAGACGATTGTCCACCACGTCCCCAAAGCCCCTGCCCTCGAGGAGATTCATCGCGATCTTTTCGTAGCGGACACCGTCGGGCCAGATCACTTCCTGTGGCAGCCATAACGCCATCGCGGCTCGTACCGCGAGCGCTGCGAGGAACAGCAGCAGCAGTGTTCGGTTCGTGCTGGCAGGAGCGCTGCGTTCCATGGCTGGTCTTGCGCTAGTGACATTCCCGTCGGTCGACGGGCGTGTCCAGCGGGGACTCCGGCGGCGCTACGGTGTCGGTCCTGCCAACCGGTCGGGCCACAAACACCAGTCGTCTCGAGGACACAAAATTCCACAGGAGCCCGCTGAGCGCGCCGCACGCGACCGCCGGTACGGGTGCGAAATCGGCCACGGCGATCAGCAACGTGGAGACGGTGAGGTTGATGAGGCCGCCGCCGAAATTGGCGGCCACAAACCTAAGCCACTGCTGCCAGGCCCCGTGCCTGTCTGCGCTCCTGAACGTGATACTGCGGTTCAGGCGCCAGGTGAAGGTGACGGTTACCAGCCACGATACGACGCGCGCGGCGTACACATTGACGTCGAGCACATCGACGAGAAACACCAGCACGCTTGCGTCGACGACGAACCCGGCGCCGCCGACGAGCGCGAACAGCGCAAATTGTCGCAACATGAGTGCGCGTCGCTCAGCGCAACATGCGCCGGTCTTCGGCTCCGCTCGGCGTAGCGCGCAACGTGGCGGTGAAGAGCGGCGTGCGCAGGTACTGCAGCCGCTTGAGCTCGATACGGCCGCGGGTCACGGTGTCGAGAATCAGTCCGCAGGTGAGCGACAGGAATGCCAGCAGCATCATGCCGGTGCCCAGGACCGCGGTCGGCACGCGCGGCACCTGGCCCGTCTCGAGGAACGTCAGGATCACCGGGATCTCGATGATGACCGAGGCGGACTCGCGAGCAGCAGGAAGAAGAAGGTGAAGAACGGCAACGGCTTCTCCTCCTTGATGAGGCGCACGATCATTCTCAGGATGCGCAGCCCGTCGTGATAGGTGCGCAGCTTGCTGGTCGAGCCCTCGGGCCGTTCTCGGTAGCGCACCGCGACTTCCGCGATCGGCAACCGCAGCTCGAGTGCATGCACGGTCAGTTCGGTTTCGACCTCGAACCCGGACGACAGCAACGGAAATGACTTCACGAAGCGGCGCGAGAACACGCGATATCCGGACAGCATGTCCGAGATGCGCTTGCCGAATGTGCATGCCACCACCGAGGTGAGGAAGGCGTTGCCCCAGCGATGTCCCGGGCGATACGCCTCCTCGCTGGTCGCGATGCGCGCGGCGTTGACCATGTCGAAGCAACCCGAGAGTAACCGCTGGATGAGACCGGGCGCGGCGCTGGCGTCATAGGTGTCGTCGCCGTCCACGAGCACGAACACGTCGGCGTCGACGTCCGCGAACATGCGTCGCACGACATTGCCTTTGCCGGGTTGCGCCTCGTGACGCACGATGGCGCCGGCCTTGCGGGCCTCGGCTGCCGTCGCGTCGGTGGAGTTATTGTCGTAGACATAGATGAGCGCGTCCGGAAGGGCGTGGGCGAAATCGCTCACGACCTTGGCGATGGTCGCGGCTTCGTTGCAGCACGGGATGAGGACGGCCACTTCCGGCTTGTTGAAGCCGAACAACGTGCTGACGGCGGTATCCATTGAGCGGTCTCCGTACCTTTCGCGATTGGCTGGCGGTGCGCAGGGAACGACGCGCCCGCGGCACCGGCCTCAGCGAGAGCTACACGCACTGCAAGCAATTACCATGCCGCCGGACCGCACTTCCGTGAGCACGCAGGTGTGTTTCGACCGCGTGGAGCATGGCGGGGAGGGATGGATCGTCATCGCGGCACCGTACGCCGAGACGCTGTCCCGTCCAATCGCCTACGTAATCCCCTGGAGGCCCGATGTAATCGTTGCTCCAGGCTCTTGTAACGTTTGCGCGAGAAAACCGCTGCGCGCCCTTCCTCACGATGTCGCGCCCGGAGTCTCAGCCCAGCGTCACTTGGCCGCGACCTGCGTGTTGGCGTTGGCCTTCACAGGGCGTGGGCTGTAGGAGTTCTGGCGGTGATGAAGGTCAGCGGTATCGACCGGTTCGCCGTCGAGGAAACGCGGCCGGTAGCGGGTCTGCTTGAGATCGCGCGCCACCTTGATCTCGATGTCTCTTGGCGCGTTCGACTCGATGACCGCAATGTCCTTGACGCGCCCTTCGCGCGTGACGCTGTACTTGAGATCGACCGTGTACTGCTGGTAGCGCTCGACATCGGCGGGAGGCCGGCGCAAGCGAACGCCCGTGCGGTGACGCGCGATGAGCGCGGACGGGTTGCTCAGGAGCTCCAGGTTGCGGGCCACTTCAGCAGTCGGTTCGTCCGTGCTGAGTTGGCGCCAAAGCTGGCGGTAAACGCGCAGCGCCGTGCGGTGCTGACTCGCGAGCTGGTGCCAGTCGCCGAGCTCCAGCAGCGTGTCGTGGAACACCTCCGGGTCGGCGTCGGGGTGATTCCTGAGGATGTCGACCGCGCGTTGCAGTGAGCGCTCGCCGAGCAGATCGAGCCGGGTATCGGTGCCGTTGAAGGTCGCATAACTGACGATTTCCGCGGCCGAGTAGGGAATGTCCTCCACATCGGGTATTGCGAGGCCGTAGACGTACTCGAGGCGGAAGGCACGGGCGATTCCACGCAGCGGGCCGATGAGCGCGAGGTTGTCTTCGCCAGCGTTGCGACGCGCGATGTCCTCGGCGCGCCGGTGGAGCTTGCGGGCGCTCAGGTAGAGCCCGCCCTGTTCGTAACGGCGCGCCGCCTCCTCGAGGGTGGGCAGCATTCGCATGTCGTTCTGACCGTAGCGCTGCTCGTCGATGCGGATTGCGTATTGCTGGGCGCGATCCAGGTCCGCCGGGCGATCCAGTGTCAGGTAGCAATTCAACAAGGGCTGGTAGATCTCGAGCTGCTGCGGGTTGAACAGGCCATCCTTGCGCCGGCTCACTTCGAGGGCCAGGTCGAGGATGTCGATGGCCCGATCGCATTGACCGGTACCGTAGAGCTGACCGAGCTCGACGAGTGGCGGCAGGAGTTCAGGGGCGAGGAAACCGTGTTGGCCCTGCACACTTTGGATGCTGCGCAGGATCTTGAGCGCCGGAGTCTCTGCAGCACTCGCGCAAGTGGACGCGATGACGCAGATCAGGAACGACAAAGCGACGGCAGTTGTAGGCGTTCGGCGACGGGCGGCGAGCATGTTCCTCCAGTTGCCCCACCGAATAGATTGACATTGGGTGCGCGCAGTTCCCTCGCTGTTGAATCCGGCGACGACAAAAGAAAGGGCGGGAGCAAACGGGAGCGGTGATTTCTGGAGGATCGGCACGCAGTGTTCCCGGCCACCAGGATTGTGGCGGCGGCGCGTGCGAACGGAGATTGCTTCGGTGGCTTCGACGCTTACGAGTGGCGCTTTCGACGCACGCGCGCGGGGCGGACTCGCCATCCGGCCGCAACCTGGAGCCGGGAATGGACTGGCGTCGGGTGAGCTCTCCCCTTTCCGCGCCTCGAGGCATCCAGGCCGAGGACGGGCGCTGACTGCCCCTACGGGCAGTCGTATTTTCGAAGGGACTGCGTACGATGGTGGCGAATCTACCGGTGGAGTGGGTGAGCGCTCCCGATCCCCCGCTGTTCGAGGGATCGATTCGGCGTATCGCGCCAGTTCTGGTGCGAAACCGCGCCGACCACACAAGACTCAAGGAGGGCTCTCAAGTGAATACATGTGCAAGGCTGGCGCTATTGGCACTGGCGACGTCGCCGCTTGCCGCAGTGGCGCAAGAAGAATCGGGACTGAGTTGCATCCGGGATGTGGTTTTCAGCCAGGAGTTTCTCGATCGCTTTCCAAAGGCTCCCGCGGCGTGCCGTGAGGTCGTCGTCAAGGATGGCCAGAAGTGGATTCGTTTCACGGGTGACGTGACCAGCATCGAGAACAACGAGGTGGCGATCGAGTTCCTCAACGTGGTCGACGACCCGGTCGGGACCGTCACATTGGCTCCCGCGAAAGACGCCGAGCTCACGATCAACGGCAAGTCGAAGAGCTACTCCACGCTGCGACGGGGCGACAAACTCGACGTCTGGATGCCCGAGAGCCGCGCGGGGTTCTACGCTGCGCCGGGCGCTTCGGACGTCGCCGAGCTGCGCGTGGTCGGCACCACTGCAAAGAAGTAGCGTCGCTCCGAAACGTTGATGTGCCGGCTGCATCTGCCGGCCAAGGAGAGCGAGAAGGCGGCGGGGTGTGCCGCCTTCTCGTTTTTTCGCGCCAGGTGCCCGAGTTCCTTCCCGAGGCTGGATCAGCGTGGCTGCCTGGAAGCGCGCTCTTGCAGGACCTGCTCCATCCCCTGCAACCACCGCTGCAGGGCTGTCATTGCGCGATCGTATGCGGGGTCGTCGCCGGCGTAGCAGTACTCGCGGGCGACCCAGTCGATCGCATGGTTGTGAGTCGTCTTGTCCATGATCGCTGCCCGCTCGGTCAGGCGATCAGCGTGCTGCCGTTCGACAGGCACATCGTGATGGTGCCGCCGACGGTAAGAGCGACCATGGCCGCGAAGACCAGCCCGGCGAACGCATGCTCGAAGGCCGTGCGGATCGTCGAAGAGGCCGTGTACTGCTTGCTCATTTCAATCTCCTGAATTCGGTCGGTGGTCTCGCTTTCGTCGGGGGTCATGATGGCGGCTGCACGCGGGGCGGACTGTCAGGGGGATGACACTACGGCCCATATCGCCTGCCGCCGCCGGCAACGGCTGTCTGCTGACCAAAGGAAGCCCTGGCCAGACCCATCGGCCAGTGGCAGCCCCACGCTGCCCGCCGCACAATGGCATTTCCTCGCCGCGGGCACGTACCCATGTCCCCTGTCCCTGCCGCATACGCATTTCTGTTGCTGCTGTGCTCGTGCGTCGTTCCCACTCGCGCCTGGGCGCAGTACGACGTCGAAGAGGAACGACGGGTCTGGTTGCGCGCCATGCTCGACGTGCGCGTGGTGCGTGGCGGATCAGCGCCGAGCTGGACGGACCTTGGCCCGGGCAAGACGCGCTATGGCGGCGATTCCACGGCGACGGGATTCGAGCGCGTCACGCGTGGCGTGATGTCGCAGCTCGCGATTGAATTGGGCGCCGCCCTCCCGTGGGGCATCCGGGCGCAGGTGCAAATCAACGTGCAACCCGATATCGCGGCTGACTGGAACCCTTGGCTGACTGAGGCGATTTTGCGCAAAGAGTGGGGCACCCAGAACGGTTTTGGCCTGCAGGCCGGCGTGATGAACGTGCCCTTCTCTCTCGAGCACGTCGGACCCGCCTGGTCACCCGAGTTCACGATCTCGACGTCCGCGCTCAACAGCTGGCTGTGGGAGGAGCTTCCGCTCGCCGGTCTCGAGGGCGAATGGTGGCATGCGACGGACAGCGGCCTGCGGCTGGGAGCGATCGTCGGCGCGGGAATCGGCCCCGATCAGCTGGGCCGGCTTCTCGCGTTGCGCGGCTGGACAATGGGCGACAACCTGAGCGGACTCAACAGCGACCTGCCGCTGCCAAGCGGCGAGCGTACTGACATTTTCGATGAGCGCGATCATCGGCCCGCCGCCTACGCGTGGCTCACGCTCAGTGACGCGCGCGAGCGCGCGACCCTCAGAGCGGGTTACTTCGACAATCGCGGCGATGAGGCGACGGCAGGCGTCTGGAATACTCACTTCAGCACTGTCGGTGCGGTGCTGCATCCGCATCCACGGCTCGATCTCGTGGTCCAGTACCTGCGCGGTGAGGCGCGGATCGGTGACGGCACCAACGATAGCGATATGCGTGCGTTCTACGCCCTGCTGTCTCATCATCGCGGCGGGCATCGCATCAGTGTCCGCTACGATGAGTTTCGCGTGGAGGATGTGGACCAGGGCAACCCGACCGCCGAACGGGGTGATGGCATCACCGCCGCCTATTTTCTCGAGCTCGGTCTGCGCCATCGCATCGGAATGGAGTACATCTGGCTGAACAGTCGTCGTCCCTCACGCGTGCCACCCGAGCCCTCCCAGGACGGCTGGCAGGTGAGCTATCGTTTCCGGTACTGAGACAGAGAGGCTTCGCGTGTATCGACACGTTTTCCTGGGCGCGATCCTGCTGGCTGCGGTCGTCATGCCGCTCCAGCTGCGCGGCGCTGCGACCTCCACGGTCGCCGGTCGCGTCGTCGGGACTGACGGCAAGGGCATCGCCGAGGCGGTCGTGTTCGTGAACGCTCCGCACTCCTCCCCCGCCGCCTCTGGCGCTTCGAGCGTCGAGATGGATCAGATCAACAAGGCCTTCGTGCCCGGTGTTCTGCCCGTCGTGGTGGGCACTCGCGTGCGATTCCCCAACCGCGACCAGATCCACCACCACGTGTATTCGTTCTCGCGCACCAAGACGTTCGAGCTGCCGCTCTACCGCGGCGAGGACACTGCGCCGGTGCTCTTCGACAAAGTGGGCGTGGTGAAGGTGGCGTGCAATATCCACGACTGGATGTCGGGCACCATCCTGGTCCTGCCCACGCGCCTCTATGCGATGACGGACGCAGAAGGCCGCTTCACGCTTGCGGATGTGCCGGCTGGCGCGCACACGCTCGCCGCCTGGCATTCACAGCATCGTGGCAAGCTGGAAGACACCCTGCAGCGCGTCGAAGTGGGCGACAGCGCCCCCGAGATCACCTTCACGCTGGCGCTCGACGCTGCGCGCTCGCGTCCCGGGATGGCTGGCGCGCGCAGAGACCCATGAAGTGGTGGGCGCGCAGTCCGCTCCGCACCAAGATCTTCCTGGCATTCTCCGCCCTCGTGCTTGCGGCGCTGCTCGCGGCTCTGGGCTTCACGCAATGGGTGGTCAGCCGGGACGCGGCGCGCACGCTCAATCGTGAGTTGACGACGACGGGCCAGGTCTTCGACGGCCTGGTGGCCGAGCGCGCCGCACGGCTCGAATCCAACTCCGTCCTGCTCGCGAGCGACTTTGCGCTGAAGCGCGTGCTCGCCACCCGCTTCGATCCTGACGCCTACGAGCCGGGAACGCTCGCCTCCGCGGCGCTCAGCTATCGGCAGCGAATCGGTGTCGACCTGCTGTGGATCACAGATGAGGAAGGCGTGCTGCTGGCGGTATCGCCGGACGAGCCGCTCAACGAGCGCTCGATCGCCGACCTCTACCCCCTGAGCGAAGCCATCGATACGGAAGACGCTGCGATGGCCATCGCAGAGATCGATGGCACGCTGATGCAACTGGTCGCCGTTCCGGTACTTGGCCCGGACGTGATTGCCTACCTGCTGCTCGGCCAGGGGATCGACGATGCGCTCGCCCGACGTCTGCAGCACGAAACCGGCTCGCACGTTTCCTTCCTCACGGACGAGCGCGTGTATGCGAGCTCATGGCCACAGGAACTGCGCAAGAGTCTTGTGCCGGCGAAGGCGACGATGGTCGGGCTTCAGGAGTCGCGGGCGGCCGGCAAGGTGCCCCTGCTCAGGGTTGCCGGAGATCGGTACCTGTCACTGGTGCTTCCGGTCGAGGCCCATGTCCCACAACCGCTGTACGCGCTCATCCAGGGCAACTATGACCGCGCCCTGGAGCCGCTGCGCGCCCTGCAGCGGCGCATCGCCGCGATCGGTACCGCGGCGTTGTTCGCCGCGCTGCTGATCGGCGTCGGCCTGGCCCGTGGCATCACCTCTCCGGTGCAACACCTGGTCGCCGGCATGCGCGAAGTTCTCAAGGGCAATCTGAAATTCCGCTCGCGCATCGAGCGCCAGGACGAGATCGGGTTCCTGGCGAGCTCGTTCAACGAGATGGTGGGCGGTCTCGAAGAGCGGGAGGTGATCAAGGACACGTTCGGCCGATTCGTCTCGCGCGATGTCGCCGAGGCTGTGCTGGGTGGGCGTGTTCCGCTCGAAGGCGAGCGGCGCGAGGTCAGCATTCTCTTCCAGGACATCCGCGGTTTCACGGGCCTCAGCGAGCGGCTCGATCCGGCGGCGTTGCTCAGGCTCCTCAACCGGTTCTTCACCGAAGTGGTGGCGGCCGTGGAAGCCGAAGGCGGCGTGGTCAAGCAGTTCGTCGGCGACGGTGTGATGGCGCTCTTCGGGGCACCGCAGGCTCACGCGGATCACGCCGAACGGGCGGTGCGCGCCGCGCTGGGAATGGTCACCCGGCTCGCCCACCTGAATGACCAGCTCCGCACGCAGAACGTGCCGGCGCTCGAAATCGGGATCGGGATTCACATGGGAACGGTGGTGGCAGGACTGATCGGACCCGATCAACGCGTGGAGTACGGCGTGGTCGGCGATCCGGTGAATCTCGCCAATCGCGTCGAGACGCTCACCAAGGAAGTACAGACCACCGTGCTCGTCTCACGCGAGATCGCGGACCGCCTCGGCCCGGCATTCCATTTGGGGCGGACCGCGACGCTGCCGGTGAAGGGCCGCAAGCAACCGGTCGAAGTGGTCGAGATCCTGAGCGAAGCGCGGCCCGCAGCGAGCACCGACGCTCGCTGACTTCAAGCGGCGCGCGAGGCGCTGACCACACGCGAGGCAATGTCCAGCGCGTCGCGGAAGCGATCGACCTGTGTACCGAAACCCACGCGGAAGTGCGCCGGAGCCTCGAAACAGTCTCCTGGGGCCATGAGCACGCCGGCACGCGCCAGCGCCTCGCAGAACGGGCGCGCATCCCGACCATCGACCCACCACGGAAACGCAATGGTCCCGCCCGCGGGTCGAGCCCACGCAATGGCATCGCGCTGCGCGTGCATGAAGCCATCGAGAACCTCGAGATTGGTGCGGGTGACGGACTCGAGACGCTCGAGAATCGCGTGCCTGGCCGCCAGCGCGATGGCCGCGATCGCCTCCGTGATCGGCGACCCCGAGATCGTGAAATACATGCGCAGGTCGACGAGGTGTTCACGGCGCGCGGCGTTGCGATCGATAAGCCAGCCGATGCGCAAGCCGCTCAGCGACAGCGCCTTCGACATGTCACCCACCACGATGGTATTTCGCAGCCGCGCGGCACTCGGCGCGGGGGCGCCAAAGTAGAGCGGGTGGTACACCTCATCGACGAGCAGCGGCACGTTGCGGCTCGCGAGCGCCTCGGCGAGCTGCGCGATCTCGCGCGGCGGCATCACCGCGCCGGTGGGATTGTGCGGTGAGTTGACGACCACGAGACGCGTCCGGTCATCGACGGCAGCCAGGATCCGGTCCGCCGAGTGCTCGAAAGCATCCGCACGCGAAAGCTCGTAGGTGCGCACACCCAGCCCCCACGCACGCGCCATCACGGGGATGGCGGAGAACACGGGGTGTGGCACCAGGACCGCGGCATCGGGCTCGGCCAGGTGACAAAACACCGCGGAGAGCGCTTCCGCTGCACCGGTCGTGATCACCACCCAATCGGGATCGACGTCGTGCAGCTCCGCCACGCGCTGGCGCAGCGCCAGCCCGCCGGCGGGTGGCGCATAGGAAATCGCCGTAGCCTCAAGGTCCTTCCTTACCGAACCACAGGCGAGGTCGAGAAGCTCGCCCAAGGTCCACACCGGACCGGTACTGGAGGCGAGGTTGTAGCGGATCGGCGGCGTCGCGAACTCATGCGCATTCAGCCACTGATCGAGCAGGAAGGGCGGTAGTTGCATGCGGACCCGATGCGATTGCGTCGTGGCGCCTAGGCGAACACAGCAGCCATGCCGCCGTCAATGCGTCCGCCGATGCGAAGCTGGTGCCTCTTCATCAAGCGGCGTGAAACGCCAGCGTCCGCAGCTCGATGCTCTCGCGCGGCCAGGCATCCAACGGTGCGGTGGGGTCTTCGAACGCGGCGTGAGGTGCGAAACGTGCGCGTCCGTCGTCTGCAGAGTCGTAGCACTTGAAGGCGAGCACTTCGTCCGCGCTCATTCGCGGCGCGTAGTACCAGCGCTGCAAAGCATTGAACTTGACCATGTAGATCTCGCCGGTGCGGTCCGTGTACATCAGGTCGGTCGGGACGAGGTCATCGAACCGCACGCTCTGCGCATCACTCACCGCGAGCGGTGAATCCTGCAGCGGTCCGCGGATCGGCCGCCAGACGTTGATGACCGAGAAGCGGTGGCGCAGCAGCTCATCGGCCTCATCGGGAAGCAGGTCGCGCACCCGCTGCGGCCCGGACTTGACGGTGTAGTCGACGTGCACGCGCGGCACGGGCTGCCGTGGCAGGCCCGTCGACCGATCCGATACTCCGGGGATGCGCCGCCGGACCGTGTGATCGAAGATTACGACGCGACTGGCACCCGTCAGCTCGGCGACCAGCCGTTCCGCCTCCGGATAGTAGATGTTGCGAATCTGGGCCTCGTCGTAAAAGTCATCGACCCGGCTCGGCGCCGTGACCAGGCGGACACCCTCGCGTTCGAGCGAGAACCCCGAGGCCACGGAACGCATGTTGCGGATCGGCACGGTGCGCGCTTCGAACGACGCCGTGGACCGAGGCACGCCACTGGGCGGCTCATACTCGTAGCTGCACGGCTTTTCCGCAGACGGCGTGATGAAACTGAGCGCCCCCTTGACCTGCGGCAGGCGTTCGATGACGGCAGAATCGAGACTCATCGTAACTCCCGGCGCCGGCTAGCAGGCGCAGTGTTGTCGGGAGAGCGGCTGCGAGCCGAGCGCCGGAATCCGGCCGCGCTCGGAGCTCGGCGCACCGGTAAGCCGCAAGGTCTTCGATTCGACCCAGTAGCCGCCATCGACAGGAACCGAGCCGCGGCTGACGCGGTCGATGATCCTCTGCAGCAGAGACTGTTTGCGTGCGCTCATCGTGCCTCCTCGCCCGCAGATCGCGCCCATCGCGATCCATCGGGACGGTGGCACATTGCCGCCACGCGCGCCGGCGAACAAACAGAGCGTCTTTACGCCGCTTAAGATTTGCTTAAGGTCGTCGCTGCCGGGGCGGCTGCTAGCCTGTTCCGCCTGCCAGGGCTTCTCTCCGGCGGCGAACGAAAGACCAGAGATAGACGGGCACGCCCGCCGAAGCGAGTGCGAGTGCCCAGAGCAAGGACTTGATGCCGATGCCCAGGACCGCCCACACACAGTAGACGGCTGCAAACGCTGCAGCTACCAGCCACTGCGTCTCCCGAATGCCTGGGCGGGCAATCTGGCCGCGCCGCCACAGCACCAGCACGGCAAGCGCGCAGAACAGATAGAGCGGCAAGTTGGCGGCCGTCACCACGACGGTGAGAAACGTGAAGATGCCCACCATCGTGTCGTTGTAGTTCAGGATCAGCATCACGCTCGCGACGACGCCCGTCAGCAGGAATGCCCGCGCAGGTGCACCGCGTGCATTCACTTTGGCGAGGGGCCGGGGAAAGCTGCCGTGCTTGGCGAAGTGCTGCGTCACTTCGCCGACGATCAGCGTCCAGCCATTCAGCGCGCCGAGACCACTGATAATCACGAAAGCCGCAAGCAGCTCACCGTAACCGCCGCCGAGAAAATGCCCGAACAGATCCGCGAATGGAGCCGGCGAGGCCCCAAGCTTCTCTTGTTCGATCAGCAGGAGCGGAACGATGGAGATCGCGATGTAGATGAGCGCCGTCAGCACCGTGCCCACCATGGTGGCGCGCGGGATGGTGCGTTCAGGATCCTTGACCTTGCCCGCGGGAATCGTCGCGCATTCGACTCCCAGCATGGCAAAGATCGCGATCGTCGATGCGCTCATCACGGCAGTCAGGCCCAGGGGAGTCGTGGGCAGGTGCTCCGTGTAGGCACCGGGATCGGTCACGAGCTGCCAGATGGCCAATACCATTACGGCGGCCATGGGCAGCAACTTCAAGGCCGTCGTGATCACCTGTGTGGAGCCGGCCGTGCGCACGCCGCGCAAGTTCACCAGCACGAACAACCACACCAGTGCGAGTGCCGTAACCGGTGGATACAACGGATTGCTCTGGAGTGCCGGGATGAGAATCGACAGATAGCCGACGACGCCGATCGCGATCGCGGCGTTCGTGATCCAGGTGGCCACCCAGTAGCACCACAGGACCATGAAAGCGGCACCCTCGCCGAAGGCGCGGTAGGTGTAGGCATAGGGTCCGTCGTCCTGCGGGAATGCGCGGGCCAATCCGGCGAACACTCTAGCGATGAACAGGAACCCGATGAGGGTTACCACCCAGCCGATCACCGCGTTGAGCCCGTAGGGGGCGAGCGATGCGGGCAGGACAAAAATGCCCATGCCGATGGTGTTGCCCACCACCAGCGCCGTGCACATCCAGAAGCCGAGCTCGCGCTTCTCCGGACTCGAACTCAAGGGGGTGGACATTCAGCTCTCCCGCTACTGAGTTACGCTATTGTCGCTCAAGCAGCCTCAGGAGCGCATGCATGAAGAAAAACGTCGCGTCGCTGGTGTCCCTGCTCATGCTGACCGGCACCGCGCTCGCAGCCACGCCGCGCGCGCGCGATCTAGGGATTCCCTTCGATGGGCAGCCCGGACCGCTGAACGCGATCACCGATGTCGCGGGCGTCGCCGTCGGCCACGTCACGCTCATCAACGCCTCTGATCCAAAGCACCAGGTGCGCACGGGTGTCACGGCGATCCTGCCGCGCGGCCCCGGCAGCGTCGACAAGAAGGTGTTCGGCGCCTGGTTCTCGCTCAACGGCAACGGCGAGATGACGGGCACCGCATGGCTCGAGGAGTCGGGCCTGGTCGACGGCCCGATCATGCTCACCAACACGCACAGCGTCGGCGTGGTGCGTGACGCGCTGATCGCCTGGCGCGTGCGTGCGGGACACGCCGACGCCGACGGCTACTGGTGGTCGCTGCCGATCGTTGCTGAGACATGGGACGGGTATCTGAACGACATCAACGGCTTTCATGTCCGTCCCGAGCACGTGGACGCCGCCATGCAAGCCGCGCGCACCGGTGCCGTCGCGGAAGGGAATGTCGGTGGCGGCACCGGAATGGTCTGCCACGAGTTCAAGGGTGGCATCGGCACGTCCTCGCGGCAGGTCAAGATAGAGAACGCGCCTTACACGGTCGGCGTGCTGGTCCAGGCCAACTACGGAATCCGCGATACGCTGCGCATCGCCGGCGTGCCGGTGGGCCAGCACCTGCGGCAGCAGCGGGTCTACACGGACGAGACGCTCGCTGCCCTCACCCCCACCCTCTCCGGCGAGCGGGACAGGGAGGTGGGATCGATCATCATCGTCGTTGCGACCGACGCACCGCTCCTCCCGCATCAGCTCAAGCGCATCGCACGCCGCGCCGCCCTCGGCCTCGCGCGCAACGGCAGCTACGCGGGCAACGGCTCCGGCGATCTGTTCATCGCGTTCTCCACCGCCAATCCCGATGCTGCGCAGACCAACGTGGTCAACAAGGCGACCTACCTCGGCGAAAGCCTGCTGGATGACCTCTTCCGCGCCACCGTGGAGGGGACGGAAGAAGCCATCGTCAATGCGCTCATCGCCGCGCGCGACATGCGCGGTCAGGACGGTCATCTCGTGCTCGCCATTCCGCATGAGGAGTTGCGCGCCGTGCTGAAGCGCTACACCCGCTTGCAGGAGCGCTGAAGGCTCACGGGCGTTTCAGATAGCGGTCATACCAGACGAGGCTGCGCTGCACGCGGTCCCGCAGGTAGCTCGGAACTGCCATCGCGTGATTCTCGCCTGGGTAGAGGACGAGCTCGGTGGCCACGCCGAGTGAGTGCAGCGCCTGGTACATCTGCTCCGCGCCGAGGCACGGCACGTTGAAGTCCTCCATGGCGCAGTAGAACTGCGTCGGCGTCTTGATGCGATCCGCATGGAGGAAGGGGTAGCTCACGCGCACGTAAGTGTCGAAGTCCTTCCAGGGCACGCCGAGCTCGAACTCGTATTCGCGGATGTACTGGTCGTGACCGTACATCGCCAGTCCGTTCGAGGAACCTGCGCCGCTCACCGCCGCCTTGAAGCGCGCATCGCTCGCGATCAGGTAGTTCGTCAGGATCGAGCCGTAGCTGCGGCCGCCGACCCCGATGCGCTCGGGATCCACCCATCCCTGCGCCACGGCGTGATCGATGCCTGCCAGCACGTCCTTGACGTCGACGTCACCCCAGTTGGCGTAGATCGCGCGCGAGAAATCGAAGCCGCGACCGGAGGAGCCGCGCGGATTCACGGCGATCACGGCGTAACCGTTGGCCGTGTAGAACTGCCATTCGAACAGGAACTCGTGCGAGAACTGATACACCGGACCGCCCTGCACGCGCACGATGGCGGGATAGCGTTCACCCGCGCGGAAGCCGGCCGGCTTCATCAGGAAGCCGTCGATGCGCTCGCCGCCGCTCGGAAAGCTGATGTCCTGGGCAGGCCTGAGCTCGATGCCAGCGAGGAAGGCGTTGTGACGCGTCAGCGCGCGGCGCGCGGACTTCTTGTCCAGCGCATACAGCTCGTAAGGCGTGATGTCGTCTCCATCGAGCACCACCAGGCGGCCGTCAGGCGCCTCGGTGAAATCGGCGGCGAAACGCGGGCCTTCGGTGAGATAGCGAATCTTGCCGGTCGCGGGATCGATGCGCGCGAGCCACGTGGTGCGGTTCTCCTCGATCAGCGCCAGCAACTGCTTGCCGTCAGCCGACCAGCGCGGCTTGTAGAAGGCGCGGTCGACGCGCGCTGGCTCCGTGAGTTTGCCGGTTGCCACCTCTGCCACAGTCAACTGCGGCGGCGCGTAATAGATCCACTTATCCTCGCCGCTGGTCAGCCACACGAGCTTGCGGCTGTCGGGCGACCACTGCGGGCGCGACTCCCAGCTGGGGTCCACGTCCGACCCTTCGAAGGTGCTCACGCGTCGCGGCTCCATCGGCTTGGGGTCAGACCCCAAGCTAGGTTCCGCTTTGGGGTCTGACCCCAAGGTGATCACGAACACGTCGAAATTGAGGTTGCGATCGGTATCGCCCAGTCGCTTGCTGACGAAAGCGATCTGCTTGCCATCCGGAGACCAGGCCGGCAGCCATTCGTCGTGAGCGCCGGGCGTGAGAAGAGTCACCTTGCCGGAATCGATCTCGAGCAGGTAGAGATGCTGGCGCGCGGCGGTCAGGTAGTCGCGCTCGTCTTCCTTGAACTGAAACCGGGTGGTGACGATCGGCGGCTTGGGCTTGTCCTTGCCGCGTGAATCCTTGGATTTCTCGGGTGCCTCGTCGTCCGCGATGAAAGCGAGCCTCTTGCCGTCCGGCGCCCACACGAAATCGCTGACTCCGGCCTTCACGCGCGTGAGTTGCCGCGCTTCGCCACCCTCCGCCGGCAGGAGCCAGATCTGCGTCGTTTCCTCCTCACCGCGATCGGACAGGAACGCGATCGCCTTGCCATCGCCGCGCCACTGCGCCTGCCATTCGCTCTCGAACGGCGTCTGCGTGAGCTGCACGGGCTCTCCGCCGCTGCCAGGTCGATGCGCCACAGGTCGCTCACCTGGGCGTCGCTGTCGAGATTGTGCGTGGTCACGGTGTAGACGATCGCATCGCCCGCGTGGCGCGAACGCCGGCTCGCTGACGTCCTGGAGGCGATGCAGGTCGTCAATCGTGATCGGGCGCTTCTCGGCCGCTGATGGCGCAGCGCAAAGTGCGAGGCCGATCCACAGGATCAGGTGCGCCTCAGTTCGCATTCGCCTTGTTCTCATAGATGGCCCGGCCGTCCCGCAGATACTTCAGGGTCAGTTCACGTTCGCGCTCGGTGTTGTAGTCCGTGCGTGCGCTCGCCGCTTCGATCACGCGATCGATCCAGCGCACGAAATAGCGCGCGGTGTCCGATGCGGGCGGTGATGGTGTTCCGGTATCGATCCAGACCGGATTGGTCGTGCCGTAGGGATAGACGTCCTGCACGAGCGTTTGTGGCGCGTCGTTGCTCGCCCTCAGGAGTAACCAGCCGCTACCGGGGATCGTCACATCGCCTTCGAAGTCGACGGTTCGTCCGGCGCGGTCGGTGCGAAGACGCTTGAGGACGCGCCCGTTGAACACCAGCTCGACGTGCGACAGCGGCACGATCGAGCGCACTGCGGCCTCAATACGCACCCGTCGGCTCGAGCCCGGCCCCGCGACACGCAACGAGCCGCCGGGAGCGATGCCGTCGACTTTCAGTCCCAGCAATGGCGCATTCGTCGCAAACCCGTTGCCGTTCTTGATAGCCGTGCGCAGGGCCGCAGCGCTGCGATCCGTGGTGGCGAGGTAGACGCGGTTCATGCCTACGGGACCGCGCAACGATGCGTAGTTCGTCATCGCGTCCGTGCCTGCGCCCGCCGCGAGCCGGAAACCGAGATCGAGCAGCCGGTACCAGATCTCAGCGGTCGCGCGATGATCGTCGACGAACGAGACGACTTCGATGTAGTCGACTTTCCCGAGTGCTACGTCGACCGGCAGCGTGTGCGACAGCGTCTTCTCTTTCTCGGGATCGATCACCGAGTCGAACGGATGCACGTACCCCGTGAGCCCCTGCTGTTTGTGAGCCAGGTCGGCGACCACGCCGTTGTGAGGGTACGGCGAAGCCATGGCGGTGTGTCGATAGGCTGAGAAATCCGGGAGCAGCAGGTGATCGGCCAGATGCAGCAGGCCCACGTGGCCCCACAGGCTGGTATGAAACTCCTGGCCCTGGAAGATCGTCGTCGACCCGACCTGGCGCGCGCTGGCGGTGAACTCGCTCACCTGGGGGATGCGCTGCTCCTTGTTCACGATCAGGTCATAGACGATGTCCAGGTCCTCGGCCTGCGCCTGGGCGGCAAGACCTGAGAAGATCTGACGATAGGTGCCGCCGTAATTCATGTGCACGTGCAGATCGGCACTCACGAACTCACCGAACTTCGGCGGCAATGTCTGGCGCTGCCAGGACGAAGGGCAGTTCTCGACCTTCCTCGCCGATGTCGACGATCAGCTCCACGGGCGAGCGGGCAAAGCCATTCATCGCCCAGAGACGGACGACTCCCGCCGGCACGGTGACGCGACAGCGGTCGACGCAATGGAAGTAGCGGTTCTCCTGCGGCTGCCGGGCGCGATCGAAGTTGTCATCGCCGTGCAGCCAATGATCGTCCGGTGCGTAGTAGCGGCCGTCGGCCGCGAGCACCATCAATCGCCCCGCGAGCGCCTTGCCCTGCTCGTCCTGCAAGCGGACGGTGAGGGTCCCCATCGGGCCGCTGATACTGGCGGTGACGCGCCACGACTTGCCTGCCGTCGACCACCCACCACTTCCTGCACCCAGAGCGTCGTGCCTCCGGACTGATTGCTGATGTAGAGGACGCGCTCGCCATCGGGCGACCAGCGCGCGTTGCGCCGATCGAACTCGCCGAACGTGAGCGGCAGCGGCGAACGCCCGTCGGGTGTCGTCAGCCACAACTGGTGCCACTGCCGACCCTGGTAGCTGCTGTAGAGCAGCCGCTTGCCATCAGGTGACAGCTCCGGTCGCGCCGCCCACGTGGTCTCTTCGACGAGCACGCGTTGACGATCGTTGACGTCATTCACGGAGACGGACCAGATGTCACCGGAACCCCACGCGACTTCCGGATTGCCGACGTAGAACACGCGTTTCCCGTCGGGACTCCAGCTCGGGTTGATCGCGTGGTCGTGGGGCGAGTAGTAGTAACGATCGAGTGTCGAGGTGCGCGGCGGGACCAGGTAGCGGACGTTGGCGAGTCCCTGCTCGCTCATATCGGCGATGAACAGGTTGAAATGACCCGTGCCCTGCGTCGAAACGAACACGAGCCGACGCGAATCCGGAGAGAAACGCGGCTCGAGATTGACGGCGCCGCCCTGGGTGAGTGCTTGCTGACGGCCTGTCGCGACTTCGAGCCGCCAGAGCTCCATCGCATCCTTGTCGTAGCGCACGAAGACGATCCAGCGCCCGTCGCTCGACCAGTCCGGTTGCAGGTCGTACCCCGGACCGTGCGTGAGCTCCGTTGCCGCTTCGCTGCCGATCGCCTGGCGCCACAGCGAGCCCGCCATCGCGTACGCGACGCTCTGACCATCCGGCGCGAACGCGGCCGCCGACGGCGTGGCGAGCGGCTGCGGGATGTACATCTCGCGCCAGTAGTAGGAGTGCGGCACGTCGACCTGCTTCAGGACCCGCTCGCGCGCGGCGTAAGAGGTCAGCGGCAACAGGATTGCCAGCACGGCAAGGCCGAAGCGGTGCATCAGTGTGTTTTCGCTCGCACGACTATTCCAGGCGCAGGACGATCTTGCCCACGAAGTCGCCGGATTGCATCAGCTGCAACGCCACCGCGTACTGCTCGAGAGGGAACTCGCGGTCGACCACGGGGCGCAATCGATGGCGGGTCATGAATTCACTCATTCTCAGGTAGTCGGCGCGGGAGCCGACGAACACGCCCTGCGCGCGCGCGGTCTTCATCAGCAAGCCGAGCGACGGCAGGTCACCGCCGTAGCCCGTGAGCCCGCCGACGATCGAAAGCGTCCCGGCGTAGGCCAGGCTCATGACGGATTGCTCCAGTGTGTCCTTGCCGCCGACGTCGACGACCAGATCCGCGCCGTGACCGTCGGTGAGCTCGATGACCCGACTCGCCCAATCCGGCGTGGTGCGATAGTTGATGCCTGCGTCGGCGCCGAACGGCTTTACGCGACGCAGCTTGTCATCGGAGCTGCTGGTGACGATGACGCGCGCACCGCTCGCCGCCGCGAATTGCAACGCGAACACAGACACGCCGCCCGTTCCCTGCACGAGCACCACGTCGCCGCGCTTTAGCTCGCGTTGTCCGGCCGTCGCCATCCATGCGGTCACTCCCGCGGTCGGCAACGTAGCCGCTTCCTCGTAACTCAGCCCGTCCGGGGCCGGCGCGACAGCGGTATCGTCGAGGACGATGTAGTCGGCGAGCACGCCATCGACATTGACGCCGTGAGCTGCGCCGAGCACTTCCGGCCTCGCCGGCCCGTCGGTCCAGTTCCTGAAATACAGGCTCGTGACTCGCTGCCCGGGCCGAATGCCCTCGACGTCCTTGCCGACGCTCACCACCTCGCCTGCGGCGTCGGACGCCACCACGCGACCGGAATGGTCGCGCCGTGCATCCGGCTGCAGCATCTCGAGGTCGCCCCGATTGAGCGCGACCGCGCGTACGCGAATCAGGACCTGCCGATCTCCGACGTCGGGCACCGGTGCTGCGATCAGCTGCCAGCGATAACCGCTCTCGATGCGTTGCAGGACGACCTTGCGGGTCGTGGTGGGTACGTCGGCGAGGAGCGGTGCTGCGGCCATCGAACCGAGGCCAAGCGTTCCGATGCCCGCGATCAACCATGCTCTCATCGTCCGCACCCGCCGCTTCAGCCCTTGGCCGATGGGGCAGTTTGCCCAAACAGGATCTTTTTCGCATCGTCCGGCATGGGTGCGCCTTTCTGCGCGTAGACGTCCTCGACGCCCGCGTAGGTACGGATGACTGCGGGGCGCGCGCCGATCGCGGTGAACCAGCGCTTCAGGTGCGCGAAGTCATCGAGACTCTGCTGGTGACCCGCATGCGGCACGATCCACGGATAGCAGGCGATGTCGGCGATCGAGTACTCGCCGGCCACGTACTCGCGATCCGCGAGGCGCTTGTCGAGCACGCCATAGAGCCGCCGCGTCTCCCGGGCGTAACGCTCGATCGCAAACGGCACCTTCTGCGGCGCGTAGACGTTGAAGAACCCGATCTGTCCCGCCATCGGTCCGAGCCCGCTCACCTGCCAGAACAGCCACTGCAGCACTTCCGCGCGGCCACGCACGTCCGCCGGCATGAAGCGGCCGGTCTTCTCGGCGAGATAGAGCAGGATCGCGCCCGACTCGAACAGCGATACGGACGGGCCGCCTCCGGCGGGATCGTGGTCGACGATCACCGGAATCTTGCTGTTGGGCGAGATCGCCTGGAACTCGGGGCGAAACTGCTCGCCCCGGCTCAGGCTCACGGGGATCAGCCGGTGCGCAAGCTGCGTCTCCTCGAGGAACAATTTGAGCTTGAGACCATTCGGCGTCGGCGAGAAGAAGCACTCGATCATGGCGCTGACTCGACCGCACGCGAGCTCGGCTTCTCCTTGTCCTTCACCATGAACACCAGGAACTTCGCCGGCTGCGTGGCGCTCGCGTTCGCCGAAACGCGATGGACATCCTGCGGACTCTCGTAGAACGTCTGACCGGGCTGCAACGTGACGGGCTCCTGGCCGTCCACCTGCATGCGGAGTGACCCGCTGAGTACGTAGACGTACACATGCGCGTCGTGACGATGAGGCTGCGATGCTCCACCGGGTGGATATTCGACAGTCACCATGACGCCCTCCTTGCCCGGGATGCCGGTGAGATCCTTCGCGATCAGCGGCGTCACGGTCGCGGCGGCCTTCGACTCCGCGGCACGCGCGCCGTCCTGATTAGCCCACAGAAGCAGCAGGGCGAGCGCGCCTGCAGCAAGCAGCGCAGCGAAGGATTCACGGTGTATCAAGTACATGGCCATATCCTCCTGAGGCTCGGCATGCGACTAGAATAGTGTGGCGCGTGGTCCTCAAGAAGGTCCACTTCCACCGCGTTTAATGGAGCCACTCTCCGGCCCGGCTCGCACCCGGCATCGGCAGCCAGTACAGGAGCAGACATGCAGGACCTCGCGATCCGTCTCGAGAATCGTCCCGGCGCACTCGCCGACATGGGCGAGGCGCTCGGCAAGGCCGGTGTCAGCATCGAGGGCGGCGGCGGCTTCGTCGTCGACGGCAAGGCCATCGTTCACTTCCTGTTCCACGACGGCGCCGCGGCACGCCGCGCGCTGGAGGCGGCGGGAATCGAAGTGCTGGAAGCGCGGGATGTGCTGGTGCAGCGACTCGAGCAGGCGCAGCCTGGCCAGCTCGGCCGCATCGCTCGCGCGATGTCGCAAGCCGGCGTGAACATCGAGACCGTCTACAGCGACCACGACAACCAGCTGATCCTGGGTGTCGATGACCTGGCGAAGGGCAAGCTCGTCTCCGACCAATGGTCGTCCGCGGGTGCACCTGCCGCAGCCGCGCGCGAGCACCGCTATGCGTCGTGCGTCAAGTGGACCGGCAACACCGGGACCGGCACTTCGGCGTATCGCGCCTACAAGCGCGATCACCAGATCGAACTGGAGGGCAAGCCGGCGATTCCGGGCTCCTCCGATCCGCAGTTCAGGGGCGATCGCGCGCGCTGGAACCCGGAGGACCTGTTCGTGGCCGCGCTGTCAGCTTGTCATCAGCTGTGGTACCTGCACCTCTGCGCCGATGCCGGAGTGGTGGTGACCGCCTATGAAGATCGCGCCGAGGGCGTCATGGCGGAAGAGGCCAGCGGCAGCGGCAGGTTCACGCGCGTGGTGCTACGTCCCAAGGTCACGATTACCACTGGTTCGAACGCGGATCTCGCGCGCTCCTTGCACGAGAAAGCGCATGCGATGTGTTTCATCGCGAACTCGGTGCGTTGTCCGGTGGAGAATGAGCCCGAGATCGTGCGCGAGGCAGGCTGAATCTTCAGCCGCGCCACTGGCGGCTGCGAACATTCTGCAGCTGCCAGGGCTGGTCGATGACCAGGTCCTCTTCGAAGAGCTCGCCGCGGCCCTGGAGCGGTGTCCACTTGGTGAAGTCCCCTACCAACTTGCCGATGTAAGGCGCCGCGGTCTCGAGGCACGCCTCGAAGTCGAGATCGTCCGGCTCCACAATCCCGCGACGTGGGTTGCGAACCGCCCACACCACCGCTGCCAGCGCGCCGGCTGCCACCTGCACGCTGGTGGCGTTGGCAAAAGACACGTGGCGGCGCGCTTCTTCGATGGTCAGCTGCGATCCAAACCAATACGCATTACGGGTATGACCCGCGAGCAGCACGCCGAGCTCGTCCATGCCGGTGACGATGTCCTCGCCCAGCCGGCGCTGCTGCTGCTGCGGCTGCCAGCCGCGTCCCTCGAGCTCGAGCACCGACAGCATCGCATCGTCGCAAGGGTGGTAGACGAACATTACCGTCGGCCGGTACGTCAGCTTGCCGCCGCTGCGCAATGACAGGTAGTCGCCGATCGAGAACACTTCATCGTGCGACATCAGCAGTCCCTGGAACCCGCCGCCCGAGGGCGTCCAGCTGCGTGCAAACGAGGCGGCGCCCGGGCGATTCATGAAGATGGTGCCCGATTCGCGTCGATGAAAATGAGAGCCGCGCGGCTTGCGCCTTTCCGCTGTGCCGAAGGAGAGCTCCGAGGGCTGCATCGATTCGTCCATGAAGCCGTCGATCGACCAGGTGTTCACGAACTCTCCGGGGCGCTTCGGCCGGTCGCTCGCCTGAGTGTCGCGCTCCGAGATCTGAATGAGCTTGATGTCGAGATCGCGGGCGAGTGTCGCCCATTCCTCGCGACTCGCAGGACGGGCGCTGCCGGCGCGGAGAGTGCGCTGCAGCTCGAGCAACGCGCGCTTCAGGAAATGCGATACGAGACCGGGATTCGCCCCGTGATCGACGACCGCCGTCGGTGAGTCCGCTCCCAGCTCGTCGCGCAGCTGCAGTGCGCGAAAGCGCGCCATGAAGTTGGTGCGCTGCCTGAGCTCGAGCATCGGGTTGTCGAAGACGCCGGGCCAGGGCTCGATCGAGGTGTCGACATAGAGCGCGCCCCGCTCCGCCGCGAAGCGAATCAGGTCGAGGCTCGAGACGTCCACCGACAGGTTGAGAAGCAGGTCCCCGGCGTGCAGGTGCTTGGCGAGATTGCGCCGGTAGCTGCGCGGCTTGAGATGCGCGTGCACGAAGGTCGCGCCGTGCTCCTTCGCAATGCCGCGGCCGGTTTCGTCGGCGGCCAGCACGACGAGCCGATCCGGGCCCAGCGCGAGATGCTGGTGAATGAGCGGCAACGTCGCCTGGCCGATGCTCCCGCAACCGACCATCACGATGCGCCCGCCAAACTCCACCTGCGGCACTTGTGGGCGCGCACTGCCGCGCGAACTGGTGGGAGCCGTCATTGGGCGGTGGGTCGACTCCGGCCGCGACGCAATCGCGCCGGATTCACGGGCGCCTGGGCGTACCCGCTACGCCTGCGGCCACAGCCACCCGAAGGTGCCGGCCGTGAGCAACGCGTAGATGAGGCCGTCCACCGTCGCCTTGATGCTCAGACCCCAGGAGCGCTTGTACCAGATCGACATCTGATAAAGCGCCACGGTGTAACCGACGAACGCGGTGGCGCCGACCAGTTGGAACACCTTCAGGTACTCGACGCCGGCCGGCAACGCACGGCCCGCGACATACGCTGCAAAGAAACTGACCAACGCGCAATAGAGAAACCACTGCACCAGGTTTGCGGCCATCGACATCATGCCGTTCGGCAATACCGTCAGCACCAGCACCGGACCCTGTTTCAGCTTCTCCTGGAACTCGGGTGTGCGCATGTCCTTGCTGCTCGACACCCGCGGCACCATGTATTCGCCCGGTGGAATCGCGAGCGGCCGCATCGCATCCCGCAACCGATCCTCGTTCGGCACTTTCGGGTAGTCGCCCCGGTGCCAGAAGGGACCCATGTGAATGATGGAGCTTGCGATGAAGACAATCACCGCCGACAACAGGATCGGCAGCCATAACGCAACAAGTGTGGTCATGTCGATCTCCTCCGGTTCTTGCGAGATTTTTCTACGGAAGCCCGCGCGGTCGCACTCTACTCTCAACCGCCGCGCGACGTCACGCCTTGGCTGCGAGCGCGTCGTTGAGACTTGCCTCGATCAGCGGCATGGCTTCATCCACGTGGGCACGCGTGATCATGAGCGGTGGAATGAACCGCACCGTGCTGAGGCCGCACGACAGCAGGATCAATCCATTGTGATATGCGGTCGTCAGCATCCTTTCGCACAGCGCACGCGCGGGCTTGCGGCTCGCCCGGTCCTCGATCAGCTCCATGCCGATCATGAGGCCCTTGCCGCGCACGTCACCGATGCATTCGAAGCGCTTCTGCAGCTCCCGCAGGCGTCCGATGAAGTAATCACCGACCTGCGCCGCATTGGCGGCGTATTCGCGCTCCACCAGATCGAGTGTCGCGAGCGCGGCCGCACAGCACAGCGGATTGCCGCCAAAGGTGTTGCCGTGCGCGCCTCGCTTCCATTTCTCCATGTGCTTGCGGCGCGCCACCACCAGACCGATCGGCAGGCCCGATGCCAGTCCCTTCGCGAGCGTCATGATGTCGGGCGACACGCCCCAGTGCTGGCTCGCGAACATCTTGCCGGTGCGGCCGATGCCCGCCTGCACTTCGTCGAAAATGAGAAGAATGCCGTGCTTGTCACACAGCTCGCGCAGGCCTTGCAGGAATCCGTCGGGCGGCACGAGGTAACCGCCTTCGCCCTGCAACGGCTCGACCAGGATCGCCGCCACTTCGCTCGGCGGCACGTTCGATCTGGAAGAGCATCTCGATGTAGTCGAGCACGGCCTTGCCCTGGTCCGCACCGGCGAAGAGCGGCCGATACGTATTGGGATAGGGCACGTGCGTGACACCCGGCATGGTCGGGAAGAACCCCGCCTGTTGCGTGTACTTGCTGGCCGTGAAGGCGAGCGAGCCCATGGTGCGGCCGTGAAAACCGCCGAGAAAGCCGATGAAGCGGCCACGGCCCGTCACGTAGCGCGCGAGCTTGAGCGCGCCCTCCACGGATTCCGTGCCGCTCTGGCACACGAGCACCTGCACGGGCTCGCGCATCGGATCGAGGGCGTTGATCTTCTCGGCGAGCTGCGTCATGCGCTCGTGCCAGTAGTCGCTCGAGATGTGCAGGAAGTCGTCCGTCGCCTGCTTGATCGCCTGCACGACCGCCGGATGCGCGTGACCCGTGCTGCATACCGCGATACCTGCGGCGAAATCGAGAAAGCGATTGCCGTCGACGTCCCAGACCTCGACGCCCCGCCCTTTCGCCATCACGAACGGGTAGTCGCGCGGATAGGATGGCGTGGTCACTGCGCGGTCGCGTTCGATCAGCGCGCGCGCCTTGGGGCCGGGAAGCTCGGTCTTGATGTGCGGTGATCGCATCGCTTGCGGTGATCGCATGTTCATTCCTCAGCTCTCTGGACTCGTCTCCCTCTCCCGCTTGCGGAAGAGGGCTGGGCAATTCTCACCGAATTCGCATGCGCGGCATCGGTGCGCGCATGCAGATCCCGCAAGCAGGCGAGTGCCGCCGGATCCGGCGCCCGCAGCGCCTCCAGGGTATCTGCGACCTTGAGCGGCCAGCCGGTCGCGGCCCTGACTGCCTCGACGGTGACGTCTGGATAGATTCCCGTCAACTGCAGCTCGTCAGTCTCCGGGTGTGGGCGCAGCATGCCGAAATCGGTGATCACCGCGCGCGGACCGCGACCGGGAGCGCCACTTGCGCGCCGCTGCCCTGCCCCGTCCAGGTAGCCGCACGAGGTGCGGAAGTCGAGCTTCGACACGAAGCTGCGCGGTGATTGCTTCATCACGATCAGGACCTCGCGCGCGTGCGTCGCGATCTCCGGCGCGCCACCGGCACCCGGCAGCCGCACTTTGGGCTTCGCATAGTCGCCGACGACGGTGGTATTGAGATTGCCGTGCCGATCGATCTGCGCGGCTCCCAGGAACCCGACATCGACGCGGCCACGCTGCAAATAGTGGGCAAAGATTTCCGGCAGCGGCACGACGCAGTCCGCCGTTTCGGCGAGCTCGCCGTCCCCGATCGACAGCGGCAGCACGCTCGGTTTCGTGCCGACCGTACCCGACTCATAGATGAGCACCAGGTCGGGCGCGTGACTCATGCGGGCCAGGTTGCACGCCGCGCTCGGCAGGCCGATGCCGACGAAGCACACGGCACGATTGCGCAACTGCCGCGCCGCCGTCACCGTCATGATCTCGTCGGAGGTGTAGGGAGGCTGCTTCACGCGGACACATTCAGGGCGCGCAGGTGCGCAGCGTGATCGCTCGTCGACAACACGTACCGTTCCATCCAGGTCATGAATGTCTGCCGTTCGCGTGCGATGTCATCCCAGGCCATATAGAAGGAGTTGTCACGTGAATAGTAGCCTTGCGCGTAGGAAGGATACGCACCGCCGGGCACTACGGCGACTGCGCTCACCAGGAACGCCGGCAGCACGATCGCATTCATCCCGGCTTGCAGCTCCTCGACCTGTTCCTCCACCGTGACGATCACACAACGCGCGGCCATCGCTGCCTCCTTGGCGGCGCCCACGATGCCTCTGATGAGCACGTTGCCGCGGGCATCGACCTGTTGCGCATGCAGGATGGTGACGTCCGGGTTGAGTGCAGGAACAGCGGTCAGCGGCTCCCCGGTCACGGGACACTCGATGGCTTTGACACGTGCGCCCGGCACGCGTGACAGATCGTCCTCGACGTAACGACGCATCAAGCCGCACGGTAGGCCGCTCGCGCCTGCCGAGTACGCTACCGCCATCTGCGCGTGGCTGTGCTCGTGGACTTGCAGCGCGTTCGGCCATTGGCGCTCCACGGCATCGCGCAGGCGATGCAGCGAGCCGACGCCCGGATTGCCGCCCCATGAAAACGTCAGCGCGCTCGCGCAGCCCATGCCGATCATCTGGTCGTAGATGAGATCGGGCGTCATGCGGATGAGATGAAGATTCGTGCGTCGCTGGCGGATGATTTCGTGACCGGCAGCAAAAGGGATCAGGTGCGTGAAGCCCTCGAGCGCAAGGCTCTGTCCATCATGCACGTGCTGAGCAATCGCATCGGCGAGCGTCATGACAGCCATGAGTCACTCGACCACAGTCTGTGACTGCTCCCGCAGGTACTGCGGCAGGTAATAGAAGGAGGCGATCGCCTTGCCGGTGTTGCCGGAACCCTTCCAGCCGCCAAATGGCTGGTATCCAGGCCACGCGCCGGTGGTTGCGCCCTGCGGGCGATTTGCATACGTGACGCCCGCTTCGATGTGTTGATGAAACCAGCTCACCTCGTCGGCGCCGCCATAGAACCCGGCCGTCAGGCCGAGCGCCGACTCGTTGGCGAGCTGCATGGCCTCGTCGTTCGAAGCGACGCGATGAAGCATCAGGATGGGCAGGAACATCTCGTGTTGCCAGAGCGGATGCTTGATTGGCGCCTCGGCGAGCGTCGGTTGTACAAAGAAACCGCGCGCCAGGACACCGTTTCGCAGGCGCTTGCCACCGGCCAACACCCGCGCGCCGTGCGAGCTGAGCTGTGTCACATAGCGCGCATAGTCCTGGTAGCCTTCGGCTGTCGTCACAGGCCCGAGCCAGTTCTCCTTGCGGGCCGGATCGCCAATGTTGAGGGCCGTGATCTGCTTGAGCAGCCGCTGCAGCAGGTCATCGGCGACGTCGCGATGCACGTACAGGCGTGAGAGCGCAGAGCATTTCTGTCCGCCCATGCCGAAGGCCGAGCGGACAATGCCGGTCGCAGCACGCTCGAGATCGGCAGCGGCGGTCACGATGCAGGCATTCTTGCCGCCCATCTCCGCGATGCACGGACGTGGATAGCGACCGCCCTGCATGGTGCGCGCAATGCGCATGCCCGACGTCGTGCGAGCCGGTGAAGGTCACGCCCGCCGTGAGCGGATGATTGATCAGCGCATCACCCAACTCGCGGCTGGAGCCGCTCAGATAGTTGAAGACGCCGGGCGGCAGGCCCGCGTCGCGAATGCAGTCCGCGAGCATGCGTCCGGCCCACGGCGTCACCGTCGCACCCTTCAACACCACTGTGTTGCCGGTGACGAGCGCCGCAGCTACCGGACCACCGGCCAGTGCCAATGGAAAATTGAAGGGCGTGATGACGACCCACACACCGTAGGGCCTGAGCACGCTGCGATTGCGCGACACATGGCTCGAGAGCGGGTCGTTCGGCAACTGCCGCGCGAATCCCTCGTTGCGCTCGTAGTCATCGCAGTACGCGTAGAAGAAGTCCGCCGTTTCCTGCGCTTCGCCAAGCGCCTCCATGCGGTTCTTGCCCACTTCGAGCGTGAGCGCGGCCGCGATGTCGTACACGCGCTCCTCGATGAGCTGCCCGACGCGGCGCAGGAGGCGCAGTCGCTCCGCCACCGCGAGCTGGCTCCAGCCCGCAAACCCCTGGTGCGCCGCACGGATGGCCTCGTCGGCATCGGCAGCCGTTGCGGCCGCAAACTCGCCGAGCAGCTCGCGCTCATCCGCCGGATTGTGTTTCGGCGTCGTGCGTCCGGCCGAGCTGCTTTTCTGCGTCGTCTTGCCCGCGGGACGATCCTTACCATCGATGTGCAGCATGTATTTCGTGCCGAGCCCGTCGCGCACGCGGCCCATTGCCGCATCGAATTGCGCATGCAATTCCGGCGGCGGATTGAACATCGTCGAATAGGTCAGCTTGAAGCCCGGCATGTCACTTTCCCGCCAGGGCCGCACCAGAGGCCCGGAGCGAGGACTTCGCCATCCGATGCGTCATGCCCGCTTCCATCTCGCCGATCAGTCGATCGAGCAGCGTCAGCGCATCGACCAGCTCCTTCTCCTCGATGACGAGCGGCGGCGCAATCAGGATCAGGTTGCCGCGCACCGCAAACGACACGCCGGCCTCGAGTCCATTCTTCACCAGCTCCTTGAGCGCTGGATGCACCTGATCCCAGGGCGCCAGGGGTTCGCGCGTGTGACGATCGCGCACCAGCTCGATCACGGCGTAGAGACCGTGTCCGCCGCGGACGTCGCCCATGATCGCCCGGCGCGTTTGCATTTCGACCAGGTGCTCCAGCAGCGCCGCGCCAAGTCGCCGTGAGCGTGCGATCAGATCTTCGCGTTCATAGCTCTCCACCGCCGCGATGCCGGCTGCGCACGACAACGGGTGTCCGCAGTACGTGAGCCCGGTGTAAAGCATTTGCGGCTCAAGGGCGCGCGCGACGGGCGCTGACAGCACGACGGCGCCGAGCGGCATATGCGCTCCGGTCAGTCCCTTTGCGAGCGTCATCAAGTCCGGGCGTCCCTCTTCACCGTAACGCTGCCACGCAAACCACTCGCCGCAGCGACCGAAGGCACTCATCACCTCATCGGCGATGAGATAGATGCCACGTTGGCGCGTCGTCAGGTGCAACGCCGGCCAGAAGCTGTCGGGCGGCACGATGCCATTGGTGCCGGCATTGGGCTCCATCATCACAGCCGCGACCTGGTCCGCTCCCATCCCGTCGATCAACGCACCCACGTGATGTGCGGCGGCCAACCCGCAAGCCTCCGCGTTCTCCGCATCGAACGGGCATCGATAAGCATACGGTGGCGGCGCGTGCACCACGTGATGGGCGGCCGCACTGACTTGCGCCGCCGTGCGCGCATCGCCCGACAACGCCATCGCCGCGTAGCTCGCGCCGTGATAGGAACGGTCGCGCGTGACAACCCACCCTTGCGCCTTGCCGCTCGCCTGCCGTACAAACTTGACCGCGTGCTCGTTGGCATCTGCGCCGGCGAGCGTGAAATAGACACGCCCGCCTTCGAACCCGGATTTCTCGAGCAGGAGCTCCGCGAGTTTCGCGCGTGGTTCGGCGCCCCACGCGCTCGTGACGAAGCAGAGCTTTTCGGCTTGCGCGCGAATGGCGGCGACCACGTGAGGATGCTGGTGCCCGAGATTGCTGCATTCGCTCAGGCTACTCATGTCGAGAATCGTGCGGCCATCCTCGGTGAACAGCCGCGCGCCCTCGCCGCCCACGATCGTGGGCGCATTCCACTCTGTCTGCCTGCACCAGCTGTGCAGGACTGTGTCCCGCTCGGACTGCATTGGAAAGATGCTGTCGGCCGGGGTTATCCGTCACGTACGCTCATTATTGCATTGTGTCGGCGAGCGCCGCAGCAGACGGTGGCTCGGCGCGTCAGGCCAATTGCGAATCCCGCACTATTGGCTCGAGCGGCTCTCTTGCTCGCGATGTATTTCACCCACCAAGCCACGAGCGAGGTACCCAGGATTGCCACAGAAAGGAACAGCCACAGATTAGTTTTGGGTGGGGAGGTGGGTGCGGGACAGCTCCCCATGCGTAGCGCCTTGCACGCGTCGACGCGTCCATGCCCGGAGTCGTTCTGAAAGACATAGTCGCCATTCGACGTCAGGACAAAGTGCTTCGCTGTTTCCTGCAAGCGATTCTTGAGCTGTTGTGGCGTTGGCAGTGGCAGTCCGAGCGCCACATATTGGCTCTCCATCAGCGCGACCACCCCTGCGGCGACCGGCGTTGCTGCCGAGGTGCCGTTGAAACTTACGTAGTTGCCGCCGCAATAACCCTTTGCCGCCGATGCGGTCGGTCGTCAATATCCCGACACCTGGCGCCACCACAGTGATTTCCGGCCCTTGGGTACTGGCCCAATCCCCTGGCACGGAAGCCGCTATGACTTTGACCTTGTCGGAGATATCCGTTGCACCGATCAGCGATCACTGGCATGCTCGAGGCCAGCGTCGCGGGAAAGCAATCGTTACCGGCGGAGGTTCATTCCCGGTCGGAAACACTGGAACTGCAGGGTGCGGATTTGGTGGGTATATCGTGCTTGGCATACCTGTGGCAGCGGCCAGCACCGCTTCTACGGCGCCTTGGCATACGCCGTTGGCATCGCAATTCTGGGTGGCTGACCGGACCGAGCGACACGCTCATGTTGATGACCCGGGCTCCGGCTGCGATGGCGGCCTCGAGTCCCTGCACCACCACTGAATACGGATAGAGGGACCGTTCACTCGTTATCCACTTCACTACCCGTATGGGCATGAGCTTGACCTGAGGAGCCACACCCTTCACCCCGTGAGCGTTTGCCGCAACCGCCCCAACGATTCCAGCCACGGCGGTACCGTGCTTGTCCAGATCAGTAATCTCGAGAGCGGGACTCTCGGTGAAGGAATTCCAGGTCTGCTGAATCTGCCCCGCGAGATCCTCGTGCGTCGTCTCCACTGCATCATCGAGTATCGCGACGAGAATCCCGTTGCCTTTCGCACCGGCTGCCCATGCCTCCGGAGCGTTGATATCTGGTTCTGGGTCGCCTGGCGTACTCGCAAGGTGCTGCAGGTGCCACTGTTCCGGGAAGTATGGGTCGACGCCAGTCGACGACGGTACCGCAGGGCAAGTGTTGACAGGTACCGTAGCTGGTCCTTCCTTGGCCGTCGGATCCGTGGCAATGACGATGGCATCGGGCTGCGCGAACTGGACGATCTTCTCGCGATTCAGGCGGTTCACCATCGCGAGGGCATGGCGAGCTGTCTGTCCGTCAAAGGTGAGCAGATAGCGAGAGCCGCCCGGCAGCTCGCGTTGTTTCACTGGCCGCGCGCAAAATCGAGCGAGCAGTTCGCGGATGTCCTCCGGTCCGGCGCTGGCGTGGAACTGCACGATCACCTGATCGACAAAAATGTGATCGACATCCCTGCGGCGAAAACCGGATCGCCGGTCTGCCTGGCCCGGTCCCCGCCTACCACCAGGCGGGGACCTGCGACATGCTGGAGTTGCTCGGGTGCCACGCCTTCGTTGAGGAGGACGAGCACTGTCCCGAACTGCCGCATCCACGAATCGTGCAAGACCGTCCCGAGCTTCGCGTTGCTGACGGCCTGGGATACGTAGCTGACCTCATCGCCGGGAGGTACTACCGGCACTCCCTGATCGGAAACAAACGTCAGCGTCTCGTAACGTCCGGAGGGATGGAGCTCGACTTCATTCGTACCGCCGATGAACTTCTCAGCGGCCTCCCGGACGCCCGGACAATGCTGAGCCAACGCCGGCACAGCAGCTATCAGGCCGCCTCCACACACGGCCGCTATCCCGAGCAGGGAACCAGATCGAGTCAGCACGGGTCGCGCACCTTGCTTCTCGCCGGCTTGTCAGACCCGGCTCACGGGCAGTGGCCCACCAACCACTGACTGTCGACGAGAACGTATCGATGACAGTGGCCGTTGAGAGGCGGTGTCACAACACCCGAATGCGCATGGGCCGTTGGACCCGTCGGTGAGGCGTCGGTCGTAATGTCGTTGAAACTTCCGTCGTGCTCCCAGATTTGAATGTCCGCCAACTTTTTACCCAGACCTCCTGGCTTGGTCGACAACACGGTCTCTTGCTCGAAATTGCCGCCGCGCATTCCCTCAAAGCGAATCAGCGTGCCGTCTGCCTTGAGATAAAGAATCATTTCAGCTTCGGTCTTCGGGCGCGACTCCCACTTTCCAGCCGGCTTGGTAGCAGTGGAACAGCCCAACATCACCAGCAGGCCGAAGGCACTGCCTATCGCGATCGCCGTTGTCTTTTTCGACATGATCATTACCCCCCCGGGGTTTACCGATTGATACCGCTTCAACTCAGTGAATCGCGAAATCGAATGTCACCCGCAGCAGCAGCAAGCGCTCCGGCAAGATGGTCGGATCTCTCGGATCGATGTCCTGGAAATTGAATGTCTCATCGAGCAGATTCCTGGCGCTCAGTGTGACCAGTCCGTAGCGCTTCGGCAGTCGATAGGAAAGCGAGGCGTCCACGACCCAGAACTGGTCGCCGTCGGTGAACTGATTGACGAACGGGAAATCCGGCAGGAACTCCAGGAACTCGCCCTCCTGGTCCACGTATGTACCCTGCAGGTCCAGGCTCAGACCGGACGGAGAAAAGTAGCTGACGCCGAGCGGCACGCGCCGGGTCTCGATGTTCAGCGTTGTGCCGAACGCCGGAGCATCCTCGCTTTCCAGTTCGTCATACTGGAGCTCGGCGCGCAGCGCGAAAAGGGGCGTCGGCGTCCAGAACAGGTACGCCCGCCCGTTCGGCTTCCTCGGAGTCGAATACGAAGCTCTGATCCGGCGGCCCAATGATCGTCAAGGGTGTTTCGACTTCTCGTCTGGACGAACTCAACCCCTGCGTGGATGTCGGGCGTGAATTGCTGGTCGATCGCGGCTCCGTAACGCGAGGCACCTCTCACCGGCGATGCCGAAAAAGAACTGGTTGAAACCCGGCCACCTCGGTGGGTTCGAGGAAAGGCTGGACATTGCTTCTGGAGAAGCCGTTGGGTTGCAGTGTTCTCAGGGCGGCAGCGCGCACCGTCGTGCCCTCGAAGGGCTGCCACACCAACCCAACCTTGGGATTAACCTGGTCCCCGTCGAAGGACCGCCCGGTGCTCGAGGTCGCGCTGGCGCCCAGTGTCATCGCAGCTGCGCCCGAGGCCGAAGTCCGCGTAAACGTATCCGGTGAGATCTTTGAAGTCGAATGATTGCTCCGTCGTCACGACGATGATGAACGGCGGATCCGGCAGGAACACCGGGGCCGTCTGCGGTCTCGTCCTGCTCGAGGTCGAAGTAGCGCACACCACTCGTCAGATTCCAGCCGTCACCCCGGTAGATGTGCTGCAGCTCCGTCGTGTACCCGGCGAACCTGTCGAGCAGTTCAAACTCCGGATCGAAGCGCGTAGTGATGTCCGCGTCCTGATAGAGAAGCGAAGCCAGTACCTGCGAACGCGGCGTGAAATCGTGACTGAATGCCCAGCCTGCCAGATTCCGTGTCCTCGGTCTGGCGCAGGCTCGGATCGAAACTGTCCGGGTTGAAGAGGAGACTGAGATCGCCTTGGTCGCTCTCGGTCGTGCGCAATTCTGCCAGCAGGCTGGTGTCGTGGGAGACCGCGAACTGGAAAAGCGCGCTGTGGACATCCTGGTTCGAATCGTTGTTGTCGCGAAATCCTTCCGTCTCGAAATGATATTGGCCGAGGTTGAAGGAGAAGCGGTTCGAGATTCCGGCGATCGTCACATCGTCGCCCAGGTCTCGTTGCCACCGATGTCCCGCGGATGCCTGGATGCGCAGCTGATCCGAGGCGAAAAGTGGCGCGAATTCGTTGAATGAGACGTGCGACGGGCCCGTCGCGCTGTCCAGGAACAGGCTGGCTTGACCGAACTGGACCGGAACGGGCGACAGGTTGAGCGGCTGCAGAAGCTGGGACCGGAACAGCTCGTTCACGCGCGCGGTCTGGTGTAACGGCAAGCTATCGTAGTGGTCCGCGAGTAGTCGATGGCTGGAGTAGCTGCTCGGATCTGCGCTATGGCCTGGTAACCCTCGATGAGGGCCAGCCGCTCGAAGCCGAGATTGCGGTAGATTCCACCGAGTCCGGCGCTGCGCACCGCAAGATCCTCGTCCAGGAGCAGTCTCGAACGGAATATTGCGCGGTTGTCATTCAGTGCAATGGAGCGCTGCATGTCATGGACCGCCTCCACTGGCCGGTTGATGGTCTGCTCACGAATCGCGTCGTAAAACCAAGGCGTCGGGTCCTTGCGCGATCCAGCTGCCGTGGCAAGATCGAACTGGTCTGCGGCAAGCGTACGTCACGTTCCTTCGTGTTCTCCTCGTAGTACGCCTTGCCGACATAGCTGCGAAGCGAGTGAGCTCGTGGATCGAGCGCCACCGCGATCTCGAGTTGTTCGCTGCCCTCAACCAGCTTGCCCTCCCGAATCATCGCGAGCCCCAGCCCCAACCTCGGCAATGGGTTGAACGAATCGCTGTTGATGGCCGTCTCGAAGTCGGTCACGTGCCGCCTTCGTGTCGATCTGCGCCAGGTGCACGAAACCGAGCATTGTGTGTGCACGACTCTCCGCGGGATTGCTTTGAACTGCCGCGCGCGCCGCGGCTTCCGCCTCGCCAGTGCGTCCGAGCGACAACAGCAGCTCGGCGACGCGAGCGTTGAGCAGCGAACTGTTCGGTTCGAGCGCCTGCGCCTTCTTCGCGCTCTCCAACGCCTGCTCGAGATCGAATGCAGCCTGCTGCGCGTAGGACAGCGCGAGCCATGCGCGGTAACTGTTCGGCGCGGAAGTGGTGGCTGCCTCGCGGACTGCAGCGCGGCAGCCTTGTCGTTTCTGCGCGATCTGGATGATCGCGCGCAGGGCGTTGGCATCGCCGTTGCTCGCATCGAGTGCCAGCACTTCGTCGACGTTCCGCAACGCTTCGTCGCTTCTGCCCAAGGCGAGCAACGCTTCGGCGCGCTCGAGTGAGGCAACTGCGGTCCGACGGGACTCGCCATGCCGCGACATTGCTCGGCGGTCGGGATCTTCAGCTTCGCGCCTTCGCGTCGCTGAGCGGCGGGTAGTACAGAACCCACTGCACTGCATCCGTGGGTCTGACGAGCGTGCTCAGGACGGCCGGGACGGCTGGGCTCGCGACGAGTGACTGACCGCCGGACAGCACCCGCTCCTCGCGCGGTGGCCAGCGGTCTCGGAGCGGACCTCGCCCTCGACCACGGTGAGCTGCGGTGACTGTCGCAACTCAACGCGCACCTGGAATTCCGTGCCCTCGACGGCAGCGTTCAAGTGCGGTGTGCTGACTCTGAAGCTCTTGGGGAAGCGCGTGATGAAGTAGCCAGCGCCACACGACTGCGCGTCGCGAGCGGCACGCGCGATCTCGTCCTGAAAGAACTCGACCACGATTTCCAAGGTGGTCTGGCTCAGCGTAATGGTGGTGTTCTGATCGACTCGCACCAGCGTCTCAGGCTGCACGAACAGTGCGGCCCGGCTGAGCGGTAACGTGCGCAGCTCATCGCCCGCGCATACGAGCGTGTCGAGCCGGTTGACGCGCAGCCCAGTTGCCGCTGCCGGCGCGGCGCACGTCGACGTTGCCCTGAATGGAAACGACGCGGCCGACCGCGAACGCGCAAGCGGCCGGTTGGTCCTGGGCAAATGCGGCATGCACGCCGCTGGTCGCGTAGAGAGCGAGGAACGACCAAGGGACAGCCACATCCCCCAGCGATTTCCCGCGCAGCGCGATCCTAACGCTCGTCCTCATCTTCAGCCCTATCCCGGCGAGGAGGCCTGGTTGTTGTTCTGATCGACTGCCGTTTCAAATTAGTCCTTTACAACGGGAAGCGCAACCTGATCCCCAGCTGATGATCGCGGCATGACGCGCCGCGGCGTCATTGTGAAAGGGCTGTGAAATCAGCCCACTGATATCGCGCCGCGTTGCAGGTCTAGACCCGATTCAAGGCTGCGCAGAAAGAAGGCGGTGGGCAGATCGGCGGGAAATACGTCGTGGATTTTCTTGAAGCAGGCGATGGCTGTCGGCGCTTGTGCATCGCGAAGCGCAGCAATCGCCTCTGCGAAGTGCGCGCACAGCTCGAGCTGCTCGCGCGTCGCGTCTGGCCGACTGCAAAGAAGTTCGTAGACATGCACCGCGTTACTCTTCCCGCGCAACAGGAACTGGCCCAGGTCGCGCGTCAGGAACTCCTGCCCCGCGTCGCCGATCGCCGGCTGCGAAACGAGAATGCGCGTGCCGAGTTTCTTGTTGAGCTCCTGAATTCGCCCCGCGGTATTGACCGCATTTCCAACCGCGCGATATTCGTAGTGCGCGCCCGCACCCACGGTCGTCAAGGCGACTCGACCCCAGTCCACGCCGAAGCGCGTGACCAGGCGATTGCCGGCCAGGCGCTCGTTGAATCGCTCGGCGGCGCCGCGCATCTCGAGCAGTCCATTGAGCATCTGCGTACGCGTATCGGCGGAACGATGCGGCCAGATCGCCAGCATGGCATCGCCCACCACGTCGGAGACGAAGCCGCCACGGTTGGCGACGCCGCCGAACAAGGCCTCGAAGTAGCGGTTGAGGAACTCGGCGAGCTGCTCGGGCGGCATGCTCTCGGCCAGCGGCGTGTAGTTGGCGGCATCCGTCGCCACGCATGCGCATTCGAGCGACTCCTTGGCGCCACCGATCTGCTCCGCATTGCGCTCGAGCAGGCTGACCACTTCCGGGGGAACGAAGTAGCCGAACGCGCGCCGCAAGTGCTCGCGCTGCCGGCGCGCCGTCCAGTATTTCCAGCCGAAGCTCGAGAGCATCGCCGCGGGAACAGCGACCAGCATCGGCAGCACGATCGGCATCCAGATTCCACGCCGTGAGAAGACGAATAGTGCGAGGGCGCCATATGCAGCCAGCAGGACTGCCATGAGCGCCAGCGCCGCCTTGTTGTCGAAGCGCTCGCACACCACGGTCGCCACCAGCGCGCTCAGGAAAATGATCGCAATCCAGTAGCCGAACGGCAGCTCGCGGATCGAATCGCCGCGCAGGAGGTTGGCGAACGCCGTCGCCGCAATCTCGACGCCACTGAGATCGACGCCCCGCGCGAAGGACACGGCGGTCGCAAAGTGCTCGACCTGCTCGGGCTCATCCGGCTCGGCATAGCCGATGAAAACTGCGCGACCATCGAACAGCGAGCTCATCGTCTGCGGCGACGCCGCCAGCACTTCATCGTACCTGACAGCGCGGATCGAGCCGGCCGGACCGTAGAAGTTCAGCAGCCTCGCATCCTCGCCGCCGTAGAGTGACACCAGCGTACGAACCTGCGCGTTCAGGCTCTCCTCTCCTGGCCGCGGGTGATCAAGGTCTGCGTACAGACGCTGCGCAAGCTGTCCGTCGTCGCGAAACAGTCGCCGGATCAGCAATGACGTGGCCTGCAGTTGCCGGTCGAGGCGCACGCTGTCCGCCATTGGCGGCAGGAGCTGCGCGATATCGCCCGCGTGCTCGGCCAGCAGATCCGACAGGCGCGTGTAGGCCTCGAGCAGGTGCGCCTGCAGCGCGATCGCGGGCAGCGTCGGCGTCGCGTGGCCAGCCTCCGTGAAGGTGAGGAAGCGGTCGATGCGCCGGCCTGCATCGGCAACCAGCGGAAATGGCGCCGAACCGAGCGCCGCGTCCGCGATCACCGGACTCACGTCCGAAAAGCCTTCCTGCCCGTCGCTGATCTCGAGTTTCTGCGCCACCACCACTCGGGACGCCGCCAGGAGAGCGGACGCCAGGTCCTCGTCCTGCTGGCCCTGCAAGTCTTGCGAGTCGCCCGGCAATGGCGGCCGCTCGCGGAACAGCACGTCGAAGGCAATGACGCCGGCTTTCGCGCGCACCAACTTCTCCACCAACTGCGCATGCAGGCAGCGTGGCCAACGCGAGGGAATCGATGGCAGGCTCACGTGCGTGGCGGGTGCAGAGCCGACCACGACCTCCTGACAACGATGAAACCTGTCAGGATCGCGGGGCAGGAAGATGTTGGCCGCGGCACGCCGGTTCATCGCCACGATGACGACCTGCTCCGGCGGAGCTGTGGTGCCGCGCATCGTGAAGAGCCACCGCAACCCGACTTCCTGTTCCAGGGCGCGAACCGGAGCCAGCCACAGCAGCGCAGCGCACACGGCGCCGACCGCGATGCCGGACACGAGCGTCGTCCACAGAGTCTTGTTGTCTGCCACCGGGTCTCCCGCGCGTAACATCACATGTTACGACTCGGCCCGCCAGACCTGTGGAGATCGACGGCGTCAGCGCAGCTGTCGCGCTGTCCGCGTTGCTGGCTGCGGGGTGAACACCTCGCAGGCCCGCGACAACCCTCTCTCCATCCCTGGAGAGAGGATCGACAACATTACTTCTTCAGGGTGATCTCTCGCACCATGTACTCACCGGTGATCTCGCGCATCGCCGGGTAGTTCTTCTGCGAGTACTGCGTCACTTCGTCCGACTTCTCCTTGCCGAGCTCCTTCATGAACGCGTCGTACTGCGCCTTGTTGGGCTGCGTGGCCGCCTCGGCGTTCTTGAACTTGATGACGAGCAGCAGGTTGAAGTCACCGCTCTCCGGCAGATCGCTCCGATAGATGTGATACTCATCGATCTGCCCCAGCTTCTTGGCGATCTCGTTGGTCGAGACCCAGGTCTTCGCCAGACCCTCCAGATAGGCATCGCCCATGTTGGAATCGACACGGATGGTCGTCACCGACCACACCGCTTCGCTCGTGTCGTAGTCCTTGAAGGGCTCGAGATCGGCCCACGCCACGGCCGACCCCAGCAGGAGACTCAGTGCGACAACTCTCGTAAGGAAATGCATGATTTCATCCCCGTTTGTTATGTGGACGGCGAATACTGCATGAATAACCGGCTCGCGCCAAGCTGCAGTACGCTCTTGAACCGCGGGCACGAATGAAAGTCGCCCCGTGCGCGTCAACCGCCCTGTCGTTGCGCTATCGTTGCGTCCATGCATCCGGTCCTCTCCATCACAGGCCTGACCAAGACCTACGCGTCCGGGTTGCAGGCGCTCAAGCCGATCAATCTCGAGATCCGCAAAGGCGAGATCTTCGCCCTGCTCGGCCCCAACGGCGCGGGCAAGACCACGCTCATCAACATCGTGTGCGGCATCGTTACGCCGAGCAGCGGAGTGGTGGTCGCGGACGGTCACGACATTCAACGCGAGTATCGCGCGGCCCGCTCGAAGATCGGCCTGGTGCCTCAGGAGCTCGCCACCGACACGTTCGAGACCGTGTTGGCCACCACGACTTTCAGTCGCGGGCTCTTCGGGCGCGCGCCGAATCCAGTCTTCATAGAGAAGGTGCTGCGCGATCTGTCGCTGTGGGAGAAGCGCAAGGACAAGATCATGACGCTCTCCGGCGGCATGAAGCGACGCGTAATGATCGCCAAGGCGCTGGCGCACGAGCCCGAGATCCTGTTCCTCGATGAGCCCACCGCGGGTGTGGACGTCGAGCTCCGGCGAGACATGTGGGACCTGGTGCTGGGCCTGCGGGAGAATGGCGTCACCATCATCCTCACCACGCACTACATCGAGGAAGCGGAGGAGATGGCGGATCGCATCGGCGTCATCAACAAGGGCCAGCTGATCGTGGTCGAGGAGAAGGCCACGCTCATGAAGAAGCTGGGCAAGAAGCTCCTCACGCTGCACCTGCAGGCGCCGCTGCACGAGATTCCGGCGGAGCTCGCCGAATGGCAATTGCGCCTCATCAACGGCGGCTGCGATATCGAGTACACGTTCGACTCCAACGCGGAGCGCAAGGGAATCGCCTCGCTCCTCAGGCGCATGAACGACCTCGGTATCGGCTTCAAGGACCTGAACACGCGCGAGAGCTCGCTCGAGGAAATCTTCGTGAGCCTGGTGAGCGAACGGGGCCACGCCGCGTCATGACCGAGCTGACTTTCAACCGCCACGGCGTGTGGGCCATCTACAGGTTCGAGATGGCGCGGGCGCTGCGCACAGTGTGGCAGAGCCTCGTGACCCCGGTGATCACGACGTCGCTCTACTTCGTCGTGTTCGGCTCCGCGATCGGCTCACGCATGGTGGAAGTGGACGGCGTGCCGTACGGCGCTTTCATCGTGCCCGGCCTGATCATGCTGTCGCTCTTCACCGAGAGCATTTTCAACGCCTCGTTCGGCATCTATTTCCCGAAGTTCACCGGCACTATCTACGAGCTGCTGTCGGCGCCGGTGTCGTACCTGGAGATCGTGCTCGCCTACGTCGGCGCCGCCGCCACCAAGTCGGTGATCCTCGGGCTCATCATCCTCGCCACGGCGGCCTTCTTCGTGCCCCTCGACATCCTGCATCCAGGATGGATGATCGGGTTTCTGGTGCTGATCTCCACCACCTTCAGCCTGTTCGGCTTCATCATCGGCATCTGGGCGAAAGGCTTCGAGCAGCTGCAGTTCATTCCCATGCTGATCGTCACGCCGCTGACGTTCCTCGGTGGCGCCTTCTATTCCATCGACATGTTGCCGCCCGCCTGGCAGACGGTGACGCTCTTCAACCCGATCGTGTATCTGATCAGCGGCTTTCGCTGGAGCTTCTACGGCACTTCGGATGTGGGCGTGGAGTTGAGCCTCGCGATGACGCTCGGCTTCTTCGTGGTGTGCCTCGCGATCGTCGGCTGGATGTTCAAGACGGGCTATCGGCTGAAGAACTGATCACCCGGCCCGATTCCGCGGCTCGAGGCCGCGGTGCCCTACTCTCTATATAGGTAGACGAGGATATCGCCCTTGTGCGGGTTCTGATTGAGCCAGGCCGCGAACTCTTCCACCTTGGCGACAGCGAGCTCGCCGATCGCGCGCTGCAGGCTGAGACGGCGTCCGCCCTCCACCTGTTCTCGCCGGATGCGCCTCTGCCAGGCGTCAGTGAAGATCGAGGGCATCAGGTGGCTCAATTGCAGCGCCTCGAGCAATTCCCACTCGCCGCGGTCGAGCCAGGCCTCCTCGCAGAGCGAACAGGCATCGAGGCGGTTGGACACCGTTCCCGTCAACTTGTACTTCGCCATCACGCGAGCGCACTTCGGGCAGGTGAGCGCAGTCGTGGTGTCGGTCGTCTCGATGGAGATGGTCGTGTCTTCCGAGCCCAGCTCGGCCGGCGGCTTGTGCGTCTCGGCCCAATGTCGGTAGTACAACAGCGACACGAGGCTGCCGCCGCAACTCGAGCAGCCCGAAGCCGGCAGAAGCTCCTCGATCATGGTGGGCTTCAGATCCGTGGTCTTGCAGCGCGGGCATTTCATGGTTTCGCTCCGTCATGGCCGGGCACCGGGCTGCCGCGCAGTGTAGCGCCGACCGCTACGCTTCCACGGCCCAACGCGTCAGAATGAGAACCGCTTCGAGGTCTTTCATCGAGCCGCCCATCAGCCCATCGTCTCCTGCTCGCGACACCAGAGCCTCAACCGATGAAGACCTGGATTGCGCTCCTCCGTGGAATCAACGTCGGCGGCAGTCACTTGCTGCCGATGAAGCAGTTGGCTGCACTGCTCGCGAAGGCTGGCTGTCGCGACGTCAAGACCTACATCCAGAGCGGTAACGCCGTCTTCCGCAGCCCCATGTCGGATGCGTCCCGCATGGCAGCGCGCGTGCAGGCCGCGGTGCTGGCCAGCCATGGCTTCGAGCCGCGCGTGCTGGTGCTGGATCTCAATGAATTGCAGAGGGCGGCTGCCGCCAACCCTTTCCCGGAAGCCGTCTCCAGTCCAAGGTCATTGCACCTGTTCTTTCTGGCCGAGCGGCCGAAGAACCCCGATCTCGAGTCGCTCGAGCGCGTCAAGGCGCGAAGCGAGTCGTTCGCTCTCAAGGGCAGGATCTTCTACTTGCATACACCGGAGGGCTTCGGCACCTCGAAGCTCGTCCAACGCGTCGAACGTGATCTGGGTGTCGAGGCGACCGCACGCAACTGGAGCACAGTCAGCGCGGTCCTCGAGTTGGCGCGAGAAATCTCAACCCAGGATTGAGCCGCGGGAGTCTGCGCTGAATTGAGGCTCTTCGACGAAAAGAACCGCCGACGAGCCGTCGCGATAGCATACGAAGAACTCGGTCCCGGGAGTGCCTGCCATGCAGCTGATGTGGCTTGCCATCGCAATCGTTTCGACGGTCGGCTACCACCTGGTCCTGAAGGTGACACCGTCGGCTGTGAACCCCTTCCTGTCGCTGGCCGTCAGTTACGCCTTCGTGACGGCTGCGTTCGTGGCCATTTACGCGGCACTGCCGGGCAGCACCTCGCTGCGCGAGTCCGTGCAGGTCCTCAACTGGACGGCGATCGGACTGGCCGTCGCCATCGTGTTTCTCGACCTTGGGTTCCTGATGCTGTACCGGAGCGGCTACCACGTAAGCCTCGGTCAGCTGGTGACGCAGTCCGCTGCCGCACTGCTGCTGCTGCTGCTCGGCGTGGCGTTCTTTCGCGACAAGCTCTCCCTTGCGAACGTCGCCGGCATCCTGCTGTGTGTCGTGGGGCTGTGGCTGATCAATCGTCGTTGAGCTCAACCTGCGCCGACGTCAGCGCCGCCCTCTCTTGGCGACCACTCCTGCCATTACGGTAAGCTTGCCGCCTCGCGGCCCGGCCGCCAGAACCACAACGGTGCATTGCATGATTTCGCACTACCGCATCCGCCCGCGCGCGGCGCTCATCGGCGCGCTCGCCAGCGTGATTCTCCTGGCCGGCTGCAGTCGCAAAGAGGAATCGGCGCCTCCCGCGGCCGATCCGGCGGCCTTGATTCAGAAGGAATGGGAAACCTTTCGCGACGGATACGTCGAGGACTTCTTCCGGGCGCATCCGACGTTCGCGATTCGTTCCGGCCGGCACGATTTCGACGGCAAACTTCCGGACTGGAGCGCCGCAGGCATCGCCGCCGAGATCAAGCGGCTGCATGAGGCACGCGCTCGGGCGGCCGCATTCGAGACGGGTCTGACCGACGCGCAGCGCTTCGAGCGTGACCACCTCATCGCGCGCATCGATCGCGACTTGTTCTGGCTGGAAGTCGCCGGCGATCCCTTCCGCAATCCGACCTTCTACTTCGACTGGAATCTCGACGACCTCGATCCGAGCCCGTACCTCACGCGCGAATACGCGCCACTCGAGCAGCGCATGCGCGGGCTGCTCGGCTACCTGCGCTCGATGCCGCGCGTCGCGGACGAGATCAAGGCGAACTTGCGCCTGCCGTTGCCGGAGAGCTTCGTCGAGCGCGCCATCGCCGGCTTCGGCGGGTTCGCCGATTTCTACAAGAAGGACCTGCCGCAGGTGCATGCCAAGGTGCAGGACGAGGCACTGCGCAAGGATCTCGCCGAGGCGAGCAAGGCGGCGATCGTCGCGATGCGCGCGCTCGCCAAGCATTTCGAAGGCGCGCGCAAGTCGGCCACGCAGGACTACGCGCTCGGCGCCGAGAAGTTCGCGCAGATGCTGGCGATGACCGAGGGTGTCACGACGCCAATTTCCGAGCTCGAGGCGATCGGGCGCGCGGACCTGAAGCGCAACCAGGACGCAGTCAGAGAGGCTTGCGGCAAGTTCGCGCCGGGCGCGACGATCCAGGCGTGCTTCGCGAAAATGGCCGCCAGCAAGCCCGACGGCGGGCCGGTGGAAGGTGCTCGCAACCAGCTCGCCGGTCTGAAGCAGTTCATCAAGGACAAGCAGGTCCTGACAATTCCGAGCGACGGATGAGGCGCTGGTGGCCGAAGCGCCGCCTTTCAATCGCGCCAACTTCGCCTACATCGACGTGCCCGGGCCGTACGAGAAGGGCATTCCCGCGACCTACTACATCTCGCCGCCCGATCCCAGCTGGACCAAGGAAGTTCAACGTGATTACCTGCCGGGTCGCGCCGATCTCCTCTTCACTTCCGTGCACGAGGTCTGGCCCGGTCACTTCCTCCAGTTCCTGCATTCGAACCGCTCCGGCTCCGCCATCGGCAGCCTCTTCGTGGGTTACGCCTACGCCGAAGGCTGGGCGCACTACGCCGAAGAGATGATGTGGGAGATGGGACTGGATGATGGTGATCCCGAGACACACCTCGGCCAGCTCTCGAATGCGCTGCTGCGCGATGCGCGCTTTCTCTCGGCGATCGGCCTGCACACGGCCGGCATGAGCGTGGCCGAATCCGAGCGCCTGTTCACGGAAGAGGCCTTCCAGGATGTCGGCAACGCGCGGCAGCAGGCGCGGCGCGGCACCTACGATCCGGCCTATCTCAACTACACGATGGGCAAGCTCATGATCCGCAAGCTACGCGCCGATTGGACCGCCAGCCGCGGCGGCGAGGCGTCGTGGAAGGCGTTTCACGACGAATTCCTCTCGCACGGCGGACCGAATGTGCCGATGCTGCGTGCACTGATGATGGGGAATTCGGACGGCCCGCTGTTCTGACCCGTCACCCTTAACCGGGCGAGGAAGATCCGTCACGCAACGCGAGAGACGGATGAATTGATCAACCGCCCTGCTTGGCCGCGAGCCGGTGCACCAGCGGCTCGTTGGCGGTGTCGCGGGAGAAGCGCGCGCCGGCGACCGCAAGGGCGACCAGGCTGAATCCCAGCAGCACCGCCAGGTCGAGCCCGACCTCAAAGTCCGGTCCGAAGGACACGGATGATCCCGCCACGGCGGCGTGTTTGAGAATGTCGACGCCGTGCGTGTAGGGATTCAGCGTGGCGACTATCCGCAGTGCCTCCGGCAACTGTTGCACGGGATAAAGCGACCCCGAGAGAAAGAACACCGGAAAGATCACCAGGTTCATCATGGTCGCGTAGTTATCGAGCGACCGCGACCACGCCGCGACCAGCATGCCGAGACTCGCACACGCGAGCGCCGTGCCGAAGAGTCCTGCCACCAGAAGCGGAATCGACAGTTGCGGGCTCAGGTATCCGAGCAGCGCGAGCAGGACCAGCAGAAGCGAGCACCTGCAGCAGCGCCGAGAAGGTCGCGCCGAGGGCCTTGGCCAATACGATCCAATAATGCTCGATCGGCGCGATCACGAGCATCCGCATCACGCCTGACTCCTTGTCATACACGGTGGAGAGCGCGGCCAGCATGCCGCCGAACAGCAGCGTCATGCCCAGCACGCCGGGTACGAGAAAGGCCTGGTAGCTCGAGTCGCCGAGCCTTCCCTGGATCGCACCCAGACCGGCACCGATCACCAGCAGCCAGAGGAGTGGCCGAACCATGGAAGACAGCAAGCGTCCGCGCTGACGCAGGAGCTTGAGCACCTCGCGTTCGAGCACGGCAACCATGGGGCGCACGATCATCCGTCAGGCCGCTCGCCGCTGCGATATCAGCGACTGGTTGACCCACAGGAACACGTCGTTCAGGTTCGGCCGGCGCCAGCGCACCGCGCGCGCGATGATTGCCAGCTCGGCCTGCAGCGAAGCGAGCTCCGCAGGCTCCTTGTCGCAACGGAACTGCACACGATCAGCTTCGACGAGCGCGGCGCCGAGCCGCGGTGACATTTGCTCGGCGAGTTCCTGTGGGCGATCCGTTTCAATCTCGACGATGTAGCGGCCGAGCGCTTCGATGAGTGTTCGCGGCTGCCCGTTGCGCACGATCCGGCCCGCGCTCAGGAACGCCACGTCGTCGCAGTCCGCCGCTTCTTCCAGGTAATGAGTAGTCAGGAATACCGTGATGCCGAGACGCGCCCGCAGTCCCGCGATATGGCGCCAGATGGCGCGGCGATTGGGGAGGTCCAGACCGGTCGTGGGTTCATCGAGGAACAGGATCTGCGGCTGATGAATCATGCCGCGCGCGATGTCGAGTGCGCGGCGCATGCCGCCGGAGAGCGTCGCGACGGGATGATCGCGCTTTTCGCTCAGGCCAAAGAGGTCGAGCAGCTCAACGCTCCGGCGCCTGATCTCGGCCCGCGGCAGGTCGTTCAGCATGGCGGCGAAGCGCAGATTCTCCGCGACCGACAGCGTGCCATCGAGCGCGGTGTCCTGAAACACGACGCCGATGTTGCGCCGGACCGCGAGCTTCTCCTTGTGCACGCCATGTCCCGCCACCCACGCCTCGCCGGACGTCGGACGGATCAGCGTCGACAGCATGTGGACCGTGCTCGTCTTGCCGGCGCCGTTCGGGCCCAGCAGGCCAAAGAACTGACCGCGCGGAATCGCCAGGTCGACGCCGTCCACGGCGAGCGTGTCGCCATAACGCTTGACGAGACGGTTCGCGCGAATCGCGAGGTCGGTCATTGGGAGATCAGGCGCGCGAGTTGCGAGGATCACGAAAAATGAGCGGTCTCTCCTGCACCGGCGGCTGTGAGGCGCGCGCCACCGCCGTCTCTACCAGATGATGGTGGGGAGACAAATCGCAGACCGGGTCCGCATTCGCGGCGTCGCCCGTAAAGAGATAGGCCTGGCAGCGGCAGCCCCCGAAATCCCTGGTCTTCTCGGGACAGCTGCGGCACGGCTCTTTCATCCACGCATCGCCGCGAAAGTGATTGAACGCGGACGATTCGTACCAGATCGACCGGACGCTGCTCGTGCGCACGCTCGGAAATTCGAGTCCCGGCAGCATGCGCGCGGCGTGACAGGGCAGTGCGGTGCCGTCCGGCGCGATGTTGAGAAACACCGAACCCAGCCCGTTCATGCACGGCTTGGGGCGTCTCTCGAAATAATCGGGCACGACGAAATAGATCCGCATCTTCTGCCCGAGCCTGCTCGCGAAAGCGTGCCGTCGTCGCTTCGGCCTGCTGCACCTGTTCGCGGCTGGGAAGCAGCTGATCGCGATTCTGCCACGCCCAGCCGTAGTACTGGGTGTTGGCGAGCTCCACGTACTCGGCTTGCATTTGCTCCGCCAGTCAGCAGGATCTGCTCGACGTGATCGATATTGAGTCGGTGCAGGACCACGTTGAGCACCATCGGGTAGTCGTATTTCTTGATGAGGGCCGCGACTCTCGCCTTGAGATCGAAGGTACGCGTGCTGCTCAGGAAATCGTTCATCTCACGCGTGCTGTCCTGAAACGACAGCTGGATGTGGTCGAGCCCTGCGTCCTTGAGCGCCTTGATGCGCGCCTCGTTGAGTCCCACGCCGGAGGTGATGAGATTCGTATAGAAGCCGAGAACATGCGCCTCAGCGACGATCGCCTCCAGGTCATCGCGCATGAGCGGCTCGCCGCCTGAGAGACCCAGCTGCACGGCACCGAGTGCGCGCGCTTCGCGCAAGACGCGGATCCAGTCTTCCGTGCCGAGCTCCGCATCGGTGCGCGCGAAATCGACGGGATTGGAGCAGTACGCGCAGTGCAACGGGCAGCGATATGTGAGCTCGAGCAGCAGCCATAACGGCGGCCCGGGGAAGGCGCTACCGCCTCCGTCTGCCCTCCCTGGGGAGAGTCGCGGCTTAGGGACTCCGAGCTCACGCGTGGATCTCCAGCCATTTCCGGTCCACGGCGTATGACACGAAGTTGGTGACGTCGTGCGACAGCCCCGTCTGGCTGAATGTCCGCTCGAGATCCGCGACGATCTCGTTGAGCGTGCGCTTTCCGTCACAGCGGCTCAGGATTTCGCCGGCACTGGCGTTGAGCTTGACCATACCTTCCGGATAAAGGAGCACGTGGGTGTTCTGCGCGGGCTCCCATTGCAGCCGGAAGCCGCGCCCGATCAGGGGTCTTGCGCTTGCAATGATCTCGTTCATGTCGAGACTCCGTAGCGTTGAGCCATGGCGTCGTTCATCTGCCAGAGCACGTCGAGCTTGAACTGCAGGATTTCAAGGGCGCGTTCCTGCGCGGCGCGCGTGTTGAACCAGTCGAGCGTGAAAGCGAGCCCGAATTCGACGTCGCGGCGCGCGATGCTGACGCGGCTCTGGAAGTATTGCAGCCCTGCCCGGTCGATCCATGGATAGTGCTCGGGCCAGTTGGCAAGGCGCTGCTTGTGAATCTCCGGCGCAAACAGCTCCGTGAGCGATGAGCACACGGCCTCCTGCCAGGGTGCGCGGCGGGCGAAGTTCACGTACGCATCGACTGCGAAGCGGACGCCCGGCAACACCTCGCTCAGGCTCTCCACTTTCTCGCGCGAGAGTCCGACCGCTTCGGCGAGACGCAGCCACGAATCAATACCGCCCGGATCGTCGCCGTAGCCGTCATGGTCGAGGATGCGTTGCACCCAGTTGCGGCGCACCGCGCGGTCCGGGCAATTGGCGAGGATCGCTGCGTCCTTGATCGGGATGTTGATCTGGTAATAGAAGCGGTTCGCGACCCAGCCGCGAATCTGCTCCCGATTCGCACAGCCGGTATTCAGCATCACGTTGAAGGGGTGATGGATGTGGTATGCGCGGCCCTTGTCGCGCAGCTGCTCCTCGAATTCCGGCTTGGACCAGGCTCTTGCGGTCGAGACGTCGGCGCTCACAGCACGATCTCCATGCCATCCCACGCGACTTCCACGCCGCGGCGCTTGAGCTCGGCCCGCTCGGCCGAGTCTTCATCGAGGATCGGATTGGTGTTGTTGATGTGGATCAGAATCTTGCGCGTGTCCGATGGCAAGCGCTCCAGCCATTCGAGCATGCCGCCCGGACCGCTCTGCGGCAGATGCCCAATGTCGCGTGCACGTTTCTTCGAAAGGCCCAGGCCGATCATTTCGTCATCGGTCCAGAAAGTGCCATCGAGCAGCACGCAAGCGGCCCGTTGCATGCTCTCCCAGACACGCTCATCGATGGCGCCGAGTCCCGGCGCATAGAGTGCCGCTCGCCCGGTGCTTTCGTCGGTAATCACGAGCGCGACGTTGTCGCCCGGAACGGGTGACTCGCGATGCGGAGAATAGGGCGCGGGCTTGCTCGCGATCGGCAGCGCTTGCCACCGCACGCCACTCACGCCCGTAATCCCAAATTCTTCGCCGTCGAGGGTGATGCGGTGCCGGTCGACGCCGCAGTAGTGCGAGAGCACACTGAGCACCGGATTGCCCTGGGTGAGATCGGCATATGTGCTGTCCGTGCACCAGATCGGCCACGGCCGGGTGGCTTCTCTCAGCATGTAGAGCCCGGTGGTATGGTCGACCTGGCCATCCACGAGCACGATCGCCGCGATCGCGCTATCGCGTGCCGCACGACCGGGTTGCAGGGACGGATGGGCTTGCAGCTGAGCGGAAATGTCCGGCGAGGCATTGACCAACACCCACGAGCTCTCGGTGTTGCCGGATACGACGATCGAGGATTGCGTACGTGGGCGCGCCGCCAACGTACCGTTACGCACGCCGGCGCAATTGCCGCAATTGCAGTTCCATTGCGGGAAACCGCCGCCGGCGGCGGATCCCAGCACTCTGATCTTCAAGGGTCGGCAGGTGCAGCCCGCCTGCGCGGGCTGACACCAGGGTCGCTTCAGCGATTGGCGATGTACATCGTGATTTCCATGCCGAAACGGAAATCAGTCGCTTGCGGAGTTTCCCACTTCATGACGTAGCTCCTTCGGTCGGCCAGCGGATCGCGGCCACAAATTGCCGCCAGGCCATCTTCCGCCCGAACGAGGCCGGCGGAATCAGGATCATCATGAAACGCGCCTCATGATTTTCATGAGCCGCGATTCAATACATCAGCTCGACCTGCACCCAGACCTTGCGTGTGTCCGTGGCGAAGCTATCGGCACGATAGTCCGCGTACTTCAGGATTCCGCTCCAGCGGTTCCACTTCCCCTGCAGCTGCAGATCGATCTCAGTGCCGTAGTCCGAGGACCCGCGGTCGGATTCGAAGACGTGATAGGTCCCGACGGCGGATAGCGAATCGAGCCATGTGAGCGGCTTGCCCGTGAACCGCAGCGTCGCGTACGCGTCGCGGACGCCGTTGGCGGGCGTCGTCAGAAACTTGTCGGCCCAGCCCTGGAACGGATGCAACGTGGCGATCGGTGTCGAGAATCCCTTGCTGCCGTCGCCTTCCAGCAGCTCCACACTGCCACCGACGCTCCACGCCCGAACCGTCGCGAACAGCTCCGCGTGGTAGTAGTCGTCGCGATAATCGAGCGGATTGTTGGCGCGGTCCTGCTGGGTCGCGAAGGTGGCTTGCCCGGACAGTTTGACGCTGCCCAGTGGGCGCTCGCCGGAGAAGCGCATGCCTGCCGTGGCCGAGGAGTCGCCCGGCGCCTCCTCGAAGTCAAGGAGGTAGGCGAACGCGGCTAGTTTTCCGCTCGCAAACTGGTACGAAGCGTTCGCGAGATAACTGTCCCCGGTATAGCGGCCCTGCGGGGAATCCCTGCCGAACACGCGGTTGACCTGATTGAGCCAGGCTACATCGATGATGAGATCGGTGACCGAGCGGTTGACGAGGCGCACGGCGTCAAATGTCTGCTCGTTCTGCCGCCAGCCGACATTGCCCACGAAGCGGTGCTCGTCATGAAGGATGCGCTGGCGTCCCAGCGTCACGGTGGTGCCGGGCAACGATGTGTTCACAAGGTGCAGCCGGTTGACCTCGTAGGTTTCCGGATCGGCCACCACCGGATACTGGGTCTTGCCGTTGATGGTGTCGTTGTAGTCGGTGGTCAGGGGCCAGATCACTTCGCCTTCCGCGAGCAGCGCCCAGTTCCAGGCTTTGCCCGTCTCCACCCCGAGGTGCGCGCGCAGCGTCGTCGCTTGTGCCTCCTCCGGCAAACCGTCCTGCTCGACGTCTTCCAGGCGCAAGCGCAGCTCCGCGATGGGCACCGATGTCTTCAGAGCTTCTCGCAACAAGCCGCCCGCATCGTCCGCGGCGGCGATGCAGGGGACGAAGAGGAGTGCTCCGATGGCCGCGCGGACCGCGGTCACACGCGCGTCGCTACTGCAGGGTCGCATTCACGGCCCGCATGAAGTCAGCGTCGAGCTCCGTCAGCGTGGTAGTGCGTGCGCGAATGACGCCCTCCGCATCGAGCAGAGTGATCACCGCGGAGTGGCTGAACACGGCGCCGGGCAACTCGCGGTAGCGGATACCGAGCACCGCAGCGAGCCCGCGCACGTCCGACTCGGGCGCGCGCGCCAGCAGCCACTGCGGCGCGGCGAGCTGGTGCAACTCGGCAAACGCCTGCAACGCCTGTGGAGAATCGCGCTTCGGGTCGAAGCTCACCATGAGCATCTGCAAGCCACTGCGTTCCTTCGCCGGCACCGCGGCGACGACCCGACGCATGGCAAACGCCAGCATCGGGCACACGCCGTCGCACGAGGTGTAGAACATCGTCACGAGCACCGGCCGCCCACGCAGCGACTCGAGTGTGCCACCGGTCCCGTCCTGCTTCGTGAGCTGCACGGGTAGCTGGTAGACCGACTCGCCGGGCAACTGCGTGCCCGCCGACAGCACTTCATGAGCGTGCGCCGGGTCGGCGCCCGCGGCGACGGTAACTGGAACCGCGCCAACGGCCAGCCCGGCTATGATCGCAGCGGCTATCGCAGCGGCGTCGCGCATCGGAAACCCAGGTTGGCGGTGGTGTAGCGGGCTTCTAGGGCGCTCAGGAACGCGATCCTCATCAACACCGCATAGTTGTCACGATCCACCGTGCTCAGCGCGCCCTCGCCGCAGAATTGCAGGCGATCCGCCCCGCCCTGCTCGCGGCTGTCGCTGCTCACCAGCAGGGCGTTGTAGTCGAGCACCCATTCCCATACGAGACCGTGCAGATCGCTTACGCCGTAGGAGTTGGCCGGCTCGCGCCCGACCTCGGCCAGCGGTTGTGACGAGGGTTGCGCGTACCAGTCCAGAATGCTCTGGCGCCATGCGGGATCCGCGCGAGCATCACGCACCGACTCGCTCGCAGCGGCCGCCTGCTCCCATTCGTACCAGGTCGGCAAGCGCTCGCCGCGCGCTTCGCAGTAGGCCCTGGCTGCGAACCAGCTGACGCGCGTGACGGGTTGTAGCGGCCGTGCCGCAGTGCCGAGCTCCGTCGCGCCCTGCCAATGCGTCAGGTACTGCGGATCGGCAAAGAGCCGCGCGATGCGGTCGCGCTGCCACTCGGGATGTGCGCGCACGAACGCGAGGAAGGCTGCGTTCGTCACCGGGTACTGATCGAGCCGATACCCGGCGAGCGCTACAGTCGCCTGGCCCTCACCCTGTGGCAGCACGGATGCGAATTCGCCTGGCGGAATGACCGCCTGTTCCGCCGTTGCGAAAGCGGCGGGCACCACGAGCAGAAGCAGCGCTGCTGCGCGCATGCTGCGCTCAGTGCGCCGCCCCTGCCGGCCGCTCGGTCGACGCCCGCACTTTCGCGACCTCGTCCTTGGTCACGGCCGGGCCCTTGTTACCCCAGCTGTTGCGCGCGTAGGTGAGGATGTTCGCCACCTCGTCGTCGGTCAGTTGGCTCATCGGTGGCATCACGGAGTTGAACTGCTTGCCATTGACCGTGACCGCCCCAGTCAGACCGTTGATGACGACCTCGATCGAACGGCGCTTGTCCGCCATCAGATAGTCTGAAGCCGCGAGCGGCGGGAACACGTCCGGCAGGCCTTCGCCATTCGCTTGGTGACAGACCGAGCAGGTGCCGTTGTACAGCGCCGCGCCAGCCTTCACCTGATCATCCATCGTCAGCGTGCCTGCGGCCCGCGCCTGCGCGGCCTGGCCCACTGCGCTGAGGTCACTCGCCATGTCGCCGAGGTACGCGGAGTCCACTTCCTTGCCCGAATAGATTTCCTTGTTCTCGGGGCCGTCCGACCTTGAGCATCGCGAGCGCGCCCTTGTTGAAGGCACGAAAGATCGAGTGGTCGACGAGGATGTAGCTGCCCGGCACCTCCAGCCTGAAATCCGCGATGGCGGCGCCGCCGGCCGGAATGAGCGTCGTCTGCACATTCTCCTGGAAGCGCGTGCCGCCCTCGAACCACACCTTGTCGAAGATCTCGCCGATCACGTGGAAGCTCGACACCAGGTTCGGTCCGCCGTTGCCGACGTAGAGGCGCACGGTCTCGCCGGTCTTCGCCGCGAGCGCGTGGTCGCCGGTGAGCGCACCCTCGGAGCCGTTGAACAGCACGTAGGTCGGCGTTCTCGTCGATTGCCTTCTGCATGTCGAAGGCCTGGTCGCCCTTCTCGCGATACCGGCCCACCGTGTAGAAGTCGCCCTGCATGACGTAGAACTCGTGATCGACGGCCGGCATGCCTTCGGGCGGCTCGACCAGGATCAGCCCGTACATGCCGTTCGCGACGTGCATGCCCACCGGCGCGGTGGCGCAGTGATAGACATAGAGTCCGTGGTTGAGCGCCTTGAAACTGAACTGTGATTCGTGGCCGGGTGCGGTAAAGGAGGATGCGGCACCGCCGCCTGGCCCGGTGACGCCGTGCAGATCGATGTTGTGCGGCATCTTGGAATCGGGGTGATTGCGCAAGTGGAACTCGACGGTGTCGCCCTGGCGGATGCGGATGAACGAGCCGGGCACCGTTCCGCCGAAGGTCCAGAAGGTGTAGTTCACGCCCTGCGCGATGGGCTTCACGACCTCACGCACTTCGAGCTCGACGATCACCTTGGCGGGCTGGCTGCGACCGGTTGCGGGCGGCACCTGCGGCGGTGACGTGAGGATGGCTTTGACGGGCTCGCCCTGCGGCGGACCGAAGTCACCCCGGGCGGAGCCCCCGGTGTCGGCAGATGCCGATGGCGCGCCCGGTTCTTTCGAGTCGGAACAGGCGGCGACCAGTGCGACCGACAGCAGACACAGACAGAACCAGCGCGCAGACCTCGTCATCGCAGCTCCCTTGACCCGGGCGCACCAGAACGGCGCGCATCATCCGAGCCGCAGCATTCTCGGAGTCCGGCCGGGATCTGACAATGGGGTAACTACGTACTGGCCGGGCCCCAGTAGCCGATGCGCCTGCGGATCTTCAGCTTGCGCCACCAGTTGCGCGGCTTCGGCGCGGGTTGCGCGCGCCCGCGGCGATGAACTGCGTCGACCGCGTCGAGCACGCGCTCGCTGGAGCGGCCGTCGCGATAGGGATGAATCGAATCGGCGTAGTCGCGGATCGCGTCGCATCAGGTCCGGCGGCCGCGCCAGCGCGCGCTCGATCGACGGCAGCAGCAGCTCGGGCTTGTCGATGTCGATCAGCTGCGGCCCGGGGCGGCGGTTCTTGAACGTGACCACCGGCTTGTACGTCAGCAGGAACTCGTTCAGCGCCGAGGACGTGTCCGAGATCATCATGTCGACCTGCGGAAACAGGTCGAGGATGTTGTCCTCGGTCGCGAAGCGCAGGTGCTCGCCCTCGAGCGCGCGATAGCGCGCGACCGTCTCGCGGTCCGATCTTCGGGTGCAGCGTCACGATCCAGCGCCAGCGGCCGCTGCGCGACAGGTCGCGGATCGTCTCGTAGAGGATCGGCGCGGCGCTCCACGACGGCGAGAACGTCGAGTGATAGAGGATCACCGGCTGCGCGCGCAGCGGCGGCGGCTCGTCGGCGCCGTGCGCGCGCATGAACGGGTCGAGCTTCGGCCAGCCGGTCTCGCTGCACGGCGAAGTGACCGAGCTCGCGCGCCTTCGGCTTCGAATGCGCGCGTGTCGCGCGGCCCGGTCGTGCAGTACAGGTCGAAGAAGCCGCGGATGTAGATGTGGCGCGGCTTGCCGGCATCGAAGCCGTGGAACACTTCGGTCTTCACGCCCGGAAAGAAATGCGGCACGGCGTTGCTGGAGGTGAGCACGGCGATCGGCGCGAAGTCGCGCACCGCGTCGGTCGAGGGCAGCAGCGTCTCGTCCGGGCTGCAGCTCTTCGCCGCCGGGCCCGTCGAAGAACCAGGCGGCTTCGTGCGCCGCGCGCGCGGATCGCGGCCTGCAGCGGACGCAGGATCGCGAGCGCATAGCGCTCCGAGCCGTACAGAAGATAGTGCTTCGCGCTCATCACGGATCCAGATGCCGATAGCCGCGCAGGAGCTCGGCTGCCAGTTCGCGCGAGTGCCGGGTTGCGCTTCATCTCGTAGTAACGCATGCGCTTGTAGACGGCATATGACGCCGCGACCTGCGCGACGACGTAGCCGCGCCAGCCGTCGAGGAACGCGAGCCGCAGCACGTAGTCCTTGAGGAACGCCGCCAGGAACACGAACGGCGTCAGCCACATCTGCGCCGGCTTGCCGCGATCGAGCCAGTCGCGCGCCTTGAGCTCGGCGTAGCGCAACGTCTTCAGGTGCTTGTGCACGAGCGTCGGATTGTTCAGATGAATGAACGGCTGCGCGAACGTCTCGCGTCGGCCCGTCGAAGCGCAGCGACTCGTGCACGCGCACGTCGGTCCAGCGCGCGCGGCCGCGATGATAGAGCCGGCCGAGACGCTCGCCCATCATCGGCCGGTACCAGCGCATCGGCGCGCCCATGTACCAGGTCTGGCGGCGCAGGATCGCGCCCGCGCACGTGCGACTGCATGAGCTCGCGGCAGGCGTCGCTGCATTTCGTCGGCCAGCTCGGCACGACAGCGCTTCGTCCGCGTCCAGCGCCAGGATCCAGTCGTGACTCGCCTGCGTGCTGGCGAAATTGCGCTGCGGGCCGAAGCCGAGCCAGTCCTGGTGCACGACGCGCGCGCCGTGGCGCGCCGCGACCTCCGGCGTGCCGTCGGTGCTGCCGGAATCGATCACGAGTTTCTCGGCGGCGAACGGCACGCTGTCGAGGCAGCGCGCCGATGATCGGCGCCTCGTTGCGAGCGATCACGAGCAGGGTGAATGGCAGCGTAGGCGCGGAAGACATCGTCAGCACATCGCGACCGCGGCGTCTGTCTGCGGCGGGTCGAGCTTCGCCAGGTGGGCATCGAGGCCGTGCACGCAACGGGTCGCTCGCGTCCGCAGTGTCTCCTCCAGCAAGCGGTCGAACGGGTTGTTGCCCGACGGGGCGCGCGAACGGTGGTAGAGGTGGTAGGCGATCGCGCGGTGGCGCACGTAGTTGCGCATCACGCCGATGTGCAGCAGGCGCGCCGCGAACTCGCGATCCTCGGGTCCCCAGGCGGTGAAGCGCTCGTCGTAACCATTCACCTGTACGGCATGGCGGCGCCAGTACGACTGGTTGCAGCCCTGGATACCGGCGAGCGTCGGCCTGATTTTCGAGGCGAAGCGGCTGAGCAGCGGGCTGCGGATCGCGTAGCTGCGCCGGTCCATATCGGCGCTGAACGCGTTCACGTCCGGCTCACCGGTGCGCAACAACCGTTCCGTGACCGCCTGCGAGAGCTGCGGCCGCGCGCCCTGGATGAAGCAGTCGGGCCGCGCGCACGCCATGTGATCCTCGATGAAGCGCCGATGCAGGATCATGTCGCCGTCCACCAGCACGATGTAGTCGCCCTCGCTCGCGGCGAGCGCCCGGTTGCGCGAGCGCGCCAGGCGAAAGCCGTCATCCTCCTGCCACACATGCTTGACGGCGCAGGTGAGACGCGCGCGCCAGGTCTGCACGGCCTGGGCGGTTTCCGGCCCCGAGCCGTCATCTGCGACGATCACTTCGTGCGGAACCGCTGACTGGCGCGTCACGCTCGCGAGCGTCAGGCCGAGCGCTTGCGGCCAGTTGTAGGTGGTCACGATCAGGCTGACGCGCATGACGTTTCGAATCGCTCCCCTGCCCTCGCGAGTATTCTGCCGTCGAGGCTGGCTCTGGTCGCGCCCATGATACCTGTGGAGCGCGGCGCCAGTCCCACGAGAGGATGCCACGCGTTCCGATACACTGTGCTCCGGCCGAACGGGGATGGAGCGGCTGTGCCTGATTCGACTTCCACGCCCGCCGCATTGAGCGGCCTGCAGCGCTGGCTTGAGCAGCTGGTGGCCGAGCGCACGCCTGCGGCGCGACCCGTTCGGCGAGCTGCGCGTTGCCGGCCGCTACGCAGCCGTCAGCATCGCCAACTGGAAACTCACGCCGCGCGATGACGCGCTGGCTTGCTGAAGCACCGCGTCGCACGGACCGCTCGACCTTCGCAGCGGGACCAGCGTCTCACCATCGTCATCCCGTTTCGCGATCGCGACGCACACCTGCGCCAGCTGCTGCCGGAGCTGTCACGGCGAGGCTGGACGAGCAGCGGATCCGGCTACCGCATGCTCGTCGTCGAGCAGGAGGCGGGCGGACTGTTCAACCGCGGCAAGCTCATCAACGTCGGCATGCACCACGCCGGCCGACGCGCGGACTACTACTGCCTGCACGATGTCGACGCCGTGCCCGTCGTTGCGAACTATCACTGCCCCTCGCAGCCGCTGCGGCTGGTGAACCGGATCCTGGGCGCGGACGGCGAGACGCAGTCGCACGCGACTACTATTTTTCCGGCGCGATCTTCGATGCGCAAGGAACAGGCGTTCGCGGCCAACGGTTACTCGAACGAGTACTGGGGCTGGGGCAAGGAAGACGACGACTTCTTCTTCCGCCTGCTGCTCGCGGGCTGTCTCTGCTTCTACGACACGCAGGGCACGTTCCACGACCTTCCCAATCCGAAGCAATCAGCAGGTCGTGCGCAAGAGTCCGGCGACACCGCCGCACGTGAAGGAGAATCGCGAGCGCCGCAGCCGGCTGTTGCGCGGCCTGTCGCATCCCGCGCGACGACGGTCTGAGCACGCTGCGCTACCAGGTCGTCGAGCGCACGGGTGGCGGCACCTTCGAGCGAATAAAGGTCCGCTGGTAGGTCCTCAGCGCCGTGCGCGCGGCTGCCACGCGGTCGTGTCCGTGCCCTTCGATCGCGATCCTGTAGCCGTGCGCGCGAAGCCGAGACCTGTCGCATCCCGCACGCTCCCCGGCCGACAAGCTCTTGTGCTCGAACTTGATGAGCCGCGGACGGCAGCGCGAAAAATCGATCATGCGCAGGATCGTCGCGTCGTACCCCTCGGTATCGATCTGCAGCAGATCGGCATCGAGCATCGCGGTCTCCTCGAGCAACTCCATCAGCGGGAGCGCACTGCACCGGTCGTTCCGAGCGCATATCCGCGCCGGCGATATCGAGCCGCAGCAGATGATCCCGATCGAAGGACGCGATGCCGCTCGCCCAGCCCGCATAGCGCGACAGTGCGGCGGGGTCGACCCGAAACAGCGACATGACGGCGGCGCTCTCGTGAATCGCCTTGTTGATGGGCACGATGCTGCGGGTAGTCGGCATAATTCGCCCGCAGGCGCTCGAACATGTCCGGCAGCGGTTCGACGACGATCCCCGAACAGGGGTGGTTGGTCACGAATCGGTAAAGGTCGTCGAAGCGCACGCCGTCGTGGGCGCCGATCTGCACGAACTTGAATCCCTGCGGCTGCGCTGGCAGCGCTCTCGAGTTCCCGCGGAAGCGGGACACGCGCTCGATCCGGTAGCCCGCGGGGCGGCAGCAACTTGTTGAGCAGTTTTCTCATGCGATCTGTTCGCCGATAAGGATGGAGTATTGAAGCAGACCCTGCGCCGCATCGTCATCGTCATGCCTGTTGCGGCGCCGCGACGCCCGCCTGGGAGCGAGAGGCGTGAGCCCCTACCTGCCGCTGCATCTCGACGCCCGAGATCGAGCGCCAGATCGAACGCGTGCTGATCCTGGGCGACAAGCCGGTCACGAGCCGGCCGATCGCGGCCGCCACTGTACTCGACGCGCTGCCCGCCGCCTGCAGAGATCGACGTGGTCCTTGTGCCGGAGCGTGCGCCGCTATCTCGAGCGCTACATGCGACAGGTTCGGGCTCGATCACGCGAGCGTCGAGGGGCGGCCGACGGACGGTGCGGTCGTAGCCCAGCCGAATCGCGCGGCATGCTGGAGCGACAGCGCGTGGCGTGCCTCCGCACTCGCGCACTGGCAACCGAGCGACTACGGTCTCGTCAGCCTCGGCGGCGTGGCCTACGAGGACGAAGCGGTTCCCAGCGGCTCGATGCTGAGCGTCGGCTTCGACTACGCGCAGCTCGACGTGGGCTTTCGCGACCACTGGCTTTCGCCGTTCACGACACAGCGCGATGGTCATCAGCACGCAGGCACAGACGCTGCCGTCCGATGACGCTGTCGAACTATGCGCCGATTACGGGGCTTGGACTCTATTACGAAGTGTTCCTCGCCGAGATGAGGCTTCTCGACCGCATCCGCTTCGAGGACGGCTTCACCAGCGGCAATCCCCGTCTGGCGGGACTGCGTTTCGCCATCGAGCCGGCACCCGGTTGGTCGCTGAGCGCAAACCGCCTGATGCAGTACGGCGGCGGCGAGCGCGGCGGCGATTCGTTCAGCGACTTCCTGGACGCGTTGTTCAAGCCGCACCAGAACGACAACCGACAGCGGTGATAGACGAATTCGGCAACCAGGTCGCCGCCTGGACCAGTCGCTTCATCTTCCCGGGGCGCGACACCGTTCTCGGTCTATCTCGAGTACGCCGGCGAGGACAACTCGTACGAAGGCAATTTCCGGCTCGGCAACGCCGCACTGTCGGTCGGCATTACTTTCCCGCGCCTGTGGCACCGCTTCGACCTGACCTACGAGGCCTCCGAGTGGCAGAACGGCTGGTACGTGCACGATATCTATCTCGATGGGCTCACCAACGACGGGCACGTGCTCGGCCATTGGGGCGCGGATTGGCGGCAGGTCGATGACGGCGTCGGTGCGCAGACGCACTTGCTGCGCCTCGGCTGGGAGCCCGCCTTCGGCGGGCTTCTTCGAGTTGCGCGGACGCACGATCGACAACGAGGACTACTCGGCGGTCGCTTACGAGCGCGGCTACGATGTCGGCCTCGGGTACTCACGCGGCTTCAAGGGCTACACAGTAGGCGCGGAGGTGCTCGCGGGCCGCGACGTCTTCGGCGAGAGTTATAGCCGGCTCACCGGCTTCGTGCGGTTCGGTGACGAATGGGCCGGCGGCGGCGCTGCGTGCTGGAGCGAGTTTCGAATCTGAGCGGGCTGCAGGCGCGGAGCTCTTCGTCGACGCGGGCACGACGGCGAGCCGCGTGGAGATCCGCCTGGGCGATGGCAGCCCGCAGATGACGACCGACACCGACGTCGCGCCCATTTCGGTCTTGGCGCACGCCGCGCCGTTTCCCGCCGCAACGACCTGGGCGTACGGATCGAGCTCGACGAGGTCGACGGTGAATACCTGCTGGCCGTGCGCGCCGTCGATTATCGCTACCGATTCTCCAATCCGCTGGCGTTGACGGCCTTCGTGGGTGCGGCCCGTTACGATCTCGCGACCCCGGCGTACGGCTACTACATCGGCGCGCGGCGCGCAGTGGCGCAACGTCATCACGGGTCTCGATCTCAATCTCGACCTGAAGTACGCCGACAGGGTGGCGCGCGACAAGCTCCTGCCGACGGACCCCGTCAGCGATCCGCGCCCGGACAGTTTCTACGACGTCACGGCCGCGACGCTCTCGCTCAGCTATCGGTTTTGAGGTAGCGCGCGCACAGCTGCTCGAACAGCGAGTCGTCCGGGAACTTGCCGTTGACGTCGAAATTGTGTGCGCGGCGTGTCATCTCGTTCCACAGGTGCAAGGTCGGTGCTGGCAGCGATCACGCCGGGGTTGTCGCGCAGGCTCGAGTCGAACACGGTGCGCCAGTTGAGGTAGTGCACGGGATAGAAGTGCCAGTAGGGCAACGCCTGGTCCTCGTAACCAAGATGGCGCGCCGCTTGCGTAAAGCCCTGCGGCCCATACTCACCCCAGGCGACGTTGCCGCGCCGGTTGTCCCTGCAGCAGGCGGCGCTGGAGCTTGCGCCGGCGCGTGCGGCGTGAATCGTACGGGAGCATGCGGTTCGGCTCACGACAGCACGCGACCATCCACGCCGCCAGCTCGTGGCCTGCGGGCAATGCCAGCACCGCGTTGTTGATGATCTGCTCGTCCTGGCGCCCGAAGAGCTCGCGCTGCGGATAGCGCAGCGGCTTGAGACACACCACGTCCGTGTCGGCCCAGATGCCTCCCTGCTCGTACAGCAGCTGGTAGCGAAACCAGTCGGCAAAGATCCCCACGGATCCCGATTCACCGTGATGGAACAGGAAGCGTTGCGGCAAGGTGCGGTTGGCATCGATCACCTGCACACCGGCGGGAACGCCCGCCGGTTCCTCGTACACGTGCAGCCGCACCGGATGGCCGTGTGCCAGGAAAGAGACCATGCAGAGTCGTTCCAGTCGTGAGAGCGCTGCTCCGTGCCAGAACATGTGAATGGGCGACAGGTCCGAGGTGCCGGTCCCGGCACCGGGCGGCGCGGTCGCCACGATTCCTGTGCTGGCTTCCATGGCTGCGTCCTTCGCCGCCGAGCCGCCGTCGATTCCCTCGATCCATCCCAGCAAGGTGGCGCCCGGGTCCGCGTCGTGCCGGGCGCTGAGCCGCGCATGCGCACGTGCGCCCATCTGCTCGAGCTGATCGCGGCAGCGCCACATCTCCTCGAGAGCGGTCGCGATCGCCTCCCGTTCCGGCCGCCCGGCGATGAACCCGGTCTCACCTGCCGTGACCCACTCGGTGATGCCTCCGACATCTGTCATCACCGCCGGACGCGCGCACTGCATCGCCTCGAGTAATGCCAGGGGCACGCCTTCCGCGCGCGACGGCATGACCAGCACGTGGTGATCGCGCCAGATGTCGAGCACGTTGTCGACGAACCCAGCGAAGTGCACGCGCTCCCCCAGTCTTGCTTGATCGGCCTGCGCGCCGAGATTGTCCCGCTCCTGGCCCGACCCGCACAGCGTCAGACTCCAGTCGCGCACGCGCCAGGCCGGCGTGGCGAGAATCTCAAGCAAGACGTCGAGGCCCTTGATGCGCTCGAGCCGGCCGATGAACGCCATCCGCAGACGCGCGCCCGCGGGCCACGGCGGCGGCGCCAGGTCGCCGAGCCGCAGCGGATTCTGGAAGATGCGAGCGTTCTCGAGCGCCACGCCGAGATGAGCTTCGGTGGTATGGCGCAGGCGCTCGCTCAGGAACCCGACGGCGGCCGCGGCAGCAAACGCCGAGCGTGCCCGCCGCATGCGCCGCGCCGTGGGCGGCGGATTCTCCTCGCAGTGACAGAGCAGCACATAGGGCAGCGCGTCGCGCGCCAGGACCCTGCGCAGTGCGTTCAGCTCGCCGCGATACGAAATGTCGTAGGTCGCTGCCTGGTTGATGATCGTGACGTGCGGGGCGAAGGCCGCGAGGCGGCGAAACGGATTGCGAAACGTGCTTTTGACCCAGGAACGGCGCGCGTCACGATCGGTGGTGCGCTCGTGCACCTGCGCGCCCTGCGCCACCAGCGCAGCGATGCGCGGGTGGCGCGTGGGCCATTGGTAGATCATCAGCAGGACTTCGTGCCCGGCGGCCAGCGCCTTCGCAGCGGTGACCGTCCACAGTTCCTCGCATCCGCCCCACGGCGTCGCGGCGAGCGTCGACACGAACGCAATTCGCATCAGCTTTTTTCGAATACGGCGATCGTGCTGAGATACAGGCTGGTCTCGAAGGAGACGAACCTGCGCGGGCCGCGCGAGCGCAGCGCCCTGAGCAACAGCGAACGCAGGAGCCGCAGTGGGATGACGAATGGACGGTAGAACCAGCGCCCGCCCTCGGGACGGATGCGAACGGAGCTGAGCACAGTGCCAAGGACGTCACGGCCATCGCCGAGACGCGCGATTTCGAGCGGCGTGAGGCCCGCGGTGCGCCCGTGAAAGTCGAGCGCCCACGGAGTCGGGCGGAAGAAATCGGCAGGCTCCTCGTGCGGAAACCACAGGTGTGGCGCCGTGACCAGCAGGCGCCCACCGGGCGCGAGCAGCGCCGCGAGATTGCGAAACGCCTCGGGCCAGCGCGCGACGTGCTCGAGCACTTCGGTGCACAGGACGAAGTTGAACTGGCTGCCGGCGAGGGACGCGGGCAGCACACCGTCGATCGCACCCAGCACGTCCACTGTTCCTTGCGGATTCTGGTGCACGTCGAATCCGGTGTACTCGAATCCCAAACGCTCGAGGTGCTGGCGGAAGGGCTGGCCGCCACAGCCCACGTCCAGGCAGCGGCCGCCGCGCGCGAGCGGTGCCGCGTACTGCTGCAACCGCTCTTCGATCGCATGGCCGAGCAGCGGAACCATCCAGCGCTCGATCGGCCATTGCGGCACGTAGCCGGTCCGCTCGGGCAGAGCGGCGCTGCGCCAACGCTCACTGGAGGTGTCGGGAGAGACCGCCATCTGCCCGTTCGCCGGCGTCACACGCGCACACCGATACGCCCGGTGTCGTCGATGATGTTCAGGAGGATCGGCGCGGAGTGGGCGGCGAAAAACTCATCGACCGCACGCCGTGCGCCCGCCCACCAGCCGTAGTCGTCGATGATGAGCACGCCACCGCTCGCCAGCCTCGGGAACAGGTGTTCGAGCTCGTGGCGTGTCGATTCATACCAGTCAGTGTCGAGCCGCAGCAGCGCGATCGCCGGTGGCGCCGCCGCCGGGATCGTGTCCTCGACCTTGCCGGCGACGTAGTGCACGCGCGCGGGATCGTATTGCGACAACGCCATCGTCGCCTTCACGATGTCGAGGCTCGCCTCCGCACGAGTAGCATCTTCCTCGGGCTTCTTGAGCAGCGCGGCAGCGCCTGCGCCATCGTGCGCACGCACATCCTGGGGTCCGGGTTCTGGCATGCCGGAAAAAGTATCGAACAGGTAGAGCTCGCGACCCGCATCCCCGGCGTCGCTCAGGGTGCGCGCCGCCGCCAGCATGCTGCCACCGCGCCACACGCCGCATTCCACGAAGGCGCCCGCAATCCTCCGGCGCGCCACGTAGCGCGTTGCGAGGATGAGCGCCTGGACGCGCTGCTGGGAAGTCATCGTGTACGGGCGCACGAGAGCGAGCGTCTCGCGATCGAACGCGTTGAGCTCCGGGCCCACGTAGTCGCTCTTGGTCGACTCGGCCTTCGCTTTTCGCCGTGCGAACAGCTTGTGCAACATCGCAGCGAAGATTCGTCAGGAGCTCGACCCTACGGGTCGCCGCCAGACGCCAACCACGACCAGCAAGAGCAGGGCGAGCAGGATCAGGCCGTCGATGCCCCCCGACCCGCCTGCGCCTGCCGACCCGGAATGGACGACCCTGGCGGTACCCTCGGTCTTGATCCGCTGGCGAAACACCTCCAGCTCGTTCTGCAGGTTACCGGTCATCTGGTCCATCGCGCGGCCGAAACTCTCATCCTGCGTCCTGCGCACCTGCTCCGGCGTGCCGACCAGCGTTGCATCCTTGGTCACCTTGTCGATGCCAGGCGCACGAAACAGCAGTGTGCGGGTCGGAATGTCGAACACCGCGGTGTCGACCAGCGTCTGGACTTCGTTCTGCGTGCCCTCGATCACGTACGCACCGACGATCGTCCAGTAGAGGAGCGAGGAGCTGCGATCGGAGGAGATCGCGACCTGGTCGTGCGAGACGAGCGCGATCACGTCCAGCTTGTAGAGCCGCGCGACCTGGTCGATCGCCTCGAAGCCCCGGCCCGCGCTCAGATAGGTATCGGGTATCGCCACAATTTCGCGCAGGTATTCTTTGCCCTGGAACGCGGCCTTGGTGCGTTCGAGCAGTTCGGTCTTGCGTGCCTCGGAGAGCGGGTCACCGCTCTGCACGTTCGTCGGCACGAATGCAAGGCCAACGCGCAGCGGCACGTTGAGCGTCGGGATCTGCGCATCGACGGGCGGCGGCTCCTCGCCCTTGGGATAGAGGTAGTCCACCAGGCTGCTCGAGCTGCCCTTGCGCGGCCCACCGTCATTGCCGAACCACGACAGCGTGCTGCACCCGGCGACAAGTACCACGATGAAAGCAAGACCCATTGACCGATGCATCCGTCCCGCCCCCTGAATGGATATATTGCGGCGAAGCATGCGCTATCGCCCCGGCTGCGGCAAACGAGCGCGAGAACCATTGGCGGCCGCGCGGAGCTGTTCAAGTATGCTTGCACGCATGGACACCGCGAAGCAGGTCGAGCACGAGCCCGAGCGACATCGCTTCGTGGCGCGCTTCCCCGAAGGCGAAGGTGAACTGGTCTACCGCCGCACCGCATCCGGCGCCCTCGATCTCGTGCACACGGGCGTTGACCCGAAGCTGCGACGGCGTGGCATCGGTGAGTCACTGGTCCAGGCTGCGTTCGACTACGCACGCGCCAATCGCCTGCAGGTCATTCCCACCTGTCCCTTCGTCGCCGCCTGGCTCGGGAAGCATCCCGGGGAACGCGAGCTGGCAGCGAGCCACTAACTCCGGATGAAAATCCCGTGAAGTCGAGCCGCGGTTCACCCTGGTGCGAATCCCGACCGTGGCGATTCAGTATCCTGAAAAGAATACTGAGCATGCGTAGGAGCGAGAGATGATCGAGGCGTACATCTGGCCGACCGGCAACGGCAAGAAGATCACGATCATGCTGGAGGAATGCGGGGTGCCGTACCACGCGATCCCCGTGAACATCAACAAGGGCGACCAGTTCACGCCCGAGTTCGCGGCGATCAGCCCCAACAACAAGATGCCCGCGATCGTCGATCGCGATGTGCAGGGCGGGCCGCTCGCCATTTTCGAGTCGGGTGCGATCCTGCAATACCTCGCCGAGAAAACCGGCAAACTGCTGCCGCGGGATACGCACGGCAAGTACCAAGTACTGCAGTGGGTGTACTGGCAGGTCGGCGGCCTGGGCCCGATGGCGGGCCAGGCGCATCACTTCCTGAAGTACTGCCCGCAGGAGATCGAATACGCCAAGCATCGCTTCCGCAGCGAGGTCGCACGCCTCTACAAGGTGATGGACACGCAGCTGGCGCAGGCAGAATATCTGGCGGGCGACTACTCCATCGCCGATATCGCCTCGTGGCCGTGGGTGTTCCGCTACGACTGGCAGGGACAGGACCTGAACGATTTCCCCCACGTGAAGCGCTGGTTCGAAACGGTCGGTTCACGCCCGGCGGTCAAGAAAGGCGCCGCGGTCGGACAGGAATGGGTGGCCGCCGCGCAGCCGATGTCGGATGAGGACAGGAAGCGCTTGTTTGGCCTCCGCGATGAGGACCTGAAGAAAGCGAGCAAGTGATGGCCACCCAGATGAAGCTCGACGTCCGCGCCCGCGTGAGCGCGGAAGAATGGGAAGTCCGGGTCAATCTCGCCGCAGCCTACCGGCTGGTGGCGCACTTCGGCTGGGACGACCTGATCTTCACGCACATCTCGGCCCGCGTCCCCGGCGGGGAGCATCACTTCCTCATCAATCCCTACGGCATGCTGTTCGACGAGATCACGGCGTCCTCGCTGGTGAAGATCGATCTCGACGGCCACAAGGTGATGGAGTCCGACTACGAGATCAACCCGGCGGGTTTCGTCATCCACAGCGCGATCCACGCCGCGCGCGAGGATGCGCTGAGCGTATTGCATGTGCACTCCATCAACGGCGTGGCGGTGTCGGCGCAGAAGAAGGGTCTCCTCCCGATCTCACAGCAAGCCGCCGCGGTGCTCACCTCGCTCGCCTATCACGACTACGAAGGCGTCGCGCTGCGTGACGACGAGAAACCGCGCCTGGTGCGCGATCTCGGTAATCACCGCAATCTCATCCTGCGCAATCACGGCCTGCTCACGGTTGGCGCGAGTCCCGGCGATGCATTTCTCGCGATGTACCTGCTCGAGGCCGCCTGCATGATCCAGGTGCGCGCGCAGGCGGGCGGCGTGGAGCTCATTCACGTGGACCAGCGAATCATCGATGACTTCCCGGCGCAGACGCGCGAAGTCACTCGTGGGCTTGGCAGCCGCCTGCTGTGGCCGGCGCTGCTGCGCCGCCTCGATCGCCTGGATCCGTCTTTTCGCAACTAGGGCCGCGGCGGCAGCGAGGTCTCGAGGATCTTGCGCCACGCCGGCAGCTCCGACAGCGTCGCGTGCCAGCGCTTGATCTGCGGGTACTGATCGAGCGGTATTCCCGCGGGCCGCGCGAGGTTGAGGGGCGCGCCCAGCGAAAAGTCCGCCACCGTAGCGGTGTCGCCCGTGACGAACGCGCGGTCCTTGAGCTGCCCTTCGAGTACTTCCGCAACCGCCGCGAACCGTTCCTGGCCCCGCGCAATCTCCTTGGGATCCGGGTCTCCCAGCGCGAGCAGCTTCTTCACCAGATTCTCGAAGATCAGGATCGCGCAGGCCGGGTCCCAGTGCGCCAGGTCCCAGCACTGCCAGCGCGTCACGTCCGCACGGCCGCGCGCGTCGGTCGGCAGCATTCCACTCTCTGGCTTCTTCGCCGCCAGGTACTGCAGGATCGCATTCGACTCCCACAGCACGAAGCCATCCTCCTCGAGCACCGGCATGCGCCGATTGGGATTGAGCGCCGCGAACTCGGGCGTGTCCTGCTCGCCTTTGGTCAGATCGACGAAGCGGACGGTGTACTCCAGACCCAGGTGCGTAGCGGTCGCGAGCACCTTGAACGCGCGCGGTGACGGCGGAAACACGTATAGATTGATCACGGCCTACTCCTCGTTCTGTTTGCTTGCGCGTGTGCCGGCGATTCATGCCCCGGCAGCCGCGGCGAAATGCTCCAGCAGTTTCCCCCAGCCATTGGGAGAATCGACCTTTTCCCGCAAGCGCTCGCCCTGATCGCCAAGGCGCTCGAGCTGGCGGTGCTCGAGCTCGACCCGCGTGGCATTCGCACTCTCCGCGATGAAACGCACCTCCACCTCGGTGACTATGTGCGGGTCGAACTTGAAGTCGGCATTGAGCTGCCAGCCGAGCACAACCCGTGCGGGCGGCTCCCACACCAGCACCCTGCCCCAGTCGCACTCCGAGCCATCCTCGCCCCGCTCGAACCAGCGACCGCCGACGCGCGGCTCGATCACCGCTTCTTTCTGCGGGACCTTGCCGATGGTGTGCGAGCGCGGCCACCAGCGGGCAAAGCCCACGGTGAACACTTCAAAGGCGCGTGCGGGAGCGGCGTTGACGCGCACGCTTTTGCGAACGGGCGCGACCGTGATCGTGCGATTCATGCGTCTTACCTTTACCCTGCGGACCGGGTGGCGGAGCGCCCGCCTTGTCTATCTCCGCCTGGAAGGCCGCGAGCGCCTGGTCCCAGAACTGATCGAGCCATTTCCTGAGGGCCCCCAGGCCGTTGGGGTCGATGTAATACACGCGGCGCGCCCCCTCGGCGCGATCCGTCACCAGGCCTGCCAGCTTCAGTACCTTGAGATGCTGCGAAACCGCGGGACGGCTGACGGGCATGTCGGCCGCGATCTCGCCGACCGCACGCGGGCCCGAGCGCAGCTGCTCGAACACCTCCCGCCGGGTCGGATCGGCCAGCGCTGCCAGTGCCGCTTCGTAAGCCATACCTTACGGTAAACCAATGCTTACCGAGATGCAAGACGCGCGTGTGCGCGGATTGCGACACTGCGAACATTTGCGGCGGCGGCCGCCGCAAAAGTACCCTCCGTGTTCTGGCGCACCCACTGGACGGGGGAGGCCTACATGAGCCTCAAGGGAAAGACGCTCTTCATCACCGGGGCGAGTCGCGGCATCGGGCTCGCGATCGCTCTGCGGGCCGCGCGCGACGGCGCGAACGTGGCCATCGCCGCGAAGACGGAGCAACCGCACCCCAAGCTCGCCGGCACGATTCACACCGCCGCCGAGGAAATCGAGAGGGCCGGGGGACGGGCGCTGCCGCTCGCCGTCGATGTCCGCGATGAAGCCGCGGTGGTCGCGGCGGTGGAACGCGCGGTCGCCCATTTCGGCGGTCTCGACATCTGCGTCAACAACGCCTCCGCGATCAGCCTCACGCCGACGCTCGCTACCGACATGAAGCGCTACGACCTCATGAACCAGGTGAACGTGCGCGGCACGTTCCTGGTGAGCAAGGCGTGTATCCCGCACCTCAAGCGCGCGGCGAACCCGCACCTGTTGATGCTCTCCCCTCCCCTCGACATGAACCCGCGCTGGTTCGCGCCCCACCTCGCGTATTCGATCGCGAAGTTCGGCATGAGCCTGTGCGTGCTCGGGTTGTCCGCGGAACTGCGCGCCGCTGGCATCGCGGTCAACGCGCTCTGGCCACGCACGATCATCGCGACCGCGGCCATCGAATTCGCGCTCGGTGGCCCGGAAGCGCTGCGGCGCGCCCGCAAGCCCGAGATCCTGGCCGATGCGGCCTACGTGGTATTCAACCAGCCCGCGCGCCAGTTCAGCGGCAATTTCCTCATCGACGACACGCTGCTCTACGAAACCGGCGTGCGCGACTTCGACCGCTACCGCGTCGATCCCAGCGTGCCGCTGGCGCTCGACCTGTACGTGCCGGAAGACGCGCCCTTGCCGCCGACCGTGACGCTCGGCCCCTTACCAGATTGAGACGCGCTCCTCCGGTTTGAGGTAGAGCTTGGTACCGGGCTGGACGTCGAAGGCCTTGTACCAGGCATCCATGTTGCGCACCGATCCGTTGAGACGGAAATACGGCGGGCTGTGCGGATCCGAGAGCACCAGCTCGCGCAGCGCCCCGTCGCGATACTTCGCGCGCCAGATCTGCGCGAAGGACAGGAAGAAGCGCTGATCGCCCGTCAGGCCCTGGATGACCGGGGCTGGTTTTCCCTTGAGCGACATCTCGTAGGCCTCGTAAGCCATGTTGAGGCCGCCGAGATCGCCGATGTTCTCGCCGATGGTGCTCTCGCCCTTCACGTTGAGACCCGGCAGGGCTTCGAAGGACGAGTACTGCTTGATCAGCATGTCGGCGCGTGCCGTGAAGGCGGCCGCGTCCTTTTCGCTCCACCAGTCGGTCATCGAGCCGTCGGGCGCGAACTTGCGGCCCTGGTCGTCGAAGCCGTGGCCAATCTCGTGACCGATGACCGCGCCGATCGCACCGTAGTTCACAGCCGCATCGGCGTTCGGATCGAAGAATGGCGGCTGCAGGATCGCCGCAGGGAACACGATCTCGTTGTTGAGCGGGTTGTAGTAGGCGTTCACTTCCTGCGGAGCCATGCCCCACTCGCTCCTGTCCACCGGCTTGTCGAGGCGTGCCACCTGGAAGTCCCACAGCCAGCGTTGCGCGCGATGCACGTTGCCGATGAGATCGTCACGCTTGACGACGAGCGTCGAGTAATCCTTCCACTTGTCGGGATAGCCGATCTTGGTGACGAAGGTCGCGAGCTTCTCGTGCGCGCGCTTCTTGGTCTCGGGCGTCATCCATGCGAGCCCGTCGATGCGCACCGCGAGCGCCGCACGCAGGTTGGCGACGAGGTCCTGCATCTTCGCTTTCGACTCCGGCGGAAAATGCTTCTGCACGTAGACCTGGCCGACCTGTTCGCCCATCGCGTTGTTGACCTGGTCGACTCCCCGCTTCCAACGTTCGCGCTTTCTGGGCTGGCCGCGCAGCGTCTGACCGTAAAACGCAAAGTTGGCATCGTCGATGCGCGCGGGCAGGTAGGGCGCGTGATCGCTCAGATAGTGAAACGCCATGTATGCCTTCAGCGTCTCGAGCGGCGTCGAGTCCACCAGCTTGGCGATTTCCTGGATCGCCGTGATCTCGCAAAGCACGAACTGCTGGCGCTTGTCGAGTCCGCCCACCTCGAAGAACGCCGGCCAGTCGAAGCCAGGCGCCTGTCCGAGGACTTCGGCGCGGGTGCGCGGGTTGTAGATCGCCTGCATGTCGCGCTGCTTCTCGATGGGCCATTGCCGGCGCGCGATCTCCGTCTCGAACGCCATGATGGCTTGCGCATCTGCAGCGGCGTTCTTGCCGCCGCCGAGCGTCAGCATCTGCTCGACGAAGGCCAGGTACTTCGCCCGGATCTCCTTGAGCTTGTCGTCGTCCTTGAGGTAATAGTCGCGATCAGGCAAGCCGAGCCCCGCCTGCTGGACAAAGACGTTGTAGATGTTCGGATTGCTGAAGTCCGCATCGAAGGCCACCGAGAACGTCGACACGATGCCCTCGGTGCCCATGAGCCGTGCAATGTCGGTCTTGGAGCGCGCGTTGCGGATCCGATCCAGGTCCGCCTGCGCTGGCTTGAGAGCTGCGGATTCGATGGCCGCTTCGTCCATGAAGCTCGCGTAGTAGTCGCCCACCCGCTGCTCGGGCGTACCCGCCGGCGCCTTCTTGGCCGCGGCCTCCTCGATGATCTCCCGCACCTGCTGGCGAGCGCGCTCGTCGAGCACGGTAAAGCTGCCATAGCTCGAGCGGTCTTCCGGAATGACGAACGTGTCGTACCAGGATCCGTTCGCGTAGGCGAAGAAATCGTCCCCCGGCTTGACGCTCGGCTTCAGCGTGCTGAGATCGACACCGAAGCTGCCGATGGTAGCGGCGGACTTGGCATGCTCCGCCGGTGCCTGCGCGTCGGGGGCCTGCGCGAGCGCGGACGTGACGGCGAGGTGGACGGAGGCAGCGACGGTCAGGCAAAGCGCCAGGCGGGACAGATTACGAAACATGTTGATGCCCTTCCCAAACAGGAAGCGCGCATCCTACGTCAAGCAGGGCCGCTTATCTGCCGCTTGACGTCAGTCACCCGGTCACGGCGGTCCGACCTCGATCGGCGGGCGTTCGGCCCGGTTTCCCGGCAAGCCGCCGTTGCGACTGCGCGCGGGCCGGCTTGCCGCCGTGCCCGCGCGTGTCGGCCGAACAACAACCAGCGCCGGGGCTCAGGGCGCCTTTTCCTTCTTCTTGCTGATGGAGTTGAAGAGATCGATCACCTTGTTGGCGACGTCCGCCTCTCCCGCGGGCGCCGCCGGCACCTGGCCCGCGACCTGGCCCGGCACCTGGGTGGCTGCGGGCACCTGCGCGACGTTGAACGTCCCCGCTGCCAGGTTGGTGAAGCTGAGACTGTTATCGCGCAGCGACCGCACTTGCTGCTGGGCACCGAGCACCTCGAGTTCGTTAATGACGACGTCGTACTGGAACCCGGTGCCAATGGGTGAGTTCACGTTGTAGCGATAGACGCCGAAGGTCGCCATGCGGGACTGTCCCGGACTGAGCGTGAACTGCGGATCGGCCGAACGCCCGGTGACGTACCCGATCCCCTTCACGCTCGTGTCGTGCGTGCCGGGACGCCCCCACGTGTAGCGATTACCGTAGTTGTCGATGAGCGCGCTCGAGCCTGAGTGGTAGCCGAGCACGATCGGCGCGTTGCTGATGTTGGTGAAGCGGATGTTCATGCTGATGGTGTGATGCCGCGCCGCCGGCGTGAACTGCGTGGACGTGAGCTGTTGCACCTGCGCGATGAACGGTCCCGCGTTGTAGCAGCCCTTCACACCCACACAAGGATCGGCCGGTGCAGCCGCGGGCGCTGGCGCGGCGGCCGCCGCTGCGGGCGCAGCTGTTGCGGCAGTCATCGCGGCCGCTGGTGTTCCGTTGCCTTTCGCCGCGGCGGTCAGTGTCGGTTCGTCGATCGCAGCATAGTGCAGCGCATGCTCCTGCCCGAGCTTGGATTGCTCGGCGGTGACGGGAACGATCTCGCGCACCGCCAGGTCGAGATCAAATTTTGTTCCGGCGATGGTGTTGCCCGCGTTCTTCCACAGCAGCTCGAAGCGCGCATCGCTGCCGTCTTTCGGCTCGAGGGTGAACTTGGGATCGAACGTGGTGCCGGTGACCGCGCCGATGCCGCGCACCGCGCCCGGTCCCCACACGAAGTATCGATTGCCCTTGTCGTCCATGATCAGGCCGGATTCGTTCACGTAGCCAAGCGTCAGCGGCTTGTCCGTCTTGTTCAGGAATCGCACGGTGAGGGTGATCAGCCGGTCCGCCCCCTGCTTAGTCGTGCGAAAACTCGTGACGGTAGCGGTAAAGGTGCGCACTTCAGTGCATCCCACCGATTGCGTGCACGCGCCGGCGGCTTGCGCGACGCTGGCGGTGCCTGCCACGGCGCACAGCAGTATGGCCAATGGAGCAACTGTCACGCGGTTCATATCGATCTCCTCTCTCTCTGTTTCTTTATGTGAAGGGAGCGCTGAATCTTCGGGAACTATCGAGGCGGCACTTGCACCCGCGCGATGGTGAGTCCGCTCTGTGTCTGCATCTGGTACTCGACGACTTCGGTGCTGATCGTTCCGCCGCCGGGCCCGGGCTGCACACCCGTGATCCGGAGCAGCGTGTCGAGCGAGACGGCCGGCCCGTAACCAATCTTGTCGCGCATCGTCTGCGCTTCCGCCTGCGGAACGCGCCAGATCTGCGCGGCGCGGCCATTGGCGAAGCGCAACTCGACCTTCTGGCCGAGGTCGGTGAATGAAATGACCGAGCTCGGCGCGAGCGCGCGCACTGCAAACTCGCCGTAGGTCGGGTCGTACTCGCTCAGGCCGGCGTTCATCGACAGGCGGATGGCGCCGATGTCGCGCACGCCCGCCGCGGCGGACTCGAGCTCGGCCCTGACCGCCTTGCGCCGCTCGGCCTTTTCGAGGGCCGGTGCGAATTGCACGCGGTTGTCCTCCTCCACCCAGTTGTCGAGCGGTGGCGTGAGTCCCGCGAGGTGGTAGTAGAGGAACACCATCGTGGCGTTGTCCGGATTGATCAGCTCTCCGGTCCGGCCGCCCAGGCCCTGCACGGGACCGGCATTCGCCGCTGCCGCCGCAGCGGCGGCGGGAGCCGCGGCTGTGGAGGTGGCGCCTGAGGCCGTCGATCCCGCGGTGGCCGCTGTATCAGCGCCAGCCGCGTTGTTCGCCGCAGCGTCCGGAGTCGCGGAATCGCCGCCACAGGCCGCGACCAGCAACGCCGCTGCGAGGAGACTCAGATGGGAACGCATGGGTGATTCCTCACAGGTCCGGAACGTCGGCGTTCTTTTCGGCGTCCTTGACCTGCTGCGCCTTGAGTTGCGCAGCCTGCTGGTTCAAGGCCTGTTCCACGTTCTGCAGCGCTTCGTAGCCCGTCGCCTGGTCGACCACGCCCACCTGGAACATCTGTGCGAGCTCCGGGTTGTCGCGGACCGGATACGCGATCGCCATCACGACGATGCCGCAATCCGGCGAGAAATTCGCACCGCCGTCCGGACTCGCGGCGCCGCCGCAGCTGTTGTAGAGCGGCGAGGTCTCGGTGACGGGACGTCCCATCGGATCGTAGATCCAGCTCAGGACCGCGCTGCCGCCGGCCGGATGCTGCTTGCGCGATGGCGTTCCGTACTTCTTGAGAAGCGCCTGCTCGACGCTCGCGATGGTGGGATTGCGGCCCTCTTCGAACCATTCTTCGCGCGCGGCGTTGATCACGCGCTCCTGGCCGGGCATGCCGATCGTGCCCACATACCATTTCGCCTGGCCCGGCTTCATGTCCTGTCGCACGGCGTTGCCGGAGCGGGCCATGAAGTCCTCGTTCATCTCTTGCATGTATTGCTCGGACGTCTTCACCACGCGCGGCTCGGCAAAGCGAGCGGAGAACCCCTGGCGAATGTCCTTGCCCCCGGCGGGCAACTGAAAGCCTCGCCCATCGGCCTGAACCACCATGAGATCGTGGGTGCACATCACGACCGCGGCCGCCTCGTCATAGCTCATGCCGGGGCGCACGCCGAGCACGTCATCGACGGGCGCCTGGGGGCCGCGCGCCGGAGTCTTGATCTTTGGCGGACAGTCGAGGTCGCCTCGCGCTTCCTCCGCGACCTCTTCGGCGGTGGCGGCTCCCGTCGGCGCCGCTTTTGCAGCGCTGGCGCTCGAGCCTGCCGTCGTACCCGGGCCCTTGGATCCGCACGCCATGAGCGCGCCCGCAGTCATCAGTAGAGCGATGTAGCTCGCAACTCGCATAGCCGTAACCCCCGCGCCGCTTTGTTTGGTTTCTGCCGCTCGTCGACTGGGAGCGCTTTCCGCTCCTCTCACAGGCAGACGCGCAATCCTGCAAAACGTCAGGCGCCGCCTGACGCTGCGCCCGAGCCTGCGTCTCAACAGGCAGGAGCGGCCGACTTGCACGGCCCGGTGAGTCCGTTAGGCTTATGCGAAAAGCAGCCCGATCCGCCGAGAAACCGGGAGCCGGTTGGACAAGAACGCATTCATGCGCGCCTGCCGGGAGGGGGGTGATGCCATTGAGCAGGCATTGCGAGCCCTCGATCGGGCGTTCTATGCGCCGCTCTTCGGCGATTGCCTGCGGGTCCTGCATGACACCGAGGCCGCCCGCGATCTCGTCCAGGAGACCTTCATCAAGGTGTGGCGTCGCTGTGCCTCGTTTCGCGGTCAATCGGAGTTGCTGCCGTGGGTCAGGTCGATCCTTCGCAATGGCGCGCTCGACCGCCTGCGCCGGGCACCCCAGGAAGTGCCGCTCGAGACGGACGGCGGGCTGAGTGAGGAGGTGGAGCGGCGCATCGCCGAGCTCTCCGCCCAGCACATCCCGACGCCGGACGACGAGAACCGGAAGCGCCAGCTCGCCGAATGCTTCGCGCGCTGCTGGCAGCGCTTCGAAGGTGCCGCACCCGAGCATGCGGCCGTGATGACCTGGATCGTCGAGGATGGACTGAGCAATGAGGAAATCTCGGAACTGCTGGGACGCACGCCGGGCGCCACGCGTGAATTCATCTCTCAATGCCGCAAGCGCGCGCGGCGCCACTTCGCGGAGTGGTATGAGCTCGCCTTCGGAATGGAGTGACGAGGCATGACGCCTGACGATGACCAGAGATGGCTGGACGCACTTGCGGGACGCGCTGGCACGGACTCGCCCGCCGGGCGCGAAGGCGCGAACCTGCGCGGTCAGGTGCTGCGCATGACCGGCGCGCAGAGCATGCCGCCTGCACCCGCGCGCGATGGCGTGCGCGAAATGACCTTGATTGCGCGGGCGCGTGGCGAGGGATTGCTCCCTGAGCGCAAGGGCACCCGGTGGCAATGGCCTTCGGGCTGGAATGCCGGGTTCGCGGTCGCAACGCTCGCCGCGATTGCCATCGCGGTGGGGTTCTACATGCAGGCCAGCGTCGATACCGGCGTGGTCGTGAGAGGCACGCCGGATGGCATCGCGCGCATCACTGCGCCCGATCCCGCGAGCCTCAAGCAGCAGCTCATCGAGGACTTGCGCGCCGCCGGCGTGAGCGCCACGGGATATGAGGTGCTCGGCCGGCATGGAGTGGATGCGGACCTGCCGCAGCCGCTGACCGACGCGGTGCGCAGCGTGCTCGACAAGCACCACATTCCCCCGCCGCAAGACGGAGTCCTGCGCGTGGAGATCGTATCCGGGGATTCGCAATGACGTTTGGGCGTCGCGTACTGTGCGCTGCGTTGCTGGTCATCGGCGCGCTCGCGAGCGGGCTGGCGGGTGCGGTAGAGCTGCCGCCGACCTGCGCGAGCGACCCCGGCACGCCCGACAACACCACGCCGATCGCCGAGCTGCGCAAGCAGGTCGAGGCCCTCTCCGAGACCGATCCGGTCGCCGTGGTGAAGTTGCTGTGCGCGACGATTCCGCGCGTCGCGCGCGAATACGGCGAGGATTCAGTCGAGTTCGCGTGGTGGCTCGGTTCTCTCGCCACACCGCTCATCGCCTACATGGAGAAGTTCGCCGAAGCACTGCCGCTCATGGATACGGCGCAGGCGATCTTCGAAAAGCAACTCGGTCCCGATGCGGTCGAACTGGCCGACATCTACGTCGCGCACGCGTGGATCAACTATCGGCAGGGCAAGCTCGCCGACTCTGGCAAGGCGTGGGAGCAAGCGCTGCGCATCCGCGAAATTCATCCCGGCCTCAAGAAGATCGAGTTGCAGAAGGCGCTCGTGGGTCTGTCGCAGGTGCAGTCATCGCAGCGGGAATTCGACAAAGCGCTCAAGACGCTCGACCGCGCACACGCCATCCTGGTTGAGAACGGCGACACCGTGAGCGAGGCTGCCGCGGCGGTCGAAAACGTCTACACCAACATCCTCGTGCGACAGGAGGACTATGTCACCGCCCGCCGACACGCGGAGACACTCCTCAACATCGAGCGGCAGATGCAAGGCGGCGCACCACAGCTGGTGCCGGGATATGTGCTGCTCGGCTTCATCCTCGAGCGGCTCGATGAATTCGAGGCGGCGGAAGCGTCGCTGCGCGAAGCAATCCGGCTATCGGAGTCCGAACAGGGTCCGCTGCAGCGCCATCAAATGCGCGCGCTGGTGCAGCTCGGCGCGCTCCTCAACGAGCGCGGCCGCCCGCGCGAAGCACTGGGTTTCGCCACGCGCGCCGTGGAAGTGGGCGAAACCACGCTCGGTGCGGACGCGCCCACACTGGTGCGGGTTCTCCAGGTCAACGCCGAAACACATCGCGCGCTCGGCGAATTGCCGGAGGCGCTCGAGCTCTACGAGCGCGCGGCCGGCATCGTGCAGCGTCATCAAAGCGACATCGAGCGGCAGGTGCTGGTCGCGCATTACCGCGGAATCGGCGGTCTGCAGCTGAGCCTCGGCGACACCGACCCTGCGCGGCAATCGCTCAACACGGGCCTGGAAACCGCGGGCACGGAGCAGACGCTCTCCATCGAGCGCGCCCAGGTGCTGTTGCAACTCGCGCGCTTGTCGGCGCTCGGCGAGCCGGCGCGCAGCCGTGCCGATCTCACGCAGGCGCTCGACCTGTTCCGCGTGCGCCTGCCGGACTCTCATCCCACGCTGTTGCGGGTCATCAACGAGATCTGCGGTATCGAGCTCACGGCGGATCCCGCCCAGGCGCCGCACTGTGCGGACGCTGCGAGCCGCATCGAGCATGCGCGCGAGGTGGAGCCCGCACTGCGCAGCGCCGTGTACGGCAACCAGAGCCAGATCGCCGAGCTGCGTGGTGACGCCGCGGATGCCGAGGCGCTGGCGATTCGCGAAGTGTCGGCCGCGACCACGCTCGGTACGCCGGATCCCCTCTGGAAAGCCTATTTCCATCTCGCACGCCTGCTGCATGCGGGCGCGGACCGCGGGCTCGCGATCATGTTCGGCAAGCAGTCGATCGCGCAGATCGAGCGGCTGCGCGGCTATTTCATCGGCGAGTACAAGCGCTTCGATGCGGGCTTCCTGCGCGACAAGGTCTCCGTCTATCGCTCGGTGGCCGATTGGCTGATGGAGGCCGGCCGCATCGACGAAGCGCTCGAGGTTCTGCGCCTGCTCAAGTCCGAGGAGCTCTACGACTTCGCGTTGCGCGACGCGACCTGGACGGCGGCCGATCGCGGCGTCGAGCTGACGGGTGACGAGGAGGCTTCCTGGGAGCGCTACTCGAAAGCGCTCGAAGCGGACGCCGAGCTCGGCGCCGAGATCGACCGGCTCAGCCGGCTGCGCGAGGCGGGACGTCTGAGCGTGACCGAGCAGAAGCGCCTGGAGGAATTGCTCGCCGGACAACGCGGCGCCGAGTCCGCGCGCGCCGAGCGCATCCGCGCCTTTCTCGAACAGGACGCGGTCCGCCCGGAACGTCGCGATGTACGCACACGCGAAGTCAAGGCCGAGAGTCTCGCGCGCGAGATGCAACGCTTCGGTCCGGACACCGCGCTGGCTTTCTACCTGATGACCGACGACCGGCTGCGCGTACTGGTGGCGACGCGTTCCGCGCAGAGCGAGCACCAGGTACAGGTCGCGGCCGTCGACCTCGGCCGCGACGTGGGCAGGTTCCTCGACGCCATCTCGCGGCGCGAGGACGTGCAGGCGCAATCGCGCGCGCTCTACGAGACGATCGTGCGTCCGGTCGACGAAGCGGCACAGCGCGCCGGCGCCAAGCGGCTGGTGCTGTGGCTCGACGGGGCGCTGCGGTACGTGCCGTTCGGCGCGCTGCACGACGGCGAGAGCTACCTGGTCGAGAAGTACGCGCTGCAGAGCTACGCCGAGACAGCCAACGGGGAGACAGTACGCGGTGCGACGCCCCCGGTCGCCTTGAGCGTGCGGGGTCTCGGCGTGACGCGCCCCGTTGCAGGCTACGATGCGTTGCCCGCCGTCGCCGACGAGTTGTGCTACATCGTGCGCGGCCCGATCACCGGCCTCGAGTTCGCGAGCAGCGCCTGCCCGAAACGGACCTCCGCCAACGGCGCGATCCCGGGCGAGGGATTCGCCGATGCCGCCTTCACCGAGGAGCGATTTCGATCGTTGCTCGCCGGGCCGCGGCAGTTCTCGGTTCTGCACCTCGGCACTCATTTCAGTCTGCGCCCGGGCAATGCCCTGCGGTCCTTTCTCGTGCTCGGCGACGGCTCGCGCCTCACGCTCGATGCCATCGGAGCGCTCGACTTCGGCGGCGTCGAGCTGATGACCCTGTCGGCCTGCCAGACCGGGATGGGCGGGGCGGTCACCGACGATGGCCGCGAGGTCGAGGGTTTGAGTGCGCTGGTGCAGCGTCGCGGCGCGCGCCGCGTGGTGGCGAGTCTCTGGCAGGTCGAGGACGAGAGTACCGCGCGCCTGATGCAGACGATGTACAACACGCTGTCAGCCGACTCGGATACCGCGCAGGCGCTGCAGCGCGCGCAGTTGTCGCTACGCTCGCTGACACGCAACCGTCGCCATCCCTACGAGCATCCCTATTACTGGGCCGGTTTCGTCGTCTCCGGCAGCGCGCTCTGACGGCGCTGGAGATTGGGTAAACTCCCCGCATGGCGGACGCGAGCGAGTGGGAGTTTCCTGAACGGTTCCGGCCGAAGCCGGAAGCACTCTCCTTCGATCTGCATTCGGCACTGGCCTCGGTGCTGTTGCTGCGCGCCGAGGTTCCCGAGGATGCGTTCACCGCCGCGGTGCTCGGTACCGAGCGCGTGGGCAACGGCGTAGTCATTCGTTCCGATGGTCTGATGCTCACCATCGGCTACCTCATCGCCGAGGCCGAGACCATCTGGCTCACGACGAACCAGGGCACCGTCATTCCGGGACACGCACTCGCGTACGACTACGTGACCGGATTCGGGCTGGTCCTGCCGCTCGGCCAGCTCAGCTTGCCATTTCTCGAACGTGCCACCCACGCAGCGCCCGAGCCGGGCGCGGAAGTAATCGTCATCAGCCACGGCGGACTGACGCATGCGCTCAACGCGCGGGTCATCGCGCGGCGCGAGTTCGCAGGCTACTGGGAGTACGTGCTCGACGAGGCCCTGTTCACGGCGCCGGCGCATCCGCACTGGTCGGGTGCGGCACTGCTCAACCAGCAGGGGCAGCTCCTCGGGCTCGGGTCGCTCCTGGTCCAGGAGGGCGTCGGCGAGCAGCGCATCGACGCCAACATGTTCGTGCCCATCGATCTGCTCGAGCCGATTCTGAACGATATGTCGACGTTCGGCCGCGCGAGGCGCCCGACGCGACCATGGCTCGGCATGTACACCACCGAGTTACAGGGAAAACTGGTCGTCAGCGGGCTCGCCGATGGCGGGCCTGCCGATCAGGCCGGCGTGACGCTCGGCGACATCGTCATCGACGTCGCGGGCGAGCGCGTGGCGAAGCTCGCCGAGCTCTTTCGCACCATCTGGCGCCAGGGTCCCGCCGGTACCGAGGTCCCGCTCACGCTGGCGCGCGGCAAGGCGCAGGTGCTGGTGCGTGTCCAGTCGGGCGACCGTGACGACTTTCTGCGCAAACCGCAGCAGCACTGACCGAGCTCCCTTCGTGTCGGTTTTTGCCGACGAATTGAAAAAATTACCCGAACTGCGGCAGCCGGATTGTCGTGGGCAGCGCCCACGATGCGTTGCGCGTTGACGCACGGCTCTTGCATAGTCGTCCCCCTCATATGAGCCTCTCCGACCTTGCCCCCCAGCTGGCACCGAACCTGACCGCGCAGACCCTGCCCGAGCGTGCCCACGCCGTGCAGTTCTACGAAGACGAGGCGTTCCTGCTCGAGACCGTGGGCGAGTTCATCGGCAGCGCGCTGCGCAGTGGCTCCGCCGGCATCGTGATCGCCACGCGTGCTCACCTCGACGCGCTCGAGCTGCACTGGCGTGCGGCTGGCATCGACCTGGATGCCGCCTGCGGACGTGGCCAGTATGTCCCGCTCGAAGCGAACGAGACTCTGCAGAAGCTGTTGCTGGACGGCTGGCCGCAGGAGCGGCGCTTCTTGGACGTCGTCGAGCCGGTCATCGCGAGCGCCTGCCAGCGCTATCCGGCGGTGCGCGCTTTCGGGGAGATGGTGGGATTGCTCTGCACCGAGGGCAAACACGGCGCCGCGGTGCAGCTGGAAGAACTCTGGGAGGCGCTCACGCGCCGCCACACGTTCTCGCTACTGTGTGGCTACCCGATGAGCCAGTTCGCGCTCAGCGGGCATGCGCAGCCGTTGCTCGATGTTTGCCAGCAGCACACCCACGTCGTGCCCGCAGAGAGCTACGCATCGGTGGAGGACTCTCGCGAGCGCCTGCTCATGATCGCCCAGTTGCAACAGAAGGCCCGCGCGCTCGAGCGTGAAGTGCAGGCGCGCACCGCCGCCGAGCGCATCCTGGCGGCGCGCGAGAACGAGCTGCGCGAGGCGAGCCGCCGCAAGGACGAGTTTCTCGCCACCCTCGCACACGAGCTGCGCAACCCCCTGGCGCCGATTCGCAACGCGGTGGAAATCCTGCGCGTAGCGGAGTTCGACCGGACGGTCTCCGCCAGTGCGCGGCAACTGATCGAGCGGCAGGTCAAGCAGCTGGTGCGCCTCATCGACGACCTGCTCGATGTCTCGCGCATCACGCAGGACCGTCTCGAACTGCGCAAGGAGCGCCTGGAGCTCGCCGCCGCCGTACAGCTCGCGCTCGAGACCAGCACGCCCCTGCTCGAGGGCAAGGGTCACCACGTCACGGTGAACTGGTCGCGCGTGCCGCTGTACGTGGACGCCGACGCGACCCGCATGTCGCAGGTCTTCGGCAATCTCATCAACAACAGCGCCAAGTATTCGCGCCCCGGCTCATCCATCAGCGTCACGCTGACGAAGGAGCACGAACACGCGGTGGTCTCCGTGACCGATACCGGATACGGCATTCCGGCCGAGATGCTGCCGCGCGTCTTCGACATGTTCCAGCGCGTCAATCGCGGACCCGAACACCTGCAGGACGGGTTGGGCATCGGCCTGACGCTGGTGAAGCGCCTGGTTGAGCTGCACGGTGGTCACGTCGACGCGCGCAGCGATGGCGTCGATCTCGGCAGCACCTTCACCGTGTGCCTGCCGCTCTGGAGGGCGCCGGCAGTGGAGTCGCCCGCGATCGGCTCTCACCCGGATCGCGCCGCCGCGGCCAGGGTCATCAGCCGTCGCATCCTGGTGGTCGATGACAACCGCGACTCCGCCAACAGTCTCGCCATGGTATTGAGCCTCGACGGACACGACGTGCGCCGCGCCTATGACGGCGTCGACGCGCTGGAGATCGCGCCGCAGTTCTGCCCGGAAGTGGTGCTGCTCGACATCGGCATGCCGCGCCTTGATGGCTACGCCGTGGCGCGCGAGTTGCGCCGGCAAGCCTGGGCAAGCGAGGTCGTGCTGGTCGCACTCACCGGTTGGGGACAGGTGGAAGACAAGCGCCGCGCGACTGAGGCGGGCTTCGATGGACACCTCGTCAAGCCCGTCAAGCCCGACGATCTGCGCGATCTGCTCCGGGACCTGCGCGTTCGCACCTGATCCCTTCGTCGCCGCCAGACCCCGGCGAGCCTTGCTGGGCCACCGCCCACCCCCGTCTGCTCACGATTTGCTGTGGTTCCTGCCGGCGCCGGCATGTGACCCACGTCGCATGAGCGCCACGCCTGCACACATCAGTTGACGCCGGTCGCAGAAGGGATAATCTCGCCGCGGGTGCAACCGGTGTCAGCGGGCAGCCACAACTGTGCCGGGCCGGATGCCTCGTAGGGATGGTTCACACAGGGGGTTGGAAAATGCGTATCGAACGTGCGTGGCTCTCACGCAGTTTCGCAGCAATCGTCCTATCAGGCTTCGCCAGCGCTGGGATCGTTCAGGCCCAGGTGACCGATGCCGGCACGATCGGCGAGGTGACGGTCACCGCGCGCAAGGTCGAGGAAAACCTGCAGGAGACACCCATCTCCATCACCGCCTTCAGCGGCGACTCGCTGGAAGAGCGCCAGATCTTCAGGACCGACCGGCTCGACGAGGTGGTCCCCAACCTGCAGTTTGCGAGCAACGCGCCGCTCGCGGGCAACAACAACTCTTCCCAGGTCTTCATCCGCGGCATCGGGCAGACCGATCCGACCTCGACGGTCGATCCGGGCGTCGGCCTGTACATCGATGACGTCTACATGGGCACTGCGGTGGGCGGCACGATGGAGTTGCGGGACATCGCCTCCGTGCAGGTGTTGCGCGGCCCTCAGGGGACGCTTTTCGGCCGCAACACCATCGGCGGCGCGATCATCATGACGACCAAGGACCCTGGAGATGAGTTCGGGGGCGACCTGCGCGCGGGATTCGGCGACGACAACCTGATCGATGGCTTCCTCGCCCTCGATGTGCCGTTCTCCGAGAACTTCAAGTCGCGCTTCTCGATCGGCGTGCGCCAGCAGGACGGCTACGTGACGCGCACTGACGGCACGGATCTCGGCGACACCAACACCTACACCGCGCTCGCCAAGTTCGTGTGGACGCCCAGCGATGCGTTCACCGGCAGGTTCCTCATGGACTATACGACCGCCGATGAGAACGGCAGTCCGCTGGTGTTTCAGAGCTACACGGAGACGGCGGCCTTCGGCCGCGTCGCCGGCCTCGACGCCGGCGTGTCCCGGCCTCACGGATGGCGCGGTGCCGCCGCCCGGCATGGCGGACCAGCCGATCCCGATGATCCAGGACGATCGCTGTCCCAATGACCTGCAAAGCCGCGGTCCCTACGCCAACAACGGCACGGCGCCCCTGACCAGCCAGCTGGACAACTACGGTGCGTCGCTCAACCTGGTGTTCGGCCTGAGCGAATCGATGGACCTCAAGTCGATCAGCTCGTACCGCGGCATCAGCTGGGAAGGCAATCGCGATGCGGACAACACGCCGCTCCCGATCCTGCATACCTTCTACGACGTCGACGGCTGGCAGTGGAGCCAGGAGCTGCAAGCGCTCTTTCAGAGCAATGCTCTGACCGGCGTCTTCGGTCTCTACTACTTCGAGCAGGCCTCGGATGACATCGTGACCATTACGCTGAATCCGCCGGCGCCGCCCGCGGGCCCCAATCTCGACAGTGACAACAACAAGGTCGAGAACACCAGCTGGGCCGTGTTCACACAGTGGACCTACCGCTTCAACGAAGCGCTCGGCCTCACCGTCGGCGGGCGCTACACCGAAGACGAGAAGGGCTCCTTCCCCGATCAGTTCGACTATTCGAACCCGGCCAACAAGCAACCACCCGCCCAGTGGTATCGCGCGACCTACACCAAGTTCACGCCCTCCGGGTCGATCGACTACCGCTTCTCCGACCAGGCGATGGTGTACGCGAGCTATGCGGAAGGATTCAAGGGCGGCGGGTGGAACAGCCACTTCAACTTCCCGGCACCTACGGCTGCGTTTCTGGCGGAGGTGCAGGAGTTCCAGCCCGAGGAAGCCCAGACGATCGAGGTCGGCTTCAAGCTCGACCTGGCAGGCAACACGCTGCGCTTGAACGCGGCGGCGTTCACCACCGACTATGACGACCTGCAGGTGACCTATCGCGGTCCGCTGCCGGGGGGCGTCGCGCCTTTCCTCATCAACGCCGGCAAGGCCGGCATCGATGGCGGTGAACTGGAAATGACCTGGGTGCCCACGGCGAAATGGATCATCGAAGCGAGCGTGGGTTACCTCGATTCTGAAATCGAGTCGCTCGAGGTCAGCCCGCTCGCCGCGCCGCCCGCCAGCCTCCAACCAGGCAACGTGCTGCCGTTTGCGCCGGAATGGGTGGCCCACCTCGGTATCGGCGTCGACATCAACGCTGGCAATTTCGTAATCACGCCGCGTGTCGATGGGTCTTACCGGGATACAACCTATTTCGACGCTGGCAACACGCCTTCTATCGCCCAGCTCGATAGCGTCGAGACCGTCAATGCCTCGGTCAGGCTCGGTCCCGATCAGGGCAGCTGGTACCTGACGTTGGGCGTCAATAACGCCACCGACGAGACGTACCCGATCGGCGGCAACTCCTCGCTCGACACCGGCAGCGGTTACGCCGAGATCGCGTACTCGCGTCCGCGTGAGTACTTCGCGATCTTCAACTACGACTTCTAGGAATAACCCCTCACCCTACCCTCTCCCCGATGACGGGGAGAGGGGACCGGATGTCCTCCCTCTCCCGCTTGCGGGAGAGGGCTGGGGTGAGGGCCGCTGCTAGAATCGCGCGCCATGTCCGCTGCCTGGCAATCCGCCCTGACGCGCTGGCTTTCCGCTGGCCTGATCGACACCCCGACCGCAGAGCGCATTCGCGCCTGGGAAATCGAGCACGGCGAGCGTGCGAGCCGCAGCCGCCTCGCGCTGCTCGCCTTCGGCCTCGGTGGCCTGCTGCTCGCCGCGGGTGTGCTGCTCTTCGTCGCCGCACACTGGGATGACCTCTCGCCCGCGAGCCGCTTTGCGCTCGTGCTGGCGATGATCGGCGTGTTGCACTTGGGCGGAGCGTTCGCTGCGCGCAGCAGCGCGGGTCTCGCGACCACTCTGCATGCGGTCGGAACCGCGGCGTTCGGCGCGGGCATTTTTCTCGCCGGCCAGATCTTCAACATGGCGGAGCATTGGCCGGGAGCGTTGATGCTGTGGGCGATCGGCGCCGCGCTCGCGCTGGCATTGCTCAGGGACTGGCCGCACGTCCTGTGGGTGGCGATCCTCGTGCCGGCGTGGTTGTGGGGCGAGTGGATCGAGTCGCACGTGCGCTGGGATGATTGGTCGCACCTGGCACCGGCGGCGACTGGCGGCTTCCTGCTCGCAATGGCCTACCTCGCCGCTGAATCGACCGAGCGCAGCGCGACCTGGCGCCGCACGCTGTCGCGCCTCGGCGCGATCGCGATCATCCCCGCAGCCATCCAGCTGGGTATCGCGACCGATCTGGGTCTCGCAAACACTCCAGACTTGCGCGTGGCGACCAGCACTACGGCGATCGTGTGCGCGTGGATCGTCGCCATCGGACTCCCCTTTGCCGTCGCCTGGGCGCTGCGCGGCCGCGACGCGCTCTACCTCCTGATCGCACTCGCCTGGGCCCTCGTCGTGATCCAGGTGAATTCACGCTCGGATGCAGGTGAACTGGCGCTCTATGCACTCTTTGCCGTCGGTGCGGTCGGCGTGGTCCTGTGGGGCCTCAGGGAACAGCAGCGCCTGGCGGTGAACGTCGGCGTGCTGGCGTTCGCGCTCGCGATCACGGGATTCTATTTCTCGAGCGTCTTCGACAAGCTCGGCCGCTCGCTCGGGCTGATCGGCATGGGCGCGCTCTTCATCGGCGGCGGATGGTTCCTCGAGCGGACGCGCCGGCGGCTCCTCGGGCGCATCGAGCGGGGTGCGACGTGAGCCCGCTGATGAAGGGCCTGGCAGTGGCCGCCGCGCAGATGCTGGTGGTCGCGAGTGTCGGCGCGAAGTTTCTCGTCGACCGCTCCAGTTATCCACGCGTGTGGGTGGCCACCGCCCCCGTCGATCCCGATCTGCCCATACGCGGTCGCTACGTGCGCCTCGGCATCCTGGTCGATGCGGAACGTCGCGCGGTGGCCGACATGCCCGGCGCGCCCAACCTGTTCTCCGCACGACTGGCAGTGAAGGACAACAGGCTGGTCGCGATCGAGGACGAGAGCGGCGCGCACTTCGTATCGAGCATGCCGTGCGCCACCGAGACCTGTTGGCGACTCTCGGAACCACTCGCCTACTTCATTCCCGAGCACATCGAGGATCCGTCGCGGCGTTCGCGAGACGAGGAGTTGTGGGTCGAGGTGACGGTCCCGCCCAAGGGCGCGCCCCGCCCGATCCAGCTCGGAGTGAAGAAGAACGGCGAGCTGACGCCGCTCGAGCTGCGATAGCCCCAAGATGGGGTCAGACCCCAAGCCGCTGATGGGGTCTGACCCCATCTTGGAAAAGCGGCGGGATCAGGCGATCCCGCCGCGTTCACCGTCATCGAAGCGACTCAGCGCTGCTTGGACGCGCTGGCTTCGACCGAGCTCGAGGCATCCGCCTCTGCGTCGACCTTCGCGCGCTTGGTCTTCACGCCACCCTTCGCCTTGGTGTCGTGACTGGCCGAAGCGTTGGTGTTCGAGCCGTCACTGCGCAGGTCCGCCTGCGCCGCGTTCTCGACCACACCCTGCGAGAGCACTCGCTGATCGGGCTGCTCGCTCGTGGCGCGCGTCTGTTCCACCACGCGCTGGCTCGAAGACATCGAGCCACCCGCATCGACGTTGGAGCTCGCGTCCTGCGCCGTGGACTGCACGGAGCCGGCCGTCGATCCGGCCGCACCGATGGTTGAGTCCATCGAGCCCTTGGCGGAACCCGCCGTCGACCCGGCTGCCTCGATCGTCGCGTCCGCCGAACCCTTCGCAGAGCCGGCCACATCGACCGCCGAGTTAGCCGCGCGGCTCGCGCCATTCGCTGCCGCATTCGCGGTGCCGTTCGCCGTCACCGCTGCGCTCGTCGCCACCGACGCCGAAGTGTCCTGCGTCTGCTCGACCTTCGACTGCACGCCAGCACGCGTGTGGTCGACTGTCGCGCGGGTACGCTGGTTGACGTCACCGGTGACACCGGTCGCCCGATCGCGGATCCGGCCCGCGCCCCGGGTGTCGACACCGGCCGCGCCATTCACCGAACCGCGCGCCATGGCATCGACGCCACGCGTACCGCCCGAGAGCGTTCCGCCCACGGCGCCGTTCACGTTGCCGCCCAGCACCTGGGCATCGACGGGCGAGGCGCAGCTCAGCACGGCTGCCAGCCCGAGACTCGCCAGGAAACGATAGCTGTTCATGGTCCTTCTCCTGTTGCAGCCGCGGCCAATCCGCGACCTTCAACAGCAAGGACGACCCGGCAGGTCGATTTCTTCCACGCGGTGGGGATTTAACTTAAGACGACGGTCTGCCGCTGCGCGCCGAGCCCGTCGACACCGAGCGTGATCACATCGCCGGGCTGGAGAAAGACTGGCGGATTGCGCGCCATTCCCACGCCGCCCGGAGTGCCCGTGTAGATGACGTCACCAGGCAGCAGCGACATGAACTGGCTGACGTAGCTCACGAGCTGCGCCGGGCCAAAGATCATCTGGCCGGTATTCGAGCGCTGGCGCTCCTCGCCATTCACAGCGAGCCAGATGCCGAGGTTCGTGGGCTCGATCCCCGCCGTAACCAGGTACGGCCCAAGCGGGGCGAACGTGTCCGCGCTCTTGCCCTTGGTCCACTGACCGCCGCGCTCGACCTGGAAGGCGCGTTCCGAGACGTCGTTGCCCAGGCAGTAGCCGGCGATGAAATGACCGGCTTCGCTTTCGCTGACATTGCGGGCGCGGCGTCCGATCACGATCACGAGCTCGACTTCCGGGTCGAGCTTGGTCGATCCCTGCGGCACCACCACGTCGTCGTTTGGCCCATTGAGCGCGGTCGTGGCCTTCATGAAGAGGATCGGTTCCGTGGGCGCGCGCAGCTTGGTCTCGGTCGCGTGATCGCGATAGTTGAGCCCGATGGCGACGATCTTGCCGATGCCCGAAACCGGCACGCCGAGGCGCGTCCCGACGGCCACGATGGGAAGGCGACTCGCGTCGACGCGCACGATGCGCTCGAGCGACGCGCCGAGGTCCTGCGCGGTGAGATCGTCGACGACGGCGCTCAGGTCGCGCATGACACCCTGCTCATCGAGCAGGCCCGGCCGCTCCCGCCCCCGTGCGCCATGGCGTAACAGTTTCAGAGCCGTCTCCCCTGCTATTTGCCGAGCAGCGCCGTGGCCGCCAGCTCGATCCGCAGCGCATCCCCCACGAGACCATGACCGTACGTCGAATCGATGCCCGGTGAGCCGAGATCGAGCGCGAGTCTTGCGAGCGTCGCGAGCGCGCGTTCGGCGGCCGCAGGATCGGGTTGCTGGATCTCCGCAACCAGCAGTCCCGCGACGATGGGCGCCGCGAACGAGGTGCCACGCACCGCCGCGTACGCTTGCGTGGCGCCGGCCGCGGCGATGTCGGCGCCCGGCGCCGCGAAGTCGACGTGACGTCCGCGCGCTGCCTCGAGCAGCACGCGTTGCCGCTGGTCGACGGCCGTGACGCCGACGACACCGGGGTACGCGGCCGGATAGAGCGCAGGCGCGGCGGGCCCGTCGTTGCCGACGGCGGCGATCACGAGGTGACCGCGCGCGATCACGATACGCACGATGCTCTCGAGCGTGACGTTGGCGGGTCCCACCAGACTCACGTTGATGATCGGCACCCGTTCGCGTGCCAGCCACGCGAGTGCATCCGCGACCGCGTCGACCGCGCCTCCGGTGGGCAGTCCGCAATACACGTCGGCGGCATACAAGGCCGCGCCGGGCGCGGCGCCGTGAAACTTCTCCGAGCGGCCGATCATCAGCGACGCCACGGCCGTGCCATGCGCACTGACTACGGGATTTCCGGAGCAGCCGTGCGTCGTGATCGAAGCGCCGCGAAACACCGGATGCGAGAGGTCCACTCCGCTGTCGATGAGACCGATCCCGACGCCGGATGCAACGTTGCCGGCGGTGGAAGTGCGCGCATCGGCCGCCGCCCCGCCGGGCTGCACGGCTCCGCTTTCGGCATACACGTGATTGAAGTCGTACGTGCCTTGTGGATCGAGGGAGCGCAACTTCTTCAGCGCCCGCCGCGTGCTCAATCCGGCAGGCGCACGCAGCACCAGGATGGTCGCGTCGAGGCCCTGCAGCGTGCGCTCACGCACCACCTGAAAGCCCGCCGCGAGCGCCTGCTCGAGCGCCGCGGCCGAGGGCGAGAACGCGAGCACTTCGCTGCGCAGGATGGCGGCGCCTTTCGGATCTGCCTCGATCAGGTCGCGGTGAGTGCGGATGAGCTCGCGCACCTTGAGAAGGCGTGCGTCAGCAAGCTCACCGGGATCGAGCCGCTCGAGGGTGCTCCCTACCGTGTGGTTGACATCGACGGGCACATTGACCGGCGGTATTACCGGGACCTGCACAGGCGGCAACGCGACCTGTGCCGGGGCGCCTGACGACCACACTCCCGCTACGGCGACAGCAACCGTGAGCCACGCGCATGCCTTACCCAAACGGGTACGGCTGACGTGGCGCTGATCACGATGGCGATTCGCATCCATGGCGTCACAATAGCCGCTGCGGCTCGCCATGCAATCGATTTATTTGTGGCGGGCAGTGGAAGAAAATGCCCTCCTCCGTCGTCACCTGACTGCAGAGCCATGGATCGAACGATCGAGTGGATCCGCGAGCAGATCGTGCAGCTCCTGCCGCGCCTGCGGCGCTTCGCACGCACTATTGCCCGCAATCCGCACGACGCCGACGACCTGGTGCAGATCACGGTCGAACGCGCGCTCAAGCGCTTCGATCAGCTGCGGCCCGATTCGCGACCGGAGAGCTGGATGTTCGGCATCATGAAAAACGCCTGGATCGACGAGGTACGTGCGCGCGTACGGCGCGACAGCGTGTTCGCGCCCGAGGAAGCGGGTATGAACGTGGGCGATCATCACGACAACGGGCAGGTGAACGCGCTGGCGATCCAGGCAGCGATGCAGCGGTTGCCCGAGGAACAGCGCATGGCGATAGGGCTCGTGCTGGTGGAAGGCCTCTCCTACAAGGAAGCCGCCCAGGTGTTGGAGGTGCCGATCGGCACCTTGACGAGCCGGCTGGCGCGCGGCCGTGAGGCGCTCGCGGCCATGCTCTCGGAGAGCACACCATGATCATTACCGACGAAACGCTGATGGCCTACGTCGACGACGAACTCGACGCCACCGCGCGCGCCGCGGTCGAAGCGGCCATGAAAGACAGTCCGGAAGTCGCGCGACGCGTGGCGCGCCAGCAGGAATTGCGGCGCCAGTTGCGCGCCGCATTCGATGAGGTGCTGCGCGAGCCGGTCCCGGAGCGCCTGGTCGAAGCAGCCCGTCGAGCCCCCGCCGGCGTGCGCGAAGCGCCCGTGAGCGATCTTGCCAGCGCGCGCGCGCAGCGCGCCGAACGACAGTCGCGGCGCTGGTCCTGGCCCGAGTGGGGCGCGATCGCGGCGAGCGTAGTGCTCGGAGCACTGGTGAGCCAGACGCTGTTCAGTGGGTTCACTGCCGAGCCCATCGTCGCGCGCGACGGGCGACTGGTCGCCAACGATGCCCTGGCGAGAGCGTTGTCGAACCGGCTCTCCGCCGATCAACCGCTCGACACCCGGATCGCGATGGGACTCAGCTTTCGCTCGAAGGACGGTGAGTATTGCCGCACCTTCGTGATACGTGATGGCCGTGGCCTCGCGGGGCTGGCGTGCCGCGAGGGCGAGGCGTGGTCGGTCGAGAGCGTGGCGTCCGGCGAGACGCCGGCTGCGCGCGATGACCGCTACGCGATGGCCGGGACCGAGTTGCCGCTTCTCATCCTGCAGGCGGTCGAGGAGCGCATCGACGGAGAGCCGCTCGACGCGAGCGGCGAGGCGGCCGCGCGGGAGAATCATTGGCGCTGAACCCACCGCGCTTGACCAGCCGCATGGCCGGATCCCGCGCTCCGTTACTCATCTGCCTCGCCGCGTTGAGTGCCGCCGTGCCGGCTGTCTCCGACTCCGGCGCTCTCGACACGCTCAACGAAGTTCGCGCACGCGGCTGTGACGGGAAGCCGGGACTGGCCGCACCGTTCATCACCAATGCCGAGCTCGACGGCGCTGCGCAGCGCTTGTCCCGCGGTGACACGTTGCGCGATGCCATCGCAAGACTGGAACATCCCCTGCGCCGCGCGACATCGATCGTGATCCGCAACGCCAGCAGCGAAATCTCCCGGCGACGGGTACTGAGCGACCAGTTCTGCGGCGATGTCCTCGACGCCACGCTCAAGCTCGCCGGCATCGTCGAGCGCGGCCGCGACGTCTGGATGGTGCTCGGGGCGCCCTTCGAGACGCCCTCGGCGGCCGACATCAACGCCATGAATCGACGCGTGCTCGAGCTCATCAACGAGGCGCGTTCGCACAAGCGCGCCTGCGGCAAGAAGGTGTATCGACCTGCCGGACCGCTCAAGGCCGTCGCGACCCTCAACAAGGCAGCGTTGCGTCACGCGCAGGACATGGCGGAGCACAGTTTTCTGGGTCATACGGGCAGCGACGGCACGCAGGCGCCACAGCGCGCGACGGGCGCGGGCTACTCCTGGCGCACCGTGGGCGAGAATGTCGCGGCCGGTTCGGCCACGCCCGAACAGGCCGTGAAGGATTGGCTGGAGAGTCCCGGCCATTGCGCCAACCTGATGAAGACGGATTACACCGACACCGGCATCGCGGTGGTGGTCGCTCCTGCGAGCGCGGCCGGCATCTACTGGGCGCAGGTATTCGCCGCACCGCGGTGATGTTGGCCCGTCGCTGCGTTATGATCCCGAGCGCAGTGCGTCGACGATCGGGCCGGCTGCTCCAGTCGCACCGATCTGGTCATGCCCCGGGGGAGACATGGAATGCAAGGGATTGAAGGCGCGGCACAGCGATCCTCGTCTCGTCGAATGACGGTGCGGTTCACCGGCGCTGCTGCGCTCGCGGCGCTGCTCGCTCTGACCCTGGCGACACACGCGCAGAACGCTCCAGCCCCCTCGCCGGCGCCCAATGCCCGCCTCACCACGCTCGCCGACCTGGGGTATGCCGACGGCTTTTCGCTCACGCAGCCCACTGGGCTTGCGACCGTATTCTTCCCGGCGCCCATCGATGTGCGCGTCACCGATCCACGGATCGTGCTGCGACTCGCGGGTGGTTCTTTGTCGGAACAGGGCGCGTTCCTGCAACTGCAGGTGAACGGACAGACGCGCACGGTGCTGCCGCTCAGGGGCACCGAAATGGCCGCGGGCATGGAGTACGTGCTGCCGCTCTCCGCCGCGGACCTGCGCGAACCCTTCCTGAGGCTCGGCCTCCTCCACCGCTTCGATCCGCGCCGCGAGCGCTGCCTGGAGGAGGACAGCGGCACGTTTCTCAACGTCAGCGCCCAGTCCTACTTTGCTTACGACGTGACAGCGGATGAGCCCGCGAGCCTGCGCGGCTGGCTTTCGGTCCTGCCGGCTGATGTGGTGGTCGGTGTCGCCGACGAAACGGCCGCAACCATCAAGTCGGCGTGGGTCGTCGCCCACGAGCTGCGACGCCGCGGCCGCGGTGTGCGCTTCGTGACTTCGCCTGAGGCTGCGGCGAATGCGCACATCGTGGTGGGCGAGGCGGGCTCGCCCGCGTTCGCCGGCATTTCGGACGCCGTCGAAGGGCCGCCGCTGCGTCTCGAGAGCCGCGCCGGCGGCACGGTTCTCCTGGTACGCGCGGGCGACGATCTCGCACTGCTCGAGGAGGGCTGGCGCCCGCTCCTCACTGCGCGCACCGCAGTCCCTGCGCGGCTCGAAGTCAACGAGACGCGTAACCAGGAGGCCATCGGCCTGGTGGAGCTGGGACTCGATGCGCGCCCGCAGGACGCGGCGCCGTCGATCGAGTGGCACGCCTCGATCGCCACTCAGTGGTTGCCGCCCGGACGCGCACCGCGGAGCGCTCATCTCGATGTGATCGCCGCGCCCGCGCTCGAGGGCGAACCCGCACTGCTCTTCAGTTACCTGGACGGACGACCTGATCCAGAGCGATCGGTTGACGGCCGACGGTCGCCCGCATCGGGTCGTGATCGATCTCACCGACCGGCTCGGCGATGACTTGCGGCTCGCGATCCGGTACTACCCCCGCCGCCAGGAATGCGAGACGGCGCGCTCGGGACTGCCGGTGCAGATCCTGCCGGAGAGCTTTCTCGAGCTCGAGACATCGACCCGCATACCGGAGCGCTTCGATCAGCTCGCTGCGTACTGGCGTGCGGGCATGCGCATCGGTTACGACGAGAGCTTGCCGGTGCCTGCGCGTCTCGCCGTGCTCACGAGCCTGAGCGATCGTTTCGTGTTGACACCGGCGCTGCTCGAGCTCGCTCCGGTTGGCAAGGGACCCGGCGATGCAAGCGATTTCATCTGGCTGGCGCGCACGGCCCCCGAGGGCAAGACCGGTCCGGTGCGTCTCGATCGCGGCCGGCTCACCGTCGAGGATGCCCGCGGCGGACGGGTGCTCGACAGCGCAGAGATCCCTGGCGTCGGCGTATGGCAGATCGTGCGCGACGGCGCGCAACGCGGCTTGTGGATCTACCCGGGCGCTTCCGACGAAAAGCTCGACCACCCTTACCGCCTGCGCGTCGGCGCCTCCGATATCGCTTTCGTCGCTGACGGCGAGGTGCTGCTCGAACTCGACTCCGCACAGGCCGAGCTCGCGCGCATCAGTTACCCCGAGTACCGCGGCTGGCGCACCGTGCTGCGCGACTACCGCTACTGGATCTTTGCGGTCGTGTGGATCCTGATCACGCTCGGGATCGTCGCACTCTACCGTCGCATCCGTGGGGCCAAGAAGCGGACATGAGCCGTGCGTTGCGGTTGAGCGTGGCGGCACTCGCGTGCCTGCTCGTGCTCGCCATACGCCCCGCGCATGCCGGCTGGACGTTACCCGAGGGCGAGAGCCAGGTCATCACGCGCTTCGAGCTCTACAGCACCGACGAATCGTTCAATCTCGACGGCGACACCGTGCCTTTGTCCGCCGGTGGCGACTATCGCAAGAGCAGCCTCGCGGCGTATGCCGAGTACGGGCTGCGCGACACCTGGATGCTGTTTGTCAACCTGCCGCTCGAGTACGCGCGCTACGAGGACGACACCGGTTTCGAGTCCTCAGGCACGAGTCTCGGTGACGCCGAGTTCGGCGTGCGCCACCGCATCAGCTCGGCGGATGTCCGCTACGCGATCTCGTGGCAGGCGAGCGCAAAGGTGCCGCTGTATTCCGATACGCAGGACCCCCAACCCGGTAACCACCAGCTCGACATCGACCTGCGACTGCCGCTCGGCTACGGATTCGGCAACGCCGATCGCGGCGGCTACGTCACGGCACTTCCCGGCGTGCGCTGGCGCGCTGGCGATCCGACCGACGAAGCGCGGCTCGATATCTGCCTTCGGCTGGCGCCCCGGTTCGCGCTGGCTGCTCGAGCTGGCGGCCTTCTGGCTGTGGAGCCTGGAAGAAGGCGAAGGCAATGACGCCCCACCGCCCACGACCAGCCCCGGCAACGGCATCGATTTCGACCGCACGCGCGTGCAGCTGCAGGCGGTTTTCTGGATGAAGCCGGGCGTCGGGCTGTTGCTGGGCGGCTATCGCGACGTCGACGGCCGCAACGTCGGGCGTGGCGATGCGGCGTACGCGGGCATGTGGATGCGCTTCTGACCGATGAGCGCACCGCAGTTCATCGGCGACGCCTTGATAGCGGCCGGATTGCTGACCGCCGCGCAGCGCGATGAAGCGCTCAAGCTGCAACGCCGCTGGGGTTCCCGCTTTGGTGAAGTCGTGCAGGCCAAGGGCTGGGTGCGCGCCTTCGATTTCTACGTGGTGCTCGCTGCGCAGCTCGGTGTGCCGTTCAAGAATCTCATGCAGGAGCCACCGGCACCCGAGCTCTTCGAGACCCGCCACATGGATAGCTATGCGCAACACCTGCTGCTGCCGTGGCGCCGCGACGCCGACGGTATCGTGCTGGCCTGCGCGGACCCGGGAAAGAATGCGCAAGCCTGGGCGGCCGCCACCTACGGCACGCAGGTGCGCTGGGTAGTCACCTCCAAGTTCGACATCCAGTGGCAGATGCAGGCGCTCGGCAGCTCGCTCCTGACGGAGCGCGCGCTGAACGCGCTGGCCGATCGGGCTCCGGTGCACTCGGCGCGCCGCACGTTCACCGGCGCCCAGCTGCTCGCCGCCCACCTCGGCCTGTCGGCATTGATTCTCGGCCTCGCGCTCGCGCCAATTGCGACGCTCACGCTCTTCAATGCGCTGCTGCTCGTCTTCCTGCTCGCCATTCTCGGGCTCAAGATCCTGCTCGCATGGTATGGATCGAGCTCGCGCATCGACATCAAGGTCACCGCCGATGACGTGGCGCGGCTGCACGAGCCGTCGCTCCCGGTCTACACCGTGCTGGTGCCGATGTACAAGGAGCCCGACGTGCTGCCGATCCTGGCGAACGCGCTGCGGCAACTTCGACTATCCGCTGTCCAAGCTCGATATCAAGCTGGTGCTCGAAGCCGACGATCACGCCACCATCGATGCCGCGAAGGCGCTCGGTCTCGAGTCGATCTTCGAGATCGTGCGCGTGCCGGCGAGCGAGCCGCGCACCAAGCCGAAGGCCTGCAACTACGCGCTGGGGTTTGCACGCGGCGAGCTCCTCACGATCTACGACGCGGAGGACAAGCCGGAGCCCGATCAGCTCAAGAAAGCCGTCGTGGCCTTCCGTTTCTCACCCGAGAACGTCGCCTGCATCCAGGGCCGGCTCAACTACTACAACGCCGAGGAGAACTGGCTCACGCGCATGTTCACGCTCGAGTACACGCTGTGGTTCGACTACTTCCTGCCGGCGCTCGAGCACCTGCGTATTCCCGATTCCGCTCGGGCGGCACTTCCAACCACTTTCGCATCGACGTGCTGCGCGCGCCTGGACGCCTGGGACCCGTACAACGTGACCGAGGATGCCGACCTCGGCGTGCGCCTCACGCAGGAAGGGTTATCGCGTCGGTGTGGTGAACTCGACCACCTTCGAGGAAGCGAACGTCAGCATTCCGAACTGGATCCGGCAGCGCTCGCGCTGGATCAAGGGCTACATGCAGACGTGGCTGGTGCACATGCGTCACCCGCTGGCGCTGTACCGCTCGCTCGGCCACAAGGGCTTCTGGGGCTTTCAGCTGTTCGTCGGCGGCAACTTCATCTCGGCGCTGTCGGCGCCGCTCCTGTGGGCGCTGTACCTGGTCTGGCTCGTGACCGACACGCGCGATTTCGATCCCATCTTTCCGCCGGCACTGCTCTACATCGCGCTGCTCACGCTGCTGCTCGGCAATGGTTTCTTCATCTACCTGACGCTGCTCGCCACCTTCAAGCGCCGCCTCTACCGGCTCGCGCCCTTCGCATTCACGGTACCGCTCTACTGGTTGATGCAGTCGATCGCCGGCTACAAGGCGGCGTGGCAACTGCTGTTCAACCCGTTCTACTGGGAAAAGACCACGCATGGACTTTCTAAGCACGTTGCAGTGGAACGCCAGGCGGCGCTTTCCTGACACCGCCAAGAGTCGCCTCGACCGCTACGCGACTCCGCTCGATCACCCGCTGGCGGTGTTCCTGCTCGCGATCGCGCTGCTGTTTGCGCTGACGCAATGGCTGCTCGCCAACGGTTACCTGGACGAGAACGCGCTCTCCATCTGGGCCAAGATCCTGGCGCTGCGCGATGCGCAGGAAGCGCGTCTCGAATACCTGGGTTTCGGGTATGCCCACGGGCCCATCTATCTCACGATGCTCGCGAGCCTCCTCCCCGGCCTGTCGGCGCCCATCCTGCCCTACCAGCTGTCGGCTATTTTTGCGGCCCTGGTACTCGCCTACTGCTATCGCCTGATTCGCCCGCACATGCCGGTGTGGGTGGCGTGGATCGGGATCGTGCTGATCGCGGTGAATCCGCTCTTCCTGTGGTCCGCCACCAGCAGCCTGCAGAGTTCACTGGGGCTCGGCGTGTTCTTCGCGGTGTGCCTCAACATCATGTGGCTGCCCGTGGGTTACACGCCGCAAGCATACCTGCGGCTCGGAACGCTCCTCGCTCTGTTGTTCCTCGTGGATGAGCGCGCCATTTACCTCGCGCCCGGCCTGTTCCTGCTGATCGCGGCCGCGTTGCCGCGTGGTGTACTCGCGCGCTCGCCGCTCGCGATCTACCTGCTGATCTTCACGCCGCTCGCGCTCACCATCCTCGCCTGGGGCTACCTCAATTGGCTTTTTCTCGGCGATCCATGGGATTTCCTGCGCGCCGGAGATTCCACCTTCCTCGGTGCGTGGCTCGACTACCCCTACACGCCGTGGCTGATCGGCAACGGCGGCAAATTCCTGCAGCCAGCGTTGCTCGCCCTTGCCATGCAACTCGCGGCGTTTCCCGCCGTACTGATCCTCGGCTGGCGCGCCATCGGCCGTAGCTGGCCGCTGCGCACCGGTCTCATCGTGTACGGAACGCTGGCGCTCGCCGTGGGACTGTCGACGCTGCACGGGACGCTCGCGCATCCCGCGGTCTACATCTCGCTCACCACGGCGGGGCTCGCGGTGGGCTTCCACCATCTGCGGCCGCGCGAACAGCGCCACGCGCCTGCTGGCGTTCACCACACTCGCGCTCGGCATTGCCGGGGCGTGGGCGGTCCTCAACTGGCAACCGACGACACGCATCGAGCGCTGGACCAACGCGGTCCTCGGGAGGGAGCAGCCGGCGCTCTTCGAAGCCGAGCATCGACTTGCCCGCTGGTTGCGCAGCCACCCGGGGCCGACGCTGCTCGACGATCGCGATGGCTACGCGGTCATTGCGGATCTCGGCAATACCCGCGAGCTGACGCTGCCCTTCTCTTCGGAGTACAAGCTCGCCTTGCGACGCGAACGGCTCGCTGTGATACAAGTCGCCGTGCTGGATCCCGCCCGCAGCCGTGGCTTGAGCCCGCTGCGGGTGAAGTTTCCCAATCTGTATGCGAAGGGCATGGCGGGATATGAGCGCGTGTATGACGCGGACGGCTGGCGCGTGTACCGGCGCACTGACGACGGCGACGCACTGCGCACGTCTGCTCGCTCTGTCCCTGGGCTCGCGATGCCGAGCGTGGCTGAGCCCGCCGGCGAAGCCGCGACCCGAGTTCGGTTTCAACATCAAGCAGGACGCGGCCGCGCACTGGGGCAGTGCCGCCGCGCGGCGCACGCTTGGAGAGCTGGCACCCCTCGGGATCAGGCGAAGTGTCCCTGGTCGTGTTCCTGTGGCAATCCTCCCGCGGACGACACGCGTGTCGTGCTGGGCGATGACTCGAAGCTCCCCGCGATCGCGCAGGCGATTCGCGACGCGCGCGCAGCCGGGCTGACGGTGACCGTCAAGCCCCACGTCTGGATCCCGGGTCATTGGGCCGGCGAAGTGCGCGCGACGCGACGAGGCGGACATCCGGCGCTGGTTCGAAAGCTACGGCGCGGTGCTCGAGCAGATCGCCGACGTCGCCGAGCGCGAGGGCGCCACGCGGCTGGTGGTGGGCACGGAGTTGCGGCTGCTCGCCGAACGGCCCGAGTGGCCGCGTCTCGCCGACGCGCCGTCCTGAAGCAGTTTCATGGCGAGCTGGCATGGGTGGCAGACGGCCTCGACACTGCGGAGAGCTTTCCGCACTGGAAGCACTTTTCAGCCATCAGCGTGAGTCTCTATCCGGCGCAGTCGCAGGGTGAGCACTCCTGGCGCCCGGCGCTCGAGCGTGCCCGCGCAGCGACTCGACGCGCTGTCACGCCGCTGGAACAAGCCCGTGAGGATCGCCGAAATCGGCGTGCGCTCGGCGGAGCTCGCGCTCGCGGCACCGTGGCAGAGCCCGGAGGAACGCAAGGCGCCGGTCAACCTGAATCTGCAGGCGCGCGCGTACGAGGACGTGCTCGACACGTTCGCCGGTAAGGTGCTGAGCGTGCATTTCTGGTGCTGGTACACCAACCCCGCGATCGGCGGCAGCAATGACAGCGACTTCACACCGCGCGGTAAGCCGGCCGCCGAAGTGCTCGCGAAGCGATTGCAACCGGCGGGGGGTCAGAATCGGGGTCAGAATTGAATTCTGACCCCGATTCTGACCCCTCAGGCCAGCGCGTAGAGATAGTCCACGAAGGACTGGACCGCGCCGTCGAGGCCGAGCAGCAAGGGGTTCTTCGAATCGATGAGGTAGTACTCATCGGGTGCGTGCGCCCGCAGGCCGTGCCCCATCCCGAAATGTCCCGCCGGCAGGCCGAGCGGCGCGGACGTGAACACGTAACCGGGCCATGAGCCGCCGCGGCGCGGCCACAGGATCGGATCGATGCCGCCGTCGCGGTACACCTTCACCTGAGCCTGGATCAGACGCGCGTCAGCGGCGGTGGACGTCGGATCGTAGCCCCCGGTTGCGTTCACCTCGATATCGCCGAACCCGCGCCGCTCGAGGTGGGCCTTGAGCTTCGCCACCGCGTCGTCGAAGGTCATGTCGGGCACGAGGCGCAAGTCGAGCTTGGCAGCCGCCCGGTGCGGCAGGATCGTCATGCCGCCCGGACCGGTGTAGCCACCGACGAGCCCTTCGATGTTGACGGTCGGACGGGCGCACAGGTCCTCGAGCGCCTGGCGCCAGCTCGCATCGCGAGCCCAGTGCTTCACGCCCATCGAGGTCTTGGCCGTGGTCTCATCGATGCGCGTGGCGGCCTCGTCGAGCATTTTTTACTCGGCCGCCGAGAGGGGCCTGGCCTTCTCGAGTAGTCCGTCGATCGCCGGATCGCCATTGGGATCGATCAGCGTGTTGAGCGCCTGCACCAGATGCCACGCCGGACTGTCGAGACGCGCGCGGTTGCTCGAGTGCACGTCCTTCGCTGGGCCGCGACCCCACTTCTCGCCGCTCGCGACCAGCTCGAGCTCCGCGATGCCCTTGGCACCGAGCGATACCGTGACGTTGCCGTCGAGATCGACTGCGCCGCCTCGGGCATGAAGATGCCTTCGCACTTCGCGAGCGCCGCGTGCACCTGCGCTGAGCGAGCACGACCTGCGGGAAATGCGGCGAGCCGATCTCCTCCTCGCCTTCGGCAACCAGCACGAGGTTCACCGGGAGCTTGCGGCCCGCGTCACGAATCGCATGCAGCGCGGCGAGGAAGGCCGACTGCGGCCCCTTCTGGTTGACCGCACCGCGGCCCATGACCACCTTGCCGAGATCGGGCAGGTCGACGCAGGCGCGCCTCCCACGGCGGCGATGACCATTCCTCCGGATCCGCCTGCTTGACGTCGTACATGAAGTAGACGCCGAACGTGCGCCGCGCGCCGGCATCGAGCGTCGCAAGAATGCCGGGCTGGCCATCGGTCGGCTGCGTTCGACCCGCTGGAAGCCCGCATCGCGCAGCATGCGCATCGTGAGTTCGCAGCCTTCGTTCACGCCGCGGTTTTCGGCGGCGATCGACGGCTGGCGGATCCACTCCTGCAGCGGTGCCACGGTCTGATCGTGGCGGCGCTTGATCTGGTCGTAGATCGCCGTGCGGTCCGAGGCGGCGTGCGCGCTCCGCGCGAGTGCATAAGTCGCACCCGTCGCAAGAGCGCCGCCGATGAAAGTGCGGCGGTTGTGGGTACTCATGTGCGCAAGATTAGCGCACTTTTCTCTCTGAACTCACCTGGCCCAACCTGAATCGCAGCGCGCCTTCGACGTCCAGGTACGCCTCGGTCACGTCGTGAAAGCGATCACGCTCCGCCGCGTCTCCGGGACGGTGCTCGTAAAATTCGCGCAAGGTGTGGTACGGCCTGGCGATCCGTTCGAACCCGGCATCGAGTTCTTCGCGCGGGCTGTCGCGCTCGACCGCACGACGGAAGTCGGCGGCGGCCCTGGCGAGGTCCTCGGCGTCGCGCATGCTGGGTCCACCGCGAGAGTTGTCGTGTCGCACCTCGTCATAGAGCTGATAGGCGCGCTCCTCGAGAGCATCGGAAGCGTTGACGAGTCTTCCGCCCATCGACGCGCATGCGCTCACGAGCGCAAGGGCCAGGCCAATCATCGCGAGTCTCATGGGGCGCACCTCCATACGCGGCTGCGAACGGCATCCGCTTCTCAAAAAATGAGAGGCGGCCGCGCCGGCAAAGTTCAGCGAACGACTGTCGCGGAGGTGCGACGTTCAGGCGGCGACATCGACCAGCAGCTTCACGCCTTCCTGCCGATGCAGGCGCTCGAAGCCGTCGCGAATGATTCCGTCGAATGAAATTTTTTCTACCCAGCCCTCGAGCGGGTAGGCGCCCTTCGCCATCTCGGCGATGACGCTCGGGAACACGCCACAGGAGAGCGCCACGCCGGTGATGCGGGCTTCCGACATCAGGATCTGCATCGGATCGATCTCGAGCGGATGGGTATGGATGGCGACCACCACGACGTTGCCATCGACCGCGGTGCCTTCGAATGCGGCACGGAACGCCACCGGCACGCCGGCCGCATCGACCGAGGCGTGCGCACCGCGGCCACCGGTGAGATCGCGAATCGCGGACACGACGTTCGAGTCGCGCGGGTCGAGCACGATCTCGGCACCGAGCTGCTTGAGCACGGCGCGCCGCGTCGGCGACGGATCGATCATGATGACGCGCACGCCACGGCGCCGCAGCGTGAGATACACGCCGATGCCGATCGGACCTGCGCCGTGCACCGCCACCGTCTGGCCGGACTCGACCCGGCAGCGATTCACCGTGCTATAGGCGATGGCGAGCGGCTCGATGAGTGCGCCCTGCTCCGGCGTCATCCGTGCGGGCAGCGCGTGCGCCATGGAACGGCGCACGACGGTGAACTCGCGCCAGGCCACCGCCGCCGCGGTTGTAGCCGTGAAACGCCAGCAGCCCGCAATGGTTGTATTGGCCGGAGCGGCAGTACAGGCAGGTTCCACAGGTCTCGACGGGCTCCACCGCGACGCGCGTGCCCCGCTCGAGGCCCTCAACGCCGTCGCCCACCTCGACCACTTCGCCGCACATCTCGTGACCGAAGATGACGGGATTGCGCACACCGGTGAGCGGGTGCGGCTCGACGCGCGTCGTGATCGGGCCTTCGTAGTACTCGTGCAGATCGCTGCCGCAGATTCCGTTGAAGAAGATGCGCAGTTTCACGTCACCCGGACCCGGCCGCGGCTCGGGCACCTGCTCGAGTCGCAGGTCTTCGCGACCGTAGAAGACTGCAGCACGCATCGTGGGCGCCCCGGGTGCGGATTCAGGTGCCGGCGCGGGCCTTGAGCTGCGCGGCGTGGTGGCGGATGTGATCTTCCATGAAGGTCGAGATGAAGTAGTAGCCGTGGTCGTAGCCCGGATGGATGCGCAGTGTCAGGTTCGTGTCGACCTGGCGACAGGCCTCCGCGAAGACCTGTGGATAGAGCTGCTCGGCCAGGAATTTGTCCGCGCCTCCCTGGTCGATGAGGATCGGCCTTGGGTCATGCCGACGCGCCGCCAGCACGCTCGCGTCGTATTCCTCCCACTTGCCGCGGTCCGAGCCGAGGTAGCCGCTGAAGGCCTTCTGGCCCCACGGACAGCGCATCGGCGCCGCGATGGGCGCGAAGGCCGACACGGACGCGTAGCGATCGGGATTACGCAGCGCGCACACCAGCGCGCCATGCCCGCCCATCGAATGGCCAAAGATGCCCTGCACATCAGGGCGCGCGGGGAATTCTTTCGCCACGATCTCCGGCAGCTCGCGTGTCACGTAACTGTACATGCGGTAGTGCGCGGACCACGGTGCTTGCGTGGCGTCGACGTAGAAGCCGGCGGCGAGCCCGAAGTCCCAGCTCGCATCGTCGCCCGGCAGGCGCGGATTGCGTGGACTGGTGTCGGGTGCGACCAGCATCAGGCCGTGCTCCGCCGCCAGCCGTTGCGCGCCCGCCTTGACCATGAAAGTCTCTTCGGTGCACGTCAGGCCCGCGAGGTAATAGAGCACCGGCACGCGCCCCGCCTGTGCCTGCGGCGGCAGGTATACCGAGAATTTCATTTCCGTGGCGCATTCGCGCGAGTCGTGCGCGTAGAAGGCCTGCTTGCCCTCGAAGCACTTGTGTTCCGATACCAGGCGCAGTGTCGTCATGGGATTCCCTCAGAGCAGGTCGCGCAGTATGACCTCGGCGCCCGCGACCTTGCCAGCGCGCTCGAATTCGAGCCGGATGCGAGTTCCCGGAGCGTCCGTCGTGAACCGCTTGCGCAACTCCGGCAACGACAGCTTGCCGGCCTCTATGCCTTCGACCGTCACGATGTGATCCCCGGCCGCCAGACCCGCCTGCTGTGCCGGACCGCCAGCGATTACGTCGACGACGTAGAGCGCCTTACCGTCCTCGCTCAGATTGACCCACATGCCAGAGCGATCGAAGACATCCGGTTTTGCATCGTTGGCGTTGCGCTCGAAGTAAATCACTTTGCGGCCGTAGTCGAACACCAGGTTGAAACGCTTGAGAATGCCGGCGCCCACGTTGCCCGCGCCGTTCTCGCTCATGAATGCACCGCGGGTCTGCAGGGTGAGCTCGATCACCGGGCGGCGGATGGCGACACCGCCCAGCTCGAGCACTTCCGCCCGCGCGAGCGCCGAGCGCGAGGGCCCGCTCGTGCCCCAGCTCGATACACCTTCGAACCGCGGCCGGTATTTCGCCTTCAACCGGTGCTTTTCGACGAACGGCGCGAACAGGTCGAGCGAGGAGCGGCTGCCGGCGTCGATGTGGAAGCTGCCCTTGATGCCATCGATTTCACCCTCGACCAGCGGCACGCGCTCATCAAGAATGAAAGGCACGGCGATGCCCGCACCGCTGTACGTGAAATGCTCCGGTTCGATGAGCGTGATTCGGCTCGCCTCGTAGTCGACGCGCACCACGAAGCGCTTGAAGATCTCGTACCCCACCAGGCCGAAGCCGGGAATCCCCTCGACCTCGCTGAACGTGTCGAGCGAAAAAACATAGAACAGCTGGTTGTCGATGAACGCATCGCCGATCTCGACGCGCGCCACCTGTAGTCGGCTGATGTCATCCGGCTGGGCACCGGCTACGCTGCGGAGCTTGTCTGCAGACACGCCCATCTCGGCTGCAACTTCCGGCGTGACGGTATTCACTCCGCCCGTGTCGAACAGCAGGCGGTAAGGCCCGTATCCATTGACCTTCATCTGCACGTACATGTGATTGTTGATCAGCTCGAACGGCACGGTCACCGACGAGGTGCCATTCGCAAAACCGAAATCGCGTGGGGGCTGCGCCGGCGTTGCTGGCGGGGTCGCGTCGGTCGCCTGATCGAAGCGACGATCCGCGCTTGCGGCGGCTGCGGCCAGGACGCAGACGAGAGACGCCAGGACGCCGAGCGTCGATCGCATGGAGCTTCTCCGGCACGGGAGCGTGCGCAGTGTGCCGGAATCGAGCGGGCCAGTCACGACGGCCACACGCGCCGCCCGGGGCGACGCGTTTCAGGGCCGGGCGGCCACCGTCGCCTGGGCGGCGTTCAGCGAGGGGGTCAACGAATAGCGCACCACCATGCGCGCGACGTGGCCATGCGCGGAATTCCAATGCAGCAGCCGGGTGCATACCGCGCGCACCTCGGCCACGGACGGGTAGGCGAAGGTGCTGGGCGCGAAGCGGCCGCCGCCGAAATCTTCGTTGAGCGTCACGCCGTTCTCGGTCCAGTCGGCGAAATTCTCATCGCTGCGGGCGTACAGCTCGATCGAGCTGACGTGCGCGCTCGCCGGCACATCGACGCACAGCTCGACCGCCGGCGCATCGCTTTCCTCGCAACCGCTGGCGTCGTTTCCAAGTGCCAGGGTCCTGGTCCGGCACGCTGCCACGTGCACGACTGATTCGTTGGCCTGCTCCACGGTGGTGGCACTGGTGAGCGTCGCCAGCTCGCCCGCCTGCTCGCCCCCGCCGAGGAGCTCGAGCTTGGCCGTCGACATGACCAGCGCCTGCAGCTGCTCGGTGAGCTCCTTGCGCAATTCGCGGGTGTCTTCGCGGGTGCGCTCCGCGCGCAGCTCCGAGTAGGCGAATCCACCGACGCCCGACGCGACCAGCAGCGCCAGCATCCACATGAGCGAGCGCAGGTTATTGCGCTTCGGTCGCGTCTCGACCTTCGCCTTCGTGCGCAACGAAAGCATGAGCTGGGTCAACGCCGTAAGCATCGTCGCCGCAGCGCCGATCATCGCGGCCAGAATTGATTCCGACAGGCCCATCCGAAAACTCCGTGAAGATTGCGTCGCTCTTTAACTCATTGCGAGGACGCCGCGGGACTCTATCGGCAGGCGGCAATTCCTATCCGATACGCGGTTGGCAGTTTCGAGGGCACGGGGGGCGCTGTCGCCAACTGGAGACAGGCCTATGGGCCGCGCGCGGCGGGGACTCGGCTATAGAGAACCAGGGCGATGCCCCCCAGTACGGCCACCGACGCGAGCCCGAGGCGCCCTGTCAGTTCTTCATCGAGCAGCAAAACACCGCCGAAAGCGGCGATGACGGGGACTGAGAGTTGCACGGCCGCGGCTCGCAGGGCCGCGAGGTGGCGGACTGCGGCGTACCAGATTACGTAACCGAGCCCCGAGGCGAGCGCCCCGGAGGCGATCGCCAACGCGAGGCCCTGCGCGGTGACGTGCTGCTGATTCGACAGCAGCGCACTGGCGAGCAGCGCGAGCGGCAAGCTCCAGATGAAATTGCTGGCCGTGACACGCAATGGATCGGAGATCCCGCGCCCGCGCAACGAATAGATTCCCCAGGCGAGTCCCGCGACGGCCATCAACAGCGCCGCACCCAGTGGCGGTGCGCCGAGACCCGGCGCGACCAGGTACACGAGTCCTGCAAGGGCCAAGGCGAGGCCGCACCACCCCGCGAGCGAGAGCCGCTCTCCGACCGCGAGGCCGAACACGATCATGGTGATCTGCACCGCACCGAAGAGCACCAGCGCGCCCGTTCCGGCGCTCAGCGACAGGTAGGCGTACGAAAACGCGATGGCGTAGACGAACAGCGCGAGCGCCGCCCACAGATCGAAGGGGCTCCAGGGCCGTGCGCGCTGCCGCCACGCCACGAGCGCCGCCAGCAACAGCGCACCCGAGACGAGCCGCGCGGTCGTGAAAGTTGCCGCATCGATGAGACGCGCGCCCAGTGCGAGCCGGCAGAGGAGCGAGTTCGCGGCGAACGCGCACATCGCCGCTGCGGCGAGCGTCGCAGTCCACAGCGGCGTGGCCGGCTTCATCAATCCGGCTGCGAAGCCGACCGGGCCGGCTCCGCCTGCAGGCGCGCCGCCACCTTCTCCGCTTGCGCCAAGGCGCGCAACAGGTTCTCACCGGCCAGGAGCTTCAGGTCCCCGTCCGACCAGCCGCGCCGCAGGAGCTCCGCGAACAGGTTCGGATACATCGACACGTCGCTGAGTCCCTCGGGAAGGAAAGTCGTGCCGTCGAAGTCGCCCCCCAGCCCGAGGCTTTCGACGCCCGCGACGTCGCGCACGTGCTCGATGTGATCGGCCACTCTCGCGACGGTGGTACGCGGCAGCTTGAGGCTACCGATGATCTCCTTGACGAGTTGCTCGCGCTCTTCGTCGGACTTGGCGTCCTTGGAGCGCCGATTGAACTCCTCGATCGCCGGCTGGGTGATCTTGGCGACCTCCGGGTCGACGAACCCGGAGACGAACGTCACCATCAGGACGCCCCCGTTGCGCTTGAGATCCTTCAATACATCGTCCGGCACATTGCGCGGCACGTTGCAGATGGCAGCCGCGGCGGCATGCGAAAAGATCACCGGTGCCTGCGAAACGCGCAGCGCATCGCGCATGGTATCGACGGAGGTATGCGAGAGGTCTATCAGCATGCCGATGCGGTTCATCTCGTGCACCACGTCTTCGCCGAATTTCGTCAGCCCGCCGTGGCTGGGCGGCGTTTGCGCGGCGGAGTCGGCCCATTCGGTGTGCGTGTTGTGCGTCAGGGTCATGTAGCGTACGCCGAGATCGTAGTAGGCGCGCAGCGCGCCGAGCGAGTTCTCGATGGCGTGCCCGCCCTCCATTCCGAGGAGCGAGGCGATGCGCCCGGCGGCGTGGGCCGCACGGATTTCAGACACAGTGCCCGTGAGCTGAAAAGTATCCGGGTAACGTGCGATCACGCGCCGCGCAATGTCGATCTGTTCGAGCTGCGTGCGTGCCCAGCCACTCTGCAGCTCGCCCGGGACATACACCGACCAGAACTGCCCGCCCACGCGCCCTGCACGCAGGCGCGGGATGTCCGTCTGGCCCGAAGTGGGCTTGCGCAAGTCGTAGGCAGCCACGTCACCCGGCGCGTCTTCGTAGCTCCTGATGGCCCACGGCAAGTCGTTGTGGCCGTCGATGAGAATCGTGTCATCGAGCAGCCGCCGGGCACGCTCGAGGAGCGGGTCATCCGCGCATGAGCCGAGGATCGGTGTGAGCAGGGCGAACAGGAACAGGGGCCATCGGCTCGATCGTCGCATGTGTCTCCCTCGCGTCCGGTGAGTGCGTGCGGATGATTATAATTCGCGCCATGTGCGCGCGTTTCGTATCCCGCATCATGGCCGCGATGGAACGCGCCGTACAGGTCCGCTGGCACGACCCGTTCGAGCTGCTCTACAACGCCGCGCCCAGCATGCGGCTTTCGGTGGTGACCGCCGGGGCCGACGCGCCCGAGGTGCGCGCCATGAAATGGGGCTTCATTCCCGGGTGGTGGACGCAGGCGCGGCCGCCGAAGCTCACGATCAACACCCGCAGCGAGGAAGCGCCGGACAAGCCGATGTGGCGTGCGGCGTTTCGCGGTGCGCGTTGTCTGGTGCCGGCGATCGGCTGGTACGAGTGGAGCACGGAATCGCGCGTCGACACCCGCACGGGCGAGATTCACGAGGTGCGTCAACCGAACTTCATTCATCTCGAGGGTCTTCAGCCGCTCGCGCTCGCGGGCTTGTGGTCGAGCTGGGCTCCGGAACGGGGCGCAGAGCGCCTGCTCACGTTCTCCGTCCTGACGCGGCCCGCGGCGCCTGGACTGGCAAGGTTGCACGATCGAATGCCGGTGGTGCTGCCGGAAAGCCTCTATGACGCCTGGCTCGATCCCGCGAACGACGACGTCGCCGGTCTGAGCCGCATGATCGCCAATGACTCGGTGGTGGACCTGCGCCACTACGCGGTGAGCCTGTACGTCAACAACCCGAAGAACGAGGGCGCAAAGTGCATCGAGCCCCTTCCAGTGGCGCAGTCGCAAGACGCTGATGAATGAGCCCGAGGAAATCCTGCGTTTCTGGTTTCCAGAGACGAACTGGGGAGATCCCGCCGCGGCCGTGCGTCAGGTGGAGTGGTGGTTCCGCGGCGGCGCCAACGCGGAGATCAACTCACGCTTCCGCAACCTGCTCGAGCGTGCCGCGCGGGGCGACCTGGATGACTGGGCGATGCAGGCACGCCCCCGGCTGGCGCTGATCGTCGTGCTCGATCAGTTCTCGCGCGGTGTCTTTGCGGGGACCGCGGCGGCCTTCGCGCAGGATCCCAAGGCTCTCGCACTCACGCTCGAGGGGCTCGACAACGGTCACTACGATGAGCTTGCGTTCGCCTGGGAAAGGACTTTCTTCATCCTGCCGCTCGGTCATTCCGAACATCTCGCCCATCTCGAGCGCGTGGTGCGACTCACTGAGCGGCTGGTGGAGAAAGCTGCTCCGGCACAACGCGCCATCCTCGAGCATTCCGCTTCGCAGGCGCGCGGCCATCGCGACATCATTGCGCGCTTCGGACGGCACCCGCACCGCAATGCGGTGCTCGGCCGCACGTCCACGCCCGAAGAGCTCGCCTATCTTGCGAGCGGTGAGCTCGTGCACAATCGGTCCGTGCGATTGAAACCGGGACGGGGCCAATGACGGGGGGACAACCCGTGAACTACGGTTGGATAAGACCGGCAGTCGGCGTCCTCATCGCCATCGCGATCACGACCGCGATGGACGCGAATGGCCAGCTGGAATTCAGCGCGGTGCCGCTCGCCGCACTGCTCGCGCTGTTCTGGTTCGTAGATCACTGTTCGCGAGTCGAAATCGGGTTTGTCTGGGGCAGACCCGTGCATTACGCCCTCGCCCTGCTTCATCCTGCGATTGTGATGGGACTGATCGCGCTGGTGGCGTGGATGGGCGACGCCATCGACCTCAGCGGCACCGACTGGAACAAGGTCTGGCTCAACCTCGTGCTGCTGATCGTCGCGACCACGCTCGTGGCGAGCATCACCGAGGAGGGCTTCTTCCGCGGCTGGCTGTGGGCCTCGCTCAAGCGCACCGGTCGAAGCACCGCATCCGTGCTGCTGTGGAGCAGCGTCGCGTTCGCGGCGTGGCATGTCTCCGCGGTGTTGCTCGACACAGAATTTGCTCCAGTGCGCGCGCAGATCCCGGTTTATCTCGTCAACGCCGCGGTCATGGGAGCGATCTGGGGACTGCTACGCCTGATCTCGGGCTCGGTCCTGGTCGCGAGCGTAGGCCACGGGGTGTGGAACGGGTTTGCCTATGTGTTCTTCGGTTTCGGTACGAAGGTGGGTGCGCTGGGAATCGAGAACACCACCCTCTACGGGCCCGAGATCGGCTGGGCGGGCCTGGTCCTGAACATCCTGTTTGCCGCTGCGCTCTGGCACTGGTGGAGGCGCAGTCCTGCGAGCAACCGGAGTCCTGACCGCTAGCGAAAATCCCGGGAGCGCGCGCTAAGCGTTCCCAGCCAGCGGCTGAGGTCTGCGAACCGCGCGGCGATCACGTGCATCACTTCGCCCTGGCGCTGCAGCTCGCCATGGACCTCCAGGAGTCGCGCGTCCAGGAAATGCCGCCGCTGTGCTTCCGCCACGGCCGGCCACACGATGAGATTGCATTGCCCGGTCTCGTCCTCGAGCGTCACGAAGATGACGCCACTCGCGCTCGAGGGGCGTTGCCGGGTAATGACGAGGCCGGCGGTGCACACGCGCGTGCCGTGGGCGAGCGTCTTGAGCTCGCGCGCCGTCAGCAGATCACGCTCGCGCAAACGGTGGCGCAGCACAGCGAGCGGATGACGGCCGAGCGTCAGGCCCAGGCTCCGATAGTCCGCCACGATGCCCTGGCCCTCGGTGGGCACGGGCAATATCGGGATGCCCTCCACCACCTTGATGTCCGGAAAGACCGGTAGCGGAGTCTCGACGCCGAGTACTTCCCACGCCGCGCGATGTCGATTACCCGTGAGCCGTGCACAGGCGCCGGCGTCCGCGAGCGCATGCAGATCGCGCTTGTCGAGCGCCGCACGGCGGGCGAGATCCTGCAGGCTTTCGAAAAGGCGCGTCGCGCGTGCCGCGACCAGGCGATGGGCGCCTGTCTCCGACAGCCCCTTGACGAGCCGCAACCCCAGGCGCAACGCCGGTTCGCCGTCGGCGCGCCGCTCGAGCGTGCAATCGTGCTCGCTCGTGAGCACGTCGACGGCGCGCACCTCGACGCCATGCTCGCGGGCATCGCGCACCAGCTGCGCCGGCGCGTAGAAACCCATCGGCTGACTGTTGAGCAACGCGCAGGTGAAGATCGCCGGCTGGTAATGCTTGAGCCACGCTGAGGCGTACACGAGCAGCGCGAAGCTCGAGGCATGACTCTCAGGAAAGCCATATTCACCGAAGCCCTGGATCTGCCGGAAGATGCGCGCCGCGAACTCATCGCTGTAACCGCGCTGGCGCATGCCGGTCAGCAGCCGCTCCTCGAAATGCTCGAGACCCCCGCGCCGTTTCCACGCGGCCATCGAACGGCGCAGGTCATCGGCTTCGCCGGGCGTGAAGCCCGCAGCGACGACCGCGAGCTGCATCACCTGCTCCTGGAAGATCGGCACACCGAGCGTGCGCTTGAGCACGCGTTCGACGTCCGGGCTCGGATAGTCCACCGGCTCCTCGCCATTCCGGCGCCTGAGATACGGATGCACCATGTCGCCCTGGATCGGGCCCGGGCGCACGATCGCGACCTCGATCACCAGGTCGTAGAAGTTCTCGGGCCTGAGGCGCGGCAGCATCGCCATCTGCGCACGCGATTCGATCTGGAATACGCCCACCGTATCGGCGTGCTGGATCATGCCGTACACCGCGGGATCGTCGGGCGGCAGGGTCGCAAGGGTGTATTCCTGGCCGCGGAATTCGCGCATATGAGTGAAGGCGCGCCGGATCGCCGAGAGCATGCCGAGCGCCAGCACGTCGACCTTGAGCAACCCCAGCGCGTCGAGATCGTCCTTGTCCCACTGGATCACGGTGCGCTCGGGCATGGCGGCGTTCTCGATCGGCACCATCTCTTCGAGGGGCCCACGCGACATCACGAATCCGCCGACGTGCTGCGAGAGGTGCCGCGGAAACCCGAGGAGCTCGCGTACCCGCTCGAGGAGCCGCGTCAACAGCGGGTTGGCGGGATCGAAGCCCGCCTCGCGAATGCGCTCGTCCGCGATCCGGTGGCCATCCCACCAGTGCATCGTGCGCGCCAGGCGCTCCACCTGCAGCGTGTCGAGCCCGAGCGCCTTGCCCGCATCGCGCAGTGCGCTGCGCGGCTGGTAGGTGATGAGCGTGGCGGCGAGCGCGGCGCGGTGCCGGCCGTATTTCTCGTAGACGTACTGGATCACTTCCTCGCGCCGGTCGTGCTCGAAATCGACATCGATGTCCGGCGGCTCGTTGCGCTCTTTGGAGATGAAGCGTTCGAACAGCACCTCCTGGTGCGCGGGATCGACCGAGGTGACGCCCAGGCAGAAGCACACCACCGAGTTCGCGGCGGAGCCGCGTCCCTGGCAGAGGATCCCGCGGCTGGTCGCGAAGCGCACCAGGTCGTGCACGGTGAGGAAATAAGGCTCGTAGCGCAGCTCGGCGATGAGCGCGAGCTCGTGCTCGATGAGTTCGCGCACGCGTTCCGGAACGCCCGCGGGCCAGCGCGTGCGAATACCCTGCTCGGTGAGCTTGCGAAGCCAGCTCGCCGGCGTCTCGCCGGGTGGCACGAGCTCCTGCGGATACTGATAGCGCAGCTCCTCCAGCGAGAACCGGCAACGCTCGGCGATCGCGAGCGTCTCCTCGAGCAAAGCACGCGGATACAGCTTCTCGAGCTCGCGCAGGCTCCGCAGATGACGCTCGCCACTCGGTTCGAGGGCGAAGCCCGCCGCGGTGATGGGCGTGTTCAGACGGATAGCGGTGAGCAGATCCTGCAAAGCGCGTCGCTCGCGCACGTGCAGGTGAACGTCGCCGCTTGCGACGAGCGGCAGATGCAGCTGTCCGCCAAGCGTCTTCAACTCCTCGAGCCTGGCGCGATCATCGCCCGCGCGTAACAGTTCCACCGCAAGCCACGCTCGCCCGGGAAAGAGCGATGCGAGCCACTCTCCCGCCGCGATATCGGGGTGTGCACCGGGTAACCACAGGGCCAGGCAATTCGCGAGACCGATCGCGGCGAGATCGGCCCGGGTCAGGCAGTAGCTGCCTTTTTCCGCGGCACGACGGCCGCGCGTGATCAGGCGGCAGAGTTGGCCATAGCCCGTCCGATCGGTCGCGAGCAGCACGCAGCGCAGGCCATCCGCCAGCGTGAATTCGCTGCCGACGATGAACTTGAACGAGGCTTCGCTCGCGGCCTCGTGCGCACGCACGACGCCCGCCACGGAACATTCATCGGTGAGTGCGAGCGCCGCATAACCGAGCTCGACCGCCTGACCGATGAGCTCCTGGGGATGCGAGGCACCGCGCAGGAAAGTGAAATTGCTGAGCGCGTGCAGTTCCGCGTACATGCAGGCGCCTCACCCGAACAAGCCATGCAGATACCAGCCATGCGGTGCGTGCCGGTCGCGGTAAATCCACAGCCGCACGCCCTGCTCGTCGCGTGCGACGAAATAATCGCGCGTCACCTCGCGCCCGTCCCACCAGCCGGTCTCGATGCGCTCCGGCCCGCTCAGCAACTCGAGCGGGGACCGGCCTTGGGTGATGGGATTCTTTTCGGAGAGCCACTGTGGCTCCGGGAACAACCACAACGGCCGGTGAAATGATTGGGCTTTACTCCCTCTCCCGGTTACGGGAGAGGGCTGGGGTGAGGGCATATCGATCACTCGCCACGCATATTCGGGCCGGTGATCCTCGACCACGCCCACGCCGAACACCGCTTCGTGGCCAAGCCGGGCGCGCAAACGTTCGAGCAATCGAGGCAGTGCATCGGGAAGATCCCGGGTGCCAGCCTTCTCTCCGATCCTGAGGTTCCCATCGACCGGCACCAGTTCGAGCAATGCACCGGAATGCAGCCGCATCGCCATCGCGGGCGCCGGCAGTGACAACGCGTTGAGCCGCTCTTCGAGCAATGCGCGCAAATGCCCGACGTCGCCGCTCGGCGCCGCGAGCCCGATGCGCAGGCGCGTAGGCGAACGCGTACGATGCTTGAGCTCCAGGGTGAGCACCGCAATGGCGGCCTGCCGCTCGCGCAGGAAACCCTGCAGGTCGACGAGCAGCGGTTCACAGGCCGCGATGAGTCCGGTGCTCGATTCGAGCTCGTGTTCGAGGGCGCGCCGTTCATCGAAACGTTGCGGGCGGCGAAATCCCCGTCTCACATCCGCGCGCCGGCCGAGTGCCCGATCGAGCTCATCCACCCAGGACTGGCCGAGCCTGCGGACCGTGCCTCCGCGTGGCAACCGCATGAGATCGCCGACGGTGCGCACACCCATGCTCGTGAGCCGCGTGAGCAACTCTTCGGGCCAGCACAGGCAGCGAAGCGCAACCGGCGCGAGATGACCCACGAGCGTTTCGGGCTTCTCGATCACCGCTTCACTCCCTCTCCCGCTTGCGGGAGAGGGTTGGGGTGAGGGTCCTGCCCGCGCCAGCCACAGTGCGCTGCGCGGCGTCGGTGTGAGCGCCAGCTGCGCGCTGATGCCTTGCTCGCGCAATCCCGCGCCGAGCTGCCGGAGCAACGAGTGCGCGCCACCGAAAAGACCCAGGCTCCCTTTCACTTCGAGCAGCAGCTCGTTCTCGGGCTCGAGGCTCACCAGCGGCGTAAAGCGCTGGCACCAGGCCGCGAGTCGCGCCAGCCGTTCACGCTCTCTCGTGACATCGCGCGGCAGCACCTCGAGCTGTGAGGCGAAAGCTATCGCGGCATTGAGCGATTGCCCGGGACGCACTCCGGCGGCATAGGCCGCTTCATTGCCAGCCAGTACGTTCTGCAGACGTTGCCCGGCATCGATGACGATGACCGGTGTGCTCTTTCCCCCTCTCCCGCTTGCGGGAGAGGGTTGGGAGGGTCTCAGCGCTTCGAGTGCGAGTCGTGGCAGGTGAATCGCTACCCACAGCTGACGATCACGCGCGCGTGCCGGCGGTGCGGATTCCACCGGCCGTCGCACTGCCCGCGCCAGCCTTGGAGTCGCGATCCGCTTGCGCGTGTGATGCTCCGCGGGCTGCGGGGGAAACAGGGGCAGAGTGGGCACGGAGCGCATGGCAAAACATCAATTCGGGCTCAACCTCACCGTCGCCGCCCTGCCGCCCTGCACTTTCAGCAGCTTCACCAGCAGGGCGTCGCCCTCGACGCTGAGCGCCAGGCGCACGGTGGCCGCTGAGGCGTGTGCACGATGGCGCAGCGAGCGGAACAGGAACCCGAGGCAACCGCTTTCATTGGCCGCGAGCTTGAGCCGGCGCAGTGCGTGCGGATCGGTGCTCTCAGCCCAGGCGAGGACGGCGGCGCAGGCGCCCGATCGCAAAGCCTGCTCCATCGCCCAGAGCGCCCGGGCCCCCGCGAGCGGCCCGCTCACCAGCAAACGCGCGAGACCGAGCCCGCGTTCGGCGAGGGCAGGTGGATACGGCAAATGCGGCGGATTGAGCCAGGCGATGGCTGATGGGCGGGCTTCGCTCAGGTGCCGCAGGGCTGGCAGGAGGAGGCTCAGCTCGCCGATCCCGGCCTGATCGTTCAATACCTCGATGAGCCCCGGATGGGGCCAGCCACCGCCCGGCAAGTGCCTGTCGAGCGCGGTATGGCCACTGGGCACGACAGTACGGGGGTACAACGGGCTCCCGCCCGCGCGCCACAGCGCTGGATGCTCGAGGAGGCTCTCGACTGGGACGGACACGGCTGCGCGGCTCTCAAATTGCTGTAACTGCCTGAATCACTTATCGGGAGTTGCCGGGTAGTTGCGGGGTCAGAATTAAATTCTGACCCCGTACTGTGATTATATACAGCTTACTGGTTTCGACAAGAATCGGATTGCCTGGGCGCACGCCGCACCCCAATCTGCGAATCCGTCGCCCCCAAAATCGCATCAGCGCGGCTTAACCGAGCATCAACAACGCTGAAGGAATCGGTTCCACGCGCAGCGCACAGTTCAGCGCGATTCACCGAACCTCACACACCATGTCGCAACCGCAACCGCTGCCCTCGGTCGTCATCGATACCTATAAAGATGAGTACCAGCCCGCCTTCGCGGCGCTGAACTACGCCTGGATCGAGAAATATTTCGCGGTCGAGCCACCCGACCGGTTGCAGCTCGATCACCCGCGCAGTCACATCGTCGAGCCCGGCGGCGAAGTGTTCCTGCTGTTCGAGGACGGCGTGGCCAGGGGCGCCTGCGCGATGCTCAAGGTCGATGCCGTGACCTTCGAGCTCACCAAGATGGGCGTCGACCCTTCGGCGCAGGGCCGTGGCTATGCACAGCGGCTGATGCAGGCGGCCATCGATTTCGCACGGCGCCGCGGGGCCGAGCACATCGTGTTGCGCTCACATACGAGCCTGCGCAATGCGATCGCGATCTATCGCAAGTTCGGCTTTGTCGAGACACAGCTCGGCCGCGATGAAGAATACGCGCGCTGCGACATCCACATGGCCCTCGACCTGCGGGCGGACCACGAAACGCGGCGACGCGAAGAGACGCTCGATCCGGCCAACTGGGAGGAGTATCGCAGGCTCGCTCACCGCATGGTGGACGATGCAGTGGACTATCTCGCGACGGTGCGCGAGCGACCCGTGTGGCAACGGCCACCCGAATCGGTGCGCGAAGCGCTGAGCAGCCGCGCTCCGTGGTCAGGACAGGGTGCAGAAGCCGCGTACGAAGATTACCTGCGACTCGTGCGGCCCTACTCGACCGGCAATATCTCACCGCGCTTCTGGGGCTGGGTGCAGGGATCGGGCGCGCCGGTCGGCGTGCTCGCAGATTTCCTGGCGGCGGTGATGAACCCGAACGCCGCCGATTTCAATCACTCGCCCGCGCTCGTCGAGATGCAGGTCGTCGAATGGTTCCGCGAGGTCATGGGCTTTCCGCCTGGATCGAGCGGGCTCCTCGTGAGCGGCGGCTCGGCGGCGAATCTCACTGCGCTCACCGTGGCGCGCAACGCGATGAATCCCGGTGTGCGCGAACGCGGTCTCGCCGCCAGCGAGGGTCGGCTCACACTCTACGCGTCGCGGGAAGTTCACAGCTCGGTGCGCAAGGCCGCGGAACTGCTCGGTCTCGGCGAGCAGGGTTTACGGCTCGTGGCAACCCGGCCCGACTACACCATCGACGTCGATGGGCTCACGCGCATGCTGGCGCAGGACCGTGCCCAGGGGCTGCGGCCCTTCTGCGTCGTGGGCACGGCCGGCACGGTGAATACCGGTGCGATCGATCCGCTCGACGAGCTGGCCGACCTGTGCGCGCGCGAGAAGCTCTGGTTCCATGTCGACGGCGCGTTCGGTGCCCTTGCGATGCTCTCATCCGCATTGCGGCCCGACGTCGCCGGGCTGCAGCGCGCCGACTCGGTGATCTTCGACTTTCACAAGTGGTTGTACGCGCCTTACGAGGCCGCCTGCGTCCTCGTGCGCTCCGGCGACGCCCACCGCCAGTCCTTCTCGGTGATTCCGTCGTACCTGGCCGGGCTCGACGGCGGCATTGCCACGGCGCCGATCCGCTATTCGGAATACGGCGTGCAGCTCTCGCGGGGCTTCCGTGCGCTGAAAGTCTGGATGGCGCTCAAGGCCGACGGCCTCGGCAAATACGCGCGACTCATCGAGCAGAACGTGGACCAGGCGCGCTACCTCACCAAGCTGATCGAAGCGCATCCGCGGCTCGAGCTGATGGCGCCCACGCGCCTCAACCTCGTGAACTTCCGCTATCGCCGCCCCGGGCTCGACCCTGCGGCACTCGATGCGCTCAATGAACGCATCCTCATCGCGCTGCAGGAATCAGGGTTCGCGGTGCCCTCCTCCACCGTGCTGAATGGCTGTTTCACCATCCGCTGCGCAATCGTGAACCATCGCAGCAGGCGCGCCGACTTTGATGCGCTCGTGAAGGAAGTGGTGCGGCTGGGCGACGCCTGACGCCGCAGCCGCGCGCAAGGCGCAACCCGCGATCTCAATCTGGTACGAACGGCTCGGCGTTTCAAACCAGCGACCGTGATCCTCCATCCAACGTCGGTGCGGCGACACTGGCTCGCGCCCCGCGTACAGTCGCCGCGTGTACGGCCTTGAACGGCATCGGAACTTTTCATTCGGCCGGCGGGTCTGGATGCCGCTAGCACGAGCCGTGCTGGGAGGACTGCTCACGTGAAACTCACCGATGGCTCTCTGCGCAATCCGGCCGCGGTCGTAGTCGTCCTGGCGCTCGTCATCGCGCTCGGCATCTACAGTCTCATCAAGCTGCCGTTCCAGCTCTTCCCGGACATCGAAGAGCCGCAGATGACGATCTTCACCGGCTGGCGCGCAGCGGCACCGGCCGAGGTCGAGTCCGAGCTCATCGAGCCGCAGGAAGCGGCGCTGCAAGGACTGCCCGGCCTGAAGCAACTCAATGCCTTCGCGAACGCGGGCGGCAGCTGGATCAACCTGCGTTTCAACGTCGACACCGACATGCAGAAGACGCTGATCGACGTGATCAGCCGCATGAACCAGCTGCAGGCCCTGCCGCGCGACGCAACTCCACCGGTGATCACGCTCGGCGAGGACGGCGGTGGCGGCGCGAACCAGACGCTGAGCTGGTTCTTCGTGCAGTTGCTGCCCGGCACGCCGGGACCGATCGACACCTATCAGAAGTTTCTCGAAGACGTCGTGAAGCCGCGCATCGAGTCGGTGCCCGGAGTCGCGCTCGTCAACATCAATGCGGGCGCGCCCGAAGAGTTGCAGATCCGCTTCGATCCGTATCGCGCCGCCGAGCTCGGCATCGAGATCCCGGCGCTCGCCACTTTCGCGGGCACCGCCAATGACACCTCCGGCGGTTACGTCGAACTGGGTCGACGCCAGTACTCGCTGCGCTTCGCGGGCCGCTACACGCCGCAGGAGCTCGGCGAGCAGATCCTCGCCTGGCGCGACCAGGGCCCGGTGCGCCTCAAGGACATCGCGGAGATCGAGGTCCGCCGCGGCGATCGCGAGAACCTCGCGATGCAGAACGGCAACCCTGCGATGGGGCTGCAGATCATCAAGGAAAGCGGCGCCAACGTGCTCGCGACCCTGAATGCGGTGAAGGCGGAAATCGCCACGCTGCGTGAGGGGACGTTGAAGGAAATGGGCCTCACGATCGAGCAGTCCTTCGATCCGTCGCTCTTCATCAACCAGGCCATCAACCTCGTTTCGAGCAACCTCTTCGCGGGCGTACTGCTCGCACTCGGCGTGCTGTGGTTATTCCTCCGGCACACGCGCGCCGTGCTCCTAGTCGGTCTCACCGTACCGATCTGCCTGCTCTCGACCTTCATCACGCTCGAGCTCACTGGCCGCACGCTCAACGTGATCTCGCTGGCGGGCCTCGCGTTCGGCGTCGGCATGGTGCTCGATGCCGCCATCATCGTGCTCGAGAACGTCCTGCGGCTGCAGGAGCGCGGCGAATTGCCCCGCGAAGCGGCCAGCCTGGGAACGCAGCAGGTGTGGCCGGCGCTGGTGGCCTCCACCACCACCACGGTCGCGATCTTTCTGCCCGTGCTGTGGCTCAAGGACGCCGAGGGACAGTTGTTTGCTGACCTGGCGCTGACCATCTCGATCGCGAACGTGATCTCGATGATCGTGGCCGTGACCGTGGTGCCGGTCGCGGTGGCGCGCTGGGTCAAGCCGCCGCCGCTCAAGGCGGAAAACGCGGCCGCCACCGAATCCCTCGCGCGCCGTATCGTCACGCTGACGGATGGCCGCCAGCGCCGCCGAATTCTGATTGGTGGACTGATCGCGCTGCCCATCCTGCTGAGCTGGTCGCTGCTGCCGCGGCTCGACTATCTGCCGCCGGTGAAACGCGCCGCCATCGACGGCTTCATCCAGACGCCACCGGGCGCGACCGTCGATACCGTCGATCGCGAAATCGTGCGCCCCATCGCCGAGCGCATGCGACCCTACATGGCAGGCACCAAGGAACCGGCGCTGCTCAACTACTACGTGCTGATATGGCCAGGCGGCGGCACGATCGGCGCACGCGTGAAAGACCAGTCGCAGCTGCCCGAGCTGCAGCGCCTCATCAGCGAAGAGATCCTGGTCGGCTTTCCGGACGTTGAGTCCTTCGTCGCCGAGGGCAACCTCTTCGGCGGCTTTGGTGACGGCCGCAACATCGATCTCATGCTGCAGTCCGCCGACGTGCAGGCGCTCTTCCCCGTGGCGCGCGCCGCGATGCAGGAGATCGAGAAGCGCATGCCGGGCGCCCAGGTGCAGCCGTGGCAGGGCCTCGATGCGGCCGAGCCCGAATTGCGCGTCACACCTGACGAGCGCCGGCTGACCGAGGCCGGCTGGACCCGCGCCACCGCCGGCAACGTCATCCGCTCGATGGGCGATGGCTTGTGGATCGGCGAGTATTTCGACGGCAACAAGCGCCTCGACATCATCCTGCGGGCGCAGGAGTGGATGACACCGGAAGAGCTCGAGAGCGTCCCGCTTGCCACGCCTTCGGGCGCGGTGATGCCGCTGGGCGAGCTCATGCGGATCGAGACCAAGGTCGGTCCCGGGGGTCTGCGTCGTGTCGATCGCAAGCGCACCGTGTCGCTCGGCATTTCGCCGCCGCGCAAGATGTCGCTCGAAGAAGCGATGGAGATCCTCAAGCGCGACGTCGAGCCGGTCCTGAAAAAGATGCTGCCGGCGGACGGCAGCATTCGCTATGGCGGCAGCGCCGACAACCTGGCCAACGCCGTGAGCAACATGGGACAGAACTTCGCGCTGGCCGTGCTGGTGCTGTTCCTCATCATGGCGGCGATGTTCCGTTCCGTGAAGGACAGCCTGCTCGTGGTGCTCACGATCCCGCTCGCGACCGTCGGCGGCGTGTTGGCCTTGCGAGCACTCAATCTCTTCAGTTTCCAGCCGCTCGATCTGCTCACGATGATCGGCTTCGTGATCATGATGGGCCTGGTCATCAACAACGCGATCCTGCTGGTCGATCAGACCCGCACCGGTGAGCGGGATGGCTTGAGCAGGCGCGAGGCCGTTGTGCAGGCGATCAAGCTGCGCATCCGGCCGATCTTCTGCACCACCGCGACTTCCCTGGTCGGCATGCTGCCGCTCGCCGTCGTGCCGGGACCCGGCAGCGTTCTCTACCGCGGGCTGGGCGCCGTGATCGTGGGCGGAATGACGGTGAGCACGGTCTTCACGTTGCTGCTGTTGCCGGCGCTGCTGCGGCTCGGCGAGCGTGAGGCAGGCGAAAGTGAGGACGTACCCGACCGCAAGCTCACGCGTCCGGTACTGGAGCGCGTCGCATGAGGGACTCGCGAACGCTGAGGTTGAACGCCATGAACCAGTTCATCGCAGTGCGGATCGTTGGCGTCATGCTGCTCGGCGCGGCTTCCGGCGCGCTGGCGCAGGAAGAAACGCCGCCAGCACCCGTCAAGGTCGGCAAGGCGAGCCGCCAGTCGATCGCGACCATGATGACCGCCACCGGCACGGTGGTGAGTCGCAACGACGCGCGCATCGCCGCGGAAACCCCCGGCAGGCTCACCTGGGTGGCCGAGCCCGGCACGGAGGTGGAGCGCGGTGGTGTCCTGGCACGCATCGATGACGCGGCGCTGAAACTGCGCCTGCGGGACAACGACGCGACCATCGCGCGGCTCGAGGCTCGTGAAAAGTACCTCGACTCTCAGGTGGCGCGCTTCGAGCGCCTGCTCGAGCAGAACATTGCCTCGCAGTCACAGCTCGACGAAGCCATCTCACAACGGGACATGACGGCGCAGGAGGTCACCCAGGCGCGCGTGGCGCGCGACCAGACACTGCACGACCTGCAGCGCGCACGGGTAGTCGCGCCTTTCTCGGGCCAGGTGGTCGAGCGCCTGCATCAACCGGGCGAGTTCGTAAACACCGGCGGTGAGCTCGTCAGGCTGGTCGACACCAGGCACGTCGAAGTACGCGCCCAGGCACCCATGCAAGTCGCTTCGTACCTGCGCCAGGGGCGCGAAGTGCGCGTCGTCGATCGCGGTAACCGTGAAGTTCTCACTCCGGTGAGGGCGGTGATTCCGGTCGGTGACGAGCGCTCACGCCAGATGGAAGTCCGCATCGCCCTTCCCGACGGGGTGTGGCCGATCGGCTCACCGGTGAGCGTCGAGCTGCCGACGAGCGCGCCGTTGAGCGTGGTCGCGGTGCCGCGGGATGCGGTCATCCTGCGCCAGGACGAGACCTATATCCTGCGGGTCACCCCCGGGAGCACCGTGGAACGAGTACCCGTCAGCACCGGTATCGGCAGCGGCGGCTTGATCGAGGTGAAGGGCAAGGTCACTGCGGGCGACCGCGTCATCGTTCGCGGCGGCGAGCGGTTGCAACCTGGGCAGAGCGTGTCGATCATCGCCGAGGGTTGAGCTTCAACTCGAACGCACGTCTCCCGCACCAGGAACCCAGGCAATGAGGCTCGCCACCGCAACTGTCACGATCGCCGTTGCGCTCTGCTGGAGCGAGCACGCGGGTGCGGCAGACCCGCTCGTCCAGGAGACGCGCGTGAAGGGCGCTGACGGCGTCTCACTGTATGTGCGCAACGTGGGAACGGAGGGGCCGGTGGTCGTGGCGCCCTTCGCAAGTCTCCACGGTACGCAGCTCGACCGTCTCGGCCGCTCCGCTCGCCTGGTGTTGTTCGATCCGCGCGGGCGGGGACGCTCGGATGCCGTCACTCCCGAGCAGGTCTCACTCGATCATCTGCTGAGCGACGTGGGCGCGATCCAGGATTCGACCGGCGCGCGCGAGATCATCCTCATCGGCTGGTCCGGCGCCGGCATGGAGACCTTTGTCTACACGGTGCGAAATCCCGGCCGCGTATCGCGCCTGGTGCAGCTCGCGCCGGTCGGTCCGCGCGCCAAGCCGTACGGCGAGGCCATGATGCAGGATCGCGACAAGCGCACCGACCAGGCAGCCTTCGCCAGCCTCGAGGCGCGCTGGAAGCAGGGTGAATACCGCGAACGCGGCCAGGATTTGTGCCGCGACCTGGCTGCGATCAATACGCCACCCACGCTGGCCGATCCGGCGACGCTCGCGCGCCTGCCCGACGTGTGCGTGTGGAAGAACGAGTGGCCCGAGACGATCGGGCCGTACTTCAGGGCGCTCATGGGCTCGTTCGGCGATTTCGATTGGCGCAAGGACCTGCCGAAAGTCGACATCCCGCGTCTGGTGATCCATGGGGAGCAGGACAACATTCCGCTGGACTCGAGTCGCGAGTGGGTGGCGGGTCATCCACAGGCGCGCCTGATGATCGTTGCGCGCAGTGGGCACTGGCCGCACTACGAGTCGCCGGAGCTCGTCATCGGGGCTATCGAGGAATTCATCGCGGGCGGCTGGCCGCCCGAGGCAAGGACGATTGCCGCGCCGGCGGAGAATGCCGGCGGCTAGTGCGCAGCCGCGCTATTTCTTGGGGATCGCAGCCAGAAGGCGTCCGAACCACGACCGGCGGATGAAGGTCGAGCTGCCGTCAGCCTCGGCACTGCGGTTGTGGCCTTCTGCCCACGCCCGCCAGCGCTCACCGCGCTCGTCGAAGTTCACGAAGCCATTTCCAGCTGTTTGCGGGCGAGCCCGCTTACCACGCTTGCTCATCGGTCCCTCCGCTAGGCACGCCGTTTCTGGTCTATTCCGCTCAACCCGGCGAGCCTGCGACCGGAATTCCGGTCAGCATCAACAATAGGGAATGTCAGCTGAACGCATCTTGAACCAAAGGCTGAGCGCGCTGGTGACGGAGTGGCGAAAGGTTCGAGGCGGTCACATGTGACGAGAAAGCCACGCAGGCGGTCACATATGACATAAGTTACCGACGCCCGGAGATGTCGGCGAGATGTCGAAAAATCAGCGGCTTTCCTGTCCGGGCATGGGCTGAATGGTCTGCCCGGTCGCATCCACCTCTGTGTTCGGCTGGCGTGTCTTGTCGCTTACCACGGATGCAGATCCGACCACGACCGGGATCGAGAACGTGCGCGCGAGGCTTTCCGAGCCTTCGCCCAGGGTCGCGATGATATTGACGTTGAAAGACCCGTTGTTCTCGGGTACGACGACGATCTGATCCCAATGCTCAGAGCCCGCCTTGACGTTGCGAACGACGCGCGCGGCGGAGGATTGCCGGAGACTCAAGCCCGCGGAAGTCACCACCATCACGCTCATGGCCGGACTCGCGGCTTGAGGCACGAGCGCGAAGTCGATGACGAGCGGCTGGCCCACGACCGGCGATGTGGCCAATTGGTGTTTGAGCTCGATCGCCGCCCCGGGCTTGCCCGGCTTCGCTTCCCGAGCTGAGTTCATTGGCACCAGCTTCGCCAGATCCTCCGCCTGTGGCTTCGGCGCCATTTCGGGCTCCGCGATCGGTGCGGTCACTGGAGCCAATGCAGTTTCCGGTGCTGCTGCCTCCTCTGGGGCCGAGGCGGCGGGAGGAGTCGCTTTCTCCGGCGCAGGATCGCCGCCACAGGCGGAAAGGCCCAGCACAAGAATCGAAATCAGGCCAAAACGCTTCATGCTTGCCTCGATGCTCGCCCTCGAAACCCGGCCTCAGGGACTCGTAAGAGTGACACTCATGCAGGTGTTGCCCGGCGTTCCTGCGTCCAGATCCGTCGCGAAGAAATCATACACCTCGAGGACATAGTTTCCGGGGGTGAGCGCAATGCTGAACTGCTCGATCCCGGTCGGCGTCGAGTCCTCGATGGAGACTCCGATGACGCCGCGCCGATACACAAACATATCCGGGTCGGAGCCGACCGGCCCGCTTGCCTGCAGCGTGACCGTTTGCGCTACGGGCACATTGAAACGCAGGAACTTCGCATTGCCGAGCCTGTTGTATTCGCCGTTTGCGGTCGATGAACAGGCTTGCTGTGCTCCGCCGTTGATGAGCGCCGCGCGGTACACCGGCAGGTTCTGAGCATTGCCGCCGTTATTGGTCTCTGTCGAACCCAGCTCATCGATCGTCGTGCTCGTGATCTGCTGCGCGCTCACCAGTGCGTCGATGGCGGGGACTGCGCCTGGGTTGTTGGCCTTGAGCAGCGCCACGAATGAGAAAATGCTCGTGAAGGGCTCGACAGACTGCAGCCCCGTGTCGAATACCGAAAAGAGCGGCGTAAAGCCCAGCGCGACGCCGTCGTTGGCATCCGCGGTGGCGTCGAACAAGTCGTACAGGATCAGCTGCACCGACTCCTCGCTGAACCAGCCCGGGCTGCTGGACACATCCGACTCGACATTCACGTCGGAGTCCATCGCCTGGGCAGCACCGAACGAATCGCGATAGCGTGGATCGCTCTTCACCATGCCTGAGAACGCGTTGCCCCAGCCCTCGCTGAATGCCACGCGCAGGTCGAGCCGGTCGCCCGGGCCATGCGGTCCACCGATGCTGTCGTCTCGCGAGAAGACGTCCTGGAGGTAGTGACCGAGCTCGTGAGCGATCACGTGCTGATCGTACTCGTCGGTATCGACACCTGCCTGCCCGAGCACATAAACATCCGGCGCTTGGTAGCTCGTATTGCCGATCCGGCCCGTGCTCGGCACGAAGCTGTCGCTCGTGACATTCAGCGGGCTCCAGTGGATGTCGAGCGGCGCGAGCTGCGCCACCGGGCTTGCTGCGACAACCAGACTCCTCACGTCGTAGGCGACGTCGAGCAGGGAAAACGGCGCGGCGACACGGTCTTGCGTGTAGCCCGTGCCTGTCCAACCAGAGGCAGCGCGCAGATTGAGAGTGGTCGCTGAGCCATCGTAGGTTCGCGCAGCACTCTGCATGGCGTACAGAGCGTCGCCGTTCGTATTGTTGACGACCCGGAAGTTCCAGCCCGGCGATCCCGCCTGCAGCAGTTGCGCCTTCACCCGCAGGAAAAAGGCTCCGTTCGGCGGACTGAAGGAATAGTTTCCGCTCGCATCGGTGGTCGTCGTGGCGAGGATGGTGGTTCCGCTGGCATTGTCGATCGCCTCCACCACCGCTCCACGCACCGGCGCATCGATGACGCTGTTGTAATCGAGTCCCTGCCCGGCGACCGAGAACGGCACTTTGTCGTAGCTGATTCGTCCCGACACGGGACCGGGATTGGGGGGCGGATTGTTGCCGCCGCCGTTACCGCCACCACCACCGCCGCCCACCGCAGCCGACCAACAACCCGGCGCCGAGCAGCAGCGCCGCGAGCGAACAGTCACGCCGAATATTGTTCAATTCAGTCATCAGGGTGTTCATCGGCCGTCCACTTGTCGCCTAAGCTTTCTTGTCGTGCGTGTGCGGCGTCGAAGAGGGCCCATCATAGGCGGGACCGCCCGGGATTGCAGCTGTCACCGGGCAATGCCCGATGAGTCAATCAGGTGATGCCGCAAGGCTCAACCGGTGCTCTGCAATCCCTGCGAGATGCCACTGATGGAGGCGAGCAGCGCGTCGAAAAGCTCACCATCGCGACGCCCCGAGGCACGCCAGCGCTTGAGCAGATCCACCTGCATCAGGTTCATCGGATCGACGTACGGGTTGCGCAGCATGATCGAGCGTTGCAGCGTGAGATCGGCATCGAGCAGCGCACCCGCTTCCTTGATCTCGAGCACCAGCCGCCGTGTCAGCTCGAACTCGGTGCGGATCGGCACGGCAAAGCGCAGTAAGCTCTCGTCTGCAAGCGCGTCGTAGTAACTCGCGATCTCGAGATCCGTGCGTGCCAGCATCGCCTCGACGTCATCCACCAGCGCGGCAAAGAAGAACCAGTCGCGGCGCAGTTGCCGCAGGCGCTCGATACCGTCCTGTTCCAGCGCCGCCTGCAGCCCGGTGCCGAATCCGAGCCAACCGGGCAGCATGTGACGGGATTGCGTCCATGCGAACACCCATGGGACGGCGCGCAGGTGCTCGAAGCCCTCTCGCTCGCCGCGCGATGCCGGGCGGCCGCCGATCTGCATGCGCTCGATCACGTCGATAGGAGTGACCTGGCGGAAGTAGTCGTAGAACCCGGGCTGATGCGACGTGAGATCCGCGTACATGGCTCCCGAGGCTTGCGCGATCGAGGCCATGATGGCGAGATCCTGGCGATCCTCCGCCCGCGCGGCTCCTGCCGCGGCGGTCGCGAGGGCGAGCGCGTGAAACGCGCGCTCGATGCTACGCATGGCGACCGGCCGCAGGGCGTAGCCCTGGTTGACTGTCTCGCCCTCTTCGGTGAACAGCAGGCGGCCGTTCACCGCGCCAGGCGGCGCGCTGCGGATCAGCGCATCGATGCGCCCTGCGCCGCGACTGATAGATCCGCCGCGCCCGTAGAACACCGTGAGCCGCACATCGAAATCGCGCACCACCTGCAGCAACTCGGCTTGCGCGCGATGGGTCGCCCAGCGCGAAGCCGCAATCCCCGCTTCCTTGTTCGACTCGGAATAGCCGATCAGCACCACTTGCTGGCCGCCGCGCGCCCGCAGGTGACGCTGATACACCGGCAAACCGAGGAGCGTCCGCAGCACCTCGCCGCAGCCCTCGAGCGCATCCATGGACTCGAACAGGGGCGCGATGTCGAACGGCACCTCGTCACTCTTGCGCTCGGTCACCCCTGCCCAACGCGCGAGCAGCAGCACGGCGAGCACGTCATCGGCCGCCTTGGCGCCGCTCACAATGTAATCCCCGATCGCCTGCTGCCCGTAGCGGTGCCGGCATTGCGCCATCGCTTCGAACACGCGCAGAGTGCGTCGGCCCACGGCATCGAGCACGACCTGCGACCCCTGGTCACGCTCGAGCGCATCGCTCAGCCTCGCCAGGCGTTGCGCCGGTGACCGCCGGGCCCACGATTCATCCGCCAGTCCCTGCGCGAGCACGTCGTTGTGCACGTCGCAATGCTGGCGCACGTCGAGCGTGGCCAAATGAAAGCCGAAAGTGCGCACGCGGCGCAGGAACCGCCGTACGGGATGCAGTCCCGCGCTCGCTCCGCGGTTCATGCGCAGGCTCTGCGCGACCAGCTCCAGGTCAGCGCACAGCTGCGTGGAATTGTCGTAGTGATTGCCGCGCCCGTCATAGGTATTGCGCAGGCGCTCGGCGATCTGCCCGAGGAACACGCGATACGGCATGCGATCGTGTCGTGCGGGGGTGAGCAGCTGCGCGCCGGGCAGCAGTGCGCTGTATTCGTCCATGCGCTTCTGCATCTCGGGCGATATGCGCGCCCGGCTCGCGCTCTGGCTCAGCTTCGCGGCGAGCCCCTGCGCCTCACTGAAGTAGGTCGAGAGGATGACCTGCTGATGGCGCGCGAGCGTTTCGCGGATGGTCTTGGCATGCACGTCCGGATTGCCATCCATGTCGCCGCCCACCCAGGAGCCGAGCTGGATGATGTTCGGCAGATCGATGGCCTGCATATCCGCGCCGAACACCGCATGGAGCGAGGACTCCATCTCCTCGTAGAACGCCGGCACGATGCGATAAATGATTTCCGCCATGTAGAAGAGGACGTGCTCGCGTTCGTCCGCCACCGTGAGGCGCTGGCGCGGGTGCTCTTCGGTCTGCCAGCCGGTCGTGACTTCGGTGCGGATGCTGCCCCACACGCTGGCGCGTTCTTGCGGCGTGAGGGTGGGGTCCATGCGCTGGAACAGCAGTTGCGCGATGTGCAACTGTTTGCGCAGCAACGTGCGGCGGGTCGACTCCGTGGGATGCGCGGTGAACACGGGCTCGATACGCATCTTCCCGATCAGCTCGAGCGTCTGCTCCAGCGTAAAGCCCGCGTGCTTGAGTTTCGCCAGGCAATCACCCACGCCCTGGGGCTGCGGGGCGCTCTCGCTCAGGAAGTACTGGCGGCGCCTGCGGATGCGGTGGACTTTCTCGGCGAGATTGACCGCCTGGAACCAGGTGGAGAAGGCCCGCACCAGGTCGCGGGCCACGGCCGGTGGGCGGCCGCGGACACGCAGAATGAGCTCACTGGCCCCCTCGGGGTGGCCCTCGCGGCGGCGAATTGCCGCCACGCGGTCTCCTTCGACCAGCGCGAACAACTCCTCCCCGCCCTGCTCGCGCAGCACCTCGCCGACCAGCGCGCCGAGCTCGTGCACGTCCTCGCGCAGCGCCGCGTCTTTGGGTGGAAACTGGATGTCGTGTCGATGCATGCGTGGCGGCGCACTCTAGCATCCGGACAGACACCCGAACAATTGCAGTGCTGCGACCGACCGGCGGCGCGCGCGCGCCCAGCTCTGGCGCATCCTGCTGTTATTTGGTACATTGGTACATAGATACTATATCTGCAGGATTTGAACCATGACAGCTGCGACGACGCGCCGGCCCGTGGAGCGGGTGCAAACCGGGATCCGTCTCGAGAAACGGCTGCTGAAGGTGTTGAAGGCCCTCGCCGAGTACAAGGACATGAGCCTGGGCGACCTCATCGAGGGTATCGCCCTGCACGCCCTGGAGGGCAAGGCGCCGCTCTCGGACGCGACCCTCGCACACGTGCGCGACCTGCGCCGTATCTACGGACTCGGACTGCGCGCCGCCGACAGCCATCGACTCATCGAACGCGGGAGGACCCAGCGATGAACGACGAGCAATTCCTCGAGGCATTCGAAAGCTGTCGCCTCGCGCCGGAATGCTTCGGCCACCGTGAGCACGTGCGGGCGGCCTTTCTGTACCTGGAGCGGCTACCATTCGGCGCCGCGATCGACCGCATGCGCAGCGCCCTCATGCGCTACACCGCCTTCCTGGGGCGCGCCGATCGCTATCACGAAACCCTCACGGTCGCCTTCATGTGCCTGGTGAACGCGCATCGTCAGCGCGGCGGCTACGGCGACTGGCCGGAGTTCGCGCGCTGCAACCCGGAGTTGTTCGATTCCGGCGTGTTGCGCCAGTACTATGAGCCAGCGACGCTCGCGTCCCCTCTGGCGCGCACGACCTTCGTTCTGGAAAGGCTCAAGGACACGGTGGCGACCGCGTGACACCAACCGATGCAGATTGACCTCGAGCGGCTGATCGACCGCTCCCGGTTCGGGCCCTTGCAATGGCGCGTGCTCGTCCTGTGCGGCCTGGTGACGCTCCTCGACGGCTACGACCTGCAGGCCATGGGGTCTGCGATTCCGGCGCTGGCCGCGGAGTGGCACGTGGCGCCCGAGTCGCTGCGCTGGGTGCTCACCGCCGCATTGATCGGCGTGGCGGCCTCGGCGCTGTTTCTGAGCCCGCTGGGCGATTACCTCGGACGACGCACGCTGGTCGTCGCCTCTTTCCTGCTGGTGGCGGTCGCTATGCTGATGACCGCGACGGCTGACAACGCCCACGAGCTCTTCTGGTGGCGATTCGTCACCGGCGTCGGGCTCGGTGCGAGCGTTCCCAATGCATTTGCCATCACGGCGGAGTACGTGCCACAAGCCAGGCGCGCCACGACCGTGACGCTCATGGCCTGCGGGTTGGCATTGGGCGGAGCGCTGTGTGGCCTGGTCGCGCCGCATCTCATCGAGCTCGGCGGGTGGCGAATGCTGTTCACCTTCGGCGGCGTGGTCATGGCGCTGTTGTGCCTGCCACTGCTCGCACTGCCCGAGTCCTTGCGCTTCCTGGTTGCGCGCCGCCGCGACCCGGTGCGCATCGGCCGCCTCGCCGAACGTCTCGACAGCTCCTTCCGTCACAGCGCCGAGCACCAGTACGTGATTGCGGAAGACAACGCGGCAGGCTTGTCGGTCGCGCAGCTCTTTACCGGCGGGCGAACCCGGGCGACGGTGCTGCTGTGGATCGCGTTCTTCTTCAACCTCGGCCTGCTGCACCTGCTCGCCAACTGGCTGCCCACATTGCTCAAGCTCGGTGAGCTCTCCATGGGGCACTCGCTGCGCGGCGCCGCCATGTTTCAGATCGGCGGAATCGTGGGCGCGATCGTGCTCGCGCTGGCCATGAGACGCTGGGGGATGTTCCACACGCTCGCCGTGAGCTACCTCGTCACCGTCGGCGCGTTGTCGCTGCTCGCCATCGGCGTATCGCCCATGCCGCTGTTGTTCGCGCTGGTCCTCATCACCGGTAGTGGGATCGTCGGCGGTCAGACCGCCTTGAATGCGCTCGCGGCCACCATGTATCCCACCACTGCACGTTCGACCGGGGTCGGTTGGGCGCTCGGCATGGGCCGCTTCGGCGCCATCCTCGCGCCGCTCGTGGGTGGTGCCCTGCTCGCGGCCGGATTCAGCCCCACGGGAGTCTTCGCGACGGCCATCGTGCCGACACTCGTGTGTGCGGGCGTGGTGGTGCTGCTCGGCCGCAATGCGGCGAGTGCTCAGCGCAGCTGATCGCTACTGGTGCAGAAGGACCGTCGTGTCATGCCGGTCGAAGCCCTGCAACGCACGGCGATACGCGGTGGTCACGAAACGCTCGGCCGTCTTGTCGGCGCGCGGTGACAGCAGCATGCGCACGACCACCTCATCGGCCGGCCGGGCCGGGTCCTCGCCGAGCAGCTGATACGTCACGCGGCTGAGGCGGTGGTGCAGTTCGGCGATGAAGCGCAGATGGGCCGCGTCGGTCACCTGGTCGCTCCCAGGGCCAAAGGTGCCCTTCGCTTCCTCGGCGAGCTCGCACATGAGCAGGCTCAGGAAGCGGGCCTTGTCGATCAGCGTGAGCTCGCTGAAGTACTCGATTTCGGACTGGATGTTCATCGCCGCCCATTATTAGGGCTTGCCTCGACCTTGTGCAACGCACGCCTGTCGGCCGACGGGCGGTTTAGCCAAGTTTGCGGTGCCGCACTCCGGACCCGGCGGCCGCTATGCGGGCCCGGCCATGGAAACCGAGCGACTTCAGCCGTCCCCGGCATTCGAGGTCGACTCCATCGGCGCGGATATGCTTGACCGTGCAGCCGCCGATGCTGTCGCCCTCGGCAATGATGCGCTGCTCGCCGTGCGTGGTCTCCATGATGGCGAAGCGCCGTTCCCCGCTCACGATCGTGTCGGCGAGGCGCATGGCGGATAACAGGTCCGTGGCGCCAGCTGGCGCGGCCAGCAGGCCTGCGATGACGAGGAGCGAGAGCCGCGCGGTGCGCAAGGGCGGGTCTCAGGCGGGGAAGAAGTCGATCGGCTTGGTGGTGGTGACTGCCTCGACGTCGCGCTCCTCGAAGCGGAAGAGCTTCACGCGCGAGATCAGCTTGCGCTCGAGCTCGGCATCGTTCAGGTCGCTCGAAAGCACGCGCACGTTCGTCACCTCGCCCCACGGGGCAATGGTGAGCTCCAGGACCACTTTGCCCTGCAGCGCAGGGTTGTCGCGCAGCGCGCGATTGTAGAGCGCATAGATGGCGCCCTTGTTGCGATCGAAGACCAGCTCGATCTCCTCGCGGCTGCGCGAGGCTTTCGACCCGCTGCCGCTGCGCACCGCCTTGCCGTCCGCGTTACCGAGATTGCCCGTCACCTGCGTGGTGCTGCGGGCCGCGAGCCCTCCGCCACCGCCCCCGAATCCGCGGCTGAGAGTGGCCGTGTTGATGCCACCACTGCCCTGCCCGACTTTCGAAGTGACGAGCGAACGGCTGGTCACGTCCCCGGCGCGCGCCGCATCCGTCAAGGGACGATTCGCCACGGCGATGTCCACCATGCGGTTGTCACGTAAGTCCGCGAGCTCGTCCAACGGCATGAGCGCCATCTGCGCCTTCTTGCGTGCTTCCTGCTGCCGATCCACGGGCTTTGGCTCCGGTTTCGGCTTGGTCTCTTTCTTCGCCTCCGGCTTCGGCTCCTCCTTCTTCGGCGGCGGTGGCGGCGGCGGTGGCGGCTTCTTCTCCAGCATCAGCTTCGCGAGCCGCGGCGGCACGTCCTCCGCGGTGGTTTCCTCGCGCTGCGGCGTGGGCAGCAGTGGAATGAGTATTCCGAGCAGCAGGAAGACCAGCAGCACGCTCAGGAGGATCTTGCGGAAACGCTCCGCATCCTCCTCCGGGAAGCTCCAGGCCAGATCGAACTCACGGTAGAACGGTCGCAGCACTCTGGCGGTTCCCGTGAGCTATTGCCCGACCTGCGCCACGCTCACGGCTTTTTCCTTCTGCAGCACCGCGAGCGAGATGCGCCCGAAGTTGGCATCGGTGCAGGTCGCCATGATCTTCTTGAGCACGTTGAAGGGCACGACCTTGTCGCCCATGATCGTGAGCTCGCGCCCGGCGATGTCGCGTTCCAGCACGGCGCGCGGCATCGCCACCGTGGGACGCTCGAGCGCGGCTTTCAACGGCTTGATGATCGTGCCCTGCATGCGCTCGATGTCGGCGATGCGGGCGACCGGCTCGCCCTGCACCAGCAGCTCATCGCGAGTCACCATGATGACCACGGTCACGCGCGGCTTCTGCTCGGCCACGGACTCGGGAATCTCGATCGCCTTGGTGTTCTGCAGCACCTCGACTTCGGTCGAGTAGACCAGCAGGAACGCCACCATCACGCTCAGGATGTCGATCATCGGTATCAGGTTGAGCGAGATACCGGCGCGATTGCGCTCCTGGTGAATGATCATGCGGCGAGTGCGGTTCGACAGTCTCATAGCGGCGCATCTCCGATCGAGATCTCCGGGAAGAGCTCCGCCTGCACGGTGCGCTCGTCCTGGACCTGTTCGACCACCCGCACGGTGTCCATCACCTGCACCAGCGTGTCGTACGGGATGTCAGGCTCCAGCAGGATCGTCGCATCCAGTTTCTGCGGGAACTTCTCCTTTACACGCTGCAGGTATTCGGACAGCGCGACCAGGTCATAACCCTCGGCACGGTTCGGAAACTCGGAGAGGAGGCCCGAGCCCCGATCCGCGACCTGCACCTTGGCCTTGCGCACCAGGATCTCCAGCTGCAGGGAGGGCGGCGGCGTGTCTTCGTTCTGCGCGGTGGGCAGATTCAGCTCCAGGATCACCGTGCGATAGAAGACGGCCGTCATCAGCAGGAACGTCACCAGCACCGTGAAGATGTCGATCATCGGCACGAGGTTGAGCTCCTGGCCGGTGCGGCTGCGCAGCCGGCGAATCAGCCGCGTGCGTGCCTGGCGGGTCGAGAACATGATTGCGCCCTTTGGATGCCGGCTGGACTAATTCGCCGGCGCTTCGCGACTGCGTTCGGTGATGCTGTTGAGAAATTTCACCGAGGCCATCTCGAGACTGTCGACCAGCTCCGTCGTCTTGGTCTGCAGCACCGCGTGGATCAACACCAGCGGCACGGCCACCATCAGACCGAAGGCGGTGCAGTTCATCGCCACCGAGATGCTCGCCGACAGCAGGTTGGCCTTCTCGGCCGGATTCACCGTGGCCACGGCCGCGAACGCACTGATCAGACCGATGACGGTGCCGAGCAGTCCGAGCAGCGTCGCCATGTTGGCGAAGGTGCCGAGATAGTGCGTGCGCTTCTCGAGCCGCGGCACGATCTCCATCAGGCTCTCCTCCATCGCCTTCTCGATGTCGTCGCGCCGGCGCGCCGACTGAATGCGTGCGAGGCCATAGTTGAGGATCGTGCCGATGGCGGCACTCGACTTGGAGGTGATGGCCACCGCCCGCTTGAAGTCGCCCTGCGCCAGCAGCGGCGACAGGTCGCTCCACAGACTGCGGTTGCGCACACTCACGATCGAGAGATAAATGTAGCGCTCGATCGCGATCGCCAGGCCCAGCGCCGCGACGAGGGCGATGGGGAACATGAATTCGCCGCCTCCCTGGAAGAAGCGGACGATTGCTGCATAGACATCCATACGGGTCTCTCCTCTACAAAATCGCTGAAATGACGCTCAGCGCCCCGGATCCGCGGGCGGCGGTGCGGCCTGCGGCGCGGCTTCGGCGTTGAGCTTGGTGAAGTAATCGGTCTGGCGGCGAAACACTTCGCGATCGACCGGCGTCAGCACTTCATCGAGCAGGCTGTTCGCCGGACGGCCGATGAGGTCGCCGATGTCGGCTTTCTTCCACGGCACGATATAGAGCACTTTCGGAAGCTCGCGGTTGCCGGTGATCGCGGTACTGTCGAGCTCGAGCCGGTCCATCGTGCCGAAATTCTGCGGTTGCGTGGACGCCGGCGCCGCGCTGCTCTCCGCGACGTCCTCCGGCGCGGGCGATGTCTCGACTTGCGGGGAGATCTCCTCGCGCTCGGTCGCTGCGTCGGGCGGGCTCTCCTGCGCAATGCAGGGCAGCACGCTCAGGGCTAGCCCGCACGCTAGGAAAGCGGAAATTCGGCTCATGGCAACGCCTCGGCGCTCTGCGGTTGCGGTTGCGGCTGTGGATTGGAGCCGACGCGCCCCTTCAGTTCCGCGATCCAGGTCGCAACGCGCTTGTCGCTGTTTCCCGACAGTTCCATGTAGCGCTCGAAGGATTCGAGTGCCCGCGCGGGTTGCTGCAGGTAGAGATCGCACAGCACGCCGAGGTTGAGATGCGCGGGTGCGAAACTCGGATCGATCTTGAGCGCATCGAGATACGCGGCCTCCGCCTCCTGGAAGCGCCCGAGCTTGCGCTCCACCACGCCGAGCTGCGTATAAGTAATCGCGCTCGGCAGCCCGCGCTGCAGCGCCTCCTGCAGCGCCGCCTCGGCTTCCTTGAGCCGGCCCGCGCGCTCATAGAGCAGGCCGAGATTGAAATGCGGCCCGGGGAATTCCGGATAAGCGAGCGCGAGCTGCTTGAGCTCGAGCTCCGCGTCGGTGGCGCGGCCCGCCTCGAGCATCGCCACGGCTTGCGCGAACTCCTGCGCGGCACGCTCCGGCACGACCACCTCGGCCGGTGCACCCGCGACCGCCTCCATTTCTGCAGGCGGGGGCGCCGGCGGGTCGCTCGCGCAACCGCCGATCAAAAGCGCGAGCGCACAGCCCAGCGCTTTAGCGCATTTCACGGACGAATTCCGCACCGATTTCCGCCTTTGCATAGCGCGCGGGCTTCAACTTCGCCAGCGCATCGAAACTCTTCTGCACCCATTCGTCGTACACACCCTCGCGGGCGCGCGCAGCGTTGGCCTCGTGGATCTCGATCGATTTCTCCTCGAAGGGGAACGCCTGCTCTTCGAGCAGGATGTCATATTGCTCAAGCTCTTCGGCGCCGAGATTTTTCGGCCGCTCGGATTCCATCAGGTCCTTCGCGAGCGTGCGATAGAGCTCTGCCATCGAGTACGTCGCCGCCGTCGTAACTTCTGCCACGCCGTACTGCGCGGCGCGTCCGTAGGCATCGAGCGCGCGCTCCATCGCGTCTTTCTTGAGAGCAAGGTTCTGCTTGAGCGGCTCGACCAGGCGCACGCCCTGAAAGGCGCTGCCGGCTGGTTCCGCGAACTTGAGCGTGGCCTTTGCGGCGAGATACTTGCTGCGTTCAGTGCGCGCCGCGCCCGCCGCCAGGTCCGCATTCACCAGGTCGTGCAGCCAACGGTCGCGCTCGGTGTAGTCGTTCCCGGCCGCCGCCATGTCCGCCAGGTGCTGGCGCGCTTCGATCGCCGGATCGAGCGGCACCGGGAAGCGCTCGACGAACTTGCTGTACGCACGGGTTGCGCCGCCCGTGTCGCCGACCTTCTGGTAGATCTCGGCCGAGCGCCACAGCGCCTCGCGCCGCAACTCGACGCTCTCCGTCGGCGTATCGGCGATGCGCTCGAACTCACCCGCAGCGCGAGCACCCTGCCCGGTTTCCACATACGCAACCGCGAGGCTGCGGGTCGCTTCGACCACCAGCGGGTCCTGCGGATTGTTGCGCCTGAAGGCTTCGAGCACTTCGATCGCGCGCGGCCATTGCTTGAGGTTGACGAGCGCGGCAGCCGCGTCGTACTCGGCGCTCTTGCGGATGCTCGCCGTGGGCGCAACCGCCGCGACGCGCAAGAAATCATCCACCGCGCCCAACGTGTTGCCCGCGGCCTGCTTCTGCTCGGCCTGCTTGTACACCGAGGCTGCGAGCTTCTCGGTGATTTCCTTCTGCTCCTTGTCATCCGCCGGCACCACGGTGCGCAAGCGCAGGTAGGCGGCCTCCGCTTCCGCGTAGCTGCCCTGGTCGAAGCGTGAGTGAGCGATGACGGTGAGCGCGGTGCGTTGCTTGGCCGCATCCACCGGCGGCTGCAACGCGAGCACCCGCTGCGCAGTGTTTACCGCGCGATCGAAATCCTTGATCTCGAAGAGCTCGCGCGCGCTGCGCGTGAGCACCGTGGACGCCTCCTTGTGGGAGGGATAGGTGGTGGCGAACTTGAGGCCGCTCTCGACGCTCTTGGTGTGCCACGCGGCCTTCTCGAGAGCTTGCGACGGATCGAGCAGTTGCTTCTCGTAGTGATCGTAGGAAAGCAGCGCGGCGTAGCCGGCCTCGGCCGAACGCGCGTTGAAAGGATAGGCGTAGGCCGTGCGTTCGTATTCCTCGGTCGCCTCCTTGAACTGCTTGCTCTCGTACAGCGCCTCGGCGAGCAGGAAGTTGGTGTCGGCCGACTCGGGCTCATTCGGGAACCAGTCGAGATAGTGACGGTACCAGCGCGCCGCCATCATGTAGTCGGACTGCTTCTTGCTCTTCTGCGCCTCGGCGTGATAGTGGCGCGCGAGCTCCTTGACGTTGGTCTTGAGCTCCGCGACCACCGCGGGGAACTGCGCACGCTCACGCCCGACCCAGAACGGGCCGCTGAACCCGTAGCGCTCCACGAAGTTCTGCTTGCCGGTGAGCACCAGTGAGGAGAATCCGCCCTTGCGGTACGCCTCGATCGCGCGCACTTGCAGGAGCGGTGCATTGGCATCGATCGGGTCGCGCTTGACGAAGGCCTCGTAGGTCTGCGCCGCGTCCTGGTAGCGCTCCTTGCTGATATAGAGATCCCCGAGCGCCGAATACAGGAGATATGAATAGGGCGGGTTGCCGCGGTTCGCCACGAAGGCGTCGATCGATTGCGTGCCTTCCTGGTAGGAGAAGGTGATGCTCGCGACGCGGAAGGTGTCCTCGAGCAACTCGCGCTCCGGGCGCGAGAGGCTCTGAATATCGAGCACCTTGTGGGGGTCCTTGGGATTGACGAGCTTGCGATCGAGGAGCCGCGCGAAGGAGTTCAGGCTCTCGTCGTTGCGCCCCAGCTTGAACAGCGCCCAGCCGTCCTTGTAGAGGCTCTGCTCGTAGAAAGTCGACTCCGTGCCGCGCCGGATGACGTCCGCGTAGGCGCCTTGGGCATCAGCAAAGCGCTTGGCACTGAAGAGGATTTCGCCGCGACGGAACTGCGCCTCGTCGATGAGACGGCTCGAGGGAAAACGCGCCACCAGCCGATCGAGCGCTGAAAGCGCCTCTTCACTCTGACCATTGCTCTCGTAAGCGCGCGCCAGCTGATAGAGCACGGCGTCGCTTTGACGGTAATTGGGGTAGGACTCGAGCAGCGTTGTGTAGAGCGTGATCGCCTCGGAGGACTGCGGACTCAGCGCGCCACCCTGGTCGCGTTCGCTGCGCTCGATCTCCGCGGCTTCGAGATTCAGATCTCCCAGCCGACGCATCGCCTCGGGGCGCAGCTGCGGATCCTTGGTTTCGAGCTTGAGGAATTCGCGATAGTTCTCCATCGCCTTGGTCGAGCCGGCATCCACCGGCTTGTCGGTGCGCACCTCCACCTGCCGCCCCTGGATGTCCTTGATCGTCGGCTGCGGCTTGGGCTTCTCGCTCCACGCGCTTTGCGCGACGAGCATGACCAGCGCGGCGACGCTGAAGCGGGCGAGCGTCATGGCGCACTCCCCGAGCCGCGGGTGTCGGCGGCACGATCGTAGATGCTGGCGAGCGCAAAGCGCGCCTGGACCTGGTAGCTCGCCAGGCGCTGCTTCTGGGCCTCGAGCTCTTCCACGGCAATCGATGCGAGGTAGTCGCCCTGCGCGCGCCCGGCAGCCGCCAGCCGCGTTCCGAGCCCTTCGATGCGTGGGCGCAGCTGCGCGACGCGGTAGGCGAAGGCTTCGGTCTCGTTCGGCATGTTCTTGCGTGCCTGCTGGACCAGCAGCCAGCGCTTCTCCATCTGCTTGAGCGCGCCGTCGAGCTCCTTGAGGCTGCGCCGCGTGGTCCAGGTACGCGCCTTGAAGCTCTCGTTCATCTGCCAGAAGAGCACGCCCTTGAGGAGACGCACCTTGTCGCGCATTTCATCGAGCGAGGGATCGTCGGGTTGCGCGGCGAGCGCATCCTCGAGCTGGTGAATCGTCGTCCACATTTCCTGCTCGCGCGCTGTACCGAGCGTGGCGAAGTCGCCGGCCCGCTCCGCGGCGTTGAGGCGCGATTCGAGCTCTACGCGCGTGCGCGCGATTTCTCGCGGATCGACGCGCGCGAGGCTCGCATCGATCTTCGGCAGCCGCTGGTCGTAGGCGGTGCGACGGGTGTCGAGCATGTCGCCGAACGCTTCGAGGCTACGCTCCCATTCCGAGAGGTTGCGCTGCATGAAGCCGAGATCCCGGTAGTTCTTCAGACCTTCCTGGAACTCGTGCCCTGCCAGCAGGTGATACAGGTATCGAGACTCCGGCGCCTCGGGAAGGTTCTCCAGTTGCCAGAACCAGCCATAGCGTCCCTGCGCGTCACGCGTCACCAGCGTATTGAGCAGCTCGCCACTGCGGATCGCGGCGATCGACTCGTCGATGCGCGCTGACTCGTCCGCGTAGGAGCGAATCGCGGTGGTGTAATACTCGGCCGCCTGGGCGTTGGCATTCAGTTTCGCAAATGCGAACGGCACGGCGAGATACGACTCCTGCACCGCGGCGTCGAGCAGGTTGCGACCGTGCAGTTCCATCCACGGCACCAACGCCTCGCGATACTGTTCGGCGGCGGAATCGGCCCAGCCCACGCCCAGCAACGCCTTGTTCGATTGCGGACCCTCGAGCCGCACGCGCTGCAGCACGGGCTTCGCTTCGGCCGCCTGGCCGGCCTGCAGGTACGCATAACCCAGCGCGAGATTCGCTTTGTCGCGCAACGCCGCGAGCTCCTGGTTCGGAGCGTCCATTCGTCCGACCGCATCGAGCATCGCGGCGGCGTCGCCGAGGCGCCCCTTGCGCACCAGAGCTACGCCCAGGTTGAACTGCGCGAATGCAGTCCAGTCGGGAGGTCCACGCCAGCCATTGAGCAGCGCGATCGCATCGTCGTACCGCCCCTGCTGAATCAGCACCTGCGCGAGCAGGTTGCGCTTCTCCGCTTCCAGCTGCGCCGGCAACTCGCCTTCGACCTTGCGCAGCGCATTTTCCGCCTGCGCCCAATAGCCGCGCTGGTACCAGACCTTGCCGAGGTAGAACCAGGCGCGGTTGCGCACCGATTGCGGCGCGTCCGGCTTCAGCAGGCGCTCGAAGATTGCGCCCGCCTCGAGGTGCTCGCCGTAAGAGAGATAGAGGCCGCCGAGCAGCAGCTCCGCCTCATCGGCGTGGTTTGCGACGCGCCCCTTGAGCTGGGCAGCCCGCAACCGCGTCAGGGCGTTGAAGTAGTCGTCCTGGTAGAAATAGAAGAGGACGTCGCCGTAGTAGAGATCCTTGACGGTCGTGGGTGCGAGCGTGCCGCCTTTCGGTTCCGCAGCCGCCAGCGCACCGCTGGCGAGCAGCCCGGCGAGCAGCAGGAGGGCCGTGACACGCGCAGCCGTCAACGCCTTACTCCCACTCCTTCACGACGAACTCGGGTTGCTGCTTGCGCACGCGGTCGCTGATCTGCAGCTCGAGGTACTTCGCGCCGATGCCCTTCTCGAAGTCGAGCGTAGCGCCGCGCTTGTAGTCGCGCTCGTGCGTGCCCTTGCCGGTGAAGAAGGCGACCAGCTCGTGCTTGCCGACCTTGAGGTTCCCGAGGTACATGCGATGCACGCCGCCGCGCATCAGCGCGTCGGACTCGCGCGCGGTGTAGAGATAATTCGCGACTTCCTTGTCGTCGATCTTGAGCGTGACCGAGTCGACCGCGAAGAAGCTGCCCACATCGAGCGACACGAACACCGCCACCTGGGTGTTCGCCGGGAACAGCAGCTCTTCTTCGAGCACGAACAGGTCCTTGTTGAGCTCGATGACTTCCTTCTTGAGGGCCTGGACCTCCTGGTCGAGGCTGCGGAACTCGCCGCTCGCACTCTCGGCCGGAGATGCCGCCGCAGCTTGCGCTTCTCCGGGAGCTGGCGCGGCAGGTTGCGGCACGACCGGCGCCTGCGCGCCGGCGCTCGCTACGCCCAATGCGCAGAGTGCCGCCGCAGCCAGCCTCATCGCCCACGCGCCATACATGTTTCGCATCTCGAACACCTCGAATCAGATTGACCGAAGGCAGCTGCCGGGCGAGGAGCTCACTCGTCCAGCAGCGCCCGAAGTTCAGCCAGATAGGGCTGCTCCTTGCCCGCCTGGTAGTCCGCATGCACGAAGCGCACGACACCCGCGCGATCGATCAGCACGCTCATCGGCAGCTCATCCAGGCGATACAGCGGCGCCACCGATTTGCGGGGATCGAGCAGATTGGGATAGGTGACCTTGAGCGCGCGCACGAACTCCAGCGCGCGCGCCGATTCGTCATCGACGTTCACACCGATGAGCACGAAGCCCGCGCTGCGATAGGTCTCGTAGAGCCGCTCGAGCTCGGGCATCTCCTGCCGGCAGGAGCCACACCAACTCGCCCAGAAATTGAGCATCACCACGTCGCCCAGGAATTCGGAGAGACGCAGGTTCGCGCCATCCATCGCCTTGAGCGCGAAGTCGGGCGCGGACTGACCCGGCAACGAAGAGTCGGCGCCGCTGCGCAGCGCGGACGTGGTGAGCAGCATGAAAAAGAGCAGCGCGAGCGGGCGAACAAAACGTGCCCGGCTCGCGCTCGACACGGGAAGCTCTGTCGATGTGTCCACGCCTAGATGGCTCATTGACAACGAGAATCGAAGCTTACACGCGGGCAAAACATAATACGCGACCCTACGCACAGTCCGACCGTCGCTCAATAGCGACAGTCAGCGGCGCGCGACGGCGCGCGCATCTTCGTGCATGCGCATCAGGAACGCCCGCACCGCCGGACCCGCCTCCTCCGCCGTCATCAGCTTCTGCGCGACGAGCACTTGTGCGATATCGCGCGCGGAGCGGCGCCCGTCGATCAGCGACATCACGAAGGCGTAGATGCGCGTCGCGACCGCGGTGATCTCGAAAGGCGGCAGCAGCGGCACCGGATACCCTTCGTCCAGGAGCCACTCGGGAAGTGAGCGGTGCTCGGGCGGTTGCGCGACCGCCTCGCGTTTGACGGCGGCAAACGCCACCACTGTCTCGAGGCGCGCATGCCGGCTGGCGGGCGAGCGCATGTAGGGCAGCTCCGCCTCGCGCTCCACGGCGCACTCGAACCCCTGCTCGCGCAGGATCTCGAGCGTCTCCTCGCGCGTGTAGCACAACGCTGCCTCGCGATGACCGAAGCTCAACGAGCCGAAGTTGAGCCAGCGCCCGCCCGCGCGCAGCAGCCGGTTGATGCGCGGCGCAAGCTCGGCCAGGTCCGCGGCGACAATGTCGACGAACCAAGGTGTCACCACGGTATCGAACGCTTCCGGCGCGAAGGGCGCGCGCAGTGCGTCGGCGAACATCAGGTGAAAGCGCCCATCGACGGGCTTCTGCGCGACCAACTGACGCAGGATCGCGTGATCGTCGAGGCGGCGTGGCGCGAGCGGGAACTCGTACAACGACACTGCCGCACCGTTCACGATGCGACGCGCCGCGAGCAGCAGCAGCGGATTGATGTCAACGCCGATGGTGAGCTCGGGCCCTGCGCGCGTGTGAAAGTCGTATGCGAGGCGACTGGCGCCGGTGCCCAACACCAGCGTCCGCCCCGGGGCGTGACCGGCGGCGAGCTCGGCGAGCAGTCTGAATGATGCTTCGTTCTCGTCGCCGCCCCACGCCCAATCCCGGTGCAAGTTGACGTAATAGGACGTGAGGTCCTGGCCCGCCGGCAGGCGGGTCCGCAGGCCCATGTGGGTTTCGAGCTTCGCTTGCTTGCTGACGAGGTTGAGCGGAGCGAGGACTGCCTGCAGCTTGCGCGCGTGATCCTCGTAGGCGCTGGAAAGCAGCTTGAGCCTGGAGCGTGTCAGGCTCCGCAGCTTCTCGTGCCCGAGCTCCGCGCGCACCTGCGCGGCATCGTTCTGCAATTCGAGCACCAGACGATGCAGGCGCTCACGCCATTCGCCGAGCGTCGCCTCGGGCTCGGCGAACAGCCACGGCATCCCGTCCAGGAGTGGAAACCGGGTCGCACAGGGCGCGCACACCCAGGCGTCGCTCTCGATATCGAGAGGCGCATCGAAGCAGCGCGGACAGCGCAACAACGGAGCAAGACTGGCGTCGGACATGCCTGCGACCTGGCCGTGCAACGGTTGGCCGCGCGGCGCAGCCCGGCTGGCCGGCGCGACCGAGCCGTAAGCTACACGAAATGAGGCGTTCGGGTCCGGCGTGTCGGTGGCGGCGGCGGTCATGGTGGCATCACGCGTCCTGCTCGGTGGACGCGAAAAAGGGGTCAGACCCCATTCTCAGAAAAGCATCCGAAACCGAAAATGGGGTCTGACCCCTTTTTCGAGGACGCGCGCCGCCGGATCAGGTGATCACGCCGTTCACGATCGGGTTGAAGGCGGTGAGGCTGTCACGCAACGTGACGCTGCCCAGGCCATGAGTGGGGAAGAGCGTGGCGAAGTTTGCCTGGTCGCCGTGCAGCGCCATGTAGTTCAGGATCACGGTCTCGACCAGCAGGTTGACGGCGTTGGCCGCCGGGCTCGACGCCGTTTCCACGTCGCCGCTCGCGCGGAAGTAGCCGATCTGCCGATGGCGTTCCGCCGGCACCGCGTCGCCGCTGAACAGCGCCGCACGACCCGTCGGGTTGTACACCAGGAAGAACGAGGCGGCGGTCTGCTGGTTGTCGCTCGACCAGTCGAACTTGCCACGGCCGGCGGCGCTGTTGTCGATCACGCCGTTGGCGGAGAGCGATCCGTCGCTGAACACATAGATCATCGCCGGCACGCCCAGGCGCGCGGCGTATTCGAGACACGCACCGATGCAGCGGCCGGCGCGGATGTCGCGCGTCTCGCCCGTGGCACGGCCCTGCCCGTGGTAGTCGTAACCACCCATGGTGATCGTGCCAGCACCCGCGTAGCCGTTCATGACCATCTTCATGACGGCAGCGGTCTTGCGAAACTCGTCGTCCGCGTTGTACTCCGCCTGCGTGAAGATGCCGGCCGGGCCGACGATCTCGGGATCGATATCCGGATTGAGCGCCGAAGGATTGCCGAAGCGATCGACGGTGTCGGCCGACTTGATGTAGCCGCAGCGGACCAGGTCCTTGATGACCGCATCGCGCGTCACCTTGGTGTTGACCGTCTGCATCTTGCTGTGGCTGATGCGCGCGATCGATTCCATGACCGCGACCGTGTCATTGAGGCTCAAGAGCCCGACCAGCTCACCCGTATCCACGAGACCGGTGACGTCGCTCGCGCGGTCCACCTTGGTCGGCCGGAGCGCAGCGTCCATCATCATCAGCGGCGCCTCGCTGTTGCCGCCGGAATCGGAATTGCGCGAGCCGATGAGTGTCAGGAGCGATCCGTTGGAGCCCGCACGCGCGATGCCGTACATCGGGTTGTGCGGGTTGTTGCTGGTGTCGTTCTCGGAACGGGCGGCGATGACCGCGCCATTGATGTTCGCGGCATTCGCCACCTGAACCTTTTCCAGGATGCCGCGCACGAACGCGCTGTCCGAGTGGAAGCGCAGTCCAAGCGTGTCTTCGACGAAATTGTTGCTGGCGCGGTTGGCGTTGGGTGACGGTGGCGTCATGTCACCCGGCAGGCCCTGCTTGGCATAGCCGGCGGTGCTGAGGAAATCGAGCTGGCCACCCTGCTGGCCGATGAGCACGTTCGAGCCCACCATGTTGGCGCCGCCCGCCAGGTCGAAAGCGATGAAGGGGATCTTGCCCGCGCCGAGCGTCGTGATCCCGCAGGCACCCTTGAGCGCTTCCAGATCGGGCGACAGCGCGGCCCACGCGGCGCGCGGATTGGTGAACAGGCTCAGGATGCCGCCGGTCATCACCGTGGCGGCGCCCGTCATGAAGCCCTGCGCGATGAAGTCGCGCCGGGACACGGGACGCCTGTGGCTTTCATGCCGGAGCGGCTCGTTGAGCCCCAGGGTCCGGCCTCTGCCTTTGCGGATGATCATGACTGCTACCTCGAGAAAATCCCGTTGTCAGCTCTTCGTCCTGAACCTATTGCACCGTGGTCACGGCGCTGCCCACCGTCGCAGCGCACACCGCCGTCACTACTGTCGGCGTGTTCGCGCCTCCCACGAGCAGGCGCGTGATGAGCGCGTTCAGCTCGCCGGAAACCGCCGCCAGCGCGGGCTGCGACGTCAGGTTCTGCCCGACGGCGCGGTTGTAGAGCGGCGTGATGATCTGATCGCGCTCGGCCTGAGTGTCGAACGCCGTGGCAGCGCTCGAGCCCCAGCCCGTGAAGCCCGGGTACACGCTCGCGCGCAACGTCGTGTTGTTGCTGAGCGAGTTGCAGTACGCGACCGCGAGCTGCGTGATGCCGGCCTGCTGCGAGGAGCTGAAGCCCTCGATCGCTTCCGCGGTCGGCAACGACTGCTTCACTGTGGTGTAGGTGGTCACCACCGAGCCCGTGGTCGGGCTCACGCCGGTGACGGCAGCCATCGACGCGTTGATGTCGTCGAAGATCTTGATGCCGATGTCCGGCTGCGGGTCGCCGGTGGCCGTCGGCGGCGCGACGGGCGTCGCGTCGCCGCTGCACACTTCCTGATTCGTGCCGAGCACGTCGAAGCACAGGAAGAAGAGATCGAGCGCCGGTCCCTTCTCGAGCGCGACCACGGTGCCGATGGTCGAGAGCTGCTGACCCGTGGCCGGGCTGTAGCTCGCGTCCGTGATGGCCGTATCGAGGGTGCGATACGCCTGGCCGACCTTAAGCTCGACGCCGTTCTCGCCGATGCGCATGCCGCGCAACGGGATGTTCCCGGGCATGGCCGAGCCATTGAGACTGATGAACGTCGGCTTGGTGAACAGGTAGCTGTAGCTGTCGTACTGCGCCGCCTCGAACATGATGTAGCTCTGCGGCACGCTGATCAGGTGCGCCACGCTGAAGAGCAGGTAGTAGCGCTCGCCGACGCCGGCCTCGAAGTTCTGCTGGATCTGCCCAGGCGTCAGCGCACGGTTGTGCACCACCGCCAGGCGGTAGAGGCCCTGGAACTGGCGATCGTTCGAGACCTCGTTGCCGAGCACGAAGGCGAAGGTGTCGTCCCAGTCGCTGATCGAGGCCGGCACGTCGCCATCAGTGTCGTCGGTGAACACGCCGTTCACGTAGATGCGCCGCCCGGCCACCGGGTCGAACGTCACCACGACGTGCTGCAGGGTCGCCTGCAGATCCTCGTCGTCCGCGTCGGTGATGAGCGAGGGCTGACCGTTGGAGTCGGTGGTGGAGCTGCGGTTGAGCGCCTCGATCTGGTACTGCTGCTGTGCGACCGTGAAGTTGCGCGTCGCCGTGCCACCCGAGTAGCTCATGACGTAGGCGTCTTCCTGCGCCACGTTGGCGGGCGCCACCCACGCTTCGAGCGTGTACTCACCGGTCGCCCGGATGAGATCGTTGAGCTTCTTGCTGCTCGCGGTGCTGCCCTGGGCCTTGCCGCCCATCTTCACGTTGATGCCCCAGCCGCCAACCCAGGTCACATCGCCCGAGAGCGTGAGGTTGATGGACGGCTCGACACCGCTGGTGTCGAACGCGGTCCCGCCAGTGCCGGTCTTGAACTCCCACTTGGCGATGGCGTTGGCGTCGAAGCGGCTGCCGCCGCTCGCCACGGTGCCGTCATAGAGAGTGAGGGCCTTGCTGATGACCAGGTTCGGGTCGATCTGCGTCACCGGGATCTGGTCGATCATCGCCTGGATGCGGGCCTGCATGAGGTCCGCGCTGCCGGCGCAATTGGGCGCGCCGCCCGCGGGGATCGGCCAGCAGTTGTGGAACTCGTTGCGCAGTCTTTCCACCAGGCGCGACTGCGCGGCGTTGTCCAGGTTGATCTTGGTCTTGGCCGCCTCGTAGGCCTCGTTGATGTCGGACGAAGCGAAGTACGGCGACTGCGGCGTCACCGCACTCGAGGTGTGGCAGCGCGAGCAAAAGTCGGTGAGCAGCTGGTGCACGCCGGCGAAAGCGCCCGGCGGCGTATCGGGGAAGTTGCGGCTTGCGCCCACGTCACGGATCGGCGGCGGGATCAGCTGAATCTGCGTACCGCCACCTGCGGCAGCGCCTGCCCAGTTGGTGATCCAGGTCGTCAGGATGTCCGCGCACGCGGAGTTCGCCGACAACCAGCAGTTATGACCACCGCCCACCTTGACGACCATGCGCGAGTCGGAGGGCTGCGTGAGATTGGCAACCGTGTTGGCCGCTTCGTACGCCAGGTTGACGTCGTCACCGCGCGCGAACATCGGCACCTGGCCACCGGCGCCGTGGCACTGGCCGCAGCGGTTGGTGGCCTTGATGTTCTCCCACAGGTTGATGCGGAAGGCCTGCACGTCGGCGGTGGCCGGCGGCGGACCGTTGTACGTCGGTCCGTTCGGCGGTGCAGTCACCGGGTTTGCTTCGGTGGACGCGCCACCGCCGCAACCGGCCAGGCTCAGGGCGAGCAGGAGAACGAGCAGGCCGATCGCCCACGGATGACTCCGTGCGAACGAGACCGCCGTCCAAAGACCTGTGAATCGTGACGGGTTCATGGTCGTCTCCCTCAATCACCCTTGCAGTAAGCGGCCGCCTCGGCGAACACCTGCTTGAGGCGGAATCCGCTCGAGCGGAACGAGCTCACCATCGCGTTGACTGCGGCGCGGTCCGGCGAGATCACGCCGGCCGTGTCCACCGGAGCACGGAAGCAGACGTTGCGGAAGACCTTCTCGACGTGGCACTGCGCGAACGCATCGCTTCCGGCGAGCTCGTCGCCAAGCGACTTGGCGCCGCTGCCGCTCCCCGGCAGGCTCGACGACCAGCCGAGCAGCGCGTTCTGTCCGGCGCGCCAGCGGTTCTGCCAGCTCTCGTTCGGCGTGATGAAGCCGAACGGGAAGGTGTCGTCGTTGTTGAAGTACTTCGGCTGCACGGCGGCGCTGCTGTAGACGATGCGTCCCGCCGTCTCATCGTAGGTGTAGAAGGCAAACGCCTGCGCCATCGGGTCCATGCCGCTGTGGCAGCCGATGCAGTTGTTGAGGAATATGCGGGCGTCGCCACCCGGGCTGCGCGAGACGTCCTGGCGGATGCGATCCGGCGGACGGCTGGTGTCCTGCACCTGCTCCATGTCGCGGCACAGGTGGTTCATCAGGGTGAAACGGAACATCGCGCGGTTGGTGCCGGCGATGAAGAAGGCTTCCGCCGCCGCCCGCGTGGTGATGATGCCCGCGGTCGCCGCGGCCGGCACACCCGTGAGCGCGGACTGCGTCTGGCGCACGAAGTCGGTGGTGCTTGCCAGGTTCACGTTCTGCGTCTCAAGCGCGGCGAAGTGATCGTTGCTGGCCGCCGAATAGGCCGGCACCCCAGCGAGACCACCACGGCCCGTGTAGATGATGTCGGCCGACAGCACCGTGTTGAACGCCACGTCGTCGCGCACCATGCCGATGACCGTCGCCGTGTAGTCATTGAGCGGCGCGAACACCGTCTGGTCGCGATTGGTCCACGGCGTCACGAAGTTCTTGAGCGTCACCGTGTAGAACGTGGGCGCCTGCATGGCAGTCAACGCCGCAGCAGCGGCATTGCCGCCGCCGACGTCGCTCTCCATGGATGCGAGCACGCTATCGGTCGGCGCCACACCAGTGAGGCGTTCATGGATCCGCTTCGCTTGTTCGCGCGGGCCGGCGTAGGCACTCACCGCAGTCAATGCGGCCAGTGCGCAACACAGCGCTGCGCGGCAGGCGACGGCGGCCGCATGCGCGCGGCGGCGATCACTCGCGGAAAAAATCTGCGTCCTCGTGTTCATGACTGCATCCCGGTCCACAGAGGTGGCTTCTTGCGGGGCGGAATATACGCACGGCGGGAATGTCACGGTAATGTCTCAGGACACAGACGTCTCCCCTTGGCGACATTCCCGCGCACTTCTCGCGCGTGTATAAGCATTGACGCGAAATGCATTCTGATGCGGCGTCAATCGGCGCAGCGGCAAGCGAGGAAAGGCTTGTTTTTTAGGTGCGGGATGCACATCGAGCGGGAGCGCGAGCAGCGCCACAAACGCGTGACGATGTTCACAGCGTGAAGCGCGCACGGCACCGGGCACGGTGATTACGTCACCTCTCGGCAGCAGATGGTAAGTGCAGCGGCGCGTGCGAGATGCGAGATCTGTGAAGAGGCTCACGTGTGTCGAAGCGAAGCAGACGCGAATGCGCGGCGCGCTGACACGGAGCCGGCCTGAAGTTCGAAGTGGAGACGGGTCTTTCTAGCAGGCCCGAGGACGAGGCGATGAGTACTCTGAGCAACAGATTCAACGGCACGGCCTGCTGGGCCCGCAGCCTGGTATTGGCGGGCGCCTGCGCGCTCACGCTCAACGGCTGCAGCAGCGGCGGTGGCGTCTCCCTCGGGAGCGGCCAGGGCACCGACCCGGGCACGGTGGATTTTCCCCTCGGCTACATCAAGCGCACGCTCCCGACCGATCCCGAGGCGATGCAGCCCGAGGACGACGCGCGCCTGCTGCAGACCTTCAACGTCGACGCGGACCTGTTCCTGCGCGACCGCGCCTCACCGAGCGCGCCCGAGCGCAATATCACCCAGCGCGTGACCGGCGACACCGAGCAATGGGACGTGCGCGATCTCGAGGCTTCTTACGACGGCACCCGGCTCATCTTCGCGATGCGCGGGCCGTTCGATGAGAATGCGGACGAGGAAGACCTGCCGACCTGGAACATCTGGGAGTACAACCGCCTGAACGACGTGCTGCGTCGCGTGATCCCCTCCGACAACATCGCCGAGGAGGGCCAGGACGTCGCGCCTCATTATCTTCCCGACGGGCGCATCGTGTTCTCCTCGACGCGCCAGCGCCAGTCGCGCGCCATCCTGCTCGATGAGGGCAAGCCGCAGTTCGCGGCCGAGGACGAGGACCGCAACGAATCGGCGTTCGTGCTGCACGTGATGAACCCCGACGGCAGCGACATTCACCAGATCTCCTTCAACCAGAGCCACGATCTCGATCCGTCCGTGCTCGCCAACGGCCAGATCGTGTTCACTCGCTGGGACCACACGCGCGGCAGCGGCCACAACGAGATGAGCCTCTACCGCATGAACCCGGATGGCCGCGGTCTCGAGCTGCTGTACGGCTCGCGCAGCCACCTCACCGGCTTCAACGACAGCGAGATCCATTTCCTGCAGCCGCGCCAGCTGCTCACCGGGCCAATCATCTCGCTCGCGCGCCCGTTCACCGGCACCTTCTTCGGCAGCGACATCCTCGCGATCGACACCGCGAACTATGTCGAGAACACGCAGCCGACGTTGCCCAACCGCGGCATCCTCAGCGGACCGGCGCAGCAGCGCGCGGTCGTCAACGACGTGCGCCTGGTGCCGCCGGCGCCCTCGCCGGGCGGCGTCTTCAGCGGCGTCTTCCCGCTGCACGACGGCACCAACCGCTTTCTCGTGAGCTGGAGCCTGTGCCGCGTGCTCGAGAACGGCAACGTCGTGCCCTGCACCGATGACCGGCTGGCGAATCCGAACGTGGTGGCCGCGCCGCCGCTCTACGGAATCTGGATCTACGACATGGATCGCGATACGCAGATCCCGGTGGTGCCGCCCCAGGAGGGCATCATCATCACGGACGTCGCGACCATGCAGGCCTACAGCCCGCCGCCGGTCATCGTCGACGGCGTGGCGGGCGTCGACCTCGATGCCACGCTGGTCTCCGAAGGCGTCGGCCTGCTCGACATTCGCAGCGTCTATGACATCGAGGGTGTCGACACGGCTACGCCCAATATTGCGACCCTCGCCAATCCCGCGGTGACCACCGCCGACCAGCGCCCGGCACGTTTCATACGCCTGGAGAAGGCGGTGTCGTTGCCCGACGAGGACGTGCGCGACTTCAGTGACAACGCCTTCGGCGTCGGCAACTTCATGCGCGAGATCCTCGCCTACGCCCCGGTCGAGCCCGATGGCTCGGTGCGCGTGAAGGTACCGGCCAACGTGGCCTTCGGCATCACGCTGCTCGATCGCAACGGCCGGCGCGTCGGACCGCGCCACAACAACTGGCTGCAGGTGCGCCCCGGCGAAGTCCTGCGCTGCAACGGCTGTCACGACCCGGCCAGCACGGAATCGCACGGCCGCTCGGACCTGTTCGCTTCGATCAACGCGGGCGCCACCACGACCGGATTGCCGTTTCCCAACACCAACCCGGCGCTGTTCGCCGATGCTGGCGAGACCATGGCGCAGGTTCGTGCCCGCCACAGCTGCGCTCTCGACAACTGCAGCGCGCTGCTCCCAAGCGTCAACGTCAACTTCGAAGACGTGTGGACGGACCCCGCCGTGCGGGCGCCGGATGCGGCGTTCGGCTACCGCTACGGAGACCTGGACACGACCTCACCGACGACGCTCGAGTGCGAGACACGCTGGTCGGCGGGCTGCCGCATCACGATCAACTACGAGATGATCATTCATCCGCTGTGGGCGTTGCCGCGCCTGATCACCGATCCCAACGACCCGACGATCGTGCTGGCCAACAATACCTGCATCAGCTGTCACAGCCCGGTAGACGCCGCCAACGCCACGCGCGTCCCCGCCGGACAGCTCAATCTCGCGGACGGGCCGTCGGCGGACGAGGCCGATCACTTCAATTCCTACCGCGAACTGTTGTTCACGGACAACCGCCAAACGCTTAATATGGGCGCGCTCGAGGACGAGTGCGCCCAGACGGATCCGGTCACCGGCGTGTGCGTGGCCTTTTTCGAGGTGAGTCCGTCCATGGTCGCGGGCAGTGCGAATGCATCGGGAGTGTTCTTCAACCGCTTCAATGCGGGCGGAACTCACGCGGGATTTCTTACGGATGCAGAAAGGCGCCTGATTGCAGAGTGGCTGGATATCGGTGCCCAGTACTACAACAACCCATTCGCCGCGCCGCTCAACTAGCGTGATGCGGTGGCTTGCGGTTCTGGCACTGTCCCTACTGTCACTCCATGCAGCTTCGACGAGCGCCGAGGAACGCTACGTTGAAGTGGTGGTTGACGATCCCTTCATCGAGCTGCACACCGGCCCCGGTCGCGGCTATCCCGTATTCCACGTCGTCGATCGCGGCTCCTCCATCGAGATCCTCAAGCGACGCACCGACTGGTTCAAGGTGCGCACCGAGGACCGCCGCGAAGGCTGGGTGCATCGCGGCCAGATGGTCCGCACCCTGCAGCCGACCGGAGAACAGACCACGTTCGACGACGGCTCGCGCGAATCCTTCACCGATCACCACTGGGAAGCGGGTGCCCTCGCCGGCGATTTTGGCGGCGCCAGCGTCATCTCAATCTACGGCGCCTACTCGCTCAACGCCAATCTCTCCGTCGAGGTGGGCGCCGAGCACGTGCTCGGAGAGTTCTCCAACAGTTACCTCGGCACGGCCGGCATCACCCATGTATTCGCGCCCGAATGGCGCGCATCACCCTTCTTTACGCTGGGCACCGGCGTGATCCACACCGAACCCCAGGCGACACTGGGTCAGGCGCAGGACCGCACCGACCAGGTCGGCTACGTGGGCGCGGGCGTGCGCGTCTACATCACCCGGCGCTTCATGTTCCGCGCCGAGTATCGCAGCTACGTGTTGTTCACCAGTCGGGACGAGAACGAGGAGATCGACGAATGGAAAGGCGGCTTGGCGTTCTTTTTCTAGCGCTGGCGCTGCTCGCGGGCTGCGCCTCGCGCGGCCCCGAGGACATCTCGATCCCGCAGTCGGAGCGCGAGGCCGCGCAGATCATCGAGCCCGAGGTCGAGCGGCGCGAGATCAAGACGCCGAAGATCGACCGCGAGAACTGGGAAATCGGCGCCTACGCCGGGATCATGAGCATCGAGGACTTCGGCACCAACCCCGTGTACGGCGTGCGTGCGGCGTACCACATCGCCGAGGACCTGTTCGTGGAAGCCGCGGTCGGGCGCACCGAGGCCGGGCTCTCGAGCATCGAGGAGCTCGCCAATGTGCGCGTCACCGAGAACCGCGACTTCACCTACTACAACATTTCCTTCGGCTACAACTTCCTGCCCGGCGAGATCTTCCTGGGGAAGAACTACGCCCTCAACTCGCAGCTCTACGTGATCGGCGGCGTCGGCGCCACGCGCTTCGCCAAGGAGGACAATTTCACCGTCAACTTCGGCGCCGGGGTGCGCGTGCTCGCCACCGACTGGATCGCGGTGCATTTTGACGTGCGAGATCACATTTTTGCGACGGATTTGCTGGGCAGCAACGAAGCTACCAATAACCTTGAGGCCCACTTGGGATTCACCGTCTACTTCTGAGGCGGGGAGGATGGGCAGTCATGGTTACTCATATCGGCAGGATCTTCCGCGGCGTCCTACTGGCGGGCGTACTCGTTACGTCGTTGTCGCTAGCCGGCGACGGGTCGGGCCCAGCGCCGGATTTCAACCTCGGTGCGCGTGGCGGGAAAAACCTGGCCCTCAGTCAGCTGCGCGGCCAGGTGGTGATGATCAACTTCTGGGCCACGTGGTGCGGGCCGTGCCGGCAGGAGATGCCGCTGCTCGAGCAGATGTACAAGAAGTACCAGGCGATGGGCTTTACGCTCCTCGGCGTCAACGTCGAGCCCGACCCGAGCGGCGCGGAAAACTGGCTTAAGGAAACGCCGGTCAGCTTCCCGATCCTCTTCGACCGGGAAAACCGCGTCAGCAAGCTCTACAATGTGAGCGGCATGCCAAGTTCGGTACTGATCGACCGCAAGGGCAACGTGCGCTACCTGCACCGCGGCTATAAGCCGGGCGACGAGAACACCTACCTCAACCACATCCGCGCGCTCGTAAAGGAATGACCATGCGCCGACTTGCCACAGCCTCGCTGCTCGCGACCCTCGTTCTGATCGGCGGCTGTGGCAACGTCGAGCCCTGGGTGAAGCCCTACGAACGCGATCGGCTCGCCGATCCGATCATGGCGTCCGACCGCGATCCGGTGTCGAGCTCCTACCTGCACCATGTCTTCGAGTCGCGCGAGGGCGCCCGCGGCGCGCTCGGTAGCTCCGGCGGCGGTTGCGGGTGCAACTGAAGACACTCCGCGCGGTTCTCACTGTCGCGACGCTCGCTGTTGCGGGCCCGGCGATGGGCGGCGTCCTGCCGGACGACCGCGCCGACCTTCTCTATCACTACTACGACGGCGGCGGCGTCGAGATCGACGGGCCTTCGCTCCTGGTGCGCAAGACTTTCCTCGAGAAGTACTCGGTCGTGGGCAACGTCTACATGGACATGGTGTCGAGCGCGTCCATCGACGTCATCACCACGGCAAGTCCCTACGAGGAAGAGCGCGTGCAATGGAGCCTGAGTGCGGATGCGATTCGCGGCAAGACGACGTATAGCCTCGGCTACGCCAACAGCGAAGAGGACGACTACCAGGCCGACACCGCCTACTTTGGCTTAAGCCAGGACCTGTTCGGCGATCTCACCACCGTGTCGCTCGGGTTCTCGCGAGCCTGGGACACGGTCCGCCGCCGCAACGCGACCGGCAGCGGCGTAGATCCGACCTTCGAGGAGGGCGTTGACCGGCGCACCTACCGCATCGGCGTGTCGCAGATCCTGACCAAGAGCCTGATCGTGGGAGCGACGTTCGAGGCGATCACGGACGAGGGTTTCCTCAACAATCCGTACCGCTCGGTGCGTTACGTGGATCCGGGCAGCGGCGTGGGCTACAGCTTCGAGTCGGAGGTGTATCCACGGACCCGCACCAGCAATGCCATCGCGCTCACCGCACGCTATCACCTGCCCTATCGGGCGGCCGTCAACGGCGACTATCGATTCTTCACCGACACCTGGGGAATACGCGCGCATACGGCAGAAATCGGTTACACGCAGCCCTGGGGCCCGAAGTGGATCTTCGAGGGCAGCTATCGTTACTACACGCAGAACAACGCGGACTTCTACGCCGATCTGTTTCCGCGCGCGGACGCGCAGAACTTCGAGGCGCGCGACAAGGAGCTCGCCACGTTCAAGAGCAATTCGATCGGCGTGGGCGTGACTTACGAATTCCCCGGCGGACGTCCGCGATTCGTGCAGAAAGGCACGCTGAACCTGCGCGTCGACCACATCATGTTCGACTACGAGGACTTCCGCGATCTGCGTGTCACCGGGGTCGCTCCCGGGACGGAGCCGCTCTACAGCTTCAGCGCCAACGTCGGGCAGCTGTTCATCTCGATCTGGTTCTGAGCGTCGGCGCCTGAGCGCTACTGCGGCTTGGCCAGCCCCTTGCTGTAATACACCCTGCCGTCCCTGTCGATCGCGATGGCGTCGACGTCGCCCGCGCGATCGAGCACCTGCATCCCGCGCTCGATCCCCAGCACGAAGATTGTCTTGGACAGGCCGTCGGTGCGCGTGGCGCTCGGCCCGATGATCGTCACGCTGCGCACGGCGCTCGCCGGGCGGCCGGTGGCGGGTGACAGGATGTGGTGATAGCGCACGCCATCCGCCTCGAAGAAGCGCTCGTAGTCGCCCGAGGTCGACAGCGCCGCGTCCACCAGCGGCACGCGCACGACGACCTTGTCCTCAGCACGCGGGTCGCGAATGCCGACCATCCACGGCTGCCCGAAACGGTCGCCGATGATGCGCGTATCGCCGCCGGCGGTCACGAAGGCGCGTTGCACCCCCGCCTTGCGCAACAACTCGATGCCGCGGTCGACGGCCCAGCCCTTGGCGATGCCGCCGAGGTCGATGCGCACCCCGGGTTGCGAGAAGCGGACGCTGCGGGTCTTGGGATCGAGGAGCACATGGCGATAGTCGACCGCGGGCAGCGCTGCCGCGATCGCCGCGTCGCTCGGCTTGATATGGCGGCGGTAGTCGTAGAGGTAGCCCACGCTCGCGTAGGTGATATCGAATGCGCCCTCCGTGACACGCGAATAGTCGAGCGCGGTCTCGAGCAGGCCGAACAGATCTGCATCGACGGTGACGGGCACTTCCGCGGCGCGCGAGTTGACCAGCGACACCTGGCTCGTGGGTTTGTAGGTACTCATCAGCTCATCGACCCGGTGCATCTCGTCCATGACGCGCGTGATGAGCGCCTGGCCGCTCGCGGAGTCCTCCGCCCACAATTCCACCGCGATCCGCGTACCCATGATGGCCTCCTCGCGGGCCACCCATTCCGCGCACGCGCGCGGCGACCACGCGGCGGCGATGACGCCGTGGACCACGAGGAGAAGGGCGAGAGGGAGCGGAGACGGGATCGAAATTCGCATCGAGGCGGCAATTCTAGCCGCTCGATGTCAGTTCAGTGGCGCAAAAAAAAGACCGCGATGCGCGAGCGAGCGCACCGCGGTTTAGCGCACAAGGTCCGGGCCCTTTGGGCCCTCGACCTTCAGCGCGGGGGGGCGAGCGAAAGGTCGCGTTGCGACCCGATATAAGCCGCCATGGGAACGTCGCCTCCTGGCACCCACAACGGCTGTCGCTCCACGTCCGACGGAGCGACCGCCAACTCGGCGCGGCTCGGCCCCTGCGCCGCAAGAACCAACCCGGCACCCAGCACGAGGGCGCTGGTAGAAACGACGAGACACTTACGAATCCATGCTGATCGAAACTGTTCCACGGCAAGTCTCCTCAATGAAATGCGCATCCCTGTGATTCAGCTTCCTGCCGCATGCCTCAGGCCAGGCGCACCAGTTCGTCGCTGATGCGAGGCGGTACCGGGAACGGCGTGTTATCGGTGAAATGAGGCGGTACCGGGAACGGTGTGTTATCGGTGAAATGGGGCGGAACCGGGAACGGTGTGTTGTCAGTGAAGTGCGGTGGCACCGGGAACGGCGTGTTGTCCGCCAGTGCGACGCCGGCTGATGCCAGGCCGAAGACGGCCAACAGGGCAGATACGAGGTACTTGCGCATGAGATCTCCAGGGTTCATTGAGGGATTTGCCTAACGCTCCACAACGGGCGGAGAACGTCCGCCCTTATTAAGGAATAGCGTAAAAAAGGCGACCTGATTCTCCATTTTCCGCAAAAAAGTATGACAGCCGTCACACCAGGGGAAGCCGGCCGCGACCCTGGTGTCGCTGCACACGGCGGCTCGCGAGCGCTTTAGGTGACCTGAGTCCCTAATTTTCAGGGACTTGCCGCGCCTTTCGTGACAGAATCCGACCCGGATTCCCTCGAGACCGCAGTGCCAACGCCGACTGGATAGGACCGTTCCGTTGCCCGCGACGTCCATGACTCGCCCGAGCTCGGTCACTCAGCTGCTGAAGGATTGGCGTTCCGGTCAAGCCGACGCCCTCGAGCGTCTGACTCCCCTCGTCTACGAAGAGCTGCGCACGCTGGCTGCGGGCTACATGAAGCGCGAGCGCGCCGGCCACACACTGCAGGCGACCGCGATCGTGCACGAAGCGTACGTGCGCCTGATCGACATGGACGTTCCCTGGGAGGACCGCGCGCACTTCTTCTCGGTGGCCGCGCGACTCATGCGCCGCATCCTGGTCGATCACGCGCGCCAGCGCGCTGCCGATCGGCGCTCCGGGCAGCACACCGTGTTCGAGCTACGCGAACATGACACGCATGCCGAGGACATCGGTTTCGACATCGTCGAAATCGACCATGCGCTCACGCAGCTCGCGGCGGTCGATCCCCGCCTGGTGCAGATGGCGGAGATCCATTACTTCGCCGGCCTGAGCTCAGAGGAGACCGCCGCTGCGCTGGGCATTTCGGTCTCGGAGTTGCATCGGCAACTGCGCTTCGTGAAGGCCTGGCTGCTGAAGGCCATCCGCACTCGCTCGCCATGAACCCCGAGCGTTGGACCAGGCTGCAGGACGCGTTCCATCGGCTGGTGGACTGCCCGGTGAGCGAACGCAACGTCATGCTCAAGGCCGTCTGCGGCGAGGACGCGGAGTTTCGCGGCGAGCTCGAAGCGATGCTCGCCTCCGATCTCGGGAGCGAGGAGCGACTGCGGCAGGCCATCGGCGGCGCGGTCGTGCATGCAGTCGAGGGACAACGCAATCGGCTCATCGGCTCGGTCCTCGGCGCCTACCGCATCATCGGTGTGCTGGGCCACGGCGGCATGGGCACGGTGTACCTGGCGCAGCGCGCGGACAAGCACTTCGAGCAGCGCGTCGCGATCAAGCTGGTCGAGCAGATGGCGATTCACCCGCAGCTGCGCACGCGCCTGCGCGCGGAGCGGCAGATCCTCGCGAGCCTCGATCATCCGGACATCGCGCGCCTGGTCGATGGCGGCGAGACCCCCGATGGCGTGCCCTACCTCGTCATTGAGTACATCGACGGCAAGCCGATCGACGAGTATTGCGATGCTCTCAAGCTGCCCTTGCGCGAGCGCCTGCAGCTGTTCGAGCGCGTCTGCGCGGCGGTCGATTACGCGCACCGCAACCTGATCGTGCATCGCGACCTCAAGCCCGCCAACATCCTGGTGACGCCGGAGGGACACCCGAAGCTGCTCGACTTCGGTATCGCAAAACTCCTGCATCCCGATCCGCTCACGCACACCGTGGCGGTCACGCGCATGCAGGATCGCCTGCTCACACCCGAGCACGCCGCGCCCGAACAGGTGCTGGGTCGCGCGATCACGATCGCGACCGACGTCTACACGCTCGGCGTGCTCCTCTACCAGCTGCTCTGCGACCGCTCGCCGTACCACCTGCACAACTCCACCGCGCTCGGCCTGGAACGCGCGATCTGCAACGAGGATCCGCCGCGGCCAAGCAGTCTGTTTCGTGGCGGTCGTGCCGGGGCGGTGGTCGAAGCCGCGGGCTTCGATCCGCAGGCGGTCGCCGGGCGACGCGGCCTGAGCACGGACAAGATGCGCCGGCAACTGAGCGGCGACGTCGACGAAATCGTGCTCAAGGCGATGCGCAAGGAGCCGCGCGAGCGCTATGCGACCGCCGCGCAACTCGCGGACGACGTGCGCCGCTACCTGCGTGGCGAGCCGGTGCTCGCCCGCCAGGGCAGCAGCCGTTACCGCGCTCTCAAGTTCGCGCGTCGCAACGCGATGGGCCTGAGCCTGGTTGCCACGATCTTCCTGGCGCTGACCTCGCTGGCGACGACACTGTGGATGCAGCGCAACCGGCTCGAACAGGAGCGCGAGCTGGCCGAGCAGGCGCGCGAGCGCGCGGAAAACGTCTCGGCGTTCCTGGTCGATATCTTCGCGGCAGCCGATCCGTTCAAGTCGCAGGGACGCAAGGTGACGGCGGAGGAACTGCTCGAGCGTGGCGCGGCCAAGATCGAGAAGAATCTCAATGAGCAGCCGGAAGTACGGGCCCAGATGCTGGAGAGCATCGGCTTCGCATTCCAGCGCCAGGGCAAGTCAGACCGCGCAGTGCCGCTGCTCGAACAGGCATTGGCGTTGCGCCGCGAAACGGAAAAGCCGCCCGGCGAGGGCGTCGCGCTGAGCCTCTCCAACCTGGCGGATGCGCATTTCGGCGCGGGCAACCTCGCCTCCGCCGACGGCTACTACCGGCAGGCGATCGAGCTGACCCAGAAGGTGTACGGGCTGCGGCACACGCGCGTCGCGTTGCTCATGGTGGGGTACGCGCGAGTGCAGCAACAGAGCAGTCGCCTCGACGAAGCCGAGCGGCTGCTGACCGGCGCGGTCGACATCTATCGGGAGCAGCTGGGCCCGGATCACAAGGAAGTGGGCGTCGCGCTCGCCGACCTCGGCAGCCTCATGCTATGGAAGGGCGATCTGCCGCGAGCCGAACGCTACGAGCGCGAGGCGTTGAGTATTCTGCAGACCCAGGTATCCCGCACCGATCCGGATTACGCCACCACGATGGGTGGCCTCGGGCAGGCGCTCCTCGGGCAGGGCAAGCTGGACGAGGCCGAGAAGCTCCTCACCGAAACCCTCGAGCTCTACCGGCTGGTGTTCGGCGAGGAAAACCCGCGGCTCGCGCCGGTGCACGGTGCGTTCGCCAAGCTGTACGAGCAGCGCGGCGAATACGTCAAGGCGATCGCCAAGGTGCGCGAGGCTCTCGCCATCAGCAAGCGCTCGGGCGAGCGCGACTTCATGGTCGCTTACTACCTCGACTCGCTGGCGAACCTGGAATTCAAGCTCGGACGCACCGACGCGGCCTTGTCCGACGTGCGCACCGCGCTCGAGATCTACCGCGAGAGCCTGTCCGCAGACCATCTCTATATCGCCTCCGCCGAGTATCTGCTCGGCGAGATCCTTCTGGCGCGTCGCGAGGCCAGGCAGGCCGTCGAACCGCTGCGACATTCCGTCGCGGTCACGACCCAGGCGAAGGACGGTCCGCAATGGCGTGCGGCGCGCTCGCAGAGCACGCTGGGTGTCGCGCTGGCGCAGCTCGGCAAGCATGCAGAGGCCGAGCAGCTGCTTCTCGGCAGCCATCGCGTCTTGCTGGAAGAGCTCGGCGCGGATGACGCGCTCACGCGCACCGCGCGTCAGCGTGCTGTCGACTTCCTGAATGCCCGCGGCCGCGGCCAGGAAGTCGCACAACTACTCCCCGTCAACTGACGCTACAATCGGCGGAACCGACACTGCGTGGCGCGGTCGCACTGATGGCGCCGGCGAAGTCGGCATTGACAGGGGATCGATATGAAATTTTTCCGGTTCGCCATGCTCGGCGTTGCGGTGATGGTGCCTGCAGCGGCGTTCGCGCAAGCGCGCGAGGAAGCCCGCATGCTGGTCGCCACACAGGTGGTGGAGGAAATGACCTCGATGCCGGACCAGGGCGTCCCGGACTGGTTGCTGGCGCGTGCGCACGGCATCGCCGTCGTGCCGGACGTGGTCAAGGTCGGCCTGGGCGTCGGCGGCCGCCGCGGCAAGGGTGTGCTGGTGGTACGCGATTCGCAGGGCAAGTGGACCAACCCGGTATTCATCACACTGACCGGCGGCAGCTTCGGCTGGCAGGCCGGCGTGCAGTCGACCGACGTGATCCTGGTGTTCACCAGTGCGGCCGGCGTCCAGGGCATCACCGACGGCAAGATGACGCTCGGCGCCGACGCCTCGGTCGCGGCAGGTCCGGTGGGCCGGCAGGCTTCGGCGGCAACGGACCCGAACTTCGCGGCCGAGGTGTATTCGTATTCACGCGCCATGGGATTGTTCGCCGGCGTGGCGATCGACGGGACGGCGATTACGATCGACCGCAAGGGTAATGCGGCCTTCTACAACAAGCGCGACATCACCGCCGATGAGCTGATGTCCGCGGATGCCCCGGCTCCTCCGCCCGCCGCGCAAACCTATCTCAGCACGCTCGACCAGGCGACGCGCACGGCCTCGGTCGCGCCCGCGACGGGAGAAGCGCCGGCAGCTCCGGCCGGCGATCCAGCCGCCAACCCGCCAGCGCCCTCCACCCCGGCAGCCGGCGCCGGCGCCACGACCTTCCCGATGGAGGATCCGAACCCGGGTCAGGAACCGCCCGGCTGATTCGGCCGCGGCACATTCGCGGGGATCTCCGAGCGGATATAGAGCAGGCACCCGGTGGTGGTGCGTAGCCCGTCGTGGATGGCGCCGGGCCGCGCGACATGCATGTCGCCCGCGCGAAAGACGTGCTCGCCGACCATGGCCTCGCCCTCGAGCACCAGGCATTCCTCTTCGAGCGAGTGGCCGTGCGCCGCGATGACGGCGCCGGGCGCGAGGCGCACCAGCAGCGATTGATTGTTCTCCTGCCAGTCGCGCCGCAGGATCTTGATCTCCGTCAGCGGGCCGACGCGAATCCATTCACGTTCGTCGGCTCGAACAGTGTAGGTGCCGTCAGGCGCGGGCGCGCGCACGCGCCGCAGGATGCGCTCGCGCAGCGATTGCCGCTGCCCGGTCGAGAGGTGTGCCGGGCGTAGCGCCGTCGCGATGGCGGCGGCGAGCTCGGCATCCAGCACCGGATCGTTTGGAGTCTTTGGCATCACACCTCTTCAACATCGAGAACCGCGCGCAGCCCCTGCAGGGACCGGCGCAGATGAGATTTTACCGTGCCGACGGGCAGGCGCATCGCCACCGCGATCTCCTGGTGACTCAGCCCTCTGAAGAACGCCAGCGCCACGAGCTGCCGGCGCAACGGCGTGAGCGCCTCCAGCGCGCGATGGATGGCGGTGCCCTCCTGTATCTGGCGCAGCAGATCCTCCGGCGCTGGTTCGGTGGCCTCCTCAGCCAGGCTGGTCGCGGCACTCTCTGCCGCAGCGCGCGAGCGCCGCTGCCGCAAGTGATCGAGCGCGCGGCTGCGACAGATCATCAGCAGCCAGGCCAGCACCGAGCCGCGCCCCGGATCGAAGCGCGACGCGCTTTGCCAGGCCTGCACGTAGGTATCGCACACAACTTCTTCGGCATCCGCGGGGTTGCCCAGGATGGTGCGCGCCAGCCCAAAGAGCTTGCCCGCGGTGAGATCGTAGAGCTGGCCGAGCGCCGCCTCGTCCCGACGACTCGCTGCGTGCAGCAGTGCGGTCAGGTCGGGAACGGCCTGTGCGGCGTTGAGCCTGGATCCGGAGTGCTGCTCCGTGCGGGCACCGGATGGCGCGGCAAGCGATTCGGCGGTCATGTCAGCGTCCTCGTGACCTACTGCTGACCTGTTCGCCGCACTTTGCCCGCTGGATGCCATGAACTTGCTCTGGTCCTTCAGCTCGCCGGAGGGACGTGCGGGAGTTGCGAGCCGAGGGCGAGTTCCTTGCGCACGATGTCCATCTCCCTGGAGTACCCGGTGTATGGCTTCCGAGTATGTGGTCGCGCGGGGTCTACTGCCCCTGCCTTTAGTCGGAACGTCGCTGGACGGGCGATCCAGAGATCCCGCACATCGACGCGCGACCGCCCTCCTCTGTCGCAGTGCCATTACGTTACGCAACGCACGTCGTTCCGGATGCAGCGGCGCTCAGAACCGGGCCAGCACTCCCAGCCTCAGCGTGCGCGGCTCGACCGGATGCAGGTGGATGTCCTCGACCGGAGCGCTCTCGTTCGCCAGCTGACTCTCGTAGTAGTAGCTGATGTCGTTGTCGTCGCTGTCGAGCGCATTGAGCAGGCTTAAGGTGACGCTGAGCGCTGAAGTGAACTCGTAGCCCGCCTCGAGGTTGAGCAGCGTCGTCGGATCGGAGCGAACGCTGTCGTCCTCGATCAGTGGCGCGCTCCCCAGGTAACGCAACCGCGCGCCCCCGAACCATCCGGAGGGGTGATCGAGCGTCAGTCCGGCAGAGGCCACCCGCTCGACCGCTCCGGGGATGTAGTCACCCGCGGGGTCCGGGTCGGTGAAGCGCGCGTGCGACCACGCAAGGTCGATATCGAGCACCAGGAAGTCGGTGGGCCGGGCGAAGAGCGCCAGCTCCACGCCCTTGCGTCGACTCGCGCGATTGGACTCCGTGGTGCCGCCGTCACCGACGAACAACAGCTCCGAATCGAGCTCGAGTCCCCAGAGCGCCGCCGAGATCTGCCAGCCATCCGCCACGGCATAGCGCATTCCGAGTTCGCCGCCCTTGGCGCGTACGAGGGGATCGACGCGCTCGGCCGGCGTCACGCCGTCGTTGGGATCGACGCGGATGGTCGTGCCGCGCGCATCGTTGCTGTGGAAGCCGCCGCCGAGATTGAGGTAGAGATCGGAGCGCTCTGACAGCGTGTAGACCAGGCTCAACTTGGGATTGACGATGCTGTCGTCGGCCGAGCCGGAGTTGAGCTCGAGCTCGCTGTCGATGTCGAAATCGAAGTAGTCCGCTCGCACGCCGAGCGTCGTGCGAAACCGGTCCGTCCAGTCGATCTTCTGGCTCGCATACACACCGTAGCTGGTCTGGCGCACCTGGTCTTCGCGGATCGTGTCGAAGCGCACGCGGGCCTGGGTGCGATAGAGCCCCACGGTGTCGATGTCATCGCGGCGCATCTCGAAGCCCGCGTCGAACTGCCCGGCAAACGCACCGAGCGGCAGATCGCGGCCGTAGGTGACGCGTCCGCCGTACACGCGCCGGTCGTCGAACTGCTCGAACTGGTCGCCGTTGGCAGTATCGATGAAGTACGTGAAGTTGGAGAACAGATCGAGTTGGTAGTCGAGGCCGTAGGCGAGCGCGCTCCAGCGGCTCTTGTCGCCCACGTGCTGCCAGCTGGCGGACAGGCTGTAGCGACTCGACTCGCCTCTGTCCGTCGGATCGATGAACCCGAAGCGGTCGATCTGACCGCTCCTGATGGCGCGCTGGGGCACCTGGTCGGTGGATTGCCACTCGCCGTCGTAGGCCATGGCCGTGAGCGCCCAGCCATCGCGATCATCACCGCGCGAGTAACGCAACACTGCGTTCTTGCGCTCGAGGTCCTCCGACAAGTCCCAGGGGCCGTCGGTCTGTGCGTACTCGAGACCATACAGCAAGGTTCCGCCCGCGAGCTCCGGCGAACCGGCAAGCACCGCGCGCCGATAGTCATCCTCGCCACCCGTGAAGCTCAGCAGGTTGCCGCCGAGCGAATCGGCGTAGCGGATGTGCGCGGAGCCGGCGGCGGAGAAGTTGCCCTCGGCGGCGTGGTGAGTGCCCTTGTGATACTCGATCGAACCGATCAGCTCGGGAATGATGAAGTTGACGTCCGTGTAGCCCTGGCCATGAGCATGCGTCGGCATGTTCACCGGCACACCGTCGACGCGCGTCGCGAAGTCGGTACCGTGATCGAGGTTGAAGCCCCGCAGAAAAAATTGGTTCGCCTTGCCACTGCCGCTGTGCTGCGTAACGATCAGGCCGGGCACGGCTTCGAGCAGCTCCCCGGTGCGCAGCAGCGGTCGATGTTCGAGCTGCTCACGCAGCACGATGCCGTCCGTCGCCGACTCCGGATCGCCGAGCAAACCGTAGCGCACCGCGGTGACTTCGATTCCGCCCAGTCCCGCCGTGGGCACGCCGCCCGCCAGCACTGAGCCGGTGGCGCACAGCAGGGCGAGGGCCGCCCCATTGGCAATGACGCGATTGTTCCCGATCATGACGACTCCCTGACCGCCTGCCGCCTCTTCGCCTCATGGCCGGTCGCGGATTCAGGGCTCAACCGGCGCGCTCGATCAGCCATCCGACCGCGAGCAATCCCACCACGATCGATGTGGCAGGCACGATGTGGCGGCGATAGAGAACTGAGAAGCGCAGAGCATAGAGCAGCGGCAGGACCGCGGCCACAATCGCCAACTGCCCCGACTCCACGCCGAGATTGAACCCGATCAAAGGCGCTGCCACCGCGCCTCTCTCGAGTCCCAGCTCACCGAGCGCACCCGCGAAACCGAACCCATGGATCAACCCAAAGCCGAATGCGATGGCCACACCGAGCCTGGCGGCCGCAGGAATGAGATTGAGTATGCCGGCCACCGCGACCGAAGCGGCGATCGCCACCTCGACCGGCTTCTCCGGCGGCACCACCACGCCGAGCGCCGCAAGCGACAGCGTGATCGAGTGGGCTAGCGTAAAGGCCGTGACGATACGCAGCGCGGACCACAGCACAGCGCGCCCGCTTTCGGCGCCCTGCCACCCACTGCCCGCGCCGCGCAACACCACGGGCAGCAACAGCAGCAACAGGAACGCCAGGTGGTCGTAGCCGATCCAGATGTGCCAGACGCCTTCGCCAAAGAACTCGCGCAGCACGGGCCAGGCGCCCGCCCTCCCCTCGCCGCGCCAGCGCGGCTCATCCGGCGTGAGTACCGCGGCACTGTGAGCCGCGCCTTCGTGTACGGCCAGCACGGTCCGGTGGGTGCGATCGCGGTCGAAGAGCAGGCGCTCCGCAATCGCGAGCTCACCGCTGCGCGCGGCGCAGCTCGCGACAAAGTCGAGCACGAGGTAGAAACCGTCGGTGCGCTGGTTGAGCAACAGCGCGTTGAGGTTTGCGGGACAGCGCAAGCCGCCGCGCTCGAGATCGAGGGCCGGCAGCGCAATCGCAGCGATACGGCTCGTGCGAGCCTTCACTTCGCCCCAGGTGACGGCACCATTGCCATCGATGTCCAGATCGATGAGGGATTGCACGTCCGCGAGCGCAATCTCCCAGCGGCCCGCGAGGGATCGGTCAGCGGTGGCGCTCACCGTGAGATAGCTCGCGCTCAGCGAGTGGGCCAGCACGGCCGGCGCCCAGAGCGCAAGCATCATCGCCAGGGAGCGCAAGATTCGTTTCACGATTCACCCGCGCGCTCGAGGATGCGCTCGAGCGGCCGGTCCTCGTACCCGGTCTGATCGCGCCACTCGCGCAGCTCCGCGAGCGCTGCGCGGTCGCGCGTCGCGAGCGCTGCCCGCGCGAGCAGGCGCGCATCGGCCGGTTCGCGCTGCTCGCTCCAGTTGTCGCGTGCCAGGGCGAGGGCTGCGCGCTCATCATCGGTCACATTCAGTTGCAGGCGTGCCAGATCGCGTTGATGCAGTCGCTCTCCGCGGAGAAGGGCTTCAGCGAAACGCGCCTGCAACAAGTCGCCCTGGGCGCGCGATCGCGACAGTCGCTGTTCGGCCTCCGCGAGGCGCAACAGCGCGCCATCCGTGCGCGGCATGGGCGCGAGCAGCGCGGCAATCTCGCCCGCGCGTCCGCGATCGAGGAGCAGGTCGGCGAGCGCCAGACGGGCGTAGTGCGCGTGCGCGTCGAGCTCGAGCGACAGGCGAAGCCTCGCTTCCGCGCTGTCCGTGAGGTCGAGCCGTTCCTCCATCTCCGCGAGTGCCGTGAGCATCCACACGCGTTGCGCTGGCGGCACGCCATCCGGCCGCTCGAGCAGCGAGGCGAGCAGGCGCTGCGCCGTCGCCAATGAGCCGGTCATGCTCATCGTCTGAGCGAGACACGTGGTGGCGAGCGTCGGCTCACCTCGCACCAGCAAGGCGCGGCAGTCCGCACGCGCCAGGTCGAAACGACCCTGCGTCAGACGGATGGCGGCGCGCATGAGCAGCGCTTGCGCCTGGAACGGTTTGTCGGCGAGCACGCGCTCGATCAGCACCAGCGCTTGGCTATATTCGTGACGGTATTGCCGGATGTCGGCCATGTTCAGCGCCAGGGCCGCTGGCGGATGGGACCCGACGAGCCACGGCGCGAGCAGCGATTCCGCGCGGCCGAAGTACCGGGGCTCAGCCGTCTGGCGACCGAGCACGAGGTAGGCATCGACGAGCGTCTGCACCGTGAGCGGATCCGACGGGTTCGCCCCGACTGCGCTCTCGAGTGCGCGCAGTTTTTCCTGTTGCGGGGAAATCTCCAGGCGCAGCACGATGAGCGAGTCATCGGCAGGTACGGTGGGCTCAGCCGTGGCGGCACCGGTCATCGCGAGCAGGACCAGCCACACACCCTTCGATGTCACTGCGCGAGGCCGCATCTGCACGGTATCCGTGGTGCAGGCCCACGGAGCGCCGCGGCGCCCCGTGGGCCCGTGGGTTACAGAAGCGGATCGAACGCTTCCGGGCGATCGTCGGCGTCGTTCTGCAGCGTGAACCCGAGCAGCGAGCGCGAGTCCGCTCCCTCGGTATCCGCAAACATCTCGAACGCCCAGGATGTGAACGCGACGTTCACTGCAGCCACGCTCACCTGGAAGGTCCGGGTTGCCGACAAGCCCGCGGCATCGGCGACGGTCACCGACACCGTGGCCGAACCTGTCGATGTCTCGATGGGAGTGATCATCAGGGTGCGGTTCGTCCCCGTGCCGGCAAGCGTGATCCCCTCGGCGGGAATCAGGCTCGTATCGGATGAACTCACGGTCACGGCAAGACTCGCAGCCGCAGTCCGGTCGTCCACCACGCTGAACGGAATCGCAGCGCTCGCCGTGTCCTGGTTGAGGGTGAGATCGGCGATCGCCGACAGCGTCGGTGGAGCATCCGGCGACGGCGACGAGCCGTCTCCGCCGCCACCGCTACAGCCGGCCACGGCGAAAGCCGTGGCCGCCAGCGCGAAAAGAGGACGCATGTAAGTGGTCATGACTGTGTTCCTCTCACTCAATTGACGGCGCCGGGAAGCGGCGTGCGCAGGTACGGGAAGGCCGTATCGAAGTCCGCAGCGCTCACCGGAGCGCCGTCCGTGAACGGCACGTTGCCGACCGCCGCATCCGCCGGCGTGCACAGCCCCAGGTTGGTCGGCTGGCCATTGATCGGGATCGGGTAACAGAGCGCACCCATGACGACACGCAGCGCGATATCCACCACGTCATCGCCGGGACGGCGCCCGTTCGGGAATCCCGCCAGATCGCCGCCCGCCACACCAAACGTGCTCTGCTGAGCCGCGGCGGTGGCCGCGATGCCGGTGTTGAGCCGCGTCATCTCGGAAGGCGTCACCGTCGCGAGCTGGTTGACGCCCGCGAAACCGGTCAGGAACGCCGTGACCAGGTCGTTACGTGGAAAGTTGGTCGGCGCCAGGTTCGCGATGTTCGTCCCGAGCGTCTGGTTCACTGCATCCCGGAACAGGATGTCGAGCAACGCAGGCAGCGTCGGGTTGGTGACGTAGGTGGCGAACTGGCCGTCGTCGCGAGGCTGGCTGGCGCTGAAGCGATCCTTGTCGGGAATGCCGATGACCAGCTCGTTCACCAACGGCGTCGACAGACGCGAGATCTGCGTGAATGCACCACCGTTCACTTCCGGTCGGCTGAAGGTCGGACGCGGGTTGAGAATGCGTGCCTGCCGCAGGCTCGCGCTCGTCCACGCGCCGATCACGCCGTTACCGTTGCCCGTGAGGCAGGCCTTCGGCACTTCGAGGGCGAAGGTGGTGATGTTGGCGTCGCTGATGATGTCATTCGCCGGATCCTGGGTGATACCACCCGGGAACCCGCCGCCGTCGCCGGCGCCGGGGGCGCTGTCACCTTCGATCGGTACCAGGTTTACCAGGTCGAACACCTGTCCCAGGTTGACGGCGAAGGACTCGTCGCGCTGGCCGACGAATACGCGTCCCTGTCCCTGGCATCCGGGAATGCTCACGTCATAGAGGAACGTACGCGCGTACGCCTCGTAGGCGTTGGCATCGCCGAAAGTCTTGGTGCCGATGTAGTCGTAGGGCTTGCCGAACGTGCCGCTGCCATTGGCGGCATTGGTCACCGCCGAGGACTGGCCTCTGCGGCGGTCGCCGCGCACCACGTTGAGCGAGTAGGACTCGCGGAAGTTGAGCGCCGCAGTGTTGCCGGCGGAGATCATGCCGACGTTCTTGAGCGGCACCGCCACGGCCTTCTGGTTGCCGGCGGGCCCGACGTTGAGCTTGATGCCCTGGTTGTTGTTGGCGAGCGTGTTGTTGAAGCGGAACTGGAAGGTGAGGTCTTCCTTCGCGTCGCCGCTGTTGTCGATGTGGATCTCGTACAAGGCGAATGGATCGAGCGCGAAGTAGTTCGGCCCGCCGTACGGATCCTGCAACGGCAGGTAGTTGGCGATGAGCGTGACGTAGCCGGCGCGCCCCTGCTCGTAGCTCATGAACATGTAGAAATCGGTGGAATCGACCGTCGGAAAGCGCGTGATGTTCGGTGCTTCGCGATGGCTCGAGGCCATGGCGAGCAACGGTAGTGCCGCCGCGGTCAACGCGACCGCGATTCGTGAAGCTTTGCTGTGCATGACTGTCCCCTGCTGGCTCGAAAGTGAGCGACTGTGACGCCGGTTCTACGCTGGGTGGCCCTGCGCCGGATGCACGACGCGCTGCAACCGGACGGACCCTGGGCGCGTATGAATCAGTGAGATTCGTGGCGTGCGAGGAAACGGATTCATGAGGCGGCTTTCGACGCAGGTTCTCGACGCGCTGGCGCTCGATCACGCGCTCGGCGTGCTGCGCGGGAGCGCCCGGCGCCGCTACCTGAAGTACGTGCGCACCGATGCCTGCGCTGCGCAGGCCCACCGCGCCTGGCAGCGGCGCGCTCTGCGCCTGCTCGGCGCGGTGACGCCGTGCACGCCCCCGGGCCCGCTGTTCGCGACACTCAGCCGCCGCCTCGAGCAATGCGTCCGCGCCGACGGCTGACAGCCCTCTACCTGCCGACTATAGTGGCGGCAGCAATGGGAGCCTGCCGTGAAGGTACTCAAGACGCTCCTGATCGGGCTGCTGGCGCTGATCGTGCTGCTGATCGTGATCGCGCTCTTTCTGCCGTCGGCCGCCCATGTCGAACGCTCGGCGTCGATCTCCGCACCGCCGGCGGTGGTGTTCGACATCATCAACAGCCTCAAGCGTTTCAACGAATGGTCGCCGTGGTACGAACTCGATCCCGCCGCGCGATTCAACTACTCCGGACCGGAGAGCGGCGTCGGCGCTCGAGTGCAGTGGTCGAGCGAGACTCCGGAGCTCGGCGCGGGGTCGCAGGAGATCGTCGAGTCCGTCCCGGCGCAGCGCGTGCGCACGCAGCTCGACTTCGCCGACGACGGTCAGGCGCAGGCGGACCTGCAGCTCGCGCCCGAGGGTGACGGGACGAAGGTGACCTGGGCGCTCGACCTGCAGTTTGGCTACAACCTTCCGGCCCGCTATTTCGGCCTGTGGCTGGATCGGGTCCTCGGTCCCTACTACGAGCAGGGGCTGGAGAATCTCAAGGTCATTGCGGAGGCCGAGACGGACAAGCCCGAGCAGGCGGTCGCCCTCGAAGTCCGCGAGCTCGACGTACCTGCGCTCGACATCGTGTATGTCGCTGGAACGAGTCCGCTCGATCCCGAGGCGATGGCGAAAGCCCTGCGAAGTGCCTACGCCGAGATCAACGCGTTCCTCACGTCGAACGGCTTGCAGGCGAGCGGCGCGCCGCTGGCCATCAACGAGTTCTACGACGAGAGCGGCTGGGGCTACGAAGCGGCGATTCCTTTTACGGGATCGGAAGCCGCCCGCAACAAGGCTGCCGACAAGGACGGCACGGTCAAAGTCGGCAAGACTTACGCCGGGCGCGCGCTGCACGGTGTGCACATCGGTCCACGCGATGACTTGCCCGAGGTCTACCGGCAGCTCGAAGATCACATGGCGCAGCACCATCTCGAACCCAATGGCCGCTCGTGGGAGCAATACGTGGGTGACACCGCAGGTTCCCCGCAGCGCCAACCGGAGACTCACGTCTTCATCCCGGTGAAGCCCGGCGCGTGACCGTCCATGCCGCATCAAGCGCGCGCCTCGCCGGCGCGAAATCGAGTGCTGTGCACGATCGCGATCCTCTGCGCGCTGCACGGCGGGGCCGCGTCGAGCGCCGATCCTGAAGCGGCGAGCATCGATCCGTCCAATCCGGCCACCTGGCCGCGCCTCGCATTGAGCGAAGCGCGCCAGGCCGCAGCGACCATCGAACATCCGCATCGACGGGCGCAGGCGCTCGAGCAGATCGTGGCAACGACCATCGGGCTCGGCGACTGCGCTGCGGCGCACGCGGTCGTCGTGGATGCGATGCAGGCTGCGCACGCCATCACCGATACGTCGCTGCGCGACCTCGCCCTGCGCGACATCGCGCACCGCCAGGCCGCCTGTGGCGATGTGGCTGGCGCGCTGGCCACGCAGGAGGAGATCGCTTCCGCCGAACAACGTGACGCCGTCAGCATGACGGTGATCAGCGCCCAGCTTGCAGCCGGCGATCTGCCGGCGGCACTCAGTACGGCACACGCCATCGCCGACCCGTTCGCCATGAGCGAGGCACAGCGCCTGATCGCGCTCGCCCATGCACGGCGCGGCGACTTGACCGAAGCGCGCTCCATTGCCGGACACATTCCGGACTTCCTGGTGCGTGCCATGGCGAGCGCCGACATCGCCGCCCTGCACGCCGACGTCGGCAACGCCAAGGCTCTCAATACCGCCCGCCTCATCGCTCGCAGCACGCCGAACGCGCGCCAGCGCGATGTGGCGCTCGGCTACGTCGCGGGCATCCAGGCGCAGTCGGGCGACGTGCACGGCGCGCTGGCGACCAGCGCTACGATCAAGGATGGCACCAGCAAGGCCTATGCGCTGACGCGCATCGCGATCGGACGGATGGGCACCGCGGATGACGCAGGCGTGTCTGATCTGCTCGAGCGGGCCTTCTCCACGGCACGCAAAGCCAAGCCGAACGCCGCAACGCCAGCCGTGCTGTGCGAGATCGCACAGGCTTACGTGCAGCGTGGTGACTTGCCCCAGGCGCGCGCCGCGCTCGATCACGCGCTGACTCTCGCCACCTCGAAGCGCAGCCTGCGCTATGGCGCGACAACGTTCGAGAAGATCGCGCGTACGCGCGCGCGCAGCGGCGATACCGCCGGGGCGCTCGTCATCGCGGAAGGGATTACCGACGGCAGTTCGCAGGCGCTGCTGATCCACGACATCCTCGCTGCGCAAGCCGAGAGAGGCGACATGGCCGGGGCGCTAAGGACCTCCGCCACGCTCGGCGATGCGCGCCTGCAGGCTGCAGCGCTGTTCGGCATTGTCGGCGTACAGAGGACCAGCGGTGACTTGCCCGGCGCACGGGCCTCGCTCAGCCGCATCCTGCAGCTGGCGCGGGATACACCCGACCCGGGTTTTCGCTCGCACTCGCTCAGCGCCGTCGCCGCTGCTCAAGTCGAACTGGGCGACCGTGCCGAGGCCTGGCCGAACTTCCAGGAAGCGCTCGCCGCGGCGGCGGCCGTGTCGGACGGGTACGCGCGTGCCTTCGCTTACGTGAACCTGTCGGATCCGTTTACTCAGCGCCCTTGAGCGCTTGCGCGGATTCGCCGTGTAGCCGCCCGCGTAACCGACCGCGGTGGAATAGACACCCGGCGTCTGCCAGAACTTGCGCTCTGCACCCCAGAAGCATCCGAGCGCGAACACGGCCTCGGCAGTACCGGCGGGGAAAGGCGGGACGATGCGGTGCCCGGAGACGTAGTGCGTCTCGGGGACAGCCAGGGGCGTCGACCGGCCTCGCAGCGCGCCTTCACGCGCCGGCAGCACGGTGCTTCGCTGTGCCATGGAGGAAATCCTTGGGTTTGGTGTGCGGGTAGGAGATGCTCTCGCACCCCACTGTGGGGAAGAGCCCTGTGCATTTCAACTGAGCCACGATGACGACTTCGACCAGCACGCCCCGCCTGCGGATCACGCTCGCCTGGTATGCGGCCGTCCTGGTGCTGGTGGCAATCAGCGAGCGGCCCTGGTCGCAGCACGGGAGCGGTGACCTGGCGAGCATCGCGGGGTTATTGCTGATGGCGACGGTGGCACTGGGTCGCGTGTGGACCTCCGCCTTCATAGCGGGCTCCAAGGATGAGCGGCTGGTCACGAGCGGGCCCTACTCGCTTTGTCGTCATCCGCTCTATGCGCTCTCCCTGCTGGGCGGACTGGGCGTGGGGCTGGCAACGCGCAGCGTCGTGATCCTGGTGCTCACCGTATCGCTATTGGCGGTGCTGCTCCTGCGGGCCATGCGCGAGGAGGAGCGGCTGCTGAGCGCTCGTCACGGCGCCGAGTTTGGGCGTTATCGCGCGGAGGTACCGCTGCTGATTCCGCGCACGCTCGAGGCTCGCGAGCCGCAGTTCCTGCAGATCGACGTCAATCTCTATTGGAAAGCGTTTCTCGACGCCGGCAGCTTCATCCTGCTGTACGCGGCGATCTTCGCGCTCGACGAGCTACGTGCGGCGCAGCGCCTGCCGACGCTCTTCGTCCTGTGGTGAGGCGCGATCAGGACCCGGAAAGGGACGCGGATGACATGACGGGCGCATCGGGCACGGACCCCGTCGGTTGCTCGGGCACGAGTGGCATGGTGTAAGGGTCAACCGGCTTGTCGCTCGCTTCCCGGCGACGACGCTCGCGTTCGTCACGCGCACGTCGCGCCTCGCGCGCCTTCTCGAAGCTCTCGGTCGTCTGCTGCACCTGCTCGGGCTGCTGCTCAGCGTCCGCGGCGAGGCGATCCACGGCCTCGCGGACGTTGCGACACTCCGCATCGCGCAGCGCTGCGCCCTGCAACTGATTGCAGCGGAGCAGCACCGCGTCGCGCACGGCGGAATCGATCATGAGATCGAGCGTCGAGCGCGGCGGGAGCTCGTTCGAGCAGGCGCCGAGCAGTACCACGCCCGCAATAACTAGAAGGCGCACGGCTGCGCCGCAACGCGCCACTGTATTTGAAGCCGACATAAGACGATCCTGGATGGAGATTGAGCGCCGCGACGACGGCCCTGTGCCGCCCCCGGGAAATCCAAACCGCGGCAATCTTAAGTAACTGAAGGGCTTGCGTGAATGACCCGATTGTGACTGGCGTCGCAGCTTCACAGGTTTTCCTGCTAGATTTGCCCGCAAGGCTCGGATGACCCATCGCGTATGGTGAATCTGATCTCACTAACCCTGATCGCCCTGTCGCTCGCCTGCGCAGTGGCGCCCGCCGGCGCGGGGGAAGCTGCCGGCGTCGACTTCCAGCACCACGGTGATCGGGGGCAACGAGCTCCTCCAGGAAGGGGCTGCCGAAATGCGCGCGGGCAACTACCAGCGCGGCGTCGACCTGACCCTTGAAGGACTGAAGCGCCCGAACGCGCAGCCCGACGTGGCGGCCGCTCTCTCCAACCTGTGCGCCGGATTCGTGGGCCTGAGACAGTTCGAGCTGGCGATCAAGAATTGCGACGAAGCGCTGGCGATCAACGACAGCAACTGGCGCACCTGGAACAACCGCGCAGCCGCGCATCTCGGCAAGGGCATGTATGATGCCGCGCTCCGGGATGTCGAATCGGGGCTGGAGCGGGCGCCGGAATCGAATACTCTGAAAAAAACCCGCGCGATCGTGCTGGAACGGCAGCGCGCGCGCGAACAACTGCAGCGCGACGCACTGCGGACCTGACAGAAAAGAGGGAACACCCATGAACCGACCCCGTGCCGGGCGTTGGGTCGCGGCGGCGCTTGCGCTGGCGCCGATCGCCAGCGCCCCTGCCGCGATCACCGATCCACAGCTCGACCAGGGCGCACGTGAGATCGACACGCGACTCGTCGAATGGCGGCGCGACATTCATCGCAATCCCGAGCTCGGCAATCGCGAGTTCCTCACCGCGAAGAAAGTCGAGGCACACCTGCGCAAGCTCGGGCTCGAGGTGAAGACCGGCATCGCACACACCGGCGTGGTCGCGTTGCTGCGCGGCGCGCAGCCCGGGCCGACCATCGCATTGCGCGCGGATATGGACGCCTTGCCGGTGACCGAGCGCGCCGACGTGCCGTTCAAATCCACCGTCGTGGGCGAATATCGGGGCGAACAGGTCGGCGTGATGCATGCCTGCGGTCACGACACGCACGTGGCAATCCTGATGGCGGCCGCCGAGGTCCTCACGCGGCTGCGCGGCAACCTCGCCGGCAGCGTGCTCTTTATCTTCCAGCCCGCCGAGGAAGGCCCGCCCGAAGGCGAGGACGGCGGCGCCACGATGATGTTGAAGGAGGGCTTGTTCGACACCTATCGACCCGAGGCGGTCTTTGGTTTGCACATCCATTATTCCCTGCATGCGGGCGACGTCGGCTACCGTTCCGGCGCGATGATGGCCGCCGCGGATCGCTTCCGCATCGTGGTCACCGGCCGGCAGACCCACGGCGCGCGTCCGTGGCAGGGCGTGGATCCGATCGTGACGGCGGCAGAAATCGTGAGCGCGTTGCAAACCATCGTCAGCCGCCAGATCGACATCACGGAGAATCCGGCGGTGGTCACCGTCGGCAGCATCCGCGGCGGCGTCCGCCACAACATCATTCCCGACAGCGTGGAAATGTCAGGCACCATTCGCACGTTCGATCCTGAGCAGCGCACGCTCGTGATGGAGCGCATTCAGCGCATCGTGCAGAACATGGCAGAAGCCAACGGCGCCAGCGCCACGTTTGCACCCGGCGCCGATAACTACCCTGTGACGGTGAACGACGTCGCGCTCACGCAGCGAGTGCTCCCCAGCCTGCAGCGTGCCGTGGGCGCCGGGCATGTCAAACAGATCCCCCGGGAAACGGGCGCGGAAGACTTCTCCTACTTTGCGCAAAAGGTTCCGGGCTTCTTTTTCTTCGTCGGCTCCACGCCGCGCGAGCAGGGCCTGGCCACGGCGCCGGCCAACCATTCGCCGCTGTTCCTGGTCGATGAGAGCGCACTCCAGGTTGGCTTGCGCGCTACGCTCTACATCGCGGTCGACTACCTGCAGAGCGGAGGCGCGCGCAAACCCTAAGGAAGCGCCCCATGAGATGCGGCTCAAGACGGACCTCTTTGGCACGGTTACGCGCATTGAGCGCGCTGGCGCGTGGGCCGTCGAGCGCGACACGCGCGCGGCGCGCTGGTGGCTGCGGCCGCTGGCGCGCCATCTCGCGAGGCGCGAAGCGCGGGCGCTGCGGGCGCTCGCCGGCTTGGCGGGCATTCCCGCACTCGAAAGCCATGCCCAGGGGGTGCTGGTGCGTGGCTGGACCGAGGGCGAACCGATGCAGCGCGCGCAGCCGCGCGATCCGCGCTACTTTCGCGAGGCATTCACGCTCCTGAGGGGCGTGCATCGGCGCGGCGTTGCGCACAACGATCTCGCCAAGGAGCCCAACTGGCTCGTCACACCGGATGGGCACCCGGCGCTGGTCGATTTCCAGTTGGCACTGGTCTCACGGCGCCGCGGCCGGCTGTTCCGCGCCCTCGCCCGCGACGACATTCGCCACCTGCTGAAGCACAAGCGCAGCTATTGCCCGGCGCAGCTGACCGCACGCCAACGCCACATCCTCGCGACACCGTCCTGGCCCGCGCGGCTGTGGATGAGCACCGGCAAGAAACTCTACCTGGGCATCACGCGTGGGCTGCTCGGATGGGCGGACCGCGAGGGCGCCGGCGATCGCACCTGGAAAAGTTAGAGACTACGGCTCTCGGCGAGCTTTTCGACCTTGATGAATACCAGCGCCGGTCGGTCGCCGGTGCGGGAGTACTCGTGCTTGCGGCTCATTTCCTCGAGCGCGGCATCGCGCTCGCGCGCGCTGGCGTACCAATGAAACTTCTGCCACTCCGGGCCGAGGAGATGCCGGAACGGATCTCCCTCGCGCAAGCTGATGCGGATGCCGTAGGGACGCTGTTGCGCGACGATCGGTCGATGCAGATTGTGGGGATGCACGATTGCCATCTTGCGGGACCCTCACCCTGCCCTCTCCCGCGAGCGGGACAGGGGAAAATCAGAACGGCCGGCCAAGGAAAAGATAGAACGCGGTTTCGCCGCCGTTGTCCAGACCCGCCGCGAGATAGAGCGGCCCGATCAACGTATCGAGACCGAGGTACACGCTCCCGGCCTTGATCGCGGAATCGAGGCTGACATCGGTGCGCTCCTGCCAGACATTGCCGACCTCGAGCGAAACACCTGCATAGGTGGGAACATTGAGGATGCCCGGGCCCTCGCGACCGATCTGGCGATAGTAGAGCAGGCGCGCGATCCCAAAGTGAGGTCCAGCGATCGACTCCCGCGGAATTCCCGACAGGCTCAGGAACCCGCCCAGCGTGAAAAAGTCCTCGATCGCGGCTGTGTCGGATTCCGAGACCGTGGAGCCCGCCGAAGTCCAGAACACCAGTGTGTCGCGGCGCCCGAATGTCTCGGCGATGAGCCAATCCATGCTGAGGACATCGGCCGTCTGGTCGTCGCCCAGCCCCTGGCGCGCCGCATCCCACTGCAGCGTGAACTGCGCTCCATCGCGGGGGAAATTCACGTTGTCGATCTTGTCGTAGGCGAAGCGCGCGAAGAATTCGCCCGTGTCGAACTCCTGCTCTGGCAGCGTCGGATCGCCGATGCGCACGCGTGAACGCCCTTCGCCGCGCCGCAGTCCGGCGCGCAACTCGCCCCACGTGCCGAGCTCGCGTCCGACAGCCAGTCCGAACTCGGCGCTACGCACACGAAACTCGGCGACCCGCGTCTCCCCCTCGATCAGCGGCACGTTGCGGATCTCGAACGCCACCTGCGGCGCGATGAAATAGCGCGACGGCGCACTGTAGTTGAGCGGCTGCCAGAACTCCGAACGCAGCAACGGGTGCTCGCCCACCTGCATGTCGGTCAGCCACTCAGCCCCGAGCGCATTGAGCTCGGTCACGATGAAGCGCGCAGCGGCGTTGAAGCTGGTGTTGCCCTCGAAGTCGTCCTCCAGATTGAGCGCAAAGCGCACGTAGTTCGGGCCCCATGATTTGCGCCGCGCACGCACCAGCAGACCGTCCTGACCGTTCTCCTGCACGAGCTCGTAGTCGAGCGTTTCGAACTGGTCGAGACCGTAGAGCTCGGTGATCTTGTGCTCGAGTGCCGTCACGTCGAGCGGCTTGCCCACGAACGGCTCGAGGGTACGCTCGAGCATGGTTGCGTAGCGGCGTGAACCTTCATCCGCGCGCACGAAGTCGATCTGATCCGGGGCCGCAGTGCGCGGCTGACGCTGCGCAACCTCTGCTGCGTATGCCTCGGGCGACAGGCTCAGCGCCCGCAACTGATACAGGTGGCCCTGCGCCTCCTGTTGCCCGATCGCAATGGCGCTGCTCACGCGGGTGAAATCGAATGACGATGCGCCGCCGAGCGGAGCTTCGATGACCACGTCGCGCACCCCGAGCTGGGCACGCTGACGCAGCGTCTCGCGCCGAACCATGATGGCGAGCATCTGGTTGGAGATCTCGAGGGGCGAGTTGAGCTGGTCGCGCACCTGCAGCGGAAAGCTCACGTCGGACACGATGACGATGTCCGCGCCCAGCGCACGCGCTTCATCGATCGGCAGGTTGTTGGCCACCCCACCGTCCACGAGCACTCGATTATCGATCTCGACCGGTGCGAACAGGCCCGGGATCGACATGCTGGCGCGCAGCGCGGCGGTGAGATCCCCGTGATCGAGGATCACGGCCTCACCGGTCTCGAGGTCGGTAGCCAGGGCACGAAACGGGATCGGCAGGTCGTCGAAGCGCTCGACGTGCGCGACCGGGAGCGTGGCCGCCCGCAACGTTTGCTGCATTTTCTGGCCCTGGATGAGCCCCTTGGGCAGCAGGAGTCTGCCGCCTTTCAGTCCGAGCGGCAGTCGTACCGGAAAATCCGTATCGTCCTGCTTGCGACGAAAGGCCAGGTCCTCGCGCGACGTGTGGTCGCGGAACGCGTCCTGCCAGTCGATCGAGGTCATCAGCTTTTCGATTTCGGCCGCCGGCATGCCTGAGGCATACAGGCCACCCACGACGGCGCCCATGCTCGTTCCCGAGATGGCGTCGATGGGCACACGCATCTCCTCGAGCGCCTTGAGGACGCCAATGTGTGCCGCGCCGCGCGCGCCGCCGCCGCTCAACACCAGCCCGATGCGCGGACGCTGCCCCTCCTGCGTGCCAAATGTCGGGACCGCGTCGCTCGACTCGGGTGCTGCGTGCGCGGCGCTGGCCAGCGCCAACAACGCACCGATGACACCCATCCGACCTGCCCGCGACACACGAGAGGTTCGTGCCGAATGCGACATCAGGCGAAACTGAGGTAAACGCGTTTGTTGTGGCGGCCTTTGTTCTCGACCTTCGCCACCTGCATCGGCCCGATCTCGCCCGTGCGCGCGACGTGCGTGCCGCCGCAGGGCTGAAGATCGACGCCCGGTATTTCGAGCAGTCGAACACGCCCTGCTCCCACCGGCGGCCGCACCGACATCGTGCGGATGAGCTCCGGCTGGCGCGCCAGCTCCTCGTCCGTGATCCAGAGCGAATTCACCGCTGCATCCGCGCGGATCAGCGCGTTTAGCGCGACCGTGACGCGCTCGCGGTCGATCTCTTCCTGCGTATCGAAATCGAGGCGGCTCTTGTCGACCGCAATCTGCCCGCCCGTCACGCCGAACCGCAGGATCGAGCCCAGCAGATGCAGCGCCGTGTGCATGCGCATGTGCGCGTGACGGCGCTCCCAATCGATCTCGGCGCGCACCTCATCGCCGGCCTGCAGGCCATGCGATGAGGATTCAGGCACGTGCAGGATGCGCCCTGCCTCACCTTTGCGCGTGTCGAGAATGCGCGCGCTGCGGCCGTCCGGCGCACGCAGCCAGCCGGTGTCGCCCGGCTGGCCACCACCCAGCGGATAGAAGACCGTGCGGTCGAGCACCACGCCCTGCGCATCGCATTCGATGACGTGCGCATCGCAATGCTTCAGATAAGGGTTGCCGTGGAAGAGCGCCTCGCTGTTCATTGCATCGAACGAACCTCAGAATCGCCAAGCACCCGTGAGCCAAGCCGCGTTGGCATCGTCGACATCGGAGATATCGATGATCTCGTACTCGAGCCGCACATTGAGGTGGTCGAACAGCACCAGGCCGACACCGGCGCCGTACACCAGGTCCTCGTCACTCTCGCTCTCGGACCCAAACCCGCTCGCCGAGACGTCGACATCGTAGAAGTAATAGCCGACCTTGGCGAACAGCTCGAATATCCCCAGCGGCAGCGTGCCGACGAGGTAGGGTGCGAACCCCTTGATCTCCACTTCAGTGGAGACGTCGGTTCCGCCGATGTTAATGGTGTCCTCGGGACCACCGAAGTCGATGTAAGCGAGCTCCGCGCCGATGAAAGGATTGAAGCGCCAGCCGCCAAAGATCTTGAGACTGGTATCGTCCGAGTCGAAATCCTGGTCGGTCAGATCCTCGAGGTCGTCGATCTCGACGTTGAATTGACCGACGCCCGCGCCAATGTAGAAGCCGCCGGCGTCCGTCTCCGCCATTGCCGGTCCCGCTGCCAACGCAAGTCCTAATGTCGCCGCCACTATCATGGATCTCATAACACACTCCCTTGGTTTTCCGGCCAACCCGGCGGGCAGCAAGATACCAAGGCCACCGACGGGGCGCACTTGCACGAAAGGGTAGGTAGCGCCGCGCGGCCGCGGTCGAGGATTGGCTCGTTGCGATACCCCTGCGTCACGACGGGCTCGATGCGGGGCAGGTGCGTGCAGCGCGCAACGCGCCAATCTCAGCCGGGCGCGCGAGATGTCGTTGCGCCGCAAGGCTGAAGGTCAGAACCGCCAGGCGCCCGTGAGCCAGATGAGGTCGGGCTGGTCAAAGGTGGAAATATCGAGGACTTCGTACGCCAGCCGCAGCTCGAGGCCATCGAACAGCAGCATGCCCACCCCGGCCGCATAGATCGCGTCTTCCGAGCTGCCATTGCCGGCCGCGATCACGCCCTGGGCGTCCCGCGTCTTCAGGTCCGTCTCGTGGAACAGGTACCCGATCTTGGCAAACAGCTCGAACCTGCCGAGCGGCAGCATGCCGACGAGGTAGGGCCCGTAACCGGAAATCTCGAGCTGCGCATTGAAGACATCGCCAGCGGCCTGGACGTCGTCTTCGGTTTCACCATAACGGGAATAGAAGATCTCCAGGGCAAAGTACGGGTTCAGGCGAATGCCGCCGAAAAGCTGGGCGCTGATGGAGCTGTCATCGAAAGGCTGGCCCTCGAATCCACCGATCTTCAGATTGAGCTGACCAACCCCGGCTCCCAGGTAGAAGCGGCCATCCTCATCCGCAGCGGCGGGCCCTGCGGCCAATGCAAATGCCAATGTCGCCGCAGCAACGATCGATTTCATACAATCTCCCTGGGTTGCGAGAACCCGCCAAACACCAAGATACCAAGGCTCCCGATGCGGCGCACTCTGCCGACGATTCTGCCCTGGCTTGTTATCGCCTCCGCCACTGTGTCCGCCCAGGATGCAAGTGATTGGGCGCACTACGGTGGCGATGAGTTCGGTCAGCGTTATTCGACCCTGAGCGAGATCGACCGCGGCAACGTTACCGGGCTCGAACAGGCCTGGGTTCATCGGACCGGTGAACTGGGAGAAGGTTTTGCTGGCGCCGAGAAAATGGCGTTCGAAGCCACGCCCATCCTGATCGACGCGACGCTCTATCTCACTACGCCGACCAACATCGTGATCGCGCTCGACGCGGCTGATGGCACCGAGCGCTGGCGTTTCGATCCAAGGGTCGACCGCAGCAAGCGCTACTCCGAGGCCACCTCGCGCGGCGTGAGCGCCTGGCGCGAGCCGTATCCGAAAGCGGCGGGCGTATGCACCCTGCGCCTGTTCTTCGGCACGCTCGATGCGCGACTCATCGCGATCGACGGGCGCACCGGGAAAGCCTGCGCGGATTTCGGCGTACGCGGCGAAGTGGATCTCAAGCGCGGGCTGCGCATCCGCGATCCTGAGGACTACCTGGTCACCTCGCCCCCGGCCGTGTACCGCGATCTCATCATCGTGGGAGCTGCCGTCGGCGACAACCGTGCGGTCGACCTGGAACGCGGCGTCGTGCGCGCGTTCGATGCACGCACGGGCGCGCTGCGCTGGAGCTGGGACCCGATCCCGACCGAGCCGGCGGATCCGGTGAGCCGCGAGTGGAACGCGCGTGCCGCTGCTCGCACCGGAGCCGCGAACGTCTGGGGTGTCATGTCGGTCGATCCTGCGCGCGGACTCGTCTTCCTGCCGACCAGCTCGGCGAGCCCGGATTTCTATGGCGGCGAGCGTGTCGGCACCAACCGCTATGCCAATTCGCTCGTGGCGCTGGAGGCGGCGACCGGAAAGGTCGCCTGGCACCAGCAGCTCGTGCATCACGATCTCTGGGACTACGACGTCGCCGCACAGCCGGTGCTCGTTGACCTGGTGCGCGACGGCCGCAACGTCGCGGCGGTGGTGCAGGCCACGAAGATGGGATTGCTGTTCGTCTTCGAGCGCGAGAATGGCGCTCCATGGTTCGACATCAACGAGCGACCCGTGCCGCGTTCATCCATCGCGGGTGAGCAGGCGTGGCCCACGCAGCCGTTTCCGGTTCAGCCGCCGCCACTGGTCAGTCACGCGCCGGTGACACCCGAAGATGCATGGGGACTGACCTTCTGGGACCGCGGCAAGTGCCGCGAGCTGATCGGTCGGTACCGCTCGGAGGGCATTTACACGCCACCGAGTCTCGAGGGCACGATCCTGTATCCGAGCTATGCCGGCGGAACGAATTGGGGGAGCCTCGCATTCGACAGCGAACGGCAATGGGCGATCGTGCCGACGAGCCAGTTGCCGATGGTGGTGACGCTGCTCACGACCGCGACGGTGCGCCCGATGGCGCAGTCGGGTGACTACCCCGACTCCGAATTCGCCTTGCAGACGGGTGCACCGTATGGCATGCGCCGTGAAGCGCTGCTCTCGCCCTTCGGATTGCCGTGCACGGCACCGCCCTGGGGAATGCTCTCCGCCGTCGATCTGCGCAGCGGCGAAATCAAATGGCAGGTGCCGCTCGGCACCACGCACGACCTGGCGCCGTTCTTCGTGCCCTCGCGCACTCTCGGCACGCCCAACCTCGGCGGACCGATCGTCACCGCAGGTGGCCTGGTCTTCATCGGCGCCGCGATGGACAACTACCTGCGCGCCTTCGACGTCGAGACGGGAAAGGAGCTCTGGAAGGGTCGGCTGCCGGCCGGCGGGCAGGCGACTCCCATGACCTATCGCGCGGGCGCCGGTAACCGGCAATTCGTGGTCATCGCGGCCGGCGGGCACGGCGGACTCGGCACGGACCAGGGCGATTATGTCGTGGCCTTCGCGCTGCCGCGCCCTGACGGGGAAGCCTCGCCCTGAGAGTCGCGCGCGGCGATGATATTCTGCGGCCGGCCTGCTCTCGCCAGAGCAAACCCGGGACTTTCACGTGATCTTCCTGTTGCTCTCCATCGCGATCCAGGTGGCGCTGATCGTGCACGTCATCCGCACCGGCCGTAATTCGCTGTGGATCTGGGCCATCGCGCTGCTGCCACTCGCGGGACCGATCGCCTACCTGCTGGTCGAGGTCTTGCCGGGCCTGCGGCACAGCCGCGGCGCGCGCCGCGCTGCCACCGCCATGCGAAATACGCTCGACCCGGACCGCAACCTGCGCCAGTACTCCAGCGAAGTCCGCATCTCGGGGAATATTGACAGCCGCCGGCGACTCGCGGAGGAGCTCCTCGGCAAAGGCCAGTGCCACGAGGCGATCGAAACCTACCGCTCGGCGCTCACCGGGCTCTACGAACACGATCCGCAACTGCTGCTCGGCCTGGCGCGCGCGCAGTTCGTGAAGTCAGATTTCACCGCGGCGCGCGTCACCCTCGATCGGATCATGGAGCACAATCCCGACTTCAAGTCGCCGGAAGGTCATCTGTTGTATGCGCGGGCGCTCGAAGGCGAAAGCAATCTCGACAAGGCGGCATCCGAATACGGAGTGTTGAGCGACTACTATCCGGGTGCCGAGGCCAAGGTACGCTACGGCCAGCTGCTGAAACGCCAGGGGCAACGCGACGCGGCGCGCCAGGTGTTGCAGGAACTCCTCGATGGAGCGCAGCTCGCCCCGGCGCACTATCGCAAGGTGCAGCGGGAGTGGCTCGAGCTCGCGCGCCGCGAGTTGTAGCGCGGGCGCTCTGCAGCGCGTCGCGAGTCTAGGGTGTGCTCGGCGCGAACGCCGCGCCCTTGCCGGATGCACCCGCGGTCAGCAGGCGGTAGCCCACACCCGGCAGTGTCTCGATCCAGCGCGGCGTTTCGGAATCGTCGCCGATCCGCTGGCGCAGGCGATGCACCAGTTGCTTCAGCAACTGGCGGTCCCCTCCACCCTTGTGACCCCACACGTGCTGCAGGAGCCGGTCAGTGGCGACCGGCCGGCCGGCCTGTGCGAGCAGCAGCTGCAGGAGCCGCGTCTCGAGACGCGTGAGGCGCACCTCCACGTCCGGGTCGATCCGCAGCAACATGGTACCGGCGTCGAGCTCGAGATCGCCGACCCGGCTGCTGCCTCCCGATTCCATTCCCGCGCGCCGCAGCAGCGCCTTGACGCGCGCCAGCAGCGTCCTCGGACTGAAGGGCTTGGTGAGGTAGTCGTCGGCGCCCAGCTCCAGCGCGCGCACCAGGTCCTCTTCCTCGCCGCGCACCGTGAGCATCATGATCGGCAGACGCGAGGTGCGGCGAAAAGCGGCGCACAGGTCGAAGCCGGAGCCGCCCGGCAGGTTGATGTCGAGGATCGCGAGGTCGGGTTGTTCGCTCTCGAATACGCGCAGCGCGGTGGCGCAGGAATCCGCTTTCACGACCAGGTAACCGGCCTGCTGAAGCGCGAAGGCCGTCACCGTGAGCAGATCGGGATCATCATCGACCAGCAGCAGCTTCACGCCGATGCCTCGAACGGCAGCTGGATAATGAAGCGCGTGCGCTCCTCGGGCGTGCGCTCCACGCGCACGGTACCGCCATGGCGCTCGATCACGGAGCGCACGATCCACAGGCCGAGGCCCAGGCCAGGCGCCTCCGGCTCGCGATCGTCCGCGCGCCTGAACTGTTCGAACAGCATCGCGGGATCGCTGCCACCGAGTCCCGGGCCCTCGTCTTCGACCCAGGTCGAGAGGGAGCTCTCCTCGACGCTGGCACCGATGCGCACCATCGAGCCCGTGGGCGCGAACTTGCTGGCATTCGACAGCAGGTTGACGAAGACCTGCACCAGGCGCTGCTCATCGCCGACGAGCTCGGGCAGCGATTCAGGCAGGTCGACCGCGACGTGCTGGCGGCGTTGCGCGAGGATCGGGCGCACGAACTCGACCGCATCGCCCACCACCGACTGCAGCGACAGCGTCTGGCGCCGGATGCCGAGCTGGCCCGCCTCGATGCGCACGCTCTCGAGCAGGTTGTCGATGAGCCGCATCAGGCGCAGCGATCCGCGCTCGAGATTCTCGAAGAGCTCCCGTTGCTCCGCGCCGGTCATTTCGTTGACGCCGTCGTGCAGCAGCTCGATCGAGGCGAGCTGCGCCGCGAGCGGCGTGCGGAACTCGTGCGAGATGTTGGCGAGCACGGAGTCGCGCGCCCGCCGCACCGCCTCGAGCTCGGTCTCGTCGCGAATTACCTGCACCTGCTGGCCTTCCACGGGCGCGGCGCTGGTGATCACGACCGAGCGGCGCGTGCCGTCCGTGCGGCAGATCTTCTCGGCCGCGCGCGCCTGCCCGGTGCCGCGCGCTGCCACGATCGGGCATTCCCGCTCGCACGGCCGCACGCCGTTCTGCTCCTCGGGCTGCAGGACGTCGCCACAGAACTGGCCGATCACCTGCTCGGGCTCGCGCCCGAGCAGGCGCGCCGCCTGCGGGTTCACGTAGCGAATGCGCCGCTCCTGGTCCACCGCGTACACGCCCTCGACGATCCCGGCAAGCACCGCCTGCGCTTCCGCTTCACGCCGTCGCATGGTGGAGGTGAGCTCCACCAGGTTGCGACGCATGTCCTCCATGCTCGCGGCCAGCGATCCGATCTCCTTCAGTCCTGCGGCCGGCACTGCCGGGGTGAAGTCGCCGTGCCCGATACGCACGGCAGCGTCGCGCAGCGCGCTCACCGGCCGGGCAATCCAGCGACCATAGAGCACGCCCGCGAGGCCCGCGAGCACCGCGACAATGGCTGCGATCCACCACACGCGCCGCTGGAAATCCGCGACCGCCTGGTCGAACTCGCGCGCCGGGATCTCCACATCGAGCAGCGCGATCACTTCGCCCGTCGGCGCGGCGAGCACCTGGCTCGCGGCATACACGTCCGGGTCCACGATACGGCGCGCACTGCCCTGCCCATCCGACAAGGCGGCCGAATGCAGCGGCGTGAAGGGATCATTCTGGGGTGCGGTGTAGGTCGCATAGTTGACGATGCGGACTCTCGAACCCACCTGGTTTGCCATCTCGCCCAGCAACCGATCGTTGGCACGCCGAATGACGATGACCTTGAACAGGTCGGCCCCGGTGACGCCGGCGACCGCACCCCACATCGGTGGGCCGCCGTCCGCCGGCGACAGCACGAAACGCTCGCCCTGTTCCTCGATCGCGATGCGCACCTGTTCCCAGGGCACATCCGGACCTGTCTGCACGATGGGCGCGTTACCGCTCGTGATCGCACACACATCGAGATTGCCCGCCTCGCAGAAGCGCTTGAGCACGGGCTCGATGCCGCGATCGGGGCGCTGGTTCAGCAGGCGCTGCAGTGTCGGGCGCTCCGCCAGCACTCGTGCGGAGCCCAGCACGTCCTCACTCGTGCGCCTGAGATAGTCGCGCGCCTGACCGCCCGCCAGTTGCACGCGCGTGAGCGCCTGGCCCTCGGACAGGTCATCGACGAGGCGGATCGAGCCGACGGCCACGGCGCCGACCGCGAGCAGCACGAGCAGCACGCTGCCCGCAGCGAGCCAGGTAGCAAGCCCAAGCGATCGCAGCAGGTTCACGAATCAGCGCGGGGCATCGGGTACTTCCGGGAAACGTTCGGCACTTCGTCCCTCGATCGCCGTCTTGACGATCAGCGTGATGATCGCCAGCACGCTCAGGAGCGAGGCGACCGCGAAGGCGCCGACCAGGTTGTACTCGTTGTAGAGGATTTCCACGTGCAGCGGCATGGTCGTCGTCAGCCCCCTGATGTGGCCCGAGACCACAGATACTGCGCCGAACTCGCCCATGGCGCGCGCATTGCACAGGATGACACCGTAGATCACGCCCCATTGTATCTTCGGCAGGGTCACTCGCAGAAACGTCCTCCACGGACCCGCGCCGAGGGAGATCGCCGCCTCCTCTTCTTCCGTCCCCAGCATCTGCAGGAGCGGGATAAGCTCGCGCGCGACATAGGGAAAGGTGACGAACAGCGTCGCCAGCACGATGCCCGGGAAGGCGAACACGATCGAGATGTCGTGCTCGTTGAGCCAGGCCCCGAACCAGCCCTGCGCGCCGAACATCAGGACATAGATCAGGCCCGAGATCACGGGTGAGACCGCGAACGGCAGCTCGATGAGGGTGGTGAGCAGGCTCTTGCCGTGGAACTCGAAGCGCGCAATGGCATACGCCGCAGCGATGCCAAAGATGGTGTTGAGCGGCACCACGATGAGCGCCGTAATGAGCGTCAGGCGGATCGCGGCGTGCGTGTCGGGATCGCCGAACGCGCCGAAATAGGCGCCCACGCCCTGGGACAGCGCCTCCGCGAACACTACCCCCAGTGGCACGAGGAGCAGCAGGCCTGCGAACGTGACCGATACTGCGATGACCGCGGTGCGCAACAGGCGCGCGGACCAGGCCCGATGACCCGGACGATCCAGCTCGCGCCTGCGACCCAGTGCACCGGCCATTTTTTCTATGTCTTGGCGGTGGCGCGACGGCGCTGCCACGCCTGCAGCAGGTTGATCACGAAGAGCATCGCAAACGAGATCACGAGCATCAGGAAGCCGAGCAGCGCCGCGCCCTGGTAGTTGTATTGCTCGAGCTGAATGATGATGAGAAGCGGCGTGATCTCGGTCTTGAGCGGAAGATTGCCCGCGATGAAGATCACCGAGCCATATTCACCCACTCCGCGTGCCAGCGCGAGTGCAAAGCCGGTCGCCAGCGCCGGCAGGATCGTCGGCAGCACGACGCGCCGGAAGGTGTAGAGCGGCGATGCACCGAGCGATTCGGCGGCGTCCTCCACTTCCGCATCGATCGCAGCCAGCGCGGGCTGGACCGTGCGCACGACGAACGGCAGGCCGATGAGCGTGAGCGCGACGGTGACACCGATCCAGGTGTAGGCGACCTGGATGCCGAGCGGCTCGAGCCAGCGACCCAGCCAGCCGGTCGGCGCGAACAGCGTGACGAGCGCGATGCCGGAGACCGCGGTCGGCAAGGCAAAGGGCAGGTCGACGAGCGCGTCGAGCAGGCGCCGGCCGGGAAATTCGTAACGCGTCAGGCTCCAGGCAAGCGTCAGACCGAGAAAGGCGTTGATCGAGGCCGCCAGGAACGAGGCGCCGAAGGACAACCTGAGCGAAGCCAGCACGCGCGGGTCCGTCACCATGTGAAGCATCTGCTCGAGCGGGACGCCCAGCGCGCGCACCACCATCACGCCCAGCGGGATGAGCACGATGAACGACAGGTAAGCCATCGAGAAGCCGAGCGTCAGCCCGAATCCGGGCAGGATCGAGGGCTCCCGGAATCGCCATTCGTTCAGCGCGACGGTGGCGGTTCCCGCCATCAGTTGCGTCCCGCGCCCGGCGCATAGATCTGGTCGAACGTGCCGCCATCATCGAAATGCTGGCGCTGGGCCTTGCCCCAGCCACCGAACACCTCGTCGATCGTGAACAACGTCACCTCGGGAAATTCCTTGGCGTATTTCGCTGCGACCTGCGCATCGCGCGGCCGGTAGTAGTGCTTGGCGGCGAGATCCTGCCCTACGGGCGAGTAGAGAAACTCGAGGTAGGCCTTGGCGACGGCGCGTGTGCCCTTCTTGTCGACCACGGTGTCAACCAGGGCGACCGGCGGCTCGGCCAGGATGCTGACCGAGGGCACCACCACGTCGACCTTGCCGGGCCCAAGCTCCTTGATGGAGAGCAGCGCCTCGTTCTCCCACGCGATGAACACGTCGCCGATCCCTCGCTGCACGAACGTGTTGGTCGCAGCGCGTGCGCCGCGATCGAGAATCGGCACGTTGCGATACAGCTGTGCCACGAACGCGCGCGCCTTGTCCTGTGCCGCCTTCACCTGCGTTGCGGCTGCCGGGTCCTTGAGCTTGCCGAGGTCGCCCCCCAGCGCGCGACGCAGCTCGAAGCCCCAGGCCGCGAGGTAGTTCCAGCGGGCGCCGCCGGAGGTCTTGGGATTCGGCGTGATCACGGAGAGTCCCGGGCGCACCAGGTCGGACCAGTCGCGGATGTTCTTCGGATTGCCCTTGCGCACCAGGAAGACGATGGTCGAGGTGTAGGGGGAGCTGTTGTTCGGCAGGCGCTTCTGCCAGTCCGCCCCGAGTCGCTTGCCCTTGAGCTGGATGGCATCGATGTCGTAAGCAAGTGCGAGCGTGACCACGTCGGCGTCGAGGCCGTCGATCACGGCACGCGCCTGGCTGCCTGAGCCGCCGTGCGACTGGCGGATCGTGACCGTCTGCCCGGTCTGCTTCTTCCAGGCCTCCACGAAGCGCTCGTTCACGTCGCGATAGAGCTCCCGCGTCGGGTCGTAGGAAACGTTCAGCAGCTCCACCGAGCGCGCGGCGGATGCGGGCGATGCCACGAGGGCGAGCGGCACCGCTGTCAGCGCCACGATCATCAACCGACGCGACAGTCGTGCCGCAAGCGACTCATTGCTCATCGAGGATCCCCTTGGGTTAGAGAGCGTTGGATGCCGGGCCGGCGGTACGCATGCCGCGACCGCGAGCTGGCGCATAGGCAATCATCAGTGGACAGCGGCTCGCTTCGGTGGTGAGCAACCGCGCCTGTTCGGCGAGCGCCGCCTGCAACTGGTCGGGCGTGCCTTCGACCCCCATGATCAGTAAGGCGGGCTCGTCACTGATCGCGAGCTGCTGGGTCAGCGTGAGCAGCTCCCCGATGTGCACCTCGGTGCGTACATCGAGGCCGTGTGATGCGCGCAGTTCCGCGCGCGCGTCCAGCAGGCGGCGGAACGCGCTCGCGCGTTCGGCGCGCGAGGCGGCGCGGCCGTGAATGCTCAGGAGCGTTGCCTCGGCTGGCAGGTGTCGCAGCAGACTCGCGACCACGCCGAAGGTGACCGCGCGGGCTTCCTCGCTCGGGCAGTGCACCAGTACGCGGCGCGGGAGTTGTGTGCCGGACGGCACACACAACATGCGCGTGGCGCCGAGACTCGCGAGGCGGGTGAGGTCGGCAATCGCATTGGCGCCCGCCTCCACCACGATGACCCCTGGTTGGCGTACCGCGCTCGCCAGTTTCGCCGGGGCGGTGGACGTGTCCTCGATGCTGCCGGCCTGGACCCGCGCGTTCATGCTGCGTACCAGCTGCGTGAGCAGCGGCTGGGCCCGCAACCGCTCGATCGCAGTGCCGGAACGCGCCAGCACCAGGAAGCTCGCGATCGGCGTCGGCAGGGGATGGATACGGCGGACGCCGAGTACCACCGACTGGCCTGTCTCGACCGGCTGCTCGGCGCTTTGCGATGCGGTTCGCGTCAGCTCGAGCCGCACCGTACTTTCATCGGAAGCCTCGGTGTCGGCGGTGGCGGGTCGGATGGTCGCGGAGCGAGGCATCTGCACCACGATGCGCTCGTGGCCGCCACCAAAAGTTTTGTCGCGCACGACACCCTGGCCCAGCAGCGGGCTCGACAAGGCTTCGCGGACCGTCGCGAGCTCGAGATCCTCGGGTCTGATGACGGTGACCACGTCGCTGCCGCTCGCCGCGCCACCGGGAGCCGTGAGTGTCTTGCGCAGCACCGCGGCGCCGACGCGCACGCCGTTCGCAGTCAGCTCGCCCAGCAACAGGTTGGCGGCGCCGAGGAAGGTCGCGACGAAACGCGCTGCCGGCCGGCGATACAGCTGCTCGGGACGTCCGACCTCGAGCAGCCGGCCCACGTTCATGATGCCGATGCGATCGGCGAGCGCGAACGCTTCCTCCTGGTCGTGCGTCACCAGGACAGTGGTCGTGCCGAGATTGCGTTGCACGTCCTTCACCACGCGGCGCAATTCCACGCGGATCTTCGCGTCGAGCGCGCCAAAGGGCTCATCGAGCAGCAGGACGGACGGTTCGTGCGCGAGCGCGCGCGCGACCGCGACGCGCTGCTGCTGACCTCCCGAGAGCTGGGCCGGCAGGCGTTCATCGAAGCCCTCGAGCGCCACCAGTCGCAGCAGTTCGCGGCGCCGTTCGCGGCGTGCGGCGGCGCGCATGCGCCGGATGCGCAGCGCGAACTCCACGTTCTCCGCGACCGTCATGTGCCGGAACAGCGCGTAATGCTGGAAAACAAATCCCACGCCGCGCTCGCGCGGCGGCAGGTGAGTGACGTCGCGACCGTGCAGCGAGATGCGCCCGCGATCGATGCCGGTAAGTCCCGCGACCGCACGCAGGATCGTGCTCTTGCCACTGCCGCTCGGGCCGAGCAGCACGAAGAACTCGCCCGAGGCGATCTCCAGCGAGACGTCGCTGACGACCGGAACCCCCTGATAGCGCTTGGTGATTTGTTCGAATTGGATGGACATTTGATCCCCAGCGAGATGCTAGGTAGCCGGGGGTCACGAAATCAGTCGCCGGGCGGTGACGAAGCGGTGACATTGAAAAAAATCCTGATACAGGTCCCATGTTTCGCCGCTAATAGGTCACCTGGAAGCGGCCGAACAGCACCTTTTCGTCGTCCCGGTCGGCGCCGCCGGCCGCGCCGCCGTCGAACTCGGTTTGCAGGTAGTCGAGCATGATTTTGGCGTTAGAGGAGAGATACCAGTTGACGCCCGCTGCATAGGTGCGCGCCCGGCTCGCCGAGGCTGCGGGGTTCGCGAAGATCGGAAACGCGTCATCGTCGATGTCGAGCTCGCTGACCCGCGCGACGAGTTCCCAGGCGCCGAAGCCCGGCGCGCCTGGGACAAACGATGACTTCGGTTTCAGCACGCCGCGAAACGTCTCGTCCTCGCCAGTCAGAACGTACGCCGCCGAGACTTGCCAGGCAGAGTGTGTGAGCTCGGCAGCGCCGCCGGGCGCGGTCAGCTCCTGGCTCGATTCGATGTACTCACCCATCAGGCCGAGCCCGTACCGGTACCAGTAGCCGTGAGCCGTGAGTCGCTCATGCTTGCCGGCCGCGGCGGTGCCGGTGACGTACTGGAAGAGAGTGTTGATCGCGGGCGTCCGATACTGCGGCAGGACGCCGTTGGTACCGACGCTCGTGCCGGTCTTGTCGCCGCTGCTCCCCGCGACGCCGAAACCGAGTCCCTGCAGGACTCCGGGCGAGTTGCGGAACGGCTCGAAGAACACGCGCCCCGCGATTTCCTTTTCGTCGTCGACATCGGTGGCTGCCGCATCACGACCGTCGGCCGCGCCGTTGAAGATGCCGAGCGTGTAGCTGAAGACACCGCCATCATAGTCACCCAGCACCATCACGCCGATGTCGCGATTCGGCGCGAGCTCGGTCGGGTAGGCGCGCTCGATGAACATCGTGCTGCCACCCGACTGCAGTCGCTCCAGGCCCACCGGGCCCTTCACCTTGCCGACCCGCACCGTGTAGAGCGGCGAGAGCTTGAGATCCAGGTACGCATCCACGATCGTGGCGCCGGGACCGGCAAACTCCGGCGTGAGCCGCACGCCGATGAGCTTGCCGAGCGAAGCCTCGATGATCGGTCGCAGGCGGCGCATGGCGAAGGTGTCATTGAGAGGCGGCTCGGTCTCTTCGACGAGGAAGCGCGCGTCGCCTTGCGCGAGCAGGCGAAACTTGAGCTCGAAGGAGTTGTCCGCGGAGCGCAGCGCGAAGCCACGTTCATCGGCGACCGGGACGGCAGTGCTCTTCGCCTTGCCTGCGGCCTCCTCCTCCGCCAGCTCGAGCTGGCGCTCGAGGATCCGCACGCGCTGTTCGAGATCGTCCAGCGATGCTTCCTTCTCCTGCGCTTGCGCGGACGCGCTGGCGAACGCGAGCGCGAGTGTGACCGCGGTAGCCGCGCCGAGCGCGAATAGGGCCTGCTTGAACATGAATGCAACTCCGGGGGAATGACCGGGTTGCATCCTAGGAAGCTCGCAATAACAAAGTCAGTCGCCCGCCGGTCACTTGTGGGTGACGCACAGTGCGATTGCGCAATTTGTTACCGCGATGTCACGACCGCGCGACTGAGTCTGTGACCCCAGGTCGGTAAGCTGACGACACAAGATCAGCGCCAAGGGGAACGCTTGATATGGTGAGCAAGACCAGCCGTGAGACGGGACGTCGCAGGATTGCAATCGTGGGTGGCGGATTCTGCGGCTGCGCACTCGCGACCCGGCTGCTGCGTTCGGAGACGTTGGCGTCGACCGATATCGTGCTCATCGAGCGCGACAGTCTCGTCGGCCGCGGCGTCGCCTACGCTTCCCGGGGATTTCCCTATCTGCTGAATGTGCCCGCCGGGCAAATGTCGGCCGATCCGCAACGGCCCGGCGAGTTCATCGAATTTGCGCGGCAAGTGTTGACACACGCGCACGCCGCCGACTTCCTGCCGCGTTCACTGTACGGCGATTACCTCGAACAACGCCTGCGTCACGCGGTCAAGGAAGCACCTCCGGACGTGCGGCTCGTGCGTGTGCACGGAGAGGTGACGGCGGCCGCACCCGGTCCACGCTGGCGACTCACGCTTCGCAATGGCGAGCACCTGTTCGCGGACGAAGTCATCCTCGCGCTGGGGAACGCACCGGCCGCGCCCGTGGCCGGCATGAGCGCAATCCCCGTCCTGGATCCCTGGTCCGCGCTGCGCGAGGTCGAGTCCCACCAATCGGTGCTGCTGGTCGGGACGGGTCTCACCATGGTCGACGTCGCCATCAGCCTCGCAGCCCGCCTGGGTGACAAGGAGCGGCTGCACGCGCTGTCGCGACGCGGACTGCTGCCGCGAGCGCACCGCAGCTCCGGCAACCGCCCCGCGGTGATCGATACGCACGGTTTGCTGAGCGCCGGCAACGGCTCGCTGCGTGCGTTGCTACGCGCGATGCGGGCGATCACGTCCGGATCGGACGGCGGCGCAAGCGATTGGCACGACGTCATTGACGCCCTGCGCCCCCATGTCTCCTCTATCTGGCAGCGACTCTGCACTCGCGAGCGGACGCAGTTTGTGCGCCATCTGCGTCCGTGGTGGGACGCGCATCGTCACCGCCTTCCCGCCGAGGTCGCAACGCGGCTCGAGCGGCTGCGCGCCGCCGGCACCTTGTCTGTACACGCTGGCCACATTGAAACCGTGCAGGTCATCGATGAGCGCATTCATGTGAGCTGGCGTCCCCGCGCGCACGCGTCTGCGTCCAAAATCGTCGTGGACCGCGTGGTCAACTGTACCGGCCCGGCGCACTCACTGCGCGCGTCCCCCGAGCCAATAGTGCACTCGTTGTCCGATGGCGGATGGATCGTTGCGGATGAGCTCGGCCTCGGCTTGCGCACTGGCGCGGACGGTGAGGTCCACGACATCGAAGGGACTGCCGTGCGGGGCCTCTTCTACGTTGGCCCGTTGCTGCGCGCGAAGTATTGGGAAGCGACTGCGGTCCCCGAGTTGCGCCGCCACGTGGAAGCCACCGCGGCGGCGCTGGAAAGGCGGGCGGCGCCGCGGTTGCGCGCCGAGCTCAGCCGCCGCGGCGCTTGCGCGGCTGGGGCACCTGCTGCGTGATGCAGTGGATGTTGCCGCCGCCGAGCAGGATTTCGCGGCTCGGCACGCCGACGATTTCGCGTTCCGGAAACACCTTTTTCAGCACGGCGAGCGCGTGCCGGTCGCGCTTCGGGTCGAGCAGCGGCGCGACGATGCCGCCGTTGGCGATATGGAAATTGACGTAGGAACCCGCCAGCCGATGACCCGCCGCGCGCGGACGCGTGCCCTCGACGTGATCCACGCCGCCTGACTCGGCCTCGGTCATGTACAGCGGTCCCGGCTGGTAGAGCTTGTGGATCCTGAATTCGCGTCCCCGCGCATCGCGCGCATCGCGCAGGCGCTCCAGGGCATTGCGCGAGATCGCGTATTGAGGGTCGCGGCGATCGTCGGTCCAGGTGAGCAGCAACTCTCCCGGGCGTGCGAAACAGCAGAGATTGTCCACGTGACCGTCGGTCTCGTCGGTATACACGCCCTTGCCGAGCCAGATGACGGTCTCGACCCCGAGCCAGGCTTTCAGGTTCGCCTCGATCTGTTCGCGCGTGAGCGCCGGGTTGCGATTGGGATTGAGCAGGCATTCCTCGGTCGTGATGCACGTGCCTTCGCCGTCCACGTGGATCGCGCCGCCCTCGAGCACGAACGAAGCGCGATAGCGGTCGTCCCCCTCGATCTCGAGCACCTTCTGTGCGACCTGGTCATCCAGGTCCCACGGAAAATAGAGCCCGCCGCGCAATCCGCCCCACGCATTGAAACGCCAGTCCGCGCCACGCCGTCGGCCGCGCTCGTCCACGAGGAACGTGGGTCCGACGTCGCGCATCCACGCATCGTTACTCGATATCTCGAGCACCCGCACCGCTGGCGGCAGCTGCTTGCGTGCGTTGACGTACTGCGTGCGCGACGCACCGACCGTGACCGGTTCGAAGCTTGCGATCGCGGTGGCGACCGCCGTGAAGGCGGCTTGCGCCGGCTTCGCCCCCAGCCGCCAGTTGTCGGTTCGTTCAGGCCACAACAGCCAGCAACCGGCATGGCGTTCGAATTCGCCCGGCATGCGAAAGCCGTGGCGTGCGGGACTGCCTTTGATTGTTCTGCTCACTGCCGGTCGCGCCTGCAAACAGGAAACCGGCAGCGATTGTAGCAACTAGGCGCATTGGCGCCGTTGCCGCTAGTTGACGACGAATTCTGACTGACTACCCGCCGACGATCGAGAGGCTCGCGCTCGCGAGGCCCAAGCCGAGCGCGGCGCCGGCAAGGACGTCCGTCGGATAATGCAGGCCCAGGATCACGCGCGAGGCGGCGATCAGCAACGCGAACGGCACCAGCACCAGGCCGAGCTCCGGAAAGTAGTGCGCCGCCAGCGTGGCGAACGACACCGCGTGCAAGGTGTGGCCGGACGGAAAGCTGTAGCGATCGAGGGGCGCCACTCCGAGCCAGATGCGATCGCACTGGATAAAGGGCCGCTCGCGCACCAGCGTGTGCTTGAGCGCCTTGTACAGGCCAACGCCGATGAGACCCGTCACGGCCATCTGCAGCGCGGGCAATTGGCCGCTTTCGCCATAGAGGAACGGCAGCGCCAGGATGAGCGCGTACCACAGCGGGCCGTCGCCGAGGCGGCTCACGGCGCCGAAGAACTCGCGCAGCGCGCGAATCGTGCAGCCGCGGTTGAGCAGCAGGCACAGCGAGAGCTCTGCCGCATCGAAGCGCCGAATGACTTCAGTTGCTCGCATCGTGGCCATAATTCCTCGCCGCTGCGGTCGCGCAGCCCTGTGGGGCCAAGCTGCACTTCCGGACGCTGACGAGGTTCGATGCCGCGCACTACGGTAGGGTTACGGCGCTGTTAAATATTTATGACATTCAGCCGCTTATGACTTATTCTTGAGGCCTGCAACACTAATAGAGGGCGCGCCCCTACATGCGCCGCGCGCCCCGGATCTGACACACTCTCGTCATGAAACTTCTGCTCATCGAAGATCACCTCGATATCGCTGAAAACATCTGCGAGTACGTGGCTGGCAACGGCCACCAGATCGACCACGTCGCGACCGGCGAAGAAGGTCTCGCACGCGCGCGCGACGGGCACTACGACGTCATCGTTCTCGATGTAATGCTTCCCGGAATGGACGGACTGGAGGTCTGCCGGACCTTGCGCGGCGAGATCCGCTCGACTGCGCCGGTGCTGATGCTCACCGCCAAGGACCTGGTGGTCGACAAGGTTGCCGGGTTCGAAGCGGGCGCCGACGACTATCTCGTCAAGCCCTTCTCGCTACTCGAGCTCGAAGCGCGGCTCGGCGCGCTCGCGCGTCGTGGCGCTCCGCGGCCGTCCGAGGGCGTCATGCGCATCGCGGACCTGACCTACGATCCCAACACGCTCACGGCCGAGCGTGACGGTGCCGCGATCAAGCTCAACCCGAGCACGCGCCGCCTGCTGGTGCTGCTCATGCAGAACACGCATCGCGTGGTGACGCGACGCGAGCTCGAGCGCGAGCTGTGGGGCGATCAGCCGCCGGACGGTGACGTCCTGCGCGCGCACATGTACGCGCTGCGCAATGCGGTCGACAAGCCCTTTGTGCGCAAACTGCTGCATACCCACCACGGCGAAGGCTACCGGCTGGCCTCGGTCGACCATGAAGCAGCTTAGTCTCCGCGGCCGCTTTCACCTCGGCATCATCTTCTGCGTCGGGCTCACGTTGCTGCTGTTGACGGCCTGGCACATCTGGGCCGGTCAGCGCACCGAACAGGCGCTCCTCAACGAGGTGATGCGCACGCACCTCGCGCTGTATGAAGCCCATTTCGCGCGCAGCGACACGACCGAAGAAACCTCCGGCAAGATCACGGCGTATCGTGCCGGCAGTCCGAGCCTGCCCGCCGAACTGGCCGCGCTCGCGCCCGGCTGTCATCTGAACGTGAGTTACGGCGGCCACCCGCACCAGGTGCTGGTCGCCGACCTGAAGAGCGGGCTCGTGTACATCAGCTACGACTTGACTGACCACGAGCGGCGCATCGGCATGGCCTGGGCCTGGCTCACGCTGATCCTCGGTGTCACGCTGATCATCGTCGCAATCACCGCCATGTGGGTCTCGCGCAGCATCATTGCGCCGGTCACCGCGCTCGCCGGGCGCCTCAGCCACATCGACCCCAAGCAGCGCAACGAGCGGCTGGGACCGGACTTCAGCCGCCACGAGCTCGCCCCCATCGCGGCCTCCGTCGATCGCTTCCTCGAGCGGCTCGACGGATTCGTGGAGCGCGAGCAGTCGTTCACCTCGACCGCGAGCCACGAGTTGCGTACGCCGCTCGCCGTCATCCAGGGCGCCACGGAGATCCTTAGCGAGCAGACGCGCGAGCGCCCCGCCGCCACCAAGGCGCTGGTGCGCATCCAGCGCGCTGCCGGGGAGATGTCGGAGTTCATCCACGCGCTGCTGATGTTGTCGCGCGAGTCGCAGCCCGACACCGAGCCGGGCGAGGCCTGCGACGTCGGCGAGATCCTGCCGCGGGTCGCCGAGGAGCAGCGCGAGTTGCTCAACGGGCGCACGGTCAGCATTGAGTGCGAGTGTTGCGACTCGCTGCGCGTGCAGGCGCCGCGCAGCCTGGTCACGATCGTGGTGGGAAATCTCTTCCGCAACGCGCTCGCGCATACCGAGCGCGGCTCGGTGAAATGCGAGATCAAGGAACGTACGCTCTGCATCCGCGATTCCGGCCCCGGCATCGCGGCCGAGCACATGCGGCAGGTGTTCGACCGCAACTTCACCACCCGTCCGGGCGGCTATGGCATGGGCCTCTATCTCAGCAAGCGCATCTGTGACCGCTACGGCTGGCTGTTGAGCCTCGAGAGCAGCCCGAGCGGCACGACGGCCTGCGTGACGTTCTAACTGCTGCGGCCGCGATAACTCGCGAACACGACCAGCGCCAGGCTCCCCATCCCCGCCAGGAGCACGGCGAAGTTCAGCAGCCCGCCGAGGAACGGGACGCGTCCCAGCACGGTGAGCGCGATCAATACACCGATCAGCATGTAGACGCGGTGACGCGTTGCAACCTCAGCGCCGCGCCGGATCCGCGGCAGAAACGCATCGCCGATCGCAACTGCCCCCGCGATATAGCCGAGCGGCAGCAGTACGAGGTAGGAGCACAGCAACAGCAGCGCGAGAGGCAGGCCGAGCAGCGAAGCGGCGAGCATCACCAGCAGGATCGGCACGCCGAAGAAGAGCACCAACCCGGCAAGGAGCGAGGGCCCGAGGCGATGGCGCGCGGTTTCGGAAACGGTGCGGGCGAAACCGGGCCAGAGCGCGAGCGCGATCCAGGCGACGACCAACCAGCCGCCGAGCCACAGGAATGCGAACAGACCGACGACCGCCCTGGCGGCGTGCTCGTCCTTCTCAATGTGGCGCACACCGCCGCGCACCTGCGCGCCCTCGGCGACCTGCGGGGGCTTCGGTCCGCGAAAGGTCAGTGAGCCGTTGATGACCGCGTCCGGACCGACGGTGAGCTCGCCGCCCGCGACTTCGACGTCGCCTTCCACTCGGCCATCGATGTACGCGCGACCCGCGGCCACCTGCAGGTACTGTCCCATGCGCCCCGCCACGCGCACCCGGCCGCCGGCGATCGATACCGCGCCGTCGATGACGGTATCGCGATCGAGGTCGATCTCGCCGCCGGCGATGCGTGCGCTGCCGGCGACGTGGCCCGACATCTCGACCTCGCCGCCCGCGGCATAGAGATCCTCATCGATCGTGCCACGCACCACGACGGAGCCACCCGCGAGCAGCGCATCGCCACGCACCGTCGCATCGAGCGTGACCTCGCCGCCGGTAGCGATCGCATCCCCGTAGATCTCCTCGCGCAGCCGCACCTCGCCGCCCGTGGCGAACGTGTCGTTGCCGAGCTGGCGGCTGATCATGCCCTCGCGGTCGGCGAACGAAGCAGCGCTTGCAAGGGCGAGCGCGAGACCGATCGCGAGCCAGGCGCGCTTTGAAACTCTCATGGTCGGTGCCTCCGGGGCATGGTGGCGGAATCGTAACGGTTCCCGCACGCGATCAAAACCAGAAGCGCAGTCCCGCGACCCAGCGGGTTTCTTCGGCCGATTCGCCGGCGGGGCGCGCGAGATCGGCTGTCTCCCCCCACATGCGAATCCAGGTCACACCGACATACGGCGCCAGCTCGCGACGCCACTCGAAGCGCAGTCGCAGCCCGATCTCGGTGGTGCTGAGACCGGCACCGATGCGGCGTTGCGGATCGTCCTCGCCGTAGAGATCGAGCTCGAGCATGGACTGCAGAATGAGCCGATTGGTGAGCAGCAGCCCGTATTGCGCCTCGATCTGCAAGGCAGTTCGGCCCGATTCGCCAAGGTACGCCGTCGCCTCGAGCTCGATGCGATACGGTGCGAGGCCTTGCACACCGAAGGCGGCCCAGGTCTGCGACGGGCCGGGCGCCTGGTCCAGGCGCGCGCCGGCCACGAGCTCCCACCAGCGCGCGAACGCGTGGCCCCACAGGACTTCGACCTGCGATATCTGCGTTCCCTCCTCTTCCGTGCGTTCACCCTCGGTGCGCAGCCACAGGCGCTCGAGGTCGCGACCGAGCCAGGCGCGCATGTCCCACTCGAGCGCATCCGCGCGCTCCGCTCCCTGCCACTCGAGCCGTTCGACGAGCACGAAGTGATGGATCGCGTCGTCGTGTGCCGCGTGACCCGCCACGTCCGGGAAAGCCGCGGCACGGTCGGCGTCCGTGATTGGCGGAACCACCGGGCCGGTGCCTGAAGGCCGGCGGATGTTCATGAGCCTGCGCTCCCGCGCGCACGCTCGTGGCCACCAGGCAGAGCGCCAGGGCCAACGATGCGAGCAGCCGACAGGCGCGCTGCGACACCAGGTCGTGCGCGCTCATTCCTCTACCCTCACTTCCCGCATCATCCCCGCTTCCATGTGATAGAGCAGGTGGCAGTGGTAGGCCCATCGCCCGAGCGCGTCGGCCGTGACGCGGTAGCTGCGCTTCGTTCCGGGCGGGATATCGACGGTGTGCTTGCGCACCTGGAACTCACCGTGCTCGTCCTCGACGTCGCTCCACATGCCATGCAGGTGGATCGGGTGCGTCATCATCGTGTCGTTGACCAGCACGATGCGCAGCCGCTCTCCGTAGCGCAGCGCGATCGGCCCCGCATCGGAGAACTTCACGCCGTCGAATGACCATGCAAAGCGCATCATGTGGCCGGTCAGGTGCAACTCGATCGTTCGTCCGGGCTCGCGTCCGTCGGGATCGGCAAATTGGCTGTTGAGATCGGCGTAGGTGAGCACGCGCCGGCCGTTGTCGCGCAAGCCGATGCCGGGATCATCGAGACGCGCCGACGGTGCCTGCGACTGCATGTCGACCAGCGGATTGCCGTGCTCGCTGGCGGGATGCGCCTGTGCCACGGCCTGTCCCGCGGCGGGCATGTGATGAGCGCTGTGCTCATCGGCTGAAGAGCCCGCCGGCGGCAGGTGGCGGTCGCCGTGATCCATCGCGTGACCCATGTCGGCCATGGTCAGGATCACACGCGGGTCGAGTTCCGGGACCGGGGCACTCACGTCCTCGCGCACCGCGAGCGTGCCACGCGCGTATCCCGTGCGATCCATCGACTGCGCAAAGATCGTGAACGCGTCCTGGCCGGTGGGTTCGACGAGCACGTCGAGCGTCTCGGCGACCGCGATGCGAAATTCATCCACGGTCACGGGGTGCACATACTGGCCGTCGGCAGCGACCACGGTCATCCGAAGTCCCGGGATGCGCACGTCGAAGTGCGTCATGGCGGCGCCATTGATGAAGCGCAAACGCACGCGCTCGCCCGGCCGGAAGACTCCGGTCCAGTTTCCCGCCGGCGTTCTGCCGTTGCACAGATACGTGTAGGTGTGCCCGCTGACGTCCGCCAGGTCGGTCGGGTTCATGCGCATTTCGCCCCACGCCAGCCGATCGCTGAGCGTCGCCTGCCACCCGGCGTGTTCGACGTCGCGCGCGAAGTCGCCGACCGTGCGCTGATGGAAGTTGTAGTAGTCGGATTGCATCTTGAGCTTGGCGAACAGGCGCCGAGGACTTTCGTCGCTCCAGTCCGAGAGCATCACGACGTAGTCGCGCTGATAGAGGAAGGGCTCGGGTGCGCGCGGTTCGATCACGAGCGGGCCATAGAGTCCGCGCTGCTCCTGGAACCCCGAGTGGCTGTGATACCAGTAGGTGCCGGCCTGGCGGACCTGGAAACGATAGCGATAGCTGTCGCCGGGTTGAATGCCGTGGAAGCTCAAGCCCGGTACGCCGTCCATGTTGGCCGGCAGCAGGATGCCGTGCCAGTGAATCGAGGCGACTTCCTTCAGGCGATTGGTGACGTTGAGTGTCACCGTGTCGCCTTCCCGCCAACGCAACAACGGCGCGGGCAACGACTCGTTCACCGTCACGGCGGCCCGCGGCCTGCCCGTGAAGTTCATCGGTGTCGTCCCGATGCTCAGATCGAATTGGGTCCCGCTCAGTGTCGCGAGCTGGTTCGCGCCCGCCAGACCCCACGCCGAGGGCCGCCACAGACCCGCGCCCAGGGCGACGCCACCCATCGCGAGACCCTGCACGAAAGTGCGTCGCGCGAGCTGCGGGACACGGAAACCCCTTTTCATGGACTGACCTGTTGCGCCACCCGCTCGGGGAGCCGCATCGATGAGCACCGGCGTCTGCCGCCGGCGAATGACGCCCGCACACGCATGCTGCGTACGCGCACGACAATGGAACGACGCGACACGAGCCGCGCCAGGGGAGAGGTCAGGAGATCGGCGGTCTGAGCAGCGGCGGCGGTGTGAGTGAATGAAAGCCCGTGTAGGGAGCCGTCATCACGTAATCGGCGACAGCAAGCGAGCCGGTGGAGATGACCGGCAAGGCGAGCGGCGGTGTGTGATTGGCGCACGGACAGCTGCAACCGGAGCCACCGCACTCGTGCTTGGGAGCATCATCTCCCGCAGGCAGGGCGCGGGCTGCATGCGACGCGTGCGCAGCCTCGTCGGCGGCCGCGGCGGAGTGACATGGAGGACTCGGGGCATCGCTCGACTCGATCAGCAGCGTGAGGCCATGCGCTCCGCTTCCATTGAGGAGCAGCGCTACCAGAACCAACCACCTGAAAGCGACGTTGAGCATCTGCGGGGGGAAACCTACTCGAATCCACCATCACCCTCAAGCTCGCACGTCCTGCGCATCGCAGCGCCGTGCCAGCGCTCCCCTGCACAGGTATCATCAGGCGCTGCCCCGCCGCCCAGGAGCGCGCCATGTCGACGAGCCCAGCGATCAAGATCGCACCGCCTGCCCAGGGCGAAAAAATCACGATCCGCGATGGCGCCCTGCGCGTGCCGGAGCGCCCGATCGTGCCGTTCATCGAGGGCGACGGCACTGGCCCCGACATCTGGCGTGCCAGCGTGCGCGTGCTCGATGCCGCGGTGGAAAAGAGTTACCGCGGCAAGCGCCGGATCGAATGGATGGAAGTGTACGCGGGCCAGAAGGCCAACGACCTCTACAACACCTGGCTGCCCGACGAGACGGTGGCGGCCTGCCGCGAATACCTGGTGTCGATCAAGGGTCCGCTCACGACTCCCGTGGGCGGCGGTATCCGCTCGCTCAACGTGGCGCTGCGCCAGATGCTCGATCTGTACGTGTGCCTGCGCCCGGTGCGGTGGTTCAAGGGCGTCCCTTCACCGGTCAAGCATCCCGAGAAGGTCGACATGGTGATCTTCCGTGAGAACACCGAGGACATCTACGCCGGGATCGAATTCGAAGCGGGGAGCGAGGACAACCGCAAGTTCCTGGAGCTCTTCAAGCAGGCGTTCCCGAAACAGTTCAACAAGATTCGCTTCCCCGAATCGACCGCCATCAGCCTCAAGCCCATTTCACGCGAGGGCACCGAGCGGCTGTTCCGCGCGGCGATCGAGTACGCGCTCGCGAACCAGCGCAAGAGCGTGACCATCGTCCACAAGGGCAACATCATCAAGTTCACCGAGGGCGCGTTCCGCAACTGGTCATATCAGCTGGCGGAGCGCGAGTACCCGGATCGCACCTACACCTGGGAGCAATGGGAGCGCACCCGCGCCTCCAAGGGCGACAAGGAAGCCAACGCCGAGCAGGAAGCGGCCAAGCAAGCGGGCAAGGTCATCATCAAGGATGCGATCGCCGACATCACGCTGCAGCAGGTGCTGACGCGGCCGGACGAATTCGACGTGATCGCCACCATGAATCTGAACGGCGACTACCTCTCGGATGCGCTGGCCGCGCAGGTGGGCGGCATCGGCATCGCTCCGGGCGGCAACATCAACTACATGACGGGGCATGCGGTGTTCGAGGCGACGCATGGCACGGCGCCCAAGTACGCCAACCTCGACGTGGTCAATCCGGGTTCGGTGATCCTCTCGGGCGAGATGATGCTGCGTTACATGGGCTGGACGGAGGCCGCCGATGCGATCATTACCGGCATGGATCGCACCATCGAGCAGCGCATCGTGACCTACGACTTCGCACGCCTGATGGAAGGCGCCAAGCAGGTCAAGACCAGCGAGTTCGCCGACGCATTGATCAGGAACATGTAGCCGGCATCGCAATCGTGGCAACGGATCCACTGGCCGCCGCTCACTACATCGCCGCCGCCTTCGTCGACTACAACAACGAATTTCGCGCCATCACGCGGCGGGCCCCGCAGCGCTTCGAGGAACGCGACTGGCGCGGCAGTCAGCGGGACGTGGTCGAGCGCATCGAGCTCTACGACCGCTTCGTGAACGCCACCATCGCGCAGCTCCGGCCGAGGCTCGGCGACGAGGTGCTCGATCGGGGCTTGTGGCGCGAGATCCGCCGTCATTTCGTCGGGGTGGTCGAGTTGCTCCCCGACACCGAATTCAACAAGACGTTTTTCAGCTCGATCACGCGGCGCCTGTTCGGGACCGTGGGCGTGGCCTCCGACCTGGAGTTCGTCGCCCTCGACCTCGACCCGCTCGGCAGCATCACCACGCACGTCGTCACCAACGTCTACGTCAATCGTGGCTCGCTGGAGCTCCTGTTCGAGCAGGTGCTCACCGATTTCCGCTTCCGCACGCCGTGGAAGGACTTCGATCGCAGCGTGAGATATGTCGCCGCCGAGGCGGCAGCCTACTGCGAGCAGCACCACGAGCGCCGCATGGTGCAGCAGGTGGAGATCATCCGCCCGGTGTTCTACCAGATGACCCGTGCGTACCTGGTGGGCCGCGTGCAGGGGCGTGACTGGAGCTTGCCGCTGGTCATTGCGCTCAAGAATACCGACGGCGGGGTGCTGGTGGATGCGGTCATGATGCGCGAGGAGGACGTGAGCATCGTATTCAGCTTCACGCGCTCATATTTCCACGTCGACCTCGAGCGCGTGGGCGAGGCGGTGCTGTTTCTCAAGTCGATGCTGCCGCGCAAGCCCGTGAGCGAGCTGTTCACCGTGCTGGGGCGGGCCAAGCAGGGCAAGACCGAGCGCTATCGCGAGCTCTTCGCGCACCTGCAACGCTCCAGCGACCAGTTCGTGCACGCGCCCGGCGACCGCGGGCTGGTCATGGTGTGCTTCACGCTGCCCTCGTTCGACGTCGTGTTCAAGGTCATCCGTGACCGCTTTGCACCACCGAAAAACATCCTGCGACAGGACGTCATGGCCAAGTACGAGATGGTCTTCAAGCACGACCGCGCCGGTCGCCTGGTGGACGCGCAGGAGTTCCGCCACCTGCGATTCCCCAGGGACCGCTTCGCGCCGGACCTGCTCTCGGAGCTGACCACCGAGACCGCTTCCACCGTGCATATCGAGGGGGCGGACGTGATCTTCGATCACCTCTATATCGAGAGGCGGATGACACCCCTCAACCTGTTCCTGCGTGACCAATCCGGGGCGCTGGCGGAGCTGGCCGTGCTCGACTACGGACAGGCCATCCGCGATCTCGCCTACACCAACATCTTTGCGGGCGACCTGTTGCTCAAGAACTTCGGCGTGACGCGCCACGGGCGGGTGATCTTCTACGACTACGACGAGCTCTGCCAGGTGACCGACTGCCATTTCCGCGACGTCCCGCAAGCCACGCACGACGAAGACGAGATGCGCGGCGAGACCTGGTACTACGTGGCCGACAACGATGTGTTTCCGGAGACCTTCATGGCGTTCCTCGGCTTCAGCGCCCATCTCAAGCAGGTCTTCCTCGACACGCATGGCGAGATCCTGACGGCGGACTTCTGGCGCCACGTGCAGCAACACCATCGCGAGGGCGACGTGATGGAAGTGCTGCCCTACCACCCACACCGCGTGCGGGTCGCGAGCAGCTACTAGCCCTTTCCCCGATCACAGCACTGGAGTGAAAACATGAAGCGAGCATTCCCGGCAATCCTGGTCACGGCTGCTGTGTGCGGCGGCGTCTCGGCAGGCGATCCGGCGGCCGCGGTCGAGGGACAGGCTCATCCATCACAGATCCAGCGCGACAGCGACATCGCGGTGTCGCAACCCGCGCCGCACGAGGGCGGCGGCACGACGACTGCGTACCCGTTCTTTGCGGATGCGCCGCAGTTTCCAATCGTGTTCCGCAAGCGGGCGCTGCATCCCGGCGCCGCCATCGGCAGTCATCCGCACGACAAGGACGAGATCTACTACGTGATCAGTGGCCGCGGCGAATTCACGCTCGACGGCGTCAAGCATGCGGTCGGACCGGGCACTGCCATGCTGACGCGCGTGGGCAGCACTCACGGGCTGAAGCAGGTTGGAACCGAGGACCTGGTCATCATCGTCAACTACCTCAAGGCGCCCGACGAACGCTGATGCTGGTATCGCTGATCCTGTGGCTGTTGCGGCGCTGATCACGCCGCGGCGTGGGCCTGTTCGAAAGCCTGCCGCAGGTCGGCGAGCAGATCCTCGACATCCTCGATGCCGACCGACAGGCGGATCGTTCCCTCCGTCATCCCTGAGAGCCGCTCCTGCTCCGGCGTGAGGTCGCGTGAGCGCAGCATCTGCGGGGCCATGACGAGTGATTCCGTGGAGCCCAGGCTGGCAGTCTTGGCGAACAGCTTGAGGCAATCGGCGAACCGGCGCCCCGCCTGCGCGCCGCCCCGGATGTCGAAGGACACGATGCTGCCGAAGTCGTGCATCTGCGTGCGCGCGAGGGCGTGCTGCGGATGGGATTCCAGACCGGGAAAGTGAACCCGCTCGACATCGGCGTGCGCCGCCAGGAACGCGGCGACGCACATCGCGTTGGCGCACTGCTCGCGATTGCGCAGGAAGTATGTCTTCAGTCCGCGCACGATCAGGAACGCAGCATGCGGATCGAGCACCGCACCCAGCGTGGCGAAGTCCGTGCGCAGCGCGCGGATCAGGTCGGCGCGCGCAATCACCGCGCCGCCCATCACGTCACCATGGCCGGACGCGTACTTGGTGAGGCTGTGCACGTAGAGGTCGATGTCGTACTGGCCGTGGTTGTGAAAGCCCGCGAAGGTGTTGTCGAGCAGCGTGAGCGCGCCATGCCGTTTCGCCAGCTCGATGAGCCGGGCGAGGTCCGCAATTTTTGTCACCGGGTTGGTGGGCGTCTCGAACACGATCAGTCGGGTCGGTCGCTCGCTCAGCACGCGCTCGATGCCCGGCTGGTCGTCGATGGACAGCAGCGTATGGCTCACACCGAAGCGCCCGAGGATGCGCTGCACCAGGTAGCGCGTCGGCCCGTAGGTCTCGATGAAGCTCAAGACATGGTCGCCCTGCTTGAGCAGGCCCAGCAGGCAATGCCCGGTCGCGGCAACGCCGGAAGCTCGTCGCCAACGCATCCTCACGCCCCTGGAGCTCGGCCACCAGCACTTCGAGCTGGCGGACCGTGGGATTGGAGCGGCGCGAGTAGTGGAACCCGGCGCGCTCGCCGCGATAGACGCGCTCAGTCTCCGCGACCGTGTCGAACTCGAATTTCACCGACTGGTAGATCGGCGCGACCAGCGAGCGGTTGTCCTCGGGTACCTTGATCTCGGGCGGATGATTGACGCGCGTCGGATGCTTCATGGGAATTGCAGCACATGAGACCTGTGCAGAGTTGCCCTAGAATACAGCCCTCCCCGGCCCGACAGGAATTTCCATGGATTTCCGCCTCACCGAAGAGCAATCGATGATCCAGGCCGCGGCGCGCGAGTTCGCCCAGAACGAGATCGTGCCGGTCGCGGCGAAGCACGACGCCAGTGGCGAGTTTCCGGTCGCGACGATCGCCAAGGCCGGCGAGCTCGGGTTCATGGCCATCGAGATCCCCGAGGAATACGGCGGCGCCGGCCTCGATGCCGGTCAGCTTCGTGCTCGTGATCGAGGAGATCGCGGCCGCGGACGCCGCGCACTCGACCATCATTTCGGTCAACAACTCGCTCTACTGCAACGGCATCCTGAAGTTCGGCACCGAGCGCCAGCAGCGCGAGTTCGTTACGCCGGTGGCCACGGGCAAGGCCGTGGGCGCTACGGCGCTCACCGAGCCGCAGTCCGGGTCGGACGCGGCGGCGCATGCGCACCCGCGCGGTCCTTTCCAAGGACGGCTCGCATTACCTGATCAACGGCAAGAAGTCCTGGATCACCTCGGGACCGGTGGCTCAAGTACATGGTGCTGTTCGCGATCACCCAGCCGGAGCGCAAGGCGCAAGGGCATCACCGCCTTCCTCATCGATACCGGGCAGCACGGGTTTCGTGCGCGGCAAGACCGAGCCGAAGCTCGGCATCCGCGCCTCGGCCACGTGCGAGATCGAGTTCGTGGACTACCGTTGCCCGGTGGAGAATCGCCTCGGCGAGGAAGGCCAGGGATTCGAGATCGCGATGGCCGTGCTCGATGCCGGACGCAGTCGGCATCGCGGCGCAGGCGTTCGGCATCGCGCGCGCGGCCTACGAGGCGAGCCGTGCAGTACGCGCGCGAACGCAACGCGTTCGGCATGCCGATCGGCTCGTTCCAGATGATCCAGGCGAAGATCGCCGACATGAAATGCCGCCTGGAGGCTTCACGCTGCTCACGTTGCGCGCTGCATGGAACAAGGGCGAAGCCGCGCGCAAGGGCGGCGGCGCAATACGCTGCGAAGCGAGCGATCGCGAAGCTCTTCGCTTCCGAGTCCGCGATGTAGATCACCCACCAGGCGCTGCAGATCCATGGCGGCATGGGCTACTAGCAAGGAGATGCCGCTGGAGCGCTACTTCCGCGATGCCAAGATCACCGAGATCTACGAAGGCACCAGCGAGATCCAGCGCCTGGTCATTGCGCGCCACGAGACGGGGCTGCGGTAGAAAAAGGGGTCAGACTCCATTTTTCCAACGAGGCGCGCAAGCGGGAGGCGAGCTATCCCCGCGCCTGCCCCTTCAGCCACGCGACCGCGGTCATGGCCGCAGGCCGCACACGCGAGTGCTTGGGCAGCACGATCCAGTACGCCGTGCCGAGCTTCACGCCGAGATCGCCAAACGGACGCAAGAGTAAGCCGGAATCGACATCGCTGATTGCCAGGCGATGGCGCGCAAGCGCGACACCCCGACCGAGAATCGCGGCGCGCAGCACCAGATCCGACGAAGCGAAGTGGGGCCCGCGGCGAGCCGCCAGCGACGTCGGCCCGTGCGCCTGACGCCACAGCTCCCACGACGCGTTGGGATCTCGATCGTGCAGCAGCTTGAGGCCGGTCAGGTGCTCGCGCTTGCGTGGCCTCCCGGCCTCGTTCCAGTACGCGGGACTCATCACGGGGTACAGCTCGTCATCCATCAGCGGCTCGCAGCGCACGTCCGGCCAGTCGCCGCGACCCATGCGGATGGCAAGGTCGATCTCACCCGAGCGCAGGTCGGCGAGCCGCTGGTCGACGAGCACGGAAAGCTCGATGCGCGGGTGCGCGGTCTCGAACGCGGCGAGGCGCGGAAGCAGCCAGCGCCCGGCCACTGACGGAGAAGTCGAAAGCGTCACGGCAGCGGCGGAACGCGTATCGCGCAAGGCCTGCGCGGCACGCTCGATTTCGCCGAGGCCCAGCATGAGCGCGCGGCCGAGAGCCTCGCCCTGCGGGCTGAATACCAGGCCGCGCCGACCCGCGTTTTCCAGGATCAGCGAACGGCCCAGCCACGCGTCCAGCTCGCCCAGATGGCGGCTGACCGAGGAATGCGCCACGCCCAGCCGGCGCGCCGCGGCGCGAACGCCGCCTTCGGAGTAGACCAGCGCAAAGGCCCGCAGCGCGTTGAGGGGCAGATCGATCACTGGTCTCAAGAGTAGACCAAAAGAGGCGCGGATGAGAACAGCGCTTTCGCTGAGAATCGCCCACGGATAGACCACAGAGTGCGTGAACAGCCAGCGGATAGCGGTCTGCCGAAAAGACCAAGGTGAGCGACATGAGCGTGGCAATCGGCCTGGTGGCCCTGGTAGGCGTCTCGGCGATCACGCCGGGCCCGAACAATGTCGCGGTCATGACCGTGGCGGCACAGCGCGGCTTTACCGGCGCGCTGCCGGCTATCGCCGGCGTCGTGCTTGGTTCCCTCGTTATGGTCGCGATCTCGATTGCCGGGCTGGGCGCCACTCTCGCAGCGGCGCCACTGTCGCGGCTGTGGTTGTCGGTCGCCGGCTGTGCATACCTCTGCTACCTCGGTGCGCGCATGTTCCTTACGCACGCGGCCGAAACCGGCCTGTCCGACGCGGGCCCGGCCGCGCGCTCGAGTTTCACCGGGCTGCTCGTCTTTCAGTTTCTCAATCCGAAGGGCTGGGCGATGGTGCTCACCGCAGTCGCGTCGGCGCAGGCGGCCGGCAGTTCCGCGCTCGCCACGATGTTGCTGGTCGCGATCTTCATCGTCGTCCCCGCGGCGTGTCTGGCGGTGTGGGCGCTTTCGGGCGCACTATTGACCGCGCGCCTGCGTCGACCGCGGTTTCGCCTGTACTTCGATCGCTTCATGGGTGCGACGCTCATCGTCTCGGCGCTCCTGCTGCTGATCGATTCCTGGCAGGCCGATGGCGCGGCGATGTCCTTGGAGGTCTCGTAGTGAAGAGAGTCCTGGCGGTGCCCGGCAGCCTGCGCCGCGGTTCCTACAATCGGGCGCTGCTCGAAGCGGCGAAAGCCAGCGCGCGCGCAGGCATGACAATCGACATTTACGGCAGTCTTGCCGACGTGCCGTTGTTCAGCGAGGACACGGAAGGCCCCCTCGAGGCGGCGCCGCAGGGCGTGCGGCAACTGGTGGCCGCCGTCGCGGCCGCGGACGGAGTGCTCATCGCCACGCCCGAGTACAACCACTCGATACCCGGTGTGCTCAAGAACGCCATCGACTGGCTGTCGCGCGCGAGTGTCGGTGAGCCGCTGATAGGCAAGCCCGTGGCCATCATGGGCGTCACGGCCGGTCAGTGGGGCACGCGCCTGTCGCAGGCCGCGTTGCGGCAGACGTTGACGGCGACCGAGGCGCTGGTCATGCACGCGCCGATGCTGTTCGTGCGCGAGGGAGCGAAGACGTTCGACGCTTCCGGCCGCCTCGTCGACGAGCGCACGCGGCACGGGCTCGAGAAACTGCTCGATGGCTTCGCGAGCTGGATCGAGATGATCGAAGGCGCGCGCAAGCCCGCGCCGGAACCTGCGCCATGACCCCTGTCTTCTAGGCCACCCGTCCCAGCAACACTACGGCGCAGGCGGCCATCACCACGCCCGTCGTTTCTCCGGGGGTGAGCCGCTCACCAAAGAAGATCGTGCCGATGGCCACCAGCAGCAAGGCGCTGGTCGCCGCATAGAAAACGCCCGCGGTGGCGAGCTTCATATTCTGCATGAGCAACACCCACACGACGGCGAATCCGGCTGTCAGCAGGCAACCCGCGAGAAACCAGCGATTCCAGAACGCACTGCGCTCCGCGCTCGCGAGCTTGAGCAACGCGTCGGCAGACACGCCGATGACGGTCGCGATGAGCGCGAGCAGCAAACCTTTCCATTCGAAGACCATTCGACCCCCCTCGGCGCGCTTGAGCGCGCCCAGTGACTGCGCCGGGTCTGAGCCCGGTCAGCAGCAGTTCAGGCGTTTTGCATGTGGCTGGACGCGGCGTTGACGGCGACCACCGTCGTCGACACGGCATGGCTTCCGAGCCACTCAATATTCGCGGTCGAAGACGCGAACGCCCAGGCGAGCAGTGAGGTCAGGGTCACCGCCAGCGCGGCGCTGACCGGTCCCTTCAAGCCCGAGATTCCGAAAATGCCCATGTGCGTGCTCCTTGGATGTTTCCTGTCGAGGCGTCGGTGTATCCATCAGCCTCGGGGCCGATGGTGCGACGGGCGGAGGCAGGCTTCTGTCAAAGACGTGACACAAGCACAGCCAAGGGCCTGGGGAAGGGAATTTGATGCGCCGGAGGTACCCGGGCGACGCGAAGTCAGCTGCGGTGTGACCCCGGGCGCCACGCACGCAGTCGTTCGGCCCCTTGCGCGAGCGTCTCATCGCGCTTCGCGAAGCAGAACCTCAGCACCGTTAGCTTGGGCGCAGCCTGATAGAAGGGCGCCAGGGGAATGGCTGCGACACCCGCTTCGCGCAGCAACGTATCGGCGAACGCCAGGTCGTCCGCAGCGCTCAGCGCGCTGAAGTCGAGCAGCTGGAAATAGGTGCCCTGCGCCGGCAGCCAGGTGAAACCGGACCCCTCGAGCCGCCCGCAGAAGAGATCGCGCTTGCGCTGGAAGAAGCCTGGCAATTCCTCGAGCCGTTCGGGATAGCGATCGAGATACTCGGCGATCGCGTACTGCTCCGGCGCAAACACCGAGAAGGTGTTGAATTGATGCACCTTGCGGAACTCGGCGGTGAGCTCCGGCGGCGCGACGCAATAGCCGAGGCGCCAGCCGGTGGCATGGAAGGTCTTGCCGAAGGAAAACACCGCGAAGCTGCGCTCACGCAGCTCCGGATGCGCCAGCACCGAGTGGTGGCGGCGGCCGTCGAGCACGATGTGCTCGTACACTTCGTCCGCCAGCAGCAATGCATCCGTCGGTCGCAGGAGCTCGGCCAGCGTATCGAGGTCGGCGCGATCGAGCGCGCGGCAGGCCGGGTTGTGCGGGTTGTTGATGATCACCAGCCGCGTGCGCGGTGTAATTGCCGCGCGCAGGCGCTCCCACGGCAGCTCGAACCGCGGCGGCTCGAGCGGCAGGTGCACGCAGCGGCCGCCGGTGAGCCGCACCGCCGGATCGTAGGAGTCGTACGCCGGGTCGAACATGATCGCCTCGTCGCCGGTCGCGATCGTCGCGCTGATCGCGGAGAACAGCGCCTCGGTTCCTCCCACCGTGACGGTGATCTCGCGTTCCGGGTCGACTCCCACCTGGTAGCTGCGTGCAATCTTGCGTGCGATCGCCTCGCGCAGTTCCCCGACACCCGTCATGGGTGCGTACTGGTTGCGCCCCGCGCGCACATGCTTGTCGAGGAGCGCCGCGAGATCGGGCGAGATGTCGTAGTCCGGGAAGCCCTGCGCCAGGTTGATTGCACCGAGCTCCTGCGCGCGCTGGGTGACCACCGTGAAGATAGTGGTGCCGACGTCGGGGAGCTTGGAGGGAAATCGCTTCACGCAGACGCGCTCGGGGTGTCGGATTCCGAGGCGGCCAGCGCCGCGCCTACGATGCCCGCGTGCGCCCGAAAGTGCGCCGGCACGATGCGCGCGGGCGACTCGAGCAAGTGCGCGAATTGTTCGTAGCGCTCCGTCACGCCGCCGCCGAGGATGAACACGTCGGGCCACAGGACGCGCTGATATGCCGCCAATACCGCGTTCACGCGCCCGGCCCATTGCGGCCAGTCGAGCCCTTCCGCGGTGCGTACGCGACCGGAAGCGAAGTGCTCGGCCTCGCGTCCGCCGACCTCGAGGTGTCCCAGTTCGGTGTTGGGCACGAGTTGCCCGTCGACGAAGAGCGCGCTGCCGATCCCGGTGCCGAAGGTCAGCAACAACACCACGCCGCGCTCACCGCGCCCGGCGCCCAGGCGCATTTCGGCAATACCCGCCGCGTCGGCATCGTTCAGGACCACCACGGACTGTCCGAGGATTTCGCTGCTCAACTGCGCCATGTTCGCACCGATCCAGCTGGCATCGATATTGGCCGCGGTCCACGTCTCTCCGCGCTTGACCACGCTCGGGACCGCGATGCCGACTGGCGTGGAAGGCGGCAGTGGCGCGATGAGGTTGGCGATCGCGCCAGCCACCGCAGTCGGCGTGGCAGGTGAAGGCGTGGGCACCGCGGCCAGGGGCGCAGTGAGCGCGCCACTCGAGACATCCACCGGCGCGCCCTTGATCGAGCTACCGCCGACGTCGATTCCAATGAAGACCATCGCTACTCATTCGCCGCCTTCGCCATCTGGACATCGCGCTGGCGGATGCGTTCCTGGCGCTGCATCCACACCGCGGAGCCAATGACGCCGATGGTCACGAGCAGCACCATGATGGTCGCGAGCGCGTTGATGTCGGGACTCACGCCGAGGCGCACCTTCGAGAATATCACCATCGGCAGCGTGCTCGAGCCCGGGCCGGAGACGAAGCTGGTGATCACCAGGTCGTCGAGCGAAATCGTGAAGGCCAGCAGCCAGCCGGAGATCAGCGCCGGCGCGATGATCGGCAGCGTGATGACGAAGAACACCTTCGCCGGGGCGCGCGCCGAGATCCATCGCCGCCTCTTCGAGCGAATCGTCGAGCGTCGCGAGCCGCGACTGCACGATGACCGTGACGTAGGCCAGCGTCAGCGTGATGTGCGCGATCGTGATCGTCGTGATGCCGCGCCCTTGCGGGCCAGCCGAACACCTGCTCCATCGCGACGAACAGCAGCAGCAGCGACAGGCCGGTGATCACTTCCGGCATCACCAGCGGCGCGGTCGTCATGCTCGGAGAGCAGCGCGCGGCCCTTGAACTTGCCGAAGCGCGCCAGCGCCGAGCCCGGCGAGCGTGCCGAGGATCACGGCGCCGGTCGCGTTGATCGCCGCGATCTTGCAGCGACAGCCACGCCGCGTCGAGGATCTGCTGGTTCTGGAACAGCCGGCCGTACCACTGCGTCGAGAATCCGCCCCACACCGTCACCAGGCGCGACTTGTTGAACGAGATAGACGATCAGCGACAGGATCGGCCCGTACAGGAAGATGAAGCCGAGACACGAGCGTGCGTGAGCACGGAACGCAGTGATGTTCCTGCTCATCGCTACGTGCCTCGCGCCTCGGCTGCCTGCGCCCGCTGCAGCAGCACGATCGGGATCAGCAGCAGCATCAGCAGCGCGATCGCCACCGCGCTCGCGACCGGCCAGTCGCGATTGCTGAAGAACTCGGTCCACAGCACCTTGCCGATCATCAGCTGCTCCGGGCCGCCGAGCAGCGCGGGGATCACGAACTCGCCGACCGCCGGAATGAACACCAGCAGCGAGCCGGCGATGATGCCCTGGATCGACAGCGGCAGCGTGATCTGCACGAACGCCTTCCACGGCCGCGCAGCCGAGATCCGCGGCCGCCTCGAGCAGCGTCAGGTCCATCTTCTCCAGGCTGGCGTACAGCGGCAGGATCATGAACGGCAGGTACGAGTAGACGATGCCGACGTAGATCGCGAAGTCGGTCTGCAGCATGACCAGCGGCTCGTCGATCACGCCGAGCCACATCAGGAAGTTGTTGATGAGCGCCGTTGTTCTTGAGGATGCCGATCCAGGCGTACACGCGCAGCAGGAACGAGGTCCAGAACGGCAGGATCACCATCATCAGCAGGATGTTGCGCCACGTGGTGCTGGCGCGCGCGATGCGCGTAGGCCATCGGGTAGCCGACCAGCAGGCACAGGATCGTCGAGACCGCGGCGATCTTCAGCGAGTTCAGATACGCGCGCCAGTACAGGCTGTCTGTCGACCAGGTACAGGAAGTTGTCGAGTTGAGCTTGATCTGCGAGGATCTTGTCCTGCGTCCACGCGAACAGCGGCTGGTACGGCGGCAGCGCGATCTGCGTCTCGGAGAAGCCGATCTTCAGCACGATCACGAACGGGATCAGGAAGAACAGCAGCAGCCACAGGTACGGGATGGCGATGACCAGCGTGCGACCGGTGACGCCCCAGTGCACGCAGCCGCGAGCGCGTCCAGCGGTACGGCGGCAGGTTCTCGAGGAAGCGCAGCAGCAAGCTGCACGCCGAGCGCTGCGGCGCTGCGGATGCGGACACCTCGGCGCGCGCGCTCATTCGAGCAGCACCACCGGGCTGGAAGCGTGCCAGTGCAGGTACACCGTGCTGGTCCCAGGTGATGCGTCGTCGGCGTGCCGGTACGCGTTCGGCTGCGTCACGCGCATCATCTTGCCGCTGCCGAGCTGCACCAGGTAGATGCGACATGTCGCCCATGTAGGCGATCTCCTTGACGACGCCGCGCGCGACGTTGTCCGTGCTGCTGCGGCGGCTCGACGCGAGAGCTGGATCTTTTCCGGCCGCACCGCCGCCCACACGACGGCATCCGAGCGCAGCGCTGACGCCGTGATCGACGTAGATCGTGCCGTCCAGTCTCCGGCGTCGCGATCCGCACGTGGTCGGGCTCGTCCTCGATCATGCTGGCCCTGCGAACATGTTGACGTTGCCGATGAACTCGGCGACGAAGCTTGCAGTTCGGATACTCGTAGATGTCCTTCGGCGTGCCGATCTGCACGATGCGCCCGCGATCCATCACGCCGATGCGCGTCGACGAGCGTCATCGCCTCTTCCTGGTCGTGCGTCACGACCATGAAGGTGACGCCGAGCTGCTCCTGCAGATTGACCAGCTCGAACTGCGTGTGCTCGCGCAGCTTCTTGTCGAGCGCGCCCAGCGGCTCGTCGAGCAGCAGCAGCTTCGGCCGCTTCACCAGCGAGCGCGCCAGCGCGACGCGCTGGCGCTGGCCGCCGGAGAGCTGATGCGGCTTGCGCTTGGCGAACTGCGTCAGCTTCACGAGGTTGAGCATGTCGGCGACGCGCGTCGCGATCTCGCGCTTCGGCAGGCCGTCCTGCTTCAGGCCGAACGCGACGTTCTGCTCGACCGTCATGTGCGGGAACAGCGCGTACGACTGGAACATCATGTTGACCGGCCGCTCGTACGGCGGGATGCCGGTCATGTCGACGCCGTCGATGGAGATGCGCCCGGTGGTCGGCTCTTCGAACCCGGCCAGCATGCGCAGCAGCGTGGTCTTGCCGCAGCCCGAGCCGCCGAGCAGGCAGAACAGCTCGCCGCGATAGATCTTCAGCGAGACGTCGTTGACGGCGACGAACTCGCCGAACTTCTTCGTGACGCTCTCGATGCTGATGTAGGGCGCGGCCTGCGGATCGTTCCAGACGGCTCGATCTTCTGCTGCGGCCGGTTGTATCGGCGTTGCTGCGGCCATGAGGTGCGCGTCGGGCTGCGGCCAGTCGCATGCCACGCGTCCTTAGGTCTTACTGTCCGGTCTGGAACTTGGTCCACATCCGGTTCATCAGCCGCTGGAAGTCCTCGCCGTACGCGCAGCGACGGGAACAGCTTCGCCTTCACTTCCGGCGTCGGGTAGATGCCCGGGTCGTTCTTCACCGTCGTCGCTCGACCATCGCGAGCGACGCGCGCGTTGCCGTTGGCGTAGTTCACGAAGTTCGAGTTGTTGGCCGCGCACCTGCGGACTCCATCAGGTAGTTGATGAACGCGTGCGCGTTCTTCGGATGCTTGGCGTCCGCCGGGATCGCCAGCATGTCGAACCACACGATCGTGCCTTCCTTCGGGATCGCGTACTTGATCTTCACGCCCTGGCCGGCCTCGTCGGCGCGGTCGCGCGCCTGCAGGATGTCGCCGCTCCAGCCGACCGCGATGCACAGATGTCGCCGTTCGCGAGGTCGTCGATGTACTGCGAGGAGTGGATCTTGCGGACGAACGGGCGGATCGGCATCAGCTTCGCTTCCGCCGCCTTCAGGTCCTCTTCCTTCTGGCTGTTCGGATCGCGGCCCATCCACGCGAGCACCGTCTTGAGCGATCTCGTCCGGCGCGTCGAGCAGCGAGATGCCGCAGTCCTTGAACTTGGCGGCCAGCTTCGGATCGTAGATGTAGTTCCAGCTGTCCGGCCGCGCGTCGCCGAGGATCTTCTTGATCTTGTCCTCGTTGTAGCCGATGCCGGTCGTGCCCCACAGGTAGGGCACGGAGTACTCGTTGTTCGGGTCGTGCAGCGCCGACCCGGTTCATGATGTCCGCGTCCATGTTGCTGCAGGTTCGGCAGCTGGCTCTTGTCGAGCTTCTGGAACACGCCGGCCTTGATCTGCCGCTCGAGGAACGAGGCCGACGGCACCACCACGTCGAAGCCGGAGTTACCGGCCAGCAGGCGCGTCTCCAGCACGTCGTTCGAGTCGAAGACGTCGTAGGTGACCTTGATGCCGGTCTGCTTCTCGAAGTTCGGGACCGTGTCCTCGGCGATGTAGTCGGACCAGTTGAAGACGTGCAGGACCTTCTCTTCCTGCGGCAGCCGCACCGGGCTGCTGCGCCTGCTTCGCTTGCTCCTTCTTGCCGCAGGCGGCGACGGCCAGCGCGATCAGCGCAGGCCGTCAAGACAGTGCGAACCGGGCTGTTCATTGGAGCGATATCTCCCCGTTGGTGGCCCGATTCGTCGAGTGGCGGCGCTCGCGGGCAGCGGAGCTCACGGCGCAGCGTCGCGCACACGGGAGTCAGCGGCCCCGGCCGATCATAGTCCATGGTGCGGACGCCGGTCTAGACGTTCAGCAGCAGGTGCTCGCGTTCCCAGGAGCTGATGACCTGCAGGAACGTCTCGTATTCGTTCTCCTTGACCGCCGCGTAGGCGATCACGAAGCGCTCGCCGAGGATGTCGATCAGCGGCCGCGAGTCGCGCAGCAGGCGCAGCGAGTCCTCGATGTTCCGCGGCAGCGAGAACGGCAGATCGTAGGCGCTGCCGGAGATCGGCTCGGACGGCTTCAGCCCCTCGACCATGCCGAGGTAGCCGCAGGCCAGCGAGGCCGCGATGGCGAGATAGGGGTTGGCGTCGGCGCCGGCGATGCGGTTCTCGACGCGCCGCGCGGCCGGGCGTCGACATCGGCACGCGCAGGCCCGCGGTGCGGTTGTCGTAGCCCCACTGGCTGTTGATCGGCGCCGAGTAGTGCCGCGTGATGCGCCGGTACGAATTGACGTTCGGCGCGAACAGCGACATCGCCGCCGGCAGGTACTTCTGCAGGCCCGCGATGTGCGAGAAGAACAGCGGGCGACGGCCGGCCCGTCGGCGTCGCTGAAGACGTTGTTGCCGGTGCTTGCGATCGATGATGCTCTGGTGCACGTGCATGGCGCTGCCCGGCTCGCGCGCCATCGGCTTCGCCATGAACGTCGCATACATCTTGTGGCGCATGCGCCGCCTCGCGCGCCGTGCGCTTGAACAGGAACACCTGGTCGGCGAGCGACAGCGCGTTCGCCGTGCAGCAGGTTGATCTCCATCTGCGCGGCGCCGTCCTCGTGGATCAGCGTGTCGATCTCGATGTCCTGCGCCTCGCAGAACGCGTACATGTCGTCGAACAGCGGGTCGAACTCGTTGACCGCGGCGATGCAGTACGACTGCCGGCCGATCTCCGGGACGCCCGGAGCGGCCGACCGGCGGCTTCAGCGGGTAGTCGGAATCGATGTTCGGCTCGACCAGGAAGAACTCGAGCTCGGGCGCCACCACCGGCTCCCAGCCGTGCTGCGCGTACAGGTCCAGCACGTGCTGCAGCACGTAGCGCGGCGCCATCGTCACCGGCCGCGCCGTCCGAATAGAAGCTGTCGTGGATCACCTGCGCGGTCGGCTCGGCCGCCCACGGCACGACGCGGATCGTGTTCGGATCGGCCTTGAGCACGATGTCGATCTCGGACGGACTGATGGCGCTGCTCTTCGTCCGGGTACTCGCCGGTCACGGTCTGCAGGAAGATGCTCTCCGGCAGGCGCATGCCCTCCTCTTCGGCGAACTTTTCCGCCGGCATGATCTTGCCGCGCGGCACGCCGGCCATGTCGGGAATGATCGCCTCGACTTCCGAGATGCCGTGTTCCTTGAAGAATTGCTGGATGACGCTGGCATAGCGATGACCGGCTTTGCGCTCCTCGGCGCGCTCGCGACTCGCTGCGCCGAAGGCCGCGAACAGCGCGCGCGAGAAAGGGTTGCTCACTGAACTGCCACTCGGGATGCCATTGCACGGCGAGCGCGAAGCGACGGCGCGTGCGCGACGCGGAAGGCCTCGATGACGCCGTCCGGCGCGCGCGCCTCGACGTCGAGGTCGCGCCCAGCGTCTGCACGCCCTGCGAATGCAGCGAATTGACGTGATGCGGTCCTGCCCGCCAGCCTGCGCAGCACGCCGCCCGGCGTCAGCACGACTTCGTGCGCCGGTCCGTACTGCTCCTCGAGCGGCGCCTTCAGGTCCTCGCGATGATCTCGCAACCCGTCGACCTCGTGCAGCTTCTGCCAGAGCGTGCCGCCGAAGGCGACGTTCATCTCCTGGAAGCCGCGGCAGATCGCCAGCAGCGGCATGCCGCCTTCGATGACCTGCGGAATCATCGGCAGCGTCGTCGCGTCGCGATCCGGGTCGTGCAGCGTTCCCGGGCTCGCTCGGCGGCCCGCTGTAGTGATGCGGCTCGACGTTCGACGGCGCTGCCGGTGAGCAGAATGCCGTCGAAGCGCTCGAGCAACACATTGGGCTCGAGCTGCGGGCCGAGCGCGGGAATCAGGACCGGTATCGCATCGGCCGCGTCACGCACCGCGGCGATGTACTTCTCGCCCACCACGTGAAACTAGTGATGGCCCAACAGGCGACGGTCGGCCGGTATCCCGATAAAGGGCTTTGTTGCACGCATGTTAATTATTTTAAACAGCCCGCGAGAGCCGCAGGCGTTCAGAACCGGGGCATTACACCACATCCCCTCGCCTGGCGACTGGCCCCTTGGTGCAGGGGGCCAAAGAATGCAGAGATTCCAAGGCTTAGGCGATTCTATTGCGGCGCCGCATGTTTGCCGGGAGCGGGTGGGCCCCGCTATCCTCGCGAAAGTCAAGGTGACCAAGCCTTCGCAGAATATTAAACAGAGCGCCATGCCGGCCGAGCACATCAAGTCCTACTACGCGGCCACGGCGAATCCCGCACCGCCATGGCCGGCCCTCGCGGGTGACGTCGATTGCGACGTCTGCGTGATCGGCGGCGGCATCGCCGGCTGCTCGAGCGCGCTGCATCTCGCCGAGCGTGGTTATGACGTCGTCCTGCTCGAGGACAAGTGCATCGGCTGGGGAGCCTCGGGTCGCAGCGGCGCGCAAGTGCTGCCGGGATTCTCGAGCAGCCAGGACAAGATCGAGCGGATGGTCGGCGCCAAAACAGCACGCGCGCTCTGGGACGTGACGGTCGAGGCGCTGGCGCTCACTCGTGAGCTGATCCGCCGCCATTCGATCGCCTGCGACTGGGCGGATGGACAGATGCTCGCGGCCATCAAGCCGCGGCACAGAGTCGAGCTGATCGAATGGGCCGAACAGCTCGAGCGCGACTACGGCTACCGCTCCGCGCGCTTGATCGAGGGGAGCGAGCTGCACGAGCTGCTCGACACGCGCCGCTACACCGCGGGCCTTTACGATTCGCAGTGCGGGCACCTGCACCCGCTCAATTACACGCTCGGGCTCGCTGCCGCGGCTCAGCGGCTGGGCGCCCGCGTGTTTGAGGGCACTCGCGCGCTGCGTTTCGTCGCCGGTGATCGGCCCACGGTCCACACCGCGCAAGGAACCGTGCGTTGCCGCCACCTGGTGCTGAGCGGCAACGTCTACCTGGGTGACACGGCGCCCGGGCTCGCTTCCAAGATCATGAGTGTCGGCACCTACATCGTGGCCACGGCGCCGCTCGGCGCGGAACGGGCGCGGCGGCTCATCGCCAACAACATGGCGGTGACCGACCTCAACTGGATCATCGATTACTTTCGCCTCTCCGCCGATCATCGGCTCCTGTTCGGCGGCCGTGTCAGCTACTCGGGACTCGATCCGCTCGTTTCAGCGCGGGCGACTCGCGCCCGGATGCTCAACGTATTCCCGCAGCTCGCGGATGTGCACATCGACTACTCGTGGGGTGGCTATCTCGATATCACCCTGAACCGTGCCCCGCATTTCGGGCGGCTCGCACCCAACGTGTACTTCCTGCAGGGATTCTCCGGGCACGGCATCGCGCTCACCGACGATCGCCGGCAAACTGATCGCGGAGGCCGTCGCGGGGACGGCGGAGCGGTTCGATCTCTTCGCGCGCATCCCGCATCACGATTTTCCTGGCGGCCGGCTGCTGCGCCGCCCGACACTGGTGCTGGCCATGCTCTACTACCGCTTGCGCGATCTGCTGTAGCACAGAGCCGGAGGACACATATGGGCGGAACGGACTTCCAGATTTCCACGGTAGCCCAGGTCATTCAGCTGGCGGTGACGCCCGTGTTCCTGCTGTCGGGCGTGGGCATCATGCTCACCGTGCTGACCGGCCGGCTGGCGCGCGTGGTCGAGCGCGCGCGGGACGTGGAGGCCTCGGCAAAGTCGGCCGCGGCCACCGACTTTCCGGCACATCAGCAGCAACTCCAGATCCTGGGACGCCGCGCGCGCCTCATGAATCGTGCCATCACGCTGTGCACGATCTGCGCCCTGCTGGTGGCCTTCGTGGTGGTGGCGCTGTTCGTGGACGCCTTCGTGGAATTCGGCCTGTCGACGGCGATCGCGCTCATGTTCATCGTGGCGATGCTGAGCTTTATCGCGGCACTGTTGTGTTTTCTGCGCGAAGTCTTCCTGGCGATCGCCGCTCTCAGGATCGGCGTCAAGAATCTGAAGTAGCGCTTTTCGCGTTGCCGTCTCCATCGGTCGGCGGGTCGCGATGCAGACGGATCCCGAAGCACTGGTGGATGCGCGCGTGGCGCGCGAAATCGCGCGGGATCGAGCGTGCCGTCAGGTCCTCGATGGCGAGAGCGGCCAGCGCCTCGCGATCGAGGCGAAAGCGCTCGGCGTTGGTCGAGAAAAGCAGCGTTCCCTGGGGCGTCAGCAGGCCGCTCGCGAGCGTGATCAGGTGCACGTGGTCGCGCTGCAAATCGAGCACGCGCGTGCTCTTCGAGTGGGAAAACGTGGGTGGGTCGAGGAAGATCAACCCGAAGCGGGGACCGCGCTGGCCGAGCGCACTCTGCGCCTCGAGCCAGCGCACGCAGTCGGCGCGCAACAGCTGATGGTCACGGGCGCCGAACTTGTTGAGCTCGAGATTGCGGCGCGCCCACTCGAGATAGGTGTTCGACAGGTCGACGGACAGCGTCGTGCGCGCGCCACCCGCGGCGGCGTAGACCGTGGCGCTCCCGGTATAGGCAAACAGGTTGAGGAAACGTTGGCCCGCGGCACGCTCGCGAATGAGTGCGCGCGTCGGCCGGTGATCGAGGAACAGGCCCGTGTCCAGGTAGTCGGTGAAATTGACGAGGAACTCGAGCCCACCCTCCTGCACCCGGTGAAAGACGCCCTCCTCCGCGCGCTTCCTGTACTGCTCGCCACGTTTGTGCTTGCGCCGTGTGCGGAAATGGATCTGGTCGAGCGGCAACCCCAGGAGCTCGGGCAGCACCGACAGGGCTTCGTCACGACGCGCACGCACGCCCTTAGGATCCACGGTGTGTGGCGCTTCGTACTCCTGCACGTAGAGCCAGCGTCCTTCGCCCTGGTAGAGGTCGATCGCAAAAGCGTACTCCGGCATGTCGGCGTCGTAGATGCGGTAGCAGCTCACCCCAGCCTGCTTCGCCCACGGCTCGAGCTCGCGCAGATTCTTACTGATCCGGTTGGCGAACATCTGTGCACCGGGCCGCGCGCGCGCGCTTTCTGCATCGCGCAGGATCGTGCCGGGTGAGTCACGTTCAGCTTCGAACCAGCGGGGCTCGACATCGAAACGCAGCAACCGGCATTCGATCGGCCCGTTCCACAGCGTGTGCACGCGACGTGCGCGAATGCCGATGGCGCGCCCGAGCTCCGCATTGCCCGTCAGGACCGCGGCGCGCCAGCCCTCGAATTGCTCGCGCAGTTTCGCGCCGAGCTGTCGATACAGCGGCTCGAGCTGCTGCTGCTCGCCGAGACGCTCGCCGTAGGGCGGATTGGTGCACAGAAGCCCCACGCCCTCGCCCGGTCGCTCGAGCCGGTCGAGCTCGCGACGTTCCACGTGCACGACCTTGCTCAGGCCCGCGCGCTCGAGGTTTTCGAGCGCACTGCGGACCGGGCCAGCGTCATTGTCCGAACCGCGTATCGGCCCATGTGCTGCACGTTGGGTGCGCCGCTCGGCGGCCTCCGTCTTCACGCGCTGCCACAGGGACTCATCGTGCTGGCTCCAGCCCTCGAAGCCGAACCGCTTGCGCAGTAGTCCGGGTGCGATGTCGCGGGCGATCAGCGCGGCTTCGATGACCAGCGTGCCTGACCCGCACATCGGATCGACGAACGCCGCGCCCTCGCGGGCCATCTCCGGCCAGCCCGTGCGCAGCAGGATGCCGGCCGCGAGATTTTCCTTGAGGGGCGCAATGCCGCCGCGCGCGCGGTAACCGCGCTGGTGCAGGCTCTCGCCAGCGAGATTCACGCTGACCGTGATCTGGCGGCGCTGCGCGTGCACGTGCACTCGTACGTCCGCGTCGGCCGTGTCGATGTTCGGGCGGGCACCGCGAGATTCGCGCAGCTGATCGACGATGCCGTCCTTGGTCTTCAGCATGGCGAACTGGCTGTGATGAAGCGGCGACTGCGTGGCCGTGAACTCGCACGCAAGTGTCGCTTGCGGACCGATGTGCTCGCGCCAGTCAATCTTGTGAATGCCCGCATACAGCTCATCGGGCGTGCCGGCCTCGAACGTAGCGAGCTCGAGCAGAACTGCGGAAGCCACCCGTGACCAGAGGCAGGCGCGGTAGGCGACCTCGAGCGTTCCCTGGAAATCCACCCCGCCCGAGAGCACACGCAGATGCGTGGCGCCGAGAGCCTTCAGCTCTTCGGCGAGGAGTTCGCTGAGACCTCTGGGCGCGACGGCAAAACAGGGGTGAGTCGCGGACACGGAACGCGGCTCGAGTGGATGCCGCCGCGCCGCGCTCAGCAGCCGGCCGCTGTGTCGCCGTCGAGGGTCAGCAGAGGCTCGTACAGGTCGGGCCTGCGATCGCGGAACAGTCCCCAGGAGCGCCGGTACTCGCGAATGGCTTCCAGGTCGAAGCTCGCCACGAGCACCTGCTCGGACTTGCCGTCGGCCTGCTCGATGATTTCGCCGGTGTGTCCGGCGATGAAAGAGTGCCCGTAAAAGGTCATCTCGTAACGTTCGCCTTTCTCGGCCCCGATGCGATTCGAGGCCACCACCGGCATGACGTTGGCGGCGGCGTGACCCTGCATCGTGCGCTGCCAGTGAGCGGTGGAAGTGAGCGAAGGATCCTGCGGCTCCGATCCGATCGCAGTCGGATAGAAAAGGACTTCCGCGCCCATGAGGGCCATCGCGCGTGCCGCTTCGGGGAACCATTGGTCCCAGCACACGGCCACGCCGAGCGTGCCGAAGCGCGTTGGCCAGACCTTGAACCCGGTGTCGCCGGGCGAGAAATAGAACTTCTCGTGATAGCCCGGGCTCTCGGGTATGTGCGACTTGCGATAGGTGCCCAAGACGCTGCCGTCGGCATCCACCATCACCAGCGAGTTGTAGTAGGCGTTGTTGGCGCGCTCGAAGAGACTCACCGGCAACACCACGCCGAGCTCGCGTGCGACCTTGCACAGCCGCTCGAGCGTGGGGTGCGCCTCGAACGGCCGCGCCAGGTCGAAGTGCTTTGCGAGATGGTCCTTGCAGAAGTACGGCGTTTCGAACAGCTCCTGCAACAGGATGACGTTGGCGCCCTTGCGGGCCGCCGTCCGCACCAGCTGCTCGGCGCGCGCGACGTTGGCATCGCGATCCCACGAGCAGGCCATCTGGGTAGCGGCAACGGAGATAGTGGTCATGACAGGTCGATCCAGGTGGTTTTGAGCTCGACGTACTTGTCGAGCGCGTGCAGTGATTTGTCGCGGCCGTTGCCCGACTGCTTGAAGCCGCCGAACGGCACGGTGATGTCGTCGGCATCGTAACAGTTGACGTACACGGTCCCGGCCCGCAACGCGCGTGCCACGCGGTGCGCAGTCCGGATATCGCGCGTCCAGATACCGGCCGCCAGGCCATAGATCACGTTGTTGGCGATCTCGAGCGCTTCCTCGACGCTCTTGAAGGTGAGCGTCGCGAGCACCGGCCCGAAGATCTCCTCGCGCGCAATCTTCATCTGCGGTTTCACCGCATCGAAGATCGTGGGCTCGACGTAGAAGCCGCCCGTGTCCTTCCTCACCCGCTGCCCGCCCAGCGCGAGCCGCGCGCCTTCCGTCTTTCCGGACTCGATGTAGCGCAGCACGGTGTTGAGCTGGGTCTCGTCGACGATCGCCCCGAGCGCGGTCTTGGGATCGAGCGGGTCGCCGGGCTGCAGCGTGCGGGCGACGGCCGCGATCTTCTCCAGTAGTTCATCGCGCACCTGCTCGTGCACGATCAGGCGCGAGCCGGCGGAGCACATCTCGCCCTGGTTGAAGAAGATCGCGAAGGCCGCGGCGCGCGCGGCTCGCTCGAGGTCAGCGGCGTCCGCCATGACGATGTGCGGCGACTTGCCGCCGCACTCGAGCCACACGCGCTTCATGTTCGACTGCCCCGAGTACTGCAGCATCAGTCGGCCAGTCGCAGTCGAGCCGGTGAAGGCGATGCAATCGACGTCCATGTGCAGCGCCAGCGCCTTGCCCGCGGTCTGGCCGAATCCCGGCAGGACGTTCAGGACTCCCTCCGGTAATCCGGCCTCGAGCGCCAGCTCCGCAGCGCGAATGGCGGTGAGCGGCGATTTTTCCGACGGCTTCAGGACCACGGAGTTGCCGGCCGCGAGCGCGGGACCCGAGCTTCCAGGTCGCCATCAGCAACGGGAAGTTCCACGGCACGATCGCGCCCACGACGCCGACCGGTTCACGCGTGATCAGGGCGAGCGCCTCGGGCCCGGTGGGCGCCACTTCGTCGTAGACCTTGTCGATGGCTTCCGCGTACCAGGCGATGCAGCGTGCCGCCGCCGGCATGTCGATGCGCGTGCTGTCGCCGATGGGCTTGCCCATGTCGAGCGTCTCGAGCAGCGCCAATTCTTCGGCGTGCTTCTGCGATCAGCTCTGCGAAGCGCAAGCAGCACGCGCTTGCGCCGGGCGGGTGCCATCCGCGACCACGATCCCTTCTCGAAGGCGCGGCGCGCACTGGTAACAGCGGTATCGACGTCCGCGGCATCGGTGGCCGCCACCTTCGCCAGCAGCCGTCCGTCGATCGGACTCAGGCAGTCGAAGGTCGCGCCCGAAGCGGCATCGAGGTAGCGGCCGTCGATGAAGGCCTGCGCGCGCGGCTCGATGCGCGCAGCGCGTTCATGCCAGGAAACCGGTGCGGCGGGCTGCGCCATCTCACTTCCTCGCGCTCATCGGGCAAGCGTGTCTCAGAACGTCGGCGGCGAACTGGCGCTGATGATCTCACACGTCTTCGCGGCCCGGGTTGCGGAAGCGATGCGGCACAGCGCTCGAGAAATAGTACGCATCGCCCGGCGCCGAGCATGCGCGTCGCGCGCCGACGGTGAGCTCGATGCGTCCCTTCACGACGATGCCGCCCTCCTCGCCCTTGTGGCTCAGCATGTCCGCGCCCGTGTCGGCGCCGGCGGCATAGCGCTCGTGCAGGATCGCATGGCACGATTGGGTCGCTTCGCGGCCACCAGCCGCAGCGACACGTCGCCGTCGCCGAGGTCGGTGAGCTCGTTGCGCGCGTAGAACACCTGCGGGCCCGCGCTCAGGTCGAGCGTGAAAAACTCGGCGAGCGACATCGGGATGCCGTCGAGCACTTTCTTCAGCGAGCTCACCGACGGACTGACGCGGTTCTGCTCGATCAGCGAAATCATGCCGTTGGTGACTCCCGCGCGCTTGGCGAGCTCACGCTGCGACAGCCCGTACATGCTGCGCACCGCTCTCAGATGCGCGCCGACATCGATACTCATGTGCGACTCCGAATCCCAGGGTGTTTAGAATAATCAGACATTCGAGGTGCGAATTTTCGGCCAGAATTTGTCGGCACTGTCAATTTTTCTTATCCTTCGACCCTTCGCCGATCAGGAGCACCGCGAATCGCACCATTGTCACCGCAGTTGCAGCCCGCACGATCTCGAAGCGTTCTGGATGCCGTTCACCGCGAACCGCCAGTTCAAGGCGCATCCGCGGCTGCTCGCGACGGCCGAGGGCATGCACTACTGGACGGCGGACGGCCGCAAGATCCTCGATGGAGTCGCCGGGTTGTGGTGCGTGAACGCGGGTCACGGCCGACGCGAGATCACCGAGGCCGTGAACCGCCAGCTCGCGACGATGGACTACGCGCCGCCGTTCCAGATGGGCCATCCGGCCGGCATTCGAGCTCGCGAACCGGCTCGTGCGCCTGACACCCGGCGATCTCGATCACGTGTTCTTCACCAACTCCGGCTCCGAGTCCGTCGACACGGCGCTCAAGATCGCGATCGCCTATCACCGCGTGCGCGGCGAAGGTCAGCGGCAGCGCCTGATCGGCCGCGAGAAGGGCTATCACGGCGTCGGCTTCGGCGGCATCTCGGTCGGCGGCATGGTCAACAATCGCAAGTTCTTCGGCGCTGCTGCTCGCGGGCGTCGATCACCTGCCGCACACGCTCGACTCGAGCACAACGCGTTCTCGCGCGGCCTGCCTCAATGGGGCGCGCATCTCGCGGATGATCTCGAGCGCCTGGTCGCCCTGCACGACGCATCGACCATCGCCGCGGTGATCGTCGAACCGGTCGCCGGCTCGGCCGGCGTCGTCCTGCCGCCGCAGGGCTATCTGCAAGCGCCTGCGCGAGATCTGCGACAAGCACGGCATCCTGCTCATCTTCGACGAAGTGATCACGGGCTTCGGCCGGGTCGGATCGCCGTTCGCGCGCGCAGGACTTCGACGTGCTGCCCGACATGATCACGGCCGCCAAGGGACTCACGAACGGTGCGTGCCGATGGGCGCGGTGTTCGTGCGCAAGCAGATCTACGACGCGTTCATGCAGGGACCGGAGAACGCGATCGAGCTCTTTCACGGCTACACGTATTCAGCGCACCCGACGGCGTGCGCGGCGGCGCTCGCGACACTCTATATCTACCAGCACGAGGGGCTGCTCACGCGTGCGCGCGAGCTCTCCGCGGACTTGGGAGAACGCGCTGCACGGCCTCAAGGGCCTGCCGCACGTCGTCGATCTGCGCAATTACGGATTGATCGCCGGGATCGAGTTCGCGCCGGCGCCGGGCCGGCCGACGACGCGGGCGTTCGATGTTTTCCTCAAGTGCTTCGAGCGCGGCCTGCTGACGCGCTCCACCGGTGACGTGCTGGCGCTGTCACCGCCGCTGATCATCGAGAAGAGTCAGATCGAGGAGATCTTCGGCACGCTCGCCGAAGTGGTGAAGACGATCGAGTGAGCAGGAATGGGGTCAGAATTCAACTCTGACCCCATTCTCGCCCTCGAATTCTTATTCAGAGCTCCACGGGAACGTGGTCGAAACCGACAGGAAGACGCGATCATCCGCGTTGAACACCTCGTCGCCCGAGAACAACGCATCGCCCTCGTCGATGTCCGTATCGATGTACTTCAGCTCCAGGTCGAAGTGCTGGAACGAGTAGCCGACACCTATTGAGTAGTCGATGTACTCGTTGTCGATCGCTTCAAACGCGTCGCCAAAGTTGTACCCGACATGCGCCAGCAGCGTGAAGTCGTGCGGCAGCGGGTAGGTCACATTACCCTCGATGTACATCGAGCTCTCACCGCTGTTGACGTAGTCATCCGCGTACCAGAATTTGGCATCGAACGCCCCGTAGCTTCCGCCGAAGTAGATCTCGTAGTACTCGATGTCGTCATCGTCCGGCTCGTAGTAGTAGTACACGAACCCGACGTCATAGCCGAACCCGCCTTCGGCACCCCCTGACCAGCCCGCATACACATCGATCTCATTGTCGGTTGCGGCTCCGTCGCCGAAATCCAGGCAGCAGCTCGCCCAAGCGCCGACATACAGACCGCTGTCGTGAGCCCAATCGATACTGCCCTGGAGCGCAGGATCCTCCGCGCTTTGGGTAATACCGCGAAACACGTAATCACTGACGACGGTGACTGTTCCGGTCACTTCCGCATGCGCCATTCCTGTGGTCAGCAGAAAAAGCGCGGCAATTGCCTTCAAACTCCGCATGAACTGCTCCTCGTGAATGAAAGTCGGATGAGACTTCCTTCCGTTGCGCCGATGCATCATATCAGCGCGATGGCCAAACAGCACGGCAGATACGCGTGGTCCGGCTGTTGTACAGAAAGAACAAACGTGTGCAGAGAAACGCCCTCCCGCTCGCGCGGGAGAGCGCCCTGACCAGAGGGGGGCGGTCAGGTTGAAAATTTGAAATGGTTTCGACACCTCGCATGGAACACCTCTGCAAGTGACCGGGCGTGCCCGGTTGTTTTCCGCCGCAACTGCAGAATTGCAGAAACTGTGCCACGCGTAATTGCACACGCGGACACACGCGAGATCCGTCCTGGAGGGCCTCAAGGCAATCGCATGCACCCGATGTGGGCGTTGCGCGTGCGGCGTGCACAGAAGTGATGAGCCGCAACGCCCGCGAAGGATCGCAAGCGCGCGCGGGCGTGCTTCAGAATGAAGCAGTGAACGCGCCGCTCAGCGCGGCTCGAAGATCGCGTACAGCTTGCGGCAGTCTTCGATGACTTCCCACGTGCCCGCGAATCCCGCGGGCACGACGAAGCTGTCCCCGGCCCAGAACTCCCAGCGCTCGCCCTGGTCGCTGACCAGGACCACGGCTCCCGTCACGAGGTGGCAGAACTCGTTCTCCGTGTACTGCACCCGCCACTTGCCGCGCGTGCTGGACCAGACGCCGGCGAAGAATTGCTCGCTCGGGTCGGCGTAGTGATTCCACACGGTGTGCTCGGGTGAACCTGAGAGCAAGCGCTCGGGAGCGGGCGCCGTTTGCTGTGGAGTGGTGGGATTGCCGAATGAAATGATCCGGGAAGTGTTGGCGTTCATGGGAGGCTCGGGGGTCGGAGCTCGGGATCGCGTGTGAGCGTCTCGCCGACGCTGTCGCGTTGTCAAGCGGCGCCACCGCGCGCATCCCGAGCCCCGTGAGCCTCATGGCGCGTCCTGGCTGAGCGCCACCTGTGATTCCGAGGTGCCGATGGTGATCACCACGCGCCGCTCCAGCGCATAGCCGTCCTCGTCACCTTCCGTGCTGGCAGAGCCGCCCTCCCCATGCGCCACCACCATGACGCGATCCTCAGCGATGCCGCCGGCGAGCAGTGCTTCGCGCACCGATGCCGCACGCTTCTGGGACAGGCTCAGGTTCTCGCCCTCGGTGCCACGAGGATCGGCATAACCGTCGACCTTGACGACGATGCCCGGCGCCGCCGTGAGGAGCTGCGCCAGCTCGCCGAGATAGGCGGTCGTATCTGCGTTCAGGGTCGCATCGTTGGTGCGGAACATGATTTCACCGCGCAGTGTCTTCTGCACCGACGGCGGCAGCGGCTGGGAACGAACTTCCTCGGTCAGCGCCGCGATCTGTTCCTTCGAGGCAGCCAGTTGTTCCTTGGAGCTCTTGAGCTCAGCCACCGTGACGGTCAGGGTCTGGTCGGATTCGAGCAGGCGCTCTTCGAGCGCTGCCGCCTCCACCTTCTGGTTGTGGTAGCGGTCGCCGAGCATTGCGCCCACGACCATGCCGACGAACGCGCCGATCGGTCCGCCGGCTGCGGCGCCGACGACCAGGCCGCTGACGACGCCGACGGTCTCCTCTTTCGGCGCTTTGTTGGCGGCGCCAGCAGCGCCGGAAATGCCGAGGGCGACTAGCCCTGCGGTTGCAATGATGGTCTTCATGTTGCCTCCTCGAGCAGGTTGTTGATGGTCGAGACCCGGCGGGTCTCCTCGAGGCTGCATTTCACTCCGCAAAAAATCCGCGCCCGTGATGCAAAATGGGCGCGGCGCCGATCAATCATGGCGAAAAGTGACGCGATGCCCATCGTCGAATGCGACCCCTGGCGTGATCAGTACTTCGAGCGCGTGCCGTGCCCGCCCGACGTGTTCGTCCCGACCGATGATCCCGAGTCCTGGCGCCTGTATCCGCGGCATCGCTGGGTCCTCAACAAGCTGCTCGTTTGCGAGACCCAGGGGATCGAACACGGACCGCACGGTGTGCCGCCCGCCCGCTACCCCGTCTTCAGCAAGCCGATCTACAACCTCAAGGGCATGGGCGCCGGTGGCCGCGTGATTCGCTCGCACGATGAATACGAGAAGGCCCAACAGCCGGGCCACATGTGGATGACGCTTCTGGAGGGAGAGCATCTGAGCACCGATGTCGCCGTGATCGATGGCCGGGCGGCGTGGTGGCGCCATACCCACGGCGTCGCGAGCAATGAGGGCACTTTCGACTACTGGAAAGTCGGCGCCGAAGCGCGCAGCGAGCTCGAGAACTACCTGGGCTCGTGGCTACGCGAACACCTGCGTGGCTACACCGGCATGGCCAACATGGAAACGATCGGCGGCGGCATGATCGAGTGTCACCTGCGTTTCGCCGACCAGTGGCCCGACCTGTACGGCGGTGATGACTGGGTCGCGGCCGTCGTAGCCCTGCATGCGCGCGGCGAATGGCATTACGACGATAGCGCACGGCGCGATGGTTTCAGCGTCGTGCTTTGGGGTCCGCACGGCGCACGCTACCGACCTCCGCCTCCGGAGCTTGTCGATTCGCTGCGAAAGCTGCCGGCGATCTCGAGCGTGCAGATCACGTTCCATCCCGATCGCCCGGTGACCGCGCACGCGATGCCACCGGGCGGCTTCCGGCTGGCGGTCATCAACTGCTGGGAGCTCGAAGCCGGCATCGCCGCGCGCGAGCGGCTGCGCACGGCGATCCTGGGTCCGGCCTGAGACTCTTTATCGAGTGAAGGCGCGCGCCGGCGGGTCCGGCGTCTCCGGGATCTTCATGCGTCCGCCGCGATAACCGGGACCGCGGACGACGCGGCCGGGCTTTGCCCCGGTGTGCTCGCCATCCTTCAAGACCTGCACGCCGTTCACGAACACATGCTGTACGCCGGTCGCGTACTGCTGCGGCTTCTCGAACGTCGCGTGATCGATGATGGTCGCGGGATCGAAGACCACGAGGTCCGCGAAACAGCCCGCCTCCAGGCAACCGCGCGACTCGAGCCGGAAATTCTCGGCGGGCAGGCGCGTGAGCCGGCGGATGGCATCGGCCAGCGGAACCAGCTTCTGCTCGCGCACGTAGTATCCGAGGAAGCGGGCGAAGGCACCGTACGCGCGCGGGTGAGCGCTCTTCTCCAGGAACACGCCTTCGGGTGCCATCGAGGCCGCATCCGACCCGATGCTGACCCATGGCTGGCTCAAACCGAGACGGACATTCTCCTCGGACATCAGGAAATACGCGGTGTCGACACGTGAGTGATCCTCGATCACGAGGTCCATCACCGTTTCTTCTGGCGATTTGCCGCGCATCTGCGCCACTTCGGCGAGCGTCTTGCCGGTCAGCGGCTTGAGCGCGGGGTTGCGGAACCCGATGAAGAGCACGTTCGTGGCCGAGCCGGCCCCTTCGTACAGGCTTTCCCAATCGGGCGAGATCGTGCGCATCTCCGCCGCGACGCGCGCCCTGACCTCCGGCTGCTTGAGCCGTTCGACCCAGGCATCGAGCCCGCCCTCCTGCACCCACGGCGGCATCGCCGCATCGAGTCCGGTGGCGCCGGCGATGTACGGATACATGTCGGCAGTGAGTGGCACGCCAGCCTGACGCGCGGCCTCGATACGCTCGACCGCCTGCGCCATCTTTGGCCAGTTCATCTTGCCCGAGGCCTTGAGGTGATAGATCTCGGCGCGAATGCCGGATTCGCGCGCGATGCGGATGGTCTCGTCGATCGCATCGAGCAGCCCCTGGCCTTCGCTGCGGATGTGCGTCGTGTAGATGCCATCGTACTTCGCCGCCACCTTGCACAGCTCGATGAGCTCCTCCGTCGAGGAGAAACTCGCAGGCACATAGATGAGCGACGCACCGACGCCGAGCGCGCCCTCTTCCATGGCCGTGGCCACGAGCGCCTTCATGCGCTCGAGCTGCTCCGGCGTCGGCGCCTTGTTGGCGTAACCGAGCTCATGAATGCGTACGGTCGTGGCGCCGATCAGGGAAGCGACGTTGGTGGAGACTCCGCGCGCGGCCAGCCAATCGAGATATTCGGCGAGCGTCGTCCACTCGATCGGATAATGGATGTCCGCTTGCTGCTTGCGCGCATCCGCCTTCATCGCGTCATTCAACGGGCCCATGGACTCGCCCTCGCCGAAGATCTCGAGGGTGACGCCCTGGCGAATCTCACCCTGCGAGCGGCCATCGGCGATCAATGATTCAGGCGACCACGAAAGGACGTTGATGAAGCCGGGTGCCACCACGCGCCCCGAGACGTCGAGTGTCATCGCCGCGCGTGCGCCGCCCAGGTTGCCCACCTTGACGATGCGGTCACCGCGCACCGCGACATCGGCGATCACCGGCTCGCGGCCGGAACCGTCATAGACGGTGCCGCCCTTGAGGATGAGATCGTAGGAATCGGATGCACGCTCATCGGTCGCTGCGCAGGCGATCGCCAGCAGCGCGACGAATGCAATCAACCAGCGTCGTGTCATCAGCGGTTACCTCGAGTGCGCAACGAAGCGCGGAGCGTACCAGCTATGCGAGTGGCGGTGGCGCGCCGATCCCGATGGCACGCAGTCGTACTCCTGTTGATACTTATGTATCTTTCGTCATAGTATCGACGCAACAACCGTATCAGCTGTAAGCGCAATGTCCGCTGCAGACACTACGACACGCTGGCTCACCCTTGCTTTCGCCCTCCCCGCCCAGCCCGCTTATGCACGCGTGAAGGTGTGGCGGCGGCTGCAGAAAGTCGGCGCCGTGTCGTTCAAGAACGCACTCTACTGGCTGCCGCATACCGAGTCCGCGCTCGAAGACTTCGAATGGATCCTGCGCGAGATCCGCGAGTTGGGCGGCGAAGGCCTGATCCTCGAATCGCGCGCCCTGCAGGGCCTGACCGATAGCGACATCCGCGCGCTCTTTGAACGCGCACGCGAGGAGGACTATGGCGAGCTCGCGCGCGAAGTGCAGTCGCTCCTGTCTGCATCTGAACGCAAGCGCGATCCGCTCGATGCGGCTGAGGTCGCCGCACAGGTCGCCCGCCAGGGGGAACGGCTCAAGGCGATCGAAGCGATCGATTTCTTCCAGTCGAACGGCCGTCAGCAGGTGCACTCTCTGCTGCGCTCACTCGATTCCCACGCTGCGCAACCCGGTGATGCCGTCGAGGCAGCCGGGGGCGAACGCACTGTGAAGTCGCTGCGTGGCCAGGTGTGGGTCACACGCGCTCACGTGCACGTCGATCGCATGGCGAGCGCGTGGCTCATCCGGCGCTCGATTGATCGCGATGCACGCTTCAAGTTCGTCACCGAGCGTCACTATCGCCCGTTGCCCGGCGAGCTGCGTTTCGACATGTACGAGGCCGAGTTCACGCACGATGCCGAGCGCTGCACCTTCGAAGTGTTGCTCGATCAGCTGGGCCGCCCGGACGCGGCGTTGCGCGCCATCGGCGAGATCATCCACGACCTCGATCTGAAGGATGAACGCTACGAACGACCGGAGACAGCCGGGGTTGGCCAGCTCCTGAACGGCGTCGCGCGCAGCACCGACGATGACGAGGAGCGACTGCGCCGCAGCGCGGAAGCGCTCGACAACCTGTACCTCGCGCTCAGTCGCTCGCCTCGTGGCGGCAGCCGCGCCGAGCCCACCTGATGCTGCCGCTCGATCATCTGCCCATGTTTCTCGCGGCCACCGTCGCCCTGAACCTCGCGCCCGGTCCGGACGTGATGTTCGTCGTCGCTAAGTCGCTGCGGGGATCGGTGCGCACGGGCATTGCGGCCTCGCTCGGCATTTCTGCCGGCATCCTCGTACACGCCTGCCTGGCGACGTTCGGCGCCGCGGCGCTGCTCACCGCGTGGCCGCCCCTCGCCAAGCTGTTGCAGGCCGCCGGCGCGTTCTACCTGATCTGGCTCGCGGTGAATGCCTGGCTCGCCGGGCCGGTGCAAATGAAGGAAGGTGCGTCGAGCGAGAGCCTGCGCTCGGTGGTGGCGCAGGGTTTCATCACCAACGTGCTCAACCCCAAGGTGGCGCTGTTCTTCCTGCTGTTCCTGCCACAGTTCATCGAGCCCGACGCCGGGCCGCTGGTGCCGCAACTACTGTTCCTGAGCGCGTGGTTCATCGTCAGCGGTACGCTGGTTAACATGGCATACGCCGCTGCCGCGGCACGCTTCGGGCGCTGGCTCGACCAGTCGCCCCGCTACCGTGCCTGGCCGCACCGCATTTCGGCGGCCGTGCTCGCCGGCATCGGTGTGAACCTGATGATCGATGGCATGCGCTCCTGACGGGAGGCGTTTGATGGAACCGACAAGCTGCGAATCCCTGCTGGCGCGGCTGGCGAGTACACCCGAGGCACTGACACGCACGCTGCGCGAGCTGCCCGATTGGAAACTGCGCACGCGCCCCGCTCCCGAGGCCTTCGCTCCTATCGAGGTGGCGTGGCACCTGCGCGATATCGAGTGCGAGGGCTGGCTCACGCGCATGCGCAGGATCCTCGACGAGCCGACTCCGATACTGGCGAGCATCGACGGGGACCGCCTTGCCGTTGAGCGGAGCTACCTCGCGCTCGACCTGGACGCAGCGCTCAACCAGTTTGCCGAGGCGCGCCGGCAGTCCGTCGAGATCCTGCGCGCGCTGCCGCCGCATCGCTGGTCGTGGAGCGGCATTTTCGAAGGGCAACCGCTGACACTGGGCCGCCTCGCAGAGCTCATGCTGCAACACGACGTCGATCACCTCGATGGCCTGCACGGTCACGCCGTGAAATCGCGTGCCGCGTGACCAGTTCGCCGGGATCGACACGGGGATACGCATGATGAGGAATACACCGTTGAAGACTCGCCGCGCACACGTGGCAACGACCGCCCTGCTGGCGGCCATTCTCTTGCAAGCTGCAGGCGCAGCGGGTGCCAATCCTGCGGCCGACGCCGCCCGCACCTGGCGAGAACGGAACGAGCAACGCATTCTCGACGAGTATCTCGAGTTCCTGCGCATTCCCAATGTCTCGCGTGACAAGGCCGATGTGCGTCGTAACGCCGAGCATCTGCTCGGCATGATGCGTGAGCGCGGGCTCAACCCGCGCCTGCTCGAGAGCCCGGACAGCTCGCCGCTCGTTTACGGTGAGCTGCGTACGGCCGGAGCGAAGGCCACCTATGTCTTCTACGCCCACTACGACGGACAACCGGTTGCACCGGCCGATTGGGCTTCGCCACCTTTCGAGCCGCTGCTGCGCAGTGCAAGGCTCGACCTGGGCGGGCAACCGATCACGCCCGAGGAGCGCAGCCGGGGACTGAATCCCGAATGGCGGATCTACGCGCGTTCGGCATCCGACGACAAGGCGCCGATCATGGCCATGATGGCCGTGCTCGACGCGTTCAAGGCGGCCGGTATCAAGCCTCGCGCCAATCTGAAATTCGTGTTCGAGGGAGAGGAGGAAATGGGCTCGCCGCATCTGCGCGAGCAACTCGGGACGCACCGCGACCTGCTGCGAGGCGATGTCTGGCTGATGTGCGACGGACCACAGCACGCCAGCGGTCGGCAGACGCTCGTATTCGGCGCCCGGGGCACGCAGAGCGTCGACATCACGCTCTACGGCGCGAACCGGGAACTGCACAGCGGTCACTACGGCAACTGGGCGCCGAACCCGGCACTGATGCTGGCCCACCTGCTCGTGTCCATGAGAGGCGCCGACGGTCGCGTGCTGATCGATGGCTTCTACGAGGGCGTGGTGCCGCTCACTGCGGATGAACGGGCCGCACTGGCGGAAATTCCGGACGACGACGCCGCAGAAATGCGCAACCTTGGCCTGACGCGCGTGCTCGGAAGTGGCAGCAGGTTGACCGAAGTCAACCAGCCCGTGCTCAACATCGACGGACTCGCGAGCGGGCACACGGGTGCCGACGGCGTCAACGCCGTTCCCAGCAACGCCACCGCGCGCCTCGACATTCGTCTCGTGAAAGGCATGGATCGCGAGCGCACGGTCACGCGACTGATCGAGCACGTGCGTCGGCAGGGATACTTCGTGACCGAGGACGAGCCAGACGCGGACCTGCGGCTCAAGCACGCCGCGATCGCCAGGGTCGTCGTCAATCCCGGTGGCTACAACGCCGCGCGCACCGCGCTCGACTTGCCGGTAGCGAGGAAGATCATTGCGACGCTCGAGAGCGTGAACAAGCCGCTGGTGCTGGTGCCGACGGCCGGGGGGAGCTTGCCGCTTTCGATCATCGAGGGGGCGCTCGATGTGCCGACGATCACCGTGTCGGTCGTGAATCACGACAACAACCAGCACGCCAAGGACGAGAACGTGCGGCTCAGGAACCTCTGGAGCGGCATGGAAACCCTGGCCGCATTGCTCGCCATGCCGTAAGACCGATCGCTACCCGGGTGCCGGATCGGTACGCTATCGGGGTGCGCAGGCTTCTCTCTCTATTATTCCTGCCGGCCCGCCCCACCCCGCTGGTGCTCATCCTCTGCTTCGCGCTCGGCCTGACTCTCGCGACGCGAGCCGGCCTCTTCGGCCTGCCGCTCGCCCTCATCCTGCTGTCGTGGTACCTCAAGTATGGCTACATCGTGCTCGACACGACGCTGCGCGGCTTCGAGGAGCCTCCCGTGCTCTCGGTGGAGATGGTGAATCCGGCGAGTGAACAGCGGCCACTGGGACAACTCCTCATCATCGGCGTCTTCTACGCGGCCACCGGCGCCGCAAAACCCTTGATCGGCAGCGAGGCCGTCACCGTGTTGCGTCTCGCCGCCCTCGTATTGCTACCCGCGTGCGTCGTGGTGCTGGGCGTATCGCGCAGCATTTTCGAAGCGGTCAATCCAGCGGTACTCCTCAAGACCATGAGGACGCTGGGAGCTTCCTATCTGCTGTTGGTAGCAGCGATCGTCATGCCGTTCGCGTTCTCCTGGCTGCTGGCCGTGCGCGGAATCGGTTTCGAGCTGCACCTCACGGTCATGCTGGCACTGATCATGTTCACCGGCCTCGCCGCGTTCAGCGTGATCGGCGGCGTTCTCTACGACAAGCGGGCGGTGCTCGGGCTCGATGCGTGGAAGGCGCCGGAGCGGGACCGAGAACGCGCGGAGCGCGACACGCGCAAGCGCCACGAGCGCGTGATCGACGAGCTCTACGGGCACTGGCGCAGCGGCGCACGCACTGAGGCGCGCCAGGCTGCTGAGCAATGGCTCGCCTCGCGCGAGCACGATTTCGTGGAATTCGACTGGTTGTGCGAACGGTTGCTGCTTTGGCCGGACCGGCGGCTGGCACACAGGCTCGCCCAGGAGCTGATCACGCGACTGTTGAACGACAAACGCGCCCCGCAGGCACTCAAGGTGGCGCGACGTCATCTCGCGGCCGACGCCGATTTCCGGCCGGCACTCGGCGCGGAGTTGATCCGGCTCGTCACTCTCGCGCGCGATGCGGGTGACCGTCCCCTGGCCCGTCGCCTCCTCGCGGACTTCGACCAGCACTTCGCCAACGACCCCGCTGCACCCGTGGCACGCGAGTTACAGCAGGAGCTCGCGCGCTGACCTTCCGTGAAAATCTGTAGTAAATTGCCAGTCCCGTTCAGCAACAGGCCCCAACGATGACAATAATCATGAGCCTGGTCGGCATCGTCACACTGTTCCTGCCTGGCGTGGCTGCTCTCCGAACAACAAGAAGCGCATCAACTATCGCACCGTCGCCACCGCATTCGGCCTGCAGGTCGCAATGGCGGCGCTGATTCTCTATGTGCCCGGTGGTGGCATGGTGCTGAACGCGATAGCCGACGCCGTGCAGAATGTGATCGACTACGCGAACGTCGGCATCCAGTTCCTGTTCGGCGAGCTGGGCGAGCGCAAGCCCGGCTCTGTGACCATTGCGTTTCACGTACTGCCGGTAATCGTGTTCTTTGCAGCGCTGATGGCGATGCTTTACTACCTCGGCATCATGCAGTGGTCATCAAGGTCCTGGGCGGATGGCTCCACAAGCTGTTGCAGACCAGCCGCACGGAATCGATGTCCGGCGGTCGCCAATATTTTCGTCGGCCACACCGAGGCGCCTCTCGTCGTGCGCCCGTACCTGTCCGGCATGACGAAGTCCGAGCTGTTCGCCGTCATGACGGCGGGCATGGCCACGATCGCCGGCGCGGTCATGGCCGGCTACGCCGCGATGGGGGTCGAGCTCAAGTACCTGATCACGGCCAGCTTCATGGGTGCGCCCGGCGGCTTGTTGATGGCCAAGATCATCATGCCGGAGACCGACTACCACGATCCGAAGCTCGGTCGACGCCCAGTACAGCGACTCCGGGCGAGCCGGTCAACATCTTCGAGGCGATCGGCAACGGCGTACGCGATGGATTGATGCTGGCGCTCAACGTCGGCGCGATGCTGCTCGCGTTCGTCGCGCTGATCGCGCTCCTCAACGGCATGATCTCCGGAGTCGGCGGCTGGTTCGGTGTCGAGGCGTTGACCTTCGAGAAGATCCTCGGCTGGGTGCTCGCGCCGCTGGCGTTTGCGCTCGGCATTCCCTGGAATGAGGCGGCAGCGGCGGGCAGCCTCATCGGCCAGAAGTTCGTGGTGAACGAATTCGTCGCCTACCTGAACTTCGTCGGGATGATGGATCAACTCTCGGAGCGCACGCAGGTCATGGTGACCTTCGCCCTGTGCGGCTTCGCCAACCTGTCCTCGATCGCGATCCTGCTGGGCGGATTCGGGACGCTCGCGCCCGATCGACGCTCCGACATCGCACGCATGGGCCTGCGTGCGGTCTTTGCCGGTACGCTCTCCAACCTGATGAGCGCGACTTTGGCGGGCCTCTTCTTCTCCTTACAATCGCCTTCGGCATGAGCGGCAGCACGCACGGCGCATGAAGAGAGCAGTCATTCTCGTCCTGGATTCCTTCGGCATCGGCGCCGCCGCCGATGCCGAGCGGTTCGGCGATGCCGGCTCCAACACGCTCGGGCATGTCGCTGAGTATCGGGTTCGCGCCGGCAACCCTTTGAAGGTGCCGCATCTCGCGCAGCTCGGCCTGTTGCACGCGGCCAAAGAGAGCTGTGGCAAGTATCCGGCCGGCTGCGCGGCCGATGTCGACGTCATCGGCGCGTACGGCTTCGCCGAGGAAATCAGCACCGGCAAAGACACACCCAGCGGTCACTGGGAAATGGCCGGCGTCCCGGTGCTCTTCGACTGGGGCTATTTCAAGGGCGCCGTGGAAGCCTTTCCGCCGCAGCTGCTCGAACGGCTGATCGAGCTGGGCCGCCTCCCGGGCGTCCTCGGCAATTGTCACGCATCCGGCACCGAGATCATCACGCGGCTCGGCGAAGAGCACATGCGCACCGGCAAGCCCATCGTCTACACCTCGGGCGACAGCGTGTTCCAGATCGCGTGTCACGAGGAGACCTTCGGACTGCAACGGCTGTGGGACCTGTGCCTGATCGCCCGCAAGCTGGTCGACGAATACCGGATTGCCCGCGTCATCGCACGGCCGTTCGTTGGCAGGAGCGCCGGCGACTTCAAGCGCACCGGTAACCGGCATGACTACGCCGTGCCGCCCCCGTCCGCGACTGTGCTCGACAAGCTGGTCGCAAGTGGCGGTGAAGTCGTGGGCATCGGCAAGATCCCCGACATCTTTGCGCACCGGGGTATCACGCAGGAGATCCACGCGTTCGGCAACGACGCGGTATTCGATGCGACTCTGCAGGCGCTCGAGGCGGCGCCGGATCGTTCGATCGTGTTCAGCAACTTCGTCGACTTCGACACGTTGTTCGGCCACCGGCGCGACGTCGCGGGCTATGCCGACTGCCTCGAGCAATTCGACGCGCGCCTGCCCGCATTGCTGCCGGTGCTGCACCCAGGCGACGTGCTGATCTTGAGCGCCGATCACGGTTGCGACCCCACGTGGCCGGGAAGCGATCACACACGCGAGCACATTCCGATACTGGTGTACGGGGATGGCGTGCCAGCCCGATCGCTCGGCAAGCGCACGACCTTCGCGGACATCGGCCAGAGCCTGGCCGGTCACTTCGAGCTCGAGCCCATGGATCACGGCACCGACTTTCTGAACTGAACGTTGCGTCTGCCTGGCTTGGTACGAGCCGGGCTCTCGACCGCGCCGCATGTCACAGCTCGACGTACTGGTCTCCATCGCTCTCGGCATCGGCCTCGCGGCCGCGGTCGGCTTCCGCGTGTTCCTGCCTTTGCTGGTGGTCAGCGTCGCCGGGTACACGGGATACTTGCCGCTCGGCGACAGCTTCTCGTGGCTTGCCACGCTGCCGGCGCTCGTCATGCTCGGCGTGGCCGCGGTACTTGAAATCGCCGCGTACTACATCCCCGGAGTGGACAATCTCCTCGATGCTGTCGCCACGCCGGCGGCGCTGGTCGCCGGTACGATCGTCGCCGCCGCCGTGATGACCGACTTGCCGCCGATCGTGAAATGGACCACGGCGGTCATCGCGGGCGGTGGTGCTGCCGGGATCACGCAGGCCGTGACCGGTTTGCTGCGCGCAAAGTCCACCGTCACGACCGGCGGCCTCGGGAATGCGGTCATTGCCACCGGCGAGCTCGGCGGATCGCTCCTGACCTCGCTGCTCGCGCTGTTCATGCCACTCGTAGCACTCGCGTTCGTGGTGCTGTTCTGCTGGGTCAGCGTGAAACTGATTCGCAGGCTGTTCCGCCGCGCGCCGCGACCCGCAGATCAAACCAGGTAGTCCGGCCCGTCGCCCGGAATCAGCCGCTCTTACTGCGCGGGCCTCGCTTCCTTGTCCAGGACCTCGGCGCGAATCCGCGCCGCGATCGCGTCGGCCTCGCTGCGCACGCGGTCCGCGTCGACGGTCAGCACCTTGCCCTCGCGCATCAACACCTTGCCGTCGACGACTACGGTCCTGACGTCCTGCTCGTCGGCCACGTAGACGAGATGTGAAATCACGTCGTACATCGGCGTGAAGTGCAGGTCGGAGAGCGAGACCTGGATGAGGTCCGCGCGCCGCCCGACCGTGAGGGCTCCGAGCTCCTTGTCGAGACCGATCGCCTGCGCGCCTCCGAACGTCGCCATGTTGAGCGCCGTGCGCGCCGGCACCACCTGTGGATCCATGGTGGCGACCTTCTGCAGAAACGCGGCGAGACGGATCTCTTCCCACATGTCGAGATCGTTGTTGGTCGCCGCGCCGTCCGTGCCCAGTCCGACCGCCACGCCTTCGCGCAGCATCTGTGTCACCGGTGAAATGCCCGACGAAATCTTCATGTTCGAAGACACATTGTGGATCACGCCGACATGCCGCCGCGCGAGGATCGGGATTTCGTCCGGCGTCGGCCAGACCAGGTGTGCACCAATGGTCGGCCCCGAAAAGAAATTCAGGCTTTCCAGATACTTCACGGGCGTGGTCTTGAAGTTCTGCTGGCTGTAGTCGACTTCAAAACGCGACTCCGAGATGTGGATGCTGATCGGCACGCCGAGTTCCTGCGCCTTGGCGCGTGTCGCGACCAGCTGCTCGGGCTTCAATGTGTAAATCGCATGCGCGGCGATGATCGGCAGGATCCGGTTGTTCTTGCCCTTCCAGCGCGTGACGAAATCACCCGCGAGCCGCAGCGACTCCTCGGCGTTCGTTGCGTCTGGACTCTTCTGATCGATGACGCTCGGCCCGACGAGCACGCGCAGTCCGCAGCTCTCGACAGCCCGCGCCACGCTGTCCGGGAAGTAGTACATGTCGACGAACGTGGTCGTGCCGCCACGGATCATCTCCCAGCAGGCGAGCTCGGTCCCGACACGCACGAACTCGGCGTCGACGAAGCGCCTCTCGGTAGGAAAGATGTAGTTGTTGAGCCAGTCGATCAGCTCGCGATCGTCGGCGATACCCCTGAGGAGCGTCATCGCTGCGTGTGTGTGGCCATTGATGAGACCGGGCAGGACGACACGGCCATCGCCGTCGATGACCTGGCGCGCGTGATACCGGGTCGCGAGCTCGTCATATCGGCCCACCGCGACGATCATGCCGTCGTCCACCACGACCGCACCGTCTTTGACCACTTCGGCGTTTCCCTCCATAGTCACCACGTAGTCGCCGGCAACGATCAGATCGACGGAAGGTTGGGCCGCGCAAGCCGCCAGGCACTCGCACACGAGCGCCAGCGTTGCGATGCGGGTCAGCCCCCGAACAATCACGATTCTCCTCATTGCCGGCTCCTTCGAACAGCCTGGTTGCCGTCTTTCATACACCATGAACCTGCAAGCGCTCCCCAAGGTCGAGCTCCACTGTCATCTCGAGGGTTGCTTCCGTCCCGCCACGCTCCGGGAGGTGGGTCGCACGCTCGGCGTCGAAGTGCCGGCCGACCCTGCAACGTTCCGCCGCGAGTGGCTCATCACCGAACCGATGCAAGACCTCACGGTCGCCTTGCGCAAGTTTGCCAACGTGCAGTCTGTCTGGGGCTCTCAGGAAGTGATCGAACGCCTCACCGCCGAGGCCTGCGAAGATGCGCGCCGGCAGAACATCCGCATCATCGAACTGCGTTATTCGCCGGATTTCATCGCCGAGGGGCATCCCCAGCTGACATTCGAGAAGATTCATGCGTCGATCGTACGTGGAGTCGAGAGCAGCCGACACCCCGATATCGCGGTGGGTCTGATCGGCATCGTGCGCAAGATCCTGCCCGACGCGCAGGCCGCGTACACCACCGACTTCATCATCGAAAACAAGGCGAGCTTCGTGGGCTTCGACTTCGCGGACCGGGACATCGGCTTCGAGCTGCGCCGCTTCGCTCCGCTCATCGACAAGGCGCGCAACGCCGGGCTGCGCTTCACGACGCATTGTGGCGAGGACAAGGTACCCGAGGCTTCGCAGCACATCCGCATGGCGATCGAGGAGCTGCACGCGGAACGCATCGGTCACGGGATCTACGCCATCCAGGATCCGCAGGTGGTCGAGCTCGCCAAGCGCCGGCGCGTGCTGTTCGAGCTCTGCCCCACGAGTAACTGGCTGACGAGTTCGGTGCCTTCAATCGCCGAACATCCGATTCGAAAGTTCATGCGGGCGGGCGTCGACGTGTCGATCAATTCCGACGACCCTGGCTTGTTCGGCATCGACCTGACCAACGAGTACCAGGTCCTGCAGCGGGACCTGCTCTTCACGCAGGCCGAGTTCGGGCACCTGAACGATCTCGCCGCAGCCCACAGTTTCATCGCGGCAGACATCAAGCGGCGCGTCTGGCCGCGCACCATTCCGGCGCTCGGCTAGACCTCTGCCTCACCGCGGTGGGTGAGGCAGAGGCTTGCGGAAGTGGGTCCGCGCGCTACTCGAAGCGCATCTTGAAGGTCACCCCGGCGATGCGCGGATCGTTGTCAAAACCGGTGTTGTTGTTGAAGTCGATGCCGCCCTTGGCGTTCTCCTCATCCGTGATGTTGCGGGCGAACGCGGCGATTTCCCATTTGCCGTCGTTGTGCGAGTAGCCGATACGCGCGCCGCCTTCGAAGGTGTCTTCGCTGAAGTACTCGGCTGACTCGTACAGGAAGAACTGCGTCTCGCCCTGGAACGCCCAGTCGGTGAAGAAGAAGATCTCACCGTTCGCGCCGATCGGGAGCCCATAGCGCAGCGTCGCCGTTGCGATGTACTCCGGCGCCTGCGTGAACGAATTGCCGTCGACAATGGCGTTACCGCCGCCATCGATCGGATCGAGCACCGTGCACTGCCCGGAGCCGCAGGGTGCGACACGCAGGTTGGGATCGTCGAGCTCAGTGTCGACGTAGCTCAGGCCGAGCGTGAACAGCAGGCGGTCGGTCATCTGGAACTCGCCGTCGATGTCGAAGCCCACACCCGTGCCCTTGTCGGCATTCACGAGCTGGATCAGGTTGCCAGCGCCGCCGATGGCGGAGAGCTGCTGGTCCTCGATCTGGTAGTAGAACACCGCACCGTTGATGCGCACGCGGTTGTCCGCGAGCAGCGATTTGAAGCCCACCTCGACCGACTCGATGGTTTCGGAATCGGCCACCGACGGCTGACCGAAGAAGGCAATGTCACGACCCTGGATCGTCGGTGCGCGGAAGCCCGAGGCCACACGCCCGTACAGGTTGAACGTCTCACTGACGTGGAATGCGGCGCTCAGGTCCCAGCTCACCTGCTCATCCTGCACGTTGGTCGGGGGCACGGGCGCGCCGGGATTGTTGGCTGCGGTGAGATCCTTCTCGTCGTCCGTGTAGCGTGCACCGCCTGTGATCGTGAGCGCATCGCTGACGTCATAGCTGATGTGCGCGAACGCGGCCCACGCAGTGTTCTCGTGCGTAACCGTGGTCGGTGGCACGAAGAACGGGTTGGTGATCACGTCGAACTCGGAATCGAAGTAGAACAGGCCCGCCTGCCAGAACAACCGGTCGCTGGCCTGGGAAGCCAGGCGGAACTCCTGCGTGAACTGGTCGAGCGAGTCGAGACCGTCCTCCGTATCGGAGCCAAAGGGGATAAAACCCGGATAAACGAGGTCGGGAACCCCATCGGGCGGGAAGAGGCAGTCGTTGGGAGCCGACGTAACGCCCGGCGGGACCGGCGATCCCGCGGCAGTGCACACGCCGCCGTCGATATCGCCGCGACTGCTGTTCTCCACCTCTTCGTATGCCGTGATGGAAGTGAGCGTCATACCGCCTGCGAAGTCGAAATCGAGCCGCACCGATCCGCCAAGCGCCTCCGCTTCCTGCGGCTGGTCGAGGCCGCCATCGAACCACACGGTGTCGCGGTCATAGTTCCCGTTGAACTCGTTGCTCCCTGGCGTGTACACGTTGGCGCGGAAGATCGAGGCCGAGTTACCGGTCATGTCGCGGCCGTGCACGTTGAGCAGTGCCTTGAAGCTGTCCGAGGGGGTGAACAGCAGCTGCGCCCGGTAGGCCTTTTCCTCGAATCCGCCCAGCACGTCGTTCTCGCCCGTGAAACCGTTGTCGATCCAGTCACCGCGCTCCTGATAGAGCACCGAAAGCCTCCCGGCTACTGTCTCAGAACCGCCACCGATGGCGCCCTGAACGATTGCGGTCTCGAGCTCGCCATAGGTCAACGAGAGGTCGGCGTCGAACTCCTGGCTCGGCTTCACGGTGTCGAACTTCACGATACCTGCGGGCGTGTTGCGGCCGAACAGGGTGCCCTGCGGGCCGCGCAGCACTTCCACGCGCTCGATGTCGAACAGCGGGAAACTCTTGAGCACCACGTTCTCGAGGACCACTTCGTCCACGATGATGGACACCGGCTGCGAGGCCGCCAGGTCGAAGTCCGAGTTGCCGAGGCCGCGGATGTAGAAGCGGGGCGCCAGGCGCCCGTTCGAGGATTCGGCGTACAGGCTCGGTACTCGCGTGGCGAGCGCACGGATGTCTTCGCCGCCCTCGAACAACGCCGCGAGCTGTTCTCCCTCGATCGCGGACACCGAGATCGGCACGTCCTGGATGTTCTCCGACCGCCGCTGCGCAGTGACGATCAGCTCGTCGAGCGTGCTCGAGGTTGTCTGATCCTGCGCGTACGCAGTAGCGACCGTGCCCGCCGTCAACGCAGCGAGCAGCAACGCGCTCGCATACTGGCGTGCCGACGGTCTGAGCGAGACACGGGTTCTTGTCATGATGATTGCTCCCCTGGAAGTTCTGTTCGACCTGCCCGAATGCGCGCGACCATAGCAAAAAGTGCGCCCGTGCAACAAACCGCATTCGACTTGCGGACTTTTCACGACCCACGTTCGCTGGCCCGATCGACGACGTGGAGCGTGCACGCCGCATGGGCGGCGTGTCGATGGCGGGCGAGTATAGCCGCCACTGAATGACCGAATCTACGCCGCGCCGACGCGCCCGATAAATACAATCGCTCCAGCATCTTGTGTACAATCAGCGACCCGCGAAACCAGCGCCGGCTTGCCTTTTGGGGCCATGATTTTCCGTCGCCGTGACGCTGCCGCCGGTCCTAATCGATGCCCAGCAAACACATCAACGCCCTCAATGCCAGCCCCGGCGACTTTGCCGATACGGTGTTGATGCCCGGCGATCCGTTGCGCGCGCAATACATCGCGGACAAGTACCTGGAGGGCGCCCGGCGCGTCACCGACGTGCGCAACATGTGGGGCTTCACCGGTTCTCACCGTGGGCGGCCGCTGTCGGTGATGGGGCACGGCATGGGTATCCCGTCGGCCTCGATCTACTGTCACGAGTTGATCGCAGAATTCGGCGTTAAGCGCATCGTGCGCGTGGGCAGTTGCGGCAGCGTCCTTCCGAACGTGAAGCTGCGCGATGTCGTGATCGCCCAAGGTGCGTCCACCGACTCCGGCGTGAACCGCATGCGTTTCCGCGGCTACGACCTCGCGGCCCTGGCGAGCTTTCGGCTGCTGCGCAACGCGGTGCAGGCGGCGGAGAGAAGCGGCATTCGATTCCACGTGGGCAACATCTTCTCGGCGGACCTCTTCTATACGCCGGAGCCGGAGATGTTCGACGTCATGCGCAAGTACAATATCCTCGGCGTCGAGATGGAGGCCGCGGGCATGTATACCGTCGCCACTGAGTTGGGCGCCGAGGCACTGGCGATCTGCACGGTCAGTGACGACATCACGACCGGCGCCGCGCTCACGATCCCCGAGCGACAGTCGACCTTCGATGAAATGATCCAGCTTGCGCTCGACACGGTGCATCTGAGCGACTGAGCTAGGATTGTTGCAGCCAACGATGAACACCGCCGCGCGCCTCCTGCCACGTCAACTACCGGTCCTCGACCGCGTCCCGCTCGTCGACGAGGTCGGCGTGGAAGAGCGGGTCGCGCGCTTTTGCACCCGCAGCATCAAGAAGGATTCGAAGGTCAAGGCGCTCAAGCTCGCACTCAGCATGATCGACCTGACCACGCTCGAGGGTCAGGACACCGCGGGCAAGGTGACCCAGCTCTGCCAGAAGGCGATGCACCTGCACTCTGCCCTCCCCGACCTGCCTCATGTCGCGGCAGTGTGCGTGTATCCGACGATGGTGAAGATCGCGCGCCAGGCGCTGCGCGGTCACGACGACATCAAGGTGGCGTCAGTCGCTACCGCCTTCCCGAGCGGAATGGCTCCCCTGAGCATCAAGCTCGAAGAGACCCGCATCGCCGTCGAAGAAGGCGCCGATGAAGTCGACATGGTGATCTCGCGCGGCGCGTTTCTACAGGGCGAGTACCAGCGCGTCTTCGATGAGATCGTCGCGGTGAAAGAGGCATGCGGGCCGGCGCATCTCAAGGTCATCCTCGAGACCGGCGAGCTCGGCACTCTCGATCGGGTGCGCCGCGCGAGCGTTCTCGCGATGCACGCGGGCGCTGATTTCATCAAGACCTCCACGGGCAAGATCCAGCCGGCCGCGACCCTGCCGGTCACGCTGGTGATGCTGCAGGCGATCCGCGATCATTTTCACGCGACCGGCCGCAAGGTCGGCATGAAGCCCGCGGGCGGAATCTCGAAGGCCAAGCTCGCGATCCAGTACCTGGTGATGCTGCGCGAAACGCTCGGCGCAGGATGGCTGACGCCGGAGTGGTTCCGTTTCGGCGCCAGCACCCTCGCCAACGATCTGCTGATGCAGCTCGTCAAGCAGCAGACCGGCGTCTATCAGTCGGGTGATTATTTCTCCAAGGACTAAGATGGCCCGCCCCGACACCAAGCTCGACTTCGACACCGACTGGAAGTACGCACCGGCGCCCGAGAGCACCGATCACGTTCGTATCGACAAGCAGTACGAGCTCTTCATCGGTGGCGAGTTCGTCGCACCGCGCGAACGCAAGTACTTCGACACGATCAACCCCGCCAGCGAGAAGACGCTCGCGCGCGTGGCGCGCGCCGACGCCGGTGATGTGGATCGCGCGGTCGCCGCGGCACGGCGCGCCTACGAACGGACCTGGTCCAGGCTCAAGCCTGCCGAGCGCGGCAAGTACATCTACCGCATCGCGCGCATGCTGCAGGAGCGCGCGCGTGAGTTCGCGGCCATCGAGTCTCTCGACGGCGGCAAGCCGATCCGCGAATCGCGCGATGTCGATATCCCGCTCGCCGCCGCGCACTTCTTCTATTACGCCGGCTGGGCGGACAAGCTCGACTACGCATTCCCCGGGAGGCGTGCGCGGGCACTGGGCGTCGCGGGCCAGATCATTCCCTGGAACTTTCCGCTGCTGATGGCCGCGTGGAAGATCGCGCCGGCACTCGCCTGCGGCAACACGGTGGTGCTCAAGCCCGCGGAGACGACGCCGCTCACTGCGCTCAAGCTTGCGGAGCTCATGCGCGATGTCGATCTGCCCGCCGGGCGTGGTCAACATCGTGACCGGCGCGGGCGAAACGGGCGCCGCGCTCGTCGAGCACAAGGACGTCGACAAGATCGCATTCACCGGCTCGACCGAAGTCGGCCGGCTGATCCAGCGCAAGCTCGCCGGCACCTCCAAGCACTACACGCTCGAGCTCGGCGGCAAGGCAGCGAATGTCATCTTCGCCGATGCAGCCATCGACCAGGCCGTGGAAGGCATCGTCAACGGCATCTTCTTCAACCAGGGCCACGTCTGCTGCGCGGGCTCGCGGTTGCTGGTGCAGGAATCGGTGGCCGAGGAAGTCATCGCCAAGCTCAAGGAACGGATGGAGACGCTGATCGTCGGCGACCCGCTCGACAAGAACACCGACATCGGCGCGATCAACTCCGCCGCACAGCTCGAGAAGATCGAGGAGTACCTGCGCATCGGCCAGTCGGAAGGCGACATGCACCAGAGCTCGGTGGGCGTCCCCGGTACCGGCTACTGGTGCCGCCCGACACTCTTCACCGGCGTCTCGCAATCGAGCCGCGTGGTGCAGGAGGAGATATTCGGCCCGGTGCTCGCGATCCAGACGTTCCGCACCTTCCAGGAAGCGCTCGACAAGGCCAACAACACACCCTACGGACTTTCCGGCGGTGTGTGGACCGACAAGGGCGCGAAGATTTTCAAGATGACGCGCGGTATCCGGGCGGGCGTCCTGTGGGCGAACACCTTCAACAAGTTCGACCCGAGCGCCCCGTTCGGCGGCTACAAGGAGAGCGGCATGGGTCGCGAAGGTGGCCTGCACGGCTTGAGCGCATACGTGGAGCTCTACTGATGGCCAGGCGCAAAGCGGCACGCAAGAGCAAGCCGCGATCGAGCGCTCGGAGCGCCGCGCGCACAACCTCGCGACCGGATCCGAAAGTGAGCGCGTCCTCACGCGTGCGGGTCGCCAAGACCTACAAGCTCTACATCGACGGCAAGTTCCCGCGCAGCGAATCGGGCCGCTACTACCCGCTGCAGAATGGTGGGAGCGAGATCATCGCCAACGTCTGCCGCGCCAGCCGCAAGGACTTCCGCGAGGCCGTCGTCGTCGCGCGCACCGCATTCTCCGGCTGGTCAAAGGCAAGCGCGTACTTGCGCGGGCAGATCCTGTATCGCACCGCGGAAATGCTGGAAGGCCGCAGCGAGCAGTTCGTCGCGGAGCTGGAGCGGCAGGGCGTCGCGAGACGTCTCGCGCAGGCAGAGGTGACCGCGAGCATCGAGCGGCTGGTGCACTACGCGGGCTGGGCGGACAAGTACCAGCAGATCTTCAGCGCCGTGAACCCGGTCGCGAGCTCGCACTTCAACTTCTCGGTCCTCGAGCCGACCGGTGTCGTCGCAATCATCGCGCCGGAGTCGAGCGGACTGCTGGGGCTCGTCTCCAATGTCGCGCCTGCCGTCGCCGGCGGGAACACCTGCGTCGTGCTCGCCTCGCAGTCGCTGCCCTTGAGCGCGATGAGCTTCGCCGAGGTGCTGCACGCCTCGGATTTTCCGGTCGGCGTGATCAACCTGCTGACGGGATTGAAGGAGGAGCTCGCCGAGCAGTTCGCCTCGCACATGGACGTCAACGCCGTCATCTATTGCGGCGATGAGGCGGGAGAGAAGCGCAAGATCGGAGAGCACGCGGCCGACAACATCAAGCGCGTCATCCTGCGCTCGCGCGTCGACTGGAACGACGCGGCCGCCCAGAGTCCCTACTTGATCAGCGACACGCAGGAAGTAAAGACGACCTGGCACCCGATCGGCGTGTGAGCCTGTATGGGCGATCGGCGTAAGGTCGATGCAGTAAGGACGGCAGGTGAGGGATCATCGCGTGGGGCACGCAGTCGCTGAGGCCGACTTGTCGAAGTTGGGGCGATTGCAGCAGGCACTGGTGCTTGGTGTCCTGGCTATCATCTATTTCCTCGCCGGCAAGCTCGGACTTCACTTCGCTTTCGTGCACGCGAGTGCCTCCGCCGTCTGGCCGCCGACCGGAATTGCGCTGGCGGCTGTGCTGTTGTTCGGCCGCCGCATCTGGCCCGCTATTTTCGTTGGCGCCTTTTTTGTCAACTTGACGACGTCGGGCTCGATCGTAAGTTCCCTGGGTATCGCTGTCGGCAACACGCTGGAAGCAACGGTCGGCGCGTCGCTGGTGGCGCGCTACGCTGGCGGAGTGCGCGCTTTCGAACGGCCCCAGGACTTTTTGCGATTCGTCCTGCTCGGCGGTTTCCTCGGCACGGCGATCAGTGCGACGATCGGGGTGATTTCGCTGATCATCGGCGGCCAGGCCACATGGACGACATTCGGCGCCATCGGCCTGACGTGGTGGCTCGGTGATGCGGCGGGCGCGCTGATCGTCACGCCGGTGCTGGTGCTTTGGGGCGCGCACGCCAGTTTCGCAACATTGCGCGCCCGGCCCTTCGAGGCGCTGCTGCTGCTGATCGTCGTCCTCGCGACCGGCGCACTGGTCTTTGCGCACGCTGAACTGAACCGCCTCCCGCTGCCTTTCCTGTGCATCCCACCGCTGATCTGGGCCGCATTCCGCTTCGGTCAGCGGGAAGTCGCTACCTCGGTCTTGCTGCTGTCGGCGATCGCCACGTGGGCCACGGTCAGCGGTTTCGGTCCGTTCGCGACCGGCAACGACAACGAGTCGCTGCTGCTGCTGCAGGCCTTCATGGGCACGATCGCCGTACTGACGATGTCCGTCGCGGGACTCGTCTGGGAACGCGAGGCGATAGAGCGCGAGCGATTGGCACTGCTCCAGCGCGAGCGCGCCGCGCGTGCGGAGGCTGAATGGGCGAATCATGCCAAGGACGAGTTTCTCGCGATGCTGAGCCACGAGTTGCGCAATCCACTCGCCGCGATCGGGAACGCCGCCCAAGTGCTGTCTGCGCCCGGCACTCCGCGCAACTATACGGAGCAAGCGGTCGACATCGTCTACCGGCAGACGAGGCACTTGAGCCGGTTGATCGATGACCTGCTCGACATTGCGCGGATCTCGAGTGGGAAGATCCTGCTGGCGCGAGAGAAGCTAAACCTTGGCGACATCGTCGAAGGCTGCCTGGCGCTGCTGCGCAGCCGCGGACAGCTGGAGCGGCACCGGATCGATGTCGATATCCAGCCGGCCTGGGTGCTCGGCGATTCGGCGCGGTTGACGCAGGTCGTCGACAATCTTCTGACGAACGCGATCAAGTACACACCACCTGACGGGCAGATCGAAGTTCGAACCTGGGGCGATCGCGACGAAGTCATGCTGCGCATTCACGACAACGGTGTCGGCATTGCGCCCGAATTGTTGCCTCGCGTTTTCGAATTGTTTACGCAGGGTCCGCGCTCGCTGGATCGTGCGCAGGGCGGACTCGGCCTGGGTCTGGCGGTCGCGCAACGACTGGCGCTATTACATGGCGGGCGAATCGTCGCGACCAGCCCCGGTCCGTCACGGGGCAGCACCTTCACCGTTTATCTGCCGCGAGTCGATGCAACGGAGGTGGCCACGCCGGTCGACGATGCCCATGCCGGTGACCGTGCGCCTCCGCGCCGCATCCTGATCATCGAGGATAACGACGACGCGCGCGAAGCTCTGCGGCTGCAGTTACAGATCGCCGGGCACGAAGTTCACGGGGCAGCCACCGGCCCTGAAGGAATCAAGATGGCCCAGAGCCTGAAACCAGACTTCGTGCTGCTCGACATCGGGCTGCCAGGACTCGATGGCTATCAGGTGGCGGAGAAACTGCGCACTGATAACGACGGACCTCGGTTGATCGCGATTACGGGCTATGGCCAGCCCGAGGCTCGTGAACGCGCGCGCAGCGCCGGTATTGAGCAGTACCTGGTCAAGCCGATCGATGCTGCGGAGTTGGCGCGTTTGCTGATGTGAGCATCGGTCTTTGCCAACCGCTCGTCCGCATCAATTGCTTTCTCATGCGCGATTTCCTGCCTGTTCTGTGACTGTCGAAGCGTACACCCGATCCTGCTTCAAACGAGCACCGTTGCGCATGATTCGTCATTTCGGGCAAGAAGTTCGGCGAATTTGGCAAACAGTCGCGACGCGCCAAAGCGGACACTGCCCCCGTCGATTTGACCCAGTCAGGAACGAAACACCATGAAGCACATCTCGATCGGCGGGCTCGACGTGTCCCGCATAGGACTCGGCGCCATGTCGATGTCCGGTTACTACAATATCGGCGCGGGAAGCGACGCCGAATCCATTCGCACGATCCACCGCGCGCTCGATCTTGGCGTCACTCACATCGACACCGCGGAGATCTACGGCCCGTACGCTAACGAAGAGTTGGTAGGTCGGGCCATCAAAAGCCGGCGCGATCAGGTCGTGCTGGCGACGAAGTTCGGCATTGTCTCGCACGCGGGCGGCGGCCCCGGCCTCCTCGACAGTAGTCCGGCCAACATCCGCACTGCGGTCGAAGGATCGCTGAAGCGGCTCGGCACCGACCACATCGATCTGTACTACCAGCACCGAGTCGATCCGAACACGCCCATTGAGGACACTATCGGCGCGTTGGCCCGACTGGTCGCCGAGGGCAAGGTTCGCTACCTCGGCCTGTCCGAGGCCGGCCCCGCCACGATCCGCCGCGCGCATGCCGTGCATCCGATCGCTGCGCTGCAGACCGAGTACTCGCTGTGGACGCGTGACCCTGAGGCCCAACTGCTGCCGTTGTTGCGCGAGCTTGGGATCGGCTTCGTTCCCTATTCGCCTCTCGGCCATGGCTTCCTGACCGGCGACATTCGCTCTCCCGAGCAGCTCTCCGCCGACGACTGGCGCAAGACCAACCCGCGTTTCACCGGCGAGAACTTCCGGCTCAACCTGCGCATCGTCGATGAGGTAAAGGCGGTTGCCGCCGAGGCGGGTGCGACACCGGCCCAAGTGGCCCTGGCCTGGCTGCTCGCGCAGGGCGACGACGTCGCTCCGATTCCAGGCACCAAGCGGGTGGCCCGCGTCGAAGAGAACATCGCAGCCGATCGCCTCGGGTTGACCCTGGGGCAGATCGAGCGACTCAACGGCCTCGTGCCCGCTGTCGGCGAGCGCCACGACGAAGGAAACATGGCCGTCATCGACCGTTGACGAAGCCACGGCCTCAAGACCTAGTTTCAACTAACGCGGAGAGATCGGTGAGCAAGCGCGAACTCGTCATTGCATCCACTACTGCGGCTCGTGGTTCCCCCAGTCGCCGCGACTTCCTGGCCAACGTCTCGCTGGTGATGACGGTCATGGCCGTCGGCGCATCGTGCACGCCGTCGAAACCGCCCCGCACGAGCAACACGAGTGGTGGCCCGATCCCGCATCCAGGAGAAAAGACGATGACAAAGCGCAAGCTCGGAGAGCTGGAAGTCTCGGCGCTTGGCCTGGGATGCATGAGCATCAGCGCCAACTATGGTCCCCCGGCGGACCGCGGCCAAGGCATCGGCGTCATCCGCAGGGCTCACGAAAAAGGCGTCACGTTTTTCGATACGGCGGAGGTCTACGGTCCGTACACGAGCGAAGACCTCGTGGGCGAAGCGATTGCGCCGATCCGCGACGACGTCGTCATCGCCACCAAGTTCGGGTTCGACCTCGAAGCCGGTGGCCTCAATAGTCGGCCCGAACGCATCAGGAAAGTTGTGGAAGGCTCGCTCAAGCGGCTCAGGACGGACCGTATCGATCTGTACTACCAGCACCGCGTCGACCCTACCGTCCCCATCGAGGATGTAGCCGGCACGGTCAAGGAGCTCATTGCGCAAGGCAAGGTCCTGCACTTCGGCCTGTCGGAGGCGAGCGCGAAAACGATCCGCCGGGCCCATGCCGTCCACCCTGTATCGGCGATCCAGACCGAGTACTCGCTCATGGAGCGGGACCCGGAACACAACGGCGTGCTGGCGACCTGCGAGGACCTTGGCATCGGGTTCGTGCCGTGGGGACCGCTCGGCATGGGCTTTCTGACGGGAACGATCGGACCGGGCACGCGCCTGGACCCGAAGTCGGATCTTCGTTCCGGATTCGACCGATTCTCTCCCGCGAACCTGGCGGCGAACCGGTCGATTGTGGACTGGTTGAAAGAATTTGCCGCACACAAGAAGGCGACACCCGCGCAGATCGCACTGGCTTGGCTGCTGGCGCAGAAGCCGTGGATCGTGCCCATCCCGGGTACGCGCAACCGGATCCACTTGGACGAGAATCTTCAAGCCCTGAACGTCGGTTTGACTCCCGCCGATCTGACTGAGATCGAAGTTGCGCTTTCCAGGGTCACGGTGCACGGTGGCCGAATGAACGAGGAACAGATGGAGGTCGTTGACGAAACGAGGTAATCGTCTGGGCAGCGGGGCCGATGGAGCGTTCTACCGCAGGCTCCTTCTTGCGTCAGGACTCGACGAATCCCGGAACGACCGCTTGGGTCGAAAGCAGCTGGTCCCGTTCGAATCCTCACGGTGCATCTCTACTCGGTAGCGCTTACAAGGGTGGCGGGTCCACTCACCAGCAGACTCGCAGCTCCTTCAGCCCGCGAAAGACCAAGCCGCGGCGAAATTCGGGCATGCCACCGTACAGACGGATCCCCGGTAGACGCCGCAGCAGCGTGGTGAACAGGATCTCGAGCTCAAGCCGCGCGAGCGGTGCGCCCAGGCAGAAGTGAGCGCCGGAGCCAAACGCAAGATGCGGACCCGGCTTGCGGCTGACATCGAATTCCTCCGCGCGCTCGAACGCTTGCGGATCGCGATTAGCGGATCCGTACAGAAACCCCACCATGTCACCCCTCTCGAACCGGACTCCACCGTGCTCGAAACCCTCGAGCACGAAGCGATGAAAGAGCTGCAACGGCGAGTCGTATCTCAGCATCTCCTCGATGGCGCTGGCGATCAGAGCGGGCTCAGTGCGCAGTTTCGCCAACTGGGCGGGATTGCGGAGGAGCGCGAGAAGACCGTTGCCCGCGCCGTTGACGGTCGCTTCGTGACCAGCATTGAGCAGCAGCATGCAGGTCGCGATCAGTTCATCCCGTGACAGTCGATCACCATGATCACGAATCGCCACCAGCGCGCTCACCAGGTCATCACGCGGCGCTGCGCCACGCGCATCCGCAAGCTCGCCGAGCGCGGCAGCGAATTCCGTCGTGGCGCTCTCGGCGCGCGCCTCGTCTTCAGCGGTGTAGTCCTTCTCGTAAAGCCTCACGATCTGCGCCGACCACGGCCGCAAGCGCTCGAGCTGTTCGGCGGGCCAGCCCAGCAGCTCCGAGATCATGTGCACCGGCAGCGGCACGGCGAGCTCCTCGAGAAACTCCATACGTCCGCGCTGCGCCACCGCGTTGAGCAGCTCATCCACCACGGCCTGGATGCGCTCGCGGAGTTTCCGAATGCGACGCGGGTCCAGTGCACCCGATATCAGGCGTCGCAGCCGTAGGTGGTCGCGCCCCTCCATCTCGAGCAGGTTCACCCGGACATAGCGGTTGTAATTCGGCAGGTGCGCCCAGCGCCCGACAGCCTTCTGCCGCTCGGCCGCGGTCGCCACGTGGTCCATGGTGCGTCCGAGGCGCTTATCGATGAGCAGCGCCCGGATTTCCGCGTGGCGCGTGAACAGCGTCATCTCCATCTCTTGCGAGAAGAAGATCGGGCTGTGCTCGCGCAGCTTTGCGTACACCGGGTAGGGATCGGCGGCAAACGAGGGCTCGTACGGCCGGAACTCGACTGGGCTCGCGGTGCTCATGCGTGTGGAACGCCGACCGAAGCGTTGTACAAAGCGATGGCCGTTAGTTGCTCTGTTTGGGCCAACTACACAGCGCCCTTCTCGAGGCGCGCCCCAACCTGCTGAATCACGGCTGTTGCACAGCGCGCGCCGAGGTCCGCGCACTCGGCGAGCGGTCGATCGTTGGTCCAGCGCGTAGAGAAAGCCCGCGGTGTAGGCATCGCCTGCTCCGGTGGCATCGACCACCTTGGTCACCGGATAGGCGCGCTGCATGACTTTCTCTTCTCCCCGAACGATGACCGAGCCCTTCTCGGATCGCGTCAGAACGAAGAGCGCGTCGATTCGAGCGGCGCGCCGCAAGGCCTCTTCGAAACTCTCGGTCTGGAACAGGCTGACGATCTCGGTCTCGTTGGCAACCACGATCTTGACGTCTTTCCCCACCGCCTCGGCGAACGCGCGGTGATGCCGGGCGACGCATTGCGCATCAGAAAGCGAAAGCGCTACGGCAGTCCGCTGCTGGCCCGCGAGCTCGATCGCCTTCTCGGCCGCCGCGGGACCTTGCGGGAGGTCGTAGATATAACCTTCGAGCAGCACCACCCCCGGCTTGCCGAAGGTCTTGGGCGTCACATCGTCAGGAGCGAGCTCTGTACAGGCACCCAGGTAGGTCTGCATGGTGCGCTCGCCATCGGGCGTGATCAGGATGTAGGAGCAGGCGGTCGGCGCGCCCTGCTTCGCCGGCTGGAGCCGCACGTCGACGCCAAGCGAACGCATGTCGTGCACGAAGATGCGGCCGAGCTCGTCATCCTTGACGCGCCCGATGTAGGCCGCGCTGCCGCCGAGGTTCGCAATATTGGCGATGGTGTTGGCGACCGATCCGCCCGACATTTCCGTCGCCGGACCCATCTTCGAGTACACCAGGCGCGCGCGCTCCTCGTCGATCAGCACCATCGAGCGCTTGGGTGCGCCAATGGCCGTGAGGAACTCCTCCTCCACGTGGGTGAGGATGTCGACGATCGCATTGCTGATACCGAGAACCTGCTTGGATGCGGGCATCACTTACCTTCGGTCACTAGATCGGCCAGACGAAAACTCGCGATCCTGAAGACCTGGCGCAGGCTCTCGTCGAACTCGAAGTCCAGGTCATGGTTCAGTCGCGTGCGGCAACTGTCAAGGATCGTATCCAGGTTGGCATCGCGCACGGCGAGGATGAAGGGAAATCCGAACTTCACCTCGTACAGCCGATTGAGCCCCTGGAGCTCGCGACGCTCGACGTCGCCCGCGCCCATGAGCCCGGCGCCCGCCTGTTCGCGGCGCGAATAGTCGCTGAGGGGCTTGCGCGTGCCGAGCGCCGGATGCAACCGCAGCAGCTCGAGTTGCCGCGCACGCCCGGATGCAAGCACCACCTCTTGCATCACGCGCTCCAGCGCGTTTCGATCTGCAAACGGAAGCGAATCCCACGTGCGCTCCGCCACCCACGGTGAGCGCTCGTACACGCCTCCGAAGCGGGCAACGAACGCGGCGCGATCGAGCTTGTTGACCGTCGTGATGGAGAACCGCTCGCGGGTCATCGCCGCGCGGGCCCGCCGCTCGGATGACGCTCGATCCAGTGGCGTGCGATGTCGATACGCCTGCAGATCCACACATCGTCGTGACGCTGCACGTGATCGAGAAATCGCTCCAGCGCCCCGGTGCGGCCTGGGCGTCCGGCGAGCCGGCAATGCAGGCCCACCGACATCATCTTGGGTGCGCGCTCGCCCTCGCGATAGAGCACATCGAAGGAATCGCGCAGATGCGCGAAGAATTCATCCCCGGTCGAGAACCCGCCCGGCAGCGCGAAACGCATGTCATTGCAATCGAGCGTGTACGGGACGACGAGATGTGGCTTGTCATTGACGGACTCCCAGTAGGGCAAGTCATCGGCATAGGAGTCCGAGTCGTAGAGGAAACCTCCGTGTTCCACCACCAGGCGACGCGTGTTGGGGCTGTCGCGCCCCGTATACCAGCCGAGCGGGCGCTGTCCGGTGAGCTTCTCGATCGATTCCACCGCGAGGGCGATGTGCTGGCGCTCGGTGTCGGCATCGACGAACTGGTAGCTGATCCAGCGCCACCCGTGGCTCGCGATCTCGTGCCCCCCCTCCACCATCGCGGCGACCGCTTCCGGGTTGCGCTCGAGCGCCATCGCGACACCGAACACCGTGAGCGGCAACTTTCTTTGCTGGAACACCTTCAAGAGCCGCCACACGCCCACGCGGCTACCGTACTCGTAGAGCGACTCCATGCTCAGGTGGCGCACGCCCGTGAAGCCTTCGGCGCCGACGATTTCCGAGAGGAAGGTTTCGGAGGCCGGATCGCCGTGCAGGATGCTGCGCTCGGCGCCCTCCTCGTAGTTGAGCACAATTTGCAATGCGAGCCGTGCGCCGTTGGGCCACCGCGGATCGGGCGGCGTCGCGCCGTAGCCGATCATGTCGCGTGGATAGTGCGGACTCATGGGCGCGGCGATTGATTACAATAGGAAGGACCGATCGGAACCATATTATAGTTCACCTGCTTCGGCCAGTTGACTCACAAGGGACGCGATGAGCATGGACATTCCCGCAGGCCTCATCAATCTCGCCGACGAATCGCTCGGTGCGCGAGCGCTCTGGGCCAACGATGAGTTCTTCGCGGCGAAGGAACGGATGCTGGGCCGTGGCGAGCCGGTGTCGAAACTCGGCACCTTCGACGATCACGGTCAATGGATGGACGGCTGGGAAACGCGCCGGCGCCGTACGCCGGGACATGATTCATGCATCGTGCAGCTCGCGATCCCGGGCGTCATCAAGCTCATCGATCTCGACACGCGCTACTTCACGGGCAACTACCCGCCGCAAGGCTTCCGTCGAGGCCACCAATGATCCTGATCCGACCGCTGACACGGCGCGCTGGACCACGATCCTGTCGAAGAGTGAGCTGGGCGGCGATCGGCACAATCCGTTTCCGATTTCGGACGACACCTCCTGGCGCGCGCTGCGACTCAACATCATGCCCGACGGCGGCATCGCGCGCTTTCGCGTCTACGGTGTGGTGCAGCCCGACTGGAGCAAGGTCGGCGCCGGTGAGGTCATCGATCTCTTCGCCATCGAGCGCGGTGGTGTGGCGCTCGAGGCCAACGATCAGCACTACGGCCACATCGGCAATCTCAATCGCCCCGGCCGCGGTGTGAACATGGGCGATGGCTGGGAAACCCGACGCCGGCGCGAGGCCGGTTCCGACTGGGTGATCGTGCGCCTGGGACATGCGGGCACGATTGACGAGGTCGAGATCGACACCGCGCACTTCCGCGGCAACTTCCCGGACCGGGTGTCGTTGCAGGCCTCACTGGTTCAGCGCCGTGCCGCCGACTCCTCGGAATCGGAGAGTGCGCGTTGGCCGCTATTGTTACCCGAGCAGCCGCTACGGGCCGACGCTCAGCATCGCTTCAAGGAACTCACGCCTATCGGGCCCGTCTCCCACGTCCGGATGAACATTCACCCGGATGGCGGCGTCTCGAGGTTGCGGCTCTTCGGAAGGATCACGCGTTTGTGAGCACTCCTCTCCACACCTACTTCTTCCCCTCTCCCGCTTGCGGGAGAGGGTTCGCGTGAGGGTCTTCGGTGTCTTCCAACATCGTGCTCCGACCGGAGCCGCTGACTGCGGAGGCATTTCGCCCATTCGGTGACGTGATCGAGGCACGCGACGCCTTTGAGCTCATCAATAGCGGCACCACGCAGAAGTTCGCAGACCTGGCGCAGATCGATGTCGGGGCCAACGGTGGGCGACCGTGCATCAGCATCTACCGCGCGACTCCCTACGAGCTGCCACTCACGATCAAGATGCTGGAGCGTCATCCGCTTGGAACCCAGCTCTTCATGCCTCTGCACGGCGAACCATTCCTAGTTGTTGTCGCGCCACGTGGCGACAAGATCAATCCATCGACGGTGCAAGCCTTCGTCACCAATGGTCACCAAGGCATCAACTACCATCGGGGGACGTGGCACCATCCGCTCATCGCGCTTCAAGGCCAGTCAATGTTCTTGATCGTAGATCGGCGCGGAAGGGGCTCGAACTGCGATGAGCAATTCCTAGATAGCACGCAACCGGGGCTGCAGTTAGACGCTACTGCCTGCCAATAGGCAGTAGCGCTGAGGTCACTTTTTTTGCGCCCTGAGTTTCTCCAACCCCGCATTGATTAGCCTGGCAGCCTCCTCGTTGGATATGGGCGAAGGTTCGCCGCGGTGCTTCGCCAAGCGCATACGCCATGGAAGGTCGAGCGATTCTTCATCCGACAGATCGTCAACGTCGATAGTCCGCTGCTCTTTCATTCGTTCGTAGCTGGCATCGTCCATCCACGTCGGTCGTTTCTCTACAAGCGTCAGGAATGGCAACCTCTCCTTCACCTGCTCAGGTGACTCCGCGAGCACCAGATACCAGATGCCCCCCTGGCCGTAATCGTCAACACATAAGAATGATCGCTTCATGGTCCGATCGGCACCCATACGGCACCCTCCACAGGAACTGGCCCCAGAACACGGCCTTCAAATCCATTCCCCGCACGCCCGTTTATCACTCTTACCGGCCCCCACACAATCCGCCCCTCCACATACTGCGTGGGAATTCTGAAGTACCCCTCCGGAGTCACCCTAAGATCAAGTTCACTCTGCGCTAGACGACCGCTCGGATATTCGGCATTCGTGACGTATACAAATGGCCCGCTTCTGGGAAGTGTTAGGCCGTCCCTGACGATTCGCAACGCGTTTTCCGCGGTCGTGTAGTGGTAGACGTCCTCGCCCCGATACTGAGCATCAGCAACAGCCCGAGCCAGCGTCCCCGCCGCATTCCGCGGGATTAGCTCATCCTCCGCCGGCTTCGCCGTGCTCGATGGCAGTAGCACGCCGACCGCGACCCCCGCAACCGTGCCAAGTGCCGCAGCCACCCACTGAGCAATGGTCAAGCCACCGCTGGCTTCCGCCGCAATAACCGCGGGAAGTGCCATCGGCGGAGCGTGGCTTAGGATAGGCATGCCACTGATCGTAGGTGTCACCCCGATTGGCGGACCTGCACCTCTCCCCGCCGAGCCGGTCCCTGCTCCAAATCCCCAGACGAAGTTGAGGCCCAACCCGTTCGGGCTCTTCGTCACATGAACCGGGAACTTGAGGAGCGCACTCGCGAGTTTGATGAGCGCAGGATTGTTGGTGACGAGACCGACCACGGTGAGCGTCGCGGCCACGACGAAGTTCAGGCTGCGCAGTACGGACTTGAAGAATCCCCTAATACCCTTCCAGATCTTGCTGAAGATGGAGAAGCCGCTGGGATCGATGTACTTGAGCGGGTTGTTCCAGCAGTAGCTGTATGGATTCAGCGACTGGCCGATAGCGAGCGATTGGATGAACGGGTCGGGCGAAAGGAAACGTCCGAGAAGCGGATCATACATTCGGCCGTTCATGTGAATCAGGCTCACATTGTCGACCATCGTGTGCCCGGTGAATCCGCGACGCGTGGTGCTCGCGATTTTTGTCCACTCCGATGCCGACGGTGCGCCCTGCCAGTTGCTGCCGCGACGGTTGCCAAACGCGCCGAAATTCTCACGCACCACAACCGCGCCAGCCGCATTCGTAATGACTGAAGTCGAACCCAGGCTGTCCTGTGTGGCGTAGTAGGCTTCGTTCGCGCCGCTCGAATGGCGCGCGATGACGACCGTCGCGCTGCCCGCGCCAATCATGTGGCGGTACTGAGTGCCGCTCGCGCTGGTCACCTTCTCGAGCAGGCCGCCGATGTAGATCGTGCTTTCCGACCCGGTGGCGTAGTTGGCATTTTGTCGCCAGTAGCGGCGATCCGGGGTGTAGAAAAACTGGCTCGTCAGCGAACCCTTGGTGACGGTCTTGGGCAGGTTGTAGGAATACCAGGTGATGGTCGAGCCACGGCCGGTGGTCATGTTGCCGTTGGCGTCATACGTGAACGTCCAGCCGTTGCCGGTCGATGCGACCGCGTGGCGCTTGACCGGATGATAAGTGTAGGTGCCGATGTCCGAGCTGACGTCCGTGCCGAGACCAAACTTGCTGGTGATGTTGCCCGCCGCGTTCAGTCCCAAGGCAAGGTCTGCCCCGCCGTTGAGTGTGGAGCTGGTGAGCCGGTCTAGCGGGTCATAGGTGAAGCGCTCAGTCAGGTTTGCCTGGTTGACGTCAATGCGATGGTCCAGATTTTCGTTCTTGTCCCAGACAAAGGTCAGGTTCTGGTGGTTGTTGTACTGCCCGTTGTTGCCGCTGGTGCGCCAGTTCAGGTGACCCGTCATTTCGTCGAAACTGGAAATCGCGTGGACGCCGTTGCCGAATTGCTCATCAATCGCGTTGCCGCGAGCATCCTCCGCTAGAAGTCGCCACCATACTGTTGATGGCACGTTGAAGTCGCGGACCTGACTCAGAATTCCCCAGGTGTAGAGATACTGCACACGGAGTCGATAGCCTGCAGTGCTGACCGGATACGTGACGTTGTCGAGGAAGCCCGTGGCCGGGTGGTATTCGAGGTTCACCTGGTACGTCGAGTCCGCGGCGTAACTGATTGCAGCGGGTCGCCCGATCGCATCGTAGGTATAGGTCTCGGAATAGCCCGGCCCACTCACTGATTGCACGCGCCCAATGTTCTTCGCAGCCGCCGAGCTCCCCCAGGTCCAGCTGCTTGTGCCCTCGAGTTCCGATCGCGAGGTGACGCGGCCGATCGCGTCGTAGGCGATCGTCGTGGTGCGGCCATTGGCATCCGTTTGTGAGACGAGCTCTCCCAGCGAATTCGATGTGTAACTCCACGATCCCGCGTCGACATCGAACGACGTGCGCTTGAAGCCGCGGACGTCGTAGGTGGCACTCGACACCGCGCCGATTGGGTCGGTCGTCGTGAGCAGATTGCCAAAGTGATCCCAGGAATACTGAGTCGTGCCGCCGGGTGACGGATCGACCACGCGACGAAGATGGCCGCGCACGTCGGCGAATCTCGACGTGACATTCCCGTTCGGATCCGTCAGCGAGGTCTTGCGGCCTTCGTAGGCAATCTGGGTTTGACGATCGAGCGCCCCGCTTGACGTGTAGAGCGCATCGGCAGTGGGCCGATTCAAAAGATCGTAGGAGTAGGCATGGAAGTGCCAGCCGCCCGTGGAGACAGGCACATACTCGATCGACTTGCGACCAAGCGGATCGTAACCAACGACGAAGTACGTCAGGCCGCCCGCAAGATTCAGCCGCTCGTCGTAGCGTGGCCTGTTGAAACCATCGTGAAAGACGAACTTCTGCGTGATGGCAAAAGCGGCGCTATCGAGCTCGGTCTGAGTCACGCCCCAGCGCAGGTCAGAAACGCCGCAATAGTTGTTCGCCGAATCACAGAACCAGAAGTTCCACGTCGTCGCAGTGCCATCGGCGCGGGTTTCACGAATCTTTCGGCCATAGCTGTCGTACTGCCAGCCTGTGATGAGACCGTTGGGGTCGCTTTCCGAAGTGACCACGCCGAGGTCATATCTGAAGGTGCGAATGAACCGCTGATTCAAGGCATTGGTGATCATTTGCGGAAACTGGCAACGCTCGCCGTAGCTCGTCTTGGTCGTCCGTGGCGACATGTCAGTGCCATCGGGATTCCTGCCGACGACGCTTACCGAGTTCACGTTCCCGCAGGTGTCGAAACCGTACGTCGTTGCTACTCGCAAGGTGGCGCTGGCAGGCTCAATGACCTCCTGCGTCTTGCGGCAATAGACAAGATCGACAGACGCACTCGTCGTTCGCGTTTGCGAGCTGCCGTCCGGAAGAGTGCTCGTAACCGCTGCCTGGGTGGGCAAGCCGATACACCAATTGAACGTATCGTTCGTTACCGTGTTCGTGGTTCGCGTCATGTAGCTATCGCCGTACCACGGAGACGAGGTGCTCTTGTCGACGACGTTGACGGTGACCGTCGTGGGATTGCCAAAGTTGTCCACGGAGGTGGTGGTCGTCGCTCGCGTGACCCACTGACCATGCAGAGGGCCGCCGACTTCGAACGAGTCCTCGACCGCTTGGCTGACAAATGGAAAACTCCGCGACTCGTATCCCGAGCCGAGCGGGACACTTCCTGGCGTTTGCGTGATCTCGCGGATCTTGGTGGTCCAGTCGGCGTGGCGCGCTAGCGTGTACTGCGCCATGCCGATGTGGGGGAAGGATTGGCTGTATGCCTCGGTGTTGATGACGCCGTCGCGGCTGTCGATCACGTAGCGGCGCTCGAAGCCCAGCCAGCCGCGGCCCTGGAGGTGGACGTTGGAGTTGTAGTAGGTGTGCGATACATCGTAGGTGCCGCCAACTCCGTTCGAGGCGGTGAGGTTGCAGGCGACGTAGATGGGTCCGGCGAATGCGCTCACCGGAAATGCAGGTGGCCCGCTATCGCGGCCGTAACAGGAATTCCACCCGGCGATCGGCGCGTAACTGAAGCTCGCACTGAGCCCGAAGCCATCCGTGATCGACGTGGCGAGATCCGGCATCGCACCGCTGCCGTTGTGCAGACCGTAAGTAACAGCGAATCCCGCGCCTGAATTTGCGAACGCCAGGTCGGCGAGCCCGTCGCCATTCGGATCGAAGACCTGCCAGCTCCCGGCGCCCGCCGCAATGCCGGTTGACGCCGGTGCCGCAACGCCATCGCCGGTTGACCGGAAGAGCTGGAAAGTGCCGCCGGAATTGCCCAGCACGTCGGTGCGACCATCACCGTCCCAATCCATCGCGAGGTTGGCGGCGACGCCGAACGTCAGGGTCTGCGCATGCGTGTTGTGGCATCCCGCGACTCGAACAGTGCTCCCCGCGACCAGGTCCGTGCACGCATCATCATTCCAGGCGACAGGCAAGGCCCCGAGTTCCCAATTGGTCTGGATGTCGCCAAGCGCAAAGACGCCCCCCTGCGAGACCAACTGGGCGACGCGGGGCACCATCAGGGGCGCCGCTTCGCGATACATGACGATGACGTCTTCGCGGCCATCGCCGTTGAAGTCCATGTGCCGGACGGCACTCGCCGGAATACTGTTGTTTCCCCAAAGCGCCGTGAGCGGCTGGGGCGGGGTGTACGCGGCCGTTGCCGTTGCGGCGAACGTGACCGCGCCTGCGGCTGTCGTGTTCAGTCGGGTATAGACCCTGTTCAGATCTGTCCGGTACGAAACGATGTCCGGCAGACCATCACCATTGACGTCCGCGGGAGCGGCATGAGTCGTAGCCAAATCGACCGCGCGGCCCGTTGAGCTCCAGGTGAACGCGCTGCCATTCCATCTGAGCAAGAACCACACACCGCCGGATGCAGCCAGCAGATCGACGCTGCCGTTGGCATCGAAGTCGTCGAACATGAAGCGATCGTTCGCGTGCGTCACCGCGCCCGTATTCACGGCAGGCGCGAAGCCGGCGTTCGTTGCAAACTTCACCCACCACGTGTGCGTCAATCCGCTCACCGTCGAGTAGACGAGATCCATCCGGCCATCGCCCTGCATGTCGACGGTATTGATGCGTCCGCTGGTCGCGCCGGTGCCGGCAGAGGCCGTGACGGTCGCAACGCCCGCCTGGCCGTCCTGGTACGTAATGGTCGTGGGACGCAGGCAGTCATTGAGCGTGCACTCCTGCACGGCGCTCAAGCGCGCCCGGCGCGTCGCCGGGGATGTGGTGTAGTCGAGGTTGTACTGCCGGACGACGTAGTTATCGACCAGGGTCGTAATCAGGCTTAGCAGCATCTGCTGCTGAATCTTGCTGCCGCCGACGTAGCTGTTGAGATTCGTCCCGGTCGGTCTCGTGATGTATCCAAATTTCACTTGATGGGGAAGGTAAACGGTGCCGCGCGCCCACTCGATCGAGAGCGGCCTGAAGCTACCCTCACTCTGCAGATAGGCGATCAAGAGCGTGTTGCCGTTGCGATCACTCACTTTGTTGAGCGCCCACAGGTAGGGCGTCGCCGAGCCCGTCGCGAGAACGCGGGAATCGGTCGTGCGACCGTACTCATACGTCAGGCCGTCCTTTCCCTTGACCTCGAACCACTGGGGTCCATTGCCGGCGACGCCTTGTGCCGTCACCTTCGAGAAGGTTTCGATCTCTGTCTGGTAGGTGGAGTTGGCAGCTCCGTATGTTCCGCCGGTGCTACGCAGCCGGTTGCCGTCGAGGCAGAACTTGTCGGTGCTCGCAAGCGAGATGGGACCCGGCGTACCGTCCTGCACCCAGGTTCTCGTGCAACGCGCGATGCTCGACAGACCGGCAAGACTCCAGCCCGGGCCCAGCAGGCTGTCCGCGCCACTGCTCGCATACACCAGTGCGAGATGCGGCTCGATGCCGCGAATGCCCGGTGGCGTCGAGATGGGAATCGTGTAGCTGGCTGCTCCCGTATCCGTCACGGCGTGCGAGCCCGCAATCCGCCCCACTGCGGTTGGCAAGGTCGTGTTCAACGACTGAGCCAGCGAACGCCCATTCAAGTCCTCGAGGGTGGCGGAATTCAAAGGCGCGGCGCGCGATGACTTACCGGGGCTTGGCAGGCGTGGCTCGTTCGCCAAGGAGGGTTCGAAGAACTTCACCAGCCGCTTGAGGAAGCTCGCCGGGCGCATGAAGTCCGGCGGCGAGAAGGGCGTAGAGGCGATGGCGTCGCACGCAAAAGCACCCAGCATCGCGCAAATGGCTACGGCACCGACACGGTATCGCAGAGCTCTCATGCCCAAACCGATTCCGCACGTGGGGCCAGAGTGGAGGGCAGTGATGCTGATGGACCGCATGGCAGCTCCTTGCACGGCGGAGTCGAGCGCAGCACTTCAACGCAGCAGGTCGTGTGACCCACCGTCGGAATGAGCGCGCGTGAAGGGCTGCAGTAGTGGCTACGCTCTCCAGACCCATTCCCTTGGATCTTTCGCCCGCTGCACCGTGAGATGCAGGTTTGGAAACGTGCGCAGATTCGGCCTGGCGTGCCGCCCGGTCAATTGTCGATATCTGCTGTCTTTGAACAGAGATGCGATGAGGCAGTCGTGTGGCGTGCCCGGACAGTTCGGTGCCAGCGAGATTCGACCGCAAGAATTGGAGTGCGTCGCGTGATACGCGGGCGTAAGGTCACGGTGCTTGGGTGACGCGGGAGACGAAGATGCCGATGAGTGCCGGAGGTAACGCGCTTGGACATCGCAACGCTGCGCCCTTCGTGACGGTTGGCTTGCTGGCCTGCTGGTGCTGCGCGCTTGTGCTCTCAGCCGCGCTCATCTACTCCCTTGCACGAGCGTCGGACTTCATGGAGCCGCGCCTGTATGAAGTCGTTACCTCAACCAGCATGCCGCATCTCGAAGAGAACCTGAGGTACACGACCACTCGCGGGCAGCGGTGTCTGGGACGCGACGACTTCCTGACCGCCTTTCCCGCGCTAAGTCATCCGGCGCTCAAGGGATGCGTGCTGGGCAACGGGACTCGTGAGGGTGATGACACGTTGCATTTTGAACTGCTGTGCGAGGGCGGGCACGGGACCACGGGAATCGCGGCATGGCGAGTTCGTGAAAATCACATCAGCGGCGTGCTCCGCGTCAAACTTGGGGGCAAGAATCTGACCTTCTTCCAGCGTATCGACGGCACGCCAGTGGGTGATTGCTCCGTCTAATCGACGGCCGCACCACCCGCGTACCAGCGCTGAATCACCTCGCGCTCTTCAAGCGTCATCTCCGTGAGATTGGCGAGCGGCATGGTGCGCGTCACAACGACGCGCTCGAAGATTCTCGGCGCCCAGGTCTGGATCTCGCGCGTGGTGTCGAGCTTGACGGCCGCGGCGGCCGGCGCCGTGGGATGCGTGGCGGTGACGGAATGACACACCACGCAACGCAATTGGATGATCCGATGCACGTCCTCGAACGTCGTCTCGTTCTCGGCAGCGAGCGCACCCGCCGGACTGTCGATGCGCGGTACAAGGATCACAGCGAGAACGATTCCGATCACTCCCGCAGCGACCGGTAAGGCAATGACGCTGCGGCCCTGATTGCGCAGATTGAAGTAGTGCCGGATCAGCACGCGCGCCCACGAAGATCACGAAGAGCACCAGCCAGTTGTACTGATGCGAGTACGCGAGCGCGAAGTGCGGGCTGATCATCGTGAAGACGACGGGCAGCGTCAGGTAGTTGTTGTGCACCGAGCGCTGCTTGGCCTTGGCGCCGAGGCGTGGATCGGGCACCTCCCCTTTCAGCTTCGCGGCGACGAGCTGCTTCTGCGACGGGATGATGATGCGCCAGACATTCGCGGTCATGATCGTGCCGAGCATCGCGCCGACCTGCAGGAACGCACCGCGTCCACCGTAGAGCTGGCACACGCCCCAGCACAGCACCAGCACGGCCACGGATCCGATTACTGAGAGCGCGCGATCGGTCAAACCCGCGCGGCACAGCCCGTCGTACAGCAACCAGCCGCGCGATCAGACAGACCCACGCTCGATGAGAATCGCGGTCGAGGCCTTGATGTCCGCGACGGCCGGGTCGACGAGGAGCGCCTCCGCGTTGACGTAGTAGACGACGATGTAGAGCGCGAAGCCCGTCATCCACGTGAAGTACGCCTCCCACTTGAACCAGTGCAGCGGCTCGGGCAGCGCGTGCGGGCGCCACCTTGTATTTCTGCGAGTGGTAGAAGCCGCCGCCGTGCACCGCCCAGAGATCGCCCGCCACGTCCTTGCTCTCGGGATCGCGCGGCGGGACGTTCAGGCGCGCATCGAGCCAGATGAAATAGAAGGACGACCCGATCCAGGCGATGCCGGTGATGATGTGCGCCCAGCGCAGGATGCAGGCTGAGCCAGTCGAGGATGTAGGCGTCGATCGGCATGCGCGAGCGCTCAGATCCGTCTGCCGCAGGGCCGCGTCTGAGGCCTGTCGCGAACGCAGCTCCTCGATGGCGGAGAGGATCCGTTCGGGCGTCGCGGGCGCATCGAGACGCGGGATACCACCGCCCGCTGCGGCGGCGATCGCATCGCGGATCGCATGGAACACCGATATCGCGAGCATCAGCGGCGGCTCGCCCACGGCCTTGGAGCGATAGATGCTGTCTTCGCGATTGCGCCCCCACGGGATCAGATCGACGTTGAAGATGCGCGGCCAGTCCTGCGCGGTGGGGATCTTGTAGGTCGAGGGCGCGTGCGTCATGAGCCGGCCCTTCGTATCCCACCAGAGCTCCTCGCTCGTGAGCCAGCCGACGCCCTGGATGAAGCCGCCTTCGACCTGGCCCATGTCGATCGCGGGATTCAGGGACTCGCCGACGTCGTGCAGGATGTCGACGCGCAACAGGCGCGACTCGCCGGTCAGCGAGTCGATGATGACTTCCGAGACCGCCGCGCCATAGCAGAAATAGAAGAACGGCCGGCCGGTGAGCGTCTTCACGTCGTAGTTGATCTTGGGCGTCGCGTAGAAGCCCGTTGACGACAACGACACGCGCGCGAGATACGCCTGCCCGACGAGCTCGGCGAACGTGAGCGTCTTCTGGCTGCCGATGCGCACCTGCCCGCCTGCGAACACCACGTCCTGTTCCTGCGACGCCGTACTTCGCCGCGGCGAACTCGATCAGGCGCTGCTTGATGGTTTGCGCCGCCGCCTGCGCGGCCTTGCCGTTCAGATCGCTGCTCGATGACGCCGCGGTCGCCGAGGTGTTCGGCACCTTGCTGGTGTCGGTGGCGTTGCAGCGGATGCGCGCGAGATCGACCTGCAATTCCTGCGCGACGACCTGCGCCACCTTGGTGTGCAGCCCCTGCCCCATCTCGGTGCCGCCGTGGTTCAGCAGGATCGAGCCGTCCGAGTAGACATGAATCAGCGCACCGGCCTGGTTGAGGTGGGTCGACGTGAACGAAATGCCGAACTTCACCGGCGTCAGCGCGAGGCCGCGCTTGAGCGTTTCGCTCCGCGCGTTGAATGTCGTCGACGTCCTTGCGCCGCTCGCGATAGTCCGCACGGCGCGCGAGCTCATCGACCAACTGCTCGATGATGTTGTCTTCGACCACCATGCCGTAGGGCGTGACGTTGCGGTCGGTCTGGGTGTAGAAGTTGTGCTGGCGAACGTCGAGCGGATCCTTGCCGAGGAAGCGCGCGATGTCGTCGATCACCGCCTCGATCAGCATCATGCCCTGCGGACCGCCGAAGCCGCGAAACGCGGTGTGCGAGGGCTGGTTGGTCTTGCAACGGTGCGAGACGATCTCGACGTCCGAGAGGTAGTAGCAATTGTCGCCGTGGAACATGGCGCGCACGTTCACGGCCTCGGAGAGATCCGCCGAGCGGCCGCAGTTCGAGGCCATCGTCATGCGAATGCCGCGGATTTCGCCTTCGCCGTCGAAACCCACCTCGTAGCTGAGGTCATACGGGTGCCGCTTGCCGGTGATGAGCATGTCGGCATCGCGATCGAGCCGCAGTTTCACGGCCTTGCCGGTCTTCATGGCGCCGAGTGCGGCGATGCACGCAAGGAGCGCAGGCTGCGTCTCCTTGCCGCCGAAGCCGCCGCCCATGCGCCGGCACATGACCACCACATCCTTGGCGCTCAGTTCGAGGCAATGCGCCACCAGCTTCTGAACCTCGCTCGGATGCTGGGTGGAGCTGTGGATCAGCATCGTGCCGTCCTCGCCCGGCACCGCGACGCCGATCTGGCCCTCGAGATAGAAGTGTTCCTGGCCGCCGACCGAGAGCGATCCCTGCAAGCGGTGCGGTGCCGCGCGGATCCGGGCTGCAGGCTGGCCGCGCGTGAGGGTACGCGTCGGCATCACGAACGATCCGCGCTCGACCGCGGTCTTCGCATCCATGATGGGCTCGAGGTCTTCGTAGTCGATGTCGGCGAGCCGCGCGGCCTTGCGTGCAGCCTCGGTCGAAGTCGCCACGACCGCGAAGATCGACTGGCCGGCGTATTCGACCACTTCCTCGGCGAAGATCGGGTCGTCATGCACGACCGGACCGTGATTGTTTTCGCCCGGAATGTCCTCCGCAGTCAGTACCAGCACCACGCCGGGTGCGGCACGCACCCGTGAGAGCTCCACCCGACGCAGACGGGCGTGCGCGCGTTCGCTGATGCCGATCGCGGCGTGCAATGTTCCCTCGGGCAGCGGGATGTCATCCGTGTAGAGCGCCTCACCGGTCACGTGCAGGTGTGCGCTCTCGTGTGGCTCGGCCTCGCCGACACCGCCGCGGATCGCTCCCTGCTCGCCGTTGGTGCGGTCAGGCGCCATAGTTCCACACGCCGATGTTGCGGCCGGACTGCGAGAGTTCCGCAAAGAACCGCTGCAGGAGGTTGCGCGCCACACGCACGCGATAGTCCTGCGAGGCCCGCATGTCCGTGATCGGCTGGAAGTCCTTGGCGAGCGACTGCGCGGCACGCGCAATGGTCGCGGCATTCCAGTCCGACCCGATCAGCGCGCGCTCGCAGTTTTCTGCGCGCCGCGGCGTCGCAGCCATGCCGCCGAAGCAGACGCGTGCGCCCCGGATGCGCGCACCAGCGAGCTCGACCGTGAAGGCGGCGCACACCGCGGAGATGTCCTGGTCGTAGCGCTTCGCAATCTTGTACGAGCGCAACGACAGCCCGCGCAGAGCGCGCGGGACACGCACCGCAGCCACGAATTCGCCGGGGCGCAGGTCCTTCTTCATGTAGCCGAGATAGAAGTCCTCGAGCGCGCAGCACGCGCGAGCCGGTCGCCGACTGCAGCACCACGCTCGTGCCCAGGCAGATGAGCGCCGGCATGGAATCGCCGATGGGCGAGCCGTTCGCGATGTTGCCGCAGAGCGTGCCGGCGTTGCAGATCGGCGGCGAGGCGAAGCGGCGCGCGATCTCCTGCAGCTCGAGGTATTCCGCCGTGAGCTCGACGAAGGCGTCGGTGAGGCTCACCGCCGGCGCCGAACTCGGTGTAGTGATCGACTCGCCGAGTGCGCTTGAGCTCGGCGACGTTGCCGAGATAGATGATCGTGGGCAGTTCCTGCTGTTTCTTGGTCACCCACAGGCCCACATCGGTGCCGCCCGCGAGGAGCGTCGCCTGCGGCCGTTGCGCGAGCGCGCGCGTGAGCTCGGCAACCGTGGTGGGCGCAACGTATTCCGCCTCTCCCACGCTCAGGCGCTTCTCGCGCGTGACGCGAATCGCGAGCAAGCGCTCCTTGAGCGCTCGGTCCTGCGCGTCACCCACGCGCGGGTACTCGTACATCTTCCGCGCGGCAGCCAGGATCGGCCGATAGCCGGTGCAGCGGCAGAGATTTCCCGACAGGGCGTGGCGAATCGCTTCATCGTCCGGGTTGCGGTTCGAGCGGTAGAGCGCATAGAGCGACATCACGAAACCCGGCGTGCAGAAGCCGCATTGCGAGCCGTGGCACTCGACCAGTGCGCGCTGCACCGGATGGAGCGCTCCGCCCGCTTCCGCCTTGAGACTCTCGACCGTGATCAGCGCCTTGCCGTCGAGCGTCGGCACGAACTGGATGCAGGCGTTGACGGCGCGATACGTGACTTCCGTGCCCGCGAGCTCGGCCAGGACAACGGTGCAGGCTCCGCAGTCACCCTTCCGCGCAACCCTCCTTCGTTCCGCAGCGACGCAATTGTTCGCGCAGGAACTGCAGCACGGTGGTCGTCGGGCGCAGCTCGTCGACGTTATGGACGGAGCCGTCCACCAGGACGCGGATGGATTGTTCGCCGCTCGACATTTAGCTGCCGCGATACGTGGAATAGCTCCAGGGCGTGACGAGGAGCGGCACGTGATGATTCTCCTCGGGCTTCGCGACGCCGAAGCGCACCGTCACGACGTCGAGGAACGGCGGTTGCGAAACGGGCACGCCGCGCGCCCTGAAGTACTCGGCCACGTGAAACTCGAGCTGCCAGGCGCCCGCCGTGAACTCGTTGCCTTCGAGGAGCGCATTGTCCGGCCGCCCGTCCCGGTTGGTCTTGGTCGTCAGGACCACGCGCCGTGCCGCGCCGTCGAGCGCCGCCACTTCGATTTTCATGCCGCTGGCCGGGGCGCCGCTCACCAGGTCCAGGACGTGTGTCGTCAGGCGACCCATGCTTGCCTCATCCGCCGCGGCGCATGCTCATATGCGCCGGATTCTGTTGACGAAATGCGCGCCGATTGTAGCCAATTCGCCTCGCGCGGGCTAAGTTCGCAGGATGTCGAGGATCGGTTCGAGCTCTTTCTTGCCCGTGGCGATTTCCTCGAAGGTGAGGCCCGCGAGCTCGTGCGGGAACACGATCCACTTGTCGGTCTCGTGCAGGTAGTAGTCCGGGGTGAGCTTCGTCTGGTTGTTGCCGGGCTTGTACCAGGGGGTCGCGATCTTGACGTTGGTCGGCATGTTGAGCCGCATCTTGCTCTTGAGCTCCTGCAGCAGCGCCTCGATGCTGTGCCCGGAGTCGAAGACATCGTCGACGACCAGGAGCGAGTTGTTCGCATTCGCCTCCTCGATGATGTAATGCAGGCCGTGCACGCGGATCGCCTTGGAGCGCTGGGCGATGCCGACATACGCGGAGGTGCGCACCGCGATGTGATCGGTGTTGACGCCGACGTACTCGAAGTACTCCTGGATCGCGATGCCGACGGGCGTGCCGCCGCGCCAGATGCCGACGATGAAATCGGGGACGAAGCCGGTCTTGTGAATCTTCGCGGCGAGCCGGAAGGAATCCTGCAAGAGGCTACTCGCGGTAATGTATAGCTTGTCCATGTGCGGACCTTAGACGATGAACGTCAAGACGGAACCCTCGCGGCAGCAGGCGATACGCGGCTCCATTCTTCACTTTCTGGATGACCCGGCCGAGGACGCCCGGGAGCGCGCGTTTCAATTCCTCGAAGACGGCCTGCTGATCGTGGAGGACGGTTATATAGCCAAGGTCGGCCATGCACAAGATCTGCTGCCGACGCTCGGTTCCGGCGCCACGCTCACCGACTGCTCCGGGCAGCTGATCCTGCCGGGATTCATCGATGCGCACGTGCACTTCGTGCAGACCGACATCATCGGCTCCTATGGACGGCGGCTCCTTGAATGGCTGGAGCAGTACACATTTCCGGCCGAGCGGGCGTTCGCCGATCCTGAGCACGCACGCGAAGTCGCCGAGTTCTTCGTTACGGAGCTGCTACGGAACGGCACGACCACCGCGCTCGTGATGGGGAGCGTGCATCCGGGATCTGTGGACGCGATCTTCACGGCCGCAAAGGCGCGAGGCATGCGCTTGATCGCGGGCAAAGTCATGATGGATCGTAACTGCCCGGACGATCTGCGCGACACCGCGGCGTCAGGCTATGCGGAGTCGAAAGCACTGATCGAGCGTTGGCACGGCCAGGAACGTCTGCAGTACGCCATCACGCCCCGCTTCGCTCCGACCTCCACCCCCGAGCAGCTGACGCGAGCCGGCCAGCTCGCACGCGAGCATCCGGACGTGTATGTCCACACCCATGTGGCAGAGAACGAGGAAGAGGTCGCGTGGGTGCGAAAGCTCTTTCCAGAGAGCCGCAGCTACCTCGACGTCTACGATCACTACGAGCTGCTGCGCAAGCGCGCTGTGCTGGCACATGCCATCTGGCTCGATGACATCGACGTCGAGCGCGTGGCCGAGAGCCGTTCGGCCCTCGTGCACTGTCCGACCTGCAACCTGGTCATGGGGAGTGGGTTGTTCGATCTGAAGCGCGCGACCAGGGCCGGCGTGCAAGTGGCGCTTGGCACCGACGTCGGCGGCGGCACGAGCTTCAGCATGCTGCGAGTTCTGGATGAGGCCCACAAGGTGGCGCAACTGCGTGGGCACAGCCTGTCGCCCTTGAGGGCGTTCTATCTGGCGACGCTGGGCGCTGCGCGTGCGCTCGACCTCGATGATCGCATCGGAAATTTCGAGGCTGGCAAGGAAGCGGACTTCATCGTGCTCAATCTGCGTGCCACCCCAATCCTTGCGCGGCGAACCAGCGCTGCGCGCACGTTGGGTGAGCGGCTCTTTCTATTGATGACGCTCGGCGACGATCGCGTGGTCTCCAGGACCTACGTGCTGGGCCGATCGATGACTAGCTAAACCGGTCCCGAGTTCGCGTAGTTCAGACCTCAGGCCGTCACCTCGGTCAGGGCGCTGCTGCCGAGCCATTGCACGGAGCCGGTCGACTCGATGAAGCTGATTGACAACAGCGTGGTCAAAGCGATCGCCGTCAGGGCCGACACGATTGAGCGGAAGTTGAAGGATGTCTCGTATTTCATGATCGTCTCCTCGGGTTTGTGTTTCGACCTGGGGAGACATGGTGACGAAAGTCGTGCCGGCGCTCTGTCAACCGGGTGACACAACGGCAGCTATCGAGGAGGTTCTGCCCAGGGTTCGGTCCCGGGGTCAGGATGAGTTCCCGACGCTCCAAGATTGAGCTGGGGCCCAGCCCCTGGCGTTCTCCTATTCTGATCGCGCTGGTCCTGTCGTACGGAATTGTTGCAGCGCCGGCTCACACACCATGACTGGCGGCGTGCGTGACGTGAGACAGCCCGAGGTTCGGTTCAAAGCCTACGGCGGGGGGCTGGAAATGAACCGCCAGGTGCTGCGCCTCACTGGTTCGCGCCAACTTTGGCGGACTTGCCGATCGGCGTTGCGCAGGCAGACTGCGGTGCCTTGGAACGACTCACCAGATACGGCGAGCCCCCACTAGACGCGCAACGTAATGCGGTTCGTTCGGTTCAGGCCTCAGGCCGTCACTTCGGTCAGGGCGCTGCTGCCAAGCCATTGCACGGAGCCGGTCGACTCGATGAAGCTGATTGACAACAGCGTGGTCAAAGCGATCGCCGTCAGGGCCGACACGATTGAGCGGAAGTTGAAGGATGTCTCGTATTTCATGATCGTCTCCTCGGGTTTGTTCAGACCTCAGGCCGTCACCTCGGTCAGGGCGCTGCTGCCGAGCCACTGCACGGAGTGGGTGGACTCGATGAAGCTGATTGCCAGCAGCGAGGTCAACGCGATCGCCGTCAGGCCGGACACGATTGAGCGGAAGTTGAAGGATGTCTCGTATTTCATGATCGTCTCCTCGGGTTTGTGTTTCGATCTGGGGAGACATGGTGCCGAAAGTCGTGCCGGCACTCTGTCAACCGGGTGACACAACCGGTGCTATCGAGGACGTTCGGCCGTGGGCTCGGCCCCGAGGCCGGGAAAGCGGGATAATCCGGTACCTTCTGGAGTGAAAGAGATGGCATTCCCGGTCTTGCCACGCGGCTACACCTTCCTGGTCGCGTTGATGCTCGTGTTCCCGTTGGTCGCACGACCCGCGCCCGATGAGCCTGCACGACTCATGGATCTCGCCATGGCCACGCGCGAAGCGCGACTAGCCGGAGACAACGCGGGTTGGCTCGAAAATGGACAGCGCGTGCTGGCTCTCGCGCCCGATCATCCCGACTTGCTCATCAGCGTCGCGCGTGCGCTGGCTGCAAATGGCCGAATGGCTGAGGCCCTCGAGCGTCTCGATGACGCCATCACGCGCGGCGCGGGATTCGATCTGTCGACCTTTCCCGAGTTCAAGGATGCGCCGGCGAGTCCCGAACTCACGCTTCTCCGCGAACGCGCCTTGAAGAACCAAGCACCCGTGAACCCTCCCGCAGCTTTCGTCGCGCTTGGTAGGCCTCCGCTGAAGCCCGAAGGCATCACGTACGACCCGACCGGCGAGCGCCTCTACATCGGCAGTCTCACTGGCGAAGTCTGGAAGGTGGATCTGAAGGGAAAGCTCACGCTGTTCGCCGGCGCCAACGCCGGACTGCGCGAAGTGTTGGGTTTGAAGGTGGACGCCAAGAGGCGGTTGCTTTGGTTCGTGGATGGCGTATTTCCCGACCTGATCCCGGCCGGCGAGCCCAAGAAGGACGTCGGAATTTCTGCGGTGCATGTCTATCAGATCAATAGTCGCACGCGGATTCGGCACTGCCTCCTCGACGAGCGTCCGAAGCTCCACGGCTTCAACGACCTGGCGCTCGCACGCAACGGAGATGTGTACATCAGCGATAGCGCAGCGAGCACCATCTATCGGCTGTCCCCGGGTGAATGCAATTTCGAACCTGTCATGCAGGACGACTCAGTCACCTTCCCCAACGGCATCGTCCTCACCAGCGATGACTCGCGCCTGTATGTCGCCCACGTGGAGGGGATCAGTGCCGTGGATGTGCGCACAGGCAAGCGGACGCAACTGACGGTTCCACGTAATGCCGCGGTCAACAGCATCGATGGGCTCGCGTGGGATGGCCCTGACCTGCTCGGTATTCAGGGCTCGCCGTATCTTGGGCGCACGGCGCGCATTCGCCTGAGCGACGATGGCCTCGCGGTCCGCGAAGTCGTCACCATCAGTTCACGTCCGCCTTCAGGCCTGAACCAGACGACAGGCGTCGTGGTCGGCAAGCACTTCTATACGGTTGCCGGATTCCCCGACGCTCTGCAGACGCAATCGGGCCAAGCGCCGGTGCCGCACATTCTGCGTGCTGACTTGCGATGAGAATCCATCACTTGGCTCTACTTCTGCTGGCGCTTGGTGTGGGCGGCTGCAATCGTCCGCACAAGTGGGCAGAGGCCGCTGAACTAGAATTGCGTTGTGACATGAGTCTCGACGAACTGCAAACCCTTACAAACCGGGCCGTCACACAACTCGACGTACCGATCGGTTGGACCACACACATGATTCAAGACGATGGTACTCAGCTCCGGCTCGGCGTTGCAGACGGCAAGTTGAAGTGGGCGCAGATCGCATGGACGGCAAGGCCGACGCGAATGGCCACGTATCAGCGAATTGACTTCTGCGGACTTGAACCTGGCAATCCCGAAGTTGTACATCCCATCATCAACCAGTAGCGAGCCAGTCAATATGAACCGCCGAGTGTCACTCTGCGCCGTTCTTTACGTGGCGCTGGCTTGTTGCGCTCCTCTCTATTCAGGCGCGAGAGAGGTCGTCGACTATCACAGCCTGTCGCTCACGGAATCTGCGCGACTCATCCGCGAGGGCAAGATCCGCAGCCGCGACCTCGTCGCAGCCGCAATCGAACAAGCCAAGGCGACGCGCGATCTCAACGCCTTCATTACCCTGGATCGCGAAGCCGCACTCAAGGCGGCGCAGGCCGCGGACGCGGCGCGAGCGAGTGGCGAACGCCTGGGAGCGCTGCATGGCGTGCCCGTCGTGATCAAGGACAACATCCACGTCGCGGGCATGCCGAACACCGCGGGCACACCGACACTGCGTGCCTTCACACCGAAGGAGAATGCGCCGGTGGTGCAGGCGCTGATCGATGCGGGTGCGATCGTACTGGGCAAGAACAACATGCACGAGCTGGCGTTCAGCGTCACCAGCAACAACGCCACGTTCGGTCCCGTTCGCAATCCCTATGATCGCGCGCGTTTCGCCGGAGGCTCGAGCGGCGGCACCGCGGCCGCCATCGCGGCGCGCATCGTCGCTGGTGGGCTTGGAACGGATACGGGTGGCTCGGTGCGCATTCCGGCGGCACTTACAGGCATCGCCGGCCTTCGACCCACGTCCGGCCGTTACAGCCTCGAGGGCGTCACTCCGTTCTCGCACACGCGCGACACCGTCGGCCCCATGGGCAGGACCGTTGCGGATGTCGTGCTGCTGGACCAGGTCATCACGGGGGACATGTCTGCCGTGCAGCCGGCGGAAATGAAAAGAGTTCGGCTCGGCGTGGCGCGCGACCCGTTCTATGCAAGCCTCGATTCCGAAGTCGCGCACATCATGCAGCGCACGCTGGACAAGTTGCGCGCTGCCGGGGCGACGCTGGTGGATGTCGAGATACCGGACTTCAGCGCAACCAGCGACAGGATCGGCCCCACCGTCGGTTATTTCGAGGCCAGGACGGATCTCACTGCCTATCTCGCGAAGTACCGACCCCAAGTGTCGCTGACTGACCTTGCAGCGGAAATCGCGAGCCCGGACGTGCGCGACATCTTCAACAATCGCGTCCTGGGTGAAAAAGCGCCCACGCAGGCGGCTTACAAGGAAGCCATGGAACAGTTTCGTCCCACGCTACAACAACTCTATGTGCAGACGTTCTCCAAGTACGAGATCGACGCGCTGATCTTTCCGACCACGATCATGCCGGCGCAATCGATCGAAGGCTCCTCGCTGGAAGTCACTCTGAACGGCAAGAAGCTGTCGACCTTGTCCGTATTCGTGGCGAATACGCGGCCCATCAACAATGTGGGCTTTACAGGCCTGAGCATCCCGATGGGAATGACTGCGGAGGGTCTGCCGGTCGGCGTCGAGATCGACGGGCTCGGGGGCAGCGACCGCGCGCTGCTTGCGATCGGCCTGCAAATGGAAAGGGTCCTGGGCCCAGCACCGGCGCCCAAGCGCTGACAACCAGCTACCGGCGCGCGCTCCCACCAGAAGAGACTGCGCCACCGATTTGTTCCGATTGGCCCGATTGGCACAGTTCCTGCTTCATTTCAGTATGGCATTCAGAGAAGTCATGGCGTGAATTCGGCCCATACGCTGCACTTCATCCACACGGCCTCGGAGGTCCTGGAATGAGCGGGGCACTTTGGGGCGGCATACTGCTGGCGGTGGTGGTCGTCCAGATTTTGGTGATCTGGTCGATCCGCCGCCACCGCGATCCCAATCTGCAAATCGATTGTGACCAACCGATCGACAAGCTCATGCCGAGCCTCGTCGGGCCTGACGCTGGGCACGGCCGTGGCAGGCAACAAGGTCGAGGTGCACGAGAACGGCGCCTTCTTCGACGTGCTCATCGCGCACATCCGTGCAGCCCGCTACTCCGTGCATTTCGAGACCTTCCTGTGGAAAGACGGGCAACTGGGCCGACGCCTGGCAGACGCGCTGATCGACCGCGCCCGGGCCGGCGTGCAAGTGCGCGTGCTGCTCGACGCCAATGGCTCCAAGCGGAGTGGGAAAGGAAGTCGAGGAGCGGATGCGCGACGCTGGCTGCCGGGTAAAGTTCTTCCACAAGACAAGCGTTGCGCAACATCGGTGTGCTGAACGACCGCGACCATCGCAAGATGGTCATCATCGACGGCAAGGAAGCGTTCGTCGGCGGCCACTGCATCGTGGACGAATGGCTGGGCAACGCCGAAGACGGGAAGCACTATCTCCGACGTCAGCGTCCACCTGCACGGGCCGATCGTCCATAGCGTGCAGGGCGCCTTCAGTGAGAACTGGGCCGGCGAGACCGGCGAGCTGTTCTGCGGCGACGAGTCTTTCCCGGAGCTCGAGCCCGCCGGCGACGTGCTCATGCATGCGGTATTTGCCAAGCCTGAGAACTCCGCGCCCACCGTTAAGATCCTGCACCACACCGCAATCTGCCTCGCGCGCAAGCGCATCTGGATCCAGAACCCCTACTTCATTCCGGAGCCCGATGCCATCGATGCTTTCGGCGCCGCCGTCAAGCGCGGCGTCGACGTGCGCGTGCTGATGCCTTCCACCAGCGGCTCGGACAACCCGATGGTGCAGCATGCCGGGCACCGCAACTTCGAGAAGCTGCTGAAGTGCGGTGTGCGGCTGTTCGAGTACCCGCACACGCTCCTGCACCAGAAGATCATGACCGTCGACGGCGTCTGGAGCGCCATCGGCTCCAGCAACTTCGACGACCGCAGCTTCGAGACCAACGACGAGATCACCCTCTCGATCGCCGACGAGGTGCTGGCCGCGCGCCTCGACGGGATCTTCGAAAAATACGTTCGGCGCGCCCATGAGGTCGAGCTGGAGGCCTGGATGCGCCGCGGCTGGTGGCACAAGTTGAAGGACAACGCGTTCTATCTTCTGAACGAACTGCTGTAGCGCGCCACATTCTGTCAAACCCATGCTTGTCTTCGGTTCCTGCCTGCTCCACAGTCGTCCGCGCTGACAAGGGCAAACCCCCCGAAAGGTGGGGACGCAAAGCCTCCGGTCTACGGACGAATGGTCTATGACAGCGGGGTCGCCAGTAGTGCAAGGCGGACACACCAGTGACTTGAGCGCCAAGGCCCAAGGCGCGCTCAGCGATGCGGGCCTTTGGCTCTATCACGGGTTCTTTGCACCCGGCGATTATTTCCTTGCGACCCTGAATACACACGCGCCGCGCGTCGCGCAGCTTGTGGGTATCGACGCGGCCGCTTACGGCGGTGTGCTGTCCGGATGCGTTTCGGCCCTGGTCTGGCTGGGCGCCATCGTGCTGATCCTTATCACGTGGAAACTGATTCGTGACATCTACTGGACAGCCACCGCATTCGCCAGGCGCCTGTCTGAGGGAGTGCAGCGGACGGGGCGGGTCGTGTCAACGCGGGTGGGCATCGCCGTTCGATCCTACGATCTCAAGCGGCAAGCACGAGCGGCGAGAACAGACGTGTCCGAGCAGGGTGACCTCACTGCACTCGAGCTCGAAGTCCTTCGATCTCACGCCAAGCTGCCGCCCGGCCACCCGTCGACCGCCAGCAGCATCGCGCGCGTCCTCCGCGTGCGCCCGTCGCATGTACAGAAGGCATTGGACAAGCTCAAGACGCTGAGTCTCGTTGACCGCGCGCCCGGTGCGGGCGATCGAGAGGCCGGTTATCGATTGACGCAATTCGGCGCGGTCTTCCTGTCCTCCTGCATGCGGGCTCAACGCTCGCGGGGCTGAAGACGCGCGAGCCCACGCCGGCTCGTCGATAGACTTGCAGCCTGGCGTGAAACGGTAGGGGCAGCGGTCCTCCAACCTATTGGTTGGGCGCGCGGTGCGACTGCAGCTGCGCGAGCTGGCGCGCATTGTCGGCGTGTATGCGCGCGAACCACGCCGTGAAACGCGGATCGCTCCGAACACTATCGAACAATGGATTGTCCTCGCCGCGATAAACGAATCCGCCGTAGAGGGAAACGGCTAGCGCGCCCCGGTGGCCTTCGTCGAAGGCGCGATCGAGGGCATCGAAGGCCTGATCCCGTTCGCCGAGCAAGGCATGTACCTGCGCCCGCACGATGCGTCTCTGCGGCCAGCGCGGCGCTCGCGGGCCGTCGAGCCAGGCTGCGGTTCGCCGCAGCAGTCGATCCGCCTCGAGCCGGCGATTTATCCGTTGCCAGCTCGCGGCGAGTGCGATCGCAGCGTCGCAGTTCGCCCGGTTGATGGGGCTTTCACCCTTCGCCAGTTCCGGGTATCGCTTGACGAGAATGGCCGTCGCACGCTCCGGCTTACCGACGATCAGTGCCAGGTGGGCCGCTGACAATGCTTGCCATTCATCATCGAATCCTTGTTCGAGAGCGCGTGTGGACACCTCGAGTGCCCGCGGATACTCACCCTCTATGCTGAGCTGATCGGCCTCTGTCACCGTTTCAAGGAACGGATTGCCGGTCATTCGGGGCAACCATTCGGCTGCGGTCGCTCGATCGCCGAGGTGAAGGCTCGTCACATACACAAACACCGCGTCGCCCGGATCCGCAGCGAGCTCATAGGCCTTTCTGAACCGCGAGCGCGCATCAACGAGGTGGCCATGTCGCAACTCCACCATACCCGCCGCGCCATATGCACCGGCGAAATCGGGATAGCGATCGATCACGTCGTTGACATATCCGCGTGCCTTGTCGTACTGCCCCAAGTAGGCAAACACCCGGGCCGCGGCGAGCTGCGCCTCACGCATCAACGGATCGAGCTCAACGGCTCGCTCGAACAGGCGAAGCGCGCGGTCCGGATCCCTCTCCTGCACTGCGCTGCCGTACCAGTGATGGGCCTGCGCGTTCGAGGGATCGAGCTCGATGGCGCGCTGGTAGTCCGCAATCGCCCGCTCGAGCTCCTGGACGTCGCCGTGCTCCTGGTAGCGCCGCTGCGCGAAGTTTGCACGTGACGCGTAGGCTTCACTCGACGTCGGATCGAGCTCCACCGCGCGATCGGCCGCCCGCTCGCCTAGCTGCTCGCCGCTGCTGACTCTCCTCGTAATGATTGCGTATGAGCAGGTAGATAAGCATCGGCGAGGCCCGGAGTAGGCGTTCGCATACAGCGGATCGCGCTCGATCGCATCTTCGAACAGCGTCTTGGCCGCTCGCAGGTTCGCGAGGCCACGCTCGCGCATGCGCCCGCGCGCAACGAGATACAGCCGATGAGCTTCGGGGCTCTGCGTGCCGCGCTTTGCAAGATGCGCCTCGTCGGCCGGCAGGAGCTTCACCCGCAGCGCGCTCGGCGACCGATCGTGCAATCTCCTCCTGCACCGCGAAGACATCCGTGATCTCGCGATCGAATGACTCCGACCAGAGGTGGAAGCCGGTCGCTGGCGTCGATGAGCTGTGCCGTGATGCGCACTCGCGGCCCCGCCCAGCGGACGCTGCCTTCGAGGAGATGGTTGACGCCGAGGGTGGCGGCGATCACCTCCGGTTTCTCGCTCTTGCCCTTGAAGTAGAACGAGGAGGTCCGACCTGCCACCTTCAGACCCTCGAATCCCGGCCAGTACATTGAGGACTTCTTCCGACAGGCCGTCGGCAAACGGTTCGTTGTCGGGTTCGTTGCTCATGTTCACAAAGGGCAGGACCGCGACGGACGGCATCGCTGTCGCATGGTCGGGTCGGACTGCAACCGGGAGCCGTCCGGTATCGTCGCGCCAATAGCCACAATGACCGTCCCGCGACGAGAACGCGACACGCGCTGGCGCCGCGAGCGTGATGGCGACGCGCGCGAAGCGAACGAGGACGGCGTCGCCAGTCGAACGCCGCTCGTCGGCATCGAGCACTTCGTAGGTGGCAATCGGATCGGGAATGTTCTTGACGTGGCGCACGCCGGCCGTAGCTGAAGGCCGCCGGCACCCGGCTTCTTCACGTGCTCGTATACCGCACCGGAAATCAGTATTCCGCCGGGGCTGGCCAGCGACTGCAGGCGCGCGGCAACGTTTACGCCATCGCCGAACAGCGTGGCATTCTCCTCGATGACATCGCCGAGATTCACGCCAATCCGCAGTGCCATGCGACGGTCGGCAGGAAGCGACTCGTTCTCTGTCGTTGACCGCTTGCTGGATGGCCTGCGCGCAGCGAACGGCATTGACGGCGCTGGGAAACTCCGCCATCAGGCTATCGCCGACACTACCGAATTCCCGGCCGTCGAATTCCCGGACGAGCCGATCGAAGATCGCGCGGCGAACGTTGAGGGCGGCGAGTGTTCCGGCGTCGTCCACGCTCATCAAGCCGGCTGTATCCGACTACGTCAGCCGCCAGAATCGTGGCGATCTTTCGTCCGTGCTCCAGCATGGGCCCCCCTCCGCGGGCGCGAGTATAGCGCTCAGGTGGAGTGAATCATCGCCAGAACTGGTTGCCGAGGTGCGGACTAGTCGTCTCGGCTAGTCGGCTATCTGCGCTTCGACGACCGGGAACGGGATCTCGTCCTGGTTCATCCCGCCCGTTCGCATGGCGTCCTGCAGATCCTGATACTCGCTGAAGCGCTTGAACTGCTCAGGGCTCAGTACCGAAGCGACCCGCTCGCGCACCCGCGCCGTGTGATCGTCCGCCCACTGTTTGTGCATGTCCATGAAGTCCGTGGACCGTGCGTTCGGGTCGGACATGGGCGGTGGCACGCGCTCGCGTTCTTCGACGAGCGCCGTGAGAAGTTGCGCGGCCTGATCGGCCGCAAGCGGTGCTGGCGTCGTCTCGAACAGACGCCGGACTTCATCCACCTGCACGCGTTCACCGGCGCTGCGCTGATACTCCTCGTAAGTGCGAAACTTCTCCTCTCCCAGGAGCGCCATGAGCGCCGCGTCGGTCTCGCGTTGACGGTCGTTGATCACGTGTTCAATGGCCACGGGATCGCTGGAGTCTTGCTGGGCGAGGTCGAACCTCGCGCTCTGTCCATCGACCAGGAGGTCGATGAACCGTTCTGCCTGCTCGGGCGAGAGATCGAGCGTGTCGAGCAGTTCCGCACTGCTCTTCTGCAACCATTCCCTCTGATGAGATCGCATCATGTCGCGCGCGATGGGGTTGCTCATCCACTCGAGCCCCACGACACTCGGTTGCGGAAGCGGCTCAGCGTTGACGCCGACGGCCGCCGCCACCGCCGCTGCCTCGTTCGAAGCAGCGGCCTGCTGTACGGCCTTCCTTGGCTCGCCGCTACTCGATTCGGCGAGCGAGGCGTGCAGTCGCTCCACCTCTTGCTCGAGGTGTGTGCGTGTGTTCTCGAGCGCCTGGATCCTCGCGTCCTGTCCAAGGCGCAGCTGCGTTTCGACACGGGCGCGATCGCGCTCATCCCGTACCTGGTCGTACAGATACGCGCAGGCGAAGGCGAGTCCGACGGTCGGAATCAGCGGGAGGATGAGGGCGCGAGCTTTCATGGTGGCGAGTCGAGTAGTGACAGACTACTCGCTCCGCTCATGCTCATGCTTGGATATCTTGACGTGATTCCAAGCGTGAGCTGCTAGCAGCCGGCGCCGGTGGGATCACGAACCGGTACGCTGTACGTCGTCACGCCGCCGGGGACGCGATCCGTCCACACAACGGCGCGAACCAGCCAATAACCATAACGGGCCTGATTCGTACCGACGCAGTAACGGTTGGTGTACCCGATTCCGGTCCCGTAGCCCGACGAGTTGTAGAGCGGGTAGTAGCTCAATGCGCCGTACGTCTGCCAACGGATGCCGTCGTGGAACATCAAGACGACGGTGGCAGCGATGAATTGGTGCGTCGACATGCAATTGATCCGGACGCCCCCGCGGCGGGCGTAATTCGGATACGGCGTCGAGTCCAAGATCGTTCCCACTTCGACGATGCAGTCGCCCACCGTGGACACCCCTTACATTGGGGCTGCTGTGAACTGAAGTCTCCTGGCGCTCGCGTTTGCCACCGCACTGAAGCCAAGGGTCGTGGTTATGGCGATGGCGGAGGCTAACGTGAAACTCTTGAGACCCGAAGTAGTGATGCTGCTCATCTTGGTTGCCCCTCAGTAGTTGATCCACTCTCTCGACCCGTCTCTGCGAGCCGAGAGGTATCTCTCAGCGGCGGGGCATCCTGCGCCCGGACGCCACCGCCATCTGTCAACGGATTGACACAACTCCGAAAGGTCGTCAGCTATAGTTTGTCGTTCCTGCCAGCTCAGCTCGCCAGTACTGATCCGCGTTGTCGACGACAAGCCACATCTGTGCCGTCCGCTGCATCGAGAAACTCACGTCAGGGCGCCATTCGAGGCCGGGGTCAACCTGCCAGGGTCGACATTCGCACGGAAGACGCAGTACGCAGCCCGTCGACACACTGGCTCGGCAAACGAAAAGGCCGCCCGAAGGCGGCTCATCGTGACTCGGGCCGTCCGTGATTATCCAGTCGGTGGCTCGCATCACGAATCCCATCCTTGATCACTTTTGCTTGCTCAATGGCAGTAGTCGTGACGACGACCGCGAACTAGTAAGATCGGGTCGCGATGGCGAACAGACGGTCACGCCCTGTGGTCAGGACGAAAGCTGGGTAAAGAAGAACGGATCTTTGAACCTTCCGCATCCTCTGCCCCATCCACTCGCATACCGATGACGCGGCAAACACAAAGACGTGATGTGTTGAAGACAATCGGCGCCGGCGCACTGTGGGCTTCTCTGGGTGCGTGCACGTCGATAGCTTCACGTCCCGCGCAATATCCGCGCTCCTATTCGCGAAAGCCATGGATGGCGCCTGCTATTTCCATGAATAACGTGATCCGGGTGGTCGTCGGTCACCGGCCTTTCCGGCCGTCCGGCTTCAGGGTCGAAAGCGAGCAGTTCGACGACAAGACCGTCGTCCACAACTACGGCCACGGTGGGGGCGGAATCAGCCTTTGCTGGGGTTCGTCGGCCCTGGCCGTTCGCGAGACGCTCGGCATGGTACCGGCTGAGGCGGCCGTTGTAGGCAGCGGCATCATGGGCCTGACGAGCGCCCGCTTGCTGCAGGATGCGGGCTGGAGCGTGACCATCTATACGCGCGAAGTTGCACGTCATACTACGTCGAATGTTGCGGCGGGCGAGTGGTCACCGTACAGCGTGCATGACCCGCAGGTTTCGTCGGACGCGTTCAAGTCGAAGCTCAACTCGGCCACCCGCATCGCGCATCATGCGTTCACAAACCTCGGCGGTCCCGACTATGGCATACGCTGGCTCGAGGGCTACGCACTCAGCAACTTGCCCGATCCGGGGGACGACGATGCTGAACTCGCCGACCTCTTTCCACATCGAGCGACGCTGGGGCCTGGTCAACACCCGTTCCCGACGACCTACGCTCACCGGTTCGTCACGATGCAGATCGATCCCGCGGTGCTGCTGCGGCGGCTCATCCAGGACTTCCAGGCTGCCGGCGGAAAGTTCGTCATTCGCGATTTCAAGGACCGCCCGGACGTGGCGTCGCTGGCCGAATCGGTGATTTTCAACTGCAGCGGTCTTGGCGCTGCCCAGCTATTCGGGGATACCGAGCTCATACCGGCGAAGGGACAACTCGTGTACTTCCCGCCTGATCCGCAGGTCGACTACATGACGTTCGGCGGCGGGCGTGGCGACCTGTACATGCTTCCGCGCTCGGACGTCATCTTGCTCGGCGGCACATTCAAGCTCGGTGACTACACGACCCACGCCGAGCCCGAGGAAACCGAGAGAATAGTCACGGAACACCAGAGACTGTTCTCGGACTTTGGCCAGTGAATCGCGCCCTCTCGGTCGTCCAGGAATAGTAGCGGGGCTATTCAAGCACTGGATGGACGGCGCGAGGGTCACAGAGCCGTCCTGTCGGTATATCTGACGGTATCTGGCCTTCTCGAAAGTCACGCACTCGTCATAGCCGAAAGCTTCGGAGCCGCGCCCTCGGAACGAAGACGCTGAGTGCACACTGATCACTCACCCTGTCTGTCGCGACCGATCGATGCGATCTCCTCGACGAGTGCGCTGGCGGATAGCGGCCGGCCCAGGAATCGTTCCAGCAACTGTGCGGTATCGAACTCCGCGCCGAACTTCAGCAGGTGCTCTGAAGTCCAGGGGTACCACTCGGGATTCCCGGCATCGAACGCGCCGATCACATCACGCGTGCGCTTGCGCATTTCCGCGGTGAGCATCGCTCCCACGGCGTAGTTGATCATGTAGCCCGGGTTCGACGCGAGCTGCGCACGCACGGCCCACCACGAGAGCTCAGGATGTGGCGCGACGCCGAGGTAGCGGCTCGTGATCTCGGTCCACAGCACGTTGGGGTCGGTGGTCGGCGCGCGCAGCATGCGCAGCTCGAAGAGGCCCCACGCCACATCGAGCATCACCAGCGAGTAGAGCTCACGCAGGCCATCGGCGCGGGACACCGAGCGGCCGAGATACTTTTGTTGCCAGGCGGGTTCGAACACGGACCACGAGGGCACGTCGGCGAACGCCTCGATGAAGAGCGTATCGGTCCAGAAGTACGCGGGACGGGCGCGGATCGCCATGTAATGGACGGCGTGGCCCGTTTCGTGGGTGAGCTCATTGAGCGTGTAGAGCCCGCCATGATCGTAATTGGCCGAGACGCGCGCGATGGCCGGCCGCCATTTGCCGTCGAGGATCCGGCCGATGCGCACCGTATCCGCATACGCGATGGGCGCCTTGCCCGGTCGCGGGTCGATGTCGAAGAGCACACCGAGCGCCTGCGGATCCGCGCCGAGATCGGCGAAGAAGCGTCGATTGAGTGTCGCCAGGGCATCGCGCGGGACCGATGCATTCAGCGTGCGGCTCGCGCGCGCATAGCGATGACGGTAGTCCCAGGGCTCGATCGATTCGCTGCCCTGATTCGCCACGCCGCCAGGCCTCGAGCAGCTCGAGCAGCCAGGCTTCGAGACGTGGCGCGTCTACGTTCAGCGCTTGCGCTGCTTCGTCAATCGGCGAAGGCTTGCTCCTGAAGGCGGTCGCCGCCATGGCGATCATGCGCCGGTAAGGACTCTGCCAGCTCGTTCTTGCCGTTCACGGCTTTCCATAAGGGCGCCATGGCCATGAACAAAGCCTTGCGCCTTGCGGGCTCCTCGATCTCCTGCAGTCGCTGCAACGCGCCACCACGCGTGATGAGCTCGCCTTCGAACGTGAGGCGATTGCCGACTTCATCGAAGCAGGCGTAGAGCGTCGTCTGCAGAACGTCGACGTCCTTCTCCGGTCGCGTTGCGTCCTGGCATTTGCGGTCGGGCGCCATCGAGGCACCGGGATCCGTCAGCTCATCGAACGTGCGCTGCATGCTGCTCACGACGCGGGAATTCGCCGGCGTGAGCGGTTCGAGCGTTAGATCCTTCAGGCGTGCATCGAGCTGCGAACGAGCCGCATCGCGACGGCCCTGCCACGTTGCGCGGTCGTCGCCGTCGACCTTGGAAAGCAGGCCCGAATCGATCGTTTCGACCGCGCCATGCGCATCGAGGAAATCCGCGAATATCTGTTCGGCGTCGAGCACCGCCCGGTCGTCCGCAAGCGCCGTGAATGCGAACAGAAGCAGAACCGCAGTCAGCGACAGCTTGTGCAATGGGCAAGCCCCTGGCGGTGACGTTCGTCCTACAGGAGAGCGAGCGCTACGCGCCTTGTAGTTAAATGTCCGACGCGACGACGTGTGCTCGACTTATTCAGCTCCGGCCGCGCTGCGTTACCCTGCAATCAGTCCCGCCAGCGTTGCGGACGTCGATCGGGGGTCGTAGTTTCGGCCATCGTCGTGGCGGGGCGTCTCAGGGGCCTTGGGGTCTGACCCCATCACTCCCCTGCGCGAGGTTGCGGCGTCGCCTGTCCGGCGGCGCTCTTCATCCGCTCGATGATGCGCGTCCAGTACTGGGGCGAGCGGGTGTTGCGCGCGACCACTACATAGACCGCCGGCACCACCACCAGCGTCAGCACCATCGACAACAACACGCCTCCCATGACGACCACGCCGATGGCCCGCCGGCTCTCGGCTCCGGCGCCGCTAGCGAGCAGCAGCGGGATCGAGCCGAAGGCGCTGCATAGGCTGGTCATCAGCACCGGGCGCAACCGTGTGAGCGCCGCCTGCCGGATTGCGTCGACGAAGTCCACGCCGCGATCGCGTAGTTGATTGGCGAATTCCACGATCAGCACGCCGTTCTTGGCCGCGAGGCCGACCAGCATGACGATCGCGATCTGGCTGAAAATGTTGATCGACATGCCGAAAAGCCATAGCCCCGCGATCGCGCCCACGATCGCGAGCGGCACGGTCGTCATGATGATGAAAGGCAGCGTGAAGCTTTCGAACTGCGCGGCGAGCACCAGGAACACCACCAGCAGCGCACCCAGGAACGTCCAGTAGAGCGCCTGACTCGACTGCAGGTATTCGCGCGACTCGCCGTCGAAGTCCAGCTTGGCGCTCGGCGGCAACTCCTCGTTCACCACGTCGCGGAAGTAGTCGATCGCTTCGCCCATCGAATAGCCCGACGCGAGATTCGCCTTGATCGTGATGGCGCGCAGGCGATCGAAGCGATTGAGCTGCGATGGCGACCGCGGATTCATCGAGCTTCACCACGGCGCTCAGCGGAATCAGCTCACGCGTGCGCTCGGAGCGCACGTACAGGTTGTCGAGATCGTTGGGCGAGGCACGGTCCTGGCTGCGGCCCTGCAGGATCACGTAATACTCGCGCCCTTCCTTGACGAAGGTCGTCACGATGCGCGAGGCGAGCATCGTTTCGAGCGTGCGGCCGATGGTGTCGAGCGAGACGCCGAGGTCGGCGGCGCGATTGCGATCCACCGACACCTTCATCTGGGGCTTCCGTTCCTTGTAGTCCGTGTCGAGATTGGTCAGGCCGGGATTCTGCTCGGCGCGTGCCAGCACCTGTTCCGACCAATCCCGCAGCTGTGAATACTCTGAGCCCTGCAGCACGACCTGCACCGGCTCGGAGGCGCCCCAGTTGAACGCCGTCGGGATGAACACGCCCGCGCGCACGCCGGGCATCTGCGCGACCTGCTTCTCGATCGATGCGGCAATCTCCTGCGAGGTGCGCTTGCGCTCGCCCCAGTCCTTCAACACGACGAAGCCGACCGCACGATTCACCTCGCCGGCCGACAGGCCCCCCGGTGCGATGCGCGAGTTGTAGCGGATGATGTCGCCGCGCGCGGCCTCCGCCGCCAGGATGTCCTCCAGCTGGCGCGTGTAGCGCTCCATGTAGTCCATGGTCGCGCCTTCCGGGCCGGTCAGCATGACGCGCACGACACCGCGGTCTTCGGGAGGCGTGCTCTCCTGCGGCAGGCCGAGAAACATCACGACCGCGACGGCGAAAATCGCCAGCGCGCCGATGATGACGGCCGCGGGCCGCGCGACCGCCTTGCGCAGCACCGACTCATATGAGCGCGTCAGGCGCGTGAACAGGTCGTCGACGAAATGACCCGTCCGGCTGCGCTTGGCGCCGCCCGAAAAGAGTTGCGAGGTCATCATCGGCGTGAGCGTCAGCGCCACCAGGCACGAGAACAGGATCGAGGCGGCGAGCGTGAAACCGAATTCGCTGAAAAGCCGGCCGATGCGCCCGGTCTGGAACGAAATCGGCACGAAGACCGCGGACAGCACCAGAGTCGTCGCGACCACGGCGAACCCGATCTCGTGGCTGCCCGTGATCGCGGCGAGCAGGCTCTGTTCACCGCGCTCGATGCGCCGGTAGATGTTCTCGAGCACGACGATCGCATCGTCCACCACCAGGCCGATGGCGAGCACCATGCCAAGCAGCGTCAGCACGTTGATGGTGAAGCCCATGGCGTACATGGCCGCGCACGCGGCCAGGATCGAGATCGGGATGGTGACCGCCGGAATGATCGTCGCGCGCCAGTTGCCGAGGAACGCGTAGATGACGACGAGCACCAGGACGAGCGACATGCTGAGAGCGAACAACACCTCGCGCATCGAGGATTCGATGAAGACCGCCCGGTCGACGTTCACGCCGAGTTGCGTGCCCTCTGGGAGGTCGCGATTGAGGATTTCGACCTCTTTGCGCACCGCGCGCGCCACTTCCAGCGTGTTGGCCTTCGATTGCGCCTCGAGCCCGATGCTGATGCCGGGAATGCCGTTGGTGCGCGCGACACTGCGCTCGTTCTCGGCAGCGAGCTCGACGCCCGCGACCTCGCCCAGGCGCACCAGGTAGCCATCGGTGCCGCGCCCGATCACGAGGTTGCGGAAGTCCTCCTGCGTATCCAGCCCGGTGGCCGTGGTGAGGGTGAACTCGCGCTCGTTCGACTCGAGCCGGCCGGCCGGCACCTGGATATTTTCGGTGCGCAGGGCGCTTTCGATCTCGGTCACCGTGAGCCCGCGGGCGGCGAGCGCCTGGCGGTCGATCCAGATGCGCATCGCGTAGCGGCGCGAGCCAGCGAGATTGACGCGCGCGACGCCCGGGAGCGCGGAGAAGCGATCGACGATGTTGCGCTCGGCATAGTCGGTGAGCTCGAGCACGTTCATGCTGTCGCTCGCGAGCGCGAGATAGATGATGGGGTCCGCGCTCGAATCGGACTTGGCGATCTCCGGAGCCTCGGCCTCGACGGGCAGGTCGTCGATCACGCGCCCGACGCGGTCACGGATGTCGTTGGCCGCTTCATCGACGTTGCGATCCAGCTCGAACTCCACCGTGATGCGCGAGCGCTCGTCCGCGCTCGAGGAGCGCAGCTTGTCGATGAGCTCGACGCCGGCGATCCGGTCCTCGATCGGCTGCGTGATCTTGGTCTCGACGATGTCCGCGGCCGCCCCGCGATAGCGCGTATCGATCGAGACCACCGGCGGGTTGATGTCGGGGAATTCCCGCACCGTCTGCCACAGCCGCCCAAGCGCCACCAGCCCCACCACCAGCAGCATCAGGCTGATGACGATGGCGAATACCGGCCTGCGGACGGAAAACTCGGAGATCTTCATGAATCCTCATCCCAACCCGGAGAACCCATAGACTCGGGCAGCACCGGCCAGGTTGCAAGAATTTGGCCCTTTCCAGGGCGCACTCCTACAATACGTCCCGTTCCGCCAAGTTCTGCATCTCCACGGCGCCAACTCGACGCCGCGCGAATCAACACCAAGACTAAGGAGCACGTATGCGATGGCTCGACTTCTCCTCGGCCGTGCTGCGTTGTGCGCTTGCCGGCCTGCTGGTCCTGGGCGCCGCCTGCCAGAAAAAGACCGAAGCCCCGGCGCCCACTGAAACCGCCAAGAAGGAACTCGGCGCTCCCGAAGGTCAGCTCGATATCGTCGCGTGGCCCGGTTACATCGAGCGCGGCGACACCGACAAGGGTTACGACTGGGTGACTCAGTTCGAGAAGGACACCAGGCTGCAAGGTCAACGTCAAGACCGCGGGCACCTCCGACGAGATGGTCTCGCTGATGACCGGAGGCGGGTACGACCTCGTCACCGCCTCGGGCGATGCGTCCCTGCGCCTGATCCGCGGCAATACCGTGCAACCGGTCGACATCAGCCTCATCCCGAGCTACCGCACCGTGGATCACCGGCTGCAGGACGCGCCGTGGCACTACGTGGACGGCAAGCACTACGGCACGCCATACCAATGGGGCCCGAACGTCCTGATGTACAACACCACGGTGTTCAAGACGCCACCGACCTCGTGGAACGTGGTGCTCGAGCCGATGAAGCTCCCCGACGGCAAGCCGAACAAGGGACGCATCCAGGCGTACGACGGGCCGATCTACATCGCGGATGCGGCGCTCTATCTCATGGCGAAGAAGCCCGAGCTCGGTATCAAGAACCCGTATGAGCTCACCGAGGCGCAGTACGCCGCCGCGCTCGAGGTGTTGCGCGCCCAGCATCCGGCCGTGCATCGCTACTGGCACGACGCCAACGTGCAGGTGCAGGACTTCACCAATGAAGGCGTGGTCGCATCGAGCTCCTGGCCGTTCCAGGTGAACACGCTCGTGCTGAACAAGCAGCCGATCGCCAGCGTGGTGCCTGAGGAAGGGGCCACGGGCTGGGCGGACACCACCATGCTGCATGCACAGGCTGCGCATCCGAACTGTGCGTACAAGTGGATGGAGTGGTCGCTGAACCCGAAGGTACAGGGCGACCTCGCGGCCTGGTTCGGCTCGGTTCCCGCCGTGCCCGCCGCCTGCCAGGGCAATGAGCTGCTCGGGCCCGAGGGTTGCAAGACCAACGGGTACGAGAATTTCGACAAGATCTGGTTCTGGCGCACGCCGGAAGGCACGTGCTCGCAGGGCATTTGCGTGCCGTACAGCCGCTGGTCCACGGATTACGTGGCGATGATGGGCGGCCGCTGATTGAGTGCCGGGAGAGGGTGTAGTCACCAACCCGCCCTCTCCCGGCATGCCCGCCGCGATTGAGTTCCAGCATGTCGCGCGCCAGTACGGCTCGGTGCGGGCGGTCGACGATGTCAGCCTGTCGATCGCAGCCGGCGAATTCTTCGCACTCCTCGGACCTTCGGGCTCTGGCAAGACCACCTGCCTGCGATTGATCGCGGGCTTCGAGCACCCGACCGCCGGCCAGGTCCTGCTCAACGGTGCGGACGTCACTCACGTGCCGCCGTACGAGCGCAACGTCAACACCGTGTTCCAGGACTACGCCCTCTTCCCGCACATGAATGTCGCGGAAAACGTGGCCTACGGACTGCGCGTGCGAGGCGTGGCCACCGAGGAACGCCGCAAACGCGCCCGCGGAGATGCTCGCGCTGGTCCAGCTCGAGGAGCTTGGCGAGCGCTCGCCGGCGCAGCTTTCGGGCGGACAGAAGCAACGCGTGGCCCTGGCCCGCGCGCTCATCAATCGTCCGGCGGTGCTGCTGCTGGACGAGCCGCTGGGCGCGCTCGATCTCAAGTTGCGCGAGGCGATGCAGATCGAGCTCAAGAACCTGCAGCGCAAGCTCGCGATCACCTTCGTGTACGTGACGCACGACCAGGGTGAGGCGCTCAGCATGGCGGATCGCGTCGCCGTGTTCGACCGCGGCCGCATCGAGCAGCTCGACACGCCGCGCGGGCTCTACATGCGTCCCCGAACGAGCTTCGTCGCCCGCTTCGTCGGTGGAGCGAACGTGATCGAAGGCGAGCTCGCGCGCCGCCTGAGCGGCAACACCCGCCCGTTCGCGATCCGCGCGGAAATGATGTCCCTCGACGAGGGCGCGAACGCGTCGAACGAGCGCGTGGCTTGTGAGGCGACTGTCATCGACGTGCAGTATCACGGCGCGAGCAGCCGCTGGCAGCTGCGCACCGCGGACGGAACATTGCTCGCGGTGATGAAACCCGAGAGCGGAGGTGCGAGCCAGCCATATCCGGTCGGGGCGCGGGTGCACGTCAGCTGGTCGCCCGCGCACGTGGTGCCGCTGGAAGGCGAACGGCAGTAGGCAGCGTTGGGCAGCGCCATGAACGCGGTAGCACAGATGGAACGCGAGCTGGGGTGGGGACGTGCGCTTTCGACGTTCCTGTACCGGCGCTCCACTCTCTATCTCTTTATCCTGTTGCTCCCGCCGCTGCTGTGGCTCGGCACCGTCTATGTCGGGCTCGCTCTTCGCGCTGCTGCTGCAGAGCTTCTACGCGATCGACGAATTCACGGCGCGCGTGGTGCCGGAGGTGACGCTCGCCACCTACCGGCAGCTCGTCTCGCATCCCGCGAACATCGACATCATCCTGCGCACGCTCGGGATGGCGATCGCGGTCACGCTCGCGTGCGCCATCATCGCCTTCCCGATTGCAAACTACATGGCGCGTTACGCCAGTCCGCGCATGAAGGCCTTCTTCTACGTGGGCGTGATGTTGCCGATGTGGACCAGCTACCTGGTGAAGGTCTACGCGTGGCGCCTGATCCTCGCCAAGCAGGGCATCCTCAACTGGGCGCTCTCCGCCGTCGGCCTCGATGGCTTGCTGACGGTTGCGCTGGAAACACCGGTAGTTGGCGGGCCTTCGCTCGCCTCCTCCTACCTCGGCATGTTCATCGTGTTCGTCTACATGTGGCTGCCGTTCATGATCCTGCCACTGGCGGCCGCGCTCGAGCGCGTGCCGCAATCTCTGGTCCAGGCCTCGGCCGATCTCGGCGCGCGCCCGCGCCAGACTTTCTGGGGCGTGGTGCTGCCGCTCGCGATGCCGGGTCTCGCGGCGGGCTCGGTGTTCACGTTCTCGCTCACGCTCGGCGACTACATCATCCCGAGCGTCGTCGGCGCACCCGGCTACTTCATCGGCATGATGGTGTACCAACAGCAGGGAACCGCGGGGAACATTCCGCTCGCGGCCGCGTTCTCGGTCGTGCCGATCGTGCTGATCGCGATCTATCTCATGCTCGCGCGGCGCGCGGGAGCCCTCGATGCGCTATAGGGATTGGAACCGCGCGTCGACGGGACAGAAGATCGCGGCGTTCGCCGGGCTCGCGTTCATGCACTTCCCGGTGCTGATCATCATCCTGTATGCGTTCACCACCGAGGATCGCACCTACCAGTTTCCGCCGCCCGGCCTGACACTGCACTGGTTCGACGTCGCCTTCGCGCGCGAGGACATCTGGGCGTCACTGCGCCTCTCGCTCAGCGTCGCGACCGCGGCGACCGCACTCGCGCTCTTCCTCGGCACGCTCGCGGCCTTCGCGCTGGTTCGCTGGCGCTTTGCCGGCAAGGAAGTGCTCACACTGCTCTTCGTGCTGCCAATCGCGCTCCCCGGCATCATCACGGGCATCGCGTTGCTCTCCGCGATCAAGCTAGCGAACTTGAGCGCCGGCTTCTGGACCATCGTCGCGGGCCACGCCACCTTCTGCATCGTGATCGTCTACAACAACGTGATCGCGCGGCTGCGACGTCTGCCCGCCAACTGGATCGAAGCCTCGATGGACCTGGGCGCGGATGGCTTCCAGACCTTCCGCTACGTGCTCCTGCCGCAGATCGCCACCGCCCTTCTGGCGGGCGGCATGCTGGCGTTCGCGCTGTCCTTCGACGAGATCATCGTCACGCTGTTCACCGCGGGCCATGAGCGGACGCTGCCGATCTGGTTCTTCAACGAGTTGTTCCGGCCGCGTGAGCGACCCATCACCAACGTGGTGGCGGTGATCGTCATCGCGGTGACGCTGGTGCCGATCCTGATGGCTTACTATTTGACCCGTCCCAGGGAATTCGAAACGAAGTAGGCGACCATGCAAACCAAGCTCCTGATCAAGGGCAAGCTCGTAGGCGGCAAGGGCGAGACGGAAGAGGTCCTCGATCCCGCGACGGGCAAGCTCATCGTCGAGGTCGCGGAGGCCTCCGAGCAGCAGGTCGATGCGGCCGTGCAGGCCGCGGTCGATGCTTTCGCGGGCTGGGCGGCGACTCCGCCGAAGGATCGCGCCGCATTGCTGCTCAAGCTCGCGGATCGCATCGAAGGTGACGCAGACGCCTTCGCCGAGCTTGAATCGCGCAATTGCGGCAAGCCGCTCGCCGCGGTCAAGGGCGACGAGATCCCGGCGATCGCGGACGTGTACCGGTTCTTCGCGGGAGCGGCGCGCACGCTGACCGGCGCGGTGTCCGGTGAATATATCGCCGGCTTCACGAGCCTGATCCGCCGCGACCCGGTGGGCGTGGTCGCTTCGATCGCTCCCTGGAACTATCCGCTGATGATGGCGGCGTGGAAGCTCGCGCCCGCGGTTGCCGCCGGCAACACCATCGTCCTCAAGCCCTCCGAGCAGACGCCGCTCACGACGCTCAAGCTCGCGACCATCATCGCCGAGCTCTTTCCGCCGGGCGTCATCAATATCGTTACCGGCCGCGGCAAGACCGTCGGCGCACCGCTGGTAGGCCATCCCGCCGTGCGCATGGTCTCGCTCACCGGCAATGTCACGACCGGCGAGAAAATCCTGCAGATCGCTGCCAAGGGCATCAAGCGCACGCACCTCGAGCTCGGCGGCAAGGCGCCGGTCATCGTGTTCGACGACGCCGACATCAAGTCCGTGGTTGCAGGTGTCCGCACCTTCGGCTTCTACAATGCCGGCCAGGACTGCACGGCCGCGTGCCGCCTGTACGCGGGCGCGAAGGTCTACGACCGGCTGGTCGCGGATCTCACCAGCGCCGCGGAGTCGATCAAGGTGGGCACGCAGCAGGAAGAAGGAGTCGAGATGGGGCCCGCTGATCAGCGCGCGGCAGCGCTCGCGCGTCGCGGGTTTCGTCGGGCGCGCCGCGAATCTGCGCCACGTGGATGTCACGACCGGCGGCAAGGCGCGCAGCGGCGGCGGCTTCTTCTATGAGCCGACGGTCATCGCCGGCGCCAGGCAGAGCGACGAGATCGTGCAGCGCGAAGTGTTCGGTCCGGTCGTGTCGGTCACGCGCTTCAAGGACGCGGAGCAGGCGATCGAGTGGGCCAACGATTCCGAGTACGGGCTCGCCTCGTCGGTGTGGACCAAGGACATCGGCAAGGCCATGCAGGTCGCCGCGCGTCTGCAGTACGGCTGCACCTGGATCAACACGCACTTCGTGCTGGTGAGCGAAATGCCTCATGGCGGATTCAAGCGCTCGGGTTATGGCAAGGACCTTTCGATCTACGCGCTCGAGGATTACACCTGCCCACGGCACGTGATGATCAAGTTGTAGCGGTACGACCGAACCAGTTCGCAGGTCGACGGTCTTCTTGGTGGGTCGCTCGAGGGGTGGTGGGGATGACTCTGCGAATATGGCTGATCGTCGCCGCGATCGCGCTCGGGGGCGCAGGCGGCTATTGGCTTGGGGTACGCCAATCGCAGCTCGCGGATGCAGGCGGCGGCGCCCCTGGAACACAGCTGCGTTTGCCGCACGATGCAGGGCTACCGGTGTTGCCGGCTTCAGCCACCGATTCCGACGCCCGATTCGAGGCGCTGGCCGCCGAGCCGATCGACGAACCCAAGCCCGCGCTCCGCAAGGCGCTGGCACTCACAGACGGTAGCGCCCGCCGACAACAGCTGACGCGAATCGGCTGGTCGTGGGCGAAGACATCACCCGAGGAGGCCTGGAAGCAGGCCGCGACCGTTTCCGATCCCACGGCGCGCTGGCAACTGCAAAGCGCAATCGTCGCCGCCTGGGCGAGCGAGCAACCCGAGCAGGCGTTTGCAAGCGTTGCCGCGATGCGCGGCGACTGGCAACGCGAACAACTGCTTCGGCAGGCGACGTCCGAGCTGGCGCGACGCGATCCGCGGCTCGCCCTCGAAATGCTGGCCGGGGTCCAGGTCACCGATCCGGTGGCTTTCCAAGCACTGATCGCCGATGAATGGTCGCGATTCGATCCGGCGGGCGCCGCGCAGTGGGTCGAGACTGTCGCGCGTCCGCGCCAGGCGCGGCTCGCCTACGAAATCGCGGACGCCTATGTCGCCCAGCAGCCCGCCGAAGCGCTGGCCTGGGCACTGCGCATCAGCCGCTCGCCTGGACGCAATCTCTGGTCGCACATGGTCGGACTGATGGCGCAGCAGAATCCGCAGGAGGCCTTGCGTCTCGCTCAGGCAGCCGAGAATCAGGCGCAGCGTGTGCAGGCGACGGCAGCGGTGCTGCGCACGATGGCCGCGCAGGACCCGGCGCTGGCGATCAGCTACCTGGAGGATCTGCCTGCGGGTCCGCAGCGTACGCATACATCGGTGCAGATTGCGTTGCAGATGGCGGAGACCTCCCCCAACGCAGCTATCGACTGGCTGGGAAGCCTGCCGGACCGAGCCGCACGTTCGCAGGGATTGGTGGAGCTCGGTTCCACGATGGCGTGGGAGGACGTCGATGCGGCCGCGCAGCTCATCGATCGCATACCCGACGACATGCGTCAGTGGTGGATCACGACCGTCGCGCGTTCCTACGTCGCGCAGGATGTCGACAAGGGCATCCAGTGGGTCACGAAGTTCGAGAACGAAGCGGGTTACGAGCTCATCGTGCAGCAGTTCGCGAGCGAACTCGCGGTGCGCAGCCCCGAGGCCGCGCTCGAGCTGGTCGAACGCACCGCGGACGGCGCACAGCGCGATCAGATGTTGACCAACATGGTGACCTCGGGTGCCGGCAAGCAGTCGCCTGAGGCCGCATCGCGCTGGGTCGCGAGGATCTCTGACGAAGACTCGCGCGCACGGGCGGTCGAGTACCTGGCAAGTGTATGGGGGCAATACGACCTGCCGGCCGCGCGCAAGTGGGTCATGTCGCAGCCTACGGGTCCGTCGCGCGATCGTGGCCTGGCACAACTCGCCATCAACAGTGCTTCATCGGCCGACAGCGCGCTGGCGTTGATCGACCAGATCCAGTCGCAGGAACAGCGCATGAACGCGGTCCTGCAGACGGCCCAGCGGCTGAGCTGGAGCGACCCGGATGAGGCGCGCATCCTGCTGCGCCGTCATCCACTCGATCCGCAGCGCCAGCAACAATTGGAAGCGATGTTGCAACAGCAGTCCGGACGGCGGCAGTAGCCGCGGCCCGGTGACTGGACGCGCGGCGCTCCGCCCGCGACAATTCGCCAGTCCATGCTGGCGAAACGAATCCGACAACAAGCGCACCCGTGAAAAGCTTCCACCTGGCGCCGATGTCGCCACTGATCCGCTGGCTCACGATATTGCTGCTCTCGCTACCCGTCCTCTTCCTGCTGATGTCGGGCTCGGGCGCCTGGTTTCTCTCGTTGCCCGCGGTGCTCCTGATCCTGATCTACGCGTGGGTGTGGCTGCGCTTTCGTCCGCACACGTTCGTGATTCATCCCGACGCGATCGAAGTGATCTGGCCGCTCAAACGCCGCAGCATTCTCCGCAACGAGATCACCGCCGCGCGCCTGGTCGACGGCGAGGAGCTGACGCGCGAGATCGGCTGGGGCACACGCGTAGGCGCCGGCGGACTGTGGGGCGGGTTCGGCTGGCTATGGACGCGCCGGCGCGGCATTGTGCAGATGTACATCTCGCGCACCGACGGCTATGTCTGGATCGAACGCGGTGAGCGTCGACCGTGGCTGCTTACGCCGGCGCAGCCCGAAGAGTTCATCCGGGCGTTACGGGCGTAGGAGCATGGTGTTGCGCGTCGCGACCGTTCCCAACGAGTGTCTCGCATGAGCGCGGCAGACCCCCGGCCGCCGCAAGCCGGGCAGGCGCGGATTCTCCCGCCTGCGTGGTTCTTTGCCGCGATCATGTTGCAGCTTCTCTGCCACTTCCTGTTCCCGGTCGCCGAAATCGTGCGCTGGCCCTGGGACGTGCTCGGCGCCGCGTTCATCTTCGCGGGCTTCGGAATCACCGTGTATGCGGACTGGCAATTCAAGCGCGCCAACACGCCGGTGCGCCCCTTCGACCAACCCATGGTGCTCGTGACCGACGGCGTGTTCGCCTACACGCGCAACCCCATGTACCTCGGGCTGACGCTCGCGCTACTCGGGATTGCATTCGTGCTCCGCACGGCGAGCCCGTTCGTGGTGCCGCTTCTGTTCGCATGGCTGATCACGGTGCGGTTCATCCGCGCGGAAGAAGCCATACTCGCTGTGCAGTTCGGCGAGGCCTATCAGGCCTACGCGCGGCGCGTGCGCCGCTGGCTCTGAGTCGATAACGGGATGACCCTGGTGGAGGTTGCCGAATGACTGTCTATGTGTCCACGTTGGCCAAGACCGTGGCGCTCCTCACCCTTTCCAACATCTTCATGACGTTTGCGTGGTATGCACACCTGCGCAATCTCAGCCATAAGCCCTGGATCATCGCGGCGCTCTTGAGCTGGGGAATCGCGCTGTTCGAGTACCTGCTGCAGGTACCGGCGAATCGTATCGGACGCACCGAGCTCGATCTCGGTCAGCTCAAGATCCTGCAGGAAGTCATCACGCTGGCCGTGTTCGTGCCGTTTGCGTGGCTCTATATGAAGGAGCCGGTGCGACTCAATTATTTCTGGGCAGGGCTGTGTCTCTGCGGCGCTGTCTTTTTCGCGTTCCGGCGTTAGCGGCTCACCTGGACTGCACGAGGTCAACCATGGGCAAGGCATTGATGAAGATCGCTGCAACGCTCACGTTTCTCTGCAGCTGCAACGCGATGGCCTACGAGCGCGTCGAAGCGCGCCTGGCGATCGCCCAGCAGAATGAACAAATCGCCGCGGCGATGCGCAAGGGTGACGTCCAGGCGCTGACAGCCTTCTATACCGAGGACGCGATGGTGCTGGCCCCGGGCCGCGACATCCTGAGTGGTATCTCGGCCATCCGGGAATTCTGGCTTGAGGCGATCAAGTCCGGCGCCACAGGCCTCGAGGTCAGCACGCGCGAAGTCACCGATCTCGGTGAAATGGCAGTCGAAGTCGGCACCTACGTTCTCAAGGATACGAAGGGCACGACGCTCGATCACGGCAAGTTCATCGTGATCTGGAAACACGTCGACCGCGAGTGGCGCCTGCATCGGGACATTTTCAACTCGAGCGTCGCGCGCCCGGCGCCGCAGGCGGCAAACTAGACCTTCACCAGTTACTGATGAACCGAAACCGAGTCGATCACCCAGAGCGGCTCGGGTGATTTGCCGGTGAAGGTGAAGCACAGGTCGTGCATGCCCGAGCGTTCCGGCAACGGTGCACTCAGGTCCGTGAGCTCAGGGTTCGACAACGCGGGCTCGAGCGACAGAGTGGTGAGCAACTCGCCCGCGCAGGAATCGAGCCACACCTGCAGCTCGCCGGATTCGCTCGCCGGCTCGCGCGTCACGACACCGCTCGCGTCTTTCCACAACTGGAAGTTGAACGGCAGCTGCCCGACCCGCACGTCGATGTGCGTAACGCCGTCGAGCGCCGCGCCCAGGTAAATCCAGCACGAATCCATGATGTCGACCTGGAATACCGCGCGCGGCCCTTCGAACGGCGCGTCGTCCTCGAGTCGCAGCGGCAGCTTCTGCTGGCACAGGCCGAGCTCGCCGTTGCTGCGCGTGCGCAACTTGAGCGGGTCGAGAGTACGCGTTCGGGATACCGACAGTTGCCGCGCATCGAGAAAGCTCGCCGCGCGCACCTCGACCGGCGGCTTCGCGGCAATGGGCGCGTCATAGGCCGCTGACTGAGGCGTGGGATCGCTGCCGTCGAGCGTGTAACGGATCGTGCCGAGCCCGGACTGGGTCGAGAGCTGCACCTGCAAGGCATCCGTCGCGGGCACGTAATCGGGTGCGATGCGCACTGCGAAGGCGCTCTCGGCGTACTGGATTCCCAGCGCACGATAGCGATCGAGCTGGTCCGGCATGCGCGCGAGGAAGCCCTGCCAATTGCGCCGGCCGGACGGCGACCAGGCGGTTTCCGCCACCGCGGCGAGGCGCGGAAACACCATGTGCTGCACGCGCTCGGGCGTGCGCACGTGCTCCGTCCAGAGATTGGCTTGCAGCCCGATGATGTGACCCGCCTCCTGCGCGGTCAGATCGGCGGGCACGGCCTCGAAGGCGTACACGTCCTCGAGTGATTCGGTTCCCGACCGACCTGGCGGCTCGTCGCCGGAATCGCTCTGCAGGTGATCGAAATAGAGATCGGGCGCGGGCGCCATGACGACATCGTGGCCCTGGCGGGCCGCCTCCCGGCCGCCCTCCATGCCACGCCACGACATCACGGTGGCATCCGGTGGCAAGCCGCCTTCGAGAATTTCGTCCCAGCCGATCGTCCGCCGGCCCTTGCTGCGCAGGAATTCATCGATCCGGTGCACGAAGTAGCCCTGCAGCGCCGTTTCATCGGCGACACCCAGCTCGCGCATGCGTCGCTGCACACGCGCCGCGGCGTGCCACTGGTCCTTCACCGCCTCATCGCCGCCGATGTGGATGTACGGACCCGGGAAGAGCGCGATGACCTCGGTCAGCACACTCTCGAGAAAGGCGAAGGTGTCCTCGTCCACGTTGAAGAGATACGTGTGAATGCCCCAGTCAGGCGAGACACGCGGTGAATCGCCGAGGGCGCCGAACTGGGGGTATGCGGCGATCGCCGCCTGCGCGTGCCCTGGCATCTCGATCTCCGGCACGATCGTGATGTAGCGTTCCGCCGCGTAACGCACGATCTCGCGCACTTCGTCCTGGGTGTAGAAGCCGCCGTAGCGCCGCACGTCACCCGTCGCAGGATCGGTCCCCGCGGCGCCTGCCGGCACACGCCATGCGCCGATCTTCGTGAGCCGGTCGTATTGCTTGATCTCGATGCGCCAGCCCTGGTCATCCGTCAAATGCCAATGAAGCATGTTGAGCTTGTGCAGGGCCATCCAGTCGATCATCTGCTTGATGAGCTCGGGCGTCATGAAATGCCGCGCCACATCGAGCATCAACCCGCGCCACTTGAATCGTGGCCGATCGGTGATCGTGACCGCCTCGATGTTGACCCCGGGATTCGCCTGGGTGCCGGCGGTGATCAGTTGCCACAGCGTGACGGTGCCGTAGAAAAGGCCGCGAGGGGTGCGGGCGGAGACGACGACTCGCTCGGGGGAGACATCGAGCGAATAGCCTTCCTCGTCCGCAACACCCTCGACGGCTTCCAGTTTGAGATCGATGACCGGGCCGGCCGGACTCGCGCTGGCACCCGGCACGGGCTCGAGCCGGAGTCCTGCCGTACGCGCCACCAGGTCGGTGAAGTAGCGGGCGATGCGTTCGACTTCAGGGTCTGCCGCGTACGCGACGCCGACGCCGTCTCGCAGCGTGAGCGTGCCCGCAGCCGGCGTGACATTCTCGGGCGCGGGGATGACGGAGACCGAAGGCGCTGGCGGTTCGCCGCCATCGCGGCCCGAGCTGCAGGCGCCAAGCCCGAACACGCCGGTCGCGATGAGCAACGCACCCGCCCATTTCCCCGTGATCAGCACGAGCCAGCCTCACTTTTACCCGCGTACCCGTTCCGCAGCGCCGGGAGTAAACAAGCGCGGGAGAAACCGGCACTATAGTGGAAATGTCCGCCTCGTCTCATCCCCTGGTCCTGCAAGCGCGTGCGGCGTTCGAACGCGGCGACGTGGCCACCGCGGCCGCGGCGGCCGAATCGCTCCTCAAGCTCGATGCGCGCGACCTGCAGGCATTGCAGCTGCGCTACCTCGTCCAGCATCGCAAGGGCGACATGACTGCGGCGGCCGAGACATTGCGCGCCGTGATCGCGATCGATCCGCGTGCCGACTGGGCGTACAACGGGCTGATCCAGATCCTGATGGCCGGCGGTCGCCGCGGTGACGCCGAGCAGCTCGCGCGCGTCGCACTGCGCGTCAATCCGCGCAACGCCCAGGCTCATCACCTCTTCGGCACGATTCTCTCCGAGCTCAACGATCTGCCCTCGGGTGAATGGCATTTCCGTCGGGCACTCGAGCTCGCACCCGGCGAGGCGGCGGCCTGCCTCAACCTCGCGATCAACCTGACGAAACAGGGCCGCACGGCGGAGGCCGAAGCGTCGTTCAAGCAAGCCGACGCGCTTGCACCCCGCGACGTGACCACGCTCGCGCACTGGTCGAAGCTCTACGAAGTCCAGGGTGACCTGGCACGCGCGGGCGAGTTGCTCGATCGCGCGGCCGCGGCATCGTCGCCCGATCATGTGAACCTGCTGCGCACCAACTACCTGGCGCGGACGGGTCATCTGCAGGATGCGCTGGCGATCCTGGATGCGGCGCCTGCGCTCAACGGCGATGCGCGGCTCGAACGCGGCCGCATCAACGAGCGGCTCGGCCGCTACCAGGAGGCGTGGATCGACTTCACCGAGGGCAAGCGCCGGCTTGCGGCTGAGGGTGGCGGCCTGGAATACCGCGCCGACGCGGTGGAGACGTTCTTCGGGCGCCTGAAGCAGTTCTTCGTACGCGCCAACGTGCAATTGCTGCCGCGCGCACCGCTCCGTACCGAATTGCCACAACCGGTGTTCGTGGTCGGATTTCCGCGCTCCGGTACGACGCTGATCGAGCAGGTGCTCGCCAGTCACTTGCGTGTGCGGGCGGGCGGCGAGCTGCCGTTCGTCGGCGACTTCCGCCGCCTCACGAACTCGCTGTTCCAGGCCGCCGAGCCGTTTCCCGAGAACCTCGCTCGCAGCTGGACGGCCGATAACGCCTTCGCGGCCACCCTGTTTCGCGACTACTACTTCGCGCGCGCCGAGCAATACGGGTTGCTCGAGTCGGGCAAGGCATTCTTCGTCGACAAGATGCCCTTCAACGAGATCTGGCTGCCTCTCATCCGCATGGCGTTTCCGCGCTCGCCGATCGTGCACGTGATCCGCCACCCACTCGATGTCTGTGTGTCGGTGATGGCCAACAATCTCACCCACGGCTTTCACTGCGGTTACCGGATCGAGGACATCGTGCATCACTTTGCAGCGGTGTTCGGGGTCGTCGAGCACTACCGGCACGAGCTCGACCTCGGTGAGCTCGAGCTGCGTTACGAATCGTTCGTGGCGAATCAGGAAGCAGAGACGCGCCGGCTGCTCGCTCACCTTGGGCTCGAGTTCGAGGAGTCCTGCCTCAGCTTCCACGAGACGCGCCGCTACGCGCCCACGCCGAGCTATGCGCAGGTCACCGAGAAACTCAACGATCGTTCGATCGGCCGGCACCGGCACTACGCCGCGCATCTGAAGCCGTTCCTGCCGCAACTCACGCGGCTGATGGCGCGCTACGGCTACCAAGCTTGAGGGGATCTCACCCCGCCCTCTCCCCACAGGCAGGAGAGGGACGGAGTGAGCAGAGGGGCCTAGAACCTCATCCGGACGCCGGCGAAGTACACCGGGCCGTTGTCGTAAATCGCGCGTGGCCGGAACTTCTCTCCGGTGAATTGCACGATGTCCTCATCCGTGAGGTTGATGCCGTCGAACGTGATCGCCAGGTTGTCGAGCACGTTTACCGCCACCGACAGGTCGAGCTGCTCGAGCTCATCCTGGTTGAGCGGCGTGTTGCGATCGAAGGTCACGAAGAACTCCGACCGGTAGGTGTACGCGAGACGCGCGCTGAGGCGCTCGTTCTCGAAGTACGCCGTAAGGTTGAAGGTGTCCTCGGAGGCGCCGGGCAACGGATCGCCGTTGTCGTCCTCGGCGTCCACGTACGTGTAGTTGCCCTGGAGACCGAAGCCACGCGCGATCGGCCACGTGGCCGCGAGCTCCGCGCCCTTCATTTCGCCACCGCTGCCGTTGGTGCGCTGATTGATCACGAAGGGGCAGTTCCACGTATCTGCATCCACCTGCGTGCAAGCCAGGCTCGGCTGCGTGGCCGAATCGATGTCGAAGTTCTCGGCGACCGGATTGTCCGTGATAAACGATTCGATGTCCTTGTAGAACACCGCGAGCGCGACGATCGAATCGTTGGTGCGATACCACTCGAACGACAAATCCGCCTGGTTGGCCCGGAACGGATCGAGGTCCGGATTCCCGGCTGAGCCCGTGAAGGCGCCCTGGTTCAGGTTGGTGCGCGTCGTGACGTCATTGTAGTTGGGTCGCGTCATCACCTTGGCCGCGGCAAACCGCAGCACCGTGTCATCCGACAGGTCGTACGCGAAGTTGAGGCTCGGCAGGACGTCGTCGTAGCTGCGGTTGACCACGACCGGATCGTAGTTGCCGAACGGATTCGAGATCGCACCGGCGCTGCTGACGAGGTTGCCGCGCGATTCCTGGTCGGTCTGCACGTAACGCACACCCAGGTTGCCGCGCCAGCGGTCTCCCTCGAAGTTGCCCATCACGTAACCGCCGTACACCTCCTCAGCAATCGCGAAGTTCTGCTGCGGGTAGTAGAACCTGCCCGGACCGTTGTTGAGGTTGCCGAACAGGAAGGCTTCGACGGTGTCGCGATTCACCTGCCAGTACGAATCGAGGGTCCCGGGGGCCGCTATGTCACTGAGAAAGTCACCCGGAGTCGGCCCGCCAGCGAACACAGTGCCCGGCGTGTTGTTGATCGGCACATGGAAGCCGCCGTAGGTCGTGGCATTGAAGATCAACTCGCGCTCGTGGTCGGTGTACTTGGCGCCGAACTTCACGGACTTCAGCATGCCGGCGTCCAGCTCCCACTCGAGATCACCGTACAGGTAGGTCTCCTCGTCGTTGTTCAGGATCTGGTGCAGGGAACTGAAGATCAGCACCATGTCGTTCGGGTCGTTGGGATCCACGCCCGTGTAGCTGACCTGCGGGGTACTGCCGCGCAGGTCGAAGTTGAACGACGCGGGCGCCCCGAACTCGGTGAAGGGCTGCGCGTCAGTGTTGCCCTCGGCATCGGTATAGCCGACGCGAACGTGCAGGCCGAGCGCCTCCGAAAGCTGGAAGTTGCTGTCGAGATCGATGTTGCGCGATTCCGAGCCCGCGATGCGGTCGATGGCGTCGTACACCACGCCGAAGTCAGCCGTCCCGTTCGCATCCGAGGCAATCGTGCCGGCGACTACCGTGTTGCCCTGGATGACCGCGTTGGTCAGCGGATTACCCCGCCCGACCGCGCGTGATCCCCACGCCATGTAGTTCGCGTTGATGTTGTCGGCATCGAACTTCGAATACAGGCCCGTGAGGTTGAAGTCCATCGTGTCGCTCGGACGGAACTGCGCGCTGAAGTTAAAGCCCGTGCGGACGCGGTCCTGCTGGAACAGCGCCGAGCCGATGAGTCCTGGAAACAGGACGTCCTGGCCTCCCAGATTCGTTGTGCTGTAGGTGAGCACCTCGACGCCGTCGCGGCGGATGTGGCGCTCCTGGTAGATGCCCGAGAGCAGGAAGCCGAGCGAGTCCTCGCCGTTCTTCCAGCTCACCAGGGCCGAAGCGTTGGGATCGAATTCATCCGCGAGCTCGGTGTAGGCCCCCTCGAGCTTGGCGAAGACCGTGCCCGACGGCAGATCGAGTGGATTGCGCGTGACGACGTTGACCGTGCCGCCGATGCCGCCCTCTTCCAGGTCCGCCTGGCTGGTCTTGTAGACGACGGTCTGCGCGATCAGGTCCGCAGGCAGCATCAAGTAGTTGAAGCTGCGCGTGGTATCGAGCTGGTCCTGGATGAACCAGTCCGCCGTCGAGAGCGAATGACCGTTGAGCAGCGTCTTGGTCAGCGCATCGTCGGTGCCGCGGATGTTGACGCGCTCGCCTTCGCCGAACTCGCGGTTGATGACCACGCCGGGAACGCGTTGCAGCGCTTCCGCCAGGTTCTTGTCGGGAAACTTGCCGACGTCCTCGGCGCTGATGGCGTCCACGACACCGATGGCATTGCGCTTGGTCTGGATCGACTGCTGGTTGCTGTAGCGAATGCCCTTGACGAGCACCTCGCCGATGACCGCATCGCTGGCTTCCTGCGCGTGAACGGGAACCATCATGCCGAGGCCAGCGAGGGCGCTCGCTGACAGGATGGCCTTCACTTCTCTCTGGATTGATCTGCGAGAACTCATGGTGTCCCCCTTGTCACGTGTTTTCATTCCAAATGTCCCCGGTGGTTGTCGAAGTACCAGCTGGCGGCGCCGATCACGCCGAGCTGGCCGTGTTCAATGAGCTTGACGGGCACGCGTTCCAGGAGGCTGCGCATCGGGCTGGTGCCGAGGAAGCGCTCGAGGAAGCTGCTCTGGAGCAGGAAATTCTTCATGCGTGGCAGCACACCGCCGGCGAGGTGCACGCCACCATGCGCGCCGAAGAAAAGCGTCAGCTGACCAGCGACGCTGCCGAGTACGCCGCAAAAAACTTCGAGCGCCTGCGTGGCGTGCGGCTCCTGGTCATCGAGCGCCGCCGCGGAAATCTCCGCGGGTGTGCGGTAAAGCGGGCGCTCGGAACGGATCGCGCTCAGCGCGGCGTGCACGTTCACGAGACCCGGACCCGACAGGACATTCTCGATCGATACGTGCGTCATGCGTGTGCGCAGCGTCTTCAGGATTTCGATCTCGAGGTCGGTGGTGGGTGCAAAGGCAACCTGCCCCGCTTCGGTGCTGATGACGGTCGGGTGGTGTTCCCCCGGAAGCAGCACGGCTGCGCCCAAACCGGTTCCCGGTCCCATGACCAGCATCGGGCCGCGTGCCGGGGGGGTCGATGCCTTGCTGATGAGCGTGGCATCGCGCTCGGTGAGGAACTGCGTTCCGTAGGCGATCGCCGCGAAGTCGTTGATGAGCGCGAAGTCGCCGAGGTCGAACTGGCCGCGCAACTCTCCGAGCGACACCGGCCACGGCAGATTCGATTGCAGCATCGTGTCGCCGAGCGGGTAGCCGGCGCTCGCGATGGCGATGCCGCCGACGCGCTCGCCGTTGAGCGTGGAGAGAAAGTCACTGACGATCGCGCCGAGATTCGGGTGATCAGCGCACACGTATTGGCGGAACTGCCGCACGTCGACGCTGCGCGCGCCGCCCGCGCGCGGGTGCACGAGACCGAGTCGTGCATAGGTGCCACCGATGTCGGTGGCAATGATGGGAGCCGTGTTGCTCGCCAAGGATCGCGCCTCAAAATGGATCGAGACCTGTCCCACGTCGAACACCAAAACCGCGTTGGGCCGCATCATTGATCCGGATTGACATCGATGTCAAGCGTTGTTAAAAGCGTGTCGTGGCCGCGACTACCGGTGTCAGCATGCATCTCCGGGCCGTTTTCACGGGTTTTTTACCGGCTTTGCGACTACCGGTGCTTGTTGCTCTGCGATGACGGATACCCCGTCGCCTTGGTGCTCAAGGTGCACGGAAGGCCACTTTTGACAACGATGACAAGCAGATGCCGACTATCGCGGATGACCTCAGAATCGACCGCCAGGGGGAGTTGAGCCATGCCCAGCAGCCAGTTGCCGCAGACCGGGCGCCAGTACGTGACCTCGATCGTCATCATCGGCGTGTTGTTCTTCGTGTTCGGCTTCGTCACGTGGCTCAACGGGCCGTTGATCACGTTCGTGAAGCTCGCATTCGATCTCGACACGGATGCCAAGGCATTCCTCGTCACCACGGCGTTCTACCTGTCCTACTTTTTTCTCGCGCTGCCCTCCTCCTGGGTGCTCGAGCGCACCGGCATGAAAAAGGGCATGGCGCTCGGACTCCTGGTGATGGCGCTCGGCAGTTTTCTGTTCGGAACCTACGCCACCGCGCGCCATTACCCGCTCGCGCTGCTCGGCCTCTTCGTCATCGGCTCCGGTCTCGCCCTGCTGCAGACCGCTTCGAATCCCTACATCAGCATCATCGGACCGATCGAAAGCGCGGCGCGGCGCATCAGCATCATGGGCATCTGCAACAAGGCCGCGGGGATTCTCAGCCCCATCGTGCTTGGCGCATTCGTGTTGCATGGGATCAACGAACTCGAAGGCACGGTGAGCGCCGCGGCCAGCGTCGCGGAGCGCGATGCGATCCTCAATGAATTCGCCGCGAAGGTGTACGTGCCTTACCTGGTGATGGCGGGAATCCTGGTGCTGCTCGCCATCTGGATCATCCGGTCCCCGCTCCCCGAGATCCGCGCGGTCGATGCGAATCCACCGGCCGCAGCCGGTGAGCAGAAGTCGAGCCTGTTCCAGTATCCACACCTGTGGCTCGGAGCGCTGTGCATCTTCGTGTACGTCGGCGTCGAAGTGCTCGCGGGCGATGCCATCGGCACCTACGGCAAGGGCTTCGGCATTCCCTCCGATGAAACCAAGTATTTCACCGCTCTCACGCTTTCAGGGATGCTGCTCGGCTACGTGATCGGCGTGATCACCATTCCGCGCCTCATCTCCCAGGAGCAGGGACTCGGCATGTCGGCGGTGCTCGGCATCCTGTTCGCGATCGCCGCTTATCTCACCAAGGGCTATGTCTCGGTGGGATTCGTGGCAGCGCTGGGTCTCGCCAACGCGCTGATGTGGCCGGCGATCTTCCCCCTCGCGATCCGCAACCTCGGCCGCTTCACCGAGAAGGGCTCCGCGATCCTCATCATGGGCATCGCCGGCGGGGCGATCCTTCCGAACCTCTTTGCCACGCTCAAGGAGCATTACGACTTCCAGGCCGTGTTCCTCGCGATCGCCGTGCCCTGCTATGTCTACATCCTGTACTACGCGCTCAAGGGGCATCGCGCCGGGCAGCGGCCGGAGACTTCCAAGACGGATTCCGCCCTGCAACGCGCCTGACACCCGTGCACCGTCCCGGTGCGCAGGAATTGCGCCGGCGAGCGAGTAGGCCTTCGCGGAGCTGTGGTAAAACCTTGCGGCGAGCTCAACAGAAGGGCGCGTAGTGCAGAAGGCGACGATCAAAGACGTAGCGAAACGGTCGCGTGTCTCGCCCAAGACCGTCTCGCGCGTCATCAACAACGAGCCAGCGGTGCGCGACCGAACGCGCGGACGCGTGCTCGAGGCGATCTCGGCGCTCAACTACCACCCCGATTTTTCGGCGCGCAATCTCCGCAGCGCCAAGTCCTATGCGCTCGGGCTTGCGTACGACAACCCCAATCCCTACTACGTCATCAGCGTGCAGAGCGGCGTGCTCTCGAGCTGTCGCGAGACCGGATTCGGGCTGCAGATTCATCCCTGCAACGGCGCCTCGCCGACGATCGCCGAGGAGCTGCTCGACCTGGCGCGCCGCTCGCGCCTCGCGGGTCTGATCCTCGCGCCGCCGATGTCGGAACGTCCCGAGCTGATCAAGTACCTGAGCGCGAACGGCGTACACCTGGTTCGCATCATTTCGGCGGCGCAGGATCCCCAGGACGGGTTTGCCTGCGTCTACGTGGATGATCGCGATGCGGCCTACGCCATCACCGAGCACCTTATCCAGCTCGGCCACGAGCGCATCGGCTTCCTTTGGGGCGGCACCGCGCACCTCTCGAGCTTCGAGCGTTACGAGGGCTACCGGCTGGCGCTCGAGCGCTACGGCGTCAAGCTCGACGAGGCGCTGGTCCTGCCCGGCGACTATTCATTCGATGACGGCTTTCGTGGAACCCGTAAGCTCCTGTCGCTGCCGCGCCGGCCGACGGCGATCTTTGGCTCCAACGACGAGATCGCGGCGGGCGCGCTCGTGGCGGCCAAGTCGATGGGTATCGACGTCCCTAACGGGCTCTCGATCGCAGGATTCGAGGACAGCCCATTCTCGCGCCAGTCATGGCCCGCGCTCACTACGGCGCGACAGGCGACCGAGGAGATCGCGCGGGCGGCGACGCTCCTGCTGATCGCGGAACTGCGCCCCAACACGGTGAGCCATCACAACATCGTGGGACGCAGCCGCGGCTTCACGCCCGAGCTGGTAGTGCGCGGTTCTACAGCGCGCGCGCCGTCCCTGGCCGGTTAGCCCGTTCTCTAATACCAGTTAGATGACGACCGCAGTGAAAGCGGCGCTGCCGTGGCCTGTTGCGGCTGCCCCAGGCGTCCTTTCACAAGTGGTCTCATAGTGGTATCATACCACTATGCCGCTGAATGCCTTCCTCAAGCAGTTACGCGCTCGCCCCCGCACGGTCGAGGCGGAATCCACGCCGATGTACGTGCGGCTCGAACATACGCTGCAGGCCGCGATCGCCAGTGGCGAACTGCTGCCCGGCGAGGCGTTACCGGGCGAGCGGGAGCTGGCCAGGCTGACCTCGCTTTCGCGAGTGACTGTTCGCAAGGCGCTCGCCGGCCTGGCCGCGAAGGGACTGCTCGTGTCACGACACGGTTCCGGCACCTTCATCGCGGAACGCATTCTCAAATCGAGCTCGCGGCTCACCAGTTTCACCGACGACCTGCGCGCTCGCGGTCTCAATCCACGCTCGCGGTTTCTCGAGCGCAATGTCGGCGAGGTGACTCCGGAGGAGGCCATGGCGCTCAACCTGTCACCCGGCGCGCGCGTGAGTCGCCTGCACCGCCTGCGCCTGGCGGATAATGCGCCGCTCGCCCTGGAGCGCAGCACCGTCCCCCACTCCATCCTGCCGGATCCTCAACGAGTGACCGGCTCGCTCTATGAAGCGCTCGAAAAGCTCGGCTTGCGTCCACAGCGCGCCCTGCAGCACCTGCGAGCAGTGAGCTGCGACGCCGAGAGCGCACGCCTGCTCAAGGTCGCGCGTGGCGCGCCGGGCCTGCTGATCGAACGACGTGCTTTCCTCGCGGATGGGCGCGCGGTCGAGTTCACGCGCTCGCTCTATCGTGGCGACGCCTACGATTTCGTCGCCGAGCTGCACAATGAATGACACGACACACATGTTCAGAGAGGCCGGCGACAGCGCCACGGCGGTGACGCGCCAGCTCGCGGAGAACGACGCGTTGATGCGCGCGCTCGGCGAGCGGCTGCATCGCTCCCCGCCCCACTTCATCATGACCGGAGCGCGCGGCAGCTCCGATCACGCGGCGACGTTTGCCAAGTACGTGTTCGAGACGCGTCTCGGGATCGCCACGGCTTCGGCCGCCCCGTCGGTGAGCTCGTTGTACGGCATCGCGCAGAACCTGTCCGGCGTGCTGTTTCTCGCCATTTCGCAATCCGGGCGCAGCCCCGACCTGCTGCAACAGGCCGAGGCGGCCCGCGAAGCGGGGGCAACGGTCGTCGCACTCGTCAACGACGCGCACTCGCCGCTGGCGGAGATCGCGGAGTACTGCGTGCCCTTGCACGCCGGCGTCGAGCGCAGTGTCGCCGCGACCAAGAGCTACATCGCCTCGCTCACCGCGATCCTGCATCTCACCGCCAGCTGGAATCGGGATCCGCGCCTCACCAAGGCGCTGCATGACTTGCCGGCCGTACTACGCACGGCGTGGGCGCTCGATTGGTCTGCGGTGGTGGAGCTGCTCGTCGATGCCCACAACCTGTTCGTCATCGGCCGCGGTCTCGGGCTCGGGATCGCGCAGGAGGCCGCCCTCAAGCTGAAGGAGACCTGCGGCTTGCACGCCGAGGCCTTCAGCGCCGCTGAGGTCATGCATGGCCCGATGACGCTGGTGACTTCCGGCTTTCCGGTGCTCGCGTTCACGCAGGCGGATGAAACACGCGCGGGCCTGATGCGCATGGTCGAGGAATTTCGCGCGCGGGGCGCACCCGTGCTGGTGGCCGAGCCGGGCGACGCACAGCCGGGGCATCTGCACGTGCCCGCCATCGGCGATCCAGCGTGCACGCCGGTGCTCGCCATCCAGACGTTCTATCGCGTCGTCAACAGCCTCGCCCTGCGGCGCGGTCGCGATCCCGATGCCCCTCCCAACCTGCGCAAGGTGACGGAGACCGTGTGACGCTGAAGGCGCTCGTCAATGGCCGTGTCCTCACCGACCACGGCTTCGTAGCCGATCACGCGGTGCTCGTGAAAGGCGCGCGCATCCTCGAGGTCGCGGCGCGCAAGCCGCAGGGAGGCGCGGATGAAGTGCATGATCTCGGCGGACACTATCTGCTGCCCGGATTCATCGACTGCCAGGTGAACGGCGGCGGCGGTGTGCTGTTCAACGACGAGCCCTCGCCCGCCGCAATCCGCCGGATCGGTGCCGCGCACCGCGCCTTCGGCACGACGAGCTTCCTGCCCACACTCATCAGCGACAACACCAGGGTGATGCGCGCCGCCATCGATGCGGTTCGCACGGCGATCGCGGCCGCGGAGCCCGGCGTGCTTGGCATTCACCTGGAAGGACCGCTCCTCTCCCCCTCCCGTCCCGGCGTCCACGATCCGGCGAAATTCCGCGACCCGGACGCCTCGCTTCTCGATCTCGCCGCCTCGTTGGGAGCCGGTCGCACCGTCATGACCCTCGCACCCGATCGGGTCCCGCCCGCCGTCATCGCTGAACTGGTCAAGCGCGGCGTGATTCTTTGTGCGGGACATACGGCGGCCGACTATGCGACGGCATGCGCAGCCTTCGACGCCGGCGTCCGCGGAGTCACGCATCTCTTCAACGCGATGCCCGCCATGCAGAATCGTGAACCCGGCGTAGTCGGCGCCGCTCTCGAGGATGATCGCATCTGGTGTGGCCTGATCGTGGACGGTCATCACGTCCACCCGGCGACCCTGCGGGTGGCATTGGCCGCGAAGCCCGCCGGCAAGGCTTTCCTGGTGACCGACGCCATGCCTTCGGTCGGTTCGTCCGAGTCGTCGTTCTATCTGGGACAGGAGCGCGTGAAGTGCGAGAGTGGCGTCTGCGTCACCGAGTCCGGGGTGCTGGCCGGATCCGCGCTCGACATGGCGAGCGCGGTACGCAACACGGTGCGGTTGCTGGGCGTGCCGCTCGCTGAGGCCGCTCGCATGGCCTCCACCTACCCGGCCGCCTTTCTCGGCCTCGAGCAGGATCGCGGCCGCATTGCCGCGGGACTGCGCGCCGATTTCGTCGTGCTCGACGAGGATCTCGCCGTCCGCCAGGTGTGGTGCGGCGGCAGCGCCGCTTGATTCCTATTGCTGGCCGCGATCGACTGACAGGAACGCGCCGCTCGCTCCCTCCGCCGGGCGCAGCCGCGCGAGCCCGCTCACCAGGTTGAAGATCACGTAGAGCCGGAACGCGATGATGACGATGTCGAGACACATCGACAGCCGCTGAAGAAGGCCGAGCCACAGACCGCGCTTGCGTTCCTTGGTGATGTGGGTCAGCCCAGGCATCACCGCAAATCCCATGCGTCCCCCGCCTCTCTTCACGAAGAAGTTGAGCGCAATCTCGAGCTGGAACTTGCGCTTGTAGCGCGACGGCACGCAATGCCACAGGCTCCTCGTGAGGGCGCGCTCACCGCCGATGATCGGCGTGAAGTGCAACAGCCGATTCGTCCAATAGGTGCGGCGTCCACGCAGCCCGACGAACATGGAAAAATCCCCCCGCAATACCGGCGCGACGATCGCGGTCACCATCTCGGGGGTGAGCCCGCGGATGTCGGCATCGAGCAGCAGGATGTGGTCATGCGCCGCGGCCTGCACGCCTCTCTCGACCGCGGCCGCCTTGCCACGATTGACGGGCAGCTCGATGACTCGCGCACCGCACGCCCGCGCCTGTTCAACCGTGTCATCGGTCGAGCCGTCGCTCACCACGATGACCTCGCCGATCAGTGGATGACCGGTGAGCCCCGCGATCACCTCGGCGATCGTGCGCCCCTCGCTGTAGGCCGGGATGACCGCCGAGACTCGTTCTTGCTCGTTGTTTGCGCCACGCATCGCGGACCCCTGATCGGTTCGCACTCCAGCCGCCTCCGGACGGTGGAGCATGGTTCACGCCAGTTGACCCGGTCTTGTCGGGATTAGTTCTTCTGTGACTACGCGTGCGTATGGTGGCGCGCCGCGCGAAGGGAGTAAATGACCAGAATCAATCCAAGGACCGGCAGCCGCGTTTCGCGAAAAACACGGACCGCGCCGTGCAAGAGGCGTTCCGAGCGACGATTTCCAGCGGCGGATTCCAACAAGAAAAGTCGGCGAGCATCGTAGCGGACGCCCGCCGGCCTGGTTTGAGTAACTATTTCCAAACCGGATCGCGGATATTGCTCGGCGCCGCTCAGGAGTCCAGGGGCGGGTAGTCCGTGTATCCCTTCGCGCCGCCCGAGTAGTACGTACTGCTGTCGGGCTTGGTGAGCACTGCCCCGCGACGGAAGCGCTCGACCAGATCCGGATTCGCCAGGAACAATCGGGCGTAGGCAATCAGGTCTGCTTCGCCACGGCTAAGCGCTGACGCTCCAGTCTGGGCGTCGTACCCCCCATTGAGAATCAACGGTCCTTTGAACGCTGCCCGGATGTGCGGTCCTACTCGCTGCTGCGGCGCGCTTTGCGGACCCTGCTCGAGGTCTTCAACGACGTGCAGATAGGCGAGGCCGAAACGATCCAAAGCGTCCGCCGCCTGAGTGAAGGTCTCAGTCGGATTGCTGTCCTGCATGTCGTTGTAGTCATTCACGGGTGAGAGTCTGACCCCCACCCGGTCGGCCGACCAAGCTCCCGCCACCGCCTCGGTCACCTCCAACAGAAATCGCAAGCGCTTCTGGACAGTGCCTCCATACGCGTCTGTCCGCCGGTTCGAGCCATCCCGAATGAACTGGTCGATGAGATAACCGTTGGCGGCATGAATCTCCACACCGTCGAATCCTGCCTCTCGGGCGTACCGTGCACCTTGCGCGTAGTCGCCCACCGTGGCGTTGATTTCATCTCTAGTGATAGCCCGCGGAACCACATAAGGTTTCTTGCCAGTGGGCGTGTAGACGTAGCCGGCGGCACCGACGGCTGAAGGGGCCACCGGTGTCCGTCCATCCATGAAGTCCGGATGGGAGACGCGGCCCGTGTGCCAGAGCTGCAGAAAGATTCGCCCGCCGGCTTGATGTACAGCGTCCGTCACTGCGGTCCACCCTGCGACGTGTCCACCTGTGTAGATGCCGGGGGATCCCAGCCAGCCGTACCCTTGTGCGGAGATGGCGGTCGCTTCCGTCACGATGAATCCCGCCGCGGCGCGCTGCGCGTAGTACTCGGCCATCAACGCATTCGCCGTCCGCTGCGATCCGGCGCGCCCACGCGTCATCGGTGCCATGACCATGCGGTTGGGGAGTCTGAGAGAGCGCAATGCCGTGGGATCCTGCAGCAGCGAACCCTGCTGAGATTCGGCGGATGCCTTGCCGCGGACGAATGCAAGCGCCGCCAGAGAACCGAGCAGATCCCGGGCGAACGTTCGTCTCGATAGAGCTGGCATTTCGCGCCTTGGTCGAGCGGATCAAAACCGGCTCAGGGCAGGTGCAGTGTACTGGGCGTGCGACTCACTGACGAGAAGTGTCCTACCTCCAGAGGTTAGTGACGCATCGCGGCGCTTCTGCGTCGCTAGCGAGGCGTGCGTGCGAGTCGCGAGATCAGCAGCGCGGTGCGCTTGATTTGCCGGTCGAAGCTCGTGAGATCGACCGTTTCACCCGGCGCGTGGCTGCCCTTTCCCGCCGCGCCGAACCCGATGAGACCGTCGACCTTGTCGGCGACAAACGCGATGTCGCCCGCGCCACGCTTCAGGGGATCGAGCTCGGGCATGGGTGGCAGCTCGAGGTCGCGGTTGATGTCGTTGAGGCGCCGCAGGAGCGCGCGGTTGCCTTCGGTGGGCGGCATGGCCGGGTAGCTGTCCTCGAACGTGATCTCGGCGCGAGTGCCCGGCAGGTGTGCGGACACGATGTCGCGCATCTTCGCGCGCAGGCGCTCGGTCTGTTCATTGCTCAGCGTGCGCAGGTCTCCGGTCGCCAGTGCAACCGCCGCAATGATGTTGGTCTTGCCCGTGGCCTTGCCCGCGGTTGATTCGGCGTCCGCCAGTGCCTCCGCACCGCCAAGGATCAAGCCCGCGTTGAAAGTGGCGTTCGGCTCGCGCAAGTCGCGCTGAAACGCATCGAGCATGCGCGCGAGTTCATAGATCGCGCCGTAGCCGGCTCCTCTGAAGAAAACGCCGGAGGAATGCCCGGATTGCGCCGAAGAACGGATTATCCAGCTCGAAGCGCTGCGACGGCTGATGGAGCCCATGTCGCGGCCGTTCTCCTGGGCCAGCGCCTCGAACTCCAGCGCGACGTCACTCTGCTCGGCCGCACGGATCATGTCGGCGCGCGCGACGGCGATCGGCCGGCCCGGGTCTTCCTCATCTCCACTCAAGACCACCCTGATGTCCACATTGCGCAGCGCGCCCGCGTTCTTCAGCGCCCGCAGCGCCGAGACCATGATCGCAAGACCATCCTTCATGTCGTTCGCGCCCGGTCCTTCGGCCTGATCGCCGCGGCGCACGAACTTCTGAAACGGACTGTCCTTCTCGAACACCGTGTCGAGATGCCCGATCAGCAGCAGCCGCTGTCCGCGTCCCGAGCCCTTGTGTTCCGCCACGACATGGCCCGCGCGTCCCACTGCGGTCATCGGCACCCAACGCACCGCGAATCCGATGGCCTGGAGTTCCTCCATCATGATGCGTCCGACCCGTTCGACGCCCGCCGGATTGAGCGTGCCGCTGTTGATGTTAACGAGCTTCTCCAGGCGCTCCAGCGCCGCCGAGTTCTCCGCCTGCGCGGCAGCGAGAATCGTCTGCTCTTGCGCCGACACTGCAGCGTTCGCCGCCGGGCTCGCTGAGGCCATCATGCAGAGAAAGCCTTGCAGGATCAGAAGGCGAATGGGCCGCAAGGTGGTGAGGGGCTCAACCGGAATGGGCAGCCAACGTCTTGAACGCAAGGGGCGTTCTCCGATGAAGCGGATGATGGTCAAGTATCCCAAATATACCGTCGAGCCAGGTGCCTGACCTTTCCGGCGTTTTACTTCGTGAGCACTCTGCTGGCAGCCGCATCGCCAAGTTCCGAAGCCCCGGCGCTGAAGCCGTTCTTCTGCAGGATATAGGCCGTAATCGCCCAGAGCTGGTCCGGCGCACTGCGCCCGGGTTCTGTTCCAGCATCTTTTGGTGCTCGAACGCATACAACGCCGAGACTGGTTGCTTGCTCCACGCCGCGAGAAATGCACGGCCGATAAGCGCCGGACCCATGGCACCGGTCAGGTCGGGGCGATGGCATTGTGCGCACTGATTGTTGAAGAACTGATGCCCGCGGGTTGCCTGTGCAGCCGTAAACCAGCCATCCGCAGCCACCGCTGCCCGCGGAGCCATAGGAAGAAGCACCAGTCCGACGGCCGTCGTGACTCTCACAATGCGATTGATGCGAACGTTCAACAGTACCTTCTCCTTGCTGAAAGATTGCTTGCTGCCGTCCGGTCGTCAGGGTCGCTCAGCGCATCGATCGGCGTCAGCGCTCGCCGTCGACGCCCGAAGAGACCGCGCTAGGTTTGAATGCTCGGTGTCGCGCGTAAGTCGCGCTGGTCTCACGATGAGCTGGCCGTCGGTCGCGCCTCCAACATAGCCTCGCGACGATGGATCCAGTGGTACAAGGCTGGGAGTACCAGCAGGGTCAGGAGGGTTGCGGAGACGATTCCCCCGATGACCACTGTCGCCAATGGACGCTGGACCTCCGCACCCGTGCCTGTATTGAGTGCCATGGGCAAGAAACCGAGGCTTGCCACGAGGGCGACCATGAGGACTGGTCTCAGTCGAAGCAACGACCCATGCACGACGGCGGTGTCAACCGATTCGCCGTTCGCGCGCAGGTCGCGGATGGCTGAAAGCATCACGACGCCGGTCAGCACCGCAACTCCCGACAGCGTCATGAAACCGACGCCCGCGGAGATCGACAGCGGAATGTCGCGCAGCCATAGCGCGAGGACACCGCCGGTGAGCGCCAGAGGTACGCCACTGAACACCAGAGCGGCATCGCGCGCTGAGCCGAACGTCATCAGGAGCAATGCGAAGATCATGGTGAGGGTCAACGGCACGAGCACTTGCAGCCGAGACGTAGCTGATTCGAGTTGCTGGAAGGTCCCGCCGTAGTCGAGCCAGTAACCTGGCGAAATCTCGACGTCACGCTCGATGGCAGCTCGCACGTCCCCAACGAACGAGCCCAGGTCTCGCGCGCGAACGTTCGCGCTCACCACGATCCGTCGCTTCGCGTTCTCGCGGCTCACCTGGTTAGGGCCCGAGACGAGCTTGAGGGTTGCGACTTCGGAAAGCGGAACGTACCCCGCCTCCTCCGGCAACGGGACGGGCAGGCGTTCGATCGCGCGCCAGTCGCTTCGCAGGGACTCGGGCAGTCGCACCACGAGGTCGAACCGTTGATCTCCCTCGAAGATCTCGCCCACCGCGCGTCCGCCCAAGGCAACCTCGACGACCTCCTGCACACTCGCCACGTTGAGCCCGTGGCGCGCAAGGAGCATACGGTTGGGCTCGATGGCCAGCACCGGCAGGCCGCTCACTTGCTCAACCTTGACGTCCTCCGCTCCGCTGACACTCGCAATGGACGCTGCTACCCGATTGCCCAGGCGCAGGAGGGTGTCGAGATCATCTCCATAGATCTTCACTCCGAGATCCGAACGCACACCGGAAATGAGCTCGTTGAATCGCAATTCGATGGGCTGGCTGATCTCGTAGTTGCTGCCAGGCGCGCCGGCGAGCGCTTGCTCGATTTCCTCGAGCAACTGCTCCTTAGGCTTGTCGGGGTCGGGCCATTCATCCCGGGGCTTGATCATCACCAAGCCGTCAGCAACGTTCGGTGGCATCGGATCAGTGGCTACTTCCGCCGTACCGATCCGGGCGAAGGTTGTATGAACTTCCGGCACCTGCATCACCGCACGCTCAATGGCCGTTTGCATGGCGACAGATTGGTCAAGTCCCGTGCCAGGTATGCGGATCGCCTGCACGGCGAGATCTCCTTCATCGAGGCTCGGTACAAACTCCGCCCCCATCCGTGAGGCGAGCCAGGCCGCGCCGATGACCAGCACGAGGGCGGCAGCCACCACGGCCGGCGCCTGCTTCAGCGCAAATCGCAACGCGGGCTCGTATCCACGCCGCGCCGCCTTTACGACCGGATTTTCCTTTTCGGAGATTCGACGTCCCAGGAACAGCGCCGCCGCCGCTGGGATAAACGTCACCGACAGGATCAGCGCGCCGACGAGCGCAACGATGACGGCAAACGCCATGGGCTTGAACATTTTCCCTTCGACGCCCGCGAGCGCCAGGATCGGCAGATTGACAAGAATGACCACCAGAACGCTGACCAAACTTGGTGTGAACACTTCGCGTGTGGCATGCCTCACCGTGTCGAAACGCTCGATCAGATCGAGCGTACGGCCCAAGTGATGCTGCCGCTGCGAGAGGCGCAGCAGGCAGTTTTCGATGATGATGACCGCGCCGTCCACGATCAGTCCGAAGTCGAGAGCACCCAGTGACATCAGGTTCGCACTGACCTGACCTTGCACCATGCCTGTCACGAGCAGGAGCATCGAGAGCGGAATGACCAGCGCCGTGATGAGTGCCGCGCGCAGATTGCCCAGCATGACGAACAGCACGACGACGACGAGAAGCGCACCTTCCAGCAGATTCTTCTGCACCGTGGCGATCGTCCTGTTCACGAGGACGGTGCGGTCGTAGACGGGTTCTGCCTTTACTCCCGGCGGCAGCGATTTTCCAATCTCTGCGTAGTTTCTCTGCCGCCCGCAGACTGACGGTGCGGCTGTTCTCGCCGATCAGCATTACCGCCGTTCCGAGCACCGTCTCCTTGCCATCTCGAGTGGCCGCGCCCGTCCGCAGTTCCTTGCCCAAGGCGACTTCAGCCACCTCCTGCACATGGATCGGAACGCCACCTCGTCGAGCCACGATGATGTTCGAGATGTCCTCCAGCGTGCGCACCTGCCCTGGCACACGGATCAGGTACTGCTCGCCGTTGCGCTCGACGTAGCCGGCACCGACATTGGCATTGTTTCGCTCGAGCGCCTCGGTCACATCGGAGAGCGTGAGGTTGTGGGCAAGCAGCCGCGCCGGATCCGGCGTGACATGAAACTGCTTGGCGTAGCCGCCGATGCTGTTGACTTCGGTGACTCCGGGCACCTGACGCAGCTGCGGACGTATGATCCAGTCCTGAATCGTGCGCAGTGCCGTTGCGTCGTAAAGTGAGCCATCCGACTGGCGAGCGTCGGGCTCGGCTGTAACGGTGTAGAGGAAGATTTCGCCCAGGCCGGTGGCAATCGGGCCCATCGAGGCGTCGATGCCGGGCGGCAGCTGCTCCTTCGCTTCCTGCAGGCGCTCGTTAACCAAGTTTCGCGCGAAGTAGATGTCGGTGCCATCCTTGAAGATCACCGTCACCTGTGAGAGCCCATAGCGTGAGAGTGAGCGCGTGTACTCCAGATGCGGCAGCCCGGCCATCGCGGTTTCCACGACGAAAGTGATTCGCTGTTCGACTTCGAGCGGCGAGTATCCCGGCGCCTCTGCGTTGACCTGCACCTGCACGTTGGTGATATCCGGCACCGCATCAATGGGCAGGCGCTGGTAGTTCCAGATACCCAGCGCCGCCGCGCCGGCGACCAGAAACAATATGATCCAGCGCTGGAAGATCGAGAATCGAATGAGATTTTCGATCATGGCGCGCACCGCCCGACCGCAGGCACGAGCAGGCTCACAACGCAGCCCGTTTCGATGCCCTCAGTGGTCATGTTCCGCCCCTGCCTTACCCAGCTCCGCTTTCACGACGAAGCTGCCATCGCTCACATAGCTCTCCCCCGCCTGGAGGCCTTTGATGATCTCGATCCATTCACCGTCAGCTGCGCCACTCTCGATGGCGCGTGCTTCGAGACCCTCCTCGATGGGCACGAAGACAACCGCTCGATCCTCTATCGTCTGTACGGCGACCTGCTTGATTGCCACCGGAACCGCCGATTCCCCCAAGACCACCTCCCCGGTAACGTAGAGACCCGGTGTCCAGAGCCGCGGGTCGTTCTTGAGCAGGACGCGTGCCGTCACGCTTTGACTCGCAAGTGATCCCAACGCGGAGATGTGCACGATGCGGCCGTCCGTGCTGAAGGATCCATCCACGTTTCGCACGCGCACGCTCTGTCCCGCCCGGAGTTTGGACGCATCTCGAGGAAAGACACTCAGCTCCGCCCACACGGTCGAAAGGTCCGTGACGACGAAGATCGGCGCCTCGGCCGAGGTTTCCCCGGGGTTCACATTGCGCGCCGTCACGACGCCCGCGATCGGCGCCGTCAGGTGGTAGGTCTGCAGGCTCTCGTTGCTCTCGATGGTAGCCAGGACTTCGCCCTCCCGGACTTCGTCGCCGACGCTTTTCTTGAGCGAGCGCACTACGCCCGGAAACCGCGCGCTCACGCTTCTGACGCGTTCCGCGTTGGCGTGAATCGAGCCGTACAACGGGAGCGTGTCGCGCAGCTTAGCGGGACCGGCTTCTTCGATGACGATGCCCGCAGCGCGGGCGGCTTCGGCTGAGATCTTGGCCCGGGGAGTCTTCTCGCCGTGCTCCTCGATCGAATCGTGGCCCTCCTCACCATGACTCTCGGCCGCCGGTTCGGCGACCCGTGACGGCTCGGAATCTCCGCATCCGGCGGTGCTCAAAGTTAGCGCCGTGATTAGCAGCAAGAGTCTGATCATGATCCTGAACTCCGATCGGATACGCCCGAAGTTGCGAGCGGCAGTCCGGTGAGACTTTCGATTTCAGCGAGCAGCGTGTGATAGCGAACGGCCGACTCGATCAAGGCGCGATTGACCTCGATGAGACTGTTGCGGGCGTCGACCAACTCGAGATACGAGTAGCGCCCGCGTTCATAGGCGTACTCTGTCTGCTTGAGCGCTTCTTCCATCTCAGGAAGCACACGCTCCCGCAATTGCTCGGTTTCCGTGCGCGCATGTAACAGCTCTTGATAGAACTCATAGAGACGCGCCTGCGTCTCTATCAGCACCGCATCACGTTCGGCGGCGACACGATCCCGACGAATCTCCGCTCCGCGGATCGCGCCGCTACGTCGATCCCGAAAAGCCAACGGCACGCTGAAGGACAGGACGCCCACCGTGTCACCTGACTCCTCCAAACGTCGCACGCCTGCACCAAGAGCAATATCGGGTGTGCGGCTTGAACGTGCGAGGCGCAGTTCGGCTTCCCGCAGGCGTTCTTCAGACAGGTAACGGCGAGTCGCGGGTCCGCCGGTCAGTCGCTTCTCCAGCACTCCGAAGTCGTCGACAGCTGGAATCGCGTAGAGCTCGGCCGACACCTTTGAGAAGGTGGGCTCACTTTCGCCCCACAGTGCTGCCAGCTGGCGTCGCGATGCGCGCAGGGCGTGCTCGACATGCTGCTGAGCGAGTTGGGCCCGAGCGTAGGCCACTCGCGCGCGATGTAGCTCAGCGATCGGTGAGCGCGCGGCATTCACGCGTTGTTCTACGGCTGACAGGGTGCGCGACGTGAGCTCGGTTTCGCGCTGAGTTAGAACCAATTCGTCTTGATCGCCTGCCACTTGCACGAAGCGACGCAGGGTCTCGGCCGCCAGGTCGACCCGCCGGATCTCGATCTCGGTAGCGGCCACGTCGCCCGCCGCATCCGCCGCCTCGACGCGAAACTGGCGCTTATCCCCCAACTCGATGAGCTGGCTCAGCGCCAGCGTCCATTCCGCGGCGTCCGTCCCGCTGAACTCACCGCTCCCACCGATGTTCTCGACGTTCAGAGACAGATCGGGGTTAGGCGATACCGCTGCTTGCTGCGCGCGTACTCCAAGGGCCTGCACCTCGAATGCGAGGGCTTTAAGCTCCGGATTGCGCTCCCCGACTCGGGCAAGCGCTTCTCGAAGCGACAATTCGACTGAACTCTCTTCGGCGGACGCAGTGCCGACGAAAAGGATTGCAGCCAGGATGCACGCAGCAAGGCGTGCTCGTGGCAAACGCATGGAAACCTCCAAACAAAAGCGGCGTGCACGTGGCAACGCCCGAGCAATCGATCTCTAGGAGATGCGAGGGAGGTTCTAGGCGGGAGGGCCGCGCAGTGGTGGCCGAAGCGCTCGCTGCGTATCGAGCGCGGGCAGCTGCGTGACGAAAACGAGTTGTTCCTGAGGAGCGTTGTAGGCAGCGAACGCGATGGAACCGGGCAGCGCCGAGAAATCGAAGGCGAACTTGAGATTCTTGAGGAGCCCTCGATCGCTGCTGTCAAACTCGATGTCTACGGGCTCCGGCCCGCCGGAATTTGGCTGTTCGCAGTCGATGTCTTCGTGCGCATAGGTATGCACCTCGGTCTGCGGACCATCGCCATGCAGACACAGGTGCAAGTGGTAGCCCGTGAGCTGTGCGATGAGCACAGCCAGAATCAGGCCAACCATGGACTTGCGGTGGAACAAGCGAGACATCGGGCGGTTAGACTACCGATTAGGCTGGCGGGAGACAAATACCGCACGCCGAAGGGCGACCTTGGTCCCGGCTTGCAACCCTTAGGTGCCGGCGCCCGGCGCGACGATTCCCTCCGACAACCACGGTTGCCAATGGACTATGAGAATGGCGGCCACTCGCGTACGCGTGTTCCGGCCATCTAGTGGCTCATAACGCCCGATGACGAGGTGTCGCGGTGGCTCAAGCTACATTTGCACTGCGTACCAGCAGAACGGGGATCTGAGAAGTTCGCAGGACTTCTTCAGCATCACTGCCCATGACGATTCGCCGCAGCCCACGCCGCCCGTGCGTACCCATGACGATGATGTCCGCTGGCCATTCCTTTGCATGCCGCACGATCTCCTGGCCGGCCAGACTACCCAGGGCCTCGAGCAGCGTGCACTCCGGCTCGAGGCCGTGCCGGCGGACTATCGATTCGGCCTGTTTGAGCAGTGCCCGGCCGCTCTCGCGCAACCTCTCGACGACGCCGGCCGCGTACTGGCCGGCATCGAACGTGTCAACGCTGTGTGGGGACGCGAGAATCATCTCATTGGCGACGTGAACGAGCCGCAGTTTCGCTCCTGCAGCTTTACCCAGCTTGATCGCTTGCTCGAGGCCGGCCGCCGCAGCATCGCTGCCCATCAAGCGGCACTAGTATCCTGGCGTACATGACCTCACCCCGCTCTTATCGCGACGCCGTGCTCATGCGGGCTGGGTGTGGAACTCGGTGCCGGCGGGTTTCGTTTTCGTGTGCTGGCGCGCAACGGTCTGGTCGCTCCACCGCAGCGCGACTCGAATTCGACTCAGACGCTCGTACAGACGGCGCCTGCGGTGCAGCGGCACCCATTCGTAGGCCAGACTCTCAGCTGGACGCCAGAGAGTGAGCCACGCCAGGATGATCAGCCCTTCATCGAGGACCGTGGGAAGTCCAGTCATTGCGGCAAGGAGTATTTCCCGTGCGCTCATCAAGAGCGCAAACAGCGCCAGACCGCCCAGCAACGCGAGCTGCGACGTCCGGAGCTGGTCGCGCAACTCAATGCGCGCCGAGTTGGCGAGCCGCTCGTAGTAACTAGTGAGCGCTGTCTGGAGGGAATCAACGTCCGCCTGCCCGGACTGGGTATGCACATTCAAGTGCCAGGTCTGCGCCGACGGACGCTCCCGGAACTCTTCCTCGATGAACGCTGCGGCACCGCGGTCGAGGTCCCGGTCCCAGAACGGAGAAGCGTCGAGCGAATTGAACATCTGGGCCAGATCGCGCACATGGATGTGTACGGTCGCCGAACTCGCAGCGTGTTTCGCAGGTCGTGGCATGGCAGCGTTCTTGTAGCGTCAGTGGACGTGTCTGCGGCTACGAAAGAGCTGATTGCTTCAGCCGCCGATCGGGTGCTCGAAACGTTGCTGATTTCGCACCGAACCAACGACGTTCGAAAACTCCCTCGACCGGTGATCGACGACATCGTTCAGCGACAGTACGCCCGTCAATTCACCCGCAGTCCCAACCACAGGCACGCGACGCACACCCATCCCGCGCATCCGCTGCAGTGTCTCCTCTACGTCAGCGTCTTCTTTCGCGACCAGAGGGCCGCGCGTCATGACGTCGCGGACCGCGAGCGCCTGCGCATCGACACCCTTGGCGATGACCTTGACGACGATATCGCGATCAGTGAGCACGCCGATTGGCGTTCGCCGTCCAAGGAATGGCTCGACAACGATGAGGTAGCCCACGCAGTTCTCGCGCATCAGTGCGGCTGCGGTGACCAGACTCTCATCCTGGTTGATCGTGATCACCTTGCGTGTGCAATTGGATCCAACGCTCATGCTCGCTGCTCCTCGAAGTAGTGAAATTCCAGCTCGTTCCGTGCATGCACAGGCTACGTTCATGCCGCGAAGATTCCATCCGTATTTGCCGCAGAGCCTGTTGAGCCGTCGCGCAACCCGCGCGGGCTGCGGAAAGTACGTAGGCCGACGATCACTCGCGAACAGACGCTGTGCGGGTTGCGACCAGTGGCTGATAGTTCGCCTCCGACCGCAACGGACATTCGAAGCTCGCGGGTTTCATCACCAGGACATCGCACGGCAGCAGGTCGAGGACCCGTTCGGTCGTGCTGCCCACAAGCACGTTGTACATCCAGCCGCGCGCGAATGCGCCCATGACCAGGAGATCGATTTGCGAGCGGCGCACGAACTCCACCAGCGCGTCCGCAGAGCGGCCAGCGAGCAAGCGTCGGCGCTCGGATGGCACGGGGTGCGTCGACAGCAAGTCGTCAAACTGATCGCGTGCGAGCTGCTCCCCGTCCATGGTGATTCGAGCCGGATCCACCCCCGCAGCCATCGGCACGGCCAGCGCGGTTGCCGTCGCTTTCAGGCTGGAAACGGGCAGGTAGACGTGCGCCGCGTACGTGAGGCCATCGGTCGCCAGAGCGAAAGTCTCGGCCACCGAGAGCAGCAAGTGATCGAGGACCGCTGGCTTTTCGCCCGGCAGGGCTACATCGACTGCCGCGACGATGCGCGGGGGATGACCCCACTCGCCCCGATGCACGAAGAGAAGCGGTGCGGGGCACAAGCGGATCAGCTGCCAGTCGGTGTTGGCGAGGACCGAGCGGCGGAGTAGCGAGTGCGGATGCGTGTCCTTGACCACCAGCGACGGTCGCGATCTGAGCACCTTGCTCAGGATCCCCGCGTACAAGGTGACATCGGAAGCTTCATCCGTAGTGGTCTCGATTCCCTGTTCGCGCAGTCCGTTGGCGAGCTTTTCGAGCATGAATTCGTCGACGTGCAGCTCGGCCGCGGCGTGCGTCAAATGACACACGAACAATTCGACACGCGCGTGGAATGCGAGCGCCAGCACCCGCGCCCGCTCGAGAGCCGGATGCTCGCTGGCGGTGGGATCGATCACGACCAGGATATGTCTGGGTTTGTCCATGATGCTCCTTGCCTGTCTGCCGTTTGCCGGCCCACAAAGTTGCTCCACATGCTGTCTGCCCGGGCCACGTTTGAACATCGTCAGATGTCGCAGTCGATTGCGGTAAGTACCTAGCGCGGCGGCCGCTGTTGACTGGCGCGCGCGCCTTACGCCGGATGGCAAGCTGGCTTACATTCGCACCCTGATGAGCGAGTGCGGGGGCGTGCTGATGGAGGGCGACGGCATCAACGACGCACCCGTGCTCGGTGCCGCAGCCGCGTCTGCGGCCATTAGTTGCGGAAACTACCTACTGCCTTCGCTGCAATGGAGACTCTACACTGGTCCAGGTGTTTGATCCGACAGCAACAGACCGCGCGCGCACCGGCGCCGCGCAAGAGCTACGCGCGCTGCTCGATGCTGCGGTCGATGCCGTGATCGTCATCGACAGCCGGGGCCGTGTCGAAACCTTCAATCGCGCCGCCGAACAGATGTTCGGTTACGCTGTGGCGGATGTGCTCGGCCGAAATGTCAACATGCTGATGCCCGAGCCCGACCGCAGCGCTCACGATACCTATCTGCACCGTTATCTCACCACCGGCCAGGCGCGCATCATCGGCATCGGTCGTGAAGTGAAGGGGCGGCGCCGCGACGGTAGCGCATTTCCCGCCTCGCTCGCCGTCGGACGCGTCGCCGGTACGGATCCTCCGCGCTTCGTCGGGTTCATTCGCGATATTTCCGCACGGGTCGCGGCCGAGCTCGCGGCAGTTCAAGCGCAGGACCGTCTGATGCATGTCGCCCGCCTGAGCACGATGGGCGAAATGGCGGCGGGCCTGGCGCACGAGATCAATCAGCCGCTCGCCGCGATCACGACCTACGCGCAGGCCTGCCAGCGCCTGATTGACGCGGGTGAAGCGCCGGATGGGGCGGAGATTCGAGAATCGCTGGCGCAGATCAGCCGGCAGGCGCTGCGCGCTGGCGAGGTGATTCGCCGTCTGCGCTCCTTCGTGGCCAATCGGGAAGTTCGTCACGAGCCCGTCAGCTGCAACCGGCTGATCGAGGACCTCCAGGCGCTCGCACGGCCCGACCTTCGCGCACACGACGTCCGCTTGGTCCTCGATGTGGAGACCGACTTGCCCGATGTCATGGCCGATGCCGTACAGTTGCAGCAGGTGCTCATCAATCTGTTCCGCAACGCCATCGACGCGTTGCAGAGCGGCGGCTCGAGGCGCGAGATCATTCTGCGGGCCGCTGCTGTGCCCGATGGCATCGAAATTTCGGTGCATGATCACGGACCGGGGGTGGAACCCGGCGCCCTCGCCAATCTCTTCAACCCGTTCTTCACCACCAAGGCGAACGGCACCGGATTGGGCCTCGCCATCAGCCGCACGATCGTGCAGGCACACGGCGGCAAACTCGCGCACCGTGCCGAGCCGGACGGCGGCGCCTGCTTCCATTTCACACTGCCGGCACTCGCGAAGGAGGCGCCATGAAGGAGCAGTCCCGCAACCGTGTTCGTCGTCGACGATGATGAGGCTGTGCGCGGCTCACTGAAGCTCCTGCTCAAGGCGCTGGGCCTGACCGCCCAGACATACGCGATCGGCGCAGGAGTTTCTGGCTGACTTCGACCCGCGCCGCAGTGGCTGCCTGGTGCTTGATATCCGCATGCCGGGCATGAGCGGGCTGGAGCTGCAGGAGGAGCTGAACAGCCGCGGCGCCATGCTGCCGATCATTTTCATTACCGGCCACGGTGACGTGCCCATGGCCGTGGAGGCGATGCAACGCGGTGCGATGGATTTCCTGCAGAAGCCGTTCCGCGATCAGGACCTGCTCGATCGCATCAACGGGGCGCTGGAGCGGGACCGCGTCGGCCGGGAGTTACTGGGCAATCGCGAGCGAATCCAGGCACGCATCGCCGAGTTGACGCCGCGTGAACGCGAGGTGCTGACTCTCGTGACGCGAGGGCAAGGCGAACAAGGTCATCGCCGGCGATCTGCAGTTGAGCCAGCGGACGGTGGAGATTCATCGCGCGCATGTCATGGAGAAGATGGGCGCGAACTCGCTGGCGCACCTGGTACGCATGGTGGTCGACGCCGGCAGTACCGCAACGGCCCCGAAGGCCCCACGCTGATCGTTGCCGGGACGCCCATGACCACGATCAGTCGCATTCTCGTCGCCATCCGCGATACGGACTCGCGTCAGCAGGCCCTCACACGCCAGTGCCAGCGCGTGCGCATCGTGTCCCCCCTGATGATCCGCGCAGCTAGCCCGCCATCAGTGTTCTGTTAGACTTCGCCGGGCCCTCAGCCCCCGGCAACAATTCACCAGCGTGGGCATCGCTATGGAAGCCTCGCGCCCGCTATCGCGCATCGCGTTGCTCGAAAATCTCGTGGCCTCCGCGCCGGACGCGCTACTGGTCGTCGATGTGAGGGGGCGGATCATACTCGCCAATCGCACGGCACATTCTCTGTTCGGATGCGGCGAGAATGACCTGCTGAATACATCCATCGAAGAGCTCATCCCGCAGCGCCTGCGACAGATCCACGTGCAACACCGGCTGAAATATGCACAGCACCCGCGCACGCGCGAAATGGGCGCCGAACTTGCCGACCTGGTGGCGCAGCGGGCCGATGGTTCGGAGTTTCCCGTGGAAATTCGTCTCTCGCCGATCGACGTCGATGGCGAACGGCTGTTTGCAGCGGCGGTGCGGGATGTGACCGAGCGACGGCTGATCGCCCAGGCATTGCGTGCCGCGCAGGACGATGTCAGTCGCGCAAACGCGGCCAAGGGCCGATTTCTCGCCACCGCAAGCCACGACCTGCGGCAGCCGGTGCAGACACTGCGCCTGCTCAACGCGGCGCTGCAGCGTCAGATCGAGGACCCAGCGGCCCTCGACATGCTCGATCGGGAACGCGCGGCGCTCGATTCGATGGCTGGCCTGCTCAACGCCCTGCTCGACATCAGCAAGCTCGACTCCGGAAACGTGCGGCCGCAGATCGAGACCGTCGACGTCGCGGAGATCCTGCGGACCCTGCGCACGCAAACCGAACCGGAAGCGGCCGCGCGCGGCTTGACCCTAGCCGTGCAGGCCGCGTCACAAGACATCCAGACGGACCGCACCTTGTTCCGGCAGCTCATGGAAAATCTGCTGACGAATGCCATCAAGTACACCGATGCCGGCACCGTGACGCTGCGCACCTCGGTGCGCCCTGAGGGCCTTGCCATTTCGGTCGCAGATACGGGCGTAGGCATCCCGGCCGATCAGCTCGATTCGATCTTCGATGAGTTCTATCAGGTCGACTCCAAGAGCGGGCGCCGCGGCGTGGGTCTCGGTCTTGCGATCGTCAAGCGAATTGCGAACCTTCTCGGTCTGTCGATCGAGGTCGAATCCTCGACGGGGCGTGGCTCAGAATTCCGCGTCATCGTGCCCGCTGTGCAAGTCGTCGGCAGCGCACGCGCGACTCCTTGGCGCGCAGCACCGTCGAATCGACCCTCGACGCCGACGGGCGGCGGCGGCCTGGTCCTGCTGGTGGAAGACGACGAAGGGGTGCGCGCAGCCATGCAACTCTTCCTGAAAGCGATCGGCTACAGGACGATTGCCGCCAGCAGCATCGAGCAGCTGGATCGGACATTGAGCGAAGCTGGCCGCGAACCGGATCTCATCATCAGCGACTACCATCTGGGCGAGTCGACCACCGGAATTGACGTCATCCATGCCGTTCGATCTCGCACGGGCAAACTGCTCCCTGCGCTGCTCTTGAGTGGCGATACGTCCGCAGTCCTGCGCAAGCTTGCCGACGTGCCTGCCTGTCGCTTGCTGAGCAAACCCGTCGACGTCAACGAGCTCGCCGGCATCATTGCCGAACTGCTGCACGCTGCTAGTCGCGCCTGAGCATGTTTCGTTGAACCGCTGATTGCACTCCCGATACGCATAAGCCACAGCGCGTTCGCGTCATACCCGGATTGCGCCCGCCGTCACCGGTGCGATCATGCGCCATGGGCACAGATCGACCGCGCACGGTTGTATGGTTGCGTACGCGCCAATACGAGCTCGCCGAGCGCCTGGATCGCCTCAGCCGCGACATGCAGCGCGCCAACGATCCGTTGGTGCAGTATTTCCCCGACCAGGCGGCGCAGCGCCAGAACGACGAGGTGATCGCACGTCTGCGCGCGATCACCGAGTGCGACCTCCGTCGAGTCGAAGCTGCGTTGGGCCGCTTGGCGGCGGGCAGCTATGGGAGATGCGAGCGCTGCGGTGAGCCGATCGATCCGGCGCGCCTGGAAGCATTGCCGGAGAGCCCCGTGTGCACCTCCTGCGCCCGGAAGGCTGGCGCCTAGGCCTCGGCGAGGCCGCTGACTGCGTCGATACGGATTTACCGAAATCGGCCTGCGGCTCGCACGAATTGGTTGCGGCACTGCGCCGGTGCACTCTGATGCCAGGTCATCCGACCTCGAGAGTTGACTGGAGCCATCACTGAGGAGGGATAAGCCATGCGTCTGATCCGTTGGGAACCGTTCAGGGATTTCGATGAGTTGTTCGAGCGGGCAGTGTCGCCTGGCCGCTGGCCACGGCTGTTCGGTGAAAAAGGCGTGGCATACGAATGGGCGCCGCCTGCCGACATTTCCGAGACCGACAGGGAGTACCTCGTGAAGGCGGAGCTACCGGGTGTGAAGCGCGAGGACGTAAGTATCACGCTCGATGATGGCGTGGTCAGCATCACCGGCGAGCGCAAGCAGGAGAATGAGGAGCAGGACGAGAAGCACCATCGGATCGAGCGCTTCTATCGGCAGGTTCTCTCGCAGCTTCAGCCTGCCGGAAAACGTGGACGACAAGGCTATCCGCGCCGAGAGCAAGGACGGAGTGCTCTTCGTGCACATCCCGAAGAGCAAGGTCGAGAAGCCCAAGTCGGTTCAGATCAAAGTCGAGTGACGCGCGCCTCGGTGGATGCGGCGGCCCTGCCCGCCGCGTCCGTGCGCCGCGCCATCACCTGACGTGACTGAACACCCGCGGCTCGATCGTGGCAGCCGCCAGCACGTCCCCCATCATCGCCCCGGTGATTCCGGTGCTCGCGACGTCCTGACCTGTCAGGTACAGCCCCGGCACCGGTGTGCGGGCTTGCAAACTCGCAGAGAGGAATCGCCGGGGACTCGCTTCGAGCCCGTAGACGCCGGCGTGATGCGCGCCCGTGAACGCAACCGTGGAGAGCGGCGTGGAAAGTTCCCGACGGGCGATCAGAGGCGCGAGTGCGGGAAAATGTCGCGCGAACTGAGCCATTAGGTTCGCCTCGATGAGGCGTTTGAGCTCGAGATACTCGGCCGGTCGGCGCCCGATTTTCGTGTCCTCCCACTGGCGGAAGAGTTCCCAGTCCGTGAAAACCACGACTTCCGCGGTGGGTCGGGAGCGAGGGTGAGCAGCCTCGCCCACATACTTCATCGACGGGAACGAGACGAACATTGCCGGTGCTACGGGCTCTCGCAGGGGGTCACGCCATAGCCCAGCGGCAATATCCCAGGTCTCGTAGAACCAATGATTCGAGCTCGTGGCGCCATATGCTCCGATGTCACCGTCGAACCCGAGATAGAGCTGCACGTGGCATGCGGAGGGCTTGAATGATGTGATCTCGCGTGCCCACGCTGAGTCGCGCAGGACGGCTGGCAATAGACGCAGCACCGTGTTTTGCGCCCCCGCATCGGAGAACACCAATGGACAAAGCAGTTCTTCGCCGCTCTTGGTGCGGACACCCGTGACCGCACCGTTCTCGACGATGATGTCCTTCACCTGCACACGCGTTCTTACCTGGCCGCCGCCGTTCTCGATGACGGGCACCAATGCGTCGGCGAACGCTTTGCCACCATTGACGGGGTAGTAAGCACCGTCGAAATAGTGACGCATCACCGTGGCATGAATCCCAAAACTCGATTCGCGAGGATCAGGGCTGTAATCCCCCCGTTGCGCGGCGAGCACGGCCCGCAACCGCGGGTCGGCGATCAGGTCGTTGAGCACGGTCTCTGTGGATCGCGCCCACCACTGCTCGATCTCGGCCGCGTGCCAGAATCCGATGACCTTAGCCAGCAATGCGGGCATGCCGCGCCTGGAAAAGACAGCGCGACCGGCGCGTGCGGCTTCGGCGAGCGCCACAAAGAAGGAGTCGATTTCGGTGCGGGAGTCGGGAAACCTCTCCTGCAACTCGCGTTTGAGAGCGGCCTCGGGCCGCGCGAACTGAATCTGAAACCCCCCGGGGAAATGGACCGTGTCGTAGACCGGACCAACAGATGCGAACTGAATGGCGCCCCCCGACAACCAGTCCAGAACCTTACGCGCGGCGCCCCCCTCCCCCATCTCGCCGAGGTAGTGAAGCCCAACATCCCAGGTGAATCCATCGCGACTGAACGTCTGCGTGAGCCCACCCGCGGTGAAATGCTGCTCGAGCACGAGCACGCGGTGTCCCAGGCGCGTGAGCGCACAAGCGCAGGCGAGTCCACCGATGCCGGAGCCGATGATGATCGCGTCGACCAGGGAACCAGCATGTCGAGCCATCACCGCCGCTTCACCGCAATGCCCTCTGGCTCCCGCGTCAGCGAACGCTGGCGGTAAGGTCCACGATTTGACCCCACTCGTCGGCCGCCACAGCTTCCGGCCGCGGACCGAGGCGCGAAACATAGTCCGCGACCGCCGCGCGTTCGTGCTCCGAAAGCATCGCTGCCAGGTCCAGCACTTCCGGCGGCGCGTTCGCGCGGTGTCCGGCAGCGAAGTCCTCCAGCTGTTGCAGCAGGTACTCGTAGTGCTGCGCGGAAATGCTCGGTATGAAGTAGATCGCGTGCCCCTCGCCGCTGTCCTGGTGGCAGCCGCGACACAGCCAATCGTAGACCTCGCCACCGCGGCGCAACTGATCGCCGCGGCCCGTGCGCGGGTGCGCATTCGGCTTCATGCCCGAAGCGTACGCCGCCACATCGGCGATCGCCTGATCTCCCTTGAGCACACGTAGCGCCAGGACATGAAACACCGCGGGGTCCCGGTCCTGACCGCGGCGAAGGTCCGCGATCTGTTTCACCAGGTATTGGTAATGCTGACCCGCGAGCACCGGCGTGCGCCTGTCGGTCGACCCCCAGCCGTCTTTCCCGTGGCAGTCGGCACAGTGCGCCTGATAAAGAGACCCGCCGCGCTCGATATCCGGAAAGAGGCGCAACGCGCCCTCCAGTTCGGCGCTCGGTTGGTACGGCTGCGGCTCCACGGCTTCGGCACGCTTTGATAGTGCAATGCCAGATGCGACAGCGGCGAGCAACAGTGCGGTGAACCACGCCGCAGCGCGCAGCCAGCGCCGCCGGCGGGGCGCGGACGTCGACTGTCCTACAGATGTTGCCTTACGCATCACTCCAGTTCCGCCCTGTCTACGCCGTCTACACCAGTGTCGGCATTTGTGCACGCAGCGTCACTGGCCATAAATACGCACAAATGCGTATCCACACCGAGGGGCTTCGGAAGGTCGATACCGATCGTGATGGCCGCATCGACCTGCGCGAGTTCATCACCTGGTGGACGGAGCCGTGATCGGCGCAACGGCCACGACTGGGTCGGGGGCGTACGGGAGTAGGTAGTTTCATCGATGCCTTACGCGCTCATACGAATGGCCGCATGGTCGAGCTGCCCACATGATCGGACGCACCGCGCCAACGAGGCGCCCGCAAGAACATAGAAGGATTTCGAAATGCGTCCGATTCGCCGCATCCTCGTCGCCGTCAAGGATCCCAAGGCCCGCTCGCTGCCTGCCGTAAAGAAGGCGGCACAGCTAGCGCACGCCACGGGCGCCACGCTCGAGCTCTTTCACAGCATCGCCGATTCCGTTTACATCGATGCGCTCGATATGACGAAACAAAGCGTCACCGAATTCGAATCCCGATCCCGCCGCCAGTACCTGCGCCGACTTGAAGCCATCGCCGCGCCACTGCGCCGCCAGGGACTCGAGGTGCGTACGGCAGCCGAATGGGACTACCCGACATACGAAGCAATCGTGCGGCGCGCGGCTACCATCAACGCCGATCTCATTGTCGCGGAGCGACACGCAACGCGGCACGTCGCGCCGTGGCTACTGCGATTCACCGATTGGGAATTGCTGCGCTTGAGCACCCTGCCCGTCTTGCTGGTCAAGAGCCCGCGCGCATATCGACGTCCGGTCGTTCTCGCAGCACTGGACCCTTCGCACGCCTATGCCAAGCCCTCCCGCCTGGATGATGAGATCCTGCGTCAGGCGACTTCCCTCACGGCGGCTTTACGTGGCACGCTGCACGCCGTGCATGCCTACGTGCCGATGCCCGCCGACATGGCGGAGATGGATTACAGCAGGCCGGGCATCACGCAGCGGATCGAAGCACATGCCCGGGCGGGAGCCCGGGCCACCCTGGACCGCGCGCTGCGCGGGACGAAGATACCGCGCGCCAGGCGCCACGCCGTAGGCCGTCACGCGATCAATGCCATTGCCGAAGTCGCGCGCGACGTTGGCAGCGCGATCGTGGTCATGGGAGCGATCTCCCGGTCCGGCATGAAGCGCGTATTCATCGGCAACACGGCGGAGCGAATCCTTGACCAGTTGGCTTGCGATGTGCTGATCGTGAAGCCGCCACACTTTGCCAGCCACGTGACACGCGCGAAACGCGGTGCACGGTTGATCGCTCTGCCACAGATGCCCTGAAGCACCAGGGTGGGGCGATATCAATCGCGCGCGTTCGTGAGTTCACCTATGTCACTGCTGCGTTGGCTGTGCCCGATGGCCCTGGCGGGCTCGCTACTGGCGTGCGCTACAGTGAGCCATAGGAGCGGGCCAGAAACCTACTCCGGCGCTCGACTGTATGAAGTGTTCTGCGCCAGTTGTCATGGCCCGCATGGACGCGGCGACGGTCCGGTCGCACCTTTTATCAAGGCCGACGTGCCCGATCTCACACTGATCTCTGCACGAAGCGGCGGGCAGTTCCCGGCCGAGCAGGTTTACAGGAGTATTGACGGCCAGTCGCGACGTCCCACGCACGGCCCGCGCCACATGCCGGTGTGGGGCTATGAGTTCTTTGCCGGTGACGGCGACGACGAAAGCGCGCACAAGCAAGCGGGCGACATGGTCGAGCGTCTGGTCGCGTATCTGGCCTCGATTCAGGAGAGCCCATAGCCGTGTTCATGGAGCGTTGCGACGGGAGCCCGGAGAGATCCTCGATACCCTGCGATAGGCACTAACCCGGTATGCGTTCGCATCTTGATCGGCAAGGATCCCGGCCTGCGCCGCGCCATCGTGGCCGGCCGCGCGGGTGTTGATGACCAGCCGCAATCTCCAGTACCTGTTCGAGCCTCGATCGATCGCGCTCATCGGCGCCAGTGATCGGGCTCAGAGCGTCGGCGCGACCGTTATGCGCAATCTCCTCGCCGGCGGGTTCGCTGGTCCCGTCTGGCCCGTGAACATCAAACACTCGAGTGTGGCGGGTCGGCGCGCGCATCGTACAGTCGCAAGTCTGCCCGAAGCGCCCGATCTCGCGGTGCTCTGCACGCCAGCACAGACGATTCCAGGTCTCATTGCCGAGCTCGGCGCAAGAGGAACCCGCGTCGCGGTCGTGCTGAGTGCGGGACTCGAAGCATTGGGTCCGGACGGATGCAGCCTGACTGCAGCGATGCTCGCCGCGGCGCGTCCCCATCTGCTGCGCATTCTGGGCCCCAACTGCCTCGGGCTGCTCGTGCCTCGCATCGGCCTCAATGCCAGTTTCGCGCACACCCACGCGTTGCCCGGCGGGCTTGCGTTCATTTCTCAATCGGGTGCGCTCACGACAGCCATGCTCGACTGGGCGCGGGGCATGCGCATCGGCTTCTCGAATTTTATATCGCTCGGCAATTCGGCCGACGTCGACTTCGGCGACCTGCTCGACTACCTAGCAAGCGATCGGCACACGCGCGCGATCCTGCTCTACGTCGAGGCCATCACGAGCGCCGGCAAATTCATGTCGGCGGCGCGCGCCGCCGCGCGCAACAAACCCGTCATTGCGGTCAAGGCAGGGCGGGTTGCGGAGGGAGCCAGGGCGGCCGCATCGCATACTGGGGCGCTCACGGGTGCCGACGACGTCTACGATGCGGCGTTCCGCCGCGCCGGAATGCTGCGTGTTTCAACCACCCGAGAGCTGTTCGACGCAGCGGAAACGCTCGCCCGCATGAAGCCATTGTGCGGGGAGCGCCTCGCAATCGTCAGCAACGGGGGCGGTCCGGGGGTGATGGCCACGGATGCGTTAATCGGTGGCGGAGGAGAGCTCGCCCCGCTGACGCTGGCGACACTCGGGAAACTCTCTGCCGTCCTGCCACCAGGCTGGTCGCACGGAAATCCGGTCGACATCGTGGGCGATGCGCCTGCCGAACGCTACGCGACGACCCTGCAGATCGTTCTCGATGATCCGCAGGTCGATGCCGCACTGCTCATTCACGCGCCGACGGCGATCGTTCCCGCAATCGATATCGCGCGTGCGTGCCGGGCATTGCTGGCGAGCCCGCCTCGTCCTGTGCTGACTTGCTGGATGGGTGCAGACACGGTTCGCAAGGCGGCGGCGCTGTCGACACGCGCGGGAATCCCCACCTATTCGACGCCGGAGGAGGCGGTCAACGCGTTCCTGCAGGTGGTTCACTATCGGCGCAACCAGCGCCAGTTGATGGAGGTGCCGGCGTCGACTCCGGAATTCGAGGGACGCGCGCAGGCGGCGCGGGCGCTCGTCGCCGGTGCGATAGCGGAAGGTCGTGACCTGCTGACGGAGCCGGAAGCGAAGGAGGTGCTTGCCGCTTACGACATCCCCATCGCAGCGACACGCATTGCACGCGATGTCGAGGAGGCACGTCGCGCCGCAGCCGAGACCGGCTTTCCTGTGGCGCTCAAGATCCTCTCCGTCGACATCACGCACAAGTCCGACGTGGGCGGAGTCGCCCTGCACATCGGCACGGTCGACGAGTTGAGCCGCAAGGCGCAGGCGATGCTCGCTCGCTGCAGGGAGCTGCGACCCGCGGCGCGCATTGCGGGATTCACGGTACAGAAGATGATCCAGCGCGATCGCGCACACGAGCTCATTGCAGGAGTGACGGTGGATCCGACCTTCGGGCCCGTCGTGCTCTTCGGACAGGGCGGAACGGCTGCGGAAGTCATTGACGACAAGGCGATCGCACTATTGCCGCTCAACATGACGCTGGCGCACGAGCTCGTGTCGCGAACACGCGTATGGCGGCTGTTGGCGGGATTTCGTGATCGGCCGCCCATCGACGCGCCGGCGCTCGAGCTCACGCTCGTGAAGCTTTCGCAGCTCGCGACAGACATTGCCGAGATTGTCGAACTTGACATCAATCCATTGCTCGCGGATGAACGCGGCGTCATCGCGCTGGATGCACGGATACGAGTCGCGCCGGCGCACGGCAGTGGCGCGGAACGCTTGGCGATACGACCCTACCCAAAGGAGCTGGAGGAGACCCTCGAGTTCGAGGGGCGACGAATTCTGCTGCGACCCATACGCCCGGAGGACTTCGCCCAGCACCGGGACTTCCTGGCGCAGGTGACTCCCGAAGACATGCGTACGCGTTTTTTTCATGCCGTCCGGGAGCTTCCCGGGACGGAGCTGGCGCGCCTGACGCAGATCGACTATGCGCGCCAAATGGCCTTCGTTGCGGAAGCGTCCGACGAGTCGGGCGCACCCCGGACACTCGGTGTCGCCCGGGCACATGCCGATCCCGACAACACCACGGCGGAATTCGCCATCCTCGTGCGTTCCGACCTGAAGGGTCGAGGGCTCGGCTCCGCACTGCTCACCAAGTTAATCGGCTACTGCCGCACTCGAGGTACGCAACGGCTCGTGGGTGAAGTTCTCGCGGAGAACACCCGCATGTTGCAGCTCGCCGCCGCGCTCGGGTTCCGGGCCGAGGAATCGCGTGGCGGCTGTGTGCGCGTCGCGCTCGACCTGGCCGCTAAGGCGCCGGACTGGCCAGCCGCGCCTTGACCGCCTCGATCCCGGCATCGGCACTCGTTACCCAGTCGGTATCGACACACACCGCACGCGCCTGCTCTTCCGGCGTAAGGGGTTCCTGGGTGGCAAGCTGATGCTCGAGCACGGGTAACGTGGCCTCGGAGGGATCGAGGCCGATGCGGGTACGGGTTTCGAGTCGGGTGTTTATCGTTTGCCTGTGCGCGCGGCAGGACACGATGACATATTGACAGCGCTCCTCCTGTGCCAGACGGCGAAATCTCTCGCGATGCGCGCTGCGCAGGAAACTTGCGTCGACGATCATGTTGAAGCCGGCACGAATGCCGGCCTGCGCGCAATCGAGCAGCCGCTGGTAAGTCCGTTCGCTCGGTTCCACCGCGTAGATCCCCTTGCTCACCTCGGAAGCCGTGTGCGCGAGTGCTCCGAGCCCCGCGAGGCGCTTGCGCTCGAGGTCTGAGCGCACACGCACGGCGTGGACCGCGGACACGAGCTGTTCGCTGAGCCAGGATTTTCCGCATGCCGTCACGCCGTGCATGATCATCAACGCGGGCAGCTGCGGCTCGATGAGCTGCGCGGCTGCGCTCACGCGGTCTGCTCCGTGCGCGCGCAGGAGTTGCGCCGCTTCCGGCGTCGAGCTCCGGGCCCCGAGGGCATCGACCTTGGCGCGCACCAACGCTCTGTACGCCGCATAGAGCCGTAGCACGCCCAGGCCTTGGTAGTCGCCGGTCTGCTCCAGGTAGCGGTTGAGAAACGCGTACGCCAGATCCGGGCGTGCGTGCGCCATGAGATCCATGAACAGGAAGGCGACATCACTCATGACGTCGATCCAACGGAGCTTGGGTTCGAATTCAATGCAATCGAACGGCAGCCACTGCTGTTGCCAATGCACGATATTGCGTGCGTGCAGATCACCGTGGCACTCGCGTACGGCGCCTGAACGGTGGCGTTGCGTGATCAGAGGGCCGAGCTCCGCCAGCGAACGCTGCGACCAGTCGCTCAATCGCGCGAGCGCATTCGCGTCCTCCGCGCCGGTCCGGCACTTCAGGAGCACGGCCAGATTATCGAGAACTTCGCCGCGCACAGCCTCGTTGGTCCCGTACGTGCTGTCGGACGGAGCCGCGGCCGCTCGGCGATGAAAGTCGGCCAGCAGGTCGGCCAGCGCCGTCATGTCGTTGGCCAGGACCGTGCCGTCCTGCAGGCGGCTTGCGAGCTCCTGCGACGGATCGAACTCGTGCATGCGGACCGCGTATTCCACCGGTCGCCCCTGACCGCCCAGGCGCAGCTGCCCGTCCTGTTCCGTCACCGGTTGAACATCGAGGTAAAGATCGGGAGCGAGTCGCCGGTTGAGTCGCAGCTCCTCTTCGCACAGCTCACGCCGGCGTTCGAGGGTGGAGGCGTCGAGGAAATCGAAGTGCGCCGGTTTCTTGATTTTGTAGGCGTAGTGCCCCGTGAGCACGATCCAGGAGATGTAGGTTTCCTTGAGCGACAGCCGGGTCACCGCATGCGGAAACGCCGACGGGACGAGCAGGCTCTCGATGCGGAACGTCGCCCCCCGCGTCCCGCCGCCCGGCGCTTGCGAGATCACTTGACGCTCACTTCACCCTGGGCGAGGCTCACCGCGCGCATTGTGCACATTCGACGGTGCTGCCGCGCTTTCAGGTCCGCAGCGTACTCTCGAGTTTCTGCTCGTTCTGAATCGAGCCCGCCACGTCGCCGAGCTGACCCACCAGATGATCGATCACGTCATCAAGCGACAACACACCAGTGATCTGACCGCGGGGCCCCACCACCGGAACGCGCCGCACACCCAGGCGGCGCATGCGATGCAGCGTTTCGCTAAGGCCGTCGTCATCGGCGGCGACCAGCGGTTCCGGAGTCATGACGTCGCCTACGGTCAACGAGTGGGCATCGACGTCCTTCGCCAGAACTTTGACGACGATGTCGCGGTCGGTCAGCACGCCGACCGGCGCCGCGGCGCCAGACTTAGCGTCCGTGACGATCAGATAGCCGATGTTGTTCTCACGCATCACTTCGGCGGCGGCGGCCACATCGATCCCCCGATCCACTGTGATGACTCTGTGTGTGCATATCGAGCCGACGCCCATGATGATTCTCCTGATTGCCAGAGAATGGAGTCATTACACTAGCGCGCACGGCCTCAGCGCGCCGTACGCACTTGTGCGGATGACTCTCGCGGCCGACGAAACGTTCCCACAAGGAGCATTCCGAGAGCTGCGCCGAGCAGCGCCAGTGCCATATCCTTCTGCGAATCCCATTCATCGCCCTGCGTGCCGAGGTACGCGGTGCCCAGATCGCCGCCAAACCGCCACGCCGCTGCCCACTCCACCAGCTCGTAGATGACCGAATGCGAGGCGACAAAGGTGACCGGAAGGATGGAACGCCACAGCCCGCGCGGCGCCGCGACGTGATCGAAGAGCTCCACCACGATCGGCACCATGAGCAGGCCGTATGCAAAGTGAATCACGCGGTCGTAGTGATTGCGCTGCCAGCCCAGCAAGTCGTTGAGCGGGTGCCCCGTGAGCGCCTCGAACCATGCGTCGTACGGCACGAGCGAGTAGGTGTAGTGGGCGCCCACCTCGTGCAAGACGAAGAACAGGAACAGCGCTGTGTAGGCGAGGTTGGTGAAACGCAGGCGGCGAATGCCGAACGCAAACAGCGGCAGCGCTACTAAGACCAGGATGTTTTCGAGCAGCCAGTCTTCCCGATAGAGCGGTGCAATGCCAAGCGCGAGAAAGATGACGGCGAAGAACGCGAACAACGCCACTGGATAGGCGTAGCGCCGGTCGCGGAAGCGCATGCCGGAATGCCGCGGGTCAGAGGGCACGAGCGTCACGCTCAAAGCTGCAGGCGCCGCAGTCGCAGTGCGTTAGCGATGACCGAAACGGAACTGAGCGCCATCGCGGCGCTGGCGATCATCGGGCTCAGCAGGATCCTGAACCACGGATACAGCACGCCGGCGGCGACAGGTACGCCGAGGAAGTTGTAGACAAAGGCAAAGAACAGATTCTGCCGGATGTTCTTCATCGTCCGCTGGCTGAGTAGCCGCGCCTTGACGATGCCGCGCAAGTCACCCTTGACGAGAACCACGCGCGCGCTGTTCATGGCCACGTCCGTGCCGGTACCCATGGCAATGCCGACGTTTGCTTGCGCCAGCGCAGGGGCATCATTGATGCCATCGCCCGCCATGGCCACGATATGGCCTTGCGCCTGCAGCTCCTGGACATGACGGTACTTGTCCTGTGGCAATACTTCGGCCTTCACGTCAGTCGATCCCGAGCTGCTTCGCCACCGCGGCCGCCGTCGTCGCGTTGTCGCCGGTCAACAGGACGATGTGCAGGCCGGGACTCGCGCAGGCGTTCGATGGCTTCTCGCGTGGTCTCCTTGATGGGATCGGCGACGCTGATGAGGCCGGCCAGTCCGCCGATCGACGGCCAGGAACATGACGGTCTGGCCCAGGCTGCGAAGTCGTTGCGCTTCAGCCGCCAAAGGTGCGACATCAGCGCCCGCCTGCTCCATCAGTCTTCGCGTTTCCGAGACTGACGACCTTGCCGTCGATCTGGCCGCGTACCCCTTTGCCGGTCGTCGACTCGAAGTTCTCCACTGCGAGCAAGGCGACGCGTTGCTCCTGCGCAAAGCGGACGATCGACTGCGCCAGCGGGTGCTCACTCATTCTTTCGAGCGAGGCGGCATGAATGAGCACGTCGGCGTCGGTGAACCCTGCTGCCGCAACGACCGCCTGCACCTTGGGTGCGCCTTCGGTCAAGAGTGCCGGTCTTGTCCACCACGAGCGTGTCGACTTTCTCCAGGAGCTCGAGCGCCTCGGCGTCCTTGATCAACACGCCCTCTCTCGCTCCTCGTCCGATGCCGACCATGATGGAAATGGGCGTCGCCAGACCCAGCGCACAGGGACAAGCGATGATGAGTACGGATACCGCGGCGACCAGCCCGTTGGCGAGCCCGCGGTCTGCCCGGTCAGCCCCCAGACGGCGAATGCAATCATCGCGACCACGATGACCGCGGGCACGAACCAGGCGGAGACCCGATCGGCAAGTTTTTGGATCGGCGCGCGCGAGCGGCTGGCGTCGCTGACCATTTGCACGATCTGCGCGAGCAGCGTTTCCGCACCGACTTTCTCGGCACGCATCAGAAACGATCCCGGTCTGATTGACGGTTCCCGCGGTTACCGGGCTGCCCGGATTCTTCTCCACGGGGATGGGTTCGCCGGTGATCATCGATTCATCGACGTTCGACCGGCCCTGCAGTGACCTCGCCGTCGACCGGAATCTTGCCGCCCGGCTTCACCCGCAGCACGTCGCCCTTGCGCACCTGATCGAGATGGATCTCCTCCTCGGTTCCATCGGCAGTCGACGCGCACGGCCGTGTTGGGAGCCAGCGCCAGCAACGACTTGATGGCGGCCGTGGTACGCGAGCGGGCGCGCAGCTCGAGCACCTGGCCCAGCAGCACCAGGGTGACGATCACGGCGGCGGCTTCGAAGTAGAGCGGCACCATTCCATCGGCTCTTGAAGGCCGCCGGCAGGGCGTCGGGAAACAGGAGGGCGATCACACTGAAGCTGTACGCCGCTGCAGTGCCGAGCGCGATCAGGCTGAACATGTTGAGGTTGCCAGCTCTTGAACGACGCCCATCCGCGCTCGAAGAACGGCCAGCCGCCCCACAGCACGACGGGCGTGGCCAGCACTGCCTGCAACCAGTTCACTGCAGCGACTGCCGAGCCGGTGGTGCAGATTGAGCCCCGGAACGAGGTCGCTCATGCTGATCACAAGCAGCGGCAGCGTGAGCATCGCGCTGACCCAGAACCGCCGGGTCATGTCTTCCAGTTCGGACGTTTCCTCGTCGGCGAGCGGCAGCAGCGGCTCCAGCGCCATGCCGCAGATCGGGCAGTGGCCCGGTCCCGTCTCTGCGGACTCTCCGGGTGCATCGGGACAGGTGCAGATCGCGCTCTTCACCCAGGCAGAACGATGGCGCGTGGGGCGCGCTTCGCGGGCACCGGCGTGCGGAACTCCGGCGCCTTCACCACGCAGATGTCGCAGTCGAGCTGATCCAGGACGCGTTGCGCCGTGCCGCCAATGAAGAGTCGTTTCAGTCCTGAGCGCGACACCGCTCCCATCACGATGATACGTGCGCGTGACCGCCGCGCGATCCTCGGCAACACGATTGCGGGATCGCCGGTCACGACGTGGGCCCGGCGCGGCGCGACGCCATGTCGGGTGGCCAGCCTCAATACGGCCTTGCGCGCGCGTCTCGCCTCCTTGCGTATCTCGGCGGCCGGTGCTGAAACCACGATGGGTTCGGTCATCGGCGCGACGACCACGCTGAGCGCGGGAGCGTGTGCGTGAACAACGTGGAGGTGCCCCTTCAGGGTGCGACTCAGAAAGCGGCCGGCCCGCAGAATGGCATCGTCCAGCGCAGCGGGTGCGGCGTGCGCGTGGAATGGATCGACCGCGGCAAGGACAGTAGGCCCGGTCCACGGCCGCGCAGTCTTGATGAGCAGCAACGGGACAGGACAAAGGCGGATCAGCTGCCAGTCGGTGAACTCAAGCAAAAGCCGCGCAGCCCGGCGCCGCCGTTGACTCGACGCGACAACGAGATCGACCTCGTGGCGCATGGCCTGGCGAATGATCGCTTCGTACGGCGGGTAGTCCCAGTGCACGCTGGTGCGTACACGCAGGCCGCTCTCAGCCCGCAGGACTTGCGCGCGCTGCTCGAGCCGCTCGCGGGTCTGCCGGACGAGCACCTCGATGCTCGTGTCGAACCCGCGCACGCGAAGAGCCTGCCGGCGAAACACATACGGATCGTAGAGGCAATGGAACAGTTCCAGCTCTGCTCCGCAACGCTGCGCGAGCTGTGCCGCCTTGGCCAGAGCCGGTTCAGAGGCTGCGACGGGCTGCGTCACCGCAACGAGAATTCTCTTTATGGCGTCCACGCTCCTCCCCTATTGTGCACGCTTCCCGAGGGCGCGCATCCTTTCGAGCCACCGCGCCCGGGAAGCGCTGTCGCCGGTGGCGACCATTCCGATGAGACTTTCCCGGACTGGCCCGATGCCAGAGAAGCCGAGAATGTTGCGCGCCAGGCTCTTGAGGCTGTGCGCGCGGAAATACCAGCGATAGAAGAACGCGGGCATCCCCATGGTGACCACGATGCGCGCGGACTTGCCCTTGAGCAGTTTCTGGGCATTCGATTGGCGCCGCCGGCGGCAAACGCGAAGCCGGGTCGAAACGCCTGCTCGAAAAACGCCTTGAGCGCCGCCGGCATGGATCCCAGCCACAGGGGATACACGATGAGCAAATGATCGGCCCGCTTGATCGCGTCCTGAGAGCGCCGAATGACGGCGGGAGGTATGCCCTCTTCGAAATCTTCGCGCTTTCGCAGCAAGGGAAAGATGAGCTTGGCGACTTCGATATCCGCTACTTCATGCCCTGCCGCTTCCGCGCCTTCGCGGTAGGCGCGAGCCAAAGCGTGAACGTACCGCTCGGGTCGTCCGTCAGGGTGCCCGTCAATGATCACGATGCGTTTGCCCATTGTCATCTTTGCCGAAACGCTCATCAGGCGAGCGACACTACACACAAGGCCGCGCCAGGCGGATGCGAACTTTCAGCTATGCGCCTGCGCGAATTACGTAGGTGGGTAAGTGTCCCGCTGTGGCACACTCTGTTCGGGAAGCGAGGGCTGTGACGATGCGCACGGAATCGACGAGGTACGCGTGGCCAGCGCTGCTCGCAGCCGCGATCGCGTGGCACGGCGTTGCAGGAACCGAGACCCCCGTCCCCGCGAATACGAATGAAATGCAGGCTGCGCTCAAAGCTCAGCCGCGACCTGCCCACGGCGCCCGTGTGTTCAAGCAATGCGCGGCTTGTCACGGACGCGACGCCGGCGGCTCAACCGACGGAGTCGTGCCGGCTCTTGCGGGCCAGCACTTTCGATATCTGGTCAAGCAGATCGTGGAGTTTCGCGATGACGAGCGCTTCGTCGGTCCGGTGCACGATCAGGCGACGCGCGAAACCATAGACGGACCACAGACCATTGCAGATCTGGCCACCTACCTGGCCGAACTGCCACCCAACCTCAAACCAAAGACAGGAACCGGCAAAGACGTGGCCCGCGGCGCGGAGATGTACCGCGCCGCGTGCGCGTCGTGCCATCGCGACTCCGCGCTGGGTACTGATGACCTCGGCATTCCAAGCTTGCGGGGCCAGCACTACGCCTACCTCGTGCGCCAGATCATCGATATTGGCGACGCCCATCGTTTCAATACACCGCCCGATCTCGTGCTGCTGTTGAAGGACATGCCACGAGAGGACGCCGAGGCCATCGCCGACTATCTCTCCCGGCTCGATGTGGAAGCGGAGACCCTCACTGAAGACCGGGCGTCCGCCGACACGAGCACACCTCAGGCGAGAATCGCCCTGGCGATGAGAAAGTAGATGGCAAGGCTCACAACGTCCTGAATGATCGTCGCCAGGGGCCCGCTGCCATACGCGGGATCGTATCCCAGATGGTCGATCAGCCATGGCAGCGCCAGACCCAGCGTCGAGGCAAGAGCGCTGGCGAGCATGACGGAAAGGCCCACGGTCGTGCCCAGGCGGGGATCGCCCGTCGCCAACCAGATGCCGCCGAGCGCAATGGCGCCAAGTATCGAGCCGAGCAGCAAGCCAGTGCGCAGCTCGCCGGCGAGCAGGTGTGCGATGCCTGCGTGACTGAGCGAGAGGCCGCGCACAGCGATCGCTTCCGTCTGAGTGCCGATCGCGTCAGCCAGGTACACGATGCCCGGAACGAAGAACGCGACGGCGATGTTGCGTGTCAGAACGTCCTGGAACTGCGCCACCAGCAATGCGGCGGCCGTGCTTCCAGCCAGACCCAGCAGCAGCCATGGAACCCGGTGCCTGACGCGGCGAACCGGCGGCTCTTCCATCGCTTCCTTCGCCATTTCACTCTCGCGCGTGATGCCGGCGAGGCGGTGCAGATCTTCGACATGCTCGCGGCGCAGGATGCCGAGCAATGCCGCCGCGGGTACGACGCCACGAAGTTTGCCGTCGGCATCGACCACCGGAACAGTCGTCAGTCCATGCCGCAGTGCCAGTGACGCCACGTGCTCCTGATCGGTGTCCATGGCGACGTGCGGTACCGTCGTTTGCATCGCGCCGTGCAACGTCGCGTGCGAATCGAGCTCGAGGAGGCGGCTGAGCGCAATCTGACCGATCACACGCCGGTGCGCGTCCAGCACGATGACCGACTCCGCACAGTCATAGCGGCGCCCGAGCATCGCAGCGCGAACCTCGCCCGCGGTTGCGCCCGGGTCGGCGGTTGGCACGTGTCGCACCATGTGGCGGCCGGCGCCGTCGACTGCTGACGTTCTGGTGCGTGCCATCCGGGACTCGACGCAGTGCGCGCCTCAGGCGCCGTGGGTCCGGGTCGCTTCCCGCCGTGGTTGCAGCGTCACGAGCCTGGCAAGCAGCATGAGCTCACGGGCCACGCCTGCGAACAGGTCGTCCGTGGAAACGAGCCCCACCAGCGCGCCGTTCGATGAGACCACTGGAGCGCGACGCACTCCCCGCGCACGTAGTTTCTCGATCGCACCGGAGAGCGATTCCTCCTCGTTGATCTCCAGGGGATTGCGCGTCATCACCTCCTCGGCGCTCAGGCTGCCGAGATCGGACCTGCGTTCGAGTTGGGCGCACGCGATATCGCGATCGGTGATGATCCCCGTCGCGACCGGCCGATCGAGCGGCGCCTTGGTCACGATCACCGCTCCGATGTGCCGATCCCGCATCAAGCGGGCCACCTCTGAGAGAGTCGCGCTGGTCGACACCGTGGCGGGATTTCGAGTGCAGATATCGCCCACGTTCATGGCTGGCTCCTCTGTTGGTGCAGTGACATGTGGCCATACGACGCTTCACTGAGCAATCCGTAACAACCCTGATGCGGCGGGAGTCCGGGCTCGCATCTAATGGCGACACCCATCCAGGAGGGCGCATGAACATTGGCGACATTTGCAGCCGCGAGGTCTACGTCGTCAGGCGGGATGAACCGCTCGCCGAGGCGGTCAGGGAAATGAGAAAGCGCCACGTGGGCGCGATCGTCGTCGCCGAGCGGGCCGGTGAGCTGCTGCGTCCGATCGGGATCGTGACTGATCGCGACGTCGTCTGCGGACAGATCGACCGCCGCGCGGATTTGTTTTGCCTCGCCGTCGCCGATGTCATGACGCCAGACCCGCTCACCATCTCCGAGTCGGCCGGCGTGGCCGACGCCGTTGAAAGCCTCAGCAGCCGCGGAGTACGCCGGGCACCGGTCGTGGCGGATACCGGCGATCTCGTGGGGATGGTCACGCTGGATGACATTCTGTCCGCGGTCGCCGAGGAATTGGGCGCACTCGCGGAGCTTATCGGCTATCAGGCGAAACGAGAGACGAGAGGCTGAAGCGCCATGCGAATTCGAGTCATCGTTGCCGATCAAGGCGAAGCACGTTTCTACGACACACAAGGGCCCGACGCGCCACTGCAACCCGCCGGACGTCTCGTCGATCCGTTGGCACACCTGCATGACCGTGACCTGAAGTCGGATCGGCCGGGACGAGTGTTCCAGCGTGCCGCCGTTGCGGGCCGGCGACGCGGCGCCGGAGCGCGCAGTGCCACGAGCAGCGAGCGGCAACCCCGCAAGATCGAAGCGCAACGCTTCGCACGGCGCATCGTCACCGAGCTCGAGGAGGCCCACCGCGATAAGCGCTTCGATGGCATCGTTCTGATGGCAGGCCCCGCCTTTCTCGGATTGTTGCGGGCTGCGCTGCCTGCCGCATTGCGCGCGACCGTCACGGCAGAGATTCGTAAAGACCTGGTCCACCAGACCAAGGACGTCGTCCAGGCACACGTTGCAGAAGAGACATTCAAGACCAGGGACTGATGCCTTCGCCATCGTCCCGGTGCAGATGCGCGCTTAGCGCCTGCTGATCACAACCCCAACCAGAAAGGCCATTCCGGCGTTCAGGAGCTCTACGGGCATGAATCGTCTCCGTCGCGCTTGCCTCGCTCAGGCTCAGCGCAGGTACGCCTCGGTCGCGTAGCGGCGCATCATCCGATGACTGTTGAAGTAGGAGCCGTTCTTGCTGATCGCGCCTTTCATGACCGCGATCCAGCGCGCGTGGCCGTCGGCGTGATCGTAGTAGAGCGGCAGCACCACGTGCTCGAGCTTGTCGTAGAGCGCGGCCCCGTGTCGCCTCGGTCATCGTTCCGATTCGCCCAGCCCGTCACGCCTTCGATGCAGCCCTCGATCCACCAGCCATCGAGCACCGACAGGCTCGGCACGCCATTGAGCGCGGCCTTCATGCCGCTCGTGCCCGACGCTTCGAGCGGCGGCAGCGGCGTGTTCAGCCAGACGTCGGCGCCGGCGACCAGCACTTGAGCGAGTGCAAGGTCGTAGTCCGGCAGATAGGCGACGGGAATCGATCCGCTGAGCGCGCGCATGTACGCGTGCGAAGCTGCTCGATGAGCCGCTTCCCGGGCTCGTCGCGCGGATGCGCCTTACCGGCCAGCACGATCTGGAAGGTGACCACGCGCGATCGCCCGCAGCCGCTCGAGGTCGGAGAAGAGCAGGTCCGGGCGCTTGTAGGCCGTCATGCGTCGCGCGAAACCGAGAATGGGCAGCTCGGGATCGCAGCTGCGACGCCCGTGAGCCCGTGCACGAGCTCGATCAGCCTCCGCTTGGCCTGCGCGTGGGCTTCTGCGACCGCGGCATCGGGAATGCAGCAATCGACACGCACCAGGAGCTCGGGTTCGTGACACCAGCCAGGGAAGATAGCTGATCGTAGAGCGCTGCGAAAGCTCTCGCTCGTCCAGGTGACCGGATGCACGCCGTTCGTGATCGCGTGCACGCGGTAGCCCGGAAACATCTGTCTGCGAGAGCTCGGCGTGGCGCTTGGCGACGCCGTTGACGTACTCGCTCAGATTCAGCGCCAGCCGCGTCATGTTGAGATGCTCGTCGCCCGCGAGCTGCTTGAGCGTGGCCAGATCGACCAGGCTGCTCTCGCGCGGCGGGTGCTCGGGGCCGTCGAAGTCGATCGATCGTGCCGAGCACACGCCTCACGAGCGTCGTACGAGAAGCGATCGTGGCCGGCCTCGACGGTGTGTGCGTCGTGAAGCAGCAGTGCTCGCGCACGCGCGGCAGGTCGTACGACCGGCTCATCCGGCGCGCACGTGCTCGGGCGCGTGCCCGAAGCGGCGCAGCAGCTCGAGACCGAGCAGCGCGGAATGACCTTCGTTCAGTGGTACAGGCGGATGTGGAAACCGAGCGCCTGTAGCATGCGCACGCCGCCGATGCCGAGCACGACTTCCTGCTTCAGCCGATAAGTCTCGTCGCCGCCGTACAGGTAATGAGTGATGTTGCGATCCTCGGGGCGGTTGTCGTCGAGGTCGGTGTCGAGCAGGAGCACCGGCTGCCGCCGATCCAGTTGCCCTCGAGCACGTACAGCCACGCGCCGATCCACACCGTGCGCCCTTCGATCGAGACCGCGACCCGCGCATCGAGCGCATGAGCCCAGCGCGCGGGGTCCCAGCCGCAGGGTTGCTCGAGCTGGCGGCCCTGGGCAGTCGAATGTCTGCTTGAAATAGCCGGCGCGGCTGACCAGGCTCACGGCGACCAGTGGCAAGCGCTAGGTCGGCGGCGGAGCGAACCGTGTCGCCTGCGAGCACGCCGAGACCGCCCGAGTAAGTCGGGATCTCGCTGCGGAGCGCGATCTCCATCGTAGAAGTAGGCGACGCGCGGCTCGTGCAGGAATTCCTCTAGCATCGGGCCGGCCTCAGCGCCCGAAACGAGCGATCACGCGGCAGCCTTGGCGACCGCGGTCGATTTGGTAACGTGCAATGTGCGCGCAGTTCGAGACGCATGCGTCGCTTCGCTGTGCCGGCATGACTGCGTTTCTCCTGAGCCGTTGATCTTCGGCAGCATGTCCCTACCGGGCCATCGCGGATGATACGTACTTGTGCGTGCCCCGTGCGTACCCATGACGATGCCCGACGCCCATCGACCCGATCCTCAGCATCCACCCACCGGGTCGAGTCGTATCGTGGAAAGCCCTGATGCCGTGCTGGTGCCGCAGGACTACAGTTCCTTCGGCAAAGCAACTGGATGGCACACCGGGATGGGCAGAACCCATGAACACTCAGACTGATTCCAAACCTGTCGCGCGGCCGCCTGCGCTCGCTCTCGAGTATCGGCCCACGTCTTCATCGCGAAGCGCGTCTGCGAGCGGGCCGCGCCCACCGCTAAATGCGATCGTGCCAGCCTACGCCGAACCCTCCGCGGAGATCGCTTACGGCTGCGTCGAGTGGTTTCGCTACGACAAGCACGAGAACCCCCTGAGGGAGTCATCCGGCAGCGTCAAGAAGCGAGTTGAGCAGAGTCGACTTGCCGCAACGCCGCGCGCATTAGTGCGTAGTTCTTCTGGTGAATGAGGAGCGAACACATGGCCACCGTCAAGCATAAGCGAGAGATTCCGGGAACGACGATCTTCGACGGTGATCAGGCACGCAAGGGGTACGCGCTCAACAAGATGTGCTATTCCTTCAACTCGGCAAAGAACCGCCGGGAATTCCTGCGCGACGAGGTCGCGTACTGCCGCAAGTATGGCCTGAATGATGAGCAGCGCGAGGCCGTCCGGCAGCGCAACGTGCTGGCGCTGATCGCGGCCGGCGGCAATGTGTACTACCTCGCGAAATTTGCCGGCATCTTCGGTCTCGACGTGCAGGACATCGGCGCGCAGCAGACCGGCATGACCAAGGACGCCTTCAAGTCCAAACTCGTCGGGGCAGGAGCGTAAGTCATGGCCACGATCGTCGGAACCATCACCACTTCGCATGTGCCGGCCATCGGCCGCGCCATCGCACGCAAGCTACAGGATGATCCGTACTGGAAACCGTTATTTGCCGCGTTCCGCCGGTGCACGACTGGCTGCGCCGGATGAAGCCGGATATCGCGGTCATGGTCTACAACGACCACGGCCTGAATTTCTTTCTCGACAAGATGCCGACATTCGCAGTCGGTACAGCGCCCCGGTACATCAACGCCGATGAGGGCTGGGGCATCCCGCGCTGCCGCCGTTTACCGGCGATCAGGATCTGTCGTGGCACCTGATCGAATCGCTGGTGACGAGGAGTTCGACATGACCACCTGCCAGGAGATGCTGGTCGACCATGCATTTAGCGGTGCCGATGGCCCTGCTGTGGCCGGCAACGGCGCAGCCGACGAGCCTGGCCCGTGCGCACGGTGCCTATATGCGTGAACACCGTTCAGCATCCGCTGCCATCGGCGGCTCGCTGCTACAGACTCGGGCAGGCGATCGGCCGCGCGATCGAGTCCTATCAGCGACGCGCGCGTGGTGATCATCGGCACCGGCGGCCTGTCGCACCAGCTGGACGGAAAGCGCGCTGGATTCATCAACAAGGAATTCGACCTGACCTTCATGGAGAAGCTGATCACTGACCCGCAGTGGCGTCACGCGCTACTCGACCCTGGAGCTGGTCGAACTCACCGGCACCCAGGGCATCGAGCTGCTGATGTGGGTGATCGCGCGTGCCGCCTTGCCGGAGCCGGTTACCAAGGTGCACTCGAACTATCACATTCCGATTTCGAACACTGCGGCCGGGCTGATGCTGATGCAGCCGGCCTGAGGAGTCTGCCCGCTCCGGACGGAATAGCCGCGCAGCGACCCGATTCCATAACGTGTCGGCAGGCGCCAAGACCTTGGCGCTACTGACGTTCCGGCTAGGTCACCTCCACTCCTGTGTGGCGGCTTGGGGCTTTCTGAAGTATGCGAGTCCTGCCACGGTCAGTACGGCAACCAGCACGGCAACTGCCACCCCGAACGCCGGCGGAAGCTGAAAGCGGAACGCCTCCGCCGCAACGGGCACGCTCAGGACGGCCGCGAGGGCGACAATCGCCAGGCCGCTGATCCACCAGAATGCAGCATTCGGCCACGACAGCACCGTTCCGAGCCCCTCGCCTCGCGAGCGATTGACGAGAATCAGCATCAGGTTGCCGACCACCAAAGCGATGAACGCCAGCGCGCGCGCCTGTTCTTCAGGCAGTCCCCGCAGGGCGATCGAGTACACGAGGGTGACCCCGACGAGGCTTGCGAGGCCAAGCAGCAGCGCCTCCAGCAGGAGCGCTCTGCTGAACAGCGGCGCCCGCGGATCGCGGGGTGGCCTGCGCATCAGCCCCACACCCCGCTGCTCACCCTCGAATACCAGTGAGCACGCCGGATCGATCACGAACTCGAGGAACACGACGTGCACGGGGTAGAGCAACAGGGGCCACCCGAACACCAGGGGCAACAGGCCGATGCCCGCGAGCGGAATGTGCACCGCGAGCAGATAGGTCATCGCCGCGCGGATGTTCTCGTAGATTCGCCGACCGGCGCGCACCGCGCTGACCAGCGAACCGAAGTCGTCGTCGAGCAGGACCAGCGCCGCGGCTTCCCGTGCGACATCCGTTCCGCGACTGCCCATCGCTATGCCAATGTGGGCTGCTTTGAGCGCCGGCGCATCGTTGACGCCGTCACCCGTCATCGCCACGACTTCGCCGTTGGCCCGCAGCGCGCGGACCAGCCTCAGCTTTTGCTCCGGCGGCGTGCGCGCATAGACGTTGACGGCGCGCACCAGCGTGCGCAGAGCCGCATCGTCGAGCGTGGCGAGCTCAGTGCCGATCACGACGCGATCGCAATTCTCAAGGCCCGTCCGCCGCGCGATGGCGCGGGCGGTGGCTACGTGATCGCCCGTGATCATGACGACGCGGACTCCGGCGCTGCGACACTCCGCGAGCGCGGCGGGCACCGAGCTGCGGACCGGATCGCGCAACGCGACCAGCCCGCGGAACTCGAGAGCGAACGCCTCTGGCGAGTCCGGAAATGAGTCACCGCTGAACGTTCCGGCGGCGACCCCGAGCATGCGCAACCCATCGCTCGCGAGGTCGGCCGCGCGCCGCAGGATCTGTTCCAGAGCGACGCCATGCAGGTCGCAAAGGCGCGCAACGACCTCCGGTGCGCCCTTCACGGCGACGCGGAAGGGCTGTCCGTCGCCGGTTTTCCACACGTGGGTCACTGCCAGGAGCGTCGGTGACAACTCGTATTCGCGAACCAGGGTCATGTTGTCCAGCCGCCCTGCCTCACTGGGCGCGTGGACGCGCGCGGCATCGCCGATGGCACGCTCCATCGGGTCGAACGGGTCGATCTCGCACGCGGCGAGGGCAGTGCCGAGCAGAGCGCGCGCGGGCTCATCGAGGACGGCGTCCGCTGCCGTGAGATCGTGCGCCGTGCCGCCGCAATCGAGCGTCGTCACCGACATTCGGTTTTCGGTGAGCGTTCCCGTCTTGTCCACGGCGAGCACGGTCGCAGCACCCAGGGCCTCGATGGCCGGCATGCTGCGAGTCAGCACGTGGTGTTTGGATAGTCGCCACGCGCCAAGGGCGAGAAACACCGTAAGGACGATCGGGAACTCCTCGGGCACTACCGCCATCGCCAGCGTAATGCCGGCGAGCGCACCCTCGATGACTCCCCCTCGGACGTAGACGTAGAGCAGCGCGACCGCGACGCACAGAGAGAGGCCGAGCAGCGCAACCCAACGCACCAGCTGTCGCGTTTCCCGGTAAAGCGGTGTGCGCTCCGTTTTCAGTGTAGTGAGCGCCCGCCCGATCTGGCCGATCTCGCTGCGCGTGCCAGTCGCGAGGATTTCGGCGACGCCATGACCCCGCACCACGAACGTGCCGGAGTAGACGCAGGCGCGCACTTCCGCGTCCGGCTTGGCCATTGCCTCTCGCCCCGGATCTGCCTCCTTTTGCACAGCCACGGACTCGCCGGTGAGCAGCGATTCGTCCACGGCCAGGTCAGTCGCGGCTCGTAACACGCCGTCAGCCGGGATGCGATCACCCTCGTTCAGCAACACGATGTCGCCGCACACTACGTCGCGGCCTGCAATGCGCAATTGCTGCCCGTCCCGAATGACGGCTGCGCGTGGACTCGAGAGATCACGGAGCGCCTCGAGGGCGCGGTCGGCTCGCCGCTCCTGCAGGATCGTGATCGTCACCACGGCCACGAGCGACGATGCGAGAACGATGGCTTCGCGAGCGTCGCCGAGGAGCAGATAGAGTCCGGCAGCGCCGATCAGCAGCAAGAACATCGGCTCGATAAGGACGTGCCCCACGAACGCCGGCAAGCTGCGCCGACGCATGGCCGGAATCTCGTTCGCTCCCTGCTCGGACCGCCGACGCACAGCCTCGGCTGTGCTCAGACCCGCCAGCGCCATCTCAGCTCGGCGCCTTTCACTGGTGGTCGTGGCTGCGACGGACGCACCACGGTCCATCTACTTCTTCTGAATCGTGCGCAGGTATTCCACGAGCCGATCGATCAACTCTTCGACCTGCTTCTGCTTGTCCGGATTTCCCGTGTCCGCGTAGTAGAGCTCCATGCCCCAGACCGGCATTTGCCGCGAACCGTGCGGGCCCCGGGCATCGCGCCCGTCGATGATCTTGCGAACGTCCTCCGCGGGATACTGCCCGCCACGACGTGTCGCAAGATGCGTCAGATCGGGTGGTGCGATCTTAAAGAACGATGCGACGGGCCCGTCGCCCTCGGCGCGCTCGCCATGGCAGGAGGCACAGAAACGGTGGTAGAGCTGCTCACCGTTGTAATGAGACAGCTCCTCGGCCGACGCGGGGGCGAGCGGCGCCAGCGTCAACAGGGTCCCGAGTATCGTGAATCGTCCAGGAAACTTCATTGCTGCATTCTCCACGGTTGAATGTCGTTCAGCAGCACCACACGCTGGACCCAAGCCTATAGGGCGCCGATCACGAACCCGATCGCCGCAATGGCAATCAAGCCGTACAGGAACTCCGCCATCGTCGTCGGCGAGATTGCCCTGATCAGCTGCGGATCCGAACCGCGCATCCGGGCAGTAGCAAGCGCGATCGCCTGCCCCACCGCCGCAACAGCCACGCATAGATAGCTCAACAGCGTCGCCGTAACGGCGAGCGCCAGTCCCGTCCAAAAAATAATGAGCCGGCTCGTCATTCATCTCTCGCTGCGGTTCACATCACTACTTGTCATTGAGCGCGGCGTCCGAGCGCGTGGGCATGGCCTTCGTCTGCGATCATTCGCGGGATCTCGAGTTGCTACAGCTTGCGTGGCAAAACACCCTCTGCCCGGATAGCAAGCTTCACTTCGTCGCTGGTGAAGAACGTGTAGCGGGTCATGCCAAACGCTGATCGCTTGAAGGTAGCGGTGGCATCGATCATGCAATGCTGTTGATCCAGCAGGGTCCCGGGTGTGCAACCGTAGTGGTCGACCACGAGTGGCACGGACCTGGTGACGCCGAGCAGAGTGAGCTCGCCCTCGATGCGCTCGGGTTCACCATTGGCGAACACCACGCGCTCCGCCCTGTAGGCAATCTCTGGATACTGCTCGACGTTGAGGAAGCCCTGGCCGCGCAATACCCTTTCCATCGTTTCATTGCCGGTCTCGATGGATCTGGCGTCGACCATGATGTCGATCCGGCCGCTGCCGGCGTCCGCATCGAGCGCCACCGTGCCGATGGCGCCGTGAAGCCTGCCGAGCTGGGTAGAGATGCCAAGAATGCGCACTTCGAAAGTTACAACCGTTTGATCAGGGTCGATCGTGTACTCCACGGTTGTGGCGCCGGCGCAGGGGAAGATGAACGTCGCAGCGAGTGCGGCCAACGCCTTGAACGAAATCGGCTGTCGAGACACGGCAAGGCTCCCTTCGCACGCCTGGACGAAGCTTGGACACATGCTGACTGCTCGAATCGCCGTCGAACATCGTCACATGCCGCAGCGGATATGCGGAAACTACCTAGCGCGCCCGCCAATGCACGTCGTGTCCGCTCTCGCGTTGGCCGGAGAAGAAAAGCCGGGAGTCGATGGTTTACACAGCGGATCGAACTGACGCCCTGATTCGATCGACGTGTGGGCAACTCAATTCGACCTCTGGCGAAATCGCTACGGAATCTCAATTCGGTCTATATCAGTAACCCCCAAAGTTACCCCCAAGCGCTCTGCTGCAGGAACTCGGTCACCTTGCCGGCCGAGATGCCGGGCAACACCGAGGGCATGTAAAGGAGATCGCCCTCATCGAGCAGCGGCACGAACTCCCCGCCGATGCGCATCACGGGATACACGGTTGCGAGAAGGACCAGCAATGCAATTCTTGAAAACCTCAGAGAAGGTCATCGCACAACCTGCTATTCAAGTTGCGCGACGCGAGCGGGGGTAGCTCTGATCGATGCGATCAGGACTTCCCAACAGCTCGGGAGGACCAGTGCACGTGCACGACTCTCCAACCCGCGGCAGATTTCTTCAACACCAACGTCTCCGTACTCTGTATGTCCAGGGGCTTGCGATTCGCGGTGCCCGTCATGCGTGCTTCAGTGGCAAGCCATGCGAGATCGCCAACGGTGTCACCCGATTGGCGCTGCAGTTTGTAGGTGACTGTCTTGAGGAAATCCATGTCTGCTTTCAGGTGATGCGCGGCATACTCGGCCCACGAGCGCTCGGCCCCGCCGCTTTCGAGGATGAGCACCCCGGGATCCAGCAGCGTCTTCACTTTACTGACGTCGCCCGAGGCCAAGCCTTCGTGCAACGCCTTGGCGATGTCGATCGGTGAAGCCGCCGCCGCATGCACATGTTGCTTGCCGTCGGCGTGGGTATGGACGGCGGGCTCCGTTCGGGTTTCATCGGCGTCGCGATGATCCGGGCCACCATCATGCCCATGATCGCCAGAGCCTGTTGAACTCACGGTCTCGCCACCGCCATGTGAGTGACCGCCGCTCGCCGCAACTGCAACCCCGTATTCCTCGGGATCGAGGTCAGGCAGCACACGCAGGAACGCGACCATGCCCCAGATGTATTCGTCTTCCATGCTCTTGCCCCAAGCCGGCATGCCGGACGCCTTGATCCCGTGCTTGATGACCCAGAAGGCCTCGGCCGGATCGCCGATGGGGGCTTTCGAGAAATCCGGAGGTGCCGGGTATAGACCCTGGCTCAGCTCACTGTCGTTCATTCCGGGCGCGAGGTGGCAGCCCGTGCACATGGAGTCGTAATTACCGGCACCGGCGCCGATCAGCTCTGCACCGGTGAGATCCGGTACCGGAATATCGGCGCTGCGGGACTTGATCGAGCGTTTGCGCATCGTCTCGAGCAATGCGTAAGTCGGGCGCGTGTGCGGAACGTCGGCGCCGACATCGTAGGTGCCCGACCACACGAAGCCGGCCCCGAGAAGTCCCAGGATCACAAGCATGAGGGCAATGGCAAGCAGCGTTTTCATGGGTCTTCCCTTACTTCAAGGCACGCCACGCTTCGGCCAACAAGCCAACGCTGAGAGCAGGAGTGCAGGCAAGGCGTACTGCGCAGATGGCCAACAGGTTCAGCGTAGCAGCCTGGCATGCGGTAGTCGCTGCACGTCGCGGATTCCTCGGCCGATTGGTCGGCTACGTATTCTTGCGAATTGTCGTTGCCGGCACATTCGCTACGCTAACGGGGAGTTCTCAATGGAGGCTTCCCATGAAATCGATCACACGCTCCATGACCGGTTTGCGCGCGCTTCTCGCGACACTTGTTGCATTTTCAGTGCTCGGTCCGACGATTTCTTGGGCAGCTGAGCCGACGGAGGACCCCGCAGCGCTCGCCGCGACCTACGACAAACAGGCGGCGGACCTTCGCGCTGAAGCGGAACGACACGCGAAGACGGCACGCATGCACCGGGGTGGCGCCGGGTCATCGAAAATTGCACATGACAGCATTGCGCAGCACTGCGAACGGATGGCCGAAAACCTCAACGCCGCCGCCAAGGAAAGCGAAGCCGTCGCGGAAAGCTTTCGGAGTCTCGCGAAGCAGCAACAGTGAGCAGGCATTTTGTCCTGGCGACAGGATCGGCGGTTGCGGTCACCGCGGCAGTGCTGAATTCCGTCTGTGCCGCAGCCGTTGCCTTGTGGCCCGAAGGGTCGATCGCCTTCGCGAATACCTGGATGCATGGTGTGGATCTGCAGATGATCAAGGCGACGGCACCGTCGACGCTTACGGCCTTCCTCACCGGCCTGATCGGTATGGCCGTGATCGGTTTCGTGGCTGGCGTGGTCTACGCATGGGTGTACAACCGGGTGCACGGCGTCGGTCGTGCACAAGGGTAGAGCCCGTGCGGGCCTTACCGAACCACTACGAGTGCAGTCGCATCGTGCAGGCGCGTGCGCGCGAGCTCTTTGACCACGCTGACGATCACGCGCGATTGTCCTCGCACATGAGCCAATCCTCTCCTGGCATGGCAGGAGGGCGAATGACAATCGAGGTCGACGCGGGCCGGGGGCAGGCAATCGGCTCGAGGATTCGTCTGAGCGGCCGAGCCTTTGGAATCCGGCTCTTCGTCGAAGAAGTGGTCACGGAACGTGATCCGCCCCACCGCAAAGTTTGGGAAACGGTTGGTCAACCTCGACTGCTCGTGATCGGTCACTATCGAATGGGCTACGACATAGCGCCGCAGGGCAGGGGCTCGCAGTTCCGTATCTTCATCGATTACGCCCTGCCCGAGGTGGCTCCTGCACGCTGGCTCAGCTGGATGTTCGGTGGGGTCTACGCACGATGGTGCACGCGACGGATGGTCAACGACGCCGTCGCACATTTCATCTCGGAAGCGAAACCCGCTGCCGCGTAGGTTTTCATGCGCCACGGCGGTCATCGCGGCGCCAGGCTACGTAATAGCCCGCATGTCCCCGCACGGCGCATGCTCCTTAAGATCTAATGACAATGTGCGACGTCGGGAGAACACGCGTGAAATCCACATGCATCGCAGCCCGTTGCGCTTCGTTCGTCGCGCTCGCTGTACTTTGTACTGTCCCTTATGAGGCTTGGGCCCATTGCGATTCGCTCGAGGGGCCCGTGGTTCAGGACGCCCGCCTGGCTCTTGAGAAAGGTGACCCCGCTCCCGTTCTCAAGTGGGTGAGCAAGGAGCACGAAGGCGAGATTCGGGATGCGTTCAAGCAGACGATGGCAGTTCGTGCGAGCGGCGGCGACGCCAGAGCCCTCGCCGACCGCTTTTTCTTTGAAACGCTGGTGCGCATTCATCGCGCCGGTGAAGGAGAAGCATTTACGGGACTGAAGCCTGCCGACGATGTGGACCCTGGAATCGCTGCGGCTGACAAGGCGCTGCAATCGGGGTCACCCGAGGAGTTGGCAAGACGCATGTCGGCTGCCGTCAGCGAAGAGATACAGAAGCGATTCGCTGTCGCACTGGAACGAAAGAAGCATGCCCAGACCAGCGTTGAGGCAGGGCGAGAATATGTTGAGGCGTACGTTCAATACATTCATTTCGTAGAGAGCGTCAACCGGCTCGCCTCACATGGAGCATCCCAGAAGCACCATGAGTCGGTTCCCTGAGAGGTCGTAAGGCGCACCATGCAAGTCTCACCACTGCGGTTGCGTTTTCTGGCGGCCGCGGCGACCGTCAATGCAGGGGAACACCGAACGCATAGTTGCGCGTACGCACGTCCGGCAAGCCGGTTTACATGGGATGCTTCATCGATGGAGCAATGACTCATGCAGTGGCGCAACACGGCGGAGAAGTACGGCATCGTCGGTCAGGCGCTGCACTGGCTGATCGTGATTGGAATCATCGCCTCCTATTTATCTGCTGAAGCAGCGGAGGACGATGAGGCCGCGGGATTGATGGGACTCCACGGCTCGATCGGCATCACCATTCTCGTCTTCGCAATACTGCGCCTCGGGTGGCGCCTGGTGGATCGCCCGCCGCCGTGGCCTGCGACCATGGCCGGTTACGAGCGCATGATCGCTCGCGCCACGCATTTGACCTTCTACGCGCTGCTGTTCGCCGTACCCATCACGGGATGGCTGCTCTCGTCGGCGGAGGGCGACGCCGTCCGGTATTTCGATCTCTTCGAGCTGCCGCCTCTATCCTCCCGCGTGGCTGAGGAGACGTTCGAGGAGCTGCACGAAACCGTCTTCAACGTGCTGCTGGCCTTTACCGTGCTGCACGTCGCAGGCGCGCTTAAGCACCACTTCTGGAATCGCGACCACGTCCTGCGCAGCATGCTGCCCGGGCGCGCGGGGCCATTTCGGCAGGGTCCTTAGGATGCACGGCTCAACTAACCCCCAAGTCGCATCAGATCCATTGCGCACGTTAGCGAACTCTAGCGGAAGAGCGGATGGTGGCCAGGGCGGAATCGAATCGCAGATCCCGCCGACGTAGCGCAGCCGCGCGTCGCCGTTCGAAGCGATCCGGAACTCCTGGCTGTATTGATCCTGGCGCGAGGGAATGCGCTGAACCATCTGAATCGGGATGCCGGTGTAGTCGCGGTCGTTCGCAACGTCCCAATCCCAGTAGCGCCACGCAGTAACGGACGTCAGCGTCGCGGGCCCCCAGTCCCAGTCGGCAATCAAGGACACGCCGCCCTCTTGCGTCTTGACTTGCAGAGCGGCGTCGATGTCGCTCAAGCGGTCGTACACGTTGCGGCTGGGCGGCTCGTAGCCAAGACCCGCGGCCAATGCCGGGAACTGACGCGCAGGGCTGCGCAGGCTCTCGCCGACGCGCAGGAAGTTCTGACTGCAGCACACCGAATCGAGATCAGTCACATCGCCGATCAGGCGCAGCTTTACGCTATCGGTCGGCACCCACAAGAGCTGCCCGCGCACCGCGTAGTTGTCGAGTTCGTTCAGGTGCTCGCCGGTATTGACGTTGTACAGCAACCCGTCGCGCTGGGTGAGCTGCGCCGAGAGACGGCCCGCAACTGCATCTCCGAACAGTGGACCCGAGACAGAACCCTAGGTTTGGAGGAAGTCATTGTCGCCATAAGAAACCTCACCGGTCACCTCGGGCTCGAAGCTGGGCTCGCGGCTGATGACGTGAATGGCCCCTGCGGTGGTGTTCTTGCCGAACAGCGTGCCCTGCGGGCCACGCAGCACCTCCACACGCTCGATATCGGTAAAGTCGAACGCCGCCGTCGCCGGACGGCCGTGATACACCTGGTCCACGTAGAAGCCGACGCCCGGCTCGATGCCGTCATTGGCCGCGCTGATGGAGAGCGTGTTCGAGCCGAGGCCGCGGATCGTGTAGGCGGTGTTCCGCGGGTTGGCGGAATTGTAGTAAAGCGATGGCACGAGCTGGCTGAGCAGCGCCGTGTTCACAGTGTACGTGCTGTCGAGCAGCTCGCCATTGACTACCGAAACCGCAGCGGGAACCGTCTGGAGATTCTCCTCGCGACGCCTCGCAATCACGGTGACGCCACCGAAAACTCCTGCGTCACTCTCGCCGGTGGATGCGCTCGGCTTAGTCGCTTCCTGGGCAGCGATCGGAAAGGCGAACAGAGACGCCGTAGCCACGGCGAGCACAGGTATGAAACGCATGGAAATCCCCGATTCACTCGTTATGTTCTAACGAATATAGCGGGGAGGTGACTGCCGCAGCAAGGGCTGACTAGAGGCCAGAACGGCTGAGTTGACCCGTCTCGCGCACAAGATCGGGTTCGTAACCGACGTTGGCTCTCTACTTCGTGAGCACCCTGTCCGCAGCCGCATCGCCAAGTTCCGTGGCCCCGGCGCTGAAGCCGTTCTTCTGCAGAATATAGGCCGTAATTGCCCAGAGCTGGTCGGGCGGCACCGAGCCGGGATTCTGCTCCGGCATCTTTTGGTGCTCGAACGTAAACAGCGCCGAGACTGGTTGCTTGCTCCACGCTGCGAGAAAGGTCGGACCGACCAGCGCCGGGCCCTGGGCACCGGTCAGGTCTGGACGATGACACTGGGCGCATTGATTGTTGAAGAACTGATGTCCGCTGGTTGCCTGCGCGGTCGTAAACCAGCCATCGGCGGCCGCCGCTGGCAGCATGGCCAGCGGAAGAAACGCCAGTCCGACGGCCGTCGTGACTCTCACAATGCGATTGATGGCGTGCATAAATCCCTGGCGACGATTCATCAGGCAACCTCTGAGCACGGGCGTGCTCCTGATACGCGATGAACTGGGGAGTGATTTGACCTGCCGAGTTTATCCACCGTGTTTCGTGGCGGATGGCACGTGTTTCGTATGAAACAGCTGCAATGCGCGTGTGCACTCGCGCCACCCGGTCGCAATCGTCCCGCGAGTTCTGTGCAACTCGGCTGAGTCGAGGGCAGCAAACGCGGGGTGGCTTCAGATGAAAGGCCAATGCCCGCCGGTGAAATCACGCAGCAGCGGGCCAGGCACATCGTTCTCTCCGAATCGCCGGTATTTCGCCGGCACATCGACGGAGTGAATCTCATGATCAGAACGTCATGGCGAGCGAGCGGCGTACTGCTCGCGGGTGTGCTGGCTGCGGCCTGCACCACGATGGGAGATGGCACAGGTAGGCCGCGAGGCGGCGGGGCACCGGTAGACTTTACGTGGACCAGCAAGGGTTCGGTCTCGGGAACGATGACCGCCAGAGTCGAGAACACCGGCGAGACTTTCACCGGCAATTTCTTTCAGGTGACGAGCGGGACGCGGGTCGACGACCTGGAGCCCCTGTGGGTCGGCTCATGGCGTCGGAGCTGGGACTGGCCCTACTGGGGTGCTGGTTGGGGCCCCAACTGGGGACCGAGTTTCACGACTCACTACTCCGGTCGCGTGCTGGCGAATCTCGCCGCCTCGAACGGCGACCACATGCGGTGCAATTTCACGTTGGTGAATCCATCGAGCGGCATGTCGGGCGGCGGCGTGGGCCGTTGTCAGCTTCCCGGCAGCGAGAAGATCGATGCCACGTTCCCGGCCGCTTCCTGAGCCTCAATTGACCTTGCCGGCAACGCCGTTTGCGGCGGGCCTTGCGACGCTGTGCTCCATCGCGATGCTCGCTCACACGTCCGCGGCAGTTGCCGCGGACGGTCTCCGGCCGGGCACGGTAGAGATACCGATTCCTTCGACTGAAATTCAGCCGTTCGCCATCGACATCGAGGTGTACCACGACGGGTCTACATTTCTCGACGATACGCGGCAATCCCGCCGCAGCTTGAGACGCTGGAGGTCCATATGAAGAATCTACCTGTGCGAGCGCCCCGCGCCGCCGTTGTGCTCGCGTTGCTTGGCATGGCATCCCTTTATCACATGCCGGCGATTGCAGCAGACAGCGTCGGCGAAGCGCTCCTGCTGCCGCACGGCGAGTTCGAGCTCGGCAACGGCGACACCAAGGTCCTCGTCGATCGCAAGGTGCCGGAACCGTATCGCGTGTGCGTCTCGAAGGGCGCCGACGCGGTGCCGGTGAAGATCCGCTACGACGGCGCAGAGCAGCTCATCGCGGCGGGCAACTGCACGGAAGTGACCGGCAAGCTCGTCCGTTCTCTCCGCGGGCGGACGGCTGAAGGACGGCGAGGTGCTCATCGGCAAGTTTGAGCATCTGAAGACGAAGAGCTGATGTGCCCGCGAAAGATGTCGCCGCGAGTCGGTCTCGCGGCGACATCTTCGCGCTAACCGCTAGGGTGTGCCGCAGACCGGGCGAACAGCACGAAGCAGCGCGTCTCTCGCGCGGGGGTTTGGGCAACATGACTGCGCCGCCCAGGTCCACCCCAGGGGCTGCAAGCTGTCGCTTCCCGCCTCGCGGGGGCATGAAGACGGTCGTCATACGTGGCATCGCAGCACGTTCTCAGCGGGCGACAGGTTTGGCGACGTATTTCAGGTGCGTGAGCGTCCGTTACAGATGAAGCCTGCCGCGCATTGAGGTGGCACTCGCGGGCGTGTTACCGTTTTTCTAGCAAACATCGGAGGTGCCGCGTGGAAGGTCTCGCTACGCACGTGCTCATGGTCGACGACGACCCGGCCATATGCGAGCTCGTGCGTGATTACCTGAGCCAGAACGAAATCAGGGTGACCGCGGTTACGACGGGCAAGCAGATGCTCGACGTGCTCGGTCGCGAGGCGATCGACGTCGTCCTGCTCGATCTCAGACTGCCTGGTGAAGACGGACTCTCTCTCGCATGCAAGCTCCGCGAGAAGTCGAAGATTCCCATCGTGATGGTGACGGGCCGCATGGAGGAGGCCGATCGCGTGATGGGACTGGAGCTCGGGGCGGACGATTACGTGACGAAGCCGTTCTCGCTGCGGGAGCTGCTGGCGCGCATCCGCTCGGTGCTGCGCCGCTCGCAGATGGAGGCCGCGGTGCCGGCTCGCGACGAAACGCTGCGCGCGTACCGCTTTGCTGGTTGGGAGCTCAATGTCCGGTTGCATCGATTGCTGTCGCCGCAGGGCGAGCGTATCGATATCACGAACGGCGAGTTCAGCCTGCTCGCGGCGCTGCTCTCCGCACCGCAGCGCGTGCTCACGCGCGATCAACTCCTGGAAATGTCGCGACTACACAGCATCGAGGTGTACGACCGGTCGATCGACGTGCAGATCCTGCGCCTGCGCCGGAAGATCGAGGTCGATCCCGCCAATCCGCAGCTGATCAGGACGGAGCGCGGCTCCGGCTATATCTTCGATGCGCCGGTCAAGGTCATGCGGTAGAGGGCGCTCCGAATCATCCTCCGCCCTGACTAAATCGCGTCAGCGATGCCGCTGTCACAGATACCCGATCGAGGCCAACGTCAGTGGCTTCATCTACACGCTCGCTAATGCGACGCTGGACTGAGCGTCTGCGGTTCCGTGCCGACGACGTCGGGTACGCGCGCCTGCGCATGGGCCTGACGTTGCTCGTAGTGCTCGTCATCCTGGGGTTTGCCACCTCCACTGCGTACGACGCGTGGCGGCTATACCGCCACGCCATCCTGTCGACCGATCGCGAACTGGAGAATCTCGCCAGTGCGCTGGCCGAGCAGACCGCCTGGACCTGGCAAGGGGCTGATTCGCTCCTGATGGATATCGCGCGCTGGTATCCGGACCACGCAGAGACATCGCCAGAGCGCATCGATCAGTACCTGGCGACCCTTGCAGCGCGTGTTCCGCAGGTGCGCTCGGTAAGAGTCATCGATGCGCAGGGCACTTTGCGGAATTCCTCGAACAAGTTCGGGAAGAACGGCGTCGACGTATCCGACCGAACATATTTCCTGGCGCAGAAGGATCACACCGCCACTGGACTTTTCGTCAGCGAGCCACTTGTCACCCGCTCGGAAGGCCGGACGGCGATCGTGCTGTCACGCAGGATCGGGGACAGCGCGGGACGATTCATGGGAGTCGTGAGTGCCACCGTCGATCTCGAGAACCTGAGCCGCCTCTACGCCGCCGTGAATCTGCGAGGAAACATCGTCATACGATTGCTGCGTGAAGACGGAACGCTGCTGGCTGCCCGACCCCTCACGCCGATGCTGGTGGGACGCAGATTCCCCGCGCTCGTCGCTGTCAGCACGGACCCATCTCCGATCCGCAGTCCAAGCGACGGCGATCTTGAATTCATGGCGGCTGCGCGCGTTCGCTCCTTCCCCCTCGTCATTGCGGTCATGAGAAAGGAAGCCGCTGCCTTGCAAAGCTTCTACGAGGAGGCCAGTCACGGCGCAATTCGGATGCTGGTGCTCGCCATCCTCGCAGCGCTCACGCTTGCAGCGCTCCTGAGACAGCTGCGGCGTATCGAACAGGCCGATCGAGCGCTGCGCCAATCGCAGAAGATGGAAGCGATCGGAACATTGGCGGGTGGTATCGCGCACGATTTCAACAACATTCTCGGTGCAATCGCCGGATACGGCGAGCTCGCCCAGGAACATGCACCCCAGAGCAGCGCTCTACGGCGCTACCTCGACAACATCATGCACGCCGCCGGCCGTGCACGCACTCTCGTGGCTCGCATACTGGAGTTCAGCCGCGGCGGGCTCGTTGAGCGGGTTGCGGTCGATGTGCAGACCGGGGTCGCGGATACACTCGAGCTGCTGGAAGCGTCTCTGCCGGCGAACATCCGCCTCGAGAAACAGCTTTCGGCTCCGCATGGCGCGATCCTCGGTGATGAGACGCGGCTTCATCAGCTGACGATGAATCTGTGTACGAACGCAGTTCAAGCCATGCCCGAGGGAGGCGTTCTGCGTGTGACTACCGAGCAGCTCCAGCTCTTGGTGCCGCGCACCGTCGGTCGCGACCGGCTTGCCGCGGGAGCCTACGTCTGCCTGACCGTCAGCGATTCGGGGACCGGCATCCCCGCGCATATCCTCGACCGCATCTTCGATCCGTTCTTCACCACGAAGCCTGTGGGTGAGGGCACCGGTCTTGGTCTGGCACTCGTACTCGGTATCGTCACGGATTTCGGCGGCGCAATCGAGGTGTCGACCGGCGTCGGTGAGGGCACGACCTTTCGCATCTGGCTGCCGATGACTTCCGAGCCGGCACAGCCAGTTGCTGGCCAGGCGCCAGATCTGCCGCGCGGAAACGGCGAGACCGTGATGATCGTGGACGACGAGCAAGCGCTCGTATCGCTCACGCACGAGATGCTCGCCGAGCTTGGCTACGAACCCGTCGGTTTCGGATCGAGCGCGGCCGCGCTGCACGCTTTTCGGTCCGATCCAGATCGCTTCGACGTCGTGCTGACCGATGAAGCGATGCCAGATCTCCAGGGCTCCGAGCTCGCCGGCGAGCTCAGAAGCATCCGCGCCGGCGTGCTGGTCCTCGTGATGAGCGGCTACGGCGGGTCCCAGCTCGCCGAGCGTGCCGCGGCGGCGGGTGTGCGCGGTGTTCTGAGCAAGCCGCTGCAGAAGCGCGATCTTGCGGAATCGTTGAGCAAGCTGCTATCCGGCTGAGCTCAGGCGCCCGATCCCGCCGCCAGGCTTCACCCGGTAACGCTGCTGCTCCTCGCGCGCGCGACGGCTGCATCAACCTGTGGCGTCGCAGACTTCACGGCTTCATAGACACAATTGACATCGTCCCACTCGAACGGACCCGCTGCATCGCACGCCTTGCGCGCGGCCTCGAAGACTTTCTCCTTCAGCAGCGCCACGCCCGAATCGGTCGTGAGTGAGAGCGCATCGGGTGTTATCACCGCTGTCACCGTGACAATCTCTTCTGGCGCTCCAGTCGCCTCATCGCGCCCGACGGTCTTGACGACAGGAGCGGAGATCGTGATCGGATCGAGATCGAAGGCCTGCACGCGAGCGCTCAGCACGGTGAGCGCTCCGATGGCGAGCGCGACGGGCAAGCCGCGGCGCAGAATGTCTGGATACATCGAAGGTGTCGAAACTTTCATGGCTTGGTCTCCTGAGTCGGGTACGGCCCACTGCCGTCCCCTTCGGCTGAGATCCTGCGCGAGCGCTTGCACCGTACGATTTCGCCCGGGAAGGAGTGTGTTTCACTTGTAGCCAGGCTCCTCGCCAGGCGGGCGAGTTTCAGCTGAAACGCCGGCACGCCCCCGCGACATGGCCCGGCAGTTTGCGACGTGGATGCTCATTCCCGGCGCCGAGGCAAACCCGCCGCGGCAGGCGAGGTGAGCAGACGTCATGAGGCGCTCGACTCCGATGGCCTGGCTTGCCGCTACGGCGCTCAGCGCGGCGGCGTTGGTGGACCCTACGCAGGCCGCGGCCGGCGACCTCGACGTCGGCCGCTGGCCGCAGTCGACGTCTCCAGCGTGGTACTTCGACGACGACCTCCTGACTCCCCCGGACACGGATGAGGACTACACCTCCGGCGCCGCCGTGTCGTCGGCCGGCTGGGGCGAGGATCGGTGGTGGGCGCCAGACCACTGGCTCGGGTCTCTCGCGCGGGCGCGCAGCGACGAGCGCGGCCTGCGGACGCTGCAGGCCAGCCTGGTCATGTTCAGCCCGGAAGACATTGTGGCGAGCGAAGTGCAGCCGGACGACCGTCCTTATGCAAGCCTGTGGTCCGTCACCGGTGCGCGCATGGCCGTCGGTGCCGACGGACGCTCGGCCCGGTTCGCGAGTCTCACCGTCGGTGTGCTCGGTCTGCCGCTGACCCGAACGGTGCATCGGACGATTCACAAACTCGTGGGCGCCGACGAGCCGAACGGCTACGACCACCAGATCTCGGCGGGCGGCGAGCCCACCGCGAAGCTCACTTATGCCTGGCGTGATCTACGCGTGGGCGGCGGCCTCGGCCGCGGAGCCGATCTGTGGACCACGTGGGGCGTGAGTGCGGGGTATCTCAGCGAAGTGAGCTTCGCGATCGCAGGTCGGTTCGGCGATCGCGGCTATCCCTGGTGGTCTTCGGGCACGGAGCTCGCGGACTACATTCCGGCTCCTTCTTTCGGCGTGCTCCCGCTCGGACGCGAGCTCACCGTCGATGCAGGCATGCGGCTGCGACTGCGCGCGTACGACGCGTTCCTGCAGGGCCAGTTCCGGCACAGCGACCTGCGCTACGGGAGCGGCGATCTCGAGCACGCGATCGGCGAGATGTGGGTGGGCGCGACGTGGGTGCTGCCGTCCCGAGTCACGCTGCGCTACGCGCTGCGCGCCGAATCACCCGAGCTGCGCCTCGGGCGTGCCGACCGCGTCGATCTCTGGGGGTCGCTGTACGCGAGCTACGCGTTCTGAGCAGCGGCGGTTGCGAGCGTTTCATCCGAAACGCGTCACCCCGTGCGGGAAATCTGCGGGTAGTGCCAGCCAGAGACACTGCATCCCGAAGTTACCAACCACGCACGAGGCTGAAGAAGGTTATGAAGAAGCTTGCCACGACACTGCCAATCATCGTTGCCAGCGCGCTGCTCGGGGCATGCGCGACGATGGACCCAGGTTACAGCCGTGCTGACGTCCATGCGATCGAGAGTGTTCAGTACGGCGTGGTCGAAGACGTGCGGCCCGCGGATATCGAAGGCACACATTCCGGAATCGGCGCCGGCACGGGCGCAGTGCTCGGCGGCCTCGCGGGCAGCCAGATCGGTCACGGCACAGGAAGCATCGCAGGAGCCGTGGTGGGTGCGCTCGCCGGCGGGCTCGGCGGACACGCTCTCGAGGGCGCCACCACTCGCAAGCATGGCTACGAAGTCGTGGTGCGTCTCCACGACGATCACACGATCGAGGTACTGCAAGAGGATGGAAATTCGCTGCGACCCGGCGACCGCGTGCGTGTGGTGACCGGTCCCGACGGCTCGCGCGTCGAGCGCTCTTAGGCCGGCTCATGCGTTGGCCGTACCCGCGCACTCTTGAAGCTGTTCGAACCGTGGTAACGCTCGGGGTGGCTCTGATGTCGATGCATGTAGAGGCGGCGTCGGAGGACCCCATGCCTGTTGCGGCCGCGGAAGCCGTGCACGATGTCACGACCGAAGACATGAGTCCTGATGCGATGTTCTCGCGCGGTGTGATGCTCGACGAGGGCAGCGACGTGCCGCGCAACTACGCGCAGGCGTATCAGTGGTATGCGCGCGCCGCCGGGCTAGGCCACGCGGAAGCCATGAACCGCCTCGGCACTCTGTACGCGATGGGTCGCGGCGTACCTCGGGACTACGTAGCTGCAGTCGGTTGGTACCTCAAGGCAGCCAAGAGCGGGTCCGTCAGCGCGGCGAGCAACATCGCCACGGCCTACTTTCACGGACTCGGCGTCCCGCAGAGCTACACCGATGCCGCGAAATGGCTGGAGCCCGCTGCAACGCAAGGCGATGCCGCCGCCCAGAACAAGCTGGCCGTGTTGTACAACGAGGGCCTGGGCGTCACTAAGGACCCGCGCAAGGCGCTCGCGCTCTTCCAGCGGTCCGCTGACCAGGGATACTCGCCCGCCATGGCGAACCTCGGCAGCATGTACGCGAATGGGATTGGCGTGCCGCGAGATGACGTTCGCGCCTACGCATTGATCAGCACGGCACTGGAGATCGGTGTTCCACCGACCGCTCGTGATGCGGCGCTCAACCAGCTCGGCGCGCTGGCGGAGCGACTCGACGCGACGCGGCTCGCACGCGCGCAGCAGCTCGCCCATGAGATCTACGCGGCGGCGAGCTAGCCCGCTGCTGGCCGAGCTCCCGGCGAGCTCGGAGCGTTCGCCAGGCAGACCGTGTTACAACGGTAACGCCGGCGGTAATCATCCGCGCATCGCGATCCCGCAGGCTGCAAGGATGCAGTCGGTCGCGATCATGCCTCGACGGAACGCTACGGTAGTAGCGGAGCGCGGCACGCCGGTTCAGGCGCAGCCGCGAAAAACGTGGACACGCTGGCTCGGTTCACTCGCGGCACTCGCGGTGGGAGCTGCCGCCGTCCATGTCCTGAGCCGAGAGCTGACGCATCTCCAGCTGCGAGAGATCGCGGCCACCGTACACTCGATACCGCGCCTCGACTTGCTGGCTGCCATCGCGCTCACGCTCCTGAGCTACTGGCTGCTCAGCTACTACGACTGGCTGGGACTCCGCTATGTAGCACGGCGCGTGCCGTATTCGCGCGTACTGTTGACGTCATTCGTCGCCAACGCGTTAGGACACAACCTCAGTCTGCCCGCGCTGACCGCTGCAGCGATTCGGCTGCGCCTCTACTCACCCCTCGGTCTCAATGCCGCCGAGATCGTGGGCGTTTCGGTCTTCTGCAGCGTCACCACCGGGCTCGGTCTTGCCGTGCTTGCGGCAATCGGGTTGCTCGGTACCCCGCAAAGTACGGAAGCCGCTCTGGGAATCGGCCGGATCGCGGGCATCGTTGTCGGGACGGCGTGTGCCGCCGCGATCACCGCTTACGTCGTCTGGGGCGCAATCTGGCGCAGACCGCTGACCATCCGCGGCTGGCTGCTGCGCCCGCCCGGAAAGCTCATCACCCCCGCACAACTCGTTCTCGCGGCTTGCGACCTGTCGATCTCGGCGGCCGTGCTGTGGATGCTGTTACCCGAGGGCGCGCACGTCGACTTGCTCACGCTGCTCGGGGCCTATGCGGCAGCTGTTACCGCGGGACTCCTGAGCTACGTCCCGGGCGGACTTGGCGTGTTCGAAGCCGTGATGATCTTCGCGCTTCCCGGCGTGCCCACGGATGCGTTGCTCGGGTCGCTGCTCGCGTATCGCGCCGTCTACTACGCGGGTCCGTTCTTCGTCGGCGTGGCTCTCTTCATCGGTCAGCAGGTCACACTGATCCATCGCGGGTTCGCGCGCATGCGCTCGTTCGCTGCGACTGCGGTGGCGCCGGTCGTGCCGCACGTGATCGCCGCGCTCAGTTTCGTAAGCGGAGCGGTCCTGCTCGTCTCGGGCGCGACCCCGGCGATCGACGCGCGTATTGCGGAAATCCGCGAGCTGCTGCCGCTCACGGTGCTCGAGGTCTCGCACCTCGTTGCGAGCGTGATCGGCGTCGGACTCCTCATCCTCGCTCGCGCGCTGCTGCGGCGGGTGCGGGCGGCCTATTACATCGCATTCTGGCTGATGCTGGCCGGCATCGTGACCACGTTGCTGAAGGGACTCGATTTCGAGGAAGCCTTGCTGTTGACGGTGGCTATGGTTCTGCTGGTGCTCGGGCGCTCCGCGTTCTACCGGCCGACTTCGATCCTCGCCGAACGATTCACCCCGGCCTGGACCGTGAGCATCATCGGCGTGATCGGCGCCGCGCTCTGGATCGGCTTCCTCGCCTACCGCCACGTCGAGTACTCAAACGATCTCTGGTGGACATTCGCCGCGGATGCGCAGGCGCCGCGCATGCTGCGCGCGTCCCTGCTCGTCATCGTCCTCGCCACCGGCTATCTCGCGATGAATCTGTTGCGGCCGGCGAGACCGGCTCCGGCTGTGGCGATGCCCGTCGACATCGCGCGAGCCCATGCCATCATCACGCGCTCGACGGCGAGTCTCGCCAATGTTGCGCTCGCCGGCGACAAGCGGCTGCTGTTCAGCGATGCGGGCGATGCCTTCCTCATGTATCAGGTCGCGGGGCGCAGCTGGGTCGCGCTGGGCGATCCCGTCGGCCCGCGGGCGCGGGCGGAGGAACTGGTCTGGCGCTTTCGCGAGCTGTGCGACCTGCACGGCGGACGGATTGTCTTCTACCAGGTCGACGCCGACTACCTGCCGCTGTACGTCGACCTGGGTCTGGGGGCGCTCAAAGTCGGCGAAGAAGCGCATGTGCCTCTCGCCAGCTTCTCGCTCGAGGGGAGTGCGCGCGCGCTGCTCAGGCAGACTCATGCTCGCGCAGCACGCGAAGGAGCGCGTTTCGAGTGTGTGCCAGCAGAACGGGTTCCGCAGTTGCTGCCTGAGCTGCGCCGGATCTCCGATGCGTGGCTGGCGACCAAGTCCACCAGCGAAAAGGGGTTCTCAGTCGGCAGCTTCTCCGAAGACTACCTGCGGCGCTTCGACATCGCGCTCGTGCGTGTTGGCTGGACGCCCGTGGCATTTGCGAACCTGTGGCGGGGAGCGGGACGCGAGCTGTCGATCGACCTGATGCGGCAAGATTCTCAGGCCCCGCGCGGGACGATGGATTACCTGTTCGCAGAGCTGATGCTGTGGGGAAGCCGGAACGGCTTTGCGCGCTTCAATCTCGGCATGGCTCCGCTCGCCGGGCTCGGCCGCCACCCGCTGGCGCCGGCCTGGCACAAGGTGGGAGGCTTCATCTTCCGGCGCGGCGAGCACTTCTACAATTTCGACGGGCTGCGCCGCTACAAGGACAAGTTTCACCCCGAATGGGTGCCGAAGTATCTGGTGGCGCGCAGTGGCGCAGGACTGCCGGGTGTGCTCGCCGACGTCGCCGTGCTGATCGCGGGCGGCCTGCGCGGCCTGGTCAGCAAGTGAACGCTCGCGCTCTCCTGGTACTGCTCCTGGCCGCACTGCCTGTCGCGCCGGCGCGCTCCGCGGAAACGCAGCTACCCGCCGGACGATTCGGGACGGTCACCGTCTACACTCCCGCCACCGATCCGACGAGCGTCGCACTGTTCGTGTCCGGCGATGGCGGGTGGCACCTCGGCGTCCTATCGATGGCGAAAGCGCTCGTCGATCAGGGCGCTGTGGTCGTAGGCATAGATATCCGGCGTTATCTCGACTCGTTGAAGCTCACGGGGTCGGGTCAATGCCAGTCGCTGGCAGCCGACTTCGAGAACCTGAGCCACCGCGTGCAGGGCCAGCTCGGCCTTCGCTCTTATCTTCCCCCGGTGCTGGTCGGGTACTCGTCCGGTGCAACCGTTGTATACGCGGCTCTCGCACAGGCTCCGCAGGGCACGTTCGCGGGCGCGATCAGCCTGGGTTTCTGCGCGGACCAGGACTTCGGGGGCGCGGCGCTGTGTCCGGGTGCGGGCCTCGAGTACCAGCCCGGGAAGCACGGTACGGTGATTGTCGAGCCCGCGCATCATCTCACCGATCCCTGGATCGCCTTTCAGGGCCAGGCCGATCAGGTCTGCAGCGCTGCGGCTGTGGACCAATTCGCTGCACGTGTCCCGGGTGCGGAAGTCGTGCGCCTTCCCGAAGTCGGGCACGGCTTTTCCGTCGTACGCAACTGGCTTCCGCAACTTCGGGACGCCTACGCCCGAGTCGTTGCCCGCAGCAGGAGCCCAATATCTGCGCCGCCGACCAGCGTCGACGATCTGCCGCTGCACGAAGTCGAGGCAACGAACGCGACCGGGCGCGTGGCGCTGCTGGTGACCGGTGACGGCGGCTGGGCTGGTCTCGATCGTGAGTTGGCGGCGAGGCTCGCAGCGCAGGGTACACCCGTCGTCGCGCTCGACAGCCTGCGCTACTTCTGGCAGAAGCGATCGCCGGAGGATGCGGCCGCCGACATTGCCCGCGTGCTTCGCCAGTACAGCGAACGATGGCATGCGCGTGAACTCTGGCTCATTGGCTACTCGTTCGGTGCCGATGTTCTGCCATTCATCGCGACCCGGCTTCCGCGCGACATTCAATCGAGGGTCGCGGTCCTGGCGCTGCTCGGTCCCGCGCCTACCGCGAGCTTCGAGGTCGGAGTCAGCGACTGGCTTCCCGGCAGACATGCAGGAGAGCTGGCGCTGGTGCCGGAGATCGCACAGCTCACCACCGTTCCGATCCTGTGCCTGCACGGCGCGGGCGAGAAGCACTCCGCCTGTCCGGGGTTGAAAGAGCCCTTCGTGACCAGCGAGGAAGTCGGTCGCGGGCATCATTTCAGCGGCGACTATGCGGGGCTCGCGCGGCAGATCATGGCATTTGCACAGCGCCGCAGCGGGTAAGTGTGCAACTGGCATGCCCCGCCCTCTGGTACCGGCCGTGAGTGAATTACAACTGTAACGGCGTCGCACTGCAGCGAAATCGGCGTCCAATGTTTGCACCGTTAAATGAACCGATGCTGGCGCGAATTCGCCGGCGCCATGACGGATGAAAGCAGTGTCGAGCATCGACATCATCGAGAACGACGCTCCGTTGCGCGGACTACTGAAGGAGTGGTTGACGGCGGCGGGCTATTTCGTCCGCGAGCGGCGACTGCGCGAGCTGCCGGCAGGTGAGCGCGCGGACGTTGTGATTGTCGACCTCTATATGCCACGGCATGCCGGGATCGAGATCGTGCGCGCCGTGAAGCGGGCATACGCGGGCGCCGCGGTGATCGCGATGTCCGCTCAGGTGAGCCCCGGTCTCGCGGATTCGAAGCGAGCGGCGGAGGCGCTGGGCGCGCACTGGTTGATGGCGAAGCCTTTTACGCGCGAAGATCTGCTCGGAGCCGTGCGGACAGTGCTGGAGCGCCGGGGTGCCGGCGAAGGAAACGGCCTGGGCCTCGCGCTGGTGCACGGTGTCGTCGCCGACTACGACGGCGCGATCGATGCCGCGACTCAAGCGGGGGTCGGCACGACGTTCACGATCTGGCTGCCGGCTGCTGGCGACGCGGTGCGACCCGCCCCCGAGACGGCACGGGAGCTACCGCGCGGCAACGGCGAGACGCTGATGATCGTGGACGACGAGCGTCCACTCGTCGCGCTCGCAGAAGAGACACTCGCCGAGCTCGGCTACGAGCCGGCCGGCTTCGACTCCAGTGTTGCCGCGCTCAGGGCGTTTCGCGCCGAGCCGCAGCGCTTCGACCTCGTGCTCACGGACGAGATGATGCCCGAGCTCAGCGGCACGGAACTCGCGCGTGAGATCCGCCACCTGCGCCGCGACCTTCCCATCGTCATGATGAGCGGCCACGCCGACGCCCAGCTCGTCGACCGGGCGCATGCGGCGGGCGTGGGCGACGTGCTGCGCAAGCCGCTCGTGAAGCGCGACATCGCCGAAGCGCTCGCCCGCGCACTGCGCCCCGATTACAACCGTAACGGGGCCGCTGGTTCCTGAAGTCCACACGTAATCAGCCCGGCAGATGCTGACCGCACATCCTGAGAGGAGCTGATCCATGAACCGCAGCAACGGCACCGATCCAGTCGGCCAACAGAGCGCCCGTCGAAGCGCAGTCAACGCAGCCAAGGAGCGGCGGGTGGCTCCGCTCAGCACGCCGACGGGTTTGCAGGCCGACGCCACTCGCGAGCTCGCCGGCGCGCTCAACCTGCTGCTCGCCGACCAGTTCGCCCTGTACATCAAGACCAAGAACTTCCACTGGCACGTGTCAGGGCCGCACTTCCGCGACTACCACCTGCTGCTCGACGAGCAGGCCGAGCAGATTCTGGCCACGACTGACGCCGTCGCGGAGCGCGTGCGCAAGATCGGCGGCACCACGCTGCGCTCGATCGGCCACATCGCGCGCCTGCAGCGCGTGCTGGATAGCGACGCCGACTACGTCACGCCGCTTGACATGCTGGCGGAGCTCCGCGACGACAACATGCAGCTCGCTGCACGGTTGCGCGCCGTGCATGGCCTGTGCGACGAGCGCGGCGATGTGGCCACAGCAAGCCTGCTCGAAGTCTGGGTCGACGAGACCGAACGGCGAATCTGGTTCTTGTTCGAGGCCTCCCGTGTTTCGGAGGAATAGGCAATGATCACTCGAATCGTTTTGTCCATCGGCGCAGTGGCCATTACTCTGATGATCCTCTTCGCGTTCAACGTCGGTGCGGACGTCGCAGAGCGGGCGCAGCTCGCCCAGGCTCGCAAGGAAGCGGTCGCGTACGAGGTGGACCTGACCGGGAAGGTCCTGTCGTTCCGTGCTCTCGACGATCACACGCTCGACGTCGTGGACGCCTCAGGCAAGCGCTTCAGGATGGAGCTCAAGCAGGACTGCCCCGACCTTGTGCACGCCAAGAGCATTTCGCTGGTCACCGAGAACGATCGCGATCGGCAGCGCCCGTCCGGCATCGAGGTAGACGGTCAGGTTTGCAGTTGAGGCTCCGTGGCGTCTCCGGATGATTGCGCCAAGTGAATTCAGAAGCGACCATGGAGCTCGCCCGCGTGGCCATTTGCGGTTCAGTCCGGAGTGCGCTGGCCGTCTCTTGACGGCAGGATGGTGGTGAGGGCGGGAATCGAACCCGCGACCTAGGGGTTATGAATCCCTCGCTCTAACCGTCTGAGCTACCTCACCATCGTTGCGTTGCGCAAGGGGAGGCGATTCTCCGGGCGGGCTCGCGCGGGTGTCAAGTCGGCGCGACCTTCAATATCCCCCACCGGAGCCGCCGCCTCCCGATGCAAGAGCCACCGCCCCCACGAGCAGCAGGACGCCAATGACGATGAGCGAAGTCTTGGTACTCTTCTCGGCCGTGCCGTGCTCGAGTCGAAGAATGCTCATGTCCTTGTACGCCACGCGCACATCCTCGCCGGCGATTCCATCCGCATCCACCGCGGTGACCTTGAATCGCTTCTTTTCACCGTCGCGGGTAGTCACTTCGACGGTGTCGCCGACCTTCACGGGGGGCGTGGCGGCGGGCTGATCCGCGGCGGGGATTGCGACGTCCTCGAGCGACGCGCACGAAGTCATCAGGAAACTGGTGATGACGCTCAGTGCAACAGCTCTTCGCCAACTCTCCATGCTCATGGTCCCTCCTTCGCCTGAGTCCCTCACTCAATCCTTGCGGGTGCCGTCACCCGTCGAGCGGAAGTATATGTTTGACGTCGGCTGCGCGATTCTGTCTAAAGACACCTCTCGTTCGGCGATGGTCAGTGACGGGCGCAAGTCTCAGACGTTGAAGCGGAAGTGCATGACGTCGCCCTCGCGCACGACGTATTCCTTGCCTTCGAGCCGCATCTTCCCGGCCTCACGCGCCCCGCTTCGCCGTCGCTGGCGACGTAGTCGTCGAACGCGATGACCTCGGCGCGGATGAAGCCGCGCTCGAAGTCCGTGTGAATGACGCCGGCGGCCTGCGGCGCGGTCGCACCCGCGCGCACCGTCCAGGCGCGCACTTCCTTCGGACCCGCGGTGAAGAAGGTCTGCAGACCCGAGCAACTGATAGCCGCCGCGGATCACGCGATTCAGTCCCGGCTCGTCCAGCTTGAGCTCGTGCAGGAACTCGGCGCGATCGGCCTCCTCGAGCTGCGCGATCTCGGCTTCGATCGCCGCGCACACCGGCACGACGAGCGCGCCTTCGCTCGACGCGCGCGCTTCTCGCACCGCGTCGAGGTGCGGATTGTCGGTGAAGCCGTCTTCGGAAACGTTGGCGACGTACATCACCGGCTTGGCGGTGAGCAGGTGCAGGTCGCGCAGCACCAGGCGCTCTGCATCGCTCGAGCGTCAGCGCGCGCGCCGGCTTGACCCGTGTCCAGATGCGCCCGCACGCGCTCCAGGAGATCGCGCCGCACGACGCGCGTCCTTGTCACTGGCCTTCGCCGCCTTGGTCGCGCGCTGCAGGCGCGCTCGACGGTGTCGAGATCGGCGAGCGCGAGCTCCGTGTTGATCACTTCGATGTCGCGCAGCGGATCGATCTTCCCGGCGACGTGCACGACGTCGTCGTCCTCGAAGCAGCGCACCACGTGCGCGATCGCGTCCACTTCGCGGATGTGCGCCAGGAACTGGTTGCCGAGGCCCTCGCCCTTCGATGCGCCGGCCACGAGCCCCGCGATGTCCACGAACTCCACCGTCGTCGGGCAGGATTTTCTCCGGCTCGCGCGATCGCCGCGAGCTGCGTCGAGCCGCGGATCCGGCACCGGCACGACGCCGACGTTCGGATCGATGGTGCAGAACGGATAGTTCTCCGCCGCGATCTGCGCGCGCGTCAGCGCGTTGAACAGGGTGGACTTGCCGACGTTCGGCAGACCGACGATTCCGCATCGAATGGGCATGGGGATCTCGAGGGTTGGGACGTTGACTTGGTGTTCTTCCGCTTGCGCCCGGCTCGTTCTTGCGCGTGCAGCTTGTTCATGGCCTTCTCCGCGCCCTGCTCGAGAGCAGCAGCGGCATGATCTCGACCGCCGCGGCCGACGCATTCGAGGATGCGCTTCCTCCTCGTCGCGCGGCGCGCGCGTCAGCACGTAGTCGATGACTTCGGCCTTGTTGCCGGGATGGCCGATGCCGAGGCGCAGGCGCCAGAAGTCCTCGCCGATGTGCGCGATGGTGTCGCGCAGGCCGTTGTGACCGCCGTGCGCCGCCGCCTCGCTTCAGGCGCACCGTGCCCACCGGCAGATCGAGCTCGTCGTGCGCCACCAGGATCTCGTCCGGCGGCGATCTTGTAGAAGTCGCTCACGCTGCGGATCGCGAGGCCGCTGCGGTTCATGTAGGTCGTGCGGCTTGAGCAGCACGATCTCGTGGTCGCTCGATGCGTGATGCGCGCAGTCTCCGCCTGAGTACTTGCGGTACTCGCGAAACGCGCCGCCGTGACGTGCGCGCAGCGCATCCACGAACCAGAAACCCGCGTTGTGACGCGTGAGCGCGATGTTCGGGCCCCGGATTGCCGAGACCGACGATGAGCGCGAAGCGGTAAACCAGCCATGTGAAGCGAACTCGTTAGAAAGGAAAATGGAAAAAGCAAGGGCCGTCCCGGACGGGCGGCCCCTCTGCGCACCGCCAGACTGCGGAACTTACTTCTTGGCGTCTTTCTTTGCCGGTTCCTTCTTGGCGTCGCCTTCTTGGCCTCTTCGCCGCGCCTTCGGCCTTCTTCGGCCGCATCGGCGCCCGGCGCTGCCCGGCGCGCCTGCCGGTGGGCTGCCCCGGCGCTGCCGGGCGCTGCTGCCGCACCTTCCGCCGGCACTGCGCCTTCCGCCACCGCTGCGACCGCCGTCGGCTCCGGCTCTTCCTCGCACGCGGGCTGTGGATCGACACCACGGCTGCTGTCGCGTCCGTTCGCCAGCTCCACCGAGCTGCACGCCCTCGGGAACCTTGAGCTCCGACAGATGGATGCTCTCGTTGAGCGACAGTCCGGAGATGTCGACCTCGATGAATTCCGGCAGATCCTTCGGCAGGCAGGAGACGTCCAGTGTCGGTGCGCATGTGCGACACGATGCCGCCCTGCGACTTGACGCCCGGTCGAGATCGACTCGCCCTTGAAGTGCAGCGGAATGCTGATGCGGATCTTCTCGTTCTCCTCGACGCGCTGCAGATCGACGTGCACGATCGCGTTGCTTGCACCGGGTGCCGCTGCACGTCCTTCAGGATCGCCGCCTGCGTCTGATCGCCCACCTTCACGCTGAGGATGGTCGAATAGAAGCGCTCGTTGTCGAGCAGATGCAGCAGCTTCTGATGGTCGAGCGTCGAGCGTGCGCGGATCGCGTGCCCGCCATACAGAATTGCCGGCACCTTTCCCATCGTGACGCAGGCGGCGGCTCGCACCTTTGCCTTGCGTCTCGCGGAACTCGGCGACGAGTTCGAAAGAGGTTTTCATAATCATCTCCAGTTACATCACAAACACGGCACGGCGCATCGCGACCAATGCCGGCACCCAACAATCATTCGATCGCCAAAATCTTTCAATCAATATACAGCGAGCTCACCGACTCCTCGTCGCTGATGCGGCGGATCGTCTCCGCCAGCAATCCCGCCACGCTCAGCTGGCGGATCTTGCTTGCACGCCTGCGCCGCCGGCCGACAGCGGAATCGTGTCCGTGACCACCAGTTCATCCAGCACCGACTTCGAGATGCGCTCGACCGCGTTGCCCGACAGCACCGGGTGCGTGATGTAGGCCACCACGCGCTCGAGCGCCCTTCGTCCTTGAGCGCCTGCGCCGCCTGGCACAACGTGCCCGCGGTATCGACCATGTCGTCGATCAGCACGCAGGTCTTGCCCTCGACCTCGCCGATGATGTTCATCACCTTCGACTCGTTCGGCCGCGGCCGGCGCTTGTCGATGATGGCGAGTTCGGCATCATCGAGGCGTTTCGCCAGCGCGCGCGCGCGCACCACACCGCCCACGTCCGGCGACACCACCACCATGTTCTGGTAGCTCCTGCTTCCACGCATCGCCCAGCAGCACCGGCGATGCGTAGACGTTGTCCACCGGGATGTCGAAGAAACCCTGGATCTGATCGGCGTGCAGATCGACCGTCAGCAATCGGTCGACGCCCGCGCTCGCGATCATGTTGGCCACCAGCTTGGCCGTGATGGCCATGCGCGTGGCGCGCGGCCGCCGATCCTGGCGCGCGTAGCCGAAATACGGCACCACCGCCGTGATGCGCGCCGCCGACGCCCGTCGGCAGGCATCGGTCATCACCAGCAACTCCATCAACGTGTCGTTCGCCGGCGGACAGGTCGGCTGCACGATGAACACGTCGCGCCCGCGCACGTTCTCCATCAGCTCGACGTTCACCTCGCCGTCGCTGAACCGACCCACGTAGGCGCGGCCCAGCGGCACGTGCAGGTGCCGCGCGATCTCGTGCGCCAGCGCCGGATTGGCATTGCCCGTGAACAGCGCCATCGACGAAATCGATCGATCGTTCCACCGGTGCTCCCGATAAATGGCTGGGGTGGAAGGATTCGAACCTCCGTATGGCGGGATCAAAACCCGCTGCCTTACCGCTTGGCGACACCCCAGCCGAAATCGCGTTAAAGCCGCGTCCGCCCGGACGCCGCACTGCCCGCCCGCTCGAGTCGTTCGAGCAAGGGCGATCGATTGCGTCCCTGAACCAGAAAACCTTGCCAGCCCGAACGGGCACCTGCTCACCAGCCGTTCCGCGCGTTTGAAATCGTGCACAGGCGCGAACACGCACGAGCCCGTACCGGTGAGTCGCGCCGGAGCGAAGTCGACTGAGCCAGTCGAGCGCCGCAGCCACCTGCGGGTAGCGCGCCCGCACCACCGGCTCGCAGTCGTTCCCGACCGTCCGACTCCAAAAAGGCGCGTATTGTGATGGGGTCGGAATTTCTTGTCAATTCAGGGGCCTGAAAGATTTCAGCGGGTACTGACGCCGACGCCCGGATAGATCACCACATAAGCCATTTCAGGCAGCTCCGTCGGCGTGAGCCGCTCGCCAATGCCCTCCGCCCAGGCGGACCGCCCGCGTACGAACACGGGCACGTCGGCGCCGAGGTCGAGCCCGATATCGGCCAGTCGCTCGACGCTCAAGCCCAGTCCCCACAAGGCGTTGAGCGCGACCAGCGTGGTGGCCGCATCGGAGCTGCCGCCACCCAGCCCGGAATTCAGGGGGATGCGCTTGCGCACGTGAATGCTGACGCCCAGCGGGCGGCAGGTTCTCTGTTCCTTCTGCAGCCGGCGGCCGGCCTGCACCACGAGGTCATCGAATCGGCGGCACATCGAAGGGGCCCTCGACGCGCGGATCACCTGGCCGTCAGGACGCGGTCGAACGAGATCTCGTCGCACAGATCGATGAATTGAAACGCGGTCTGCAGCTCGTGATAGCCGTCCGGCCGGCGGCCGAGGACGTGCAGGAACAGATTGAGCTTCGCCGGCGCCGGCCAGGGATCCATCCGCTCGCCCCATCTCAGAACTCCATCGTCGACGATCACTCTCACGCGCACGGCCCCTTCTCGAGGCGCATGCGGCGCGGCAGCCAGGCGTCATTCTTATACGCGTAGCGGTCGTATGTCGCCTGCCAGCCGTTCTGCTCGAGCCGGCTCAGGCGCCCGGTATCGCGAGCTCTTCCACGGCCGGCGTGCCGGGTCCGGCACGCCCAGCAGCCAGATAGCGCAGGCTTCCCGAGCGGCAGCGCAACGCCGATGGTCTGCTCGAGCGCCGCGGCGCCGTCGTCGGCGTTGATCTTTTCGCCCTTGCTGGTTTCGATCTCGACCGCCTGGCCGTCGCTCGTCACATGCACGCCGCCGACACCGAGCGCACCTTGCAACCGTAGTTCGGAACGGGCCGAGTCCTGATTCCACGCCACCGAGGCCGTCCAGCCATCGTTGGCGGTCGCGACCGCGGCGCGTCCCTTCATCTGCCAGCGCTCGAGTTGCTGGCGTTCCATCTTGGCGCGATTCCAGTCCGTGGGCGGCGCCGGCGGTGTCGGTGGCGCAGCCCGCGATCACGAGCGCCGCGAGACACGCGCGCGGTAGCCGATGGAAGTTACGAGATGCTGGCTGCCCCATGAGGGCTGGCGGATCAGTCGGGATAGCGACGCAGGGTATTCAGCAGGTAGCGGTGATCCGGATCGTTCGCGAGCGCCTCATCCCAGACGGCGCGCGCCTGCGAGCGCTGCCCGAGATCCCACAGGGTTTCGCCGAGGTGCGCGGCGATCTCCGCGTCCTTTTCCGACGGCATACGCCTTGGTCAGCCACTTGAGCGCATCGCGCTGCTTGCCCCAGGCGGTGCAGCGTCCATCCCATGCTGTCCTGGACGGCAGCGTTGTCCGGCGTCATCTCGAGTGCCTCGCGCACCAGCGTCTGCGCCTCGCGCAGGTCGCGGTTGTGCTCCGCGAGCGTATAGCCGAGTGCGTTCATCGCCACCGGATCCTCGGCCGCTCCTGGCAAGAAGGGCGCGCAAGGTCTCGATCGAGCCATCGACCTGGCCGAGCCGGTCGAGCGTCACGCCGCGTGCGTATTGCAGCGACACGCTGTCCGGATAGCGCGTCGCGATGTCATCGAGGATGGCGAGCGCGCTCTCGGAGTCGCCCTCCTCCGCGAGGAGCTGGGCGCGCCCGATCGAGATGTCGACGTCGCTCTCGGGGTGATCCGCCGTGTATGTGTCGAGGAGCTCGTATCGCCTGGTCGCGCGCGCCAGTGCCCGCGAGCAGGCGCGCGGCGCGCAGCTGGGCATCGCTCGCGTACGGTCCTGCTCGTGACGCGCGTGTAGTAATGCACGGCGCGCAACGGGTCGCGGCGCCGCTCGTGGATCAGGCCGAGCGAGTAGAACGACAAGCTCACGTAGCGGCCCGCGCCCAGCAGCTCGTTGAAGCGCGTGGTGGCATCGTCGAATTTGCCGGCGGCGAGATCGAGACCCGCGAGCGTGCGCAGGGCTTCGGGGCGCGCCTCGGGAACCTCCAGCAAGGCGTTGAGCTCGGTGCGCGCCGCCTCCTCCTCGTTGGCCGCGCTCAGCAGCAGCGCGAGCTCGAGGCGCGAGTTCGTATCGTTCAACGCCTGCACACGCTTGCGCGCGAGCGCGATGCCCCTCGTCGTTCTGGCCGTTCACCACCAGCGCGCGCGCCAGCAGCTGTTCCGCGTCGCAAATCCGGATCGAGCTCGAGCGCCTCGCGGCAGCTCTTGACCGCCAGCTCGTAGTGTAGGCGCGCAGTGCCGCGACCGCGATGGCGTAATGGGCCTCCGGCACTTTCTTGTGGCGTTCCGCAAGTCCCTCGGTCACGCGCAGCACGCCGTAGGCATTGTCCTCATCGCTCAGCGTGGCGCTGAAATCGAGAAATCCCGCCGCCGGCGTCGCGTAGGCGGCGGCCAGCACCGGCTCGAAATGCCGCAGTGATTCATCGAGCAGGTGCAGGCGCAACGCGGTCACGGCCAGGTAGCGATGCGCGTCGACGCTCTGGGGCTCGAGCTCGAGCCAGCGCCGCGCGCCCGCCGCCGCGGCTGTGAGTTGTCCATTCTCGAAAGCGACGCTGGTGGCGCGCTGGGAGAGCGTCGCATCGGACGTGAGCTGGCGGCCGCGACGTACTCGGTCTGCCGCGGTGTGATACTCGCCGCGCTGCAAGGCGATCTCGGCGACCATGATGTGCGAGTTCGCGTCGGTGCCCGCTTCGCTGCTGCCTGGTGAGCGCCCGTTGACCGGCTGGCTCGCACACCCGGCGGCCGAGACGGCGAGCAGACAGGAGCAGACGATGAGAAGTGAGCGCGAGTCGACGGGCATGTCCACACTATAGACGCACGCGCGCGCCGCAGGGTTCGCCGCGACTCATTGCAAAAAATGCGTGCTGCGGGGCTCACTTGAGTTGGTCAGGACGAGGCTCCATAATCCCGCGCCGTCATGAAAGCCTCGATCCGCCAGAAACTCGACAAGCTCGCCGAGCGCTTCGAGGAAGCTCGGCCGGCTGCTCGCGGAACCGGATGCCGCCTCCAGCCAGAACCGCTTTCGCGATCTCTCGATGGAATACGCGCGCCTGCAACCGCTCGCGCAGCGCTACGACGAGTATCGCGCGGCTCGAGCGCGACCTGTCGACTGCACACGAGCTCGCCGCCGAAAGCGATGCCGCGACGCGCGCCCTCGGTGAAGAGGAAAGTCGCGCGCTGGACGCGCAGCTCGAGTCGCAGGAGGGCGAGCTCAAGAAAGCTGCTGGTGCCCGAGCGATCCGCGCGATGACAGCAACATCTATCTCGAGGTGCGCGCCGGCACCGGCGGCGACGAGGCCGCGATCTTCGCCGGCGACCTGCTGCGCATGTACTCGCGCTACGCGGAAGGGCGCGGCTGGCGCGTCGAGCTCCTGAGCGAGAGCCCGGGCGAGCACGGCGGCTACAAGGAGATCATCAGCCGCATCGTGGGTCGCGGGGCGTTCTCGCGGCTCAAGTTCGAATCGGGCACGCATCGTGTGCAGCGCGTGCCGCAGACCGAGGCGCAGGGACGCATTCACACCTCGACGTGCACGGTGGCGATCCTGCCCGAGCTGGATGAGGTCGAGGAGATCGCGATCAATCCGGCCGAACTGCGCATCGACACCTATCGCGCCTCGGGCGCCGGCGGCCAGCACGTCAACAAGACCGATTCGGCGGTGCGCATCACGCACCTGCCGACCGGCATCGTGGTCGAGTGCCAGGACGAGCGCTCGCAGCACAAGAATCGCTCACGCGCGATGTCGCTGCTCAAGGCTCGCCTGCTCGCTGCCGAGCAGGAGAAGCAGCAGCGCGAGCGAGCCCAGACACGCAAGCTCCAGGTCGGCTCGGGCGACCGCTCCGAGCGCATCCGCACCTACAATTTCCCGCAGGGACGCGTCACCGATCACCGCATCGAGCTCACGCTGTATCGTCTTCCGGAGATCATGAACGGCAAGCTCGACGAGCTGATCGAGCCGCTGACGCAGGAATACCAGGCCGAGCAGCTCAACGCCGAAGAGTAAAGAGTAAGAGAGTGCCGGGTGGGCGCGGCCCGACGTCTCGTCTATTCCAGCGCAGCCTCGAGATCGGCAATCAGGTCATCGAGGTCCTCGATGCCGACCGACATGCGGATCAAGCCATCGCTGATGCCGAGCGCCTTGCGCTGCTCGGCGGGCACCGACGCATGCGTCATGATCCCCGGATGATCGATGAGGCTCTCGACGCCGCCGAGGCTCTCGGCAATCGCGAAGATTTCGCAGCGTTCGAGAAAGCGCCGCGCCGCCTCCAGTCCGCCGCGAATGAAGAACGTCACGATGCCGCTGAAGCCGTTCTGCATCTGCCGGCGCGCCAGCGCGTGCTGCGGATGACTCTCGAGGCCCGGATACAGCACTCGCTCGACGCGCGCGTGCTTCTCGAGCCAGACTCGCGATCGCGAGCGCGCTCTCGCTGCTCTGACGCATGCGCAGTGGCAGCGTCTTCAGGCCGCGCAGCGCCAGGAAACTGTCGAACGGACCGCCGATGGCGCCGATCGCGTTCTGCAGGAATGCCGATCTGCTCGGCGAGTGCCGCCTCGCCCGACCACCGCGACTGCCGCCGACCATGTCGGAGTGGCCGTTCAGGAACTTGGTGGCCGAATGCATCACGATGTCGCAGCCGAGCTCGAGCGGCCGCTGGATCCACGGCGTCGCGAAGGTGTTGTCGACCGCGGTGAGGATGCCGCGCTCTCGCGCCAGTCGCGCGACGCCGCGCGAGGTCGACGAGCCGCAGCGTCGGATTGGTCGGCGTCTCGATCCAGATCAGCCGCGTGTTCGGCCGCACGCCGCCGCCAGCGCCGCGGTGTCGCTCAGATCGACGAAGGTGAACTCGAGGCCCGCGGAGCGCCGCCGCACGCGCTCGAACAGGCGAAACGTGCCGCCGTAGAGATCGTCCATCGCGATCACGTGGCTGCCGGTATCGAGCAGCTCCAGCACCGTGCGCGGTGGCCGCCATGCCGGAGGCGAAGGCGAAGCCGTGCGTGCCGCCCTCGAGGTCGGCGATGCAGCGCTCGTAGGCCATGCGCGTCGGGTTCTGCGTGCGCGAGTACTCGAAGCCCTGGTGCACGCCGGGACTCGTCTGCACGTACGTCGAGGTCGCGTAGATCGGCGGCATCACCGCGCCGGTGCTGGGATCCGGGGACTGGCCGGCGTGGATCGCGCGGGTGGCGAATCCGCTCTTGCCTGGTTGCTTACGCTTCATTGAATTGTCTCAGGCCTGGCGCCGCAGGTAGTTGAGCACATCGGTGCGGGTGATCAGCCCGAGGAATTGCGCGTCGTCCATGACCACGGCGTAGGGCGCGACCTGCAGGATCGACACGAGGTTGCCGACGGGCATTTCCTTGGGAACGCTGATGAAGGCGGTCTGCATCGCCTCGCGCACCGGCTGATGACAGTCGCTCCGGATGTCCGAACCCGAACCGCATGATGTCGTCCTCGGTGAGGACGCCGATCAGCCGATCGCCATCCATCACCGGCAACTGCGAGAAGCCGGCGTTGCGCAGGCGGTTGTGCGCGGTGGTCAGCATGTCCGTGGGCCCCACCGTGACCGTCGCCTGTTCGCTGTGCAGGCGCCCGATCAGGTCGCGCAGGTCGCCGTAGCTGCTCGCGGTGGATGAAGCCCTGATCCTCCATCCAGAAATCGTTGAACAGCTTCGACAGGTACTTGTCGCCGGTGTCGCAGGCGAACGTGACCACGCGCTTGGGCGTCGGTCTGCTCGCGGCAGTAGCGCAGCGCCGCGGCGAGCAGCGTGCCGGTGGAGGAGCCGGCGAGTACGCCTTCTCGCAGCAGCAGCTCGCGCGCGGTGGAGAAGGATTCCGTGTCGGAAATGCTGTAGGCGCGGCGCGTCAGCGAGAAGTCGCAGATGCTTGGAATGAAATCCTCGCCGATGCCCTCGACCAGCCACGCCCCCTTCTGCGTCAGCTTGCCGGTGTGCGATGTACTCCGCGAGGATCGAGCCCTGCGGATCGGCGAGCACGATCTCGACGTGCGGCGCGGTGCGCTTGAAGAAATGCGCGAGGCCCGGCGATCGTGCCGCTGCAGCCGACGCCGACGACCACGGCGTCGAGCCGTCCCTGCATCTGCTCCCAGATCTCGGGCGCGGTCGTCGATTCGTGCGCCTTGGGATTGTCGGGATTGCCGAACTGATTGATGAAATAGGCGCCGCGCTCGCGCGCCAGCCGTTCGCCGAGATCCTGGTAGTACTCGGGATGGCCCTTGGCGACATCCGAGCGCGTCAGGATGACCTCGGCTCCCATGCGCGCGCAGGTTGAAGATCTTCTCCTGGCTCATCTTGTCGGGCAGCACCAGCACCAGCCGATAGCCCTTCTGCTGCCGCGACCAGCGCAACGCCCAGTCCGGTGTTGCCGGCGGTCGCTTCGACCAGGGTGTCGCCGGGCTTGATGTCGCCGCGCCGCTCGGCCTCCTCGATCATGGACACGCCGATGCGGTCCTTGATCGAGCCGGCCGGGTTCATGAGCTCGAGCTTGAGGTACAGTTCGCACTTCCCGGTGTCGAAACGATTGACGCGCAGCAGCGGTGTGCGGCCGATCATCTCGAGCACGCTGGAGTAGACTTGCATGAAGAAACGAATCGTCTCGGGGATGAATGGATGCCGGATTGTACGTTAATGTCCTGCGCACGCCCATGAGCGAAACGCCCGAGACCATCGCCGCTGTTCTTGAAGAGGCCATCGCAAAGCTGGGCGACGCGAGCACCACGGCCCGGCTCGACGCCGAGCTGCTGCTGGCCGCCTGCCTCGAGCAGTCGCGCAGCTTCCTCTTGTCCCATGGCGGCGAGGTGCTCTCGCCCGCGACCCGTGAACGGTTCTGGCACGGCGTCGCCCGTCGCCAGCGCGGCGAGCCGGTCGCCTACATTGTCGGCAGGCGCGAATTCTGGTCGCTCGACCTCGAAGTCAACCCACACGTGCTCGTGCCCCGCCCGGAGACGGAGCTGCTGGTCGAGTTCGCGCTGGAGGTGCTGCCTGCGGACCAGCACGCCAAGGTGCTCGATCTCGGTACGGGCAGCGGTGCCGTGGCCCTTGCGATTGCCCACGATCGACCTGCCGCCCGCGTGATTGCCACCGATGCTTCAGAGCAGGCCATCACGCTCGCCTGCAGCAACGCCGAGCGCCTCGAGCTCGCCAATGTTTCGTTTTTCGTCGGCCAGTGGTACGACCCGGTCGGCGCCATGCACTTCGACGTCATCGTCTCCAACCCGCCCTACGTCGCGGCGGACGACGCGGCCTTGCGAAGCCCGGAGCTCGCGGCCGAACCGCGCGACTGCATTGGTCCCGGGCCCAAGCGGTCTCGAGGCGATCGAGCGCATCGCCGCGCGCGCCCGCGAGCACCTGCGTCCCGGCGGTTGGCTTGCGCTCGAGCACGGCGCCACGCAGAGCCGGGCCGTCGGCCGCGCTGCTCTCGCGTGCCGGTTTGAGTACCATACGCAGCCTCAAGGACCTCGCCGGACACGATCGGGTCACTGCGGGGAGGAGACCAGCCGCATGAATCCAACCATCCAGTTCAAGACCTCGCAGGGCGAGTTCACCGTGGAGCTCTATCCCAAGGAAGCGCCCATCACGGTGGAAAACTTCCTGCGCTACGTGAGCGACGGCTTCTTCGACGGCACGACCTTTCACCGCGTGGTGCCGGGCTTCGTCATCCAGGGCGGCGGGCTCACCGCGGAGCTCGAAGCCAAGCAGACGCGCGCGCCGATCAAGAACGAGGCGAACAACGGTCTCAAGAACGAGCGCGGCACGCTGTCGATGGCGCGCACCAACGACGTCAACAGCGCCACCTCGCAGTTCTTCGTGAATCTCAAGGACAACGTCTTTCTCGATCACAAGGCGGGCAACTTCGGTTACGCCGTGTTCGGCAAGGTCACGGCCGGCATGGACGTGATCGACCGCATCGCCAAGGTGCGCACGGGCCGGCGCAAGGGGTTACGACGACACGCCGCTCGAAACGGTCGCGATCGAATCCGCGCGCCGCACCGAGCAGCCTGGCTGACGGAGACTTCGCACGCGATGACGCAGCGGAGTCTGGCCGGCCGGCTCTGGCGCGGGCTGGTCTGGCTCGTGACCGCCTGGATCGTCCTCACCGTGCTGGTGGTGCTGGTGCTGCGCTGGGTCGACCCGCCCGTCAGCGCCTTCATGCTGGATGCCCGCCTCGAGGCGTTGTCTGCCGGCGACCGCACGTACAAGCAGCGCCACCGATGGGTCGACTACGAGAACATTTCGCCGGCTATGCGCCGCTCGCGGTGATTGCCGCGGAGGATCAGCGCTTTCCGCAGCACTGGGGCTTCGATCTCAAGTCGATCGATGACTCGATCCGCGCGCACGCCGATGGCAAAGGCAAACGGCTCCGCGGCGCGAGCACGATCAGCCAGCAGGTCGCCAAGAACCTGTTCCTGTGGAAGGGCAAGAGCTTCGTGCGCAAGGGGCTGGAGGCCTATTTCACCGTGCTGATCGAGGGGCTGTGGCCCAAGCAACGGATCATCGAGGTCTATCTCAACGTGGCGGAGTTCGGCCGCGGCGTGTACGGCGTGGAAGCGGCCAGCCGCTATTTCTTCGGCGGCTCCGCCCGTTGGCTGACGGCGGAGCGCGCTGCCCTGCTGGCCGCGGTGTTGCCGAATCCGCGGCGCTTCAAGGTCAACGCACCGTCGAACTATGTCCACGAGCGGCAGTCATGGATCCTGTCGCAGATGCGGGGGCTGGGTGGGCGCTCGTATCTGTTCGCCTACGAATCGCACTGAAGGAGAGCATCGTGCACAAGAGCATGCTGGCCGGGATCATCATCGACTGTCAGACGGACGATCTCGAAGGCGCCGCCGCCTTCTGGGGTAAGGCGCTTGGACTCGAAACGCGCCGGAACGATGATCCCGACGACGGCGAATACATTCGCCTGCCCGACCCGCAGCACGGCCTGCACATCGAGGTGCAGAGCGTGCAAGCATCCGAGCCGCGTGCACATCGACATCCAGTCCGACGACATCGAAGCAGAGGTGGCACGGCTGGAGAAGCTCGGCGCCAAGCGCATACAGAAGATAAAGAGATGGGTGGTGATGGAAGCACCCACCGGCCAGCGCTTTTGCGTGGTGCGTGCGAGCTCACCGCAGTTCGAGGAGAAGGCGACGACCTGGGACTGACCTACGGGAGAGGAACCCATGAGCAATCCAGCTGAAGGCTACGAAAGCTACATGGTGCCCACGCTGTTCACGCCGTGGGCTGCACATCTCATAGAGGGTGCGAACCCCACGGCAGGCGAGCGGGTTCTCGACCTGGGTTGCGGAACCGGAATCGTCGCACGGCAGGTGGCGGCACGCCTCGGCAAGAAGGGGAAGATCACAGGCATCGATCGCAGCCCCGACATGCTGGCAGTGGCGCGCACGATCGCGGGCCGCGACGGGCTGAACATCGAGTGGCATGAAGGACGTGCAGAAGCCCTGCCCTTTCCCGATGGCAGCTTCGATCTCGTGCTGTCGCAGTTCGCGCTGATGTTCTTCGACGACCGGCCCCGTGCGCTCGCCGAGGTGCACCGCGTGCTGGCGCGCGGCGGCCGTGTTTCACTGAATGTCTGGCAGGGGATCGAGCGCCACCCGTTCTACCGGACCCTCGACCGTCTCATCGAGCGCAAGCTCGGCGTCGGCGCTCTCGAATCGATCTTTGCGCTCGGCGAACCGGGCGCGCTGCGCGCACTGCTCTCCGCTGCCGGATTTCAGCGCATCGAAATCGAGCCGGTCTCGATCACGTCGCGCTTTCCCAACCCCGAGATGTTTCTCGCCGGCGAGATCGAAGTCGACACCGCTGCGATTCCCGCCATGCAGGGACTGACGGTCGCGCAGAGACAGGAGATGGTCGCCGCCCTCAGCGACGAGATGCGAGAGCCACTGAAAGAGGTGACTCGTGACAACCACGTGGTGATCGAATTCCACGCGAACGTCGCGCGTGCGTGGCGCTGACGGTTTCCGAACCACCACATCGCCTCGCTGGTCAACGTCAACTCACCCGACACCTGGAAGTGCCATGAAAATCATCATCGCCCTTGCAATATTTGCAGTCGTAGCTGTCTCCGCTAATGCCGAATCACAACGGCTCGTGAAGAAGTGGGAGACCGAAGCGCAGCTCAAGGTCCCGGAGTCGGTGCTCTTCGATGCCGGGCGCAAGGTTCTCTATGTCTCCAACATCGACGGCGAGCCCTGGGGTAACGACAGCAAAGGGTCGATCGCCAGGGTCGGCCTCGACGGCAAGATCATCGCGGTGGATTGGGTCAGCGGCCTGAGCGCGCCCAAGGGCATGGCGATGCGCGGCTCACGGCTCTATGTCGGCGACCTGACGAACGTGGTCGTGATCGACATCGACAAGGGCGCGATCGCCGAACGCATCGCGGTTCCCGGGTCCGAGGGACTCAACGACATCGCGATCGGCGCGGACGGAACCGTGTACGTTTCCGATTCCAAGAAGAAGAAGGTCTTCGCCATCAAGGACGGCAAGCCCGCAGTGCACTTCGAGAACCTCAAGGGCCCGAACGGCTTGCTGTTTCACGACGGCGCGCTCTACCTGCTCGACGGCGAGGGCCTCTATCGCGTGGGCCAGGATCGCAGCTTGAAACTCCTGAGCGACGGCATGCCGGGCGGCGTCGATGGCGTGGAGAACGTCACCGGCAACGATTTCATCGTCTCCTGCTGGCACGGCACGATCTACTACGTGAAGGGCGATGGCACGCGCGAGGTGCTGCTCGACACGCACGAGCAGAAGATCAATTCGGCCGACATCGGCTACGACCCGAAGAATCGCGTCGTTTACGTGCCGACGTTCTTCAAGAACAGCGTCGTGGCGTACGACCTGAAGTAGCGCGGCGCCCCCTCAGGTGCAGCACCAATACTGCACCGCCTCCCGGTCGAGAAACTCAGTCGCATCCTCTCCCTTGAGCATCGCGAGGGTTGCGAAGCTGCCTGCCTGCGTGCAGGTGTCGGCCGCGACCGTGACCGTACGCGGCGCGTGCGGCGCGGGCCAACCCGTGCGCGCATCGACGATATGACCGTAGCGTCGCCCGTTCACCTCTATGAACTTGCGTGTATCGCCGCTGGTGGCGAGGGCGCCGTTGCGCAATTCGATGACCCGGCTCGCCGTGCCCGAGGCGACGACCGACTCGATGCCCACGTGCCAGGCGGGCGTGACGCGCGGCGGCGCCGTGGCACGCAAATCGCCGCCGAAGTTCACCAGCAAGGGCGTGCCGGAGAACCGCTCCAACACTGCGATTACGCGATCGACCGCATACTCCTTGCCGATGCCGCCCAAATCGATCTCCATGCCCTCGGGCAACGTGAGCTCGGGGTCTCGCCAACGCACGCGCTGCCAGCCAACGCGCGTCATGAGCCCGGCGATTGTTTCGGCCGATGGCATGCTGCCGGGCGGATCGAAGCGCCAGGCGTGGCGCAGCACGCCGGAGGTGAGGTCGAAAGCGCCTCTGCTCAGTTGCCAGAGGGTCGCTCCAAATTCAATCAGCTCGGCGGTTTCGGCATCGACGCAGAGCGCGCGTCCACGGCTGGTATTGATCGCGTGCACGATGTTGTCGGTGCGATAGCGGCTGAACTTGCTCTCCACCCGCAGCGCTTCGCGCGCGGCCAGGGTGACGATGCGATCAGCAGCCACCCCGTCGTCCGTGTCGCACAGAACCTCGCACGGATTCGCCATGGCGACGAAGGCGCCGCGCCAGTAGCCTTGCTCGCGGCGCAGCTGGATGGGAGCCGGAGGCGTCGGTGCGCTCATGGCGCGGCTCAGAAGCGGAACTTGTACCCGAACTGTGCGATGACGGCGGTCAGGGGCGGAACGAGGTCGAAGGTCGCCTGCACGCCGATGGGTGCCGGATCAGGCTCTCCCGTCTGGCGATAGTATTCGAGGCGCAGGGAAAACTCGCCGACCTGGGTGCGCCGGCCGTACTTCAGTCCAACCGTCACGGCATCCATGTCAGCGAGCCGCTGGTCGGGCGAGGCGTTCTCCGGCAGCGGATTGCCGTCGACCAGGTACGTCCGGTAGAAATCGGCCGCTGTCTGCGTGTAGTAGCGCAGGTGCGGTTCGAGATAATCGCGCGCGCTCCAGTTCCATCGATAGTGTGCCTCGGCGGTGCTCGAAGTGACGCCCCAATCGTCGTTCATGATGCGATAGTTGAGCGCCAGCGAATCACGATCGAACGCGTAACGCCATTCGGCGAACAGGCTCTGCTTGGTCCGCGACTCCGGACGGCTCTCGTACAGATACAGATCGAGACCGCTTCCGGCGGGACCTGCGACAGGCCGTCCGGTCAACGGATCGACGACGGTGAGCACCCGGTACGGGTCCGTGAGATAGCCGTCCGAGGTGCCGTACGAGTAACTCACCGACAGCAATGTGCGCCGGCTCAGGACCTGGGTGATGCCCACCAGCGCATCGATCACCTCTTTGGACTCGTTTCCCGTCTTGCTCGATTGATCGCCGGCCTCCTGCATCGGCGCGAATGGGATCGGCGCGCCGCCGACCGGCTCGATCTGGTCCTGCGCGTATGCCAGGCCCGCGAACAGGGTCGTATTGCGCTGGTTGAAGTCCCGTTCCCAGCGGGCGTTCGCGCCGAGATGCAGGTAGTCGTATTCCGTGGAGCCGCTCACGCCGAAGGACACTCGCGATGATTCACCGAGGGTCTGCGACCAGGTCGCCGCCAGCGCAAAGCGGGTATCGAGAAAGGTGTCATCGAGCGGCAGCTCCCCGGCAGGGACCTGGTAACTGCCGTTTCCCGACGGGCGCGTAAAGGTCTGCACCGCATCCGTGGGCACCGCACCGGACGGCGAAGCGCCGCTCAGCGAATCCACGGTCAGCTTGAGCGTCAGGGAGCGATCTTCATCCAATGAATAGCGGAACGCAGAATCGAAACTCAGATCCCGCACGCGGTCGCCGTCCTCTGCGTAATAGAGCAATGCGGACTCACCCTCCCAGCGGCGTGTGTCCTCCGCATGAACCCTGGTGGTCGGTAGCGTGCCGAGCAAACCACACGTCGCAGTAGCGATTGATCCGCCGATAGAGCGCTTGCGCTTCAGTTGCATCCGCAGCCTCCTCCGGCGAACCCGCGACCACCACTCGAGGCTTCCTTGCTGAAGTAGATGTGCTCGTCGATGGCGAGGTCGAGTGCGCTTGGCTGCATGTCCTCCCGGGCGTGCAGGTCGCGTTCCCAGGGTTGGACGGTCGTGCATCCTGTGAGCAGCGCTGCGCCGCTCATCGATACGAGCACACAGAGAATCAGTCGTCGCATGAGCTACTCCTCCAGGAGCTTCAAGAGGCTCGCTTCGCGCTCCGGGCGTTGGGCCTGTCGGAATCCCACGTGTCTTGCCCGGACCCGCCCCGTCCGGTCAATCAGGAAACTCATTGGCATCGCGCTCACGCCGAACTGAGTCGCGATCGTGCCCGCAGGATCGTACTCGATGCGAAATGCAGCCGGCGTGGCCGCCAGGAACTGCTCGGCGAGGTGGCGATCCTGATCCAGGTTCACCGCCACGACGATCAGTCCCTCGTCGGCATAGCGGCGCTGCAGCTCGGCCATCCACGGAAAGGACTGCCGGCAGGGTTCGCACCAGCTGGCCCAGAAGTCGAGCAGCACGACTTTGCCGGCCAGATTTTCGAACAGCGGCAGGCCGGCGGTCGAGGAGACTTCGGCTCGTCCGACCGTGCTGCTCGCCAGCAAGATGAGTAGCAGCGCACATATGGCGCCGTGGACGCCGCACCTGCGGAAAATAGCTAGCCTGAACCCTTCGTCTTCCGTGCGCACGATGAAGGTTAGACGACCGCAGTTGGCAAATCAGTCGGCAGCATCCTGCGTTATCGGTTCCCCAGCGTCAGGGATCACCGCCGGCCGCTTTTGCCACGCTCATTCCAAAACGGCATGGATCGCGCTCATCCAGGATGAGCGTGCTGTCCGCGGTGATCCACGCTTCGCCGGTGATCGTGGGAATGACCTTGCCGTCGTCGAAGCTCGTACGAGCCCTCGAAGACGCTGTCCCGTGATGCTTTCCTGACGCCAGACTTCACCGGGCTCCAGCTTCCCCTCGGCGTGCAGGCACGCGAGCTTCGCGCTCAGGCCGGTGCCGCAGGGTGAGCGGTCGTACGCCTTGCCCGGGACACATCACGAAGTTGCGGCTGTCGTTGCCGGGATCGTGCGCGGCTGCGAACAGCTCGACGTGATCGATAGCGTGCCCGCCCTCTCCCGTGATGCGCGCCCGCTCGAGCCCCTGCCGGATGCGCCACGTGTAGTCGGTGAGGACCTCGACGTTCGCGAGCTCGAGCTTCTGGCCGTGATCGCGCACCAGGAAGAACCAGTTACCGCCCCACGCGATGTCGCCGACGATTTTCCCGTGGCCGTCGACCTGCACTTCGACGCGCTCGCGCAGGCGATAGCGACGGCACATTGCGCACCGAGACGCGTCCGTCCGCATGCAGCCGGGTGAGCACGGCTCCTACGGGCGTGTCGAGCCGATGATCGCCGGGCTTGATCCGCCCGAGCCAGGCGAGCGTGGCGATGACGCCGATGCTGCCGTGACCGCACATGCCGAGAAAGCCGACGTTGTTGAAGAAGATCACGCCGCTGGCGCAGCCCGGTTCCCCAGCCTCAGTCAGCAACGCTCCCACCAGCACGTCCGAGCCGCGCGGCTCATTGACGATTGCGGAGCGGAACGCATCGTGCGACTCGCGGAACTGCTGCAGCTGCTCGGAGAGCGTGCCCGGCAGATGCGGGCCGCCGTCGATCACCACGCGCGTCGGCTCGCCGCCGGTGTGCGAGTCGATCACGCGGATGCGCTGCGCGCTCATCGCGCGCGCGCGCGGGCGGGGATCTTCGGTCGTGTCTCGAGGCCGCGGCGGATGATGCCGAGCACGCGCTCGCGTTCCTCACCGACCAGAGTCATGCGCGGTGCGCGCACCCATTCGGCACCCAGGCCCGCCTCCTGGATCGCGAGCTTGATGTACTGCACGAACTTGATCGGCGTATCGAGATGCAGAAGCGGCGTGAACCACGCGTACAGGCGCCGCGCCGCCGCGTAGTCGCCGGCCGTGGCGAGATCCCAGAAGTGCTGGTTTTCCTGCGGGAACGCGAGACCCATGCCCGCGATCCAGCCGGTCGCGCCGAGCAGCACACTCTCGAGCGCCAGGTCATCGATACCGCAGAACAACAGGTAGCGATCGCCCGTGAGGTTGCGCAGATCGGTGATGCGGCGCACGTCACCCGAGGATTCCTTGATCGCCACGAAGTTCTTCACGTCCGCGAGCTCGGCGAACATCTCCGGCGTGATGTCGACCGTGTAGGCGAGCGGGTTGTTGTAGCAGATGATGGGTAGCGCGGTGGCCGCCGCCACGGCGCGGTAGTGGGCGGTCGTTTCGCGCGCATCGGCCTTGTAGACCATCGCCGGCAGCAGCATGAGCCCGTCGGCGCGCATCTTCTCCATGTCGCGCGCATAGGCGATCGCTGCGGCCGTGCTGTTCTCGATCACGCCCGAGAGCACCGGCACGCGCCCGCGAACCGTCTCGATGGTCGCAGCCATGACCTGGCGCTTCTCATCCGCGGAGAGCTGCTGGTTCTCTCCCAGCGAGCCGAGCATCACCAGGCCCGACACGCCGGAATCGAGCAGCACTTCGATGTGACGCGCAGTCGCCTCGAGGTCGAGCGACTGGTCCTTGCGCAGTTGCGTGGTCACCGCGGGAAAAACGCCAACCCAGCGAGTGTTCATCGGGCTTCACCCTCCGCCGCGACCGCTCCCGGAACAGGCGACGCAAGCGCCGAACGCAACATCATGGTCGCCGCCAGGAGCACGACGATGGTGACCAGCCAGCGCAACCACACGAGCGGCAGCGATTTGACTACGTACGCGGCGATCAACACCGCGGGAATTCCGCCGAGCGCGAGGCCGAGCGCCGCGCCCGGACTGTAGCGACCGCGGGCGACGAAACGCAGTCCGGCGGACGGCATCAGGAACGCGCACGAGCCCATCATGATGGGAAATGCGGCCGCAGGATTCATTCCCAGGAGGCTGCACAGGATCAGGCACGGGGCATAGAGCCCGATGCCGAGCGTCATGATGGCGCCGAGGATGAAGTTCATGATCACGGCGAAGACCAGCACGCCGCCCGAGAGGTCGAATGCTTCTCCGCCGCCCGGGATCAGCTTGAGATTCGCCAGCGCGAACAAGATCGCCGCCACCAGCAGCGCCACTCCCATGCCGATCTGGATCGCGCGCCGCGGCAGCTTCGTGACCACGCCGGCGCCGAGCCAGGCACCCAGCACTGCTGCGACGATCATCGCGATCAGTGTCGTGAAACCCACGTTGACGATGGTGATGAAGACCAGCGCCTGCGCGACCGTGGGCAGCGCATGCCCGACGTTGAGCGTCCCGGGGATCTTCTCATCGGGCATCCGCTTGAAGAACTTGAAGATTGCGGTAGTGGGCGCGAAGGAGCCGATGCCGAGCGTATCGAAGAAGTTGGTGCCGAACCCGAGCGCGAGGTCTCCGGGGCGTACCTTGTCCGGGTCGCGGGCTGCACGGGCGAGCGACCACCAGCGCCAGATAAAGAAGAGCGCCAGCACGCATAGCGCGCCCAGCAGAATCAGCTTGCCGGAGTGCAAGGTCAGTCCCCCCGTGGTGATGCGTCAGGCGGCGTCGGCGTCCGAATCGGTCTCGTATCCCAGGTTGGGCGCGAGCCAGCGCTGCGCCTCATCGAGCGGGATGCCTTTGCGGCTCGCATAGTTCTGCACCTGGTCGAGGTCGATCTTGCCGACGGCGAAGTAGCGTGCCTCGGGGTGAGAGAAGTAGCAACCACTGACGGCGGCGGCCGGGTACATCGCGAAGGATTCCGTCAGGCGGATGCCGGCGTTGCGCTCGGCGTCGAGCAGAGTCCAGAGCGTGGCCTTCTCGGTGTGATCGGGACAGGCGGGATAACCGGGAGCCGGCCGGATGCCGCGGTAGCCTTCGCGGATCAACTGATCGTTGGTCAGTTTCTCCTCGCGCGCATATCCCCAGAACTCGCGCCGCACGCGCTCGTGCAGCCGCTCCGCGAAAGCCTCCGCAAGGCGGTCGGTCAATGCCTTGACGAGGATGGCGCTGTAGTCGTCGTGCGCCGCCTGGAAGCGCGCGACGTGCTCGTCCACTCCGATCCCCGTGGTCACCGCGAACGCCCCGATGTAATCGGCCAGGCCGGTCGACTTCGGCGCCAGGTAATCCGCCAGGCAATCGTGCGCGTGGCCGGCAGGCTTGCCCTTCTGTTGCCGCAAGTGATGCAGCCGCGCAATGACGCGCGTGCGGGAATCGTCGGCGTACACCTCGACGTCGTCCTCGTCGACCGAGTTCGCGGGATAGAGGCCCACCACGCCGCGCGCCTTGACCCAGCGCTCGGCGATCAGGGTCTTCAGCATGCGGCGGGCATCCGCGTACAGGTTGCAGGTCGCCTCGCCGACCGTGGGATCGGTGAGGATGTCGGGGAACTTGCCGGAGAACTCCCAGGCATTGAAGAACGGCATCCAGTCGATGTAGCGCACCAGTTCTTCGAGCGGGTAGTCGTCGAAGGCACGTACGCCCAGGAACGCGGGGCGAGGCGGCTGATACGCCTGCCAGTCGATCCGGGCGCGATTCGCGCGCGCCTGGCTGAGCGTGAGTTGCGGCGCCTTGACCTTCTTGCCGCGGTGCTGCTCGCGCCGCTGCGCATGATCGTCCTTGGCGCGCGTGATGAAGTCCGCACGCGTTCCCGCGCCGATCAACGATTGACACACGCCCACCGAACGCGACGCGTCCTTGACGTACACCACGGCGCCTTCGTATTGCGGATCGATCTTGACGGAGGTATGCGCCGGCGAGGTGGTCGCACCGCCAATCAGGAGCGGCACCTTGAAGTCGAGCCGCTGCATCTCGTGCGCGACATGCACCATCTCGTCGAGCGAGGGCGTGATGAGGCCGGAGAGGCCGATCAGGTCGGCGCCTTCGCGCCGCGCGGTCTCGAGGATCTTCTCGCAGGACACCATCACGCCGAGGTCGATCACTTCGAAGTTGTTGCACTGGAGCACGACACCCACGATGTTCTTGCCGATGTCGTGCACGTCGCCCTTGACGGTCGCCATGACGATCTTGCCGTTGGTGCGGCTGGCGCCCGACTTCTCCTGCTCGATGAACGGGATCAGGTGCGCGACGGCCTTCTTCATCACGCGCGCCGATTTCACCACCTGGGGCAGGAACATCTTGCCGGAACCGAACAGGTCGCCGACGACGTTCATGCCGTCCATCAGCGGCCCCTCGATCACCTTGAGCGGTGCATCGACCTGCAGGCGCGCTTCCTCGGTGTCTGCGACCACGAATTCATCGATACCCTTGACGAGCGCGTGCGCGAGCCGGCGCGTGACCGGCCAGCTGCGCCATTCGAGGTCGTCGGGGCGGCGCGTGCTGCCGTCCGACTTGAAGCGCCCGGCGATCTCGAGCAGCCGCTCGGTGGCATCGGCGCGGCGATTCAGGATCACGTCCTCGACGCGTTCGCGCAGCTCCGCCGGGATTTCCTCGTAGATCGCGAGCTGCCCGGCGTTGACGATGCCCATGTCCATGCCGGCGCTGATGGCGTGGTAGAGAAACACCGAGTGCATCGCCTCGCGCACCGGGTCGTTGCCGCGGAACGCGAACGAAACGTTGCTCAGGCCGCCACTCACGCGCGCGCCGGGAAGGCGACGCTTGATCTCGCGCGTGGCCTCGATGAAGTCGAGCGCATAGCGGTTGTGCTCCTCGATGCCGGTAGCCACCGCGAAGATGTTGGGATCGAAGATGATGTCCTCGGGCGGAAAGCCGACCTCCTGCGTGAGGATGCGGTGGGCGCGCTCGCAGATCGCCACCTTGCGCTCGACCGAATCGGCCTGGCCGCGTTCGTCGAACGCCATCACGACTACCGCCGCGCCGTAGCGGCGCACGGTGCGCGCGTGCTCGATGAAGGCGGCCTCCCCTTCCTTGAGACTGATCGAATTGACGACTCCCTTGCCCTGCACGCACTTCAGCCCGGCCTCGATCACCGACCATTTCGAGGAGTCGATCATGACGGGCACACGTGCGATGTCGGGCTCCGCGGCCACCAGGCTCAGGAAGCGCGTCATCGCGGCCTCGGAATCGAGCATGCCCTCGTCCATGTTGACGTCGATCATCTGCGCGCCGCTCGCCACCTGCTGGCGCGCGACATCGAGCGCCGCCGTGTAGTCGTCGGCCTCGATCAGCTTGCGGAAACGCGCCGAGCCGGTGACGTTGGTGCGCTCGCCCACGTTCACGAACAGCGAACCCGGGCCGATATTGAGCGGTTCGAGACCGCTCAGGCGTGTCTGCACCTCGATCTGCGGCAGGGCGCGCGGCGTGAACGGGCTGATGGCGGCGCGCAACAGCCGGATGTGTTCCGGTGTCGTTCCGCAGCAGCCGCCGACGATGTTGAGGAAGCCGCTCGCCGCGAATTCACGCAGGATCGTGGCCGTTTCCTGCGGAGTCTCCTCGTATTCGCCGAACGCGTTCGGAAGGCCCGCGTTCGGATAGGCGCAGACCGGCACGTCCGCAATGCGCGCGAGCTCCTCCACGTAGGGACGCAACTGCTTCGCGCCCAGCGCGCAATTGAGGCCGACGACGGCGGGCTCGGCGTGGCGGATCGAGTTCCAGAACGCCTCGGTCGTCTGTCCGGACAAGGTGCGCCCGGAAGCATCAGTGATGGTGCCTGAGATCATGAGCGGAATGTCCTCGCCCAGTTCCTCGATCACGAGGCTCGCGGCGAACAGCGCCGCCTTGGCATTGAGCGTGTCGAAGATGGTCTCAAGCAGCAGCAGGTCCGCGCCGCCCTCGAGCAACGCGCGCGCCGCGTCCGAGTAGGTAGCCACCAGCTGATCGAAGCTGATGTTGCGAAATGCGGCGTCGTTGACGTCGGGCGATAACGACGCGGTGCGGTTGGTGGGGCCAAGCGCGCCGGCCACGAACCGCACTGCGCCGCTCTGGGCTTCGACCTCGTCCGCGACGCGGCGGGCGATGCGCGCGGCCTCGAGATTGAGCTCGGTGACGAGACTCTCCAGGCCGTAGTCGCCCTGCGACGGCGCCGAGGAGTTGAAGGTATTGGTCTCGATGATGTCGGCGCCCGCTTCGAGATACGCGCGATGGATCCCGGCGATGATCGCCGGCTGCGTCAGCGTCAGCAGGTCGTTGTTGCCCTTCAGGTCGCGCTTCGAGTCCCGGAAGCGCTCACCGCGATAGCCGGCCTCGTCCAGCCGGTGGGCCTGGATCATCGTGCCGACGGCGCCGTCGAGAAACACGATGCGCTGCCTGAGCAGCTTGTGAAAGGCGGCGATGCGTGTCGCGCGAGTGGACATGGCGTCAGGAGGTGGCTGCAGCGGCGGCGGGCTGCGGCCTCAAGCCGAGCGCGTGGCAGATGGCGTAGGTGAGCTCGGAGCGGTTGAGCGTGTAGAAGTGAAATTCCTCGACGCCGTGGCGCTGCAGCTCCCGCACCTGGCGGATCGCGATGCTGGCGGCGATCATGCGTCGCGTTTCGGGATCGTCATCCAGCCCGTCGAACTCGTGCGTCAGCCAGTCGGGCACCGAAGCGCCGCAGCGCTGGGCGAACCTGAGCAACTGCGGGAAGCGCGTGATCGGCAGGATCCCCGGGACAATGCTCACGCGGATGCCGGCGTCATCGCAGCGATCGCGGAATCGCAGGAACACCTCGGTATTGAAGAAGAACTGCGTGATGGCGCGGGCGGCGCCCGCATCGACCTTGCGCTTGAGATTGTCGAGATCGAAGGCGGCGCCCGGCGCCTCGGGATGAGTCTCCGGGTAGGCGGCGACCGAAATGTCGAAATCCGCCACGCTCTTCAGGCCCCGCACCAGGTCCGCCGCGTAATCGAAACCGCCGGGATGGGGCCGGTAGCCACCCCCGCCCGGTGACGGATCGCCGCGCAGCGCCACCAGGTGACGGACGCCATTCGCCCAGTAATCGCGCGCGATGTCCAGGACCTCATCGCGCGTGGCGCCGATGCAGGTGAGATGCGGCGCGCCGGTCAGAGTCGTTTCACGCAGCACTCGCATCACGACGTTGTGCGTGCGGGCACGCGTCGAGCCGTCCGCGCCGTAGGTGACGGAAACAAAGCGCGGCGCGAGCGGCGCCAATCGCTGGACCGAGTCCCACAACGTGCGCTCCATCGCGGCGTCGTTGGGCGGAAAGAACTCGAACGACACCTGCACGGGTGTCCGCTTGCCACGGGCGGCGGCTTCCCTGACCAGGTCGCGAATGCGGCTGTCGCTCATGTTTCAGGCGGCGGCGGGCACGGCGTCGCGATGCCGGCTCAGCGTCACGAGCAGATGCCTCCCCGGCATGTCCACCGGGCGCAGGCGCTGACATGCGAGACCCGCCTCCGCGAGCCACTCGCGCAAGCTCCGCAGCGCGTGACCTGCCGGAGCGGGCGTCACGGCGTCGAGCCGGTCGTAGTCCTCGATGACGATCAGGCGGCCATTCGGCCGCAGCAGTCGGGCTGCCTCGCGCAGCGCCAGCACCGGACGGCGCGCATCGACCAGTACGCGATCGAAAGTGATCAGATCGAAGGAGCGATCCTCGAACGGCAGCTCGTGCATGTCGCCCTGCTGCAATACGCAATGGCTCAGTCCCGCGCCGTGCACGCTGGTGCGCGCGACCCGCAGCGCTTCGCTCGAGAGATCGACGCCCACGGCCTCGCGCGCGCGCGGCGCCAGCCAATGCAGGATGCGGCCGGTTCCCGTGCCGACATCGAGCAGCGTGCCGATCGCTTCCTCGCCGAGCTCCTGCAACAACGTGGCATGCAGTTCTTCGTCCGCTGCGGCGGCGGCTTGTGGGTCTTCGGTGCCCTCAGCAGACGTCGACAGTCCTTCGGCGGCGAGTTGCGCCCGCTCCTCCCGCACCTGCGTCGCGCGCTCGCGATCGAGCTCGAGCACGGCATCGCCGGGCTCGATCCAGGCCAGGAGCTGCGCAGCTTGTTCGGCTCCCGTCCCCTGCGGCGGCACGCGGTAGTAGACCCAGTGGCTCTCGCGAAACCGGGCCAGGAGGCCCGCGTCGCACAGCAGCTTCAGGTGCCGGGAGACGCGCGGCTGACTCTGCGACAGGACCTGCCCGATCTCGCCGACCGTCAATTCGCCGTCGGAGCAGACGGCCAGGATTCGCAACCGCGTCGGCTCGGCCGCTGCGCGCAGGCTGTGTACGGTCGCGTCAAACGTGCCCATGACGGCCCCATAAGAATATAAGGATTTATTTATATATCCTGCCCACACCCAAAAGCAAGTGGGGTGGGATGGACCGTCGGCCAGTGCTCAAGAAGCGTCCCACTTGGACGCCCCTCACCCACCAGTGGGGGTCTTCCCTACCCCCGGGGCAGGTTCATCGCGAGCGATGGCGCTCATCGCGCGCACCAGGATTCACGCCGCCATGCTCTTGCAGCCGCCCAGATGCGCCCGCCTGCCGCTAACGAAAGGGATAAGCTTCGCTCCAACAAATGCGACGGCGCAGAGAGAGGGACACCATGAGAAGACTGCGCAGTGGTGGCCACGTCCTGGCGATTTTCCTGGTGGTCGCGCTTCCGGGTTGCGACCGGCAACCGGCGAGGGTCTTTCCCGAGACGGCGGTGAAGGAATGGGAGCAGGCCCGCAACTCGCGTGACGCGGATGCGATGGCCGAGGTGTACACGGAGGACGCCAACGTGCTGCCGCCCGATGGACCGGTGGTTGAGGGGCGTGCGTCGATCCGCACGTTCTTCCGCAACCTGTTCGAATCCCGGCCGGAGCCGGCCGAATTCGACGAGCGCGAGATCGTGGTGCTCGGCAACTACACGTGGCGTCAGGGGATCTATTCGGTGCCGCTCGCGGATGGCAGCATCGAGTACGGCAAGTTTATCCAGCTCTGGAAGAAACAGGACGGCGTGTGGAAGCTCCACCGCTCGATGTGGAGTCCCAACGGACCGCCGCTTCCGGCCTGGGCCGCTCCACCCGCTGCCAACTGATACCGGCGCGCCGCCAGCGCGCGCCACGCGTTCATTGCAACATGCCCGAACGGGCGACGTTCGCCTGCGCGCGGAACAGCTGTTCCGCGTCGACGGCGTCGAAATCGTAGGCGCGGTTGCAGAACTCGCAGCGCGCCTGCACCGCACCGCGCTCCGCCAGGATCCCCCTGATCTCTTCTTCGCCGAGCGCGCGCAACAACTCGATCACCCGATCGCGTGAGCAGCGGCATTGGAAGAACACGGGCGCGGGCTCGAAGACGCGCACGTCCTCCTGGTGAAAAAGGCGGCGCATGACCTCGCGCTGTGACAGCGAGAGGAGCTCATCCGCTTCGAGGGTGCTGGCGAGATGCTCGACGCGTTCCCACGCTTCCTGCGGATCTTCCTGCTCGCGCGCGACCGGAGGCTTGTCCGACCCTGGGCCGGGCAGGCGCTGCAGCAGGAGCCCCGCCGCGCGCGTCGGCGTCGTCGCGAGCCAGATGCGGGTGGGCAATTGCTCCGAATCGCGAAAATAGGCTTCGAGGCACTCGGCCAGCCCGCCGGCAACGAGCGGGACGATGCCCTGGTAGCGCGCGGCGAGATCGACCGTCTCCACGGACACGGTGAGACGCCCGTCGCCGGCCATGTCGGTCAACGGTCCCGCCGGCACCTCGCCATTCCAGCGCGCCACTGCCCGCAGAGCGAATCCCGGCGTGCATTGTGCGACCAGCAGGTGCATCGGGCCCGGGCCCTGCAGCTGCAGGGTGAGCGTGCCGTCGAACTTGCGCGTGGAAGCGATGAGCGTCACGGCTGCCGCGGCCTCGGCGAGCAGGGCGCGGATCGGCGCCGGGTAGTCGTGGTGCTCGCACATCGCGACCCAGGCGCTATCGAGGTGCACGATGTGGCCGCGCACCGGGCTGTGCTCGAAGAAAAAGCGGCGCAGGAGATCGCGGTCGGTCATGCACAAAAATTTGATAGCAGGAGAATGAAGAATGTTACTCTACTGCGGCGCAACAAGAAGCACGGCTCGTCCAGCAGTCCGGCATCCGGATGGAGTCTGGGCGGACCCCGAGAACAGGGCGTGGGCGACTTCACTCGAGCGCTGTCGGATCTCCGTTGCGGTGTCACGAACACGGACGCCGTAAACGCGCTGTTTGAGATCACCTACGAGGACCTGAAGCAACTCGCGCACCAGCGCGTGCGGCGCAGCGCGCCCATGACCGCGCTCGACACGACCTCACTCGTGCACGAGTCGTACCTGAGATTTCACAAGGCGGCGCGGCTCGATCTCGAGGACCGCGCGCACTTCATCGTCTATGCCGCCAAGGTCATGCGCTCGGTGGTGATCGACATGGCGCGGCGCCGGTCAGCGGAGCGGCGCGGCGGCGACGAGGTGCTGCTGACGCTCAATACGGAGATGCGCGACATGGTCTCCCGGGAGGCGGACCTGCTGCAGCTCGACGATGCGCTCGGAGCGCTCGCGCGCGTCGATGCACAACTGGTGCAGATCGTCGAGATGCGCTACTTCGCCGGTCTCTCCGTCGACCAGATCGCCGAGCACACAGGTATCTCTGCGCGCACCGTGTTCCGCATGTGGGAAAAGGCGCGGCTGGTGCTGCTCGACGCCTTGCGCGCTCCCTAGGGCTGTTCAGAGTTGCCCCTGAATGCAGGCCGATATCCTCGCCGACTGGCCACTCATCTCGCGCCTGCTTGACGAAGCCCTGGCGCTCGACGATGCCCAGCGCGGCGCCTGGCTCGAAGCCTTGCCTGCGGAGCACGCGGAGCTACGGCCCGTGCTGGAACGCTTGCTCGGACGCCGCGATGAGGCCGCCGGTTTCTTCGAGCAGCTCGCTACCGACGGGTCGCCGGCCGCAGAACCTCAGCCGATAGTCGACCTGCCGGTCGGCACCGAGATCGGGCCCTACCAGCTCGTGCGTTTGCTCGGCCGCGGCGGCATGGGCACGGTCTGGCTGGCGCGCCGCACCGATGGCGGGCTCGATCTGCCGGTTGCGATCAAGTTGCCGGTCCTCGACACCGCGGGCGGACCGATCGGCGAGCGGCTCGAACGCGAGCGGCAGATCCTCACCGCGCTCAATCACCCGAATATCGCGCGCCTCTACGAAGCCGGCGTCTCCAGCGATGGGCGGCCCTACCTCGCGCTCGAATACGTCGAGGGCGACACGCTCCTCGCTTACTGCGAGCAGCGCGTGCTCCCGGCGCGCAAGCGCATCGAGCTCTTTCTGCAGGTGTTGCGCGCCGTGCATTACGCGCACTCGAGCCTGGTGATCCATCGCGACATCAAGCCGCCGAACATCATCGTGACCGCAGGCGGCGAGGTGAAGCTGCTCGATTTCGGCATCGCGAAGCTCATCGATCGCAAGACCCTGAGCAGCGAGCGCACCGAGCTCACGCAGGTCTACGGGCGCCTGATGACGCTCAGCTATGCCTCGCCGGAACAGGTGCTCGGCGAGCCGCTGACGACCGCGACCGACGTGTACTCGCTCGGAGTGATCCTGTTCGAACTCCTCACGGGCACGCGGCCGTACCGCCTGAAACGCGGCAGCGCGGCCGAGCTCGAAGAGGCCATCGTGACCGGCACCACCCTGCGGCCCAGCAACGCGGTCACGGCGACATTCGCCACCACCGCCGCGGCCTCGCTCTCCAGGTGGCGCCGCCTCCTGCGCGGCGATCTCGATACGATCGTGCTGAAAGCCCTGGAAAGAGATCCCGCGCAGCGGTATCCGTCGGTGGACGCGCTCGCACAGGACTGCGAGCGCTACCTGCAGGGCCTGCCCGTACTGGCGCAGCCGCACCGGCCTCTTTACCGCTTCGCCAAGTTCGTCGGCCGGCATCGACTCGCGCTCGGTGCGGCCGCCGCCGTGCTGGTGGCGCTCATCGCTGGCCTGGGTATCGCTCTCTGGCAGGCACGAGTCGCGCACGAAGAGGCGCGCAAGCAGGAGGCCGTGCAGGCATTCCTGACCTCGCTCTTCGACAAGAACACGCGCCTGCAGCCCGATGCGGCACAGGCGCGGGCGATGACGGTGCGTGAGCTCCTGCTCGATGCCGGCAATCGCGTCGAGCACGCCTTCGACACGACTCCGGCGGTGAAGCTCGAGCTGCTCAACACCGTGGCGCGCCTGTTGCGCGAGATCGACGAATACGAGCGCTCAGCGGTGCTGGCGCGCGAGGCGGTCGCCGTGGCTCGCGAGCACGGATTCACGCGCGAAGACGCCTACGTCGAAGCGCTCCTCAACGTGACGACCGCGGCGCGGCTCCTCGGCAGTGGACCGGAGGCGGTGAGCGCACGCGACGAGGCCCTGCAGGTGCTCGACTCGCGCGGCGATCGCACCTCGCTCTTGCGGGCGCGCGCCCACGTGACGACGGTGGCGCAGATGGCGCCGGACGCGGCACGCGAGATCGCGCTGGTCAAGACCGGTGCGGAGCTGCTCGAGCAGCGCTATCCCACCGAACCGAGCTACTTCAATGCGCTCTGGGTCCTTGGCAATCTCCATCGCACGCAACAGGCGCCCGTCGAGGCGGCGGAGAATTTCCGGCGCGCGATCGCGGCCTTCGAGCGCGTGGGATCGCGCGACTACACCAACTACGCCGCGAGCCATGGGTTTCTCGCGCAGTGCGAGTTCGGCCTGGGCCATGCAGAAGCGGCGACGGCGCTCTACGCCAAGGGTCTCGAGCTGCTCGATCGGCACGCGGGGCCGAGCGCGCTCGTGACGCGCTTCCATCGCGGCAACTATGCGCTGATGCTGCACGTCGCCGGCCGTCCCGAGGACGCGCACCGGGTGTTCGCGGAAGTCCGGACCACGCAGCCCGCCGAAGGCCCGACCGTCGTCGATTTCGACAACGCCGTCTACGAAGCCGCTGCGTTCCTCAATGAGGGCCGCCCGCGCGAAGCACAGGAGGTCCTCGAGCCGTTTTCGACGAGCTGGGTGGAGTTCGGCAAGCGCTTCGCGGTCAATGGCGAGCGCTGGGTCACCGAGCTCGCGCTCGCGCGCGCCATGCAGGGACGCGGCGCGGAAGCGCGCAAGGGACTGGACCGGATCGCGGAGCTGCCGCAGCAGAACTACGGCCAGAGCGTGCTGGCTTCATCCACTCACATCGCCGATGCGGCCTGGATCGACCTGGCCGCCGGCGACGGTGACGGCGCCGCGCGCCAGCTGATCGAAGCGAGCGATGCCCTGCGCAAGGCGCCAGAGGCGTTCGACGCGGAATTCGTGCATCTCGCCACTGTGGCATCCGAGGTCGCATTGCGCCGGGAAGACTTCGCCGCGGCCCACGAGCACGCCTCGCAAGCGCTCACGCATCTGCACGAGAAAGCCGACGCGCAGGCCTTCCCGTATCTCGAGGCACGCGCACTCAAGGCCCAGGGCGATGCGCTCCTCGCTTCTGACCGCGTGGACGAAGCAGTCGCGCAGCTCGAGCCGGCCGTCACACTCATGCGGCGCCTGCAGTCTCCCGACAGTCCGTGGTTGCTGGACGGCATCGCCACGCTGAGTGTGGCCGCCCATCGCCAGAAGGACCTCAAACAGGCGCGCCTCCTGGCCGCTGAAGCGCGCACCATTGCGCGACGCAACAAGTCCATCCCGCCACTCTTCAGGTTCCGTCTCGACGAAGCCGAACGCCTCGCGCTCTGAGGTCTCTCGATCCCCGCCCGAGTCAGCCGACGAGCGGTTGGCAGAGTCTGCTCGCGCATTGCGTGTAAAGGGATAAAGGGCTGGTGCCCTGAGTGTTCTCGAACCAAAGCGGGGGGTATTCCAGATGAACAGACACAAGCAGCCGCTGCTCCTGGCAGCCGCACTGACCACCACTATTTCGCTGGGCGTTGCACCTGCGCACGCGGAGGGAACGCCGGCCACCATTTGCATCGCCCTGCCGCAGGCGCAGCTCGGTCAGGGCAACAACTCGCCGACCGACGTCAGCGAGCCCGTACGCACCGCGCTCGGTACCTTCATGGCCGGGCCGGCGGTGCAGCTCGTGCGGCTGGAGGCACGCATTCCGGTGCAGATCGACGCCGAGGCCGCGCAGAAGGGCTGCACCTACGTGTTGCGCTCTTCGCTGTCGCAGAAGAAAGGCGGCGGCAGCTTCCTGAAGAAGATGGCGCCGCTCGCGGGTGCGCTGCCAATGCTCGGCGGTGTCAGCGGCAGCATGGGCAGCATGATGGCAGCGCAAGCCGTGTCTTCGGCAGCCTCGCAGGTGGCGGCCCAATCGATGCAGGAAGAGGCCATGGCGGCGATGACGGGCGCCCAGCAGTCCAATGTGAAGTCCGGCGACACGATCACGGTCGAGTACGCACTCACTGCCGTGGGCAATGCGACGCCGCTCGAGCAGGGCAAGCTCCAGCAGAAGGCGAAGCAGGACGGCGAGGACCTGATCAGCCCGTTGCTCGAGCAGGTCGCAACCGCGGTCGTGACCAAGGTGGCGACGACCACCGTCGCAACCACCGAGCAGTAAGAGCGGCCAGGGAGAGCGCGTCATGAACAGCCGGCTCATCGCGGGTACGATTCTGACGCTGCTGTGCGCATGGGGCGCGCCGGCTGGGGCACAGGAGCCGGACGTTAGCGCCATGATGAACATGCAGATGGCGGAGCCCGGCCCACCGCAGCCGGGTGACGCCGCGATGACCTGCGAACAGATCGGGCGCGAATTCCAGAGCATCCTGAAGAAGAAGAATGTGCGGCCGAGCGCCCAGCCGAACACCCAGACTGCGTGCGAGCTGCGGCAGGCGATGACGCCGACCGCGGCCGAGCAGGCCGCAATGGCCAATCCGACCTCCCCCCAGGCGATAGCGCTTCAGCAGCAGAAGGCCCTGCAGATGCAGCAGGCAACCGCGAGCACGCTGGAAGCCAACCGGCCGATGATGGAGGCGATGAACGACCCGCGCATCATGCGGCTCGCGATTCTCGCGGACGAGAAACATTGCGCGATCGAAGACGAGGAATCTCCAGCGCAGGCGCCGGTTGCCGATCCCTGCGGCCCCGGAGTGGTCACCCCCGCTATCGTTACCGGTGGTGTCGTGCCGCCGGCGCCTGCCTCTTCCGGACCGTCGGATCCCTTCAAGCCTTCCGCCAAGGCGGTGGTCACTCAGGCGCCTGCGCCGTCTTCACCCTTTGTGGTGACGCACCCGGCAACGCCGGTCGCGCCGACTGGCGGCGCCACGACCGATCCGTTCGTGAAGCAGGGCACGAAGGCGCCGCCGCCGGTGCAAAAGCAGCCGACCACGGATCCGTTCCGCAAGGATTGATTCGCCCGGCTAGCCCTGGAGTCTCTTGCGCAGCAGCTCGTTGAGCTGCGCGGGATTCGCCTTGCCCTGCGTCGCCTTCATCACCTGGCCGACGAAGAAGCCGAAGAGCTTGTCCTTGCCCGCGCGGTAATCCGCGAGCTGCGAGGGATTGGCTGCCATCACGCTCTCGATGGCGCGCTCGATCGCAGCGCTGTCGGTGATCTGGCGCAGACCGCGCGATTCGATGATCGCATCGGCGTCCTTCCCCCCGGTCCACATCGTCTCGAACACTTCCTTGGCGATCTTGCCGGAAATGGTTGAGTCCTGGATGCGCCGCAGAAGTCCGGCGAGCGTCGCGGCGCCCAGGCGGCTCGCGCCGATCTCGAGCCCGTCGCGATTGAGCGCGCCGGCGAGATCGCCCATCACCCAGTTGGCCGCGAGCTTCGGCTCGCCGCCCAGCGCCTTGACCACGGCCTCGTAGTAGTCCGCGAGCTCGCGGCTCGCGGTCAGCACGCCGGCGTCGTAGTCCGAAAGCGCATGCTCGCGCACGAAGCGCCGCGCCTTGTCGTCGGGCAGCTCCGGCAGCGTTCGCCGCACTTCTTCGATGAACGACTCCTCGATGACGAGCGGCAGCAGGTCCGGGTCCGGGAAGTAGCGGTAGTCGTTCGCCTCTTCCTTGGTGCGCATGGAGCGCGTCTCGTCGCGATCGGGATCGTAGAGGCGCGTCTCCTGCACCACCTTGCCGCCGCCCTCGAGGATCTCGACCTGGCGTGCGACCTCGTGGTTGATCGCCTTCTCCACGAAGCGGAACGAATTGAGATTCTTCAGCTCGGCGCGCGTGCCAAGCTTCTCCTGGCCGCGCGGGCGCACGGAGACGTTGGCGTCGCAGCGGAAAGAGCCTTCCTGCATGTTGCCGTCGCAGATCTCGAGGTAGCGCACCAGCGTGTGCACCTTCTTCATGTAGGCGATGGCTTCCTTGGCCGAACGCATGTCCGGCTCCGAGACGATCTCGAGCAGCGGCACGCCGGCGCGATTGAGATCGATGCCCGAAGAACCCTTGACGACGTCGTGCAACGACTTGCCCGCATCCTCCTCGAGGTGCGCGCGCGTGATGCCGATGGTCTTGCGCGAGCCGTCGTCGAGCACGATGTCGAGCGTGCCTTCCTCGACCACCGGCCGCTCGTACTGGCTGATCTGGTAGCCCTTCGGCAGGTCCGGGTAGAAGTAATTCTTGCGCGCGAACACCGAGCGGTGCGCGATGGTCGCACCGGTCGCGAGGCCGAACTTGATCGCCATGCGCAGCGCCGCCCCGTTCAACACCGGCAGCACGCCCGGATAGCCGAGATCCACCAGGTTGGCCTGCGTGTTGGGCGGCGCGCCGTACGCAGTCGCCGAGCTTGAAAAGATCTTGGAACGCGTGGCGAGCTGCGCGTGGATCTCGAGACCGATGACGGTTTCCCACTCCATGGGCTCACTCGTACCCGCGCGGGAGTCTCGTGTGCCAGTCGGTCTCGAGCTGGTAGCGATGCGCCGCGTTGAGCAGGCGCTCCTCGCTGAACACCGGCCCGATGATCTGCAGTCCCACGGGCAGGGCACCGACGAAGCCGCAGGGCACGGAAATGGCGGGGAGACCGGCGAGATTTGCGCCGATGGTGTAGATGTCGTTGAGATACATCGTGATCGGATCATCCACCTTCGCGCCCAGCGCGAACGCCGGCGTCGGCGAGGTGGGCCCGATCAGCACGTCGACCTCTTCGAAGGCCTGCCGGAAATCATCACTGATGAGCTGGCGCACCTTCTGCGCCTTGAGGTAATACGCGTCGTAGTAACCCGCGGACAGCACGTACGTGCCCGTCATGATGCGCCGCTTGACCTCGGCGCCGAACCCCTCGCCGCGCGAACGCTTGTAGAGATCGAGCAGGTCGCGGGGCTTCTCACAGCGATAGCCGAAGCGCACGCCATCGAAGCGCGACAGGTTGGAGCTGCATTCCGCCGGCGCGACCACGTAGTACGTCGGCACGGAGAGCGGCAGGTGCGGCAGGCTGACCTCGCGCGTGGTCGCTCCCTGTGCGCGCAACACTTCGAGCGCGGCATGGATGAGCTGCGCCACGTCGCGGTCGAGTCCCTCGTCGAAGAACTCGCGCAGCAGGCCGATCTTGAGACCCTTGAGCGGCTTGTCGAGCTGCGCCGCGTAGTCGGGCACCGGCGCATCGACGCTGGTCGAGTCGCGCGGATCGAATCCCGCCATGGCCGCGAGCACAACCGCGGCATCCGCTGCGCTGCGCGTCAGCACTCCGGCCTGATCGAGACTCGAGGCGAAAGCGATCATCCCGTAACGGGACACGCGTCCGTAGGTCGGCTTGAGGCCCGTGATTCCCGTGAGCGCGGCGGGCTGGCGAATGGAACCGCCGGTGTCGGTGCCAGTGGCGACGGGCACGAGCCGCGCCGCCACCGCGGCCGCCGACCCACCGGACGAACCGCCGGGCACGCGCGTGACGTCCCACGGGTTGCGCACCGGCCCGTAGTAGCTGGTCTCGTTGGAGGAGCCCATCGCGAACTCGTCCATGTTGGTCTTGCCGAGCAGCACCACGCCCGCGGTCTTCAGGCGCTCGGCCACCGTCGCGTCGTACGGCGCGATGAAGTTGTCGAGAATGCGCGAGCCGCAGGTGGTGCGGATGCCGTCGGTGCAGAAGATGTCCTTGTGCGCGAGCGGGATGCCGGTGAGCGGACCGCCGCCGCCGGCCTGCAACGTCGCATCCGCACGCCGCGCCGCCTCGAGCGCCGTCTCCTCGGTCACCGTGATGAACGTGTTGAGCGTGCCGTTGTGGCGCGCGATGCGCTCGAGCAGCGTGCGCGTGAGCTCGACGCTCGAGAAACGGCGGCTGCGCAGACCCGCGGCCAGCTCGGAGAGGCTCAGTGTGTGCATGCGCGGAACGTCACTCGATGACTTTCGGCACCAGGTAGAGCCCGGCATCGACGAGCGGCGCGTTCTTCTGGTAGCGCGCGTGTGCGTCGCGCTCCGTCGCTTCGTCGGCACGCAGGCGCTGGCTCAGCCCGCTCAGCGGATGAGCCATCGGCTCCACCTGGCTGGTGTCGGCCGCGTTCAGCTGCTCCACGAACGTGATGATCCGGGTGAGCGTGGTGGCGAGCTCGCCGAGCTCCTGCTCGGTGAGGGCGAGCCGCGCGAGATGGGCGATGCTCTCGACGTCCTTACGGGTGAGATTCATGGATGTGCAAAAGTGTGAGAAAAGGCCGAAAAAACGCGGGCAATCATACACCTTCGCCTTGCTGAAAGCCCTGCCCGTTGCTAGAGTACCGCAACTTTTTTGGCCCCCCGCGCCGCTCAGAAAGCCCGCACATGTTCAAACGCCTCAGAGGTTATTTCTCCAATGACCTCTCGATCGATCTTGGCACCGCCAACACGCTGATCTACGTCCGTGGCCGCGGCATCGTGCTGAACGAGCCGTCGGTGGTCGCCGTGCAGGATGAGCCCACGCGTGGCGGCAAAGTGATCGTCGCGGTCGGTGCGGAAGCCAAGAACATGCTCGGCCGCACGCCCGGTCACATCACCGCGGTGCGCCCGATGAAAGACGGCGTGATCGCGGACTTCACCTATACCGAGAAGATGCTGCAGTTCTTCATCAAGAAGGTGCATGGCAATCGTCTTCTCAATCCCAGCCCGCGCGTGCTGGTGTGCGTGCCCTTCGGCTCCACCCAGGTCGAGAAGCGCGCCATCAAGGAAAGCGCCGAAGGCGCCGGCGCGCGCAGCGTCGACACCGTGTACGAGCCGATGGCTGCCGCGGTGGGCGCGGGCCTGCCGGTGCACGAAGCGCGCGGCTCGATGGTGCTCGACGTCGGCGGCGGCACTTCCGAAGTCGCGGTGATCTCCCTCAACGGCATCGTGTATGCCTCCTCCGTCCGTATCGGTGGCGATCGCTTCGACGAGGCGATCACCAACTACGTGCGGCGCAACTACGGCATCCTGATCGGCGAGGCGACCGCCGAGCGCGTGAAGCTCGAGATCGGCTCGGCGTACCCGGGCCAGCAGGTGCGCGAGATGTCGGTGAAGGGACGCAACCTCTCCGAGGGCGTGCCGCGCAGCTTCACGCTCAACAGCAACGAGATCCTCGAAGCACTGCAGGAACCGTTGCAGGGAATCGTCGGCGCGGTGAAGCAGGCGCTCGAGCAGACGCCGCCCGAGCTCGGCGCCGACGTGGCCGAGCGTGGCATCGTGCTCACCGGCGGTGGCGCGCTGCTGCGCGACATCGACAAGCTGCTGATGGAGGAGACGGGCCTACCCGTCGTGGTGGCGGACGACCCGCTCACCTGCGTGGCGCGCGGCGGCGGGCGCATCCTGGAGCTGACCGACGAGCATGGCCCGGGCATGTTCGGGTTGGAGTAGCTCTTAACCCGAGAAACAGTTGGTCGCGTTCCGCAACGCCGAAACCCGCCCCATCCTCGGCCGCGGGCCTTCTCCCGGACTGCGTCTCTTCTTCTTCGCCGCGCTCTCGCTCGGCCTCATGTGGCTCGACCAGCGCCAGGGTTATCTCGAGGGCTTGCGCCACGTGCTGTCGATGGCGACTTACCCGTTCCAGGTGCTGGTCGATTCGCCTTCGGCCGCCTGGAACTGGATCGATGAAAGCTTCGAGACCCGCGAGCGTCTCGGCCGCGAGAATGCGAAGTTGCGCAAGCGAGTGCGCGAGGCGGACCTGAAGCTCATGCGCTTCGCGGACCTCGAGCAGGAGAATCTGCGCCTGCGCGAGATGCGAGCGGCGACCGCGCGCATCTCGGAACGCGTGGTGGTCGGTGAGATCCTGCGCGTCGACCTCGACCCCTACCGCCACCGCGTAATCATCAACATGGGCACGCAGGACGGCGCTTTCAAAGGCCAGGCGCTACTCGACGCCACCGGCGTCTTCGGCCAGATCACGCGCGCCGGCGCATTCTCCTCCGAGGCGATCCTGATCACGGATGCCGAGCACGCGATCCCGGTGCAGGTGAATCGCAACGGCCTGCGCAGCCTCGCGCTCGGCACCGGCAGCCTCGAGCGCATGACGCTACCGTTCCTGCCCACCAACGCAGATATCCAGGTGGGCGACCTGCTCGTGTCCTCCGGTCTCGGCGGCGTATTCCCGGCAGGCTATCCCGTCGCCACCATCACAAAGGTGGACAAGATGTCTGGGCAGACGCTCGCCAACGTCGTGGCGAAGCCCGCCGCGACGCTCGATCGCGATCGTGAAGTGTTGCTGGTGTGGGTGAACCAACCCAAGCCGGACGAAGTGCTGCCGCAGGCGCCGGCGGCACCGGCGGAGGTGAAGCCGTGAGCCGCGAAGGACTCAACCGCCTGCCGATGTACGTGAGCGTGCTCTTCGGCCTCACGCTCAGCATCCTGCCGCTGCCGTACTGGCTCGACGTCGCGCGGCCCGACGTGCTCGCGATCGTCGTGCTCTACTGGGCGATCATGGTGCCGCGCGCGGGCGGCATCACGCTCGCATTTGCCGCCGGCCTGGCGCTCGATGCCTTCAAGGGCGTGGTGCTCGGCCAGCACGCGCTCGCGCTCTCAATCGCCACTTACGTCGCGATCAAGCTGCACCTGCGCATCCGCATCTTCCCGATCTGGCACCAGGCGCTCACCGTGTTCTGGCTGCTGGCGCTCTACGAGTTCGTGCTGTTCTGGATCGACGGCGCGACCGGGCATCCGATCACGAATTACTCGCGCTGGCTGCCGGCCTTCACCGGCGCGGCGCTCTGGCCGCTGTTCGCGGGGCTTCTGGGGAATGCGTATCAGCGCACGTAATCTGGTCCGGGGTCAGAATTGAATTCTGACCCCAAGCAGAAATGATCAGTCAAGTCCGCATCAAGGATCACTGGAGCGAGCAGCGCATGTTCCTGCGCCGCTCGATTGCGGCCGGCATCGTGATCCTGGCGCTCATGCTGGCGTTGGTCGTGAAGCTGGTGCAGTTGCAGGTGGTGCGTCACCAGTACTACGCCGAGCTTTCGCAGGGCAATCGCGTGCGCATCGAGCCGCTCCCGCCCAATCGCGGACTGATCCTGACGCGCGACGGCGCAGTGCTGGCGGAAAACCTTCCCGCCTACCAGCTCGAGCTCACCGCGGAACGGGTCACCGACGTCCAGGCCGTCCTGCAGGATCTCGCAGCACTGGGGCTCCTCGAGAGTGCCGATATCGAGCCACTCACGCGCCTCATCCGCTCACGGCGCAGCTTCGAGAGCGTACCCATACGCTTGCAGCTCACCGACGAGGAAGTCGCGCGCTTCGCGGTGAAGCGGCACGAGTTTCCCGGCGTCGACATCCGCACGCGGCTCACGCGTCACTATCCGCTCGGAGAGGTCGCGGTCCACGCGCTCGGCTACGTGGGCGCCATCAGCGAGCAGGACCTCAAGCGCATCGACGAGGGTGAGTACGCCGGGACCACGCTGATCGGCAAGGTCGGAGTCGAGTCCTCGTTCGAGCGGCAACTGCACGGCACGACCGGTTTCAGGCAGGTTTTGGTCAATGCACAAGGCAGGCCCGTGGAAGGCGAGGCGGCGCTGCGGGCCAACCTGGCGACGCGCCCGCCGGTCTCGGGCAGCGACCTGATCCTGAGTCTCGACGTGCGCGCGCAGCGCGCCGCCGAAGAGGCGCTGCGCGGCCTGCGGGGCGCCGTGGTGGCGATCGACCCCACCACCGGCGATGTGCTCGCCTTCGCCAGCACGCCGGGGTTCGATCCCAACCGCTTCACGCGCGGACTGAGCACGGTCGAATACCGCACGCTGCAGGACGACATCGACCGGCCCATGTTCAACCGCGCACTGCGCGGCACATATCCGCCCGGCTCCACCATCAAGCCGGTGGTGGCGCTCGCCGCTCTCGACTACCACGCGCTCGATCCCGGACAAACGCGTTTCTGCCGCGGCTTCTTCACGCTGCCGGGGAGCCGTCACCGCTACCGCGACTGGAAGCCCGAGGGCCATGGCTGGGTGAACATGCAGGAGTCGCTCGCACAGTCCTGCGACACCTATTTCTATAACGTCGCGCAGACGCTTGGCATCGATCGCCTGTCGACCTATCTCACCAAGTTCGGGCTCGGGCAACCGACAGGCATCGACGTCGAGGGAGAAAAGCAGGGCCTGGTGCCCTCGCGCGAATGGAAGCAGAAGAACTTCTCGCAACCGGGCGAGCGCGTCTGGTTCCCGGGCGACACCGTGATCCTCGGGATCGGCCAGGGTTACCTGCTCGCGACTCCGCTGCAGCTCGCGCACATGGCTTCGATCATCGCCGGCCGCGGGCAAACCTTCGCGCCACGCTTCGTCACGGCGCTGCGCGATCCCAGCACCGGCGAGGTGCACCGGCTGGCGCCGAAGCCCTCGGCGCCGGTGGAAGTGGGCGAAACGGCGCTGTGGAAGCGCATTGTCGACGGAATGGTGGGTGTCACCTCGCCGCCCCGCGGCACGGCGCGCGGTAGCGCTGCGGGTGCGCCCCTACAGCATCGCCGGCAAGACCGGCACCGCTCAGGTCTTTTCGATCGGCCAGACCGAGAAGTACGACGAGAAGCAGATCGCCGAGCGCTTGCGCGATCACGCGCTGTTCGTGGCCTTCGCCCCGGCGGATACGCCGCGCATCGCGCTCTCCGTCCTGGTCGAGAATGGCCGCAGCGGCAGCGGCACGGCCGCGCCGGTCGCGCGCAAGATCATGGACGCCTACCTGGTCGGACCCACGCCATGATGGACAACCTCCAACCCTCCACCGCACGCCGCACGCTCACGGCTTCGGCGCGCTTGCTCGGCACGTTGCATCTCGACGGGCAGCTGCTGCTCGCCCTCAGCGCCATCTCGGTCATGGGTCTCGCCATTCTCTACAGCGCCTCGGGCCAGAACGAAGCGTTGCTGTGGCGGCAGATGATGCGCCTCGGACTGGCGATGGTGGCGATGATCGCGCTCGCGCAGGTGAGCCCGAAGCACCTGCGCCTGTGGGCGCCCTGGGTCTACCTGCTCGGCGTGCTGCTGCTCATCGTGGTGACATTCGCCGGCGAAGCGAGCAAGGGCGCGCAGCGCTGGCTCGACCTCGGCGTGATCCGCTTTCAGCCCTCAGAGCTGATGAAGCTCGCAGTGCCGATGATGTGCGCGTGGCTGTTGCACGACCGGCCCCTGCCACCGGACCTGAAGGTTCTCGCGCTCCTGGGCGTGCTGATTCTCGTCCCCGTTGGACTGATCGCCGAGCAACCCGATCTCGGCACCGCGCTCCTGATCGCCGCCTCGGGAATCCTCGTGGTGCTGCTCGCCGGTCTGCGCGGGCGCGTGATCGCTGCGGTGCTCGCGCTGGTGCCAGTGCTCGGGTGGCTCGCCTGGCGTTTCCTGCACGACTACCAGCGCAAGCGCGTGCTCACCTTCCTCGACCCGGAGAGCGATCCGCTGGGCGCGGGCTACCACATCATCCAGTCGCAGATCGCGATCGGCTCCGGCGGCGTGTTCGGCAAGGGCTGGATGAACGGCAGCCAGGCACAGCTCGAGTTTCTGCCCGAGCGCTCCACCGACTTCATCTTCGCGGTGATCGGCGAGGAATTCGGACTGTTGGGCTACCTGCTGCTGCTGGCACTCTATCTGTTCGTGATCGGGCGCGGCCTGTTCATGGCGATCGAATGCCAGGACACCTTCGCACGCCTGGTCGCGGGCAGCGTCAGCCTCACCTTCTTCGTGTACGTGTTCGTGAACGCGGGCATGGTGAGCGGGCTGGTGCCGGTCGTCGGCGTGCCTCTGCCGCTGGTCAGCTTCGGCGGCACGTCGATGGTGACCCTCATGGCGGGTTTCGGTATCCTCATGTCGTTACACTCGCATCGCAAGTTGATCAGCTCCTAGGACATTGACAGGCAGGTTCGCCAGCGCAGCTTCCCACAGCGTGCACCGCCGGACGGACGAAGTGGAAACCGGGTTGAAAGGATTGACGACAGCGCAAGGCGCCGCACGCGCGCTCCTCCTGATGGTCTTCACCGGCGCGGCGACGGCGTACGCGGAGACACCGGCGCTCGCCCTCGATACCTCGCGCGACAGCGTGCAAAACTTCATCGGGCGAATGAGCGAGAAGCACGGCTTCTCCGCCGAGATGCTCACTGCGCTGCTCGCGCAGGCGCAGAGCCAGCAAAAGATTCTCGATGCCATGGCGAAGCCCGCGGAAAAGACCTTCCCGTGGTATAGCTACCGCGAGCGCTTCCTCACCGAGCAGCGCATCAACGAGGGCGTCGTGTTCTGGCAGGAGCACCGCGAACTGCTGGAGGAGACTGCGCGTACACGCGGCGTGGCGCCGGAATACCTGGTTGCGATCCTCGGCGTCGAGACCCATTACGGGCGGATCATGGGCGGCTATCGCGTGATCGATGCGCTCAGCACGCTGGCCTTCGACTACCCGCCACGGTCGAGTTACTTCACCGACGAGCTGGAGCAGTACCTGCTGCTGGTGCGCGAGGACTCGCTCGACGCGCTCACGCCGCTGGGTTCCTACGCGGGCGCGATGGGCGCGCCGCAGTTCATGCCGCGCAGCATCCGCCGCTTCGCAGTCGACGGCGACGGCGACGGGACGCGCAATCTGTGGACCGACTGGGCGGACGTGCTGGCGAGCATCGCCAACTATTTTCGCGAGCATGGCTGGCAACCGGCGCTCCGGTGCTGGCCGAAGCGGTGATCGACCAGGCCCATGCGCATGATCTCGATACCCGGCGGCTCGAATTGAACGAGACCGTCGGATCGCTGCGGGAAAAGGGCGTGCAGTTCGAGAGCTCGCTTCCCGATGACGCACCCGCCATGCTGATCGCGGCCGATGAGCCCAACTCCATGGGATTCCGCGTCGGGCTGAAGAACTTCTACGTCATCACCCGTTACAACCGCAGCGCGCTCTACGCCATGGCGGTCCACGACCTCGCACGCGCACTCAATGCGCGCGTATTCAGTGACGATGCATCGGGCTGAGCGTGCCGTCGTTGGAGCGCTGCTGCTCCTGTTCGCCGCCTGTTCCTCGCAGCCTCCGCGCCCTGCGCCGCTCCCCAAGCCCTCTCCGGCTCCGCCGCCTCCACCGGTGGATACGCGCTCGATTCCAGACGCGGTGCCTTACCCCGAGCCACGCAGCAAGAAGGGCAATCCCGCTTTCTACGAGGTGTACGGGCGACGCTATTTCGTACTCAGCACCAGCGTCGGGTATCACGAACGTGGCGTCGCCTCCTGGTATGGGCGCGACTTTCACGGTGGACGCACGGCCAACGGCGATGTCTACGACATGTATGCCATGACCGCGGCGCACACTACCTTGCCGCTGCCGTGCCACGTGCAGGTGACCAACCTGGCAAACGGCCGCAGTGTCGTGGTGCGAGTGAACGATCGCGGTCCCTTCGTGGCCAACCGCCTGATCGATCTGTCGTACTCGGCGGCGCTCAAGCTCGACATGGTTCGCGCGGGAACGGCATTGGTGGAAGTGCGCGCCGTGTCCGCATCGGCGACCGCCCCGGCCACGGTCGCGGCCACGCCGCCCGAGCAGCTGTACGTGCAGGCGGGAGCCTTCGCCGAGCAGGAGAATGCCGAGCGCTTGCTCGCGCGCATGCGCGCGGCGGGCGTGGGACCGGCCTTCGTGCGCAGCGATGAGCGCGAGGGGCGCACCTTGTATCGCGTGCGAGTCGGGCCGGTGCCCTCGGTCGCGGAGTTCGACCGCTTGCTCGAGGACCTGCGCGGCATCGGCATCACCGATGCGCGTCTCGCGCTCGACTAAAATGGGGTCTGACCCCATTTCTTTCGGCTACACTCGCGCCTTTCTTCACAGCCCGACCACTCCATGAAACGCCATCTCGCCGCCCTGCTGCTGCTCGTACCGGCCGTGCTTGCCTCGGCCGCCCAACCCAACGTGCCGGTGCCGCCGCCGCCCAAGATCGACGCGCGCGGCTATTTCCTCCTCGATCACCAGAGCGGGCGCGTGCTCGCCGAACACAAGGCCGACGAGCGGCTCGACCCCGCGAGCCTCACCAAGCTGATGACCGCGTACGCGGTGTTCCACGCGCTCAAGGCGGGCAAGCTCAAGTTGAACGACCCCGTCACCATCAGCGAGCGCGCCTGGAAGGCCGAAGGGTCGCGCACTTACGTCGATGTCGGCACCCAGGTGCCGGTGGAAGTGCTGATCCAGGGGATGATCGTGCAATCGGGCAACGATGCGACGATCGCGCTGGCGGAGCGTGTCGGCGGCAGCGAAGAGACGTTCGCCGCGTTGATGAACGGCTACGCGGAACAGCTCGGCATGAAGAATTCCCATTTCGAGAACAGCAGCGGGCTCTCTGCGCCCACGCACTACATGACGGCGCGTGACGTCGCGACGTTGTCCGCCGCCATCGTGCGCGAATTCCCCGAATACTATCGCTGGTATTCGCAGCGCGAGTTCACCTGGAACAAGATCACCCAACCCAATCGCAACGGTCTGCTGGGGCACGATGGCGTGGACGGCCTCAAGACCGGCCACACGGAGACTGCGGGCTACTGCCTCGTCACTTCCGCGCAGCGCGACGGCATGCGACTGATCTCGGTGGTGATGGGCACGCCCTCCTGGAAGGTGCGCGAACAGGCGAGCCAGGCGCTGCTCAACTATGGCTTCTCCTTCTACGAGACTCACAAGCTGCACGGCGCCGGAGAGCAGCTCGCCACCACTGAGGTGTGGAAAGCCGAAGAGAGCCCGGTCGGGCTCGGCCTGCGCCGCGATCTCTATCTGACCGTGCCGCGCGGGCGGTTCGGCGACTTGAAGTCGGGCACGACGGTCAAGCCCATGCTGATCGCGCCAGTGGCGGCGAAGACCGCGGTCGGAGAGCTGCAGGTCACGCTCGGCGACGAGGTGCTCGCGAAGCGGCGGCTCTATCCGCTGAAGGACGTCAAGCAGGGCGGACTCTGGACGCGCATGGTCGATAGCGTGCTCCTCTGGTTCGAGTGATGGGCGAGCCGCTCTCCGATCGCCTACCTCAACAACGAGTTCGTGCCCCTGAAGGAGGCGCGCGTCTCGCCGCTCGATCGGGCTTTTCTCTACGGCGACGGCGTGTACGAGGTCATGCCGGTGTACGGCGGACGCGTGTTCCGCTTTCGCCAGCACTTCGATCGCCTCGACCGGAGCCTGCGTGAGCTGCGCATGCAGCCGGTGCACGACCGCAAGCGGTGGGCCGCGATCTGCGAAGAGCTCGTCCGCCGCAACGGCGGCGGCGACATGTACCTGTATGTGCAGGTCACGCGCGGCGCGGAGTACGGCCGCAACCATGCGCCGCTCCCCGAAATCGAGCGCACTGTCTTCGCGTTTGCCGCACCGCTACCGCCGATCGCACCCGAGAAGATCGCGCGCGGAGTCGCCGCGGTGACCGCCGAGGACATGCGCTGGACACGCTGCGACATCAAGTCGACGGCGCTGCTGGCCAACGTGCTGCTCAAGCAGCTGGCGGTGGATGCCGGCGCGGCCGAGACCATCATGCTGCGCGACGGGGTGCTGATGGAGGGCTCCTCGACCACGGTGCACGTGGTGATCGGCGGCGAGATCCTCGCACCCCCGCGCTCGAACCAGATTCTTCCCGGGACCACGCGCGATGTCGTGAGCGAGCTCGCGCAGCGCGGCGGGATTGCGTTTCGTGCGGCGACCGTCAGCGAGAGCGAGCTGCGCCGCGCCGATGAGATCTTCATCGGCGCCGCCACGTTCGGCACGCTCGCGGTCACCACGCTCGATGGCAAACCGGTCGGCCGCGGCGCACCGGGCCCGGTCTGGAAGCGCATCCACGCGCTCTTCGACGAGTATAGGCGGGAGCTCGCAGGCACACCGATCGACTTGTAGAAGTAGAAGGAAGAATAGGTGGCTCGTACCTTTGGCCATTGTGACCAATTTGCACGAGTGCGTGAACCACCACTTCGACTTCCCCTAACCTCCCGCCCAATACCCTCGAAACCCGCGCCCCGGCACCTTTCCCGCTACACCGCGATCCCTCCTCCTTCACCAAACTGCTGGCGCGCCACGAATCGAAGCCAAACCGACCATAGGCTACATATGCCAAACCCGGCACCTTATCCGCCCCGCGGAACAGGGTCGTTGTTCCGGGTTGCGGCAACTACTGGTCAGAAACTGGGTTCGTCCGACTGATTTCCATTCAAAGCGGATCAAGGACATCGAATGGCTGTTCGGCGTTCAAGACGTTGGTGATGTCACCAGCCCAGCGCCACCAAGTCGGGACGACCGCTTGACTGTGGTATCCAGTCTTGCAAGAAGAACACCACAGCCATGCCGCTCCACGAGGGCTGCCAGCGCGCTTCGCAAAGAAAACGCGCACTTCACCAATCCCGCATGTCGGGCACGTGGATGTCGTCCGTCTGCTCGACGCGATCACCTCGTTGGCTCGCGTCACCCACGCGCCGATCTTTTCGCTCGTCGGCCCACGCCACATAACTATCGGAGCCCCTGGATGAATTCTCGGAGCGCTTGCTCCGCTGCTTGCGCAGCTGCTTCCGAATTAGAGCCAGATCCCATAAACGCTCGGCTGTGACGCAACTCGTGGGCAATCGTAGCAGCAAGCTCTTGCTCGGAACCGATTACACCCGAGCCAACTCGCAGCACACCCGGATTCGCAGCCGCAGTCATGCCGAGCTGACCAGTCCCAAGGGCTGGATCATGAACAACGCTACGACCTCGAGGGTGACGCCCACCGCAGCCGAGGCAACTCGCGTAACGAGCGTAAGGACGCAAGAACCGATGACCACCGCAATGCGCGGCGTGTGGAGCGAAATCATCGTGAGTTCCTCCCCTGTTCGAATTTCTTGGTTGCGATCGACCTTTGATTTTTTGCGTTCTCGGATGCCTGAACCCACACAAGGAATAGCGCAAGAACCCCGTGGTGATTCTCAGGATTCACAAAAAATTCTTTGGGCGCCGCGCACCACGAGCCGGGAAGCGCAATAGAGAGAGCGGTGACCGCTGGATGTCGGGGCCGACGACAGGCGCGACCGCCACGCAGAAGTTGCGGGCCGTTGGGCGCCCGTCATTCGACGGTGGCAACGCTGGTTCCGATCGGCCGGAATATCGACGTTCGCCCCGTCATAACTCATTACTTCTATTACGGAATCCGGTAGACTACTGGATGTATGAACAGGCTGTCGGAGCACACCATGACAGGCGCTCTCCCGGTTGCGGCCACCCTCTCAAAGTCGGAACTCACCTCCCAGATCACCGAGCTCGCCGGTCATCTGAACGCCGGCACGTACCGCTTCCTGGTGCTGCTGGCGGAATTCGACCTGAGGCAGGCGTGGTCGGACGGCGCCACGCAATCGTGCGCGCACTGGCTCAACTGGCAATGCGGCATCGATATGGGAGCGGCGCGCGAGAAGGTGCGCGTGGCACATGCGCTCGAGAAGCTGCCGCGCATCGCGCAGGCGATGGCGCAGGGGACGCTGAGCTATTCGAAGGTGCGGGCGATCACGCGCGTAGCGTGTGAGGCGACGGAGGAGGTCTTTCTCACAACCTCGCTCCATGGCACGGCGAGTCACGTTGAGAACCTCGTGCGCCATTTTCGGCGTGCGCAGGAAACCGAAGAGCTGTCCCGGGAAGCGCGCCAGCAAGCGAATCGTGGGCTCACTTACTTTCACGATGACGATGGTTCGCTCGTACTGAAGGGACGCCTGCCCGCGGAAGCCGGCGCGGTCGTGCTCAAAGCCCTGGAGGCCGCGATGCGCGAGTGTCCTCCGGACGTTTCCGCGGAAACGTCTGAGGCGCCTGCGAGCCCTTCGGCACGGCGCGCCGATGCACTTGCGTTGATCGCGGAGAGTTTTCTCAAGCATGGCGCCGAAGCGCTCAAGGGCGGGGAGCGCCAGCAGATCGTTGTACATGTGGATTCGGAAACGTTGCGCGAGGGCACGGCAGGTCGCTGCGAGCTCGAGAACGGTCCCTCGATGCCCTCGGAAACCGCGCGCCGGCTCGCCTGCGATGCGAGCGTGGTCGTGATCGTGGAGGATGCGAACGGACAGCCGCTTGATGTCGGGCGCAAGACCCGCAGCATCCCACCCGCGATGCGCCGCGCCCTGTTATCGAGGGATCGGGGCTGCCGCTTTCCCGGATGTTCCAATACGCGCTACGTCGACGGCCACCACATCCACCACTGGGCAAGGGGCGGGGAGACGAAGCTCGCGAATCTCGTCTCGCTCTGCAGGTTTCACCATCGCCAGGTGCACGAAGGCCGCGTGGGAGTGCAGATCCTCGATGACGGCGCGTTGCGGTTTGTGCGACCCGATGGCGGCTGCTTCGAGACTCTGGTGCCCGGGCATAGCGCTGCGCTCGCAGACTGGACGCATCTCATCGCTGCCCATCGCGAGCTCGGTCTTGACATCGATCAGGGCACCGCGACCACGCGTTGGCGCGGCGAAACCATGGACTACGGCCTGGCACTCGATGTGCTGTTCAGCCGCCGCCAACGTGCGCAACGCGTTTCCGCGGAAACGTGTCATCGCGCGACGGCTCAACCCGGCGCGGAGTGATTGAGTGAGATCACTCGCCACTGTGTTGGCCTGCAAGTAAGCTTGCGTTTCCGGGCGGATCGCCTTCGACGCCGGGCTTCTTTGCACGGACACGCACTCGCTCATGACCCACAATCTCGTGTGCTGGAAATGTGGCGCGTCGCTTGCGGAGCTGTCGCTGCCGCTGCGGCGCCTGGACGAATGCAAGGCCTGCGGTGCGGAACTGCACGTGTGCAAGATGTGTGTCGACTACGACACGGCCGTGGCGAAAAGCTGTCGCGAGCCGATCGCCGAAGAAGTGCAGGACAAGGAACACGCCAACTTCTGCGACTACTTCAAGCCGCGTCCTGATGCCTACAAGCCGCGCGACACGGCCGAGGTGGCACGCTCGCGCGCCGGTCTCGATTCATTATTTGGCGCCTCGCAGCCGTCGACGTCCGCACCCAAACCCGCAGGTGGCGATGACGCGCGCACGAAGCTCGACGATTTCTTCAAACCGCGCAAGTAAAGGTGTGAGAGCGAGCAGCCCCTCACCCTAACCCTCTCCCAGGGGGGAGAGGGAATGGGCGGGCTGGACGTTGGGGTGAGAATTGAATTCTGACCCCATTCAAAACAGGTGCCGCACCAGGATAGGCTCGAAGCGGCGCGCCACCTCGTCGAGGCTCGCGACGGGCGCGAGGTCTGCGAGCCGTGTTACCTGCAGGCCCGCATAGCCACACGGGTTGATGCGCGAGAAGGGTTCGAGATCGTTCACGACGTTGAGCGCAATGCCGTGATACGTGCCCCCACGTCGCACGCGCAGCCCGATGCTCGCGAGCTTGCGGCCGGCCACGTAGACGCCCGGCGCGTCGCGCCGCCCCGCGGCTTCGACGCCGAGGCCGGCGCACAGCTCGATCACCGCGTTCTCGAGCCGCACGACGAGCTCGCGGATGCTCAGGTTGAGGCGCTTGAGGTCGAGCAGCGGGTAGACCACGAGCTGACCGGGACCGTGATAGGTCACCTGCCCGCCGCGATCGACGTGAATCACCGGGATGTCACGCGCCGCGAGCACGTGTTCGCGACGGCCATTGAGCCCGAGCGTGAACACCGGCGGATGTTCGAGGAACCAGATCTCATCGACGCTCTCGGGCCCGCGTTCGTCCGTGAGCCGCTGCATCTCGCGCCAGGTCGGCTCGTACTCGACGCGCCCGAGATGCCGCACCCGTGGCTGCGGCAACATTGGCGCCGGCTGAGTCCTGATGGCGAGACTCGACATGAAGCTGGCCTTCAGCGACTGGCGGCGATCGAGTTGACGAGGCCCGCGTTGTTGCGCTCGAGCGCGCGCTCGGCGCGGTAGCTCGAACGCACCAGCGGGCCTGACACGACTTCGAGGAATCCCCGCTCGAGCCCGAACACGCGATAGTGCTCGAACTGCTCAGGCGTCACGAAGCGTTCCACCGGCAGGTGATGGGCCGTGGGCCGCAGGTACTGCCCCAGGGTCAGGATGTCGACTCCGATGCGGCGCAGGTCATCCATCGTCTCGACAATTTCCTCGTCGGTCTCGCCAAGCCCCAGCATCAGGCTGGTCTTGGTGAGCACCGCCGGGCGATAGCGCTTCGCGTGCGCGAGCACATCGAGGGTCTGCTGGTAGCCGGCGCGCGGATCGCGCACCGGATGCGTCAGGCGGCGCACGGTCTCGATGTTCTGCGCGAACACCTCGACGCCCGCGTCGATCACGGTCTCGACGTCCGCTGAGCACGCCCTGGAAATCCGGCGTCAGGGCCTCCACGGCGGTGCCGGGATGCGCATCCTTGATGGCGCGCACACAGGCGGCGTAGTGAGCGGCACCACCGTCGGCAAGGTCGTCGCGATCGACCGAGGTGAGCACTACGTACTTGAGCTTCATCAGCCCGACGGAGCGCGCGACGTTGTCGGGCTCCTCGGCATCGAGCCAGCCGTGCGGATTGCCCGTGTCCACCGAGCAGAAGCGACAGGCGCGCGTGCACACCGATCCCATCACCATCAGGGTGGCGGTGCCCGCGTTCCAGCACTCGCCGATGTTGGGACACTTCGCTTCCTCGCACACGGTGCTCAGGCGGTGCTCGCGCACGATGCCGCGCACGGCGTCGAAGGCCGCGCCGCTCGCGAGCGGCGCCTTGAGCCAGCGTGGCTTGCCGCGCAGCGCCTGGCGATCGACGGCGCCCTGCGCCTTGACACCGTCCTTGATGGCGGTGAAACCCTGCGCGGTGCGGTATTTTTCGCCGCTGCGCACGGACGGCGCGGCGCCTGGAACGACCGGGATTCCCTTGAATTCGCTCATCGCAACGATTCTACCGGATCGCGCCCCTTCACTCGACGATGAGGTAGGCACGTACCGGAAAGGTGGCCCCGCCCTTCCAGGCGATGGGTGCGGCGTGCAACCAGCCGCCGCTGCGCGGCGCGGCGGCGAGATTGGTCATGTGCTCGCACACCGGGATGTCCGCGCCGAGCAGCACGGTGTGCGCCGGACGCGCCAGGTCCTCGATGTCATCGATATTGAGCGAGTCGATGCCGACGAAGCGCGCGCCCTCGCCCGCCAGGTACTCGCACGCCGCGCGCGTGAGAAACGGGTTGGGCTCGAAGTAGTGAGGCGTGCGCCAGTGCTTGGACCAATCCGTGCGCACCAGCACTGCGCAGTCGCGTACGTCGATATCGTGGAACACCTCCGCGCTGATGCCGCGCTCGAGACCCGCCGGCGCCTCCACCACCACCGTGCGCAGCTGCGCGAGCCGCTCGAGCGGCAATCCCGCGAGGTCGGTGCGGTTGCGATAACGATGCAGCGGCGAATCGACGTAGGTGCCGGTGTTGCCGCACAAATGGAGTGATGCGATCAGGAATTCGGACTTGTCCTGGTAGCGCGCGCGCGAGGAGTCGTGGTCCATCAGGATCTCGGCGCGCGGCTCGGGCAGGCCGGGATAGGTTTTCATGCCCGGCTCGATGGTATGACTCAGCTCGATGAATTTCATGTGCGTACCCGGAGCAGTGACTTGCGGGATACGGACCGGTGTGTCCCAATGGCGCCCGGCCGCGGCCCTGCAGCAGGGTCCGCCGATGATACAAACCCGCCACCAGACAAAGAAGCTCGAGGGAGGGAATTTCATGGACCAGCAGTCGCCTGCGCAGCAGCCTGACGCGAGCAGTGCCGCGCTCGATCCCACCAACCTGCCGCAATCGAACCTGGGGCTCGCCATCATCGGCGGCGCCGTTGCCGCGCTCATCGGCGCAGCCGCGTGGGCCGCCGTCACAATCACGACCGGCTACCAGATCGGCTTCATGGCGATCGGCGTCGGCTTCCTGGTGGGTTTCGTCGTGCGTCACCTGGGGAAAGGATCGACCCCCGTTTTCGGCGCCGTGGGCGCGCTCCTCTCGCTCGCCGGTTGCGTGGTCGGCAACATCGTCGCGTTCACCGGCCTGATCGCGCGCGCCAGCGGGCAACCGCTCCTGAGCGCGCTGTCGGAGATCAGCGTGCCGGCCATCCCCGCGATGCTGATCGGGACTTTCAGCGCGATCGACGTGCTGTTCTATGCGATCGCGGTCTACGAAGGCTACAAGCTGTCGTTCGTCGCGCCGGCCGCGCACGCCTGATCGCGAATGCCGGCCATCAGGGCCGGTGTTGCGCTTGCAGCTCGGCGAGCCGTTGCGGGGTGCCGACGTCGCTCCATTCGCCTGCGTAATGCTCACCGCTCAGCGCGCCGGCGCCGATCGCCCGCTTGAACAGTGGCAGCAAGGGGAAACGGCCCGCCGTGCAGCCGTCAAAGAACTTGGGACGATAGAGCGCGATGCCGGAGAACGTGAACGTGCGTTCGCCGCTCAGTGCGACCCGTCCGCGCTCGAGGCCGAAGTCGCCGCGCGCGTGATGAGGCGGATTGTCGACCAGCACCAGGTGCGCACTCGCGTCCGCCGGAAGGCGCAGCGTCGCGTAGGAAAAATCGGTCAGGATGTCGCCGTTCGCGACGATGAAAGGCTCAGGCCCGAGCTGCGGCAACGCCCGGAAGATGCCACCGCCCGTCTCGAAGGGCACCGGCCCCTCCTCGCTGTAGTGAAGCGTCACGCCCCAGCTGGAACCGTCGCCGAGCGCCTCACGCACGAGCTTGCCCAGCCAGGAGAGATTCACGACAATCTCGCGCACACCCGCCGCTGACAACGCGCGGATATGCCGTTCGATCAGGGTCTGCGCGCCCACTTTCAGCAGCGGCTTGGGCGTCGAGTCGGTGAGCGGACGCATGCGCTCGCCGCGCCCGGCCGCGAGAATCATCGCTTTCAAGCCAAAGCCTCGGCGCGGCGCAGGTCGAGCAGCGGCGCCACGCGCCGTTCGAAGAACCGCGCCAGCGGCGCGAGCTCGTCGTAGCGGCTGGTCACGTCGAGCACGTAATCCAGCGTGAGCGGCAGGTCGTCGAGGTAAGCGCGCTTGCCGTCGCGATGGCAGAGGCGCGCGAAGATCCCGAGCACCTTGAGGTGACGCTGCGCACCCATGAGATCGAACCAGCGCAGGAACTGCGCCTCGTCCACGCCGACATCGACGCCCGCGGCTCCCGCCATGTCGCGGTAACGCAGCACCCACTCGCGTACGCGCGCGGCCTGCCAGCCGACGTAGCAGTCGCGGAACAGGGAGACCACGTCATAGGCGACCGGGCCGCGCACCGCGTCCTGGAAATCGAGGATGCCGGGGTTGTCGCCCGGACAGACCATGAGGTTGCGCGAGTGGTAGTCGCGGTGCACGAACACCTGTGGCTGCGCGAGCGCTTCGCGGCACAGCACCTCGAACGCATCCGCCAGCACTGCGCGCTCGTCCTCGGACAGTTCGAGCTTGAGATGCCGCTCACAAAACCATTCGGGCATCAGCTGAATCTCGCGCTCGAGCAGCTTGCGATCGTAGGGTGGCAGGTGCCCGGCATGAACCTGGCCGCGGGACTGAATGCGGCTGAGCGCCATCATCGCGTCGAGGTAGTGCGCCTCGACGTGCTGGTTGAGCGTGAGGTCGTCGAGGTACTGGCGCGTGCCGAGATCGGTGACCAGCAGGAAGCCGCGGCCATGTTCCTCGGCCAGCACACGCGGCACGTGCACACCGATCGCGGTCAGCATTCCGCCGATGATCAGATAGGGGTCGAGAGCGATTTTCTCGGGTGGCGCGTCCATGACGATGAACGTCTCGTCGTCGCGCCAGATGCGAAAGTAACGCCGGAAGCTCGCGTCTTCCGAAGCGGGCGCGATGCGCTCCGCGCCGAAAGTCAGGTCGCGTGCCAGCCAGGCGGTCAGCAGTTCCAGTCGGGTATCGGTGATGGCTTGGGCTCCGGAGGCGTGTTTGAACGCCATTATAATGTGTGCGAGAGTGCAGCCCTCACTAAAATCAAGTACTTGACCGCATTGGAGTCTCACCGCCGCCGCGCTTCCCGCGCATCGCTGCTCGCGCTCCTCCTGGGAACCGGCGCGGCCGTGCACGCCGATGACCAGTTGTGCGGCCCGGTGGCCGAGCCGCTGCCCGCCCCAGCCAGCGCCGACGAAGCCGATGAGGACATCGAGATCTCGAGCGACAGCGCCGAGCTCGGCCGCGCTGGCGACGCGCGCCTCACGGGCAACGTGGAAGTACGGCAAGGCGGCAAGCGCATCAGCGCGGAGGACGTCAGCTACAACGCCACGACGGGGGCGTTTCGCGCCGAGGGAAAAGTCGCGTACGAGGACTCGCTCATTCGCGTGCGCGGCGAAACCGGCAATTTCGATGGCGCGGGAAGCGCCAGTCTCGGCGGCGCTGAGTTCGAGCTGCCGTCGCGCCCGGCGCGGGGCGCCGCAAGCGAGATCGCGATCACGGCCGACGGACTGGTCAGTCTCGACAAGGTCGAGTACACCACCTGCCCCGTGGGGAACGAGGACTGGATGCTCACCGCCCGCGACATCGACCTCGACATCGCGGAGCGCAATGGCTCGGGACGCCACGTACGTCTCGACTTCAAGGGCATTCCGATCCTGTACACGCCGTGGATCTCGTTTCCGCTCGGTGCAGAGCGCAAGTCGGGTTTCCTGTTCCCCGATTTCGGCGTGTCGGATCGCAGCGGCGTCGAATTCGCCGTCCCCTACTATTTCAACCTCGCGCCCAACTACGACCTGGCGCTCACGCCGCGGGTGCTGAGCGATCGCGGTTTTCAGCTCGACGCCGAGTTCCGTTACCTCACTGCGCAACAGGAGGGCGGCGTCGACGGCACGTATCTGCCGAACGACGAGCTGCGCGATCGTGATCGCAGCTACGTCCATTGGGGCCACCTCGGTGATTTCGCCCGCCGCTGGCGCGTGCTGGTCGAGGCAGCCAATGCGAGCGACACCAACTACTTCGAGGACTTCGGCCAGGGCTCCCAGGGCACCAGCGTCGTCTACCTCGAGCGCGACGCGGAGCTGCGCTACTACGGAACGCACTGGGACCTGCTCGGCCAGCTGCAGAATCACCAGATCATCGACCAGGCCATTCCCGAGGAATCGCGTCCCTACTCTCGGGCGCCGCGGCTGCTGGCGCGCGGCCGTTACGAGGACGGGCCGCTCGGCCTCAGCTACGCGCTCGACGGCGAGGCGGTGTACTTCCTGCGCGACGAGGGCGTGACCGGCGGGCGCGTCGACGTCGAGCCTGCGATCAGCTGGCCCATCACGGGCGCGGGCTACTACGTCGTGCCGCGTGCGGCGTACCGGTACACGCAATACGAGCTCGGCAGCGTGCCCGTGGGTGGCAACAACACCCCGTCGCGCTCCGTGCCCAGCGGCAGCCTCGATGCCGGCATGATCTTCGAACGGCCCTCCGGGCGGCGCAATCAGCGCCTGCTCACGTTCGAGCCGCGCGTTCTGTACCTGTACGTGCCGTTTCGAGATCAGACGGAGCTGCCGGTGTTCGACACCGCGCTCCCCGACCTCAACATCGTGCAGCTCTTCCGCCGCAATCGTTATGTCGGCGCCGACCGGCTGAGCGATGCCAATCAGCTCGCGGCCGGTGCGACCGCGCGCCTGCTCAACAGCGAAAGCGGCCAACAGTACCTGGTTGCCACCCTCGGGGAGATCTGGTACTTCGAGGCGCCGCGCGTCACCTTGCCCGACGAGCCGGCGGTCACGCGTGAGTATTCGAACCTGGTGGGCGAGCTCAACCTCACCGCGTACCAGGACTGGACCGTGAACCTCGGCATCGAATGGAATCCGGATGTCACGCAAACCGAACAGGGCGAGCTCAGCGTGCAGTACCGTCCGTCACCCGTTTCCGTCATGAACGTGGGCTACCGCTTTCGCCGCGGCCTCATCGAGCAGGTCGATGCGAGCGCCGCGTGGCCGATCTCCCGGCGCTGGAACTTGTACGCAGGTGCCGTCTACTCGCTGCGGGATGAGGCCCTGATCGAGGAATTCGCCGGTCTCGAGTACGGCAGCTGCTGCTGGAAACTGCGCGCGGTGTACCGTCAGTACGTCAGCAGCCGCACCGGCGAGCGCGACAGCTCCATCGCCGTGCAGCTGGAACTCAGCGGTCTCAGCAGTGTCGGAGTGCCGGCGGACGCTTTCCTCGAGGGCGCGATTCGGGGATACTCCCGGCCCCGCCCGAAACCCTAACGACCGGCAACCCAACCGTATGCGAAACCAGGCTTTTTGCGCCCTCCTCCTGTCGAGTATCGCCCTGCAGGCTGGGGCGCAGACGCGCGACCTCGCCACCAGCGGCGTGCTGCTCGACCGAGTGGCCGCCGTGGTCAATGAAGGAGTGGTGCTCGAGAGCGAGCTCAACGAACAGGTCACGCTCGTCACGCGCCGCCTGCAGCAGAACCAGACGCAGCTGCCGCCGACCAACGTCCTGCGCCAGCAGATCCTCGAGCGCCTCGTCGTCCAGGAAGTGCAGCTGCAGCGCGCCGAGCGCGCCGGCATCAAGGTCCCGGACGAAGTGCTGAACGATTCGCTCAAGGACGTGGCCAAGCGCAACGACATGACCCTCGACCAGCTGCCGCGCGCGCTCGAAGCGCAGGGCGTCAACTACGCCGCCTACCGCGACTCGATGCGCAAGGAAATGACGATCCAGATGCTGCGCCAGCGCGACGTGCTGGCGAGGATCATCGTCACGCCACGCGAGATCGACCAGTATCTCGAGAAGCAGCAGAACGACACCGAGAACCGTGAATACAACGTCTCGCACATCCTGCTCTCGCTTCCCGAGGCCGCCTCGCCCGGGCAGCTCGAAGAAGTGCAGGCCCGCGCCACGGACATCGTGAAGCGCGCGCGCGAGGGCGAGGATTTCGCACAGCTCGCGGTCAGCTACTCCAACAGCCAGACCGCGCTCGAGGGCGGTCAACTCGGCTGGCGCAAGGGCGCGCAATTGCCGACTTTCATCGCCGACCTCGCCGTCGGCATGCAGCCCGGGCAGGTCAGCGATCCGGTACGCACCCCGAGCGGTTTTCACATCGTCCGGCTCAACGACCAGCGCGGCGCCGAGCAGCAGTCCATGGTCAACCAGACGCATGTACGGCACATCCTGATGCACACCAACGAGCTGCAGGATGACGAGACGGTGAAGCAGAAGCTAAATGCGCTGCGTACCCGCATCCTGGCCGGCGAGGACTTTGCCGGCCTGGCGTCCACGACCTCGGAGGACACGGCATCGGCCGCGGAAGGCGGCGACCTCGGCTGGCAGGGCGCGGGCACGTTCGTGCCCGAGTTCGAGCGCGCGATCGGCGAGCTCGAGGTGGACCAGATCAGCGAGCCGTTCCACACCCAGTACGGCTGGCACATCGCGCAACTACTCGGCCGGCGCGTGTACGACAACACCGAAGAAGTGCGCCGCCAGCACGCTTTCGCCACCCTGCGCGAGGGCAAGGCCGACGAAGAAACGGAGCTGTGGCTGCGGCGCCTGCGCGACGAAGCCTTCATCGAATACAAGATGTGACGCTCCCCAGGGCAGCTCTGCCGCGGATCATCCTCACCTCGGGCGAGCCAGCCGGAATAGGGCCCGACCTGTGCCTGCAGATCGCGGGGCGCGATTGGCCCTGTGAGCTCGTGGTGGCCGGCGATCCGCAACTGCTCAACGAGCGCGCCGCGATGCTCGGCCTGGAGATCGCGATCGCGCCGTACGCGCCGCAATCGCCTGCCAGCGCGCATCGCGCCCGCAGCCTGCGCGTCGCGCCCACGAGCCTGGCCCAGCCGTGCGAGGCCGGGCGTCCCGATCCCGCCAATGCGCGTTACGTGCTCGCCCTCCTCGACCGCGCGATCGAAGGCTGCAGTAGCGGCGAATTCGACGCGATGGTCACGGCGCCGGTACAGAAGAGCGTGATCAACGAGGCGGGCGTCGCGTTCACCGGGCACACCGAGTACCTCGCCAGCCGGACGGGCGCGCCGCTCGCGGTGATGCTGCTGGTCGCGGGGCGGTTGCGCGTTGCGCTGGCCACGACGCACCTGCCGCTGCGCCAGGTGAGCGATGCCATCAGCATCGAAGGCCTCACCGATCTCATCGGCGTGCTCGATCGGGACCTCAGGCGGCGCTTCGGCTTCAGCCGTCCGCGCATCGTCGTGTGCGGCCTCAACCCGCACGCCGGCGAGGCCGGCCATCTCGGGCGCGAGGAGCTCGAAGTAATCGGCCCCGCGATACAGCGCGCCCGCGAGCGCGGTAGCGATGCGTCCGGGCCGGTTCCCGCCGACACCGCCTTCACGCCACGCTCGCTTGCGGATGCCGACGTGGTGCTCGCGATGTATCACGACCAGGGCCTGCCGGCCCTCAAGGCCGCGGGCTTCGGCAGCGCGGTCAACGTCACGCTCGGTCTGCCCATCATTCGCACCTCGGTCGACCATGGCACTGCGCTCGCGCTCGCCGGCACCGGCCAGGCGGAGTCCGGCAGCCTGGTCGCAGCGGTCGAGCAGGCGATTACCCTCGCTACATGCGCAAGCGCTTCGGTCAGCACTTCCTCCACGATCCGCAGGTGATCGCGCGCATCGTCGCGGCGATCGAGCCGCGGCGTGGCGAGCGCATGCTCGAGATCGGGCCGGGCCGCGGCGCACTCACCGCACCACTCCTCGAGCGCCTCGACGAGCTCATGGCCATCGAGATCGACCGCGATCTCGCGCGCGATCTCGCCGGGCGCTTCGGCGCAGCGTTGCGGCTCGTGAACCAGGACGTGCTGGAAGTGGACCTCGCAGCGCTGCGCGCGGCCGGGCCGCCGCTGCGCGTCGTGGGCAACCTCCCCTACAACATTTCGACGCCCCTGCTGTTTCGCCTGCTCGAGCAGCGCGCCGCGATCCGCGACATGCACTTCATGCTGCAGAGGGAGGTCGTCGATCGCATGGTGGCGCCGCCCGGCTCGCGCACCTACGGCCGGCTGACTGTCATGCTGGCGCCGTGGGTGCACATTGAGCGGGTGCTCAACGTCGGGCCCGGCGCGTTCACGCCGCCGCCCAGGGTGAGCTCAGCGGTCGTGCGTATCACGCCGCTGGCGGCGCCCGCATTCGAGATCGGCTCGGCGGCGAGCTTCGACCGCGTGGTGCGGGCCGCTTTCGCTCAGCGGCGCAAGACCCTGCGCAACGCGCTCAAGGGCACGGTGCCCGCCGGGGTGATGGAGCAGCTGGGCATCGACCCGGGCGCGCGGGCCGAGCAGCTCGCAGCCGCCCAGTTCGGCGCACTGGCGCGCGCTTCGGGTTAGAGTGCACCGCGAACGGTATAATCGCCTGCGTCAGCCGCTTTCCGGAGACCATTATGTCCGGATATCAGAAGATCCTGCTGGTGGTCGATCTCACCGAGGACAGCAATCTCGTGGGCGAGCGCGCCAAGGCGATCGCCGCCTGCTACGGCTCGCGCATCCAGTTGCTGCACGTGGTCGAATATGTCCCGGTGGAGCCGATGGGCGAGACGCTGTTGCCGGCGGTGCAGATCGAGGAAGAGCTGATCGAGCGGGCGCGCAAGCGCCTGCAGGACCTCGCACGGCACCTGCAGCTCACCGACAGCGACTGCTTCGTGGAGGCGGGCAACATCAAGACCGAGATCGTGCGCGTGGCCGAGGAGCAGAACACCGACCTGATCGTGCTCGGCAGCCGCGAGCGGCACGGCCTCGCGATCCTGCTCAATTTCACAGAAGACACCGTGCTGCATTCCTCGCCGTGCGATGTGCTGGCGGTGAGGCTGCATTGATTTCGATGCGGTAGACTCCCGACATGCAGACCATGACCCCCGATCCCGACAAGCAGCGCCACCAGATCCGCGTCGACGTGGAGACCAATTTCGTCGACGAGCAGTCCGATCCGCGCGAGCGCCGCTTCGTGTTCGCCTACACCATCACGATCCGCAACGAGGGCCAGGTGCCGGCGCGCCTGATGACGCGGCACTGGATCATCACCGACGCCAACGGCAAGGTGCAGGAAGTGCGTGGCGATGGCGTGGTCGGCGAGCAGCCTTACCTGAAACCCGGCCAGGGCTTCCGCTACTCGAGCGGTGCGATCCTCGAAACACCCGTGGGCTCCATGCAGGGTACCTACCAGATGGTGGCCGACGACGGGCAGCACTTCGATGCGGCAATCGCGCCGTTCACCCTTGCGATGCCAGGTGTCCTGCACTAGTCACCGATGGGGTCAGAATCGGGGTCAGAATTGAATTCTGACCCCGATTCTGACCCCGGTCTTCGTCATGTCCATCTATGCCATCGGCGACGTACAGGGATGTGACGAGGAGCTAGCGGCACTCCTCGAGCGCATCCGCTTCCAGCCCGACCGCGACCGCCTGTGGTTCACCGGCGATATCGTCAATCGCGGACCGCGTTCGCTCGAGGCATTGCGCCGCACTCATGCGATGCGCGACAACAGCATCGTGGTGCTCGGCAATCACGACCTGCACCTGCTTGCGGTCGCGCGTTCGAGTCACCGGCGGCAGAAGCGCGGCGATACGCTCGATGACATCCTCGGAGCGCCCGACCGCGAAACCCTGCTCGACTGGCTGCAGAGCTGTCCGCTTCTGCATCACGATCCTGATATCGGCTTCACGCTGATCCATGCGGGCTTGCCGCCGCAGTGGGACTTCACCACCGCCGCTACCGCAGCGCACGAGGTCGAGCAGGCGCTCGCCGTCGATCCGGTGGCGCTGTACGAGCACATGTATGGCGATGAGCCGGATCGCTGGTCGGATTCGCTGGCAGGCATGGAGCGGTTGCGCTTCATCGTCAACTGCTTCACGCGCCTGCGCTACTGCGACGCCGACGGACACGTCAACCTGAAGCTCAAGGAATCACCCGACGAAGTGCGCGCTCCCTGGATGCCGTGGTTCCGGGTGCCCGGGCGGCGCAGCCGGGAACTCAGGATCGTTTGCGGCCACTGGTCCACGCTCGGGGTGTTTCACGAGGAGAACGTTGCCGGTATCGATGCGGGCTGCGTGTGGGGCGGGCGCCTGTGCGCGCTGCGGCTGGACCAGCGCGAGGCACCGGTACAGGTGGGCTGCGCGCAGCACCAGAAGCCGGACGACGAGTAAGGGGAGAGGCTGGGGTGAGGGCGTCGGTATAATCCCCACAAGCCAGTCATGCTTGAACTCAGCAATTTCATCGGGGGTGCGCTTGCTGCCTCGGCCTCGGGCCGACGGTTCGATGTATTCGAGCCGGCGGTCGGCAAGGTCTATGCGAGCGCGCCGCGTTCGGACGCCCGCGACGTGGCGGCAGCGGTGGCGGAGGCTCAGGGCGCGTTTCCCGGGTGGCGCGATCTCCCGGCGAGCGAGCGTGCGGCCTGGCTCAACCGGCTGGCCGACCTGATCGAACGCGATCTCGAGACCTTCGCGCGCGCCGAATCGCGCGACACCGGCAAGCCACTCCAGCTCGCGCGCACGCTCGACATCCCGCGCGCCATCGCCAACTTGCGCTTCTTCGCGGCCGCAGCGGTGCAGTTCGCGAGCGAGGCGCACGTGATGGAGTCCGGGGCCCTGAACTACACGCTGCGCCAGCCACATGGCGTGGTCGCGGGCATCTCTCCCTGGAACCTGCCGCTCTACCTGCTGACGTGGAAGATCGCGCCGGCGCTGGCCGCCGGCAATTGTGTGCTCGCCAAGCCTTCGGAAGTGACTCCGCTCACCGCACATCTGCTCGCCGAGCGCTGTATCGAGGCGCGTCTCCCACCGGGCGTGCTCAACATCCTGCACGGTCCCGGCAGCGAAGTCGGGCCAGGCGATCGTGGTGCATCCGCAGGTGCGCGCGATCTCGTTCACGGGCGGCACCGTGACGGGTACAGCACATCGCGGCATCCGCCGCCGGGCAGCTCAAGAAGCTCGCACTCGAGCTCGGCGGCAAGAACCCCACCCTGGTGTTCGCGGATGCGGACTTCGAGGCCGCGTTGGATGGTTCTGTGCGTGCGGCGTTCACCAACCAGGGCGAGATCTGCCTGTGCGGCTCGCGCGTGCTGATCGAGCGCAGCATCTACGCACGCTTTCGCGATGCCTTCGTCGAGCGCGTCGCGCGCCTGCGCGTCGGCGACCCCGAGGATGCCAACACCGACCAGGGCGCCATCGTGTCCGAGGCGCATCTCGACAAGGTGCTGCGCGCGGTCGCGCGCGCACGCGAACTCGGCGGGCGCATCCTGTCCGGCGGTGAACGGGCACGCGTGGCAGGCGAGCGCTGCCGCGACGGCTGGTTCATGCAGCCGACCGTGATCGAGGGGCTGCCGCCCGAATGCGAGACCAACCAGGAGGAGATTTTCGGTCCCGTGGTGACGCTGCTGCCGTTCGAAGACGAGGCGGAGGCGCTGCGCATTGCAAATGGCACGCCCTACGGCCTGGCCGCCACGATCTGGAGCCGCGATATCCACCGCTGTCATCGGCTCGCGGCGCGCCTCGAGTCGGGTCTTGTGTGGGTGAACTACCTGGATGCTGCGCGACCTGCGCACGCCGATCGGCGGCGTCAAGCAGTCGGGGCTGGGGCGCGAAGGCGGCCTCGAAGCGATGCGTTTCTTCACCGAACCGCGCAATGTGTGCGTGAAGTACTGAAGGCTTGGCCCATGTCCTCCGTAATCCTTTCGCCCCGCGCGCCCGAAGCCCTCGGCCCGTACCCGCACGCACGGCGCGTCGGCAACCTGCTGTTCCTTTCAGGCATCGGCCCGCGCGTGCGCGGCGAGCAAGGCGATCGCCGGGCGTCGATGCTCGACGCGCAGGGCGCGTGATCCGACTACGACATCGAGTCGCAGTGCCGTGCCGTATTCGACAACGTACGCGTCGATTCTCGAGGAGGCCGGCTCGACTGGGAAAGCTCGTCGACGTCACCGTGTTCCTCACCGACATGAGCGCGACTTCGCGACCTACAATCGCATCTACGCCGAGTACTTTCGGCACCGTACGAGCCCTGCCGCACGACGGTCGAGCGTGCGCGCGCCTGCCGACGCCGATCGCGATCGAGCTCAAGTGCATCGCGACCTTGGCCGGAGTGAACCATGCAGTGCCCTGCAGCCCATCAATTTCAGCCAGTGGATCGACGAGCACCGGCATCTGCTCAAGCCGCCGGTGGGCAACAAGGTGGTCTTTCCGGACGATCCGAGTTCATCGTGATGATCGTCGGCGGCCCGAACTCGCGCAAGGACTATCCACGACGACCCGGGCGAGGAGTTCTTCTACCAGCTCGAAGGCGACATGCTGCTCAAGACGATCCAGGACGGCGCGCCGGTCGACATCCCCATCCGCGCAGGCGAGATGTTCCTGCTGCCGCCGCACGTCCTCATTCGCCGCAGCGCTTCGCGAACACGGTGGGACTCGTCGTCGAGCGGCCGCGCCGGCCCGATGAGCAGGACGGCCTCCTGTGGTTCTGCGAGAGCTGCCAACACCCGCTGCTACGCGGAATACTTCCAGCTCGAGAACATCGAGACCCAGCTCCCGCCGGTGTTCGAGCGCTTCTACGCCGACGAGCACTGCGCACCTGCCGGAACTGCGGCGCCGTCATGCCACCGCCCAAGCCCGCAGGCCGGCGCTGATCGACCGCATGCTCAAGATCGACATCGCACACGCACATCCTGCCGGAGCGCTGGCCGGACCTGAAGGAGCGCTACGGCTACGGCGGCTTCGTGCAGCTCGAGCAACTCGGACCCGGCTGCGCGCGCATGGTCATGGACGGCAAGCTCTTCCGCGAGATCGAGGCCGAACACGCTGGGAGCCGACGCAGCGCCTGCGCGAGTGCGACGCGCGCCGGCGTGGGCGTGCAGGTGCTGTCCACCGTGCCCGTCATGTTCAGCTACTGGGCACGAGCCCGAGGACACCCTCGATCTGTCGCGCATTCTCAACGATCACATCGCCGGCGTCGTCGCCGCGCACCCGCAGCGCTTCGTCGGCCTCGGCACGCTGCCGATGCAGGCGCCGGAGCTCGCCATCCGCGAGCTCGAGCGCTGCGTGCGCGAGCTGCGGTCTCGCGGGCGTCGCAGATCGGCACGCACGTCAACGGGCTGGAATCTCGACGATCGCAGCGCATCTTCCCGGTGTTCGAGGCCGCGCAGGAGCTCGGCGCCGCCGTCTTCGTGCATCCCTGGGACATGCTGGGACGCGAGCGCATGGAGCGCTACTGGCTGCCCTGGCTGGTCGGCATGCCCGCGGAGACCGCGCTCTCGATCTGCTCGATGATCTTCGGCGGCGTGTTCGAGCGGCTGCCGCGGCTGCGCGTCGCTGTTCGCGCACGGCGGCGGCGCGTTCCCCGGCGACGCATCGGGCGCATCGAGCACGGCTTCAAGTGCCGGCCCGACCTGGTCGCCGTGCAACAACGATCAATCCGCGCGAGTACCTCGGACGCTTCTACGTCGATTCGCTCGTGCCACGACGCCGACACTGCTGCGCTACATGATCAAGCTCATGGGCGCGCACACGCATCGCGCTCGGCAGCGACTATCCCGTTTCCGCTCGGCGAGGACCGTGCCCGGCGCGCTGATCGAGTCGATGGACGCTCGATCGCCGGCAGGTAGGGCGCGCCTCCTGCACGGCACCGCGCTCGAGTGGCTCGGCTGCACGCGCGAGCGTTTCGCAGTGAAGCACGCTCACGCTCGAGAGTCGCGGGACGCGCTATCGCGCGCGGACGCGACGCGGGCGTTCGACATCTGCCATCCCGCTCGACTTCGACGGGCCGCAGCCGTCGCATTTCGGCGCCGGCCCGGCGCGCGCGAGCGCGATGCGCAGCGGCGGCTTCGTCGGCGACACGCACCTCGGCGGCAGCTGCAACGCGAGCAGTACACGCTGAACGCTCACTGCAACGGCACGCACACGGAGTGCGTGGGCCACGTGACCGACGAGCGCAGCAGCGTGCACGCGCGGCTGCTGGGTGGCCCGCTCTATCTCGCTGCGCTCGTCACGGTCGCGCCTGTCGACGCGAGTGCTGCGGCGAGACGGCAGACGCCCACGCCGACGGCCGGCGACCGGGTGATCACGCGCGCGTGCCCTGGCGAACGCGCTGGCACCGATGGCCGGCACCGCAGCCACCGCAGCGCTCGTCGTACGCACACTGCCGAACGAGCCGGACAAGCGCACGCGGCCTACGATGGCGCGAGCCCGGCACCCTTCTTCACGCTGCGAGGCGGCGCGATATCGTCGAGCTCGGCATCGAGCACCTGCTGCGTCGACCTGCCGTCCATCGATCGCTGCACATGACGAGGGCCGGCTCGCGGCGCATCGGCTGTTCTGGGGCTTGCCGGCCGGAGCCGCAGCTCTGGCGCTCGCGACGCCGCCCGCGCGCCACGGTCACGGAGCTGGTCTTCGTGCCGGACAGCGCTCGCCGACGGCCTCTATCTGCTCGACCTCCAGGTGCCGGCCGTTCGTGAGCGATGCGACGCCGAGCCGGCCATTGCTCTATCCGGCGACGCTCGAGGTGAGCATGAGCCGCTCAAGCGACCGCGAGATCGCGCGCGCAGCTCGATCGCGAAGGATCCGCTCGCGCGGCTTCCGCGCGCGCTTTCACATGCCGCCGCCACGGCGCGGCGAGGCGGTGTACCTGTGCGGCAACTCACTCGGGCTGCAGCCGCGTGACGCGCGCGCACTCGTCGAGGAAGACGCTCGAGGACTGGCGCCGTCTCGCCGTGCGCGCGCCACTTCGAGGCGCGCCACCCGTGGATGCCCTATCACGAGCTCGCGACCGCGCGACATGGCGCGCCTCGTCGGCGCGAAGCCGCATCGAAGTCGTCTGCATGAACTCGCTCACCGTGAACCTGCACCTGATGATGGTGAGCTTCTATCGGCCGACGCGCGAACGGCATCGCATCCTGATCGAGGCCGGCGCGTTCCCGTCCGATCGCTACGCCGTCGAGTCGCAGCTGCGCTTCCACGGCTACGATCCGCGCGAGGCGCTGATCGAGCTCGCGGCGCCGCGTGCCCGGCGAGCAAGCCTGCGCATCGAGGACCTCGATGCGCTGATCGAGCGCGAGCGCGACACGCTCGCGCTGGTGCTGCTGCCGGGCGTGCAGTACTACACCGGCGAGGTCATTCGACCTGGAGCGCATCGCGCGCGTCGCGCGCGCCAGCGGCATGCCGGGTCGGACTCGATCTCGCCCATGCCGTCGGCAACGTGCCGCTCGCAGCTGCACGAGTGGGACGTCGATTTCGCCGTCTGGTGCAGTTACAAGTACCTCAATGCCGGCCCGGGCGCGGTCGCCGGCTGCTTCGTGCACGAGCGTCATGCGCACGACGCCGGACCGGCCGCGCTTCGCGGGCTGGTGGGGACACGACAAGGCCACGCGCTTCCAGATGGGCCCCGACTTCGAGCCGATCGCCGGGCGCAGAGGGCTGGCAGCTCAGCAATCCGCCGATCTTTTCGTTCGCGCCGCTGCTCGCTTCGCTCGAGATCTTCGCGGGAAGCGGGCATGGAGCGCTGCGCGCCAAGTCGCTGCAGCTCTCCGGGCTACCTCGAGATGCTGCTCGAAGGACGTGCTCGGCGAGCACGTGGACATCGTCACGCCGCTCGCGCCCGCACAGCGCGGCTGCCAGCTGTCGGTGCGCCTGCGCGCCGGCGCGGCGCGGGCGCAAGCGCGTGCACGCAGACTCGAGGCGCCGCGACATCGTGTGCGACTGGCGCGAGCCCGACGTCATCCGCGTCGCGCCGGTCCCGCTCTACAACCGCTTCGACAGACGTGCGCGACTTCGTCGAATCCTCGGCGCTGCGCTGCGCTCGAGTCCCTCGACGCGTGCTGACGTGCAACATGCGCCCGTCGCCCGTCACAGTCGTCGGCGCCGGACCTGCGGGCTCGCTGCTGGGTATCTTCGTGGCGCGTCGCGGCTTCAGGCCGACGTTGCTACGAGCGGCGGCCGGACATGCGCCGCGATCAGCATCGCTGCCGGCCGCTCGATCAATCTCGCGCTCGCCGACCGCGGCCTGCCGCGCTCGCGTGCGTGGCGTGCAGGAGGTCGTGAGCGCCATTGACGATCCCGATGCGCGGACGCATGCTGCACGACGAGCGGGCGCGACTGCAGCTCTGCAGCCGTTACGGCCAGCGACGACACGAGGTCATCTATTCGATTTCGCGCGGCGAGCTCAACAAGCTGCTCATGAGCGAGTTCGAGCGACGCGGGCGGCGCACCGATCCGCTTCAACCAGAACGCGTCGACGCGGCTGATTTCGAGCGCGGCGTGCTCACGCTGCGTGACGAGGAATCGGGCGCGCAGCAGGAGCTGCGAGCGACGCCCGTGATCGCCGCCGACGGCGCGAGCTCGGCGCTGCGCAGTTCGATGGCGACGCGGGCCTCGCGCGGTCAAGCGAGGACGTACTCCCGCACGACTACAAGGAGCTCATCGATCCCAGCCGGTGCGCGGCGCACGCCATCAGCTCGACGCCCACGCGCTGCACATCTGGCCGCGCGGCGGCTTCATGCTGATCGCTCTGCCCAATACTCGACGGCAGTTTCACCGTGACGCTGTTCCTGCCCGCCGAGGGCGCGGACAGTTTCGCCACGCTCGACTCGCCGCGGGCGGTCAGTGCGCTTCTTCGCCCGCGCACTTCGCCGACGCCTGCCCCTGATACCGGATCTCGAGGAGGACTTCTTCGCGCATCCGACCGGGACACATGGTCACGGTGCGCTGCTCTCCCTGGCGTGCGGGAGGCGACTTCCTGCTGATCGGCGATGCGGCGCACGCCATCGTCCCGTTCCACGGCCAGGGCATGAATGCGCCTTCGAGGACTGCGTACGCTTCGATGAGCTGCTGGCCGTACACGAGGACTGGGGCGACCTGTTCGCGGCATTCGAGAGCGACCGCAGGCCCAATGCCGATGCGATCGCCGACATGGCGCTCGAGAACTACGTCGAGATGCGCGACACGGTGCGGCATCCGCAGTTTCAGCTGCAAAAAGCGCTCTCGTTCGAGCTCGAACGGCGCTATCCCGGAGCGTGTTCATCCCGCGCTACTCGATGGTGATGTTCCACCACGAGATTCCGTACCAGACCGCATTCGAACGCGGCCGCATCCAGCAAGCGCTCCTGGATGAGCTCTGTGCCGGGATCGAGCGCATCGAGCAGGTGGACTGGGATCGGGCCACGCAACTGGTGCGCGCACGCCTGCAGCGACTGTAGGCTTGCCGTCCTGACGCCTGCCCCCGGGCTGCGTCTAGACCTGTGTCACCGCGCAAAAAGACGGAGAACCACCATGCGTGCGATCACCCTGCTCCTCCTGCTGCCGCTCTTCGGCGCCTGCGGAGGCGGCGGTCTCGAAGGCACCTACTCGGGCACCGACCCCAACGGCGAGCGCACCGGGTTCCTCGATTCGATCACCTTCAAGTCCGGTAACCGGCTCGAGGCCAGTTTCCTCGGCCAGACCAAGCAGGGCACCTATTCCGTCGAAGGCAAGGAAATCACTCTCAAGGTCGCCGACGACGACAGCCCCGAGTTGCTCACGATCATGGATGATGGCTGCCTCGAGGGACGTGGGATCCTCGGCCGCTACTGCCGCGAAGGGCAGAAGGCCGCCGCGGCGCAACCCGTCGCTGAGAAGAAGACGGCGGCGCTCGAGGGCATCTACGAAGCGCGCCACGCGGAGAGCGGACAAGGCCTGCGGCTCGACTTCCATGACGATCAGACCGTGACCCTGACCTTCATCGGGGCAGGCGCGCCGCCAGGCGCAAGGGGCCCGTACAAGCTCGACGGCGATCAGATCACCATCAGTGGTCCTCCGGGCGAGGCGCCGATGGTGTTGACGCGCGAGGGCAACGCTCTCGTGATGACGGACGGCGCGGAGAGCGTTCGCTTCAGCCGGCAGTAGTCGCGAGCGCAGGCGCGCGCTCGAGGGTGAGAAAAGTCATGGCGTAAGCGTTGCGGTCGTCCGCCGCGTGCGTGCTGCGCGCGACCTTGCGCCACTCGTTCCAGTCACAATTCGGAAAGCGCGTATCCCCGACCAGCGTCGCGTGCACGCGCGTGAGGTGCATGCGCTGCGCGCGCGGCAGGCAGAGCCTGTAGACCTCGGCGCCGCCGATCACCATGAGCTCGGAAGAATCCGCACACATCGCCAACGCCTCCTCGATCCCGTGCACCACTTCGATGCCCGGCACCGGAACATCGGCGGCGCGTGTCAGCACGAGATTGCGCCGTCCGGGCAGCGGCTTGCCGATCGATTCGAAAGTGCGCCGGCCCATGAGTATCGGCTTGCCCAGCGTGAGCGCCTTGAAACGCTTCAGGTCCGCCGGCAGATGCCACGGCATGCGGTTGCCATTGCCGATGACGCCGTTCTCAGTGACCGCCGCGACCAGCGTCACGATTGGCCCCGGCGGCGGATGGACTGTGCGTTCGGTCACGATTGACATAAGGGTGCTGTGAACGGCTCACTCCGGGCCATGCAGGGGAAATCATAGAGTGCGCGGGCCGCTGTCACTCACCGTAGCAGGGCGCGTGTGGCGGCACTGGGTAACAGGTTAACCCCGAGTGACTCAATGAGGCGAACACTGGCGTGGCTTACCGTCGCGGGGCTGCTTCTCGGCTCCTCGCATGCGTTCGCCCAGGCGGCGCCCATCACGCGCTTCGCGCGTTTCGTCGGCAACGTCAACTTCGTGGCCACCGGCGGTTCGCTGCGCACGCAGCCCAACACGGGCGATCCCTGCGCGGTCGGAGCGACCAACACCGCGGCCGTTGCCGGAGTTCCGGCGGGCTCGACGATCCTGGCGGCCTATCTCTACTGGGGCGGTTCGGGTGGCACCGTCGATGCTAACGTCACGCTGAACGGCAACGCAGTCGCGGCGAGCCGTACGTTCACCACCACGTTCGTCAACGGCGGCACGAACTTTCCCTACTTCGGCGGCTTCGCCAACGTCACGGCGCTGGTCGCCGGCAACGGCAACTTCACCTTCGGCGGTCTCACCGTCACCACCGGCACGCCCCATTGCGGCAGCAGCGCGGTGGTGTCGGGCTGGGGCCTCGTCGTGGTCTATCAGCGCGCGGCAGAGAACCTGCGCGCCATCAACGTGTTCGACGGTCTGCAGTTCTTCCGCGGCAGCTCCTTGACGCTCACGCCAGACGGCTTCCGCGTTCCCACGAGCCCCATCGATGGACGCCTGGCGATCATCTCCTGGGAAGGAGATCCACAGAACTCGACGCCGCTCAATGGCTTCAGCGAACAGATGACCTTCAACGGCAACGCGCTCGATGACGGCATCAACGTCGCGGGCAGCGATCCGCTGCTACAGCCCTACGACGGCACCGTGAACTCCATCGGCGTCGCGACCAGCTATGGCGTCGACGTCGACACATTCACCGTGAATCCATTCCTCTCGCCAGGACAAACCAGCGCGACCACCGTGTACTCGGCCGGCGGCGACCTGGTGCTGCTCACGGCACAGGTCGTGAGCGTCACCAGCGAGCGCGTGGTGGATCTCAGCCTCACCAAGACGCACGTTGGCAATTTCACCGTTGGAACCAACGGTACCTATACCTTGCGCGTGAGCAACGCCACCGGTGTCGCCCTCGATCCGGAAGTGAACACGGTCACGATCACCGACACGCTGCCGGCGGGTTTGACCTTCGTATCGGGTGTGGGCACGGGATGGGCGTGCAGCGCCGTGGGGCAGACGGTCACCTGCACGCACGCGCCGCCGCTCGCACCCGGCGCCTCGTTCCCGGACGTGACGCTGACGGTTGCCGTCCTGCCGACGGCCGCGCCGGCCGTCACGAACACCGCCACCGTGTCGAGCGCGAGCTACGACCTGAATACGGCCAACAACACCGCCAGCAATCCCACGGTCGTCAATCCCCTCTACCCGACCCTGGTCGTCACGAAGAGCTCGCAGGCACTTTCGGACCCGCTCAACAACACCACCAATCCGAAGCGCATCCCGGGCGGTGTCACGCAGTATTCCGTCACGGTCACCAACCAGGGACCCGGGACAGTCGACGCCAGCACGCTCGTGATCACCGATCCCGTGCCAGCGAATACCGATCTGTACGTTTCAACGGCGAGTGGTGATCCGGTCGTATTCGTCGACGGGACACCCGCGAGCGGCCTCACCTTCAGCTACGCCGCTCACGTCCGCTACTCCAACCAGCCGGGCGGCGGCGCCCCGTACAACTACACGCCAGTTCCGAACGCCAACGGCTTCGATCCGAACGTCACCGGCTTTCGTATTGCGCCCACCGGCGTTATGAACCCCGCGACGGTCGCGGGTAACCCGAGCTTCACCGTCCGGTTCCGGGTACGCGTGCGCTGAAGATGGGGTCAGACCCCAATGGGATTTAGGTTGGGGTCATACGCCATTGGCGCCATTGGGGTCTGACCCCATCTTCAGCGCACGCGCAATGGCGGCGATCGCGATGCCGATCCACACCACGTTCACGAACGCGGACGGATAGGCTCCGTAGTAGCCGGAGTTCACGATCAGGAGCGCGCTGCCCGCGAGGTTGAGCAACTGGTAGACCGGGGAGCTACCCTTGTAGCCGCGCAACGAAACCAGCGCGTAGGCGACCAGGAGCACCAACGCACCTGCCCAGCCAAACGCGTCGACCCAGTGAGTGTTCATGACCGCTCCGCCGGCGAAACGCCGCTGTTGATTCTGCGTGTTGCTGGCCGTCACTCAGCGCGGCGCGCCGCTCGCACCGCGGTCCTCTGCCGCGCGCTGACGCCGGGGCATTTCCTTCGGCGCGAGCATCGTGCCGCGACACGCGGCGGCGCCACAACGGCAGCGGAACACTTGCTCGACGTCAGGCGGATCGTCGTCTTCGCGCTGGATCAGGTAGTCGTAGGCGAGCTCTTCGCCCGGCACGATGTCGCGCAGCGCATAGATGAAGACGCGCCGGTTCTCGATGACGGTCTCGCAATTGGGCTCGCAGCTGTGATTGATGAAGCGGGCTACGTTGCCGCCGACACCGGCGTCGATCACGGTGCGCCGATCGACGATGAACAGGAACGTGTGATTGTCCTCGTCGGCCTTGCCCTCGTAGCGCCGGTCCGCCTCCGCGTGAGAAACGCGCTCACCGGTGTATTCAACGATGCGCGCGCCCTTGCGGACGCGACGCACGGCGAATACCCCAGTGCCATGTATCGCTGACGCCCGGGCCGCTATCGACGGCACGCGCTTGCCGGTTGCGAGCCGCATTCAGACCGCCACCGGCGCCTTGATCGGCGGATGAAACTGGTAATTCACGATCTCGAAGTCCTCGTACGTGTAGTCGAACAGGCTGGGCGGACGGCGCCGGAGCTCGAGCCTCGGCAACGGCAAGGGGTCGCGCGTGAGCTGCAGATCGACCTGCTCGAGGTGATTGAGATAAAGGTGGCAGTCGCCGCCGGTCCAGATGAGCTCGCCGGGCTCGAGATCCGTCTGTTGCGCCAGCATGAGGGTGAGCAGCGCGTATCCGGCGATGTTGAACGGCACGCCGAGAAACACGTCGGCGCTGCGCTGATAGAGCTGGCACGACAGGCGTCCACCCGCCACGTAAAACTGAAAGAACGCGTGGCAGGGTGCGAGCGCCATCTGCTCGAGCTCACCGACGTTCCACGCGCTCACGATGATGCGGCGCGAATCCGGGTTGCGCCTGAGCTGCTCGACCACGGCGGCGATCTGGTCGATGTGGCGGCCGTCGGGCGCGATCCAGTCGCGCCACTGTTTGCCGTAGACGGGCCCGAGCTCGCCCGCCTCGTCCGCCCACTCGTCCCAGATCGTCACGCCCGCCTCGCGCAGCGAGCGCACGTTGGTTTCGCCGCGCAGAAACCACAGGAGCTCGTGGATGATGGCGCGCGTGTGCAGCTTCTTGGTGGTCACCAGCGGAAAGCCCTGCGCGAGATCGAAGCGCATCTGGTAGCCGAACACGCTCAGCGTGCCCGTCCCGGTGCGGTCCATCTTGCGTGCGCCATGAGCGCGCACGTGACGCATCAGGTCGAGATAGACCCTCATGCTTCTTGAGCGGCCGCCGTGCCCAGGTAGTTTCCCGAGGGTCTGTCGCGTCGGTAGGCGTACACGAGCACCGCAACGCCCGCAATGAACATCGGGATCGACAGAGCCTGCCCGGTGGTGAGCCACCCCCAGGCGAGATAGCCCATGTTTTCGTCCGGCACGCGCACGAACTCGACCGCGAAGCGAAACACTGCGTAGCCCGCGAGGAACAGGCCCGTGGGCGCGAGCTGCGGACGCGGCCTGGCGGTGTAGAGCCACAGGATCGTGAACAGCACCAGGCCCTCGAGCGCCGCCTCGTAAAGCTGCGAGGCATGGCGCACTTCGCCGTTGACGAGAAATCCCCACGGCAGGTCGGTGGTCTTGCCCCACAGCTCGCCATTGATGAAATTACCGATGCGGCCGGCGAACAGCCCGATCCCCGACAGCGGCGCAGTAAAGTCGAAGACATCCGCGATGGCGCGCTTGCGCCGGCGCGCGAAGATCGCGACCGCGATCATCACGCCCGCCAGGCCGCCATGGAACGACATTCCACCCTGCCAGACCTTGAGAATCGCGAGCGGGTCGTCCGCCAGCACGTCGTACCCGTAGACGATCACCCAGCCCAGCCGGCCACCGAGGATCACACCCAGTGCCGAGAAGAAGATCAGGTCGTCGACATCGCCCGGTCGCCACGACGAACCTGGTCGTTTCGCGCGCAGGCGTGCGAGCCACCAGCCGGCGGCGAAACCCACCAGGTACATGATCCCGTACCAGTGCACACGAATCGTTCCCATCGGGCCGAGCGGCCCGATCGAAAACGCGACGGGGTCAAAGCTTGGATACTCGATCATGGCTCTCCAGTGTAACGGTGCAATTTGGTGGACGAGAGGTGCAGGCCCGATTGATGGACGAGAGGCAGCGGTGGCGCAGCCTCAATCGACCCAGCGCCGGATGGGGCGGAGCGAGGTTTGCATGATCGGATCTCCCACTGTTTCCATCAGTTCGAGGCCATTCTCGCCATTCGTGAAATACACCACTCCATCGCCGGTTTTACGGTCGAAGGCGAGCAGATTCTTGAACACGCCGTTGTCGCCCCATTGGAAATGGATGAGGCGCCCATTCACGCGCAGGGCGCCCAATCCTACCCCCCAGGACACCTCGCCGCCGACCGGGGCGAAGACCCTTTGCCACAGGGACTCGGGCGCCGGCGACTGCGGGCGAAGCATTTCGTTCCAGAGTGGTTCGCTCAGGCCTTCGCCGCGACAAAGCTGGCTCGCAAACCGGGCGTAGTCCGTCACCACGGTTCGCAAGGACAGTGCGTCCCCTTCCTCGAGCGGGCGCTCGGCGTTTACGGTGCCGTCCGCGCGGTAGCCGGCGGCGGCCACGGCGCCTGCGGGCGTTGCGAGCCCGATTGCCGACAACGGCATTTCCTCGCCCAATGCCGCCTTGAAAAAAGTCTCATACCGCGTGCCGGTCCGCGCTTCCAGGTACGCCTGCAGCATTTGATAGCCCTCACCTGAATAGGTGAAGGCGGCCCCCGGCGCCTGTTTGAATTTCAGCGGGCCGCGCTCGCCGGTGTCGGCATCATGCCGGGCCCAGTTCGGAAGTCCGGATCGCTGCGTCAGGATGTGACGCGGCGTCAGGGCCGCGTATTCCTCCTCGCGCGACGCCCTGGGATAGTCGAACGTCCGGCCCAGGGGCTCATCCAGCGTGAGGACTCCCTGATCCACCAATTGCAGATAGATGTACGCAAACACCTGCTTCGATAATGAGGCGGCTTCGAACAACGTGGCCTCGGTAACGGGCTCTCCGGCTTCCACGTTGGAGAGGCCAAAAGTCTCGACGGACTCGACTCGACAAGCCTTCAGGGTCGCCAACGCAAGACCGGGAACGTGTTCGAGCGCCATCGCGGCGCGGATTCGATCGGCGTGCGATCCCTCCATGTCGATCCCGCTTTCGCAGCCGGTTGCGAGCAGCATGAGGGTTGCCACGGCAACCGTTCTGCGGAAGCGACCCGCAGTGAAACGCAACACCAGCCTCTCACTCCTGAACGGCACGGCAGAAGAATGCCTTGAGATAGCGCGTCTCCGGTATGGCCGGATGCAGCGGATGATCGGGCGCCTGGCCGCCCGTCTCCAGGACCTGGACGAAACGGCTCACGTGCCGGGCGGCCTTCTGGATGGCGGCGAGCAGATCCTCATCCGCCAGATGATACGAGCAGGAACACGAGACCAGCACGCCGTCGCGGTCGAGCAATTGCAAGCCGAGCTGGTTGAGCCTGCGATAGGCCGCCTGCCCCTTGGCAATGTCCTTGCGCCGCTTGATGAAGGCGGGCGGATCGAGCACCACCACGTCGAATCTTTGCCGCTCGGCGTGCAAGGCCTCGAGCACTTCGAAAGCGTCGCCCTTGCGCGCATTGACTTTCACTTCGTTGAGCGCGGCGTTGTGCTCGAGCCAGGTGAGTGCATGCGGCGAGCTCTCCACGCAGGTCACTTCGGCGGCGCCGTGGCGCGCCGCTGCGATCCCCCAGCTGCCGAGGTAACTGAAGACATCGAGCACACGCGCTCCCGGCACGTACCGGAGGAAGGCGGCGCGGTTGAACGCCTGGTCGAAGAACCAGCCGGTCTTCTGGCCCTGGGCGAGGGGCACCGCGAAACGCAGGCCGTTCTCCGTGATCTCAACCGTTTCCGGCACGTCGCCGGCACCAATTTCCACGTACGCGGCCAAGCCTTCGAGCTCACGCGCGCCGCTGTCGTTCTTCCACAGCAATCCCTGCGGATGCACGACCTTCTCCAGCGCCGCGGCGATGTCGTCCTTCAGGCGCTCCATGCCTGCGGTGCCGACTTGCGCCACCAGGACGTCGCCATAACGGTCCACCACCAGGCCCGGCAGGCCATCCGACTCGCCGTAGACGAGCCGATAGTAGGGTTGCTCGTAGAGCCGCCGCCTCAGGCTCAGCGCGACTTTCAGCCGGTGGACGATGAGCGACCTGCCGATGGGATAGTTCGCGTCGCGGCTCAGGATGCGCGCGCAGATGAGCGAACGTGGGTTGACATAGGCGTACCCGAGGAAGCGCGAACGCTCGGAAACCACCTGCACGACGTCCCCCGGTGTAAATGCCGTGAGGGGTGTGGCGTGCGTGTCGACTTCGTTGCTGAACACCCAGAGATGACCGGCGTTCAGCCGCCGATCCTCGCCGCGCTGCAGGCGCAGCTCGGGAATCGGGGCCTGTGCCGGGGCAAGGCCGGGCTGGGTCACGGATACGGATGACACGATCGGGTGGCTGCGGAGCAAACGGGTGAGCGTATAGTGCTGATTCTAGCCGAAGCCTCGCTCATGCAGCCCACCGATCCTTCCCGCAGCAACCGACTCGCGCACGAGACCAGCCCGTATCTGCGCCAGCACGCCGGCAACCCGGTGGACTGGTACGCGTGGGGGCCCGAAGCACTCGAGCGCGCGCGGCGCGAGGACAAGCCGATCCTGCTGTCGATCGGCTACTCCGCCTGCCACTGGTGCCACGTGATGGCGCACGAGTCGTTCGAGGATCCCGGCACCGCGCGGCTCATGAACGAGCTCTACGTGAACATCAAGGTCGATCGCGAAGAACGCCCCGACCTCGATCGCATCTACCAGATCGCACACCAGATGCTGGCGCAGCGCGGCGGCGGCTGGCCGCTCACGATGTTCCTTACGCCCGACGACCAGCGGCCCTTCTTCGGCGGCACCTACTTTCCCAAGGAACCTCGCTACGGAATGCCCTCCTTCACCGACCTGCTGCAGCGGGTCGCGCGCTACTATCGCGAGCAACCCGCCGAGATCCGCAAACAGAACACCGCGCTCGCCGAAGCTTTCGAAAGTCTCTACCCGCCGTGGCCGAATGCCTCGCACGTGTTCACGGACGCACCGCTCGTCAAGGCGCGCACGCTCTTCGAGGACGAGTTTGACAGCCGCTACGGCGGCTTCGGCGCAGCCCCGAAATTTCCGCACCCGGCGACCATCGAGCGGCTGCTGCGTCACTGGCACGCCACCGCGGGCGACGCCGAGCCCGATCTGCAGGCGCTCTACATGGCGACCCTCACTCTCAAGCGCATGGCCGAGGGTGGTCTCAACGACCAGCTGGGTGGCGGCTTCAGTCGCTACTCGGTGGACCAGTACTGGATGATTCCGCATTTCGAAAAGATGCTCTACGACAACGGGCCGCTGCTGGCGCTCTATGCGCGGGCGGCGATCGCGACCGGCGATGGCTTTTTCGCGCGCGTGGCTGCGGATACCGCCGCCTGGGCATCGCGGGAGATGCAATCGGCAGAGGGCGGCTTTTTCTCGAGCCTGGACGCGGATTCGGAGGGGCACGAGGGCAAGTTCTACGTCTGGGACAAGGCCGAGATCGGCCGCCTGCTCGAGCCGGATGAGTACCGCTTGATGGAGCGACGTTACGGTCTCGATCATTCGCCCAACTTCGAAGGCGTGCATTGGCACCTGCACGCGTACGAACCAGTAGAGAAGATCGCGGCCCGCGAACACCGCAGCGTGGCCGAAGTGCAGGCACTACTGGATCGCGCGCGTGCGAAGCTGCTCGCCGAGCGCGACAAGCGCGTGCGCCCAGGTCGCGACGAAAAGATCCTGACCAGCTGGAATGCGCTCATGATCCGCGGTCTCGCGGTCGCGGCGCGTGCGCTCAACCGTCCCGACCTGGCGGAAGCAGCGGGACGTGCAGTCGACTTCCTGCGCGCCAACCTGTGGCGGGATGGCCGTCTGCTCGCGACCTACAAGGATGGGCGCGCGCACCTGACCGCCTATCTCGATGACTACGTATTCCTGGCCGATGCGGTGCTCGAGCTCCTGCAGTGCCGCTGGCGGAGCGAGGAGCTGCGATTCGCGATGGCGCTGATGGACGTGGTGCTGGAGCGTTTCGAGGATCGCGCCAATGGCGGATTCTTCTTCACCGCCGATGATCACGAGGCGCTGATTCATCGCTCGAAATCGTTCGGCGACGATGCCACCCCGAGCGGCAACGGAGTGGCGGTGCTCGTGCTACTGCGTCTCGGTCACCTGCTCGGCGAGGTGCGTTATCTCGATGCCGCGGAACGGGCCCTGCGCGCGGGCTGGTCGACGCTCGAGCGCTATCCGCAAGGCCATGCGACGCTCCTCACCGCGCTCGAAGAGCGTCTGAGCCCGATGGAGATCGTCATTATCCGCGGTCCGCAAGCCGAAGCCGGGCGCTGGCGCGATGAGCTTGCAACCGTGTATGCACCACGCCGGCTGGTGTTCGCGATACCGGACGATGCGGCCGATCTACCGGCCGCGCTCGCCGAAAAACGTGCGGGTAGACAAACGCTGGCTTATGTTTGTCGCGGCATGACTTGTTCAGCACCTGTGAGCTCCATCGAGCAACTCGCCCGAGAACTCAGTAATGTCCAAGTCTGACCGAAAACCATGGTGCGTCCGGCGCTGATTGGCGCGCTGATGCTGGTGACTCTTGCCGCGGGCGGCGCTGGCGGGTACTGGCTCGGGTCGCATCCATCGAAGAAGGCATTCACAGCGGCTGACCGTCGCGCGCCAGATCCCGGTGAGTCGGCGAGCTCACGCGACGAATCCGCCAGCCGCAAGCCACCTCCCGCCCCCCTCTCGCCCACCGAAATCGAAACGCTGCTCGAGAATCCGCTGCGTTCGCTCGACGCTGCGCTCGCCGTGCAGGAGCCGGACGAGCGGCGGCACCGATTGCTGCAGCTCGGGGATGCCTGGGCCCGACGTGCGCCCGAGGATGCCTGGAATGAAGCCATGAGCATTACGGACCCGCAGGCCCAGCGCGCTCTGCTCGGCGTGGTGATTCCTCTCTGGGCGGCACAACAGCCGGAAAGGGCGTTCGCAAGTGTCGCTGAGCTGCCGCCCGGCTGGGAGCGACAACAGCTGTTGCAGCAGGTGGCGGCGGAAATCGCGCGGCGCGATCCGCTGCTCGCGCTCACTCTCACTGCGAGCATCGACGACGTGGCGGAGCGTAATCCCTACCGGTCACGTGATTCCTTCCGCTCCATCATCGTTCTCGAATGGGCGAGCTATGATCCCGCGGGTGCGGCGCAGTGGATTGAGCGCCAGAATCCGGGGGTTCGCGCGCAACTCACGTATCAAATCGCCGATGCCTATGTCGGACAACAGCCGCAGCAAGCCCTGGACTGGGCGCTCACAAACAGCCGCTCGTCCGGCAAGGAGCTTTGGGCATACATGTTGCGCCACATGGCGCTCTACGATCCTCAAGAGGCTCTACGAATTGCGTTGGCAACCGAGAACACGATGCAGCGCAACGCCGCGCTGTCCGGCGTGCTGCCGGCGATCGCTGCGATCGATCCCGCTCTCGCGACGAGCCTGCTCGAGAAAGTGCCCGCAGGCACCATGCGCCAGCAAGTGATCGCGGAAGTCGCCCAGCGCATGGCGCAAACCTCGATCGCCAACGCAGTCGACTGGCTCACCAGCCTGGGAGGCGCCGGCGACCAGCAGGCGTGGATGAACATCAGCGGGACCGTCGCTTACCGTAACCCCGATGCGGCCGCCGAATTCGTCGATCGTGTGCCGAAGCACGCGCGCACACAGTGGATCGCAAACGTCGCAGGCGCATACGCGCAGAGCGATCCAGACAAGGCCATTCAGTGGGCAAGAAAGTTCCAGGATGAACCCGGTTACCCGCGGATCGTGCAGCAACTCTCGATGTCGATCTCTTACAACGACCCGGAGTTCACGCTCCAGATGATCGAGCGCCTGGTCGATGGCAAGCAACGCCAACGAGTCATTGCGAGCATCCTGCCGATGATCGCGCAGCAGGCTCCCGAGATCGCCGTACGCATGCTCGATGACATTTCAAACGAACACCTTCGCGCGCAGTCAACCGCTAACGTAGCGGTGGGCCTGGCCCAGTCCGATCCGGCCGCCGCGCGCAAGTTGGTCATGTCGCTTCCCGCCGGTCAGACTCGTGATCAGGCCTTGGCGAACCTGATCGGCAACATGCAGCAAGCCTCAGCTGAGGAGACCCTGACCCTGATTCGAGACATCCAATCGCCCGGTGTACGCCAGCACGTTGTGCTCAATGCGGCCTTCAACTTGGGCCGAACGAATCCAGAGGCCATGCGCACGCTCCTGCGCCGCTATCCCCTCGACCCGCAGCAGCAGCAACAACTCGATATGATGCTGCAGCATCAGGACTCCGAAGGCTGGTAGCGGTTGTTGGTCTCAGTGCGCGGCGAGCATTCCCCCGGCGACCGGAGCTGCCGCGGCGCCTGAGGCGGCGGCGAATCGCACCGGCAGCGACTCGAGGCGCAGGCCGGCGTTGCGGATCACTGCGAAATGCAGATGCGGCCCGCTGCTGAAACCGGTGTTGCCGGAATCGGCGATGTATTCGCCGCGCTCCACGATCTGCCCGGGGCGCACGCGGATCGAATCCCAGTTGAGATGCGCATACAACGCCATGGTGCCGTCGGCATGCAGGACGCGCACCACGTTGGCGCGCGCCGACTTTTGCGGATCGGTGCTGGCTTCGAAGTATTGGCTCGCCACTTCGATCACCGTGCCGGCGCGGGCGGCGTAGATCTGCGTGCCCACCGGCATCGCGAAGTCCACGGCATAGGCACTCGAAGGATCCACGTGCGTGACGTGCAGGGGATACGCCTGCGTGACGCGGAATTCACGCGCCAGGGCGAACGGCGCGCGATAGGCTTCCTCGGGCTCATGTTCCACGGCCGGTTCGCCGAGGACGGCGCGGTATTCGTGCCCGAAGGACATGGGCTGATCCCAATCCACGGGCTTCAGCACGGCGAGCACGGTCTCGCGGCGCGCGGGGATGACCTGGCGCAGGCCCTCGCCCTCCATTCCCGTGACGTTCACGGGCTCGAGCAGCCGCACCGCCACCTCGGCCGGACAGAAGCAGGCGTTGTCCGCGACCAGCTCCACACCGCCTTCCGCGGTCCGGCGCTCGACCCGCACCACCGGCGGGCTCACTGAATCGGCGAGCTGCATCTTCTCGTACTCACTGACGGCGTCGGGTTGCCGATCGGTGTACACCCAGTTGCCTTCGGCATCGCGGTACTTGTACAGGCCGTCCGCGGCGAGACCGCCGACTCCCAGCAGGCACAACAGCGCGAACGTCGCCCTCATGTCGGCTGCCAGCGCGCGGCCGAGCGTGCCGCGGACGGCGTCGCCGGGCGTATCAGGTCGACATCGATCTCATCGACGCTGCAACAACCTGCCAGCGCCATCGCGACATCGAACTCATGGCGAACGATGTCGAGCACGTCGCGCACGCCCTGCTCGCCGTCGACCGCGAGACCCCACAGGATCGGCCGACCGAGCAGGACCGCGCGCGCGCCGAGCGCCAGCGCCTTCAAGACGTCCGTGCCGCGCCGGATGCCACCGTCGATCAGCACTTCCATACGCCCGTCGACGGCGGTCGTGATCGATTCGAGAACTTCGATGGTGGCGGGCGATGTATCGAGCTGGCGCCCGCCGTGGTTCGAGACCACGACGGCCTGCGCGCCATGCTCGCGCGCGCGCACCGCATCGTCCGCCCTGACCAGGCCCTTCACGATGACGGGGAGCTTCGTCTGCGCGGCAAGCCAGTCGAGATCGCGCCACGAAATGGAAGGATCGAACATCGCATTGATGTAGGCGGCGACGCTGCCCTTGCCGTCGTCGAGCCCGGCGAACTCGCGGCCTGCGGGCAGCAGGTTGCGCATCACGATGCCCTCCGGCAACCGGAACTCGTTGCGCACGTCGCGCTCGCGCAGCCCGCCGACCGGCGCATCGACGGTGAGCACAATGGCGCGGCAACCGGCGGCCTCGGCGCGACGGATCAACTCGACGGTCACGCCGCGATCGCGATACACGTAGAGCTGAAACCACAGCGGGCCGCTCGCCGCGCGGCTGACGTCCTCCATCGCAAAATTCGCCAGCGTGCTGATGATCATCAGGGTGCCGGCAGCGCCCGCGCGCGCGCACCGTGGCGAGCTCGCCGTCAGGATGCGCGAGCTCGTGACACGCCGTGGGCGCGATAAGGACGGGCATGCTGACCGGGATTCCCAGCACGCTCGTGCTCAGGTCGCGCGTGGACACATCGCGCAATACGCGATAGTGGACCGCAATCGCGTCGTAGGCCGCGCGGTTGCGCTCGAGCGTGATCTCGTCGTTGGCGCCGCCGCAGCAGTAGTCGCGGGTCGGCCGCGGCAAGCGGGCGAGCGCAGCGGACTCGAAATCGTACAGGTTCACGCGCGTGTCGGCGGTCATCAGGGTGCTCAGTCGGCGCTGATGCGCTGCGCCAGCGCCACGCGCACGCGCGTGAGCAATCCGGCATGGGCCTGGGGATCGAAGGCCGGCGCCGCCGACCAATCGTAGGCCCACGGTTGATTGGTACGCAGCTCAGCCGGTTCGTCGGCGTACCGCGGGAACACGTGAGCGTGCAGAGCGGGCTCGAGGTTGCCGAACACGGCGTAGTTGATGCGGATTGCACCCGTCACGTCCAGCAATGCGTCGCCGAGCGCGGTCATGTCGGCGAGGAAGCGACGGCGTTCACCGCCCGAGAGTGCATTGAGGTGTGGCACGACCGGATCAGGCAGCAGCAGCGCGTAGCCTCGCAGCACCTGGCGCCCGCCAAATACCGCCCAGCCGGACGCCAGGCGCGCGATCAGCGCCGGGTCCCGGCCCGCCTGCAGGGCGGCCACTTGTCGATGAATGGCGGTTGTCACCTCGCGATTCCCGTCACGCCGACACTCCAAGCTCCGCCAATGACTGCACGGTCTCCCGAAACCCCACGTGCCGCACGCCGTGCCAACCGCGTTGACGCGCGGCCTCGACGTTGGCCGCGAGGTCGTCGATGAAGACTGTGGCCGCGGGCTCGAGTCCGAAGCGTCGCTCGGCCTCGGCATAGATGCGTGGCTCCGGCTTCATCGCGCCCGCCACGAAGGAAGGCAGCGCGCCGTGTCCGAGCCGATCCAACTCGTATTCGCTTGAAAAGTGCGCCCAGTGCAGATCACCGACATTGCTCAGCAGATGGACCCGATAACGCTCGCCGAGCCCCCGCGCCAGCTCCACCATCGGCATCTGCAGCTCGAACATGTCATTCCAGCAGGCCCGCAGCGTCGAGACATCCATGGGCCTGCTGCCCAGGCCTGCCAGGTTCGCCAGGAGTCGCTCGCCGGGCAGGTCGCCCGATTCATGCGCTGTAAGATCGATGCGTGTAAAGACGTCGCGCATCCGTTCCACGTCGACCCCGTGTTCGCGCAGGAAGCCCGTGAGTCGTGAGTAATCGAGGTGCACCAGGACCCAGCCGATATCGAACACGATGCTCGTAATGGAGGGTCGCACCCGGGACCTCGCGCCTGAAGAACCGGGGAATTGTAAGGGTTGACGCCGGACTTCGACACGTCGGCGCCCTCGCCTTGGCACGTTCCCGAGGTCACAATTTGCGACATAAGATCGAGACGACACCCTGAGGATGCTCTACCCATGAACCGCTTCCAAGTGCGGCCAGGCATTGTGCTGTTGGTTTTCGGCGCGGCCATTTGCGTCGCGCCGCCCGTTGCGGCGGCGACGGAGCCGGACGCCGGGCTTGCCCCGGTTCTGCAGACGGTATTGCTCGAGAATCAGCACCCCTATTTCTCCGCACTCGACATTGGCCGCCACCGGGCCGACCTCGAGCGGCTCTACGCCGGTCGGGCCTTCGAGCCGTTGTGGAGCCGCGAACGGGTGGCGACACCGCAGGCCATCGAGGCGATCGCGCAATTGCGCGCCGCGGAGAATGTCGGACTGCATTCAGCCGACTACGACGCCAACCAGCTCCTCTATTTCCTCATCGATCTCCTCACCACTCGCTCGGCGGGTGACGATCACTGGGCACTCTTCGACGTCGGGCTCACGAGCGCACTGCTCGCGTACATTCGCGATGTGCACTTCGGCCGCGTCGATCCGCGCGCCGCCGGGCTCGACCTGGCGGTCGAACCGGCGCGGCTCGATCTGCCACCGTTGCTGGAGGAGCTGAGTCAAAGCCGCGAAGTCGCCCGCGGGCTGCGCGACCTCGAGCCCACCTTCAAGCATTACGAGCTGCTCAAGCGTGCCCTGGTGCGCTATCGCGAGCTGGCGCAGGTCCCACGCCTCACGAGCCTGCCGCCGCTGCCCGCCAAGTCGGTCAAGCCGGGACAAGACTACGCTGGCACGGCGCAGCTGCGGGAGCTCCTCGGCGCGCTCGGCGATCTGCCAGAGCCTGCAGAACCTGTGGATGCCGCTTCCGCGACCACTCTCGATGGCGCCCTCGTCGAGGCCCTCCAGCGCTTCCAATCCCGCCACGGTCTCGATGTCGACGGCGCGCTCGGACGCGGCACCTACGCGGCTCTCACCACTCCCCTGAGCGCGCGCGTGGCGCAGATCGAACGCACGCTGGAGCGCTGGCGCTGGCTTCCTTCCCGGCTCGAGAGCCCGCCGATCATCGTCAATATCCCGCAATTCCGCCTGTTCGCGTTCCAGACGGTCGAGGACGTCGAGGAACAGATGCTCACGATGAATGTGATCGTGGGCAAGGCCTTTCCGGCGAATCGCACGCCCGTGTTTGTCTCCGACATGACGTACCTGGTCCTGCGACCCTACTGGGACGTGCCCTACAGCATCACCACGCGGGAAATGCTGCCCTCCATCCGCAGCAACCCGGCCTATCTCGCCTCACATCGGCTGGAGATGGTCCGTGGCGGCGGGGATGCAGCCAGCGCGGTTGCGCCGACGCCGGAGAACATAGATGGGCTGGCGCACGGGACGCTGCGCCTGCGCCAGCTTCCGGGTCCGGACAACGCGCTCGGCCTCGCCAAGTTCATCATGCCGAACCCGTTCAATGTCTACCTGCACAGCACGCCCGCGCAATCGCTCTTCGAGCGCAGCAGCCGCGCCTTCAGCCACGGTTGCGTGCGGGTAGCGGATCCGATCGCGCTGGCGCAATACGTGCTGCGCGAGGAGCCCACCTGGACACGCGAAGCCATCGTCGCGGCCATGAATGGCGCGCGCCCGCTGCGCATCGATCTGCGCCAGCCGATTCGCGTCTTCATCGTCTACGGTACGGCGGTCGCTACGGAGAGCGGCAGCGTGTTGTTCTTCGAGGACCTGTACGGCCACGATGCGAGCCTGGCCCGGCTGCTCGAGGTCAGCCGCCCGCCACGTGGTTGAGAATCAGCCGCGCCAGCTGCGGACGCGGCCGGTGTCGATGTGCACGAAATCAGATTTGGGGTAGTAGCCCACGCCACCGCGGGCGAGCTCGAGCGCGACATCCGTGAGGCGCGCGCAGTCGACTCCCTTGAGCCGCACGTCGATCGCCATGCCCTTGAGATGCAGGCTGTTGCGCGCCACGCCACCATTCTGGGTACGCAGCATCTCGTTGGAGGAAGCGGAGCGAAACCCGGAGATCACCTCGAAGCTCGGATCAGCGTGGGCAGCCTGCGCGACCTGGTGCAGGAGGTCGAAGAGCGCGGGATCGATCGCGCCCTCTTCGCCCGTGCGGTGATCGCGCAGCACGTGGTTGATCTGGCGCAACGCCTCGCTCACGTACCCGCCGTCGGCGTAGTAGGCGAGCTCGAGCGATTCACCCGTGTGCGTATTGAGAAGCGCCAGGCTCCGGGTTTCGGTGGCGGCCTCGACCGGCCCGGCATAGCGCGCCGCGATCAAGGTCGGCGCAGCGATGAGCGCGCTCCTGAGCAGATGCCGGCGTGTCAGGCGCGGCGTGACGCCCGGCGAAGGTCGTGAGTTCTTGAACATCGGTGCAGTCTGGCGACGCGGCAGGCCTATTTCCGGATCGGCATCACACTGCCGGTATCGCCCGCTGTCAGGTTGACGCTCACGACGCGCGCGCGGGGGAAAAAATTGAAGTCGGTCGCGCTCGCCCAGGTATAGGCCCCCATGGTGCGCCCAACGATCAGGTCGCCCACCTTCAACTCCGGCAGCGATACGTTCTCGTTGACCACGTCGATGCTGTCGCAGGTGGGTCCTGCGACCACCGAAGCGAAGCGCTCCGTGCCCGGGCGCAGCGAGTCGATCGCGTAGCGTGCATGATCGAAGAGCTGGCCGCTGTATGAGCCATACAGGCCGTCATCGAGGTAGTACCACCACAGGCCGTCGCGGCGCGCGCGACCCATGACGGTCGCGACCCCGATGGCCGCCGGCGCCGCGATGAAACGCCCCGGCTCCGAGATGACGCGGACGCCCACCGGCACCCGGGTGAGCGCTGCCTGTAGCGGCGCGCAGAATTCCTCGATCGGCATCACGGGCTTGACGTAGTCGACCGGAAACCCGCCGCCGATGTCGAGCATGTCGATATCGGCGAGCCGCTCCCGGCGCGCCTGCTCGATCAGCCGGATGCACGCTTCGATGGCCTCGACGTGTTTCGCGGGATCGATCGCCTGCGAGCCCACATGAAACGAAAAGCCGCGCACGCTCACGCCGATGCGCCGCGCTTCCTTGAGCAGCGCCGGCGCATCGTCGGGGTCGCAACCGAACTTGCGCGACAGGTCGCAGACGGCATCCGGGCTGCGGAATGAGATCCTGATCAGCAGGCGCGCCCGGCGGCGATAACGCGCGAACTTGGCGATCTCGTCCGGATTGTCGACCACGAAGGTGTCGACGCCGAACTCGAGCGCGTCGCGGATGTCGCTGTCGCGCTTGATGGGATGGGTGTGGATGCAGCGTTCCGCCTCGATGCCGAGCTCGCGCACCACGCCCACTTCACCGCTCGAAGCGAGGTCGAAGAAGGCGCCCATTTCGGCCAGCGTCGCGACCACAGCCGGATGCGGCAGTGGCTTGAGCGCGTAGTACAGGTCGACACGCGGGAGTGCAGCCTGCAGCCTCAGATACTGCTGGCGAACCCGCTCACAATCGATGATCAGGAGCGGCGAGCCGAACTCGGTCACGAGCCGCTTGATCTGCGCGGGCTCGAATGGGTCGATCGGCGTTTGCGGCATCTGGCCCGCCGCGGGCTTGCGAGAACGCAAAGCAGTCGCCATCGTGGTCGTGTACCTCCAAAACCAAAGGGGTCAGACTCGGTGAGCCTGACCCCGTTTCATTTGCCGCGGATTCTAGGGAAATCGCGCCGCGGTGCAAGTGGAATGTATCGGCACTCCCACTAGTTGAACCGAGCGAGCGCGTACGGCGCGAGATCGATGCCGGGCGCGCGACCCATGACGAGGTCGGCGAGCGCACGCCCGGAACCCGTCGCCATCGTCCAGCCGAGATGGCCGTGACCGGTATTGAGGTAAAGATTCCCGAGCGGCGTCGCACTCACGATCGGCACGCCGTCCGCGGACATCGGGCGCAACCCCGTCCACGGCTCGATACTCTCGCGCGGCACTCGCGCCGCGATTTCGGGATAGGTGCGGCTCAACAGGTGCACCAGGTTCTCGATGCGGGCGGCGGGAAGCGTCAGGTCATGACCGGCGAACTCCGCAGTGCCGGCGAGGCGCAGGCTGGCACCGAGCGGCACGGCCACCGCGTGTAGCTCTCCATCGAGAATCGGGATCCTCGGCCCTGACAACCCCGCCGGAAGCGGCGCCGAAATCGAGTAGCCCTTGACGGGCGCGACGGGGAGCCTGATGCCCGTTGGCGCGAGCAGTTGCGGGCTGTAACTGCCCGCCGCAACCACCACGGACTCCACCGGGAGACTGTCCTCTTCGGTGCGCACGCGTGTGATCCGTCGGCCGTCCGCCTCGAGAGCGGTCACGGGAGTTGCGTAGCGAAACCGCACGCCACGCCGGGTGGCCAGCGTCGCCAGGGCTTCGCAATAGCGGAAGGCATCGCCATGCTCGTCGGCGGGAAAATAGATCGCGCCGACCAGTTCGCGCGCGATCGGTCGCAGCGCGGGCTCGAGCTCGACAGTCGCGTCGCGGTCGAGCGCCTTCGAGGCCACGCCGTGCGTGGCCAGCCAATCGGCCATGGCGCGAGCCTCATCGAAGGAACGCGCACTTCGCACCAGCTTGAGCGTACCCACTGCGCCGTGATCGAAACTCATCCCGTCGACGGCGCGCAGTGCGTGCAGCGAGGCGAGGGAATACTGCGCGAGTCGCACGTTGGCGAGCGTATTGGCGCGAAAGCGCGACTTGCGGGACTCAAGCAGGAAGCGCAGGCCCCAGCGCGCCAGCCCGGGCAGCGCGGTCGGTCGCAGGAGCATGGGCGAGTCTTCGCGGCCGAGCCAGCCCAACAGTTTCCACAATACTCCGGGGGCGTTCCAGGGATCGGCCATGCTCGGCGTGAGCAATGCACCGTTGGCAAAACTGGTTTCGCGGCCGGGCCCCGGCGCGCGATCGATCACCGTGACGTCGGCGCCCAGCTCGCGGAGCCAGTAGGCGGTGCTGATACCGAGGAGCCCACTGCCGATCACGACCACGTGCATGGCGCGCACAATGCCACAAGTCGGTGCCCGAGCGGGCACCGCGCCGTCACGATACGCGTCGCAGCTCCGTCGCCTTGCGCGAGCGCGCCGACCGGATGCGATGCATCGCGAGCTCGTCGGCGACCTGATTGGTCGGCCGCTCTTCGCGCGCCGCCTGGATGAGCACCAGGCGCGTGGTCTCGTAGATGCCGTTGACACGCGACCACACTTCGCGCTCATCGTGACCGCCGAGGTATTCCATTCCGGCGCTCACGATACCGCCCGCGTTCACGACGTAGTCGGGGGCGTACAGGATCCCCTTGCGCAGGAGCTCCGCACCGACATCATCCGTCGCCAGCTGGTTGTTGGCCGCGCCAGCGATGACGGCGGCCTGCAGGCGCGCGACGTTCTCGCGGGTCAGCACGGCGCCGAGCGCACAAGGCGCGATGACGTCGACGGCTTCGAACAACACTTCGTCGGGTGAAACGACGCGCGCACCGAATTCCTGGGCGGCGCGCCCGGCGTTGTCGTCGCGCACATCGGCGACCACGAGCGTCGCGCCCGCGTTGCGCAGCAGCTTGCACAAGTGGTAGCCCACCTGTCCGACGCCCTGCACCGCCACCTTGAGCCCTTCGAGCGACGTACGACCCAGCTTGAGCTCCACCGCGGCACGCATGCCGAGGAATACTCCGAACGCCGTCTTCGGCGCGGGGTTGCCGCCCGCCGCGCCACCGCGCTGTCGGCGACCGGATACGTGGCGCGTTTCGCGCGCGAGAATCTCCACGTCGCTCTCGCTGATGCCGACGTCCTCGGCCGTCACATAACGCCCGCTCAGGCTCTCGACCCGGCGCCCGAACGCGCGCAGCAGCGCCTCGCTCTTGTCGCGCTGCGAATCGCCCAGGATCACGGACTTGCCGCCGCCGAAGGGCAGACCCGCCATCGCGTTCTTGAAGCTCATGCCGCGCGACAGGCGCAGCACGTCTTCGAGCGCGGCGTCCTCAGTCGCATAGGGCCACATGCGGCAGCCGCCCGCAGCGGGGCCGAGCGCAGTGCTGTGGATGGCGATGATGGCTTTGAGGCCGCTCTCCTCGTCATGGAAGAACGACACGCTCTCATGACCCCGGAAGGCATCGGCGCGATAAACCATATGTGTCTCCGCAAACCAGCACCCTAGGCGAAGCAGACAAGGTATTCCATTCTTTAAGCATATTTCTTGCAAACTGGACCCTTTAGTACGACCTAAGTGGTTTTTTATTGCTTCTATGTGGCGTCTGAGGGACACTTATTCCAAGGCCATCTTGCACTGCACCCATGGACCGCACCGACCTCCGAATCCTCGACCTCCTGCAGAACGACGCCTCGCGGTCCACTGCGGAAATCGCCGAGGCGGTCGGGCTCTCGGCCTCACCCTGCTGGCGGCGTATCGCGATGCTGGAAGAGCAAGGCACGATCCGACGGCGCGTTGCTCTGCTCGATCGCGAACGCCTCGGACTCGGCGTCACCGTGATCGTGCAGGTGAGACTCACCACCCACGGCCGGCAGTCGCTGGTGGATTTCGAGGAGCGGGTGCGCGAGCTCCCCGAGGTGATGCAGTGCTTCACCGTCATGGGCGCGACCGACTTCGTGCTGATCGTGGTGACCACCGACATCCGCGCCTACGAGCGCTTCATGCGCGAGCGGCTGTCACAACTCCCCGGCGTGCAGGCGATCGAGTCGAACATCGTGATGTCCGCGATCAAGGACACGACTGCGCTGCCGCTCGAGCTCGTGAGCCCGGCGGAAGACGCCGAGAGCGCGGCGCGACGAACCTCACAGCGCTGACAGGCAGTGTCCATGAACCAAACCTCAAGCTGATAGAGTCGCCGCGATGGCTGCTCCTCACGACACTGCCGACACGGGTCACGAGCTCGCCGTCCTCCTCCGTTCCCGCATCCCGCTCGTCGTGATCGAGAGTCGCGACGAAGCGCGCGTGCTGAAGCTGCTCTCTTCCCTGTCCGTGCGCATCGCTCCCAAGGCGCACATGCCAATGTTCCAGTGGACCGTAACCGACGGACTCAAGCGCATCGACGTGGACCTGGGCCCCGCGCAACGACACAACGCCGAGCCCATCGAGGTGCTACGACACATTCGCGCGACGCCGACCGCCGGCGTCTACATCCTGGTGGACTTCCACCCCTTCCTGAGCGAGCCGATGCACGTGCGGCTGCTCAAGGACATCTGCCTTTCCTACGACCAGGTCGCCCGCACCGTCGTGCTGCTCAGCGACGCGCTTGACGTGCCGCACGAGCTCGAGTCGTTCAGCGCGCGCTTCGAGGTCAGCGTGCCGGACCGCAACGAACGGCGTGCACTCGTCGAGAGTGTCGCCAAGGAATGGACGGCCGCGAATCCCGGTACCCGTGTCAAGGCCGATCCCCGCGCCCTCGAGCTGTTGGTCGAGAATCTGAGCGGTCTCACGACCAGCGACACGCGCCGGCTGGCGCGCAAGGCGATCTTCGATGACGGCGCCTTGTCGCACGCCGACCTGCCGGCGACCACGCAGGCAAAGTATGAGCTGCTCAATCGCAGCGGCGTGCTGAGCTACGAGCACGACACCGCCAGGTTCGCCGACGTCGGCGGACTCGACAAGCTCAAGACCTGGCTGAAGCAACGCAAGCCGGCGTTCGACGGCAGCGCCCCCGACCTCGATGCCCCAAAGGGCATGCTGCTGCTCGGTGTGCAGGGATGCGGCAAGAGCCTGGCGGCACGCGCCGCCGCCGGCGTTTTCGAGGTGCCGCTGCTGCGCCTCGATTTTGCGGCCGTCTACAACAAGTGGCACGGTGAATCTGAGCGCAACCTGCGCGACACGCTCAAGACCGCGGAGCTCATGGCGCCGTGCGTGCTGTGGATCGACGAAATCGAGAAGGGCGTGGCGACTGGCACCGGCGGTGGCGACAGCGGCACTTCGCGCCGCGCGCTGGGCACCTTTCTCACCTGGCTCGCCGAGAAGAAGACCGCCACCTTCGTCGTCGCTACCGCCAATGACATCTCGGCGCTGCCCCCGGAGCTCATCCGCAAAGGCCGTTTCGACGAGATCTTCTTCGTCGATCTGCCGCAATCCGAAGTGCGTGGCGAGATCTTCGACATCCATACGCAGCGCCGCGGCCTGCAGCTGAGCGCCGCCGACCGCACCCGGTTGATCCATGCAAGCGACGGCTTTTCAGGGGCCGAGATCGAGCAGGCGGTGGTATCGGCGCTCTATGGCGCGCGCGCCAGCCAGGAGATCGCAGGCGCCAAACACGTGCTCACCGAGTTGCAGGCCACCCGGCCTCTGTCACGCGTCATGGCGGAGCGCATTGCGGGACTGCGCGCGTGGGCCAACGAAAGAACGGTTCCGGCGGACTGAGGCGAGCTTCAGGGCAGGACATCGCTGCCCGGCAGGACTGCGGCGAGCGTATCGCGACTACCGCCGGCGGAGGCTTTCTCGAGCCGATCGCGCACCGCGTCCCAGCGTTCGTCGGCGGGGAGTTCCTGCACCAGGATCTTGACGCACCCGGCCTTGTCGAGCGTGCGCAGGTGCGCATACAAGTCGTGCGCGTATTGCTGCGGCCGGCGCCCGGCGTTGATCCAGGTGGCCAGCTTGAGCGTCTTGAGAGGCAGTCGCAGCGCCAGCACCGCCACCCGTTCGCCCCGGTCGTTGAATCCGCCCGCGAGCGTCTCGAGCGTTTCGCCGGGGACGATCTCGAGAGGCGTCGCGGTGGCGTAGTGGATCGCGGTGCTGCCGGGGACGCGCGGCGCATGCTCGTCGGCGCCGATGAGCACTTCGCCAGCCACGGAGCGGATCTGGCTCAGGGTGATCGACCCGGGGCGCAACATGCGGACCGGACCGTCGCTGCAGGCGAGGATCGTGGACTCCACGCCGATCGAGCATTCCCCTCCGTCGAGGACGATGCGCACCGTGTCTCCCAGTTCGTCGCGCACGTGATCGGCGCGCGTCGGGCTCACATGCCCATAGCGGTTGGCGGATGGCGCGGCGATGCCGCCGCCGAAGGCTGTGAGGAGCTGCTGCGCCATGGGGTGTCCCGGCACCCGGATGGCGATCGTCTCCTGGCCGCCGGTCACGACATTGAGCACATTGGCAGCCTTGGGGAGTACCAGGGTCATAGGACCCGGCCAAAACCGCGAGGCGAGACGCTCGGCGACCGCGGGAACGTCGCGCACCCAGCGATGCAGGTAGCGGATGCTGTCGAGGTGCACGATCAGGGGATGGTCCGCCGGGCGCCCTTTTGCAGCAAAGATCTTACGCACCGCTGCGGGATTGGATGCATTGGCACCGAGGCCATACACCGTCTCGGTCGGAAACGCGACCAGGTCGCCGGCCCGCAAGGCCTCGACCGCCGCGTGAATCTCGCTCTGCGTCGCTCGCACCATGCGCGAAATGATACCAAGCTTAAGGAGTGGGCCGTTCAGGCTCCGCCATTGCCTGGCGGATGGACTGTTCCGTCTGCTCCAGCAGTGGCGCCAGGCGCTGATCGTTCAATGACGCCCGCGCCGCGGTGATCTCCTCGAGGGCCGCGCGCGGGTCGCCGCGGTCGAGGAGCGTCTGCGCGAGGTTGTTGCGCGCCACCGCGTCCGCCGCATCGATACGCAACACTCCGCGATACGCTGCTTCGGCGCCGGACAGGTCACCGGCGGCGTATTTCACGTTGCCGATGCCGAGCAACGCCGTGGTGTCATCGGGCCAGCGCTCGAGCGCGGCGCCATACGCGTGCGCTGCCGCGTCGAAACGCCGCGTGGCCTCGAGTGCCGCCGCAGCCTCGAGAAACCGTTCACGCTGAACCGTCGCCGGCAGGATCTCGGGTGGCAGGACTGCGATGGCCCATCGGTCGGCGCGCTCCCAGGTTTGCATGAAACGCCGCGCGGACATCTCGAGACGCTCCTCGGTCCCGGATCGCAGCACCAGGCGGTCCCGTGCCGGGTCGAATCCGATGACCACCGCGTAGTGCCAGAAAGGCACGCTCTCGAGTCCGTAGTTCTGCAGCACGAGCACGGGGTGCCCGGCGGCGACTTCGCTCAGCAGCGCGGGCAACGCGGGTTCAAGGACATAAGGCAGCCGATCGAAACTGCGGCTGGCTGCGAGGAGCTCGGGCTGCAGGCTTCCCTTGCGGCCGGGCAAATAAACGCGAGCGACCAGGGCATCCGCGTCGACGTCGACGCCGGAAGCAACCAGTACGGTGGCGAGCGCGGCGGGGCCGCATTGATAGTCGTGTTGGGGAAAGAAGGGTGTTTCCGCCAGCTCGACCGCGGACTGCGCCGGCGTGACCAGCGCCGGCGCAATCAATGGCGCGTGCGCGCAGCCTGCGGCGAGCAGGAGCGCGCCGCAGGCGAGTCCAGCTGTTCTGGCCGTCAAGTCTTCTTGAAGATATCGATCACGCCGACCAGCTCGAGGATCAGCAGGATGAGGAAGACGATGCCGATGACTGCGAGCAGGTCGCCGCCGGCCGGCATTTGCTCCATGCGATCGGCGAGCGTGGCGACTTCCGCATCCGTCAGCGTCGCGAGCCGTGCCTCGACCACGCTGGCATCGACGCCAAGCGAAGCGAACTGCTGGCGCACGTCGGCGCGATCGAGACCTGCCTGGATCGTCGCGATGTGCGCGTCGCGCTGGCCCGCTTCGATGACCGTTTGCGTGCCGATGATGGCGGCATTGGCGATGGCCGGTGTGCCGAGGTTGATCAGGGAAATGCTGATGAGCACAACACAACAGCGCTGCAAGGAGTTACTGATCATGTCGATCCTCTCGGTTGAACAGTCTGACCGGCAGTGTAATGGAGGTGTCTGCGGATGGTTTGGTTCGACCCGGTGGCGTCGGCAAACGGCGACAAATCACTCCAGGTCGAGCCTGGCCCAGCCATCGGTGGTGCGTCGCAGCTCGTAGGCGGGCCAATAGTGACGGTCCAGCTTGAGCGTGATGACCTCGATCGCGCTGTTCCAGGTGATGGTCTTCAGGCGCACCGAGGAGCGATCCTCCCGGCCGGCGACGGCGCGAATGAAACTGTCGAGATCGGGCGTGGGCTGGCCATCCACCTCGGTGATGCGGCGCCCCGCATACAGCCCGTAACGCGTCGCCGGAGACCCGTAGTAGAAGTAAGCGACGAACACGCCTTCCGGTGGAATTCCGCGCTGGGCCGCCATGGCGCGGTGCGGCTCCTGCAGGGTCGCGCCGGCCCAGATCAGTACGCGCCGGATGTCGCGCCCGTCGAGCGGCACGGTATTGATGGTCACCTCGAGCGGCGCGCCGTTACGCCACACGGTCAGCTTCACCGCGCTCTTCTGCACGGCGCGCTCGACTTCGCGGAAGCGATTGACGACCTGGCCGTCGATGGCCAGCACCAGGTCACTCGGTTGCAGCTGCGAAGCGGCGGGTGAGCCCGCGACCAGCCGCGCCACCGCCAGCGCCTGGCGACGCTTCTGATCGTGCTGCTCGAGCTTGCCGATCCAGTCCTTGCTGAGTCCCAGCTTGCTGGCCGCCGCGAGCGGCACCACCTGGAACTCCGCCTCGAGCGAATAGAGCTGCCGCTCCCCCGTCACCACCGGGATCATCTCGCTGACGAGCTCCGCCGGCACGCCGCGGTTCTCCTGCTGCAGCTCGCGTCCGCTCTCGTACGCAAAGCTCGACCAGAGCGCAACGACGTCCCCGGTCCGGTTGACCAGCACGCCGTCGTAGTCGCCCGGTGGATTGACCAGGCTGATGGTCTCGAGGTTGCTGTCGCGGAATTGCAGCGTGCGTGACAGCGGGAATTCGAGGGCGTCGACGGCGGCGACCTGCGTGGTCTGCGACATCACCTTGTGATCGGAGCGCAGGCCGATCACCCACACGTCCTCGCCTGGACGCAAGGTCGTGGAATTGAGCTTGGCCGCGCGCACCGGCGTGTCGCCGATCAACGCCGGGTCGTAGGAAATCACTGCCAGGTTGTGCAGCGGATGGATGAACTCGACCTTGGCGGGCACCTCGATCGTGCCGGCAAACGTGATGCGCACGTCGCCCACTGCCACCGGCACGGTATTGCGGTCGGTGACCACCAGGCCGCGCTCGACATCGACGATCAGCCCGGTGCCGTGATAGTTGCGCTCCGTCACGCCCGACACGGAGTACGGCATGTCGAAATTGATCAGCACCAGCGAGGAAGCGATGCGATCGACGCGCGAATCGTCCTGCGACACGAAGCGCGTAGTAGCGGGCACGAGCGCAGTCGGTTCCGGCCCCGGCGCCAGCGCTTCGCACGGCCACACGCCGAGCTCGTCGTCGCGATGACACTTGCGCGCGGGAAACCAGTCCCGGTCCATGCGAATCACGCGCCATTGCTGACCGCGCGGGTCATCCAGCGTGAAGTACTGTACGCGGACGCGGTCCGCCTCCCCGAGCGCCGCCGAGCGCCGTTTCGAAGTCCGCGAGCGTCGTCATCGGCTTGCCGTCGACGCTCTGGATGACCGCGCCGCGCGGGATCGCGGCGGATCCGAACACGTAGCCGGGATTGGCGATGTACACGCCGCGCACCTGGGTATTGAAATGGCGCGCCTGCTGATAGGAGAGTTCATGCACCACCGACTCACCGAACTCGATGTACTGCGCCGGCGTGATGGCATGCAGGTCCTGGACCGTGAGCTGCACGGTGACCGGCACGCCGCCGCGCTCGGCCTCGAGCTCGATCTGCCTGCCGACGCTGTCGTCGAGCAGCTCGTTCACGGGATCGAATTCCGCCACCAGCTTGCCGTTCAATCGCACCAGCACGTCACCGGGCTGCAGGACACCTTCCGTGGGTGAGCCGGGCTGAACCTCGGTCACCACGAGCATGCCGGTGAGCTTGGGAAACGCCGAGCGCACGTCGCCTTCCGTTTCGGATCTCAGCCCCAGCCGGCGCACCTCGTCGTAGGGCGTGTACTCGAACACCGCCTGGAGCGTACCGCGGGTCACGGGCTTGCCCTCCTGGATCAGCTTGAGCGCGCGCTGCACGCGCTTGAGCGGCAGGTAGAAGCTCGACGCCGCCCCGCTGCTGCCACCGGCATTCAGCGCCACGACGCGACCGTTGACATCGATCACGGGCGAGCCCGAGGAGCCGCCCGAGGTGCTGGAGGCGGCCTGCAAATAGAAGGTATTGAAGTCGTTGTACTTGCCGATGCCGTAGTTGGGCGCTTCGCGGTCGAGGCGCGCGAGCGTGCCGGAGAGGATCGAGAGCTGCTCGCCGGCGTCGTTGCCGACGACACGGATCTCGCGACCGACCTGCGCACCCTCGGGATAGAGCGCCAGTTGCGCGGGCTTGATGAAGCGCAGCTTCTCCGGGTCATAGCGGTAGAAGCCGAAGTCGTGCACCGGATCGCGATAGACCGGATAGAGCTGCACCTCCTCGCGATTGAGGAAGGTCGCCTGCGCGGTGACCGGTCCGGGCGTCACGACGTGCCGATTCGTGAGCACCAGGCCGCGCTTCGCGTCGACCACGAACCCGGTCGCCTGTGCCGAGGTGTTCCATTCGGTATCGAAAGCGCGCACGCCGTCCACCTGGATCGAGACCACGCCGTCGGCGATGCGCTCGAGCGTGCGTGTCCAGGCGGGACTTTCCTCGGTCTCGATGGTCGCGAGCGGCAGCATCTGGACTTGCGGCTGCGGCTGCGGCAGGGGCTGTCCGGGCGGCTCGCTCGCGGTGGGGGGAATCTCGGTCTGAGCAAGCGCCAGGCCGCAGGACAGGAGCATCGTCGGGCCAAGGATCAAATGCGCATGTCGCATGCCGGGTCTCTCGGTGTTGCGGTAACTGTGTGAGGGCGCAGTCTAACCCCTGCGCGAGGCCGCGCAGCAGCGAAGCGCAATACCTGTGAAGTGGATAGCGGCTTGGCGCGGTGCACCGTGGCTTCTGAGACCGCGCACGCGCCAGCAGGTTTCCCGCGTCGCGATCTCGCGACGGCGACCGGTCGCGTGCGCCGTCACGTATCCCACAGGACCAGCGCCCACATCGCGCCCAGCAGGACGAAGGCCGCGAACACGGCCGCGGAGCCGATGTCCTTGGCGAGGCCGGAGAGCTCGTGGTGCTCGGGGCCGATGCGATCGATCGCCGCCTCGACCGCGCTGTTGAGCAGCTCCACGATCAGTATCAGGAGCATCGGCGTCACCAGCAGGGCGCGTTCGATGCCGGTGCGGCCCAGCCACAGGCCGGCCGGTATCACCACGACGGCGAGAGCCAGCTCCTGGCGGAAAGCCGCCTCTTCGCGGAACGCGCCGACGAATCCGCGCACGCTGTTGCCGAACGCGGCCAGCAGCCGCGTGAGGCCGCGCGGCTTGACGCGTTCCGTTACGCGGCCGGCTTCCACACCAGGTCCAGTTGCTTGGCAGCCCTCACGTCATCGAGACGGCGCACCGGCAGATCGTGCGGCGCGCTCTGGACTCGCTCCGGCTCCTTCTCGGCCTCGCGGTCGATGGCGATCAGCGCATCGATGAACGCATCGAGATCCTCGAGTGCCTCGGTCTCGGTCGGCTCGATCAGCAGGCACTCCGGCACCAGCAGCGGGAAATAGGTGGTGGGCGCGTGGAAACCGTAGTCGAGCAGGCGCTTGGCGAAATCCATCGCCGAGACGCCGTGATCCCTGGCCTGGCGCTTGAGCGTCAGGATGAATTCGTGGCTCGCGCGGCGGCTTGGGATAGGCGGCGTCGAAGCCAGCCTGCCATGAGCCGCACCAGCATGTAGTTCGCGTTGAGCGTCGCGTACTCGGCGACGCGCGTCATGCCCTCGCGTCCGAGCATGCGCATGTACACGTAGGCTCGCAGCAGCACACCCGCGTTGCCCATGAAGCCCGACAGCCGGCCGATGGACTGCGGCAGGTCCTGCTCGTCGAGCCAGCGATAGCCGCTCGCCTTCCTGGCCCACGATCGGCACCGGCAGGAACGGCAACAGGCGCTTGCCGACTCCGACGGCACCGGATCCCGGTCCGCCGCCGCCGTGCGGAGTGGAAAAGGTCTTGTGCAGGTTCATGTGGATCACATCGAAGCCCATGTCGCCCGGACGCACCTTGCCGAGAATGGCGTTGAGGTTCGCACCATCGTAATACAGCAATCCTCCCGCTTCGTGCACTATGCGCGCCGACCTCGACGATGCGCCGCTCGAACACGCCGAGCGTCGAGGGATTGGTGAGCATGATGCCGGCGGTGCGCGGGCCCACGGCTGCCCTTGAGCGCCTCGACGTCGACATCGCCGTCCGGCACCACAGGGGATCTCGCGCAGCGTGCAACCGCACATGGTGGCGGTCGCAGGGTTCGTGCCGTGCGCCGCCTGCGGCACGATGATCTCGTTGCGCTCGAGATTTCCGCGCGCCCGGTGATAGGCCATGATCATCGCCACGCCCGCGAGCTCGCCCTGCGCACCCGCCATCGGCGTGAGCGACACACCCTGCATGCCGGTCACGGCCTTCAGCATCTCCTGCAGCTCGTACATGCAGGCGAGGAAGCCCTGGCCGTGCGATTCCGGCGCGAGCGGATGGCGCGCCGCGAACTCCGGCAGCAGTGCCAGGCTGTTGCAGGCCTTGGGGTTGTATTTCATCGTGCACGAGCCGAGCGGATAGAAATGCGTGTCGATGGAGAAGTTGAGCTGCGACAGCCGCGTGAAGTGGCGCACGGCCTGCAACTCGGACACCTCGGGCAGCAGCGGCGCGGTCGCTGCGCAGCAGGTTCTGCGGCAAGTCGGCCGGACGCGCGCGCGGCTGGCAACTGCGCGGTGGCGATGCGCCCCGGGCGCGAGTGCTCGAAGATCACTTTCTCTGGCGCCGCCATCCGTGCGTGTGAGGAGGTGCTCATGCGTTGCCCCTCATGCGGCACGCGCGGACTTGAGGATGTCCGCCAGCGCTTCCGCGTAGGTCTTGATGTCGGTCGAGGTCTTGGTCTCGGTGGCGCACACGAGCATGGCATCGGCCAGTTCCGGATAGTGCGCACCGAGATCGAGCCCGCCCATGATGCCGCGCTCCGCCAGCTCGCCGAGCACGGCTTTCGCTGGCCGGTCGAGCGCGATGACGGCCTCGTGAAAGCGCGCACCGGTGAACCGGGCGCGCACGCCCGGGATGCGCGTCAGTGCCTGCACCAGCTCCTGCGTGCGCGCGTGACTCGACGCCGCGACGCGCTCGAGTCCCGCGGGACCGAGCAGAGTCAGATAGATCGTGGCAGCGGTCACCAGCAGGCCCTGGTTGGTGCAGATGTTCGAGGTCGCCTTGCCGCGGCGAATGTGCTGTTCGCGCGCCTGTACGGTGAGGGTGAATCCGGGCCGGCCCTCGAGGTCGAGCGTGCGGCCGACGATGCGGCCCGGCATCTGGCGCACGTGTTCCATGCGCGTGGTCATGAACCCGAAATACGGACCGCCCGAGGACAGCGGCACGCCGAAGCGGCTGGCCTTCTCCGCAGACGATGTCGACGCCGTTGTCGCCCCACTGGCCGGGCGGCTTGAGGAGCGCCAGCGAAGTCGGATTGACGACGGCGATGACGAACGCCCCGTTGCGACGCGCCCAGCGTGTGAGCTCGTCGACTTCTTCGAGCGTGCCGAAAAAGTTGGGTTGCTGGATCACCAGCGCGGTGATGTCCTGGCCCTCGTACTGCGCCAGAGTTTCGCTGTGCAGCCCGCCGGTACTGGCGTCGTAGGGCAGCTCATCGAAGCTGAACCCCTGCATACCTGCGATCGCGCGCACCACCTTGCGGTAGGTCGGATTGAGCGTGGCAGGCAGCAGGATGCGCGCCGACTTCGACTTGCGATGCGCGCGCACCGCCATGAGACAAGCCTCCGCCAGCGCGGAGGCGCCGTCGTAGAGCGACGCGTTCGACACTTGCATGCCCGTCAGGCTTGCCATCATGGTCTGGAACTCGTAGATCACCTGCAGCGTCCCCTGGCTGGCTTCCGCCTGGTAGGGCGTGTAGGCGCTGTAGAACTCACCACGCGTGGTGATCGCCCAGACGGCGGCCGGAATGTGGTGCTCGTAGGCGCCCGCGCCGATGAAGCTGAGCGGCATGCCGTCGCGGGCGGCACGTTCGTGCATGATGCGGCTGATCTCCATCTCGTTGACGCCCGCCGGCACGTCCTCGAGCGTGCGCGTCTTGAGCTCGGCCGGAATCTCGTCGAACAGAGCATCGATGTCGCGCGCGCCGATGGTGTCGAGCATCGCGCGGACGTCGGGTTCGGTGTGCGGGATGAAGGGCATCAGTGTGCCTCGCTCTCGAGGTGCTTGGCGTACGCGGCGGCATCCATGAGTGCGCCGAGTCCTGCCGCGTCGGCGGGCTTTGCGCGCAGGATCCAGCCTGCGCCATACGGGTCCTGGTTGACGAGCTCCGGCGAGTCTGCGAGCGCCGCGTTGCCCTCCGTCACCACGGCCGCGACCGGGCAATAGATGTCCGAAGCCGCCTTGACGGATTCCACCACTGCACAGGCCTCGCCTGCGGCGAGCTCGCGGCCCGCTTCGGGCACGTCGATGAACACCAGGTCACCGAGCGCCTCTTGCGCGTGATCGGTGATTCCGAGTTCGAGTGTGCCGTCGGCGCGCTTGCGCACCCACTCATGCGATTTCGTGTAGTGGATATCGGACGGAATCTTGCTCATGACACCAAGGCCCTCCCATGACGTACAAACGGCGGCTTCACCACGCGTGCCTCGAGCAGCTTGCCGCGAATATCGACCTGCACGCGCGCGGCGGCCGCAGCCGGGACGCGCGCGAGCGCGATGGAACGCTCGAGCGTCGGTGAAAACGTCCCGCTGGTGATCTCGCCCTCACCGACGCCCGGCACAATGACTTTCTGGTGGGAACGCAGCACGCCGCGATCTTCGAGAAGAAGACCGACGAGCTTGCGCGCGCTGCCCGCCTTGCGGATCGCCTCGAGCGCGCTGCGCCCAATGAAGTCGCGCTCCGCTGGCTCCCACGCGATCGTCCAGCCCAGAGCCGACTCGAGCGGATGCGTGGTTTCGCTCATGTCGGAGCCGTAGAGATTCATGCCGGCCTCGAGCCGCAGCGTATCGCGCGCTCCCAGGCCACACGCGACCACGCCGGCCCCGTGCAGCGCCTCCCAGAGCGCATCGGCGCGGGCGGCCGGCATCATGAGCTCCCAACCGTCTTCGCCCGTATAACCGGTGCGCGCGACGAACAGGTCGCCGAGCTGCGCACCGCTGAACGTTTCGAGCGCGAGCGCGGCCGCGCGCTCCGCGGGCGGCAGCAGCGTGGCTGCCTTGCTGCGTGCATTCGGGCCCTGCACCGCGATCATCGCCAGGTCCTCGCGTTCGTTCACCGCGATATCGAACTCGCCGGCCTGCGCGCGGATCCAGGCGATGTCCTTATCGCGCGTGCCGGCGTTCACCACCATGCGAAACCAGGACTCATCGAGGAAGTAGACGATGAGGTCATCGAGGATGCCGGCGCCTTCGTTGAGCATGCAGCTGTAAAGCGCCTTGCCGCCGCTCTGCAATCGGCCCACGTCGTTGGCCAGCAGCCGGCGAAGGAACGGCCGCACTCGCGCGCCCTTCAGATCGACGACCGCCATGTGCGAAACGTCGAACATCCCGGCATCGCGCCTGACGGCGTGGTGCTCCTCGATCTGGGATCCGTAGTTGACGGGCATGTCCCAGCCGCCGAAGTCCACCATGCGCGCGCCGGAGCGCACGTGGCGTGCATGCAGCGGTGTCTTGCGGCCCATTCGACCCCCGAAATAAAAAGGGCGGCAGGCCAACACGGCCTGCCGCCCCTCTGTCCTGTGACCTGAGAGATCAAGCGCAGCTCGACTGCGCCGCACCCCTTCGGTGGGTTTACCCCAGGAGCGCTCCGAGTGATCGGACGGACTCCTGTAACCGCTCTCCAGAGCTCGCCTTGAGCGGGCCGTTCCTGTTGCCTGAGCGTTTCCGGGCGGGTTGCGCCTTCGGCGATCCGGGAAGTCCCGGATACTCTCCGGCCTGCCATGCGACGAGAGCGCGGGATGATAGCCAAATCGCTGCGGGGCCGCTATGTTTGCGCCCCTCGCGGCCCCAGCCGCCCCTCTGAATTGGAACTCGACATGCGTATTCGCTTCCTCGTGACCAGCCTCGCGATGCTCGCGGGTTTTGCAGGCGCGGCCGCCGCCGACCCGGTGAGCGAGCTGCACGCTCTGTTCGACTCGGCGTGGGAACGCGATCTCGCGGAAAGCCCGCTGGCAGCCACCTCGTTCGGCGATCCGCGCTACAACGATCGCTGGCCGGATCTTTCGCCCGCGGCGCTCGAGCGCAGTCACGAGCTCGATAAGAAGGTGCTCGCCGACCTGTCACGAATTCCGCGGGCCCAGTTGTCCGTCGCGGAGCAGCTCAACTACGACCTGTTCGAGCGCGAATATCGCACGCGCCTCGAGGCCTATCCGTTCAAGACGCAGCTGTACTCGTTCTCGCATCGTGAGAACCCACCGGTCGCGAGCGAGACGGCCGAGCTCATCGATTTCGACTCGGTCAAGGACTACGAGGACTGGACCACTCGTCTCGAGCGACTGGGCACTTACGTCGACCAGAACATCGCGCTGCTCAAGCAGGGCCAGCAGGAGCGCCGCACGCAGCCGAAATCGGTGATGGGCCGGGTGCCTTCGCAGATCAAGGCACAGCTGGTGGCAAAGCCCGAGGAGAGCCCCTTCTTCGCGCCGTTCGCCAAGTTCCCCGACTCGATCCCTGCCGCGGACCGCGAACGCCTGGCGTCCAGGGCTCGCAGCGCCATCGACACGACCGTCATCCCTGCCTATCGCCGTCTCGATGTGTTCTTCGAGAAGGAGTTCCTGCCGAAGCTGCGCGCGACCGACGGCATCTGGGATACGACGGATGGCGATGCGTACTACCAGAACCGCATCAAGTATCACACCACGACTTCGCTCACAGCAGACGAGATCCACCAGATCGGCCTGAAGGAAGTCGCGCGCATTCGCGGCGAGATGGACAAGATCATCGCGCAGGTCGGTTTCAAGGGATCATTCCAGGATTTCATCCAGCACCTGCGCACCGATCCGAAGTTCTACTACAAGACCGGCGATGAGCTGTTCGAGGCCTACCTCGCGGTATCCAAGCGGATCGACCCGGAGCTGGTGAAACTGTTCGGCAAGATCCCGCGTACTCCCTACGGTGTGCGCCCGATCCCGATGACGAGCGCGCCGAATACCACCACGGCTTACTACCAGCCGCCGGCGCTCGACGGCACGCGCGCGGGCTACTACTACGTCAATCTGTATCGCCCGGAAGTGCGGCCCAAGTACGAAATGGAAGTGCTCTCGGTTCACGAGGCTGTGCCCGGGCACCATTTCCAGATCGCGCTCGCCTATGAACAGGGCGACCTGCCGCGCTTCCGGCGCAACGCCGGTTACACCGCCTATGTCGAAGGATGGGCGCTCTACACGGAGAGCCTCGGCGAGGACCTGGGTCTTTACACGGATCCGTACTCCAAGTTCGGCCAGCTCACGTATGACATGTGGCGCGCGGTGCGCCTGGTGGTCGACACCGGCATCCATGCCAAGCACTGGACGCGCCAACAGGCGATCGATTACTTCAAGGCGAATGCCGCCAAGACGGAAGCGGACATCGTCAACGAGATCGACCGCTATATCTCCTGGCCGGGCCAGGCGCTCGCCTACAAGATGGGGCAGATGAAAATCCGGGCGCTGCGTACCGAGGCCGAGCAGAAGCTCGGGGCGCGCTTCGACATCCGCCAGTTCCACGACATGGTGCTCGCGACCGGTGCGGTGCCGCTCGATGTGCTCGAGAAGAATGTGCACGCCTGGGTCGAGACCAAGCTCGCCAGCAGTTGATGACTTCCACTCCCTCTCCCGTTCGCGGGAGAGAGTTGGCGTGAGGGCTGTGTCATGAGGATTTCCGCGACGTCGTACGTCTGGGCCGCGCTACTCTTTCTATGCGCGTGCACCGGGCTCAAGGCAAATCCGGACGAGGATGTGGAGCAGCTCGAGCGGCGGCGCTTCGCGGCGATGGTCGCGCAGGACATCGCGGCGCTCGAGCCACTCCTCGCGGACGACCTCACCTACGGCCACTCGAATGGCGAGTTTCAGAACAAGTCAGAGTTCCTCGAGACGATCCGCGGCGGACGCCTGCGGTACGAAGCGATAGGGGTGCAGGGCCTTTCCGTGCGCCACTATGGGAATGTCGCGATCGTCACCGGGCAGATCCTGATCAGTGGCCGCGCCGGCACCGAACCGGTGACGCTCAACTTGCGCTACACCGACGCCCACGTGAAACGCGACGGCCGCTGGCAGCTCGTCGCGTGGCAGTCGACGCGCTTGCCGTAGAAGGAAAAAAGGGGTCAGACCCTATTTGTCGAATGGTTTGCCGCTCTAGAGCTGATGGACAAATAGGGTCGGACCCCTTTTCCCGGAAGATCAAGTTGCGCGTCGGCGGGTACAATAGCGTGAGACCCGACTTCCAACCATGACCGCCCGCCGCATCTCCGTTCCCGCATTCGTTGGCACCGTCAAGATCGGCGGCGGCGCCCCCATCGTCGTGCAGTCGATGACCAACACCGACACTGCAGACGTTGAATCCACGGCGCAACAGGTGAAGGCGCTGGCGCGCGCCGGGTCCGAGCTCGTCCGCATCACGGTCAACACCGCGGAGGCGGCGGCCGCCGTGCCGCACATCCACGAGCGGCTCCTGCAATTCGGCGTGAGTGCGCCGCTGATCGGCGACTTCCACTTCAACGGTCACAAGCTGCTGCGCGAGCATCCTGCCTGTGCCGAGGCCCTGGCGAAGTACCGCATCAACCCGGGCAACGTCGGCCGCGGCAGCAAGCGCGATCCGCAATTCGCGGAGATGATCGAAGTCGCCTGCCGCTTCGGCAAGCCGGTGCGCATCGGCGTCAACTGGGGCAGCCTCGATCAGGATCTCCTGACGCGCCTGATGGACGAGAACTCGCGCAGCGCCGAGCCGCTCGACGCCAATGACGTGGTGCGCGAGGCCATGGTGCAGTCGGGCCTCGAGAGCGCACGCCGCGCCGAAGAGCTGGGTCTCGCCCACGAGCGCATCGTCATCAGCGCGAAAGTGAGCGGCGTGCAGGATCTCATCGCCGTGTACCGCACGCTGGCGGCACGCTGCGACTATCCGCTGCACCTCGGCCTGACTGAAGCGGGCATGGGCTCGAAAGGCATCGTCGCCTCCACCGCCGCGATGGCGGTGCTGCTGCAGGAAGGCATCGGCGACACGATCCGTGTCTCGCTCACGCCCGATCCGGACGGGGATCGCACCAACGAGGTGATCGTCGCGCAGGAGATCCTGCAGACCATGGGCCTGCGTTCCTTCATGCCGATGGTGATCGCCTGTCCCGGATGCGGGCGCACCACCAGCACCTACTTCCAGCAGCTGGCGCAGAACATCCAGAGCTACGTGCGCCACAAGATGCCGGAATGGCGCCGCACGCACGCCGGGGTGGAGGACATGACCGTGGCGGTGATGGGCTGTGTGGTCAACGGCCCCGGCGAAAGCAAGCACGCCAACATCGGCATCAGTCTGCCCGGCACCGGCGAGCGGCCCGTTGCCCCGGTGTACGTGGATGGCGAGAAAACCGTGACGCTCAAAGGCGCGCGCATCGCGGAGGAATTTCAGCAGCTGGTCGAGGAATACGTCGAGCGCCACTATTCGCGCAGGAGTGCGTCATGAGCGAGCTGACCGACAGGAAGTGCGTACCATGCGAGGGCGGCGTGCAGCCGCTCACGCGCGGCGAAGCCGAGAAGTATCTGAAGAAGCTCGCAGCCGGTTGGACGCTGAGCGACGATGCGCGCCAGGTCCGGCGTGAGTATCGCTTCAAGGATTTCTACCGCACGATGAGCTTCGTCAACGGCATCGCCTGCATCGCGAATGCCGAGGACCATCATCCGGACCTCGAGGTGGGGTACAACTACTGCAACGTGCGCTTCATGACGCACGCGATCAACGGATTGTCGGAAAACGACTTCATCTGCGCCGCGAAGATCGATCGCCTGACGGCCTGAGTCACTTCACGAAACCGACGCGGCGGCGCAATCGCGCCGAAACACGCCGTCATTTCCCAACACCCACCGCGACGGCGCAGGCGCCGCCGGCCGGTGCGCTTCCGCGACAACTACTCGGGTGATTACCGGCCGTTTCGCATCCGCTGACGGAGTGAGCCATCTCGCACTTCGCAAATGTCGGGCGCGAAACTTGCGGTGGTGCACCTTTTTGGCGACAGGGCTGGCGTAGCGTGGCGGCGTTCTTTTGTTGAGGTAGCCATGCGCACCCCGAGTCGGGTTTTACAGAATCTGGATGACAGCGCACGGCCGCATCCGCATCCCGCGGAACGGCCGCGGCTCCGTGAATCCGAGCGGCTCCTGTCGCCGTTCGAAACCGATGCATTGCTGGCGGGCCCTTTCGCCAGGCGACATCGGGCGATCCCGGACTTCCAGGACAACTACTCCGGCGACTTCCACCTGTTCCGGATCTACTGATCCGCAGGGTCGCCGAACAGCACGCCGCTTTCCGCGGCGGTGCTTCAGCCGTCGACGAGCGCGAGCCGCGGCAGGTCGCCCGCGAGGCCCATGGCTCGTTTGATAAACAGAGTCTTCACCGGTTCTGCACGGTTCACCAGCGTCAGGCCGGCCCGCCGGATCGCTCCCACCGTGGGACTCGCGTTCGAGAACAGGCGATTGAGCCCATCGAGCGCGGCGAGCATCAGCAGGTTCTCGCCCTTGCGCCAGCGCTCGTAGCGGCGCAGACAGCGCAGGTCGCCGGGATCGTCGCCGCTGGCCTGCGCGTCCGCGACCACCTCGGCGAGCGCGGCGCAGTCGAGGAAGCCCAGGTTGACCCCCTGCCCTGCCAGTGGATGCACGGAATGGGCGGCATCGCCCACGAGTGCGAACCGGGACTCGACGTAGGCTCGGGCGTGACTGCTGTGCAACGGAAACGTCGCCCGCTTGCTCGAACGCCGGACATGACCGAGCACTCCATCAGTCGCGCGTTCGACGGCCCGGCAGAATTCTTCATCGCCAAGCCCCATGAGATTTGCGGCCGCGCCGGGTGTCGTCGTCCATACGATCGATGAGCGCCCGTCGTGCAGCGGCAGGAGCGCAATCGGTCCCGTCTCCAGGAAGCGCTGCCAGGCCGTGGCGCGGTGTGATTGCTCGGTCTCGATGTGACTCACCACGGCCTGCTGGTCATGCGCGCGATGGCGGGTTTCGATTCCCATCAGCTGACGTGTCGGCGACTCCGCGCCGTCAGCGGCAACGACCAGCGCGCATTCGATGCGTGAACCTTCGGCGAGCTCCACACTCATGCTGCGAGCACCCCGCTCCAGCCCCTTGACCTGCGACTGCACCACGCGTACGCCGGCGGCGCGCGCCTGTTGCAGCAGCTCCCACTGGATACGGCGGTTCTCGACGATATGCCCGAGGCTGGGCTCACCGAGCGCGGCACAATCGAACTCGATCGAGCCCGCGCTGTCCGGACGCGCCGACTCATCCCACACGCACATGCGCTCGTAGGCACAGGCACGCGCGCCGCTGATTGCGGTCCACGCACCGCAAGCCTGCAGGATGCGCTCGCTGGCGCGCGACAGGGCCGACACGCGCAGATCGATCTCCTCGTTCGCAGCCGGGCGGGCCGGCAAGCGCGCTTCAATCAGCACCAGGCGCTCGCTCGGCACGATACCGCGCCGCGCCAGCAGGGATGCCAGGCAGGCGCCGACCATGCCGCCACCCACGATGACGATGTCGGCACCGCTGCTCATGTGAGCGGCACTCCGCGAGCGAGGCGCGGGAGTTTCCCCGTGACACCCATGCTGAGCGCCGACAGAGCGCTCTTGGCGGGCGGCATCACGTCGAACAGCAACATGCCGAGATCGCGCGCCAGCTTCACCGAGCCGAGCGGGCTGCCGAAGAGTCGCACCAGGCCGTCGGTGAATGCGATCACGCCGCGACGATCCGTGCGACGCCATTCGTCGTAGCGCTCGAGCATGGAATCCTCGCCGAGCGTTGCGGGGGAGTCAGCGATGACTTCGGCGAGCGTGGCCACGTCTCGCAGCCCCAGATTGAAGCCCTGGCCGGCGATCGGGTGCAGCCCCTGGGCCGCATTGCCGATGATGACGACCCGACGTCCCACGCGTTCCTCCGCGCGCGTGAGCGCGAGCGGATAGGCGTACCGGCGGCCCACGCGCGTGAACCGGCCCAGTCGAAATCCGAACCGTTGCTGCAAGCTGGCGAGAAAGGTCGCATCGTCAAGCTGCATCGTCGCCTGCGCCACCTCGGGCGCGAGCGTCCACACGACCGTGCAGCGCCCATCCGCAAGCGGCAGCAGTGCCAGCGGGCCGGTGGCTGTGAAGCGCTCGTAGGCGACGTGGTCGTGAAACTTGCGCGTCGCCACGTTGGTAATGATGGCGGTCTGTTCGTAGTCCCAGCTGCTCGCCTCGATGCCGAGCGCCTGGCGGATGGTCGAATTGGCGCCATCCGCCGCAACCAGCAGGCGCACGGTCAGCGTGCGCGAGCGACCTTCGCCCAGGTCCGCCCGCAACGTTATGGCGTCCGCCTGCGCTGCAATTTCTTCAACGCGCGCCGGGCACAGAGTCTCGACAGTGGCATGGCGGGCGAGCTCGTCCCACAGGGCTGCGCCCAGCACGCGGTTGGCGAGCACGAATCCGAGCGCCGCCACGCCCTCCTCCGCCGCATCGATGCGCGCGAAGCCGAATCGACCCTGGTCCGAAACGTGGATGCGGCGGATCGGCGCGGCCTGCGCCGCCACCGTCTCCCACAGTCCCATGCTGGTGAGAATGCGCCGGCTGCCGTTCGAGAGCGCCGTAGTGCGCTCGTCGAAGCTCGGTTGCGCATCCGACTGCAGCGGCACCGCCTCGATAAGGGCGACGCGCAATCGCAGCGGCGCGAGCGCCGCGGCCAGGCTCGCCCCGACCATGCCGCCGCCGACGATGGCGACATCGAACGCATCGCTCATGTCACGCGGCCTGCATCAGCCGTTCGATCTCGTCCGGATCCTTCGGCAGCTGGCGGGTAAGGACGTCTGGCGCGCCGCGCGTCACGACCACGTCGTCCTCGATGCGCACGCCGATGTTCCACCAGCGTCGCGGCACGCCCTTGCTGCCGGCCGGGATGTAGATGCCGGGCTCCACCGTCATCGCCATGCCGGGCTCGAGCACGCGCCATTCGCCGCCGACCTTGTAGTCGCCGACATCGTGCACGTCCATGCCGAGCCAGTGGCCGGTGCGATGCATGAAGAACTGCTTGTAGGCGTTGCTGCGGATCAGCGCCGGCGTCTTGCCCTTGAGCAGGCCGAGCTTGACCAGGCCCTGCGTGATGGTGCGTACCGCCGCATCGTGCGGATCGTTCCAGTGATTGCCGGAACGGATCTTGGCGAGCGCCGCGCCCTGCGCCTGCAGCACCAGCTCGTAGATCGCCCGCTGTTCGGGGCTGTAGCGGCCGTTCACGGGGAACGTGCGCGTGATGTCGGAAGCGTAGTAGTCGAACTCGCAGCCGGCATCGATCAGCAGCAGGTCGCCGTCCTTGAGCTCGCGTCGTTGTTGCGATAGTGGAGCACGCAGGTGTTGCGTCCGGCGCCCACGATCGGCAGATAGGAAGTCTCCGCGTTGTGGCGGCGAAACTCGTGCAGGATCTCGGCTTCGACCTGGTACTCCATCAGGCCCGGCCGGCAACTGCGCATGGCGCGCACGTGGGCGCGGGCGGCGATCTGCGCCGCGCGGCGCAGCGTATCGAGTTCCGGCCGGCTCTTGTACAGGCGCATGTCGTGCAGCAGGTGATCGAGCGCGACGAACTCGTGCGGCGTCTGCGCGCCCTGGCGCGCCTGCGCGCGCAGCGTGTTCACCCAGCCGACCACGCGCTGGTCGAAGTCGTGGTGCACGCCCATCGCGTAGTAGACCCGGCTGCGATTCTCGAGCAGGCCGGGCAGGATCTCGTCGATGTCGGTGATCGGGAACGCGTCGTCGGCGCCGTAGAAGCGCGTCGCGCCCTCCGGTCCCGCGCGTGCCCCGTCCCACACTTCGCGGCCAGCGTCGCGATCGCGCAGAACAGCACGTACTCCGCCTGCGGCCGGCCCGGGATGAGCACCGCGACCGACTCGGGCTCGGGGAAGCCGGTCAGGTAGTAGAAGTCGCTGTCCTGCCGGTACGCGTACTCGACGTCGCTGTTGCGGTGGCGCACGGGCGCGGCAGGCAGGATCGCGATCGATCCCTTGCCCATCATGCGCATCAGCTGACGGCGTCGCCGGGCGAACTCGTCGCGGTTCATGGAGCGGCCCGGACAGCCTCAGTGGATGTGAGGCGAGACGGGCCGCGCTGCCGCGCGCAGCGGCTGCAGCTCGTCGTAGATCAGCTGCACGCGACGCGCACGAACTCCACCAGCTCGGCGTAGGCCTGTTCGTCGTCCTCGGTCGGATCCTCTTCGCCCGGCGTCGCACGGCTGATCTCCGTGAGGTCGTGCACGATCTCGCCCACCTCGCCGGGCAGCTCGTCGATGGAGTTGAGCCGGCCGGTACCGAGTCCGTAGAGGAAGCCCTGGCACCATTGCGCCAGCGCCGTGGCGCGCTCGGCGAGCGGCTCGTCGTCGTCCGGCAGCAGCGGCGCGAACTCCATGCTGCCGGCACCGCAGCGCTTGCGTCGTCTCGCTGAAGCACGGTCTCGAGCACCGTCGCGGCACTCGCCGCAGTGACCGCGCCGGATCCTCGAGCAGCTCATCCAGCCAGTCTTCGAGCGCGAAGCGTCGATCCCGCGCACAGCGCGCCGCACAGCGTGCCGTGGGCCTCGGCGGCATCGGCGGTCCGACCCGCTTCCGCGAGGTGTCCTCGAGCCGTGGAAATGCGACGCTGAGCATGGGTGCAGCGTGTTCGTGACGAGCCCGCATATCGTAGCACCAGCAGTTGGCACTGCGCGGCCGCCGACACTCGATTGACCGACCCCCGATGCGGCTCTATATTGACCGCATGAATGACGCCTCCGAACAGACCGTCCGCGGAAGCGGAACTCGAAACGGCTGGAGAAGCGCATCGATGACCTGGTCTCGGCCGTCGTGAGCTCAAGGACGAGAACCGGGCGTTGCGCCAGCGGCAGGACGCGCTCTCCGCCGAACGCGCCACGTTGCTGCAGAAGAACGAGCAGGTGCGCGCGCGCGTCGAAGCCATGATCGGCCGGCTGAAGGCGATGGAGCACGGTACATGAGCGAAGCGGCCAGCGTCAGCGTGCGTATCCTCGAGAAGGAGTACTTCGTCGCCTGCCCGCACGAGGAGCGCGCCGACCTGCTCGATTCGGCGGAGCTGCTCAACGGCAAGATGCGCGAGATCCGTGACAGCGGCAAAGTCGTCGGGCTCGATCGCATCGCCGTCATGGCCGCGCTCAATCTCGCCAACGAGCTGCTCAAGACGCGCGGCAACGGCGTTGGCAGCGATCTTGGCGTGCGGCTCAGGCGGTTGAACGACCGTCTCGAGGCCGCGCTCTCGCGGGGCACGCAGCTCGAGATTTGACGCGCCGGACAAGCGCCGGTCGCAGTATTGACAGTTTGGCGCCGCCTGCGGTGTTCGATGGGGGCCGGGATACCTCTCGACCCTAATGTTGAAACCCTTGGGGCAATGGCTTGCAGACAGCATTGTGCACGTCCGCTTGGTGCGGAAAGCCTTAAGTGTCGGCAGTTCGCCCCACTTGTTGCTCTGGTCCGAGAGCAACGGTCGCTAACGGCACAGGCGGGTGGCGCCTCTATCTATGGCCGAAGGCCAGAGTTCAACGGGGTTCGCCCGCTAACCGCGCGAACCCCGTTCATCAGCGGACATGCAATGTCCGACCCGTGACTTCTCCTAGGCAGATCGCTTGATCCAATCGTTACGGGATGACACGCGCCGCGACATGCGACGGCGCCGGCGGGCTCTCACCGCGGGGGCACGCCGGGAGGCCGCGCTAGCGGTCTGCAATCGGCTGAACTGCGCACGCCTGCTACGCCCGGGAATGCGCGTGGGTGTGTACCTGGCCGTGAACGGCGAGCTCGATACCGCGCCAGCGATTGCTCTCGCACGGCGCCATGGATGTCATTTGTTCGTACCGCTGGTTCGATCGCATCGCGCCGGCGCGATGTGGTTCGTGCCGCTGTCCGAGTCGTTGCGCGACGGCCGTTTCGGCATTCCCGAACCCCGCATGGGACGGCATGCAAGGGTATCGGCTCGCTGGCTCGACCTGGTGCTGGTGCCGGTGGTCGCGTTCGGCTCGTCAGGCGAGCGGCTGGGCTCGGGTGCGGGGTTCTTCGACCGCGCATTCGCGTACCTGCACACGCGGCGCACGTGGCGCAAACCGCTGCTCCTCGGCCTGGCGTATGACTGGCAACGCGTCGCGCGTCTCCCGCGCGAGCCATGGGACGTGCCGCTCGCGGCCGTCATCACCGACCGTCGCATTCATGCTTTCCCAGCCTCGATTCCGAGACGCGAGAGTGGCGCATGAACTACTGGTTGCTCAAGACGGAGCCCTCGTCGTTCAGCATCGACGACCTGGCACGCGCGCCGCGAGCCGCAGCTCGTGGGACGGCGTGCGCAACTACCAGGCGCGCAACATGCTGCGGGACGAGATGAAAAGCCGGCGACCAGGCGTTCCTCTATCACTCGAGCTGCGAGGTGCCGGGGATTGCGGGCATCGTCGAGATCGTGCGCGAGGGTTACCCGGATCCGACTGCGTTCAAACGCGGTCACCACCATTACGATCCCGACAGCGATCCGGCCGCGCCGCGCTGGTTCATGGTCGACATCAAGTTGGTGCGCAAGCTCGCGCGCATCGTGACACTCGAAGAGCTGCGCGCGCATGCACCGGGAAAGTTGCAAGGATCTGCAACTGCTCAAGCGTGGCAACCGACTCTCGGTGCTGCCGGTGAGCGCCGAGGAACTGGAGGTTCATCCTGTCACTCGAGTGATCGTTCGACGTCGGCGTGCGGGCGATGCGATGCATGCTCACACACGCTCTTGCTTGTCAATCTTCTTTTCGTGTGTATACTCGACGCCGGACTAACCCGACATGGAGACTGACTATGGCAGCGAAAGCAAAGAAGGGTAAGAAGAAGGCCGGCAAGAGAAAGGCGGCGAAGAAAAAGTAATCACCCTTCGGATGCGAAACGGCGCGCATGCCGTTCTCGAATCCATGAAGACTGTGCCCGCGCAAGCGGGCACAGTTGTTTCTGCAGCCCGAGAATCGCACGATTCCAGCCGCATGAATCCCGATGATCGCAAGAAGCGCGCCGCGCACGCCGCCCTGGATTTTCTTGGCGACGGCATGATCGTCGGCGTCGGCACGGGCTCCACTGTCAATCACTTCATCGACGCACTCGCCGGCATGCGCGCGCGCATCGCCGGCGCGGTCTCGAGCTCCGAGGCCTCGACCGAGCGCCTGCGCGCCGCGAAGATCGAGATTCACGACCTGAACGCCGTCGGCGGCCTCGAGCTGTACGTCGACGGCGCCGATGAGGCGACCCGGCACCGCTACCTGATCAAGGGGGGCGGCGGCGCGCTCACGCGCGAGAAGATCATCGCGCAGGCCGCGCGGCGCTTCGTCTGCATCGTCGACGATTCCAAGGTGGTCGATGTGCTCGGGGCATTCCCGCTGCCGGTGGAAGTGATCCCCATGGCCCGCAGCCTCGTCGCGCGCGAACTGACGCGGCGCGGCGGACGCCCGGTGTGGCGCGAGAAATGCATCACCGACAACGGCAACCACATCCTCGACGTGCACCAGCTCGGATCCTCGACCCGCCGGCCTCGAAGGGGACCTCAACCAGATCCCCGGGGTTGTCACCGTCGGTCTGTTCGCGCGCCGGCCGGCGGACGTGCTCCTGGTGGGGAGCGCCGCGGGCGTGCGCGAGATCTGATCAGCCGAGCTGCACGCTCAGCATCGAGATCGAGCCCCCGGTGAGGCCTTGCGCCGGAAAGCGTCACGCGCTCCCCCGGCGCACGCTGCCCCATCACGTACAGCAACGGCAGATAGTGCTCGGGAGTCGGCGCGGACAACCGCGCATCGTCGCCGAGATCCTGGTAGTCGATGAGCGTTTCATCGTCGCTCGCTGATGATGGCCTCGCGAATGGCCGCATCGAAGCGCAGTGCCCAGTCATAGGGCTCGATAATCCGGCGATCCCACGCATAGGCCTGCAGGTTGTGCACGATGTTGCCGCTGCCGATGACCAGCACGCCCTCCTCGCGCAACGGTGCGAGTTGCTTGCCCAGCTGGTGGTGGAATGCGGGCGTTTGCGTCGCATCGATGCTGAGCTGGATCACGGGAACATCGCCGCGGGGAACACATGTCGCAGCACCGACCACGTCCCATGATCGAGACCCCATTCCTGTCGAGCGCCACTTCGACCGGAGAAAGCAGGCCCGCGAGGCGCCGTGCCAGCGTCGGCTCACCCGCAGCGGGATACGCGATCTGGTAGAGCTCGGGCGGGAAGCCGCGAAAGTCGTGGATCGTCGGCGGCTGCTCCATCGCCGTGACCGCGTTCCCGCGCGATACCAATGCGCCGATACGGCCACGACCGCACGGGGCCGCGGTAACGCTCTGCCGATCGACTGCCCACGCCTGCGTCCACTCGTTCGCCTGCACGGCATTGAGCGGACTGCCGTGTCCGAAGAAGATCGCCGGCATTCGAGCAGACATGAATCAGTTGGGGCGGCGGCACCCGCGTGCCGCCGCTCCCGTTCCTGCATCGTTCGCGAAGACAGTCCTCGTCAGGCCGCGCGTGGCGCCACCTTGTCGGCCACCCAGCCGAGCGCCGCGCCGCCGATCAGGTATGCGAGCAGCGAATCCACCGCCCACCAGAGCCAGATGCGATCCGGGAGATTGAACGCGACGCTCATGCTCAGGTAGAGCCCCACGACCAGCAGAAACACGACCACGCCATACTTCAAGCCACGCTGCCAGCCGGCACCGGTGAACGTTGAGCGCAGCTGCCCGTAGATGCCGGCGATGATGAACGCGCCGATGAGACCACTCGTGATCAACCGCGGAGCCAAGGCCGCCATGTCGGGCGGGTTCTGCATGAGCTCCGGCCGCCAGAATCCTGGGGTCGCCTGGTAGGTCGGCAGCAGGATGTTGTTGTGGATCACCGGCCCCGTAACGAAGGAAAGTGCAAAAGCAACCACAAAGAAGACCACGCCACCGATCAGGATCAGTTTCCAGTTCATTGGCTACCCCCGTGAGCTGCGTTGTTGAAGTGCGATTCTTGTCAACGGGACATAGGGCGCGTGGAATCTAGCGCAACCCGGGTGGGCTCGCTACTCGGACGCGGTGCGCGGCCCGAATGCCGCCGTGACGTACTGCGACATGCGATCGGCGAGCTCGCGCTCCGCCATGAGCACCAGACCGAAACCCGCCTTCTGCAGCAGTTCGAGCTCCTCGCGACTATGCGTGCGCACGACCGAGTCGATGGCGGGATTCACCTTGCGGGCGTGGTCGAGCATGCGTCGCGCCTGAAACGCATCCGGTATTGCGACCACCAGCATGCGTGCGCTCGCCAGCGAAGCGTGAGCCAGGACCCGCTCGAGTGGACGCGTCTCCGCGAATCGCCGCCACTCCTCGCTCGCGCAATTTGTCCACGAACTCACCGTTGTGCTCGATGACGACGAACGGTATCTGCGCCTGGCTCAACGCGCGGCCAATCTCGCGTCCCACGCGTCCGTAGCCCACCAACACCACGTGATCCCGCAGATTGCGCACGGCTGAGTCGGTCAGATCCGCATCCGCGCGCGCCAGGCGTTCCAGCCATTTGGCCAGCGGCGGTAGCGACAGCGCCACGCGCTCCACCGGATCGATGGTGCGGAAGACGAGCGGGTTGAGCATGATCGACAGCAGTGCCGCCGCCAGAATCAGACTCTGCCCTTCCTGCGGCAGCAGCCCAAGCGTCACACCCATGGCCACCAGGATGAACGAGAACTCACCGATCTGAGCCAGGCTGGCCGACACGGTGAGCGCCGTCCGCAAGGGATAACGGAATGCCAGCACGATGAGGAGCGCGGCAAACGACTTGCCGGCGATGACGATCAGGATCACGGCCGCGACCTGCAGGGGTCGTTCGAGCAGCACCGCCGGGTCGAACAGCATGCCCACGGAGACGAAGAACAGCACCGCGAACGCGTTCTGGAGTGGAACCGCCTCGGCCGCGATCCGACTGGTGAGCTTCGACTCGTTGATGACGACGCCGGCGAAGAACGCACCGAGCGCAAAGGACACGTCGAAGATGATTGCCGAGCTGTATGCGATGCCGAGGGCAACCGCGATGACGAAGAGCGTCACCAGCTCGCGCGAGCCCGTATGAGCTACCTGCGCGAAGACCCACGGGAACAACCGCACGCCGACGAAATAGATCACCGCAAAGAAAACCGCGATCTTGGCGAGCGCGGTACCCAGCTCGCGTGCGATCTGCGGCCAGTCCAGAGGTGCCGCTGCGGCGGCTGGTCCGAGTGACTCGGCCACGGCGGGCAGAACCACCAGCGCCACGACCATGGCGAGGTCCTCGACGATGAGCCAGCCGACCGCGATCCGGCCATTGACGGAATCGAGCGCGCCGTGCTGTTCGAGAGCCTTGAGCAGCACCACGGTGCTGGCGACGGAGAGCGCCAGGCCGAACACCAGGCCGCTCACCAGTGGCCAGCCCCACAGGGTCGCCATACCGGCGCCGAGGGCAGTCGCGACGGCGATCTGAACGACCGCGCCCGGTATGGCGATACCGCGTACTTCGCGCAGGTCCGCGAGCGAGAAATGCATGCCGACGCCGAACATCAGGAGGATCACACCGATCTCGGCTAGCTGCGGGGCGAGGTTGGCATCGGCGACAAAGCCAGGAGTGAACGGGCCAACGACTACGCCCGCCAGCAGGTAGCCGATGATCGGCGGCATGCGCAGGCGCGCGGCCGCGAAGCCGAGGAGGAAGGCCACCGCCAGGCCGACCGCGATCGTGGCGATGAGAGGCACGTGGTGGGGCAAGAGCGGCTCCGGCGATTGAAGTGAGTCGCGGGAGGGAATATAGCGGAGGGAGAATCGGGAGGGAGAGAAAGAGGCCGACGGAAAAGAGGCCAAGGGGGACTAGGATTGGTCCGCCCCGTCCATGTGCTCCACCCGCTGGGTCGTCTATCGAGCGCGGACGCACTCTGCGACGACCAAAATCGCTCCCGGCGATTTTGTCGAACCTAGGGTCCCTAGGTTCTCAATCCTGGTCCGCGAGCCCAAAAAACAGCGAGCCCGCGCGTGGCAGGCTCAGTGTTTTTTGGCTGGGGGACTAGGATTCGAACCTAGGTTGGCGGAGTCAGAGTCCGCAGTCCTACCGCTAGACGATCCCCCATCAACCGGCGAATCAGTGGTCCGCGTCAGCGCTTCGAGTACTGCGGACGGCGGCGAGCCTTGCGGCGGCCGACCTTCTTGCGCTCGACCTCGCGCGCATCGCGCGTCACGAAGCCCGCCTGCCGCAGCGGCTTGCGCAGCGCTTCGTCATAGGCCATCAGCGCTCGCGTAATGCCGTGACGGATCGCGCCGGCCTGGCCGGTGATGCCACCGCCCTCGACCTGCACCGAGACATCGAACTTGTTCGCGACCTGCGCCAGTTCGAGCGGCTGGCGCACGATCATCCGCCCCGTTTCACGTCCGAAGAATTCGTCGAGCGTGCGATCGTTGATGATGATCTTGCCGCTGCCCGGCGCGAGGTGAACACGCGCCGTGGAGGTCTTGCGTCGCCCGGTGCCGTAGTAGGTTGTGTTTGCCATGACTTTTCGGTGAATCAGCCTGTCGTGAATTAGTATTTACAGGGCCAGAGTCTTCGGCTGCTGCGCCGCGTGCGGATGCTTGTCACCCGCGAACACATGCAGCTTCCTGAACATCTTCCGGCCCAGGGTGTTCTTGGGGAGCATGCCTTTGACCGCGAACTCGATCGCGCGCTCCGGGTGCTTCTGCAGCAGCTTGCCGAGCGCGATGGTCTTCAGGTTGCCCAGATATCCGGTGTGATGGTGATAGAACTTTTCCTCGAGCTTGGCGCCCGTCACCTGCACCTTTTCCGCGTTGATGACGATGAGGTGATCGCCCATGTCGACGTGCGGCGAAAAATCGGGCTTGTGCTTGCCCCTCAGGCGGTGCGCCAGCTGCGAGGCGAGGCGTCCCAGCGTGCGGCCGGCGGCGTCGACGACGTACCAGTCGCCGCGGACCGTGCCCCGGCTTGGCAAAAACCGTATTCATGACCTTCAAGCTCCGTGAGCCGCGCTCTTGGGCGCGCTGGGGGTGCGCGAAAAAGGCGGGAAGTTTACTGAACGCACCCCGCCTTTGCAAAGCAATACAGGGGCTTGCCCGGTCCTGCGGGAGCGGTACGCCGCGCGCGCCATATATAATGTGTGCATGCCACGTAAGTCACTGACCGGACTGGATCTGCTGTGGCGGCGGCGGACCGCGCCCTGCACACGCTGGCGGCGCCCGCGACCGCCCAGCGGCCCAATCCGGCGGCGCCGAGGCGCCCGCGAGCTGCTCGACGAGCAACGCCGCCATGCGGCTGCCCTGATGCGCATCAATCATGCCGGCGAAATCGCCGCCCAGGCGCTCTATCACGGCCAGGCCCTCACCGCGCGCAATCCGGAGATACGCGATACGCTGCGCCGCGCCGCCGACGAGGAAGGCGATCACCTGGCGTGGTGCGAGGAGCGTCTACGCGAGCTTGGCAGCCGCCCGAGCGTCCTCAACCCGGTGTGGTATGCAGGTTCATTCGCGATCGGCGCGTTCGCGGGCGCATGTGGCGATCGGGTGAGCCTCGGCTTTCTCGTCGAGACCGAGCGCCAGGTCGAAGGTCACCTCGAGGATCATCTCGAGCGACTGCCGGCGGGGGATAATCGCAGCCGACGGGTTCTCGAGCAGATGAAGCTCGACGAGACGCGTCACGGCGACACGGCGCAGGCCGCGGGCGCCGCCGAGCTGCCAGTGCCCGTGAAGCTGCTGATGAAGCTCACCTCACGGGTCATGACGCGCACGGCGTACTGGCTATGACTGGCCTTTGCTTGCGGTCGGAGACACGTTGTAATACAAACGCGGCCTGAGGCGATGAACCGTCGGCCGGGGGGATGATATGGAAGAAGGCGCAAAGCCGTTGAGCGACATTCCGGCGATCAATCGCTTTCTAAGCTATTGCCGCATTCGCACTGTTCCTTCCAAGACCGTCGTGATCCATGCAGGTGATTTGCCTGACATCCTCTACTACATCATCAGCGGCTCGGTCGAGGTGATGATCGAGGACGAGGACGGCAACGAGATGGTGCTCGCCTACCTCAACAAGGGCCAGTTCTTCGGCGAGATGGGGCTCTTCTATGAGCAGCCGACCCGCAGCGCCTGGGTGCGCACGCGCCAGCAGTGCGAGCTGGCGGAAATGACGTATCCACGTTTTCGGCAGATCGCCGCGGAGAGTCCGGGTCTCATCTTCGAGCTCGCCACGCAGCTCGCGACCCGGCTCGATCGCACCAATCGCAAGCTGGGCGACCTCGCCTTCGTCGACGTCACGGGGCGTGTCGCGCACGCCATCATGGATCTGTGCGGCGAACCCGATGCCATGACGCATCCCGAGGGCATGCAGATCAAGGTCAGTCGCCAGGAGCTGAGCCGCCTGGTGGGCTGCTCGCGCGAAATGGCCGGTCGCGTGCTCAAGGTGCTCGAAGAGCAGGGCCTGCTCAAGGCCACGGGCAAGACGATCGTCGTCTACAACGCGCGCCCGAAGACCAAGACTCGTCCCGTGGTGGTGCCGACCAAGCCGATGATGCGCGATCGTGTCGGCGGCCCGGTCGACGACGATGACGATCTGGACGAGGACGAGTGAGAGCGTCGCGCGAGTACCGAGCGCGCACGCCTCGATTACCGCTCTCTGTCCGCCCGCCCCTTCGCGATTTCCTCACGCATCCGGCTGACCGTCGCGGCGTAATCGCCGCTGCCGAAAATCGCCGAGCCCGCCACGAACGTGTCCGCGCCGGCACGCGCGATGGCGGCGATGTTGTCGATCTTCACGCCGCCGTCGATCTCGAGCCGCACCTCGCGGCCGCTCGCATCGATGCGCTGGCGCGCCGCTGCCAGCTTCGCAAGGGCCGAGGGGATGAACTTCTGGCCGCCGAAGCCCGGGTTGACCGACATCAGCAACACCATGTCCACCTTGTCGAGCACGTGGTCGAGCCAGTCGAGCGGCGTCGCGGGATTGAAAACCAGGCCGGGCTTGCAGCCGTTCTCACGGATCAGCTCGATGGTGCGATCGACGTGATCGCTCGCCTCGGGGTGAAACGTGATGTAAGTGGCGCCGGCGCGCGCGAAATCCGGAACGATGCGGTCCACCGGCTTCACCATCAGGTGCACGTCGATCGGCGCTGTGACGCCGTGTTTGCGCAGCGCCTCGCACACCACGGGGCCGATGGTCAGGTTGGGCACGTAGTGATTGTCCATCACGTCGAAGTGGACCAGGTCGGCCCCGGCCGCGAGCACCTGCTCGACTTCAGCACCCAGTCGCGCGAAGTCGGCTGAAAGGATCGACGGGGCGATGAGCGCCGGGTTCATGGCAGTACTTTACTTCATGCCGCGGTGATCGCGGATCACTTCATAGGCCTCGCGGATACGCTGGGTCTTCTCCTTGGCGATCTCCATCATCGACGGTGGCAGGCCGTTGGCAACGAGCTTGTCGGGATGGTTGCGGCTCATCTGCCGGCGGTACGCCGTCACGACCTCCGTGTCGGCGACGGTGGCCTCGATCTGCAGCACCTGGTAGGCAGCTGCCAGGCGCTCGCCGGCTCTGCCCGGGATCTCCGGTCGTGCGCCCGCCTGCAGGCGCAGCAACACCTCCAGGTGCGCGATTTCGAACGCTGACAGGCCGAGCCAGTGCGCGACTCGCTGCACGATCGGGCGGGCGGGTCCCTGAAGGTTGCTTCCCTGCAACGCCGCGCTCATCTGGATCTCGGCGAAGTAGCGCAGGAGCTCGTGCCGCCGGCCGCATACCTGCCGCAGTTCGCGCACCGTGCGTTCTAGCTCGAACCCGGGCTGCTTGCCCTCGTTGAAGAAGCGGATCGCGGCCTGTACCTGCTCGGGCGTGAGCCGCAGGTGGCGCATGATGCCGCGTGCCGCCGCGATCTCGCCCTCCGAAACCCGGCCGTCCGCCTTGGCAATGCAGCCCATGACGGCGAACGTGCTGCGAAAAAAAACCGCGCTGATGAGCTGCGGGTCCCCGCCCGGCTCCCCCTCCAAGTCCTCGTCTTCCTTGAGGCGATCATATTGATGGCCGAGCAGCACGCCGAGGGCCGCGCCGACGAAGCCGAGGATCGAGCCGACGATGCCGCCGACGACTTTGCCTTTCCACTGCATAACGATGAAGAATATCGCATGGGCCCCGCCGCGACCGACACCGTATTCAATACGAGCCTCACCGGCCTCGAGATGATTCACCGGGGCAAGGTGCGCGACATCTACGCGATCGACGACGACCACATGCTCATCGTCACCACCGATCGCTTGTCCGCGTTCGACGTCGTGTTGCCCGACCCGATCCCCCACAAGGGGCGCGTGCTCACCCAGATCTCGAACTTCTGGTTCGCGCGCACCGCGCACATCGTTCCCAACCAGCTGGCGACTGTGGCGCTCGACAAGGTGATTCGCGTGCCCGCGGAGCTCGCGCAGCTGCGTGATCGTGCGGTGGTGGTGCGCCGTCTCAAGGCGTTGCCGCTTGAAGCTGTGGTACGCGGCTACCTGATCGGCTCGGGCTGGAAGGACTACCAGGCGACGGGCGCGGTGTGCGGCATCCGCCTGCCGGCGGGCCTGCGGATGGCCGACCGGTTGCCGGAGCCGATTTTCACGCCTGCGACCAAGGCGCCGAGCGGGCAACACGACGAGAACATCAGCTTCGAGGCGGCCGTCGACCTGCTCGGTGAGAAAGTCGCACGCGAGGTGCGCGATACCGCGATCGCGCTCTACCGCTTCGCCGCCGACCACGCGCTCACGCGCGGCATCATCATCGCCGATACCAAGTTCGAGTTCGGGCACGATGCCGCGGGACGCCTGGTGCTCATCGACGAGGTGCTCACGCCGGATTCATCGCGCTTCTGGCCGGCCGCCACCTGGCAGCCGGGCGCGAGCCCGCCGAGCTTCGACAAGCAATTCGTGCGCGATTACCTCGAGACGCTCGACTGGAACAAGAAGGCCCCCGGCCCGCGCCTGCCGCCCGAGATCATTGGCAAGACCAGCGAGAAATACCGCGAGGCTCTCGAGCGCCTGACCGAATAGGGGCGCCGAATCCGGGAGGCTGTCGCTACGCGCCTTTCCGGCGCTCTGAGCCGCGGCGATCGCACCACGCCTTCACGATCGCGTGGATGGCATCGACGCCGTCGGTCAATGCCGCCGGCCCCGGCTGCAGGATGATGGAGGACTTGACCTCGTAGAGATCGCCGTTCGCGACCGCGGGCACGTCCTGCCAGCCGGCACGATCGCGCACGTGATTCGGCTGAAATTTCTTGCCGCACCAGGAACCGAGAATGAGATCCGGGCGGCGCCGCGGCACTTCGCCGGCATCGGCGATGATGCGATTCTTCGCGAGCGGCTCGACGCTGAGCTCCGGAAAGCAATCCTCGCCACCCGCCACCCCGATGAGCTCGGACACCCAGCGAATGCCGGAGATCTGCGGCTCGTCCCATTCCTCGAAATAGACCCTGCGGTCGTTGCGCGAGGCGCGCGGCGCGCGCACGGACTTCGTCAAGATGGCGGGCGAGCTGCTCCACCAGCGCCGCGGTACGCGCTTCCCGCCCGATCATCCCGCCGAGCGTGCGGATCATGCGGAAGATATCGGCCACGCTGCGATGGTTGAAGACGTGCACCTCGACGCCCGCACGCACCAGCTGCGCCGCGATGTCCGCCTGCAGGTCGGAGAACCCCAGCACCAGGTCCGGTTTCAGCGCGAGGATCCTGTCGATCTTGGCGCTCGTGAAGGCCGACACGCGCGGCTTCTCCTTGCGCGCTCGTGGCGGACGCACGGTGAAACCGGAAATGCCGACGATGCGCCAGTCTTCACCGAGCAGGTAGAGCGTCTCGGTGGTCTCTTCGGTGAGACAGACGATGCGCTCTGGAAATTCGGTCGACATGCGTGGCTCGCCAAAACTTATACATGAGCCGCTGCCGGCACGCAGCACGCGCAAGCGCAGGCGCACTTCGCGCAAGCGCGTCATGAAAGGCTACGCGAGACTTCGCCGGGCTTGCCAGCAGGCGCGCCGGCGTGCAAGGCTTTCGGGCATGTTCCAGCTCGAGGCACGGCTGGAGAAGCTGCTGTTCGACATCCCCAGGCAACCGGGACATCCTGCCTGGGCGCGCGTGTCGCGAGTCCTGCGTTACCCGTTCGGGTTGCTGCGCGACCTGTGGCACGGCGGGCTCAACCTGCGCGCCATGGGGCTCGTCTACACCACGCTGCTTTCGATCGTGCCACTGCTCGCGTTCGCGTTCGCGGTGTTCAAGGGCATGAACGTGCATCGCGAGCTCGAACCACTGATATACGAATTCTTCAGGCCCATCGGCGGCAACGCCACCGAGCTCACGGCGCGCGTGATGGGCTTCGTGGAGAACATCAGCAGCGGCGTGCTGGGCTCCCTCGGCCTCGCGTTCCTGCTGTACTCGGTCGTGTCGATGGTGCAGAAGATCGAGGAGAGCCTGAACTTCGTCTGGCACGTCGAGCGGCCGCGCAGCTTCGCGCGTCGCGTGAGCGAATACCTGAGCCTGATGGTGGTGGGCCCGATCGTCGTCGTGGCCACCTTCGGCCTGATGACGACCGCCGCGAATTCCGCTGTCATGCGCAGCATCACCGCCTTGCAACCGTTCGGCATGCTGCTGGCGTTCTCCGGCCGGCTCGCGCCCTACGTGATCGTCTCCGCATTCTTCACGTTCCTCTACATGTTCATCCCCAACACGCGCGTGCGATTCGTGCCCGCGCTGGCCGGGGGCCTGGTGGCAGGATTGCTGTGGGTGGCCGTCGGCGCGGCGTTCACCGCGTTCGTCGGCTACATGACCAACCTGACATTGGTGTACGCGAGCTTCGCGATCCTGCTGACGGCACTCATCTGGATCTACGTCGCCTGGCTGGTGCTGCTCATCGGGGCGCAACTGTCGTTCTACGTGCAGAATCCCGCAGTACCTGCGTCGCGGCCAGCAGGAGATCCGCATCACCGGCAGTCTCGCCGAGCAACTCGCGCTCAACGTGATGGTGCTGATCGGCCAGAGTTACCGCGGCGGCGAGCCGGGCTGGACGACGGGCCGGCTGGCGTCCCGTCTCGAGGTGCCGAGCGCCCCGCTGGCCACCGTCATCCGTTCGCTCGAATCCGCCGGCCTCATCGTCGCCACAGAGGACGAGCGGCTGCTCCCCGGACGGGACATGTCCGAGATCGACCTGAGCCAGATCGTCGATTGCGCGCGCCGTCACCACGCGGGTGAGCCGACCCTGCATGTGCGCGGCACGCAGGAGGCGGAGAAGCTCACCACCGTGATCGAGCTGGCGCTGCGCGAACGCCTCGAAGGTCGCACCCTGCGCGACGTCGTCGATACCTCTCCCGCGTTGTAAGACGCGTGCGGACATAATCCGGCCGGCGCCGGGTGACGGCTCTCCCAGAATTGCCGAAATATGACGCCTGACCCCCACTGGCGCAGGGATCGCGCGCCAGGTGTGATTGCCGTCAATCTGTTCAATGGCGATACCACCGATCCTACGCCGACCGGCGGGGGTCGGAGTTTTGCAAGTGGCGAACTTTGATCCGTTTTCTGGCCTTCGCGGCCCCCGTAACGGCTCGTTCTTCGAGCCCTACGCGCGCCTCATCCAGATTCTGTATCCGCGCTCCAAGGCGGTACTCTTCTATGACGGCGCGGGCGCCGCGGTCTGGCAGAAAGACCCTAAAGACCCGGACGTCGAGCGCGTTCTCGCCCCTGCTGTCAAAACCCTCGTGCAGGATTCCACCGATCCGGAAAAGTCCGGCCAGCGTGGCTCCGACCGGGTGCTGAGCGATGGGGCGCCGGCCTTCGTGCTGTGGTTGCGCGATGAGCGCGGCATTGGCATCGGGCTCATCGGTCTCGCCTGCAAGCCGAACACCAAGGGAATGTCCTCGCCGTCGCTGGCAGAGATCGAGCGCACGCTGCAGCCGGTGTTGCAATGCATGGGCCGCGAGCTCTCCACCCTGAAGCGCGTCCCCGGCGCGGATGCCGACGAGGTGACTGCGCGCCTCGAACAGGCGGAATGGCTCACCGACACGGCGCTGCCCCTGATCGGTTCCGCGACTCACGCCGAGCCGCTGCGCCAGCTGCTGGCGACGCTCGTGGACCGTACCGATGCGGCACTCGGCGCCATCATCATTCCCGACCTGTCGATTCGTCTGCTGGCCGAGCCTTCCGGCTGGAGCGGCGAGCCTGCGCGCGAAGCGCTGCGCCGCGCGCATCGGCAGATCCTCACGTGGATGCAGCTCGAGCGCACCACGTTTACGGCGAACAAGGTCCGCGAGCAGGCCTCGGACGCTTCCGCATACCGCGTCATCGCCACGCCCATTCTGCAACGCCCCGACCACCCGATCGGTTACGTGACGCTGCTGCGCTCGGCGATCGGCTCGGAGTTCGGTGCCCTCGAACAGAAGCTCCTCGAGCGCGTGAGCCCGCTCATTCCGACGCTCATCGAGCGGGACTACGACGCGATGACCAACCTGCGCTCCGCCGCGGGACTGGAGCGCGCTTTCCGCTGCCTGGTTGCCAGCCCGGCGAACGCGGGCGCCACCTCGAGCGTGATCTTCGTGGACATCACTGGATTCAGCGCGGCCAACCGCCAGCTGACTCCGCCCATCGCCGATCGGCTCATCCGCCGCGTGTCGAAGCTGCTGCGTCCACCGCTCCTTCCCGAGAACTCTTTCAGCGCACGCCTCGCGGGCGGCCACTTCGCCTGCTTCCTGCCGCGCACCGGCAAGGACGATGCCGAACGCATGGCCGAGCAGATTCGCGACGCGTCGCGCAAGTCCGCGGAGGGCGCGCCGAAGTCGAACGCTGGCATCGAGATCAAGATCGGCGTCGCCGAAGTACCGCCCACGGTCGCGGGCCTGCGCTACGCGCTGGTGGCCGCGCGTGAGGCGGCGGGCACGGATACACCGGCGGCCGTCGCCGCGCCGGTTGCCCCGGCGTTGAAGGCGGCGCCCGCACCCGCTCCGGTGCCTGCTGCTGTCGCCGTGCAAGCGGTCGCTGCTCCCGCGCCTGCCTCCGTTTACGAGCCGACCCGCCTGATCAAGCCGGTGCGGCTGCCCGACGCGTTGCGCGACGGGAAGCTGCGGCTCTTTGGACAACTCATGCGCCCGGTGCGCGATCCGCAGATGCCACTGCGCATCGAGCTCCTGCCGCGAGTATTGGACGAGCGCGGCAACCTGATCGCGCCGGCACAATTCCTGCTCCCCGGCACCAATCCGGAAGGGCTCTCGGAGCTCGATCGCTGGGTGTTCAGCACTGCGCTCGACTTCTTGCAGACGCACGCGGGCAACGCCGCAGCGCAGGCGGCCGAGTTCTCCCTCAACGTTTCGGGCCGCTCGCTCCAGGCGACGGAGTTCCACGACTGGGTCACCGAGCAATTGCGTCGTAACGTCGTGCCGGCAGCCCACTGGCTGTTCGAGATTTCCGAGACCACCGCCGCGCAGCAGCGCCGTGACGTGGCCCGCTTTGCGAAGAAGATCCTGCGCGCCGGCGCGCGCATCACGATCGACAACGTCGGCGGCCGCGACGGCGAGGTCGGGCGCCTGCAACCGAACGGCGCGAGCTCCATCAAGCTCGACGGATCACTGGTGCGCGATGTGGTGAGCGACGCGCGCGCGCAGCGGCTGGTCGAAGCACTGGCACGCTGGGCGGCCGCGAGCCGCATGGACATCGCAGGCGTGCAAGTGGAGAGCGAAGAGGTGCGCGACTGGTTGCAGCGGCTCGGCGTCGACTACATCCAGGGCTTCGTGATCTGCCGCCCGGAACCGATCGAGAGCGTGCTGAGCGGCCTGCCGCAGATCGCGGCACCGCAGGTCAAGTTCGGCTCCTGATCGCCCCCGCGGGTCAGTCGCCCGCAATCGTCATCTCGGCAACCAGCACCGATCCGGTGCGCACGCCGCCGCGCAGGTCGACATCACTGCCGACCGCGACGATCCCGCGCAGCATGTCGCGCAGATTGCCCGCGATGGTGATCTCGTGGACCGGATAGCGGATCGCGCCACCCTCGATCCAGAAACCGGAGGCGCCCCGCGAGTAGTCACCGGTCACGATATTCACGCCCTGCCCCATCATTTCCGTCACCAGCAGGCCCGTTCCCATGCGTCGCAACAGCGCCTCGTAGTCCTCGCCCGTGGAGGGCACGATGAGGTTGTGAGGGCCGCCCGCATTGCCGGTCGTCTGCAGTCCGAGCTTGCGAGCGGAATAGGCGCCCAACAGGTATCCCTGCAGGATGCCGTCGCGCACCAGGTCGCGGTCGCGAGTCGCGACTCCTTCGTTGTCGAACGCGCTGCTCGCCTGTCCCTTCGGAATGTGGGGCCGCTCGAGGATCTGCAGGAACGCTGGGAAGACCTGCTGACCGGCGGCGCCCAGCAGGAACGAGGATTTGCGGTACTGGCTGCCACCGCGGATGGCCGCGATGAAGTGGCCGAAGAGGCCGCGCGCCATCTCCGCGGCAAACAGCACCGGCGCGCGGCGCGTCACGAGCTTTTGCGAGCCGAGCCGCGCCGCCGTGCGCTCGGCGCTCTTGCGTCCCACCGCGGTGGCTTCCTCGAGCTCACGCCAATCGCGCGCGGTCGTGTACCACTGATCGCGCTGCATCTCCGCGCCGGCCACGGCCACCACCGCGCAGCTCACGCTGTGTCCCGTGCTCTCGAATCCGCCGAGGAAGCCGTGCGAATTGCCATACACGCGCACGCCGCGGTGCGTGCCGAGCGACGCTCCTTCCGAGTTCTTGACGCGCGCATCGGTGGCGAGCGCCGCGCCTTCGCAGGCGAGCGCGATCTCGATCGCGGCCTCGGGCGTGACGTCCCAGGGATGCGCGAGCGACAGGTCCGGCACGTCGCGCGCCATCAGGTTCGCATCGGCGAGACCCGCGCACTCGTCGGCGGCCGTGAAGCTCGCAATGCTCAGCGCCTTGCGCACGGTCTCGAGCACGGCCTCGGTGCCGAGGTCCGCGGTGCTGGCCGAGCCCTTGCGTTGATCGACATAGACGGTGATTCCCATGCCGCGGTCGCGCTGATACTCGAGCGTTTCCACCTCTCCCAGGCGCACGGTCACGCTCAGGCCGGTATCGATGCTCACGCCGACCTCGGCCTGCGAAGCGCCCCGCATGCGCGCCTCCTCCAATGCGAGCGCCACGAGACGTTCGAGGTCGCGGCGTGCGACGGTGGCCGGGGCTTGTGCTGCGGCGGTCATGAGAGTCCGGTCATGCGTGCGAAAGCGCGATTCTAGCGTGCGGGATTGCCATGGCGCACGGCCGCCGGGATACTGCGCGCCGATGGTCAGCCCCCAGAGCACGCGCTCCCTCGTGTTCGTCAACGCGGTCACGCTGGCCGTCGCGCTGGCGTTCGACTGGCCGCTCGCGACGCTCATGTGGCCCTACTGGATCCAGAGCGTCGTCATCGGTTACTACAGTCGCAAGCGGATCCTCGCGCTCGGCCGTTTTTCGACCGAGGGGTTCAAGATGAACGGCCAGCCGGCGAGCCCGACACCGGCCACGCAGCGCTCGGTCGCGAATTTCTTTGCGCTTCACTACGGTTTCTTTCATTTCGGCTATCTGATGTTCCTGATCAAACAAGTGCCGCTCGTGCACTGGTGGGACATCGCCGGATCGCTCGCGCTCGGTTGTTCGTTCGCCTGGAACCACCGCCTGTCCTTTCAGCAGAATGTCGCCGCGGACCGCCAGGGCACCCCGAACATCGGCACGCTCATGTTCCTGCCCTACGTGCGCATCGTGCCGATGCACTTCACCATCCTCTTTGGCGGCACAGTGACCGGCGGCGGCGGTCCCGCTGCGGCGTTGGTCTTCGGCGCGCTCAAGACGGCGGCCGATGTCCTCATGCACCATCTCGAGCATCGTGTCCTGCAACGCTCGAGCAAGCCGCTCCCGGTGTGAATGTGGTAACGGACGACTCCGAGCGGCCCAGCAAGGGCGCATTGAAACGCGAGGCGCAAGCATTGCAGGAACTCGGCGAGGCGTTGATCGACATGCCCGATGAGCTGCTCGGGCAGTTGCCACTTCCGGAGATCCTGCGTGATGCGGTGCTGAACGCCCGACGTTATAAGAGCCACGGTGCGCGGCTGCGACAGAGACAGTACATCGGCAAGCTCATGCGCAAGGTCGACGTGGCGCCGATTCGCGCGGCGATCGAGGCGCGGCAGCGCGACGAGCGCGTCGCCGCACGCCGTTTCCGCCGCATCGAGGTCTGGCGCGACCGGCTGATCAGCGAGCCCGGCGTCGCGGTGGACGAACTCGTGCAGGAGCTGCCCGCAGCCGATGCTGCTCATGTGCGCTCTCTCGCGGCACAGGCGGCCGAGGAATTGCAGCAAGGACGCGCGCCGCGCGCCGCGCGCCTGTTGTTCCAGTACCTGCGCGACCTGATGCGCGGCGAAGCAGAGCCTAAGATACAATGAAGCCATGAAACCGCTGGTCGGGATCATCATGGGATCCGCTTCCGACTGGGAGACGATGCGCCCGGCCGCGGAAATGCTCGAGCGCCTCGGCATCCCTCACGAAGTACGCGTGGTCTCGGCGCATCGCACACCCGATCTGCTGTTCGAATACGCCTCCGCCGCGCAACAGCGCGGGCTCGAGGTGATCATTGCGGGCGCCGGCGGAGCTGCGCATCTGCCGGGCATGACGGCTGCGAAGACTACGCTGCCGGTGCTCGGCGTTCCGGTGCAGTCGAAGGCCTTCAACGGCGTCGACTCGCTGCTCTCGATCGTGCAGATGCCGGCTGGCGTAGCGGTTGCGACGCTTGCCATCGGCGCGACGGGCGCGACCAACGCGGCGCTGTTCGCGGCCGCAATCCTCGCCAACAAGCATCCCGACATCGATCGGGCGCTCAAAGAGCAGCGGCGCGAGCAGACACAGGAAGTGTTGAAGGCGCCGGACCCGCGTCAAACGCCCTCCAAATGAGGGTCGGCGTCATCGGCGCAGGCCAGCTCGGACGCATGCTGGCTCTGGCAGGCATTCCTCTCGGATTGCAATTCCGCTTCCTCGATCGCAGCGCCGACGCTCCAGGCGGACAGGTTGCGCCGCTCGTCGTAGGTGAGTTCGAGGACCGCGCCAAGCTCGTCGAGCTCGCGCGCCAGGTCGATGTGGTCACGTTCGACTGGGAGAACGTTTCGGTGGAGGCGCTGGCCGCGATCGGCGCCGATGTGCCGGTGCGACCTGCGCCGGCGGCACTCGCGCTGTCCCAGGATCGCCTGCTCGAGAAGCAGCTGTTCCGCAGGCTGCGCATTCCCACTCCCGCATTCTCACCCGTTGCCAGCCGTGAAGAATTCAGCACGGCGCTCGCCGAGATCGGGATTCCGGGCGTGCTCAAGACGCGTCGCATGGGATATGACGGCAAGGGCCAGTTCGGTGTGCGCTCGGCGCGCGATGCCGGGGCCGCGTGGTCGGCGCTCGGCGGGCAGGCGCTCATCTACGAAACCCTCGTCGATTTCTCACGCGAGGTGTCGCTGATCGCGGTGCGTTCTCTCTCCGGTACCGTGGCTTTCTATCCCCTGTGCGCCAACACGCACAGTGGCGGCATGCTCAGCTACACGGTGGCGCCGTGGCCGGATCGGAAGCTGCACGCCGAGGCGCGCCGGCATTTGCGGCGCCTGCTGACGCATCTCGAGTACGTCGGCGTGCTCACGGTCGAGTTCTTCGTGGTGCGCGGACACCTGCTCGCGAACGAGATGGCGCCCCGCGTCCACAATTCCGGGCACTGGACCATCGAGGGCGCGATCACCAGCCAGTTCGAGAATCACCTGCGCGCCATCCTCGGCTGGCCACTGGGCAGCACGCAGCCTTTGGGCCATTCGGCGATGATCAACTTCATAGGCTCCCTGCCCCCGCGCGAGCGCTGGCTCGGCGAGCGCAATCTGTTTTTTCACGACTATGGAAAGGAACCCCGGCCAGGACGCAAGATCGGTCATTGCACCCTCCTCGAGCAGTCGGCTAGGCGCCGCGACGCGCGCCTGAAAGGACTGCTGCGGGCCTGCCGAGCACGCTGATTTCTGTTGCTTGGGGGATTCCCTTAAACTGGCGCCACGGGGGTGCCAGCGGGCAATCGGATGTACCTCGAACTATTCAAACTCCAGGATCTGCCATTCCGTCTCAGTCCGGATCCCGCTTTCCTGTACCTGAGCAAGCACCATGCGCGCGCCAAGGCGTACATGGAGTCGACCATCTGGTTCACCGATGGCTTCGTCGTCATCACCGGCGAGATCGGCTCGGGCAAGACCACGCTGATCGAGACGTTCCTGCGCGAGCTCGAGAAGGACGTGGTGGTCGCGCAGGTCAACCAGACGCAGCTCTCACCGACCGAGTTCCTGCAATCCGTGCTGGTGCAATTCGGGTTCTCGCCCTTCAAGATGAAGAAGGCCGAGGTATTGAGCACGCTCAACACGTTCCTGATCGAGCAGTACGCCAACAATCGCAAGGTGCTGCTGATCATCGACGAGGCGCAGAACCTGAGCGACCGGGTGCTGGAAGAGGTGCGCATGCTCTCGGGGGTCGAGACCACCAAGGAAAAGGTGCTGCGCATCATCCTCGCCGGTCAGCCGGAGCTCAACGAAAAGCTCAACTCGCCCGAGCTGCTGCAGCTCACGCAGCGCGTGCGCCTGCGCTTTCATCTCACGCCGCTCTCGAAGGCAGACTCGCGCGCCTACATCCAGCATCGACTGGAAGTCGCCGGCTCGCAGGGCCGGCAGATTTTTCACGAGAGCTGCTTCGGAACGATCTTCCGTTACACGGGCGGCACGCCGCGGCTCATCAACACCCTGTGTGACACGTCGATGATGGCGGCGTTTGCGCGCGACAGCGACACGGTGGCGCTCGAGGACATCGAGACGGCGATCCGTGAATTGCAGTGGGTGGAGTTCTCCGCGCGCGTACACCGGGTCATGACCGTACCGATGACCGCGGAGGTCACGCCCGCGCCGACGACGCCCACCCAGGTTGCGCGGGTGCTGCTGGCGAGCGGCGGCCAGACGGTGCTCGAGCGCCAGTTGCGGCCGGGGCGTCTCATCATCGGACGCACGCCCGACAACGATCTGCAGATCGACAGCAAGTTCATCAGCCGTCACCACTGCCAGATCATCACCACGGCCGAGGCCTGCGTGATCGAGGATCTCAACAGCACCAACGGGATCTACGTGAAGGCCAAGCGCGTCCGCAAGCACAACCTCAATGACGGCGACGTCGTGGTGATCGGCAAGCACGAGTTGATGTACATCGACGAGCGCGCCCACAAGCAACGGCATGCGGCCGAGCCGCTCGAGACGCAGACGCCCGCGGGCGAGCACGTCTGGGGCGAGTGAGGGTGAGCGTTTAAAGCGCCGGGCTCAGCCGGGCGGGCGATCGTCGAAGGAGCGGCCGGGGTACTCCGCACGATTGGCGCGGTAGTCACGGCGCCTGAGCAGCACCACGACGCCGCCGAGCACGCAGAAGATCCCGAGCACCAGCACCACGTCCGACCAGAAGTAGCCGCCGAGCAGGTACGAGCCGCCGATCGCGAGCAGGCCCGCGATGATGTAGAGGTAAGGCAGCGTTTCGTAGATCGGCTTGGACAGGCGGACGACGCGGTTCTCCATGAGCGTCATCGTAGTCAATCGGCGGGATTGAATAAACCGCCGGTGTTGGCGCAGCGCGTCAGCCCCGGGGGCCGGGTGGCGCGGGCTGGAGTTGGGCGAAGTAGCGAAGTCCCGGCGCTCCAGCTGCTGGAGCGGATCGTCGGCATTCATCGGCAGAGACAGCTACCCCGGGCGCCGAGCAGGCGCGCGACATAACGGGGTGCCGGCGCGGGCGCGGCCACCGCAGCCTGCGCCGCGCCGTTCGCCTCGGATCGCTTGGCAGTGCCCCTGGGGCGCGCGCTGACGGCCGTCGCTGGTTTGCGGGACACGAGCAGCCTCTTCAGCGAGCGCCGCGCCGCGGGCGCGAGAACAACGCCCAGACACGCTCCATGAACGAGGGCTTCAGGGTATGCACTTGCATGCCCTTGCCCGGATCCTCGATCGGGTTCGTCTTCAGTGCGGTCAGCAGGTCGGCCGGCACTTGCAACCGGAACGTACCGGTCACCGAGGCATTGCTGTTCATCGCGGGCTGCTCCTGTCGATGCGACAAATCTCGCCCAACTTATTTGAGGCGCGCACCGCTGCGGTGTGCGACCGATCACGGCTGCACGCTTGCGTCGCGCACGCGCGCCTCACGGTGGGATAGCAGTCACGCTGACAGAGGGATATGACAAATGATCGCGCGTCGGTATCCGCGGACACTCGTCGCGCCGTGAGTGGCGTTCATGCGAGCCTCGAGGCCGCCGCCCGGTCGGGCGGCTGCACGCGCAGCCACCCTGCCGAGGGCGGCGCGGTGTGCATCCTGCACCTCGTGCGCTCATCCTGGAGCGACCGCGCAGCCAGTGTCAGCGGCTCGCGCCATCGGCGCCACGAGCGTTCGTGACGAGATCGGAGAGATATGGCTGCGCTCCGTCAGGGCGCAGTTTTCAAATAGGCGAATCCGCCCTCTTTGACGTAGACGGTGCAACCCTCGTCCGAGCCGAAGTGATGCAGCGAGCGAACGGGCATGCGCATCCAGGACCCCGCGCGATGCTGACCCTGCTCGTCTTCGAAGGCCCCGTCGAGCACGAAAATCTCCGCGCCGTCGTCGTAGCGACGGGCGCGACGCGCTGATCCCGCAGTCCAGTGCTCCAGGCGCATGGTGTCCGAGTAGCCGGGTTGCCGGTAGAGCGGCTTGATCGAGCGTTCGCGCACCTCGGTCGGCTGCCACGAAAGCGCGTGCGTACTGAGGACCACGTGTCGCCGATCTTTCCCGGGAAACTGCCGCAGCTTGACGAACAACAGGCACCCGCCGCGCGAAAACGGCGCGTGACGGAACCCCTCGGGATTGAGCAGGTACGTACCCGCCGGCCAATCGCCGTGCTCATCGGAGAACACGCCCTCGAGCACCAGGATTTCCTCGCCTTGCGGGTGATCGTGGGGCTCGAACCTGGAATCGGGCTCGTAGAGCACCACCGATGTGACCTGCCCCGACTCCGGCGGTCCCACGAGATGCACGCGCTTGCGCCGCACGCTGGCGCTGGGACTGGCGCTCCAGCCCATCGAGCCGGTGTCGACGACCACGCGCGATGCGAGATCGCCGTTGATCGCGTCAGTCATGGAGAGCAGTGGTGCATGGCGGCGAAACGAGCAGCTGAGACTACTCGCGCCGCTCATGAGTTCAAGCGGTCAGTCGTCCTCGCGGTCCGTCACGCGACGCCCACGGCTGCCACGGCGTTCACCGATCGGCGCCGTGCGCAGCTCGCCGCGATCGCTGGCGCGTCGTGGGCCCGTGCGCCGGTCGGCGAAGTGTCGGTAGGTGCAGCGGCAATATTCGGGCGACGGGCATCCCGCGAGCGGCAGGCGCGGCGCCTCTTTTGACAGGAAACGTTGACCCTTGAGCGAGTTGGCGGCGTCACAGGCGTGTCCGGGCGTGGTAATGGTGACCGCATGCCACGCCTGCTTGGGGGAGTCCGCTGGCGAGCGGCGCGCGGCAGGCCTGCCGGACGGCTCCGGACGGTGGGAGTTGGGATATCGATCCGCCATCAAGCCCCCTGCGGGCGCAGCCCGCGTACTCACGGCCGAGGCGAAAAATGCTACGCCTGAGGCCCGGTAACGGATTGAGACGCCCGTTCAGGGAGAGAAGTTCGAAGGCGTGCCAACTGTGACGGCCGCCGCATTTTCCGACGGCTGCGACGAGTTATGCCCCCTGGCGCGAGTACCTGGCGGCCAGTGCTATGGGCATTCCGACCAGGACCATGTGGGCGATGATGTGCGGAGCCGCGCCCGGCAACGTGTGCGTCACGACGTGTGGAAAAGCCGACAACGGCACGACGACGAGATTCATGACGAACCAGATGGCGATCCCGAACAGCAGGCCGCAAACAACAGGCTGCTGCCTGAGCCACGCGAGGCGGCATCCGGCTCGAATTGCCGGCGTCATAGCACGGGACCCGGCCAGCTTCTATCCCTTCGTCCCGCGGAGAAATCGACTGGCTCTTAGCCGGTGCCGCCGACCGTGAGAGCGTCGATCTTGAGCGTGGGCTGGCCTACGCCCACGGGCACGCTCTGGCCTTCCTTACCGCACACGCCGATGCCCTGGTCGAGCTCGAGGTCGTTGCCCACCATGCTCACGCGCGTCAGGACGTCGGGGCCATTGCCGACCAGCGTGGCGCCCTTCACGGGCGCGGTGATCTTGCCGTCCTCGATCAGGTAAGCCTCGCTCGCGGAGAACACGAACTTGCCTGAAGTGATGTCGACCTGCCCGCCGCCGAAATTCACGGCGTACAGTCCCTTCGCGACCGAGCGGATGATCTCCTGCGGATCATGCGGGCCCGCCAGCATGTAGGTGTTGGTCATGCGTGGCATCACGATGTGGGCGAAGGACTCGCGCCGGCCGTTGCCGGTCGGCTCCATGCCCATGAGACGTGCGTTCAACTTGTCCTGCAGGTATCCCTGCAGCACGCCCTTCTCGATGAGCGGCGTGCAACGGGTGGGCGTGCCCTCGTCGTCGATGTTGAGCGAGCCACGCCGCCCGGCGAGAGTGCCGTCATCGACCACCGTGCAGAGCTCGGATGCCACGCGCTGCCCGATGCGATTGGTGAAAGCGGACGTGCCTTTGCGATTGAAGTCGCCTTCGAGGCCGTGACCGATCGCTTCGTGAAGCAGCACGCCCGGCCAGCCCGGTCCAAGCACCACCGGCATGGTGCCGGCCGGCGCCGGCACCGCCTCGAGATTCACCAATGCCTGCCGCACGGCCTCGCGCGCGTGCCTCAGCGCACGTTCAAACGTCACTTCGCCGAGACTGAAGCGTCCGCCGCCGCCGGCGAAACCCTGTTCACGCCGCCCGTTCTGCTCGGCGATCACGGACACATTGATGCGCACCAGCGGGCGCACGTCAGCGGCCATCACGCCGTCGCTGGTGACGACCAGCACCACCTCGTGCAGGGCACTCAGTGAGGCCATCACCTGCACGATGCGCGGATCCATGCGGCGCGTCGCGGCGTCGACGCGCGACAGCAGGCTCACCTTGTCGACGTCGTTCATCGTGACCAGCGGGTCGATCGGCAGGTAAAGGCGATGACCGGCGCGGGCCGACCACGCCTGCACGCTATGCGTCGCGCCCTGGCGCGCGATGGCGCGCGCGGCGCGCGAGGCCTCTTCGAGCGCCGGCATCATTATCTCGTCGGAATAGGCGAATCCGGTCTTTTCCCCGGCGATGGCGCGCACGCCGACGCCCTGCTCGATGCTGTGCGCACCGTCCTTGACGATGCCATCCTCGAGCGACCACGACTCCTCGCGCGACAGCTGGAAATACAGATCGGCGTTGTCGATCGCGTGGCCCATCAGCGTACCGAGCACGCGCGTGAGCCGACTCTCGTCGAGCCCGGAAGGCGCCAGCAGCGCCTGGCTGGCGATATCGAGCGGACTATCCACGGCGGCGTTCATGGCGGCGGCCGTTTATGCGAACACGCGGTGGCTGAGTGCGGGAAAGGTCCGGCGCACTTCCGCCTGCTTGGCGCGATCGAGTTGCGCCGTCACGACGCCCGCCCCCTGCGGCAGGCGCGACAGAACACCGCCCCAGAAATCCACGATCAGGGTGTCTCCATAGGTTTCGCGACCGTTGGCATGGACGCCCGATTGTGCGGGTGCCAGCACGAAACACAAGTTCTCGATGGCACGCGCCCGCAGCAACGTCTCCCAATGTGCACGCCCGGTCGGGACCGTGAACGCCGAGGGCAGGCTGAGGAGCTCCGCGCCCTTGGCAGAAAGCTGGCGGAAAAGCTCGGGGAAGCGCATGTCGTAGCAGACCGCCAGCCCGACCCGGCCTGCCGGCGTATCCACGACGACGGGCTCGCGTCCTGGCGCGATCGTTGCGGACTCACGGTACTGCTCGTCCTTGTCCGGCACCTTGGTGTCGAACAGGTGAATCTTGTCGTAGCGCGCACGCCGCTCACCGGCTGCGTCATAGACCAGGCAGGCGGCGGCACTGCGTCCAGCGACCGGCGAACGCAGGGGAATGGTGCCGCCGATGATCCACAGCTTCAGGCGCCGCGCGGTGCTCGACAGGAACTCCTGGATCGGCCCGTCGCCATCTGTCTCGGCCACCGCGATCTTGTCCGCTTCCTTCCTGCCCATGATGGAAAAGTTCTCGGGCAAGCCCGCGACAAGCGCGCCGCGCGCCGCTGCCTCTTCCAGCAGGCGCCCGGCGGTCGCAAGATTGCCCGCGACCTCCGGTCCGGAGGACATCTGGATGGCAGCGACGGTGGTCATGGCTTGGGGCCCACGTCGCGCTCGGCCGTGCGCACCGTGTTGGCGGCCTTCTTCTTGTCCGATTCACCCACGCGCTGCACCACCGGATTGTCCCACGAGCCCGTGATTCGATAGTAGCCGCGCGTGATGCCCTTGAGCGGCTCCTTGAAGATCTGCGAGAAGACCAGCAGCGCCGCTCCGACGACGGGGCCGGCTGCCAGGACGCCCGCGACCGGCAACGACTGGCCGAGACTGCCGGTTACGACAGCCGTCTGGTCATAGTCGCGCTGCCCGAGCCCAGTGCGCCCGACGACGCCAATTTCGGCCGCGGGTCCCTTGAGGAGCAGATTCTCGGTGTAGGCATCGCCTGCCTTGAGCGTGAAGTCGCCGCGCACGCTGTCGAACGCGAGGCCCTTGTCGGTGAAGTCGGTGAAATCGAGCGACAGCCGTCGCGGGAGCGCCGCGACACTCATCAGCCCGAAGATGCGCCCGGCGCCCGGCTGGACGCTGAGCAGCTGACCGTCGTCGATCTGGATCGACACCGTACCGTTGAGCCGTCCGAGGAGCTCTGCATCGGGCGCGCCCGGCCAGTTCACGTTGATCGCGACCGCGCCGCGCTTGCCCGTGATGGTGTCGCCGTAACCCAGGTCGCGCATCGTCTGCAGCATGTCCGTGCTCGCAAGCTCGAGCTCGAGCGCGCCCTGCTGTCCTTGCGGCGTCGCGCTCCACGCGCCCGATCCGTGCAGCGTGAAAGTGGCCGCCTGGGTGCTGAGCGATTGCAGGAGGATGCCGTCAGTGCTGCGCTTGAGCTCGGCGCGCAGGAATCCCAGCCGCTTGCCCCAGGCCTCGAAATCCGCGATCGAAACGTTCACGTCCGGCCATTGGGTCGGATCGGGTTCGCCGCGACGCTCGCTCTGCTCCTCGCGCTCTTCGTCGGGGCTGAGGCGCAGTCTCGCCATGTTGATCACCAGCGGCTCGGGTCCCTTCAAGTCGTAAGGCACGAGAAGGGAGCCGCGCGTCTGCGGCCCATCCACGCTCGCCGACCAGGCGCGATCGCCGGCCAGCAGGATCGCGTGGACTTCCGGGAACTGAAATCCAAACAGGCGCAGATCGTGTGCGGTGAGATCGGCGCTGCGCAGATAGTCGGACAGCGCACGTTTCCCGGGCTTGCCGGAGCGCAGCGCGAGCCATGCCGAAAGGTCGAGCTCTTCCACCGTACCGCGCAGCTCGAGTCCTGCGATCGTCGGCAGCCGCGCATCGCCGGCGCCGAAACGCACGGTGCCACGATCGAGGGTCCAGCCCGACTCGGCGCGCGTGAAGCGCAACTGCGAACGCAGAATGTTGCCGTACGTGGCGCGCACGAGCGCTTCCTCGCTCCGCGGCCATTGCACTTCAACGTGCGTGCTCCTGGTCTCGGCCGCGCTCTTCGCCAGCGGTGCAGGCAAGCCGACCGCCGTTCCCTTGAGCGTCGACTCGACACGCAGGTTCGAGCGCAGCGCCGTCTCAGGTGCAGAGCCGGCGGCGACCGCGACCGGAATTCTGGCGGTCGCTCGCCAGTCGAGGCTGCCGCTCAGCTTGACCGCGTCCGGCGCGCCAAAGGCCTGTGCCAGGGCCGCAGCCGGCGTGGAAGCGCGAACACGCACGATGTTCTCGAAGACGCCGCCGCTCGCCGCGCCGGGAGCCAGCTCGATTCGAATGGGCCCACCGAGGTAGTCGCCGACCAGGGCAGGACTGCTGATCTTCTTGTCCTCGATGAGCAGATCGCCACTGAGCGCCTCGATGGTGTGCCCGCTGTCCGCCAGCGACACGCTCGCCCGGTCGATGCGCGTCGCGACCACGACACGCCGATCGTCGAGGTGCTTGATCGGTAGCAGCAGGTCGACATCCGCTCGAACCTCGCCGCTGCCGTGCAACTTCATGAAGGTGGCGCCGAGCTTTTCTCCGGCCGGACTGTGTTGCAGAAAACCGAGCGCAGCGCCGGTGTCGCCCGCGGCGGCGGCCTTGACGACCAGATCGCCCTCCTTGAAATCGGCGATCTGCGCGAAACCTGATTCGACCGCGAGCCCATTGAGCGTCGCTTTCTTCACCCGCGCCGTGAGACCGGCATTGCGGAACTCGACATCGAGTGATCCGTTCTCGAGCCGCGGCCAGTCATCGGCGTAGTGCAGGACGAGCCCTTCGACCGCGAAGCTGACGCGAAACTCGCCCTCACCGTCGCGGAAAGGAAACTTGCGCGTCGGTCCCTCGATGACGAATTCCCCGCTCGGCGCCCGCCCGGCGAGAAACGCTGCGTCGAGCCAGGCCAGCACCTTGCCCTTGAGCTTGTCGATGGGCAGATAGCGCCATCCTTCGGTGAGGACCGCATCGCGAAAACGGCTGTGCAACTTCAGAACGGGCGAGGCGCCCGCGCCCGGCAGGGTGAGATCGATATCCGTATCCGCATTGGCGTGCGGCCCGCGCAATTCGAACTGCCGGCTCTGGATGTGCCAGCCGCCCTCATCGTGCGTCCAGCCGATTCGCCCGCGCGCCAGCTCGGCGGTCAGGGGTGAGCGGAACTTCTGCGGCATCGTGAAGCGCAGCGCGCGCGACTCGATCGTGACTGCTCCGGATGCGCTCGAGCCGCTGGCCACGCCGCCGAGCCCGTGCAAGCCCGGGAATTTTCCATACGCGTTGAAGCCGAGGCCCGGCAAACTGCGCGGCGAGCTTCACATCGGGCGGTGCGCCCTCCCTCGGCGTGTAGGCCAGTTTCAGGTCGCGAACCTCGCCCTCCGGGCTGAGCGCCAGCAGCTTCTCGCGCCAATCGCTCCGGGGCGCAAGGCTCAGGAGTGGCACCAGGTTCTCGAGGCGCACAAAGCTCGCCTGCGTCTCGAGCCGGGCGAGCCTGCCGGCCTCACTCTCCCAGGTGGAGGAAAGATCCGAGGCGGCCCACGCGTGCCGGTCGGTGCTCAATTCCAGGTCGCGACCGGTGATGCGCCAGCGCGATCCGTCGCGTTGCAGATCGAACGCGCCCGCGATCACGGGATAACGTGTCGGCGAGGCGGCGGCGCCCGCCGGCAGCAACACCTGCGCAAGCTGCAGGCGCAGCTTCGCCGCGACCAGCTCGCGCCCGTCGAGACTTGCTTCCAGGCGCAGGTTCCCCTGCCCGGCGAGCGGCAGGTTGGCGAGCGCACCGAACTGTTCACGCCAGCCCGCGAGCTGCAAGCCACGCCCACGCAGCCCAATTTTCCACGCCAGGCGCTGCGGTTCGCGCAGCGCTCCGTGCGCCTGCGCCGTGAGTTCGAGCGTGGATCCCATGCCTTCAGGCAGGAGGAGCTCGGCTTCCACCTCGACGTCGTTGCGATCCCGGCGCACGGTGACATCGGTCGCGGTCACGATGAGGTCGCGCAACTCGCCCTGCTGATCCGTGAACGTGACGCGCGCGTCCGTGATATCGAGCCGGCCGGTGGGCAAGTCGTCCGCCGTGAAGCGGCGCTCGTCGGATCGCGGTCCCAGCGCAGCCTGGCCCTCGAGCTCGATGCGCCCGTCCAGCGTGCGCACCAGGCCGATCTCGGGCTCGATCAGCTGCAAGCGTCCGGGCAAAAGCTCGGCCCGCAACAACGCGCGCCAGAAGTCGAAACCGACACTCGCGGCGCGCGCCTCCGCCAGCAGCGGCCCGCCCAGCGGCGCGTACACCTCGACGCCGGTGATGTAGATCTCGGGGCCGAAAAAGCGCCAGCGCGCGTCGAGCTCGCGAAAGCGCACGTCGAGGTGGGTGGTATCGTTCACCCACGCCTGGATCTGATCGCGGTAGTCGGGGATGTGGGTGAGGAGCACGCGCAGGGCGCCCAGCGCCAGCGCCAGCACGATCACCAGTGCGGCACCGATGCCCGCGAGCCAGCGCACCACGCGGCGGACGCGCGAGTCCTTCCGCTGTGTGGTCGTCCGCTCCTGTGCGGTTGCCGGTTCCTCGCTCACTACATCAATACCACGTCGAACTGATCCACCGCGTAGAGCGCTTCCGTCTGCAGTCGAATGGGCTTGCCGGTGAGCACTTCGAGCTCGGCCAGCGCCGCGGATTCCTCGTCGAGGAGCATCTCGATCACGTCCTGGTGCGCGAGCACCATGAGCTGCTGGACCTCGAACTGCCGGTATTGGCGCAGGATTTCGCGAAAGATCCCGTAGCAGACGGTTTCCGCGGTCTTGACGAAGCCGCGCGTCTGGCAGGTAGGACAGGGCCGGCACAGCAGATGTTCCAGGCTCTCGCGCGTGCGCTTGCGCGTCATCTCCACCAGCCCGAGCGGCGACACGCTCGAGATGTGGGTGCGGGCGTGATCGGCCTCGAGGTATTTCTCGAGCGCCTGGATCACCTGGCGGCGATGCTCCTCCTCCTGCATGTCGATGAAATCGATAATGATGATGCCGCCCAGGTTGCGCAGCCGCAGCTGCCGCGCGATGGCGAGCGCCGCCTCGAGGTTGGTGCGGAAGATGGTCTCTTCGAGATTGCGATGACCGACGTAGGCGCCCGTATTGACGTCGATGGTGGTCATCGCCTCGGTCTGATCGATGATCAGGTAGCCACCCGACTTGAGCTGCACCTTGCCGTCGAGCGCTTTCTCGATCTCCTCCTCCACGTTGTGCAGGTCGAACAGCGGCCGTGGCTGCGCATAGAGCTCGATCTTGGCAGTGCTCTCCGGCATGAAGTGGCGGGCGAACTCGAGCATCCGGTCGTGTGCCGCGGGTGCATCGACGTAAACACGCTCGACGTTGCCGTTGAGCAGGTCGCGCAGCACGCGCACCGGCAGCGGCAGGTCCTCGTGCACCAGCTGGCCCGCAGGCGTCGCCAGGCCCTTGTCGTGAATCGCTTCCCACAGGCGGCGCAGGAACAGCATGTCGGCGCGCAGCGCTTCGGGGGCCGCACCGTCGGCCGCGGTCCGCACGATGTAGCCGCCGCGCGCGTCGCTGGGAACGAGCAGGCTCACGGCTTCGCGCAGACGCCGTCGCTCTTCCTCGTCTTCGATGCGCGCCGAGACACCGATGCCGCGCCCGGAGGGCATGTAGACCATGTAGCGCGATGGGATCGAGACGAAGGTCGTGAGCCGGGCGCCCTTCGTGCCGAGCGGGTCCTTGAGCACCTGGACCAGGATGTCATCACCTTCGGTTGCCAGGTCGCGGATGTTGAGGCTCGCAGGCGCTTCGGGCTCCTCGCTCTCGTGCGCACGCCGCGCCATGTCCGAGGCATGCAGGAAGGCCGTGCGCTCGAGCCCGATGTCGATGAAGGCGGCCTGCATGCCCGGAAGCACGCGCGAGACCTTGCCCTTGTAGATGTTGCCGGCGAGACCGCGCCGATTGGCGCGCTCGATGAAGACTTCCTGCAACACGCCGTTCTCCACCACCGCGGCGCGCGCCTCGCGGGGCGTCACGTTGACGAGGATCTCGGCGCTCATTACGACCCGTGTCTGTGCATCCATGTCCCGATCCCGGCGCGGGTCAGCAGCTCCGCGGTTTCGAACAGGGGCAAACCCATCACCCCGGAGTAGCTGCCCTCGAGCGCTTCGATGAAGACGGCCGCGCGCCCCTGCACGGCGTATGCGCCGGCCTTGTCACGTGGCTCCCCCGTGTCCCAGTAACTCTCGATCTCTTCCGGTCCGAGCGCGCGCATCTTCACGCGGCTCGCGCTCACGCGCGATTCGAGCCCACGCGCGGTTCGCAACGCCACCGCGGTGAATACCTCGTGCGTCCGTCCCGACAGCTTCTCGAGCATCGCGAGTGCCTCGCCGCGATCGCGGGGCTTGCCGAGGATCAGCTCTGCCAGCGCGACCGCGGTATCGGCCGCCAGGACCGCGCGAGCGGCGTCAGGGCCGAACAGCGACCAGGCGGTTTCGGCCTTGGCACGGGCCAGCCGCGTCACATAATCGCGGGGAGCCTCGCGCGGTTGACGCGATTCGTCCACTTCGACCGGCTTCGGCTCGTAGCGGACGCCGATCTGGTCGAGGAGCTCGCGCCGGCGGGGCGAAGCGGAAGCGAGAAAAAGGATGTCCGGGGCCATCGCGGGCAGCTGATATTGCCTGTCGAAGCAATGAGTTAAACGATTCTGCCCGAAGCTGGTGCAGCCCGCGCAGGATACCATCCTGAACGCGAGCCCATGAACGAGATGTGAACGGGCGATCGGCCCGTCAGTTCAACGCTTTGGACGGAACAGCCGCGTCCACAGGGAGCTGTCGGTCGGCAGGCGGCGGATCGCACTCTCGGACAGCACGACCTGGCGCGCCTCCTCGACGAGCTCATCGCCGAGCGTCTTGTTCTTGCGATTCTTCTTGCCCGATTTGGGCTGCTTGCTGCCGTTCTTCGCGTTGGCCTCGTCCACGCGCGAAAAGACCTTCGGCGCCTTGGTCTCGAGCACGATGGAGGTGGCCTTCGAGTCCTCCGCCGGGCTCACGCCCTTCGTGGTGTCGGAATGCGGTGACTTCGGGCGTCGCTCCTTGAAGCGCTCGTATTCCGCGCAGGCTACGCGCTTGATTTCGGGGTTGCCGAAAAACGTCTTCAGGTAACCGGCGACGACGCTCGCCGAGACTTCCTCGGAGAAGAATCCCAGGCGCAGGCTGTGGAGTATCTTGTCCTGGTCGAGACCGGCAACCGTGTAGAGATGATATTCATCGAAGATGTCGAGATGCGGCACGGTCCGCAGGTCGACCGGCTGCTCCGAGAGCCCCAACTGCACGACGAACCACTTCGATTTCGCAGAGTCGCTGAGCTCGAGCGGCGTGAGCGCACGCAGCGTCTGCGTGCTGTCGAGGTCAACCGGCGAGGTATCGTCGACCAGGATCGGCGGGCGAATCGCGGCTTTCGCGGCTTCTGCCTCGAGGCGTGCCCTGGCCTCTGATTCGGCACGGGCCTTGGCTTCGGCTTCCGCGCGCGCCTTGGTTTCCGCCTCAGCACGCGCTTTCTTTTCCGCTTCGGCGCGGGCCCGCTGTCGCGCGGGCCCTGGCTTCGGCCTCCGCTTGCGCTTTGGCTTTGGCATCCGCTTCCGCACGCGCTCTTCTTCTCGGCCTGCGTGTGGGCGTCCGCTTCCGCACGGGCTTTCGCTTCGGCTTCCGCTCGTGCTTTGGCTTCCGCCTCGGCACGCGCTTTCTTTTCGGCTTCGGCGCGGGTCTTGGCCTCTGCTTCCGCACGGAGCTTCGCTTCGGCTTCGGCACGCGCCGTGGCTTCCGCTTCGGCACGTGCCTTCTTCTCAGTCTCCGCGCGAGCTTTCGCCTCTGCCTCGGCGCGGACCTTTGCTTCGGCTTCGGCGCGGACCTTTGCTTCAGCTTCGGCACGGGCTTTCGCTTCCGCTTCGGCACGCGCCTTCTTCTCAGCCTCCGCGCGCGCTTTGGCCTCTGCCTCGGCGCGGGCCTTTGCTTCAGCTTCCGCTCGCGCCTTGGCTTCCGCTTCGGCACGCGCCTTCTTTTCGGCGTCCGCGCGCGCTTTGGCCTCTGCCTCGGCGCGGGCCTTTGCTTCGGCTTCCGCCCGCGCCTTGGCTTCCGCTTCGGCACGCGCCTTCTTTTCGGCCTCGGCACGCGCCCTGGCTTCCGCCTCGGCGCGCACTCTCTGTTCGACTTCGACGCGGATACGGGCTTCCGTCTCGGCGCGCACCCTGGCCTCGGCCTCGGCGCGCACGCGGGTTTCCGTCTCAGCACGCACTTTCGCTTCCACTTCGGCACGCGCCCGCGCTTCGGTCTCGGCGAGCGCCTTTCTCTCTGTTTCGACGCGCGCCCCGGCCTCTTCTTCGGCTCGCAGCCGCACTTCCAGTTCGGCTTTCGCCTGCGCTTCGATCTCGGCCCTTATGCGGGCTTCGGTCTCGGCACGGATGCGCACTTCCTGTTCGACGCGCAGTTTCTCTTCCACTTCGGCGCGCGCTCTTCGCCTCCGCTTCCGCGCGCCGGCGCGCCTGCTCCTCGGCGCGAGCCTTTTCCTCGAGCTCCGCCATCACTTTCGCCTCGACCTCGGCGCGAATGCGTGCCTCGGTTTCCGCACGCACTTTCGCTTCCGTCTCGACTTGCGCCTGCGCCTCGGCGTCGGCCTTGGCTTTCGCTTCGGCCTTGGCCGCGGCTTCGAGCGCGGCCGCGATCAGTTCCGATTGGCGTGGTGTGCTCGTTTCGGGCTGCGTGGCTCGCGTCGTGCGATCTCTCGCGAGCGGGAGGTTCGTCTTCGAAGATCTCGCTCGATGGCGCGCAGATCGATCGGCATCTCTGCCTCATCCGCGGCTTGCCGGCGAGGCACTGACGTCCTCGGCCACAGGCGCAGCTGGCGGTGCCAGCGGCCCACGAATGCGCTCGATGATCGTGTCGACGAAGTCGAGATCGATCGGCACTTCCTCCGGTCGCCGGTTCTTGCCGGTGGCGTTTGCGCTGCTCACCGGGGCCGCTACCTGCACGGTCTGCGATTGCGCGCTGGGCGGTGTCGGAGCAGCCAGCTGGGCAACAACGGGTGCCGGCGCGGCAGCCGGCTCGAGCATGCGTCCGACCATCTGCAGGTCGATCGGTATTTCTTCGGGTGGCAGGCTCTTCGCGGGCGTGGGGGCGTCTGGCGCCGCACTGGCGGCCCGCGGCTTGGTGAGCAGGTCGAGCGCGGCACGGGCGGTGTCGTCGAGCTCCATTGCCGGTGGCGCGGCGGGAGCGGACGCAGGCGCCTCGAAGATCCGATCGACCAGATGCAGATCGATCGCGGTCTCCTCGATCTTGTTCGCCTGGGGCGCGGTTGGCTTGGCAGCGACTGGCGCGGCCTTGGGAAGCGCGGGCGGCGTGGCAGGCAGCTGACCGTTCCCCTTGGAAGTCTTGGGCGATGCCACGGGCGCGGCGTGCCGACGCGCACGGCTGTGTTTCGACTGCGCAGCTGAATGGTGCGGCGGTGTGCCGGGCTTGCGCGGTTTGCGCGCCGACGGTTCGGCGAGCGCCGCGAGCAGGATCGACTCGACATCGAGCGCTTCCTGCTGCTTGGCGGTCAGATTGTTGGCGCCGCTGTGCTTCTGTGCGCTCTGCGACGGCTGCGAGGACTTGTGCGCGATGCGCTCTTGAGCGTGATCGCGTCGCACGTCGCGCTTCTTGCCGATCTTGCGCACGCCGTCGGTGCGCACGCGGCTACGGATCTGCGCCGAGCCGCTCTTGGGGATGAAGCGCAGATCGTCGGGCGTGGCTTGGGTGGCAAAGGCGCTCGGATAGCGTGAGCGCAGCGCCTCGACCGCCTTCTCCACGTTCTCGACCGAGCTGAAAAAGCCGAGTCGCAGGCGAAACCGCTCGCGGCCTTCCTCCTTGCTCGTGACCTGGAACACGCGGCACTGCTCGAACCCAATGAGTGTCTTGGCGGGGACACTGATCGGCGCGGTGGAGGCACTCAGATTGATGACGAATGGCCCTGGCCCGTCCAGACGCGGAGTCTCGACAGGCGCCGAAAACAGGTCATCGATCGTGAGATGCCAGAGATCCTGGGCATTCCGCCCGCTCATTGCCACGCTCCCAAATGCATGTCGCGTTTCAACTCGAGCCGCCCAACAGGCTCGTGCCTTGCACATCGCAAAAGGCTGGTTTTTACAGCTCTTCAGGGGGTGAGGGATTCTCGGCAGTTGGACGCGGAAGGACAAGCAGGCACGTCGTCCGGCGACGACAACCCTGTCGCAGATTTGACAGGATGTCGGTCACGCCTTGCGGGTTATGTCACACCACCGCGGTGATAGGGATGACCCTTGAGGATGCTGAGCGCGCGGTAGAGCTGTTCCACCACCACGATGCGAACCAGCGCATGCGGCAGCGTGAGGGACGAGAGCGACCAGTGCAGGTCGGCGCGCTTGCGGCACTCGGCAGCAAGACCGTCCGGACCGCCGATCAGGAGCGCCACGTCACAGCCGTCCTGCAGCCTCTGCCCGAGCCATTTCGACAAGTCCTCCGTAGCGAAAGCCTTGCCGCTCACTTCGAGCGCCACGACGAAATCGTCCGGATGAATCGCGATCATCATGCGCCGGCCTTCGTCGGCGACCGCGCGCGCCGTGTCGCCGCCGGCGCTGCGCTTGCCGAGGGCGAGCTCTTCGATTTGAACGCGGATCTCGGCACCGAGCCTGCGCACGTAGTCGGCGATGCCGGCCTCCACCCAGCCGGGCATGCGGGTCCCGACGGCGAGCAGGCGGATGCGCATTCAGCAGTTTCGGACGGGGCAAGGCACGCGGGCGCGGCGCCTTACTTGGTTACGCGTGCATCCCAGAGTTTTTCCAGTCCGTAGAACTCGCGCACACGCGGCACCATGATGTGGACCAGCACGTCCGGAAGGTCCACCAGGACCCACTCCCCTTCGCGCTCGCCTTCGATGCCGAACGGACGGAAACCCGCTGCTTTCGCTTTCTCGATGACCCGGTCGGCGACCGAGCGGACATGACGGTCGGAAGTGCCCGAGGCGATCACCATGGTGTCGGTGATGTCGGTCAGCGGACGTACATCGAGCACCTTGATGTTCGCCGCTTTCATATCTTCAAGCGCCTCGACCACGACCGCCTTGAGGGACCGCTGCAAGCTCTTGCGCGGGCGCTTGAGAGTGGTGGGTGTCATGCCGGTGTGCTGCCTCCTTTGGTGGTATAGCACTTGCTTTCGAGAATGATCTTGCGAACGCTGTCGGGCATCAGGAAACGCGGATCGCGGCCCGCCGAAACGAGCGTGCGCACTTCGGTCGAGGAGATTTCGAGCTGGGTGACGGCGTGGATGTAGATGCAGCCCGCGCGTGATTCGTGCAGATCGCCGACACGGCCGGTGCCGCGATCGACCAGCAGCTCTCCCAGCGGCCCCATGCCCGGTGCACGCCAGCCCGGTCGATGCGCTACCACGACATGCGCGAGTTGCAGGATCTCGCGCCACTGGTACCACTTCGGCAGCCCAAGAAAGGCATCCATGCCCACGATGAGACAGAGCGATCGATCGGGATGTTCCGCTCTCAAGGTGGCCAGCGTATCGACGGAATATGACGGACCTTCGCGGCGGATTTCACGGTCGTCGACCAGGAAGCCGTGCTGGCCCTCGGTCGCGGCCTGCACCATCTGCAACCTGAGGTCGGCGCTGGCGAGCGGCTGTTCGCGGTGCGGCGGATTGCCAGCGGGCATGAAGCGCACTTCCGTGAGGCGCAGCGCCTGGAGCAGCTCGAACGCGCTTCGGAGGTGGCCGTAGTGAATGGGGTCGAAAGTGCCGCCGAAGATCCCGATTGGATTCATACCGCCGTTAAGCTGCCCGAACTCATCTTGCAATGCAAAGGTATGGCGCGCTACCCGCTACGCGGCGTCCGGGAAGCTCTTCACGCCCGCGAGCCTCGCCACCAGCCGCTCGAGCGCGTCCCACGGGTTGCCCCGGTGCCGGCCCTTGATGGTGCGATCGGCTCGCAACGCATCGGTGATCAGTGCGCGGACCACTGGCTGGCCGACCCGGCGAGCGGCAGCGTCCAGCCCCGGACTCGAACGTTGCCACGCGGGCGGTGCCGCGCCTGCCGAGCGCTGCAAGAGTCGCTGCCACAGCGCGCGGATCTCGCGGCTCAGCGCCCAAAGGACGAGCGTCGGTTCCACACCCTCGGCGCGCAGTCCCGCAAGAATACGCAACGCCCGCGCCGCATCACCCTGCAGGGAGGCCTCCGCGAGCTGAAAAACGTCGTAGCGAGCGCTGTTCGCGACCGCGTGTGCCAGCGTGGCCGCATCGAGCGGACCCGGATTCACCAGCAGAGCGAGCTTTTCGATCTCCTGCTGAGCCGCCAGCAGATTGCCCTCGACGCGCTCTGCGAGCAGCCGCGTCGCGCCCGCGTCCGGCTCGAGACCGCGTTGTCGCAGACGCGCGCCGATCCAGTCGGGCAGGCGCTCGATGTCGATCGGCCATACCGGCAACCACGCGCCGTGACGTTCGAACGCTTTCACCCACGGGCTCTGCAGCGTCGCACGCTCGAGCTTTCCCGAGATCACGAGCAACAATTGATCGGGCGGCGGGTCATTCACGATCGCCTCGAGAATCTCCGCACCTTCGCCGGGCTTGCCTGTGGGCAATCGCACTTCGAGGATGCGCCGCTCGGCAAACAACGACAACGACTGGCTCTCGCCGCGCAACGCATTCCAGTCGAAGCCGCGCTCGACGAAGAACACCTGGCGTTCGCTGTAGCCAACGGCGCGCGCGCGCTGCCGGATGGCGTCAGCGGCCTCGCCGGCCAGCAGCGGCTCGTCGCCCGAGACGAGGTAGGCGGCCTTGAGGTCACGGGCCAGGTGGCCCGCCAGCGAGTCGATGTTCAGCTTCATGGATGAAAAGTTAAACAGAATTGCTCCCGCGTGCGCCAGTGGCGAGAATCACCGGACAGCACAGGGAAGGCACGAAGAGGCCATTTATGCACAAGCCCGACCGGTTCCTCAGCAGCCCGATCAGGGTTTTTCTGGCGGTTTTTCTGGCGGTTTTTCTGGCCCTGTTTCAGGCCGCGTGTGGCGGCGGCGGAGGGGGTGGCGGTGGCGGCGGCAACAACCCGCCCCCGGCGGGCGGATGGGTGATGGGCGTGTTTGCACCCTCCACGGACTTCGATGCGCTGTGCCCGAGCCCGCGGACGGGTACAGATCCGTCGACCGGTCAGCCCTTTCGTGATCGCCCCGGAACGGCGACGCACGAGAACAACTGGCTGCGCTCCTGGACCAACGAGTTATATCTCTGGTACAGCGAGGTTCCCGACCTGAACCCCGCGCTCTACACGACACCGGCCTACTTCGACCTGCTGGTGACTTCGGACGTGACACCTTCCGGCAATCCGAAGGACCGCTTCCACTTCACGTTCCCGAGCGATCAGTGGTTCGCCCTTTCGCAATCAGGTGTGCAGCCTGGATACGGCGTGACGTGGGCGTTGCTCTCGGGCGTTCCCCCGCGCCGGGCAGTCGTCGCGTATACCGAGCCCAACTCGCCAGCGACTGCGCCCGCCGTGAACCTCATGCGCGGCGCCGACGTGCTCACGGTCGATGGCGTCGATCTCGTCAACGTGAATACCCAGGCAGGCGTCGATGTTCTCAACGCGGGGCTCTTCCCCACTGCGCCCAACCAGGCGCACACCTTTGGGATTCGCGATGCCGGTTCCCAGACCACGCGCCTGGTGACAATGGTCTCCGTCAACGTCACCTCCGCGCCGGTGCAGAACGTCACCACGGTTGCGACGGGCACCGGAGTGGTCGGCTACCTGCTGTTCAACGACCACATCGCCACCGCGGAAGCGGCCCTGATCAATGCGATCAACACGCTGCAGGCTGCCGGGGTCAGCGACCTGGTGCTCGACATCCGCTACAACGGCGGCGGTTTCCTCGACATCGCCAACGAGCTCGCCTTCATGATCGCGGGGCCCGGGCGCACAACCGGCGAGACTTTCGAGCGGCTCGAGTTCAACGACAAGTATCCGAACCAGAATCCGGTGACCAACGACTCACCGGTCCGGGAGTTTCTGTCGACATCGGTCGGCTTTTCACCGAGCGTCCCGGCAGGCACGGCGCTGCCCAGCCTGAATTTGGGGCGCGTGTTCGTCCTCACCGGACCGACCACCTGCTCGGCCAGCGAGGCGATCATCAACAGCCTGCGGGGCGTCGACGTGCAGGTCATCCAGATCGGCTCCACGACCTGCGGCAAGCCCTACGGCTTCTACGCGCCCGATAACTGCGGCACGACGTACTTCTCGATCCAGTTCCGCGGCGTCAACGCCAAGAACTTCGGTGAATACCCGGATGGATTCTCGCCACAGAACACGCTCGGTGCCGGCGGCGTGCGCATCCCGGGCTGCTCGGTCGCGGACGATTTCACACGTGCGCTCGGCGATCCCGCGGAAGGCCGGTTCGCCGCGGCGCTCGGCTATCGCGTGGGGCTGACCTGCACGGTGCCTCCGTCCGGTTTCGCCAAGGCGCAGAACGGAGCAACCGTGCCGGCCGACGGCGAAGTGCATAAATCCCCGTGGCTGCAGAACCGCATCCTGCGGCGGTAGGCACGCTGGTCCTGGCCAGCCTCATCCTGCTGAGCGCCTGCAACACGTTGCCCGCGCAGCAGGAAGTGCCCGCCCTCATCACGGCGCCCAACCCCGCCAGCCGCGCGGAGCTCGAGCGCGCGATCAGCAGCGCCTTCAATGGCGTGCCCATCATGCTTGCCGATGATGCGTTGACGCGTGAAAGTGCGCTCACCATCGAGCCGGCTCGTCCGCGCGATGCGCAAGGCCGCCCGCTCGACGGACGTGACCCCGGCCGGCCGGAACACTTTCGCTTGCTGAAGGTGGGTTCGGACTGCGTGCTCGTTCACGAGCGCACCGGGCAGCGCTGGAAGCTCACCCAGTCGAGCTGCATCCCGGCGCCGGCCTGAACGGAACGTTCACGCCCAATCGGGCGCGTTCCCCCGTTTCCACTTGATGCCGCAACCTGCGCTTGGAATCTGTGCGGCCGCGGGCGCACCTCCAGCAAGCAGCGCATCCGCGGCCGCGCGCAAATCAGCCCCCGTCACGGGCGTCTGACTATTCGGGCGGCTGCCATCGAACTGGCCGCGATAGACGAGCCGGCGGTTGCGATCGAACAGGTAGAACTCCGGCGTGCACACTGCGCGAAACGCTTTCGCGACCTGTTGCGATTCATCGTAGAGATACGGAAACGTGAAGCCGCGCGCCTGTGCGAGCTTTGCCATCTCCGGCGGTGCATCGGCGGGATGGGTATCGATGTCGTTGGAACTGATCGCGACGGTCGCCAATCCCCTGCTGCGGTACTCGGCAGCGAACCGCACGAATCCGTCGAGGACGTGCTTGACGTACGGGCAGTGGTTGCAAATGAACGCCACCAGCAGCGCCGGCGACGCCGCAAAATCCTCGAGGTTGTGCACCCGGCCCGTACCGTCGCGTAGCGAGAATCCGGGCGCGGCCGTACCCAGGTCCAGCATGGTCGAGTGTTTCATTGCCGTGGCGTGCTCCTGCTGTCGCTCACATGATAGAGACTGGCTTTGTGCCGGTCACGCGTGGGTGTAGGCTTCACGCGGTTCGCGCGCGCCGCGACTCCGGAGCCCACATGCCCACGTTGTTCGAGAAAATCATTGCCGGGGAGATCCCGGCCGCCATTGTCTACAAGGACGAGCGTGTCACCGCGTTTCGGGACATCCGGCCCGCCGCACCGACGCACATCCTGATCGTGCCCAACAAGCCGATTCCGACGGCGAACGACATCGCCGACGAGGACGAGCCGCTGATCGGGCACCTGTTCACCGTGGCACGCGATCTCGCGCGCCAGGAAGGCATCGCGGAGAACGGCTTCCGGCTGATCGTCAATTGCAACGCGCATGGCGGCCAGGAGGTTTACCACCTGCACCTGCACCTGCTGGGCGGCAGACCGCTCGGGCCGATGGTGGTCAAGACCTGAAAAGGACGCCGCATGCGCTCACGCTCGAAGAAGAAAGCGACTCGCCGCAAGTCATCCACCCGCACTCACTCGCGTCGCCCGGCGCGCGGCCAGCACAAGCGCAGCGGCGCCCGCCGGCAGGACAAGGAGCTGAGACCGCTCTACCGCCCGATCGAGCCGTACAACAGCGGGCACCTGCGCGTCTCCCCCGTGCACCAGATCTACTACGAGGAGTGCGGCAATCCGCGCGGCAAGCCCGCGCTCTTCATTCACGGCGGCCCGGGCGCGGGCGCCGGCAAGGATTCACGGCGGTTCTTCGACCCGAAGCGCTATCGGATCGTGCTGTTCGATCAGCGCGGCTGCGGGCGCAGCCGTCCGCACGCCAGCCTCGAGGACAACACCACCTGGCACCTGGTCGAGGACATCGAGAAGCTGCGCGAACATCTCGGCATCGAGCGCTGGCTGGTGTTCGGCGGCTCCTGGGGCAGCACGCTCGCACTGGCGTACGCGCAGAGCCATCCGAAACGCGTGACCGAGCTGGTGCTGCGCGGAATCTTCATGCTGCGCAAGGCGGAGCTGCGCTGGTTCTACCAGGAAGGCGCGAGCGCGCTGTTCCCCGATCGCTGGGAGCACTACGTGCAGCTCATTCCCGAGCGCCGAGCGCGACGACCTGATCGGGGCCTTCTATCGCCGCCTCACGAGCGACGACCACGCGACGCAGCTCGCGGCGGCGAAAGCCTGGTCGATCTGGGAGGCAGCCACGAGCCACCTGTTCGTGAACGAGGACAACGTGCGCCGCTGGAGCGATGCTGAATTCGCGATCGCGTTCGCGCGCATCGAGTGCCACTACTTCGTGCACGGCGGTTTCTTCCACGCCGAGGACCAGCTGCTGATCCGTGTCGGCGCCATCCGTCACATCCCGGCGGTGATCGTGCAGGGCCGCTACGACGTGGTCTGCCCGATGATGAGCGCCTGGGACCTGCACAAGGCGTGGCCCGAGGCGGACTTTCGCGTCGTGCCGGACGCCGGCCATTCGGCTTTCGAAAAGGGCATCGCGCACCAGCTCATCACGGCCACCGATCGCTTCTGCGGCAAGGAATGACCTCTTCTCCCTCGCCCGCGTGCGGGAGAGGGTTGGGGTGAGGGCAACGTCACTCGCGCAGTTTCCACGTCGGGTCGCTCGTGCGCGTCGATGAGCGTGTGTGCGAGCAACCAGGCGCGCGCGTCAGCGGCATCGCCCTCGAACCAGGCGCGTGTCGAGCCGAGCCGGAAGCTGTAGCCCCACTCGTCCATGTCGAGCATCATGCGCGCGCGGCCGAAGTCCGCGGTGTGCCCGGCCAGCACGATCTGCAGGTAGCACACGGCGCTTTCCTCCAGGTCGTCACCGCCCGCGTCGGTGTCGAGGCCGGCGCGTCGTTCCGGAGTCATGCACACATAGTGCGCAGCTTCGTGAAGCACCGAATGCAACGGCGTGGTGAGGTTGGCGTAGAGCCGATGACCCTTGAGCCCCGCCTCGCGCTCCCCCCAGTAGGAGCCAGGGATCTGCTCGGTCGGGGCCACCAGCCTGAGCTCCAGCCCGTAGCGATCGAGCAAGCGTGCGATCACGAGCCTGGATACTTCAGCGAGCGTAACGACTGGCATACGGCTTGGCCCAAGAGGGGTCAGAATTCAATTCTGACCCCAGATCGAATGTTCGCGCAGAGTACACTGTGCGGTGATGTCCGAGCTCGTCGATGCCGCAGTCCTCGCGCGCCTGCAGTTCGCGTTCACCGTCTCGTTCCACATCATCTTTCCGGCGTTCACGATCGGCCTCGCGAGTTATCTCGCGGTGCTGGAAGCGCTGTGGCTGTGGCGCGGCCGCGCCATCTACATGGTGCTGTATCGCTATTGGCTCAAGATCTTCGCGCTCACCTTCGGCATGGGCGTGGTGTCCGGGATCGTGATGAGCTACCAGTTCGGCACCAACTGGGGTCCGTTCTCCGATCGCGCCGGGCCGATCCTCGGACCGCTCATGGGCTACGAGGTGCTCACCGCGTTCTTCCTCGAGGCCGGATTCCTCGGCGTCATGCTGTTCGGGTTGAAACGCGTCGGCAAGGGACTGCATTTCTTCGCGACCTGCATGGTGGCGCTCGGCACGCTCATCTCGACCTTCTGGATCCTGGCGGCCAACAGCTGGATGCATACGCCGGCGGGCTTCGAGATCCGCGACGGCACAGTTCGTGCCGGTCGACTGGTGGGCCGTCATCTTCAATCCGTCGTTTCCCTACCGCCTGGTGCACATGGTGCTGGCCGCCTATCTCACCACCGCGTTCGTCGTGGCGGCGACCGGCGCCTGGCATCTGCTGCGCGAACGCTCGCACGAGCAGCGCGCGTGATGTTCTCGATGGCGATGTGGATGGCGGCGGCGGTCGCGCCGCTGCAGCTCATCGTCGGTGACGTCCATGGTCTCAACACGCTCGAGCACCAGCCGGCCAAGATCGCAGCCATCGAGGGACACTGGGAGACGCAGCGCGGCGCGCCGCTCTACCTGTTCGGCTGGCCGGACATGCAGGCGGAGACGACACGCTACGGGATCTCGGTGCCGCGCCTCGGCAGTCTCATCCTCACGCACGACTGGGATGGCGAGATCCAGGGGCTGAAGAGCTGGCCACGCGCGGACCGCCCGCACGCGCCGACCGTCTTCTGGAGCTTTCGCGTGATGGTCGGGATCGGCGTGCTCATGCTCCTCATCGGCTGTCCGAGTCTGTATCTGCGGCTGCGTCGTCGCCTGTTCGACCACGCGCAGCGTTCCTGCGCGTCGCGCTGTGGCTCGGCCCGAGCGGCTTCGTCGCGGTGCTCGCGGGCTGGATCACGACCGAGGCGGGACGGCAACCCTACGTGGTGTACGGCCTGATGCGTACGCTCGAAGCGCGCTCGCCCATCGATGCGCCCGCGGTCGCTGGCTCATTGATCGCCTTCGTGCTGGTCTACTTCCTGGTCTTCGGCGCCGGCATCTACTACCTGCTGCAACTCATGCGCCGCGCGCCGCAACCGCTCGAGCCAGCGCCCGATCCGCACCTGCCGCAGCGTGCGGCAGGTATCACGCCCGCGCCGTGCCCTCGAGGCCGCCGAATGAGCATCGACCTGGCGTTCGTCTGGGCGGGCTCATCGCGCTCGCGGTGCTGATGTACGTGGTGATGGACGGCTTCGATCTCGGCATCGGCATTCTCTTCCCGTTTCTCAAGCGCCCCGAGGATCGCGACGTGATGATGAATTCCATCGCGCCGGTCTGGGACGGCAACGAGACCTGGCTGGTGCTCGGCGGCGGCGGGCTGTTGGCCGTCTTCCCGCTCGCGTACTCGCTCCTCATGACGGCGTTCTACGCGCCGCTGATCGTGATGTTGCTGGCGCTGGTCTTTCGCGGCGTCGCCTTCGAATTCCGCTTCCGCGATCCGCGCCACCGGTTCTTCTGGGATCACGGGTTCGCGGCGGGCTCGATGGCGGCGACCTTCTGCCAGGGCGTGGTGCTGGGCGCGTTCATCCAGGGCATCGAGATCGACGGGCGCAGCTACGCGGGCGGCTGGTTCGGCTGGCTCACGCCGTTCAGCCTCTTCACCGGTGTCGCGCTGGTGGTGGGTTATGCACTGCTCGGCGCGACGTGGCTGGTGATGAAGACCGAGGGCGAGCTGCAGGCACGCGTGATCCGTTTCGCGCGCGTGCTGGCGCTGGCAACGCTTGCCGCCATTGTGGCCGTGAGCGTCTGGACGCCGCTGCTCAACCTGTCCTACGCGATGCGCTGGTTTTCGATGCCGAACCTGGCTTATCTCTCGCCGGTCCCGCTGCTCGTCGCACTGACGGGCTGGGCATTGTGGCGCGCGCTCGCGCGCGGCAACGATGTGCAGCCGTTTCTCTGTGCGCTCACGCTCTTCGTGGTCTCGTTCGCCGGGCTGGCGATCAGCCTGTATCCGTATCTGGTGCCACCCGAGATCACGATCTACGAAGCCGCCGGACCACCCGAGAGTCTCGCGTTCCTGCTGGCCGGTGCCGCGGTGCTCCTGCCGATCATCCTCGCCTACACGGCGTACTCGTATTGGGTGTTTCGTGGCAAGGTGCGGGCTGGCGAGGGCTATCACTAGTTGGATCTTCAGCGGAGATTTGCAGCATGAGCAAAGTCGTGCGGGTTCACGAACATGGCGGACCGGAAGTTCTGCGCCTCGAGGACCTCGACGTGGGCAATCCCAGCCCAGGCGAAGTCCGGGTGCACATCGAGGCGATCGGTCTCAACCGCTCGGAGGCCGCCTTTCGCGCCGGGCTCTATCCCGTCAAGCCGAAGCTGCCCACGCTCATCGGTTATGAAGCGGTCGGCATCATCGAAGCGCTCGGCGTAGGAGTTCAGAAGTTCGCGCTCGGAGAGCGGGTCTGCGTGCTGCCGAATTTTCGCCTCGGTGAGTACGGGGTGTATGCCGAGCGGGCCATCGTGCCTGGGTTCAGCCTCGTCGAGGCGCCGCACGCCCTGAGCTCTGTCGAGGCAGCGTCGATCTGGATGCAATATCTCACCGCGCTCGCGATCATCGAAGTGGCCCATGCAACCGTGGGCGACTACGTCATCATCCGGGCGGCCTCGAGCAGCGTCGGCCTCGCCGCGATTCAGCTGGCGAACTGGGCGGGCGCCATACCGATCGCGGCGACGCGCCGCGCCACGAAGTCACAGGCTCTGCTCGAACACGGCGCCGCGCACGTGATTGCGACCGAGGAAAGCGACCTCGTCGCCGAGGTCATGAAGATCACCGCCGGCAAGGGCGCGCGCATCGTCTTCGATCCCGTCGGCGGTCCGTATGTCGAGACGCTCGCGCAAGCCATGGCGGTGGATGGTGTGCTCTTCATTTACGGCGGCCTGAGCGGCCAGCCGACGCTGCACCCACACTGGCCTGCGGCGTTCAAGAACCTGAGCATTCGCGGCTGGGTCGCCTCGACGATCTGGAACTATCCGGACCGGTTTGCACGCGCGCGAGGACATGATCCTGAGGGGGCTCGCGGACGGACGCCTCAAACCGGTGATCGCGAAGACCTTTCCGCTCAAGGACATCGTCGAGGCGCATCGCTACCTCGAATCCAATCAGCAGATCGGCAAGATCGTCGTGACGGTCTAGGACCTGAGCACGAGGAATCTGCGTGCTGACGCCTGACCGGTTGTCAGGCGCGCTGTCCCCTGTGGGCCCACGCCGGGTGCCGTGCTGTAAAAAATTCAATGCTGCTGTTTCCTCGTCCGCGGCCTCATCACCTACCCCTTTGTCCAATGGTGGGCATACCAACGCCGACATACACTCGCGGCGTGTCTTGCGGAGAGGTAGACCGGGCGGCATGCATATGCATGTGGCGAGCACTTGATGACGTCGCGGTCCACTCACAGTGATTACGTCGATCATCACGAGGGAAATTTCCATGAACGCGTACACAAGGACGACGGTAGTGATATTGGCCGCGTTGCCGTTCGCTGCTATAGCAGCGGACGAAGCGAAACTGAGCTGCGGCAAGGACGTGCTCTACAGTCAGGAGTTCTTGCAGCGCTATCCAAAGGCGCCGGCGGGGTGCCAGGAGGTAGTTAGCAAGGAAGGCACGAAATGGGTCCGCTTCAATGCCGAGGTGACCGGAGTGAAAGACGGGCACGTGTCGATGGACATCAAGAACGTCTCCGGTGATCCAATCGGTAACGTCCAGGTGCAGTCCACAGGGGACGCTCGGATCAAGATGGAGGGAAAAGAGGTGAAATTTACCTCCTTGCAGCGAGGCGACGAGGTCGACATCTGGGTGCCGGAGTCCAGGTACGGGTTCTACAGTGAGCCGGGCGCCGGTATCAACAAGCAACTGACGGTTGTCGGCGGGATGGCCAATGAAACGCCTTGATTGACGGCAAACGGCTTGAGCCGTTCGGCTCAGAAAAATAATACACGCCACCTCATTCTCCGCCATCACGGCGGGGAATGAGGCATCAACAGAAGACAGGTCCTGCGTCGCCAACTAGGGGTTGGCGCCGCAGGCAAAACATGGCGCCGCCTAACGATCGCGTTGAGCAACGTGCTGCTGTGTAAGGGATGTCGGCACTTTATCCGTCCCGCGTTTGCTCCAACGCGTTGTTAGGTGCCAACCCCAGCTGAGCACGAAGAACATAGGCGAGTGACGCAACGAGAGCGATCACGCCCAAAAGCAGTGATTCGATGACCGAAGGAACCTCAAATGTATATCGCGCTACCCCAGCAAACTTGAGCACCCAAGGGAACGCGCCGGTGACAGCTGCGGCAGCCGCGACCAGAAGAAGGCCCCACATCTTTCGAAGCGTCAGGGTAACGCCTCCCGCGAGTGTCAAGATGCCGGCACCACCAAATACCAAGTTCGCGGCTGTCCAGTGAGCAGACCAGTTGAGGGCGTCAAACGCCAGGCCACTCGAAGCCGCCATCGGACTGAGCTTCTCAACCATCGACGCGGTACTGCTCAGCCCATAGATGGCGATTGCGATGAGCGTTAGGCCGATCAGCAGTGAGATGACGCCGACAATTCGGAGAACCATCAGTTGGTACCTAACGTCCCGGTTCAGCGGCCGGACGATGTGTAATGGATGCTGGCACTTAATCTCTCCCGCGTTTGCTCCAACGCGTTGTTAGGCGGCCTCTGGGTATTCCGGGAGCTTCCATTTCTCGCAGAAGCGCGACTTGAAATCTCGGATCTGCCCATCAACGCGCCATTTTTCCATCACCATTTCGTCGAGGACGGCGCGGCAGTCAGCATATCGGCGGCGGCGCAGGATCTCTCTCGCTCGTTGAAATAGAGAGCGTACGGTCCGACGCCGCGTTTAGCGGGCCTAGGTTCTGCCTGTGTGACACAGAAATTCTTGTATGCGTGGCCTTTCAGTCGGATCGGGTGAAACATGCCGTTACCTCTCTGCGCATTTCGCGCGATTCTTAGGGTAGATCGAGGTTGTCCACACATCTACTCTAGCCAGCTGGCGAGTTGACGCCAGCTGCGCGCGCTATCCGGCCGGCAATGAGCAGCCCGCTCCGTTAGGCCATTAGGCCGCCTAACGTCCCGCATCAGCGGTGCGCCACACACGTCTCTGAAATTGCGCTTTATTCATATCGCTTCCGCTGCATGCGGTTGTTAGGCGTCATTCGGTGACCTCAATCTTGGTCGCTGGCACATCGACAAGAACCCTGAGCTGCTCGCTGTCGGTGCGATGCCCAGTGCGAGTCCAAGGCAAACCACGCAAACGGATGCGCAATGAGTAGGAGGGCGCGGCCTCAATCGGAATGAGCCAGCCCCGGCCTCCGATCATTAGCGCGTATTTGTCAGTGGGATCGGGCATTAGAGAAATGCCGCCGTGCGAAATCAGCCAGTCGAGCCGCGAGCCATAAGGGAGCAGGTATGCATACGAGTTGGACTGAATGCTCGCGGCCTGAGCCGGCTGCGGAAGAGGTTTGCCGGCGGCATCCAACAATTCCGCTTCCACTCCGGTCGCGGAATTTGCAACCCAAGAGACACTCGAATTGTGGGCATTGTCAAGGCGCAAGAACACGTTGAGTACGTGCGGGTAGTGGCGCGCAGGGTCGAAGTCGTCTCGAAATACGAGTGACGCTTTGATCACGCTCGAAAACTGAGCGTAGTCACCCCTTGCCGAGGTGGCGCAGAGCAGACTGATGACTGTGAGAATCACGAAGCGCATGGAATGACGCCTAACGTCCCGGTTCAGCGCGCGGACGCTGTGATTTGGATGCTGGCACTTTATCCCTCACGGAGCGCTGCAACCGGTTGTTAGACGGCACGGCCCGAACTTGGGTCCAGGTGCTCGATTGAGCCATCGTCATTCATGTGACGCTGCCCCGCAGGTTCCGGTAGAGGTACTCATGGAAACTACGGACGAATCGCTCTCCGCTGAGGCCATTGAGCAAAGCACTTCCGGTGCCTTTCGCCGCGATCTTGATACGCAGAAGCGGATCTCTCGAGGTACCGTCGCTCCGGACGTTGCAACTAGGTCATCGTCCGAGCCGATAACACCGCCGCAGATCGGACATTCAGTCTTCCCATGAATCACTAGAGCCATAGATCGTGCCGTCTAACGTCCCGGTTCAGCAGGCCGGCCGCGACAATTGGATGCTGGCACTTTATCCCTCACGGTCCGCTGCAACCGGTTGTTAGACGACAAGCACACATCAATCTCCCACGAACCGTACGTACAGATGCGGCCCCTGAGATGCCAACCGCGCGAGTCGAATTGCGTTGTCGATGAACTCGCAAGTACCTAAGTCCGCATGTTCTCGTACAGAAGTCAGCTCCTCCACGAGAACGGCGGCTTGAGCACGGTTAAACACAGTGTCTCCGAACGCATCGATGAAGCGCAGACACGAGGTGGACGAGAGGTCGCGCCCTTCAAGAAAACGTGCAAAGAGGCGCTGGGGATCGTGGCACTCTTGAATCGACGCACCGTTCTCGTCCTCCAACACCGCGTTAATACCCATACGATTTCGCTTGTCGTCTAACGTCCCGGCTCAGCGGCCGGCCGACGCGTAATGGATGCTGGCACTTTATTCCTCCCCGGGACCGCTGCAGCCGGTTGTTAGACGTCAGCTATCGTAGTTGAAAACCGTGAGCCACTCAGCCTGAGCCACGCGATACCCGTACTTCCCCACCAGCAGTCGAGTCACCACGCGCATGGGATCGACACCGTAGATGACAGCTGCTCGACTGAAGCTCTGCGCGCTTTGTACCAACGCGTTAACCGCCGAACCACTTCGCTTCGCTCGTTGATAAACAGCTCGGAGCCGGGGAACGCCTCACCCGAAGAACATCCGGCGCGCTTCAAGGTCCTCGGTTCCGCTACGCCGAGCAATTGAGGCTCGCGACGCAGTCAGATAGAGGTACGACCCGTAGATCGGAGCAAGTACCAAGAGCGCGAGGCGCAAGTGCCAAGGTACGCGTACCCAGCTCTCCGCAAATTCATCAGCATCTACATCTGCGTGAACTAACCTTCCAGGGAAATCTTTCACGCGCAAAATATCGCTCTGAACAACAAGACCCAAGCGCTTTCGCCGAGCCATGAATCGGTACGACGATGTCAGAAGGCGCACGCGAAACGACTTTACCCCTTCAAAGACGAGCGTATCGCACTCGCTGAACCCCGCGCGAACAGCTTCAAAGTACTTCGGTGCGCCTGGGTCATCGGGAAAAGGACGAACTCACGGGGCGCGAGGGATGGCTGCCGTACTTCGTCTCTCCCATCTCCAACACCTCCAGATGAACTCCACAGCGCGCCCCTCTACTGCTGACGTCTAACGTCCCGGTTCACGCCCGACACTTTGATTGAATGCTGGCACTATTATCCCTCACGGAGCGCTGCAACCGGTTGTTGCTTCCACGTCTTGCTCGGCTTTCCCGCCCCGTACCGTTCCAGGTCTTTCCACCACGCCCAGATTGCCGGTCAGATGCTTGGTCCGCTCGTTTGGATCGCACCCGTCCTCTTCGAATTCTGCAACGACTCTAGCAAGCCGATAGTACTGGCATGAATCGCGGTCTCAGAGCCTGATCTCAGCGTCTCCTCGACCACGAGAAGCACCCGCTTCGCCTCCTCCGCTTCACCATCAGCGATTCGCTGCGCTAGGTGCCATCCAAGCTCATGCAGGATATTAAACAGGGATGGCTCCCCATCGCCCCCAGTCACGACGCATCTCATCGCGACGCCCCCTGAATGAAGGGCACGCTTCGACAAGTCGTCGAATCAAGTCGCGGACCTTCATGCCACCGAGGTTTCCGCTAGCGCCGTATAACGTCCGCGTTGAGCGCGCCGGCTGCGAACATTGGACGAAGCCCCTTTATCCAGACCGTCGACATCCTTGTTAGGCGCAGCCCTTAGCGGCGCTGTTGGCCGCTCCAGATACGATCTTGATGATCGTCAGACACTCTGCGCAGATCCATCGAGACGCGTGCTCGAGCAGAGCCTGGAGCGTTCTTTGCTCCAGCTTCGCCACAGCGTTGCGACCTCAACTAGTCAACGCGGCTGGACGGCGGGGGAATCGGTGCGCCATCCGCGCGGTCAGCCCCTCGAGGTGAACTGAATCGCCTGATGGATCGTTCAGCGCTTCTCTTCAAGTCGTCGGCACCCGTCGCGACCGCATGCGCCGCCAGGCAGATCGGGATCACGTATGATTGTGCCGCGTAACGTCCCGGTTCAGCGGGCCGATCGCGACAATTGGATGCTGGCACTTTATCCCTCACGGACCGCTGCAACCGGTTGTTAGGCGCCCGGGCGCCAAATCGTCTCCCGCTTCTGCCTGGATCACCGTCACCGCACCGACCAGGAGCAGCAAGACAGCCGGTTACATTCAGATTGACTCGTAAGTCAGCGCACTGGCTAGAACTTCGAGCCATAGACGAACGCAATCCAACGCCCATCTAAGAGCTGGCAAGTCTTCGACCGATGCTTGAATTGACGGTGACTCCCGCGAGTTGCCACGAGGTACCAGCCGTCGTCTTGCAGTAGGCGACATGTTGAATCTCACTCACCTTCATGCGCCGAGCGCAAGCGCTACCTCCTCGATAGCGCACTTCGCTGCGGGGATTCCAGCAGCGCGTGTAAAGACTAATTGTCGGCTCCGAGTATCACTGAGCGTGTGATTCGCGAGGACGTGCAGGCCAAACACAAGATTGAGCAAGACCGTTATCGCGAGGTCGGACCGCGCAACTGGAACCAGTGTGAATGACCTGTTCTGCCGTTGCCGCCTAACTAGTAATTATGGGACTCATGTGTTGTCCAATAATGCACCTGATTTGTCCGATATTCTTCCTGCGACATTTTCAAGTGGCTGATTTACCTAATCTGGCGGCGCGGCTTGTTCCCTGAATGCGCTGGCGAGTTTTGCGACATCCGCGTAATGCAGATTTGCTCTGCGGCTTGGGGCGGCTGGCCAGCCTAGAGGCTCGCGAGACTGCGCATCACCTGGCTCACCAGGTCGCGCGCCAGCGCCTCGCGCAGAAACTCCTCCTCGTGCTGCTTGGCGAGCAGTGCTTCCTCGTCGAAGCTGTAGTCGCGCGTCAGCGTGAGCGTGCGCGGCTCGAGCAGCTCCTCGCCACCGGCGGTGACGGAGTAGGTAACCGTGTAGTAGATCTCGTACTCGGTCGGTGTGTTGCGCGCCGATACCGACAGCACGCGCTGCCCGGTCTCGTCGCGCTCGACGCGCAGCACCGCGCTCGCGCCGTCGCGCGTGGGCTGGAGTGTCGCGCCGCCCGCCACCAGCGCGCTGGTCAGCTGGCGCAGAAAATCGCTGCGCTCATCGCGGGCGTCCAGGTAAGTGACTTTCATGACCGGCGCCAGCGGTCGCACGCCCTGGCGGTGAAATCCGCAGGCCGTGAGTGCCAGCGCGAGCAAGAGGATCGACCCCCTCACCCCAACCCTCTCCCCCGAAGACGGGGGCGAGGGAGGTCTCCCGCGATGGTCACACCACGACATTGACCAGCTTGTCCTTCACGACGATCACCTTGCGCACGGGCTTGTCGAGGACGAAGCGTTGCACGTTGGCATCGCTGAGCGCCGCCTGCTTCACTGTCTCCTCGTCGGCGCCGACCGGCACGCTGATGCGCGCGCGGAGCTTCCCGTTCACCTGCACCACCAGCTCGAGCACCTCGCGGCTGATCGCGTCGGGATCGGGTTGCGGCCAGCGCTCATCCACGATCGCGGTCTCCCGGCCCAGGCAATGCCACAGCGCGTGCGTGATGTGCGGCACGATCGGCGCGAGCATCAGCACCACGAGCTCGAGCGCTTCCTGCCGCACCGCGCGGCCGGTCGGCGTGTCGTCGTCGAACTTCGCGAGCGCGTTCATGAACTCCATCACCGCCGCGATCGCGGTGTTGAATTTGCGGCGCCGGCTGATGTCGTCGGTGACCTTGACCAGCGTCTCGTGGACGAGATGGCGCATTTCGCGCTGCGGCCCGTCGAGCGCCACGGTGACGAGCGCCTGCGTCGGCCCCTGGCTCACGTGGTCGAAGACCGTCTTCCAGAGTTTCTTGAGGAAGCGATACGCGCCCTGCACGCTCTCGTCCGACCACAGCAGCGTGTCCTCCGGCGGCACCATGAACATCATGTAGAGCCGTGCGGTGTCGGCCCCGAATTCCTTCACGAACGTGGTGGGATCGACGCCGTTGTTCTTGGACTTCGACATGGTACCGATGCCGCCCGACTCCACGGGCTGGCCGTCGCTGATGAGCGTGGCACGCAGCGGCTTGCCGTGCTCGTCGCGCGCGACCTCGACCTCCGCCGGATTGAAATAGGTGAGGCGCCCGGCATCGTCCTTGCGGAAATAGATCTCGTTGAGCACCATCCCCTGCGTCAGCAGGTTCAGGAAGGGCTCGGCGAGGTGCACCAGCCCCAGGTCGCGCATCACGCGCGTCCAGAAGCGCGAATAAAGCAGGTGCAGGATGGCGTGCTCGATACCGCCGATGTATTGATCCACCGCCATCCAGTAGTCCGCGCGCTCGTCCACCATCGCACGCTGGTTGTCGGCGCAGGCGTAGCGCATGAAGTACCACGACGAATCAACGAAGGTGTCCATCGTGTCGGTCTCGCGACGCGCCGGCGCCTGGCATTTCGGACACTTGGTTTCATAGAAGGACGCGGTCTTCGCGAGCGGGTTGCCGGAGCCATCGGGCACGAGGTTCTCGGGCAGCAGCACCGGGAGCTGATCGTCGGGCACCGGCACGGCGCCGCACTGTTCGCAGTGCACGATCGGGATGGGGCAGCCCCAGTAGCGCTGGCGCGAGATGCCCCAGTCGCGCAGGCGCCAGACCGTTTGCTTGCCGCCGAGTCCGAGCGTGGTGAGATCCGCCGCGATGGCCCGCACGGCCTGCTGGTAATCGAGCCCGTCGTACTTGCCGGAGTTGGCGAGCGTCCCGTACTCCGCGTACCACGGCTGCCACGCGTCCGATGAGTACGTCTGTCCGCGCACATCGATCACCGGGCGGATCGGCAGGCGGTATTTCTTCGCGAACTCGAAGTCACGCTCGTCGTGTCCGGGCACACCCATCACCGCGCCTTCGCCGTAAGCCATCAGCACGTAGTTGCCGACCCAAACGTGCACCGGCTCGCGCGTCAGCGGATGCGTGACGAAAAATCCGGTCGGCACGCCCTTCTTTTCGGCGAGCGCGAGCGCCGCCTCGGTCACGCCGCCCTTGCGGCACTCCTCGATGAACGCGGCAACATGGGGCTGGTCACGCGCCAGACGCAGCGCGAGCGGGTGCTCGGGAGCAATCGCTACGAACGTGACGCCCATGATGGTGTCGGCACGGGTCGTAAACACGCGCAGCAGTTGCTGTTGAGCCGTCGATCTCGTACGGAAAACCGAAGTTGACGCCGACGCTCTTGCCGATCCAGTTGGCCTGCATCACCTTGACGCGTTCAGGCCAGCCCGGGAGCGAATCGAGCGCGGTGAGCAGCTCTTCCGCATGGTCGGTAATGCGCAGGTAGTACATCGGGATCTCGCGCCTCTCCACCAGCGCACCGGTGCGCCAGCCGCGGCCGTCGATGACCTGCTCGTTGGCGAGGACAGTCTGGTCCTCGGGATCCCAGTTGACGACGCCGGTCTTCTTGTAGGCGATGCCCTTCTCGAGCATCCGCAGGAACAGCCACTGGTTCCAGCGGTAGTAATCCGGCTGGCAGGTGGCGAGCTCGCGGCGCCAGTCGAGCGCGAAGCCGAGCGCTTTCAGCTGGCTGCGCATGTAGGTGATGTTCTCGTGCGTCCACTTCGCCGGCGGCACGCGGTTCTTGATCGCGGCGTTCTCCGCCGGCAATCCGAACGCATCCCAGCCCATCGGCTGCAGGACGTTGCGTCCCTGCATGCGCATGAAGCGCGCGATCACGTCCCCGATGGTGTAGTTGCGCACGTGCCCCATGTGCAGCACGCCGCTCGGATACGGGAACATCGACAGGCAGTAGTACTTTTCGCGCTCCGTGACCTCCTGCGCCTCGAACGAGCGCTGCTCGGCCCAGAAGGCCTGGGCCTCGGGCTCGATGCGGGCGGGGTCGTAGCGCTCTTCCATCGGTATTACTCTAGAAATCAAGGCCTTGCGGAGAACGCGCAAGGATACACGAATTTCACAGCGTCATCAGGCGAAGCGCCGCCCCGCACGCCGAGCGCGGACCCACCCAGAGGCTCCCGTCCTCGCGCACCTGGTGACGCACGCGCGTCGCGTTCAGATAGGCGCGCGCCGCCCCGATGTCGCGCACGATCACGTCCACTGCCCGCAGGCATGGCATCGCGGGGACACCGGCGCCGGGATAGCGCGCGATGAAGGCGTGGCGCGTCATGATGCGGATGCACTGCTTGCCGGGCTCGAAGCGCAGCTCGTCGTCTCCCGCGATCGGCTCGAGTCCGAGTAGCGTGCGGTAATGCTCGGCGGTGCGCTCGGGCTTCGAAGCAACGATGGTGACGCCATGCAGGCCCACGGCCGAGTTCGGATGGTTCATCACCTCGGGCTGGAACACGAGCTCCGGCGTGTGATTGTGCACGTAGCAGAGCAGGCCCTCGGGCGCGCTCGCGGCGCCGAGCATGAACCAGCGGAATTGCGCCGCACCCTGGCGGCTGCCGTACTCGACGTCGCGCGTCGCGATGATCACAGGCGTCGGCTCGAGGCCAGCGGCCGCGCAGCGCGCGTAGTCGGCGTCGATGTCGCTGCTCGTGAACGCAAGGACGTGCAGGCCCTGGTAGCGGCGCAGGTAGGGCGTCAGGTGGTGCTCGGGCTCGTCCGTCAGCACCGCGGACAACTCGATGCAGCCGTGCTCGAGCACCGCGTGCGAGCTCTCCTGCTTGAGCGACTCGCGCTCGCCGGTCTTCGCGTCCCAGCGCATCAGCAGCTTCGGCGGCGTCGGCGTGAAGCCGAGACGTTCGAAGGCCACGCGCATCGCGTGCACGTCCCGGCCCACCAGGCCGACGTGATCGATAACGGTCGTGACCATCGTGAGGCGATGCTACGATCAACCCGCTCCACTGACTAGGGAAGCCGGCGCCTGCACAGTGCGTGAAGTCGCAACGACGCTGACCGATTACCTGTTGACAGTAGTGTGCCTGCTGGGCGCGTGGCGGCTCGCGGCCGTGAGTCGCGCGCGGCTGCACGGGCCGGTGGTCTTCTTCGCAGGATTTGCCGTGGCCGCCCTCGTCGGCGGCACCTGGCACGGATTCTTCAGCGACGGGCAGACCCCAGGGCAAGATCACGTCTGGTGGCTCGCAATGCTGTTCGCCGGTGTGACCGCTGCCGGTCTCGCGCTCAGCGGCCTCGAGTTGCTGGGCAAGCGGACATCGCGCCCCGTGCTGGCGGTGTTTGGTGCCCTGCTCGCGATTTACGCCGTGCTCGCGTGGCGCGATCCACGTTTTCTCCTCAGCCTGATCGCATCCGTCGCCGGCACATTGCTCTGCGCGGCAGGCCTCTTGCGGCAGTTGCGCGGGAATGAGGCGCGCGGCGCCCGGCTGGCGCTGGCAGGGCTCGGCGTCTCGGTGCTCGCGGCCATTGCCCAGCAGCAGCAGGTGGCGATCCATCGCGTGCATTTCGATCACAACGCGACCTATCACGTGCTGTTGCTGCCGGCGCTGGCGCTTCTTTACGCGGGATTTCAGCGATTGGCGCAGGCTCGCGCCACCGGGCGAAACGCCGCATGAAGCTTGCGCGCTTCGCTCTCGCGCTCGTCCTCACCGCCTGCACCAGTGCGCAGGTTTCCCAACCGGAGCGCGCCGCCGCGCCGGTTGAGCTCAACGACGTGCATTCGAGGCTCAACGCCACCCTGGTGCGCGAGCTCGCGCAGCCCACGACGCTCGCGGAGCTGAAGGAACTGATCGCGCGCGCCGGGCGCGAGAACCTGGCAGTCAGCATTTCCGGCGGCCGGCACGCCATGGGCGGCCAGCAGTTCGCCCGCGATGCTTTGCACATCGACATGTCGAAGCTGGCTCGCGTGATCGCGCTCGATCGGCAACGCGGCGTGGTCACGGTCGAGGCCGGCATCGGCTGGCCTGCGCTCATCGAGCAGCTGCTCGCGCTGCAGCCCGATGATCCGCAACCGTGGGGCATCCTACAGAAGCAGACCGGTGCGGATGCTCTCTCGATTGGTGGCGCGTTGTCGGCAAACGCGCACGGGCGGGGACTCATCTGGAAGCCCTTCGTTCAGGACGTGCTCGCGTTGCGGCTGCTGCAGGCGGATGGCCGCGAGATCGAGGTGAGCCGCACGCAGAATCCAGAACTCTTCCGCCTCGTTATCGGCGGCTATGGACTGTTCGGCGTGGTCACGACTGTCGATCTGCGGCTGCAGCGGCGCATGAAGCTGAGGCGCGATGTCGTCGTGCTGCCGCTCGCCGAGTTACCGCAGGCATTCGCCGCACGCATCGACGACGGCTACCTGTATGGCGATTTCCAGTTCAAGACCGACGAGCGCGCGGATGACTTCCTGGCGACCGGCGTGTTCTCCGCCTACAAGCCCGTGCCACTCGATACGCCGATGGCCATCGACCCGCTCAGCCTGAGCGCCGGCGCATGGCGCCAACTGTTTGCGCTTGCGCATCTCGACAAGGCGCTCGCGTTCAACACTTATCGCGACTACTACCTGAGCACGAATGGGCAGGTCTATTGGTCGGACACGCATCAGCTCTCGTACTACGACTCCGACTTCGACGCGGAGCTGCGCCGGCTCGCGCCGGATTACCCGGCGGGCTCGCTCATGATCACGGAGCTCTACGTGCCCATGACGAGACTGGGCGCGTTCATGAACGCGATCGCCGGCGACATGCGTGCGCACGACACCAATCTCATCTACGGCACCATCCGCCTGATCCGCCGCGACGACGAAACTTTTCTCGCGTGGGCAAGCGAGGATTTCGCGTGCATCGTGATGAACCTGCGTGTCACGCACGGCGACGCCGGACTACAGAAAGCCACGCAGGAGTTTCAACACCTGATCGACCTCGCGCTCGACCAGGGAGGTTCGTACTTCCTCACCTATCACCGCTGGGCGCGCAAGGACCAGGTGCTGCGAGCCTATCCGCAGTTCGTCGACTTCCTGAGACTCAAGCGCCGCTACGATCCCGCGGAGCGCTTCCAGAGCGAGTGGTATCGCCATTACCGCACGATGTTCGCCGCGGAGCTGGCGCGGCCGTGAGGATCAAGGGACTCATTCTCTGGACGTTGCAGGGCTTGTTCCTGTTGCGCGTGCTCGGCCAGGTCTATGTCGGCATGTACGCGCCCGCCTGGCTGCCGCCCTGGCCGGAGTGGTATTCGGGACTCCTGCCCTACCCCTTGCTGTTGCCGGCGCAGCTGCTGTTGCTCATGTGGATGACGGTCGTCAGCTCCGACAACGCACGCGGTGCCGGGCGGTTTCATGTCGAGTCGGCCCGAATCAAACGGCGCCTGCGATGGATTGCCTTGCTCTACGCGACGGTGATGGCCCTGCGTTATGTACTCACCATGGCGCTCGAGCCCGAGATGCGCTGGCTGCACGGCACGATCCCCATCGCGTTTCACTTCGTGCTGGCGGGCTACATCGCCGCCCTGACGCTACCTGATTGGACCACACGCCCCACTAAAGTCAGCCCTGACATCTGACGACCCGCCGTGTTGTGGCCGCCAGCCGTGCCACACACTCTCCGCCAGCACTGTTCAAGGATCCCCAAATGCGGAATCGCAGGAACCCCCCTCCGGATCCGCGCACTTCTCCCCGGGGAGCGCCACTCCCCGGGGGGTCTTTTGCCGTATTCGCACCCCGACTTGCGATGGCCGAGCGGGTGATTCGATACTCGGAGTCCCTGCTTGGCTCGATACCGCAGGTTCCGCCCGCACGCAGCATGTCCGCGCATCCGAAAACCGTCGCCCCGCGCGCCCAGCGGCAGGCGGAAACCTTGCGGCGCGTGGTGGAAGAGATCTCGAGCGAGCTCGAGCTGCGACCCCTCCTCACCCGCATCGTCAGCCATGCCTGCGAGCTGCTCGACGCCGAGGATGGCAGTATCGGCCTGTACGACGCGCACAAGCACCTGATCCGCACCGAGGCGACCTTCCGCATGCCCGCCAGCGAAGAGGGCGCGGAAATGGGCCCGGGTATCGGCCTGGCCGGCGCGGTGCTCGCCACCGGCGCGCCCGTGCTGAGCGATTCCTACGGCAGCCTTGCCAACATCACCCTGCCGGAGCTCAAGGACAACCCGGTGATCGGTGTACCGATCCACGGGCACGGGCGCCTGCTGGGATTCTTCGGCATCGGTGCGCGCCCGCCCCGCCGCTTCGACTCGGCGGACCTCGAGACACTGCAACTGTTCGCGCGTCACGCCGCCATCGCGATCGAAAACGCGCTGCGCTACCGCGCCGAGCAGCGCCGCAGCGAGCGCATGGAGCTCATCGCGCGCGTGTCACGGCTGATCTCGTCCGGTCTCGAGCCCGATGACCTGGTGCTCACCGCGGCGGAAGTCATCCACGAAGTGCTCGGCTATCCGAACGTCGTCATCCCGCTGGTGCAGAAAGGCGAACCCGACTACCTGCTGTTCCACGCGCACGCGGGCGCGTATCGCGATGTGTTTCGCGAGCCCTACACCATGCCGATCACCCGCGGCATCTGCGGCGTCGCGGTGCGCGAACGCCGCGCGCAGATCGTCAACGACGTTCACAACGATCCTTACTACGTCGCCACCCCCGCTGCCGATCGAGGTCACTTCGGAGCTCGCGGTGCCCATTGTCCTCGGCAACGAGGTGTTCGGCGTGATCAACATCGAGAGCATCCATCCGTTTCATTCCGACGACGAGGCGAGCATCCAGATCATCGCGGACCACCTGGCAGTGGCCATCAAGAACGCGCGCCTGTACGCCGAGGCGCGCCAGGCGGCGGTGATGCGCGAGCGACAGCGCCTGGCGCGCGATCTGCACGATTCAGTGAGCCAGGTGCTCTCGAGCATCAGCCTGATCGCGCAGTCGCTCGCCTCGGCCTGGAAACGCGACCCGCTCGAGGGCGAACGCCGCGCCCGGCGGCTGGAAGAACTGTCGCGACACGGATTCGCCGAAATGCGGGCGCTGTTGCGCGAACTGCGTCCCGCGGACCTCGCCAATCACCCAGCCGGGTGAAACCGCCGCCATCGACGAGGTGCGCCGTGCGGGGCTTGCCTCGGCACTGCGCCGCCTTGCCGCCCTGCTGGCGCCCGAGACTCCGGAGATCCGCATCGATCTCACGCACTATGCGCCGCAGGCGCTCGCCAGCGAGGAAACCCTCTTTCGCATGTGCCAGGAGGCGTTGTCGAACGCGATCCGCCATTCAGGTGCGCGGCTGGTGACGGTCTGGTCGCGGCTCGAGGACACCTTTCTCACCATCGTCATCGAGGACAATGGCTGCGGATTCAGTTTCCCGGACGAGCGGCTCGCCGCCAGCGCCGAGCGCCAGGGCGGCCTGGGCCTGCACACGCTGCGCGAGCGCGCGATCTCGCTCGGTGGTGCGGTAAGCTATCACTCGACGCCCGGGCACGGCACTCGCGTCATGTTCACCTTGCCGCGCAGGGACCGCTCACCCGAATGAACAACGCACTACGCCTCCTGCTGGTGGACGACCACGCCATCGTGCGCGAAGGGCTGCGCGCATTGCTCGACGACCCTGACGAGATCGTGATCGTCGGCGAGGCTTCGAACGGTGACGAGGCGGTGAGCGCCGCGCTCGCGCTCAAGCCCGACGTGGTGCTGATCGACCTGAAGATGCCGGGCCTCAAGGCGCCGGACGCCATTCGGCGCATTCGCGCGGAGCTGCCGGCGACGCAGGTACTCGTGCTCACCAGCTATGCCGAGGAAGGCCAGGTCCAGGAAGTGATGGGCCGCGGCGCGCTTGGGTACGTGCTCAAGGACATCGCCAAGGCGGAGCTGGTGCGCGCGATTCGCACCGTGGCCGCCGGGCAACCATGGCTCGACGCCGAGGCGCAACGCTCACTGCTCGCGCAGCTGCGCAAGCCTGCGCCAACCGATCCGCTCGCCGAGCTCACCGATCGTGAGCGCTCGGTGCTGGAGCTGATCGCGCAGGGACGCAGCAACAAGCAGATCGGCAGGACGCTGCACCTCACCGAAGGCACCATCAAGGGCTACGTCAGCAGCATCCTTTCCAAGCTCGGGCTCGAAGACCGCACGCAGGCGGCGCTCTTCGCGGTCCGGCACGGCGTGGTCGACAACACCGCCAAGGGTTGAATGACCGCCACTCGTCAGGCACGCGCCGGGGGCGTGCGGCCCGACGAGTTCCAGAATCCCTGGTCGAGCCCGTACCTCTCCAGCCGTCCGCATTCACTCAGCGACCGAGAACCATGACCATGCATGCTTCCGACTACTTGGTGCATTTCTCCAACATCCTGATGCTCGTCTCCTATTCCGTGCGCGACATCCTGTGGCTGCGCTGGTTCGCCGTCGCAGCCGCCCTCACGGTCATCCCGTACTACCTCGTGCAGGCGGACGTCCTCTGGCCGCCGGTGCTGTGGGGCAGCGTGTTCGCCGTCATCAATCTCTACCAGATCGTGCGCCTCTACATGGAGCGACGCCCGGTGGTGTTGTCAGCGGATGAGCAAAAGCTCTACGACATGGCGTTTCGCTCGCTACGACCGCGCGAATTCGTGTCCCTGGTCCTCGCGGGCAAGTGGCGCGACGCGGCCGCGGGTGAGCAGGTGCTGATCGCCGGCGCACCGGTATCCTCGATCTGCATCGCAGTCTCGGGAGCGGCGGAGGTCCGCCAGGGCGACCGGCACCTGGGTGTGTTCAAACCGGGAACGCTGATCGGTACGGCGCTGGCTCTCACCGGTGAGCCGTCTGCGGTCGATGCGAGCTTCAGCGAGCCGGCGCGTGTCTTGTGCTGGCCGCTGCCGGAACTGCGGCGCTTCGTGGACAAGAGACCGGAGCTGCGCGTTTCACTGCAGCGGCTCGTCAACCATGACCTCGCCCGGAAACTGACGGCGAGGCTGGGGTAAGCGTGGAGAGTCTCGCGTCGGGCCGGCGCTAGCGGCCGCTGCGCGTCGACTCGTAGTAGCGCATGTAGGCATCGGCGGGCAACGGCTCCGAGAAATGATGCCCCTGGGCCATCTGCACTCCGGCCGCCTGCAACACTTCGAGCTGGTGGACGGTCTCCACGCCTTCCGCGATCACGTGCAGCGAGGCAGAAGTGAGCAGCGACGTCAGCCCGAACAACCACCGGGGTGGCGGATCTTCGGGCACCAGTTGTGCGATCAGGGATCGATCGAGCTTGATGATGTCGAACTGACAGCGCGTCAGCAGCGCGAGGTTGGCGCCGGAGAGCGTGACGTCGTCGAGCGCGACGCGCGCACCGGTGCTCGCAATGCCGTTGAGCGCATCGAGCCCCAGCTGGTCCGGGATACCGCGTTCCGTCACTTCCAGGATCACCTGCCGCACGCGCGCCCGCAGTCCCGACTTGACCGCGGCATATTCGAGCCCGCCGCGTCCCAGGATCTCGGGCGGCACGTTGATGCTGACGTGCGCGTGCGGGTGGGTGCCGAGCCAGTCGCCGATCTCGGCCGCCACCGTGTCGATGACCCAGTACGTGATCACGCCCGAGAGCGGCGTGCCCTCGGTCAACGGAATGAACTCGCAGGCATCCACGATCACTTCGCTCCCGCGCCGCCAGCGGATGAGCGCTTCGGCGCCGACGCAGCGGCCGTCGCGAAGTGAAACCGTCGGCAGGTACACGAGGAAGAACTCGCGTTCCTGGAAAGCCCGACGAATCTCATTGAGGTCGGTCACGCTCATGGCTCCCTGCAGAGATACGGTGCCGCCCGCCCGCTGTCAAACTTGCGTGAACAGCCCTGCGGCTGGCCGCGTGGAGCGGGCCCACACCAGGGTCTGGTTGTTGGCGGGCATGGCATGGTCGGCGACGAGCGCGAGCCCGACCGCTCCGGCGAGCGCGTTCACCGCCTCGACATCGCGGATGCCGCTCGCCGGGTCACGCGCCCGCAGGTAGCGATCGAAATCGCCATTGCTGGCGGACGTAAAACTGCCGCGGTAGCGAAAGGGGCCGTATACACACAACACGCCCTCCGCCTTCAGCACCTCGCCGACGCCCTGGTAGAAGTGCTGCACGCTCTCCCAGTCCATGATGTGAAACGTGTTCGCGGTGAAGATCGCGTCCACCGGCCCGACTGGCCACGGATGGGAACGCACGTCGAGCCCGATGGGCATGCGCAGGTTCGCCGCGCCCTCGCGTTCGATCCGGGTCGTCAGGTCGGAAAGGCCCTCGCGCAAGTCGCTCGGCTGCCAGGTGAGATGCGGGAGATGCGCCGCGAAATACACCGCGTGCTGACCGGTGCCGCTGCCGATCTCGAGCACGCTGTGGCAGCCCCGGTACGCCTCGGCCAGGACCCGCAGGATCGGTTCCTTGTTGCGCTCGCTTGCTTCGGAATGTGCCAGCACAGGCGACCTCGGAACTGCGTCAAACTTGCTTTCCTGATCCTTTTCGTTGCGACGTGGTTCACACGCGGCGCCCGCAGCGCTCATGCTTTTTGTGATTCACTTTGCGCCAGCCCCGCGGGCGTTCGGCATCATGCGCGCGTGGCTATCGACTACAACTGCCGAGCAACCTGCCCGATCTGTGGCTGGAGCCCGCAGCTGCCCGTTTCGCCGCCGCCCTGCCCCCAGACCGATCCGCCGATTTGTCCCTGGTTCCTGGACGAAAGCAGCGACGACGGTCCTTCACGGCGCGCCGGTCACCAGGCGACGCCGTAATCCTCGCCGTGATGGCTCGAGCCGCCCCAGAGCGTGCCGTGCTCGCGGTCCAGAAAGATCGCGTTGATCGGTCCTGAAGTCCGCTCCTGGTAATCGAGCGTGTAACCCATCTTCCTGAGCTCCGTGCGCACCCAGTCAGGCATCGACTGGTTGAGGGTCAGGCGACCCGGCACCGATTCGTGCGCGCCGAAGGAACTGCGCATCTGGTAGCTGGTGAAGTTGGCGGCCTCGCTCGCTTCCTGCACCGTCATGCCGAACTCCACCACGTTGAGAAAGAACTGCAGCATGTTCTGGTCCTGCGTGTCGCCACCCTGCACCGCGAAGGCGAGATAAGGTCTGCCGTCCTTCAGTGCGAGCGTGGGCGTCAGCGTGGCTCGCGGTCGCTTGCCCGCTTCGATCACGTTGAACGGGTTGTCCGCCGCGTCGAGCACAAAGCTCTGCGCGCGCTGGCTCATGCCGATGCCGGTGCGGCCCGCGATCACGGCGGGCAACCAGCCGCCACTCGGCGTGACTGACACCACCCACCCCTTGTCGTCCGCGGCCTCGATGCTGGTCGTGCCCTGCCGGAACGTGCGATCGAATTCTCCCTGGGCGCCCGGCGCGGGTTGCTTGCTCTGCCAGCGCTCGAGATAGGCGCGGTACGGGTTGGTCCCGCCCTGGAAGCGATACGGATCGCCGGGTCTGATGTCGGGGTCGTTGCGCTCGGGACCGATCAGCTTCATGCGTTCGCGTGCATAGTCCTTCGATAGCAAGCCGCGAATGGGCTCTTCCGGTGGAAAGTAAGGATCGCCGTAGTAGAAGTCGCGGTCCGCGAACGCCAGGTTCATCGCCTGGTACACCGTGTGGATATAGCGCGCGCTGTTGTACCCCATCGACTTGAGATCGAGGTTCTCGAGGATGTTGAGCGCTTGCAGCATCACCGGGCCCTGCACCCAGGTGTTGAGCTTGTAGACCTCGATGCCCTTGTAGCTGACGTGCACCGGCTCCTCGAGGTACACGCGCCATTTCGCGAGGTCCTCGAGCGTGTGCAGGCCGCCGACTTCGCGTGAGCCACGCACGAACTCGCGCGCGATATCACCCGTGTAGAACCGATCGTAGGCGGCCTGAATGGCGGCCTTGCGATCCTTGCCCGCAGCCAACGCTTGCCGTTCCGCCTCCACCAGCTTGCGCAGCGTCGCTGCCAGGTCCGGCTGGCGGAACATCTCGCCCGCTCGCGGCGCCTCCCGGCTTTCGCCGAGGTGCGGCAACATCACGCGTTTCGTATCGGGCCACTGCTTGAGCGTTTGCTTCTCACGCTCGATCCGGTCGGCGGTTTCCGCCTCGATCGGGTAGCCGTCGGCCATCTCGATCGCGGGAGCGAGCACGTCCGCGAGACTCAAGGTGCCGTACTCCGCCAGCATCACCATGAGGCCGCCGGGCGTGCCCGGCGTCACCGCCGAGAGCGGGCCGGTCTCGGGCGGGAACTTCATGCCCTTTTTCCGATAGAACTCGGGCGTGGCCCCGGTGGGGGCGACCCCGAGCGCATTGACCGCGATCACCTTGCCCGTCGCCGGGTTGAAGATGAGTGCCTGCGTTTCACCGCCCCAGCTCAGGACGTCCCACATCGTCGACACGGCTGCGAGCATGGCGCAGGTGGCATCGACTGCATTGCCGCCCTTCTGGAACATCATGGCGCCCGCTGTGGCGGCGAGGGGCTTGCCGGTGATGGCCATCCAATGCTGCCCGTGCAGGGGTGGCTTCGCGGTGCGGGCGAGTGCGGGCGTGGCAGCGAAACCCACCCAGGCGAGCGCGCCCGTCAAAGCGCAGATGCAGGCACCCCGGACATTGAAACGCATCGTTACTCCCCTATCAGCTGTTTGCGTCTACGAGATGGTAGGTTCAACGCGGCCGCCTCTCACATCCCGTGGCACAGTACGCGTCGCGAGCAGGCCAATCAGCAGACCGAAGAAGCAGAGACCGATCGCCGGCACATTCCCTACGCTGGCATAGGGCGTCAGTCCGCGCCGCGGCTCGACCACGGCCTTCAGCACGCCCGGCTTGAACTGCTCGATGCGTTCGCGCACGCGTCCGTCAGGTCCGATGACCACCGTGATGCCATCGTTGGTGGCGCGCAGCATGGCGCGGCCGCCCTCGAGCGCGCGCATGCGGGCGATTTCGAGATGCTGGTGGGGCGCCGTCGAATCTCCGAACCAGGCGTCATTGCTGACGTTCACCAGCAACGTCGCCTGCTTGAGCACTGCGAGTTGCTGGCTGCCGTAGGCATCCTCGTAGCAGATCGTCGCGCCAAGCGTCTGGCCGCCCGCCCGCAGGGGCGGCTGCTCGTCCTGTCCCGCGGTCATGTCGACGTAGGGCAGGCTCATGAGGCGCATCCAGCTGCGCACCACGTCGGGCACCGGAAAGAATTCCCCGAAAGGAACCAGCCGCCGCTTGTCGTACCAGGTGAGCTCCTCGCTCATGGCGAGGATCGAGTTGCGATACTGCTTGCGCTCGAAGTCGTAGCGCAGGGTGCCGACGATGAGATCCGATCCCTTGGCGCGCGCCTCGCGATAACGCTCCTTGAGAAAGTCCTCGATCTCGTGCGCGAGCGCGGGCAGGGCCGCTTCCGGCCACACGACAATGCGGCTGCCGAGCGCCTGGCGGGTGAGCTCGCGATAGAGCTCGAAGGTGGCATCGCGATTGTCCTTCTGCCACTTGAGATCCTGCGAGATCGCGCCCTGCACCAGGCTGACCGTCAGCGGCTCGCCGCGCACGCTGCGTCCACTCGAGTCTCGAGACCCACCAGCCGGCGCCCCACATGGCGATGAGCGCCATGAGCCCGACCACGCGCGCGCTGCCGGGTCCGCGCAACGTCATCAGCAGTGCACCGGCCGACATCACGACCAGCAAGCTCACGCCGTACACGCCCACGAGCGGCGCAAACCCGGCGAGCCACGAGTCGATCTGGCTGTAGCCGAGCGCGAGCCAGGGAAAGCCGCTCAGCACCCAGCCGCGCAGCCACTCGACCATCACCCACAGCGCCGGCACCGCGATGAGCCAGCGAACCAGCGGCGGGCGCGACAACCAGCGCGCGGCGATGTAGCCGACGAGCGCGTGGTAGGCACCCATGATGGCGACCAGCGACAGCATCAGCACGATCGCGACCCACAAGGGCGCCTGGCCGAACACGTGCACGCTGGTGTAGAGCCAATAGGTGCCGGCCAGGAAGGTTCCCGAGCCGAATGCGAATCCGGTCCAGGCGGCGCGTCGCGGGGTGGCGCGCTCCCACATCAGGAACAGGGCCGTGAGGCACAGGACCGCGAGCGGGAACACGCTGAACGGCGCAAAGGCGGTCGAGAGCAGCGCGCCGAGCGCGAACGCGATCAGCGCATCGAAGCGACGCGCGCGTGCCGATGCGGCAAGCAGCTCGGGTATTCTGAGCTCCTCTTCGAGAGTCAGAATCCTGCGGATCGGGACTTCGGTCAAAGTCCGCTACCCTTCAGCCGGGGCGCTCGTCTGGCGGCGGTGCAACGTCGCGCGGCGTGGTCACACGGAGCGTATCGATGCGGCGCCGGTCGGTGCGCTGCACGCGAAACTCGATGCCTTCCACCGTGACCGACTCGCCCCGCCGTGGCAGGCGCCCGAGCTGCTGCGTGACGAATCCGCCGATGGTGTCGAATTCTTCGTCGGTGAAGCGCGTGCCGAAATACTCGTTGAACTCCTCGATGCGCGTCAGCGCGCGCACCACGAAGGTGCGCGGGGCCTCGCGCCGGATCGGCGTCTCCTCTTCGACGTCGTACTCGTCATCGATCTCGCCCACGATTTGCTCCACCACGTCCTCGATGGTCACGAGCCCCGACACGCCGCCGTATTCGTCCACCACGATCGCCATGTGATTGCGGCTGCCGCGGAATTCCTTGAGCAGCACGTTGACGCGCTTGCTTTCCGGCACCACCACTGCCGGGCGCAGGAATTCCTTGATGTCGAACTCTTCGGTACGCTCGGCCTGCGCAAAGAAGCGCAGCAGGTCCTTGGCGAGCAGGATGCCGAGCACCTGGTCGCGATCCTCGCCGATGACCGGAAAGCGGGAGTGGCCGGACTCGACCACGACCGGGAGCATCTGCCCCGGCGGATCGTCGCGGTTCAGAACCACCATCTGCGAGCGCGCCACCATGATGTCGCGCACCTGCGTGTCCGCCACCTCCAGCACACCCTCGATCATCGAGAGCGCATCTGCGTCGAACACGCCACGCTGGCCCGCCTCGCGCAGGCTCTCGATGAGCTGGGTACGGTCGCGCGGCTCGCCCTTCATGCTCTGCTTCATGCGCCGGAGCCAGCGACCGGTGGTGTTCGATTGGTCGTCTGCCATGCTGGTGCGCGCCGCTAGTGCGCGGCCTCGTAAGGGTCGGGGAAACCTAGATGGCCGAGAATGGAGCGCTCGCGCCGCTCCATGCGCCGGGCATCGGCATCGTGCTCGTGATCGTAACCGCGCAGGTGGAGCGTGCCGTGCACGATCATGTGGGCCCAGTGTGCGGCGCGCGACTTGCGCTGCTCGCGGGCTTCACGCGCGACCACCGGCGCACACACGACCAGATCGCCGAGGAGCCTGCGTCCGTCGGCCTCGCGCAGCGTTGCGTTGAAGGACAGGACATTGGTGGGGCGGTCGCGGTGGCGGAACTGGCGGTTCACGCGGCGGCCTTCCGCGCGCCCCACGATGCGCACGCCCAGGCTCCAGGCGCCACGCCGCCGGCCGAGCGCCGCACGTACCCAGCGCGCGATGTGCTTGCGCGACGGCACCCATGGCTTGCGAGTGGCATAGAGCACGGCGATCTCGAGGCTCACGATTTCCTGTCCTCGTACGCCTGCACGATGCGTTGCACCAGCGGGTGGCGCACCACGTCGCGAGCCGTGAAGAACGTGAAAGCGACGCCCTCCACGTCCTTCAGCACCTCGATCACGTGCTTCAGGCCCGAGGCGCGGCCCGCGGGGAGGTCGGTCTGCGTGATGTCGCCGGTCACCACGGCCTTGGAGCCAAAACCGATGCGCGTGAGGAACATCTTCATCTGCTCGGCAGTGGTGTTCTGCGCCTCGTCGAGGATGATGAAGGCATCGTTGAGCGAGCGGCCGCGCATGAAGGCGAGCGGCGCCACCTCGATGACCGCGCGCTCGGCGAAACGGGCCACGCGGTCGAATCCGAGCATTTCGTAGAGTGCGTCGTACATCGGGCGCAGATAAGGGTCGACTTTCTGCGCCATGTCGCCGGGGAGAAATCCCAGGCGCTCGCCGGCCTCGACCGCGGGGCGCACCAGCACGATACGTCGCACGCGGTCGGCGTGCAGTGCCTCGACGGCGCAGGCCACCGCCAGATAAGTCTTGCCGGTGCCGGCGGGACCGATGCCGAAGGTCAGGTCGAAGTGACGGATGTTGGCGAGGTACTGCTTCTGGTTCGGGCCGCGCGCGTGGATGCCGCCCCGATGAGTGCGCACCGCCAGTTCGTCCTCGGGTACGACAGCGACGGTGCTGCTGCTCATGCCGAGCTCCCGCAGCGACAGGTGCACCCGCTCGGGCGTGACATCATCCGACTGCGTGAGCGCGAACAACTCCTTGAGCACGTGCTCCGCATCGCTGGCGGCGCCCACCTCGCCGGAAACCTGGAACTGGTTGCCACGGTGGCGGATGTCGACGCTCAGGCTTGCCTCGATCTGGTGCAGATGCTCATCGAGCGGGCCGCACAGCATCTGCAGGCGCGCGTTGTCGGCCGGCTCGAGGGCGAAATCGCGGGTCGCGAGTTCCGACGCCAAGGGCCTCCTAACCTGCGGCGCGCAACCGGTCGGCACCGGCGACGTCCGCGTGCGTCACCAGCCGGCCGCGCAGGCTGTTCGGCCGCGCCTCGGTGATGACGACATCGGCAAAACGATTGAGCAAGTGCTCCGGTCCCTGGAAATTCACCCAGCGATTGTTGGCGGTGCGGCCCGCGAGCTCGCGCGCATCACGCTTCGAGGTGCGCTCGATGAGCACGCGTTGCACGCTGCCCACCATGCGTTCGCTGATGGCCCGCGCGTGCCCGTTGATGCGCTCCTGCAGCCGTTCGAGACGCAGCTGCTTCTCTGTGGGCGTCAGCTCGTCTGGCAGCGATGCCGCCGGCGTTCCGGGACGCCGGCTGTAGAGAAAGCTGAACGACTGATCGAAGCCGACTTCGTCGATCAGCCTGAGGGTCGCCTCGAAATCGTGCTCGGTCTCGCCGGGAAAGCCGACGATGAAATCCGAGCTCGACGCAGATGTCGGGACGCGCCGCGCGCAGCTCACGGATCTTGGCCTTGTACTCGAGCACGGTGTAGCCGCGCTTCATCTGCGCGAGGATGCGGTCGGAGCCGCATTGCACCGGCAGGTGCAGGTGACTCGCGAGCTTCGGCACGTGGGCGTACGCCTCGACCAGGCTCGAGTCGAACTCGGCCGGGTGCGAGGTCGTGAAGCGGATGCGCTCGATCGCCTCGATCTCGGCCACGTAGTGGATGAGGGTTGCGAGATCGACCACCGTCCCGTCGTCCATCGGTCCGGCGTAGGCGTTGACGTTCTGTCCCAGCAGCGTCACTTCGCGCACGCCCTGCGCCGCGAGCGTCGCAACCTCGGCGAGCACCTGCTCGAACGGGCGGCTGATCTCCTCGCCACGCGTGTAGGGCACCACGCAGAAGGTGCAGTACTTGCTGCATCCCTCCATGATCGACACGTACGCGGTGGCTCCCTCGGCGCGCGGCGCGGGGAGCGAATCGAATTTCTCGATCTCGGGAAAGCTCACGTCGACCACCGGGCGGCCGTGCGCCTTGAGCTCGCGGATCATGTCCGGCAGGCGGTGCAGCGTCTGCGGTCCGAACACCAGGTCGACGAACGGCGCGCGCGCGGTGATGCCCTCGCCTTCCTGGCTCGCGACGCATCCACCGACGCCGATGATCACGTGCGGACGCAACTGCTTGATGCGGCGCCATTCGCCGAGCAGCGAGAACACCTTTTCCTGCGCCTTTTCACGCACCGAGCAGGTATTGACGAGGAGCACGTCCGCGCAATGCGGGTCCTCCGTCGGCTCGAGTCCTTCGGCCGCACGCAGCACGTCCGCCATGCGCGCGGAGTCGTACTCGTTCATCTGGCAGCCGAAGGTTCTGACGAACAGCCGACCTGGCATTGGGCTCCTCTCGAGGGGGCCAGCAGGTTAGCGGTTCGGGATGAATAAATGAAGGCGGCGGGCGCCCGGAAGGTGCCCGCCCAGCTTCACTATTTACTTATAAAACAGAAAGTTACGAGCGGTGAGTCTATTTCGCCGACTTGCGGTAGAGGTGCACGAAACGATCCGTCTTGTGGCGCACCGCCGGATCGAACACCACCTTCCCGAGGTCGTCCTTGGGATTGCGCAACTTGTCGAAACTGCCCACGTACTCGAAGCCGCGGCTGGTGATGTCCGAGCGCGCAAACGACTCCTCGATACGATGCAGGTCCTTCGCGACGCTCTTGCCCGTGCCCGCCTTGGCAGCGTGATCGACGATCAGGAACGCTCCACCCGGCTTGAGAGCGCTGTGGATCTGGCCGAGGAAATCCGCCGCGTCGATCGCGGCCCAGCCGTTCTCGACATCGACGTAGTACAGGTCGTGGTACGACAACACGATCAGGGCCGCGTCGAAGGCCCCTTTCCCGAGCTTGAGATCCTTGGGGTCGATCACCACGTGCTTCACGTTCGGCAGGCGCCCGGCGTCGAAGCGTGTCTTGAGCTCCTTCTTCGCGTAGTCCTCGTAAGGCGGGTTATTCACCAGCCAAACCGCGCCTTTCGGACCCACCACGTAGCTGATCAGCTCGCTGTAGTAGCCGCCGCCGCCGAACACGTCGGCGACTTTCATACCCGGCTTGAGCCCGGCGAAAGCCATGACTTCCGCCGGATACTCGCGCGCATCGCGTTGACGGTCCTCGCTGCTGCGCGCCGGGTTGGCGACCGCCTGCTGGTAGACGGAGTCGTCCGCGGCGTTAGCGGTGGCGAATGCGCCCAGCGCAGACAGCGCCAGGACGGCGACTTCGAGCTTCTTCATGTGATCCCCCCATTGGGGGTCAGAATTCAATTCTGACCCCGACTTAGCGCAAGTACCCCAGGCTTTCGAGCTTGACGATGATCTCGTTTGCGGCCATGTCCGGAGTGGCATCACGCGTGTCGATGTCGACCTCCGGGCTCACCGGCACCTCGTAGACATCGCTCACTCCCGTGAATTCCTTGATCAGTCCCGCGCGTGCCTTGGAGTACAGCCCCTTGCGGTCGCGCAACTCGCAGACCTCGAGCGGCGTCGAGACGTACACCTCGATGAAGCCGCCGTAGGGCTCGACCATCTCGCGCACGCGGCGGCGCGTCTCGGCGTATGGGGCGATGGGCGCGCACAGCGCGATGCCCCCGTTCTTGACGATCTCGCTCGCCACGAAGCCGATGCGCAGGATGTTGAGGTCGCGATGCTCGCGCGAGAACCCGAGCTCGCTCGACAGATGCTTGCGCACGATGTCGCCGTCGAGAAGCGTCACGCGCCGCGCGCCACGCTCGAGCAGCCGCACCAGCACGGCGTGGGCGAGCGTCGACTTGCCCGCCCCGGAGAGCCCGGTGAAGAAAACAGTGAACCCCTGGCGATAGCGCGGCGGATGCGTGCGCCGCAACTCGTCGACGACTTCCGGATACGAGAACCACGGCGGGATGTCGGTGCCCTCCTGCAGCCGGCGCCGCAACTCGGAGCCGGAGATGGTGAGCACCGTCTGACCGGGCCGCGTTTCATCCATCGGCACGTACTTGTCGAGATTCTGCACGTAGACCATCTCGCGAAACGGCACCATCTCGATGCCGAGCTCGGACTGGAAACGACGCACCAGCTCCTGCGCCTCGTACGGGCCGTAGAATTCGTTGCCGCGCGCGTCCTTGCCCGGGCCCGCGTGATCGCGACCGACGATGAAATGACTGCAGCCGTAGTTGCGCCGGATGATGGCATGCCAGATCGCTTCGCGCGGCCCGGCGAGGCGCATCGCGAGCGGCAGCAGGCTGAGCGCCGTGGTGTGCTCGGGATAGCGCTTGAAGACGTGCTCGTAGCAGCGCACGCGCGTGTAGTGATCGACATCGCCCGGGCGCGTCTGTCCTACGACCGGGTGCAGCAGCAGGTTGGCCTCGGTCTGGTGCGCGGCGCGCAGCGTCAGCTCGCGATGCGCCTGGTGGATGGGATTGCGCGTCTGGAAAGCGACGATGCGCCGCCAGCCGAGCTTGCGGAAGCGCTCGCGCAGCTCCCGCGGCGTGTCGCGCAAGTGCCGGAAATCGTAGTGCGTGGGCGCCGCCACGCCGCGCAGCGGTCCCCCCACGTAGACCGGGTTCGAGCGTTGCAGCAGGTGATTGACACCGGGGTGCGTCAGGTCATCGGTGCCGAACACCGAGGTCGCTTCCAGGTGCCGGTCGGGCGTCCAGATGTCCTTCACTTCGAGCACCGCGATCAGCACGCCGGTGGGATCGCGCAGCGCGATCTGCAGGCCCTCGCTCAGGCGGTCCGCCAGCGCCTGCGTAACGTCGAGCGTGATGGGAACCGGCCAGAGCGTCCCGTCGGCGAGCCGCATGTCGCGCACCACGGGGTCGTAGTCGCGCCGGGTCATGAAGCCGCCGAGCGGCGAGAACGCGCCATTGAGCAGCAGCTCGATGTCGCACATCTGCCGCGCCGTCAGGTCCCACGAGGGCCAGTCGCGCGATTGCGCCTTGACCGCGGCCGCCAGCGAGTCGATCAGGTAAAGCTCTCGAAGCTCTCCACCGTATGGCGCGATGAGATCGGTCATGAGCGGGACGGCGGCGTCCGGGCTCAGAATGGAATGTCGTCGTCGAAGTCCTCGGCCGGACCCGGGCCGCTACCCGCCGGTTCCTGCGCGCCGGCGCGCGCCGCGGGACGCGATTCCGCACCCGCTCCACCGCCCCCTCCACCGCGACCACCGAGCATCTGCATGTCGTTGCCGACGATCTCGGTTGAATAGCGATCGTTGCCCTGCTTGTCCTGCCACTTGCGCGTGCGCAGCCGCCCTTCGATGTAGACCTGCGAGCCCTTGCGCAGATACTCCCCGGCGACCTCAGCGAGCCGGTCAAAGAGCGCGACCCGGTGCCATTCCGTGCGCTCCTGCCACTCGTTGCTCTGCTTGTCCTTGAACTTCTCGGTGGTCGCGATGCGCAGGTTGGCAACGGCAGTACCGCTCGGCATCGACTTGGTTTCCGGGTCGGCACCCAGATGACCGATGAGAATGACCTTGTTGACGCCACGGGCCATGGGAAATCTCCGTTGAATTGAGCTGAGAGGCGGGTCGCGACCCTGGGCGCGGCCCCGTACCGGGAGCGGCGTATTCTATTAGTCCGGCGCGGCCACTGCACCCGTGAACCCGGCCAACTGCGCCAGAAATACCCCTTGCACCCCCGCGCCAGCGCAAGCCGTCGGCGCTCTGCGCCGCACTTGAAGCCGCGCGTATAGTACCCGGCTGCGTCCGCTGACTCTGAACCATCCACCGCCCATGCCTTCCATCCACATCCGTGGTGCACGCACACACAACCTCCAGAACATCGACCTCGAGCTGCCGCGCGACCGGCTGATCGTGTTCACCGGATTGTCGGGCTCGGGCAAGTCATCGCTCGCCTTCGACACGATCTATGCCGAGGGACAGCGCCGCTACGTCGAATCGCTGTCGGCCTACGCGCGGCAATTCCTGTCGATGATGGACAAGCCGGACGTCGATGGCATCGAGGGGCTGTCGCCGGCGATTTCGATCGAGCAGAAGTCCACTTCGCACAACCCGCGTTCCACCGTCGGCACCGTCACCGAAATCTACGACTACCTGCGCCTGCTGTATGCGCGCGCCGGGCATTCCGCGTTGCCCGGATCACGGGCAGGAGCTGGCGGCACAGACCGTCAGCCAGATGGTGGACCAGGTGCTGAAGCTGCCCGAGGGAACCGCTGCTCGCGCTGCTCGCCCCGGTGGTCACCGAGCGCAAGGGCGAGCACGCGGAGCTGCTCGAGGAGCTGCGCGGCACAGGGCTTCGTGCGCGCGCGCATCGACGGCAAGGTCGTCGAGCTCGAGGACGCGCCCAGCGCTCGACCTCAAGCGCAAGCATACGATCGAAGTGGTGGTCGATCGCTTCAAGGTACGCGCAGACGTGCGCGCAGCGCCTGGCCGAATCCTTCGAGACGGCGCTCAACGTCGGCGATGGCGTGGCGCGCGTCGCCTGGCTCGAGGAGCCGACGCGCGAAGAGCTCACCTTTTCCGATCGCATGGCCTGCTCGGTCTGCGGCTACAGCCTGTCCGAGCTCGAGCCGCGGCTGTTCTCGTTCAACAACCCGGTCGGCGCCTGCGACGTCGTGCGATGGCCTCGGGATCAAGCAGTTCTTCGATCCGCAGCGCGTCGTCGGCCACCCGCATCTCAGTCTGGCAGGCGGCGCGGTGCGCGGCTGGGACCGGCGCAATGCGTACTACTTCCAGCTGATCCAGGCGCTCGCGCGCCACTACGAGTTCGACATCGACACGCCCGTGGCTCGAGCTGAGCAGCGCCGTGCAGGACACGCTGCTGCACGGCAGTGGCAACGAGCAGATCGAGTTCCGCTACCTCGATGGCCAGGGCAAGACGCTGCGACGCGCGAGCATCGCTTCGAGGGCATCATTCCGAATCTCGAGCGGCGCTATCGCGAGACCGAGTCGGTGACGGTGCGCGAGGAGCTCGCCAAGTACCTGAGCAATCGCCCGTGCCCGGAGTGCGAGGGCACGCGCCTCAACCGCGCCGCGCGCAATGTGTTCGTGGCCGAACGGACCCTGCCGCAGGCCACCAGCCTGTCGGTAGCGGGCGGCGCTCACGTTCTTCAGCGGTCTTACGCTGGAGGGCTGGCGCGGCGAAGTGGCTGCGCGCATCGTCAAGGAGATCGCCGACCGCCTGCGATTCCTGGCGAACGTGGGGCTCGAGTACCTCACGCTCGATCGCAGCGCCGAGACGCTTTCGGGTGGCGAAGCGCAGCGCATCCGGCTCGCCAGCCAGGTCGGCTCCGGGCTGGTCGGCGTGATGTACATCCTCGACGAGCCCTCGATCGGGCTGCACCAGCGCGACAACCAGCGACTGCTGCAGACCCTGAAGCGGCTGCGCGACCTCGGCAACACCGTCATCGTCGTCGAGCACGACGAGGAAGCGATCCGCAGCGCCGATCATGTCGTCGATCTCGGGCCCGGCGCCGGCGTGCACGGCGGACGGGTCGTGGCGCAGGGCACGCCGCGCGACCTCGAGGCGAGCGCCGAGTCGATCACGGGCCAGTACCTGTCGGGACGGCAACGGATCGAGATCCCGCAGCGTCGCACCGTGAGCGATGGACGGGTGCTGCGCGTGCTGGGCGCCATCGGGCAACAACCTGAAGGGGATCACCGCGGAGTTTCCGCTGGCGCTGCTCACCTGCGTGACGGGTGTCTCCGGCTCGGGCAAGTCCACTCTCGTCAACGACACCTTGTATCGGCACGTGGCCACGCGCCTCAACGACGCGGCCTACGATGCGGCTCCCTGCGAGGGCGTCGAAGGTCTCGAGCACATCGATCGCGTCATCGATATCGACCAGAGCCCGATCGGGCGCACGCCGCGTTCCAATCCGGCGACCTACACCGGGCTCTTCACGCCGATCCGCGAGTTGTTCGCCGCGGTGCCCGAGGCGCGCGCGCGCGGCTACGAAGCCGGCCGCTTCAGCTTCAACGTCAAGGGCGGGCGCTGCGAGGCCTGCCAGGGCGACGGCGTCATCAAGGTCGAAATGCACTTCCTGCCCGACGTGTACGTGGCGTGCGACGTCTGCAAGGGCCGGCGCTACAACCGCGAGACGCTCGAGATCCGCTACAAGGGCCGCAACATCCACGAGGTCCTGGACATGACCGTCGAAGACGCGCTGCGGTTCTTCCAGAACGTGCCGGTGGTCGCGGGCAAGCTCGCGACGCTGGTGGACGTGGGCCTGTCATACGTGCGCCTCGGGCAGAACGCCACCACGCTCTCCGGCGGCGAGGCGCAACGCGTGAAGCTTGCGCGCGAGCTGTCGAAACGCGCCACGGGGCGCACGCTCTATATCCTCGATGAGCCGACCACCGGCCTGCACTTCCACGATATCGCGCAGCTGCTGCGGGTGCTGGAACGCTTGCGTGATGAAGGCAACACCGTGATCGTGATCGAGCACAACCTGGACGTGATCAAGACGGCGGACTGGGTCGTCGACCTGGGCCCGGAAGGCGGCGACGGCGGGGGCGAAATCGTGGCGGTGGGCACGCCGGAGGAGGTCGCAGCGCACCCACGCTCCTATACCGGCGAGTACCTGCGCAGGGTGCTGGCGGAAGCGCCGAGCGCGCAGCGGCGGCTGGCTGCGCGCCGTTGAAGAGAAGCTACTTCCAGCAGGTCGTGATGCCGTTCGGGCTCGAGTTTCTCACGCCAAGCTCGTTGATCGTGAAGCTCTGACAGGCACTGTCTTCCGCCTGTCCGCCGGCCGCCGTGGCCGTGGCGACATACGTCGTGTTGCTCAGGCGATCGAGCGCGACCGTGTAATGGCCGTGCTCCGACGACGTGCTGAGCCCGAGGCCACCAGGTGCGGCGGTGTCCAGCTGACCGTCGTCGGCGTACTGGCCGTTCTGCAGGAAGAACTTCTCCTGCGCCTGGCGCAATTGCAGCAGCGCCGCGGTGGCGTCGGCGCGCTGCGCCCGGCGCAGGTAGCCGCGATAGGAAGGAACGGCGATGGACGCGATCACGGCGAGCACCGCCACGATCACCATCAGCTCGACCAGTGTCACGCCACGCGCACGCTGCTTCATGAGTCAGGTCCTCGGGTGAAAGAGCGGCGCCCCGTGGGGCGCCGCATGATCAGTTCGCTCCGCTCTCCAGCCAGAAGGTCTTCTGCCGGCTGTTGAAGTCGCGGCACACGCCCAGGACTTCCGCGCCCGACAAGCACACCACTGGCGGACACCTCTCCGGCTCGAGCACGCACTTGCACTCGGGACGGGTGTCGCCCTGCACGCAGTTCGTCGGCGGCGGCGGACCGTTGTCCGGGAAGAGGAACACGACCTCCGGAGCGATGCCGCCCTGGTTGAGGTTCGTGAAGCGGTCCTCGACCGTGAGGTTGCTGACGTCGCCATCCTGGTCGACGACCGGTGAGCCGTCGAACGCGCTGATCGTGTACACCCGGTTGCTGCCCGCGCCGGCGGCGGATGAGCAGGTGTTCACACCACTGGCACTCGGCATGTAGGTCGTGAAGAAGACCTTGTTGTCGAGGGTGCGCGATTCGGCCAGCACCTTTTCGCCTTCCCAGCCGTTCGGCAGCCTGAGCTCGATCTTCCAGCCCGGCGCATCGTCGGCCATCGTCGGCGTCGCGTCGTCGGTGACGTCGACCAGGTCGCCGTCCTCGATCACGTTGAGGGCGTTGTAGGCCGCCTGCGTGAGCTTGATGAACGGCGTGTAGTCGCGCACCGAGTAGAAGCGGTCGTTGATCTCGGTGTTGAGCGGGTGGCCGCGATAGCCCGAGCCGAGCGCGATGTTGAAGAACGAGGACTTGCCGCGTCGCTTCATCAGGGCCACGTCCGGCGCGTTGTAGAAGCGGCGCGACTGGGCGCGCGGCCGCGGCGACGAGAGCGGCGCTGCGCCGAGGTCGGCCAGCATGCCGCCCGTCACGAGCGCGTTGGCCGCCTGGCCGTTGAAGATGTCGAAGCGGAACACCCGGCCGCCCATGTCGGCGGCGTACATGCGATCGGCGAACGTGTCTCCGTCCAGGTCGAGGACCGAGATGTTGCCCGGGATCGAGTGCGTCATGGCGGCGATATTGCGCGTCGCGCCGGTGTCGGAGGCGCTCCACAGCAGGTTGCCGCTGGTCGCATCGATCATGTAGATCGCGTTGCCGATGGTGTCGGTGTTGTAGTCGACGTTGTCCTGTGAGTTGTCGTAGCCGGCGCCGAACACCAGCACCAGCTTCTGGTTGTTCTGCGTCGCGCCGTTGATGTTCACGCGCGTGAGCGTCGCGGCCGACCAGGTCTCGCCCAGCTTGCCGAGCTGCGCCGGCGTGCGGGTCCACAGGTAGCGCGGGCTGTCCTTGTTGGTCACTTCGATGGCGTAGTAATTGCGGCCACCGCGTCCCATGCCGAAGAACAGGAACACCTTGTCGCCCTCAGCGCTTTCGACGATGCCGTTCTGGTCGACGTCGAACTTGAGCAGGCGCACCTCGGCGTCGAGGCCGTAGTGCTTGTTGGCCGTCGGCGCGTTGTCGTAGAGGCCGCGCATGCCGTTCAGCATCTCGGGCGGCACGAACGTCCAGCGCTCGTCGCCGGTCGATACGTCGATCGCGTGCAGGTAGCCGTCGTTGGTCGGGGCATACACGACCGCATCGTTCGCGTTGGGCGAGGCCTGGGTGCCGCCGTAGATGACCACGGCAGGCTTGCCGTGCAGCGGATCGCCCATGTCGAGACGCGCTTCGGTCACGACGGTGTCGTTGTCGATGTCCTGCGTGTCCTGGCCGCGGGCCCAGTTGATGAGCTCGTCGCGCGTCGGCTCGCCGGTCGCGCCCGTGAGGCCCAGCATCGCGCCGGTGATCGTCGCATTGGCGACCGTCACGGCATTGGCCGCGTTGGTGAGAGCGACGTTGCCGAGATAGGTATAGACCTTGCGCGTGGCCGGGGCCGCGGGCTGACGATTCGCCGCGCCGCCCATGGGACACATCCGAGCCGTCGGTGCCGGCAGACCAGTAGCTCTGCGCGCTGTCGATGAAGAAGCCGGTCTGCGGGTCGACCGCCGGGTCGCCATTGGCATCGACGATCTGACCTTCGACCAGCCGATACTTCTTGATGTTGCCCGGCCAGCGATAGCTGCCCGCCGGGTGGAACACGGACACGTACAGGTCCTCGAGCGTCTGCGTGCGGTTGAACGCGTTCACCGACACGGACGGGCGCCGTGAAGGTCGTGTTCACGTTCATGATCTCGGTGACGATGTTGGTGAGGATTTCACCGAGCGTCGCGGTGTCGGCCGCCGTGTAGAAGGCGCCGCCGCCCCGCGCACCGGTCGCTCTGCAGCAAGGCGCTGCCGGTCACGTCCGGGCCGAAACCGATCCAGTAGGAGGTGACGTTCTGCACGCCGGGCAGGCCGCTCGGTCCGGTGCTCAGGTCCGTATCGTAGAGATACTCCGCGAGCTCATCGAGACAGCGGCCGGCGCCGGTCGTGCCGCATCCGGCCGCGGTGGCGGGCAGCGGATTGCCGCTGGCATCGCGCACGCTGGTCCATCCCGGCAGACCCACGATCCGGTCGTCCGCGCTGTTGTCCGCGGTCGGCTCGCCGTCCGTCAGGTAGACGATGAAGTTCTTCTGGCAGGACTGTGCCATCGGGCTCAGGTATTCCGCCGTGTTGCCCGGGTCGCGCGAAGCCGCGACGCTGGGGAAGGCGTTGCCCGGCGACAGTTGCGAATTGACGCCGTAGGTCACGGCGCTGCCGCGGAAATACTGTGCGGCCTCGTAGAGCGTCTCCGACAACGGCGTGCAACCGTCGGCGTTGTAGCTGTTGACCATGTTGATCATGTCCTGGCGCGCGGTGCCAGTGTCGATGTTGGTGACCGGGTACGTCACCATGCCGCCTTCGGCAGCCGGACCCGCGTCGGCGCGGGTCGTTCGCGTCCGGGCAACCACCGTTGGTGTTGCTGCTGTAGCGCATGAGACCGACGTTCACGCCGGTGATCGAGCCGAGCAGCGTCACCGCCACGTTCTGCACGATCGAGAGGCGGCTCTGCGTGACGGTGCTGAAGTTCTCGCGCCAGTTGAGGTAGTTGCCCGAATAGAAGAGGTACTGGTTGGTGCTGTTCCAGCTGATCTGCTGCGACGACGTGTTGGTCCACTGGTTGGGCGAGGCCGTGCCGTTGCGCGCCCAGAGCTTCGCCACGTTGACGCCGTCACCGTGCACGCCGGCGTCCGGCTGACACTCGACGGGCTGGTTGTTCTCGCTGTTGCGCATCACGTCCCAGATGCGCGTGCCGCTGCTGCTTACCGTTGCGCCACATGCGCGCGCGGTACGAGGCGGGCGTGTAGCCGGCGTTGTTGAGCGCGAGCAGCGCCGCTTACACTTCATCTGCGAGGCGTTGAACCAGTTGTTGGTGTTGCACTTGGGCGGGTTGCCGGCGCCATCGCGCCAGTAGACGCGGGTCTGGCTGCAGCCACCCGTGTAGACGGTCGCCGGGTTGTACGGCACCTGGGTGACGACGTCCTCGCTCATACTGCCAGAGGTGTCGAGCACGAACAGGATGTTGGGCTGAACGGACGTTGCCGGCGCCGCTCTGGGTCACGAAGATTTCGGTGTCGTCCGCGCGAACGCCGGGGCCGCCGACGAGCGCCAGCACCACGCCGAGCAGCAGGTTCAGACCGCGATACTTCAGGGCACGCATGATTCGATTCCTCATTTCACTGTTCGGTGCTGCACGCATCAGCTGCGGCTGTTGGCCGGACTCTGCGGCAGATTCGCCTTGACGAGCAGGCGCACGACGGTGCTCGCCTTCTTGTCATAGGAGATCAGCAGGCTGTAGGTCCCGCCTGCATTCAGGAACTTGTTGAACTCGGTCACGCTGACCGCGCGCTTGCCGATGAAGAGCTCCGTCTGCGCATTCATGCGCAAGGGGAGCGACCGGCACGACAGGCAGCTGCGCGCCATCAGCAAGCCGCCGGCGACCAGCGGCTCGGTGATCGTGTTGGTGCTGCTCTCGATCGACCCATTGGGGGAGAGCAGGACGGGCTCGGCGCGGCCCGCGAGCGGCGTGCCGATCAGAAGCGCGAGTGCAGCGATGCGAATCCACATGACTAGGTGCTCCACGAAATTGATCGAGTACGTCAGGCCCAGGGCGCCCATCACAGGCCGCCCGCGCCCGCGAGCGGCGGCGGTGTGCCCGGATCGAAAGGCGCGATCACGAACATCCCCTGGGTATGCACGGTCCTGGCATTGCGCACGGAAACGCCCGTGCTCTGGATCTCGAAATGGAAGCTCGAGAAACTGTTCCAGCGGTTGCCCCACATCGCGGGCATGGGCGAATTGACCGCCGGCCACGGCGTGATCGTGTTCGAGTACTGGTCGGTATCGGCCGCGCTGCCGGGAACGTCGGCGTTCACATCGAGAACTTCGGAAGCGGTGCCGGGATTGAAGTCACCGCGCAGCATGCCCTGCTCGATGCCCATTTCCGCCGCCTGGAAAGCGTTCTCCTGGAACTGCTCGTTGCCGGCCATGACGAGCTCGGTGCTCGCGGTGTTCATGCCCGATACGGCGAGCAGCGTCAGCACCAGCAGCAGGATCATTCCCACCACCAGGGCAGCACCGCTTTCACGTCGATTGATTCTGGTGTGCATGTCGTTCAGCCCAGCGAATTGCGCACCTGCACGGTGCGCGAGAACAGGACTCGTCTGAAACCGTCGTTGGGCTGGTAGCCCACGCGGTTGCCATAGGTGTAGGTGCGGTTGTCGGTGAAGCCGACTTCCGGGTCATTCGAGCGCACCAGGACCCAGATGCGCACCGAGACCACCTGTGCCGCGGCCGGAATGGCGTCGTCCGGATCCACGTACTGCGTAGCGGTGCCGCCAAGACCTGTCGGATCGATGCCGAGCTGGATCTGCATGTCCTCGACGCCGGGAATGACTTCCTGGTCCTGGAAGGCCGGTCCATTGATCAGCGCCTGGCGGCGGAGCGAGGGCAGGCCCGCGCGCTCGTCAGAATCCGCAGACACGTAGTAGGTGTTGACGATGAGGTCGTTGACGCGGCCCATCGGCGCGAGCGGTCCCGGTGCAGCCGCGGCGTTGAAGATCTGGCCATTGGCTCTCGTCGTGTAGACCTTCAGTCGCCCCGCAGCCGCGGCGGTGGCCACGCCCGTCACGCGACGCACGGTGAGCGTGTCGGCGGTGGGACTCGCGTTGCCGCCGGGTCCGGCGTTACAGGCCAGCGCGTAGCCGTTATCGCCACCCTCGACCGTGGTGTAGAGATCGACGGCGAAATTGTTGCCGCAGGCATTCGCCGCCGCGCCCGGCGCGACGGCAGAGACGGGATCAGCCTGCCTGGCATAGTTGGTGATCAGGTCCGGATCGTTGACCAGGCCCCAGTAGCTGCTCATGCGCACGTCGGGCTCGATGACGCTCAGCGCATAGCGCGCGGTCTCCTGCAGGCGCGCAACGGTTTCGTTGACGCCGTAGGAGTTGCGGCTCTGGACGTAGACGAACACGGTGCCGGCCAACAGGATCGAGCCGATGGTGAGCGCCACCATCAGTTCGATGAGGCTGAGGCCCGTCTGCCGGCGGTGCGCGGCGCTTACGTGAAGCATGGATCTCATATTTGCGTTCTCAGCACGTAGCTCAGGGGTTGTGGCTCGGTCGGCTCGACCCAGCTCACAGTGATCGTGTAGAGGAACGGCGCGCCGGCGCCATTCACGACGATCGAGGTCTGCACGGTCCCCGGGTCGCCGTCGTCCGGGAGAATCCCCGCGACCTGGTCCTGCCAGCGGAACACGTCGTCCGCAGCCAGCTGGGCCGGCGTGCACGCGGAACCCTCCGCGCAATCGTTGTCGTTAGCGGCGCCCGCATAGGCGGCACCGGCCGTCGGGTTGGCGCGGATGCGATCCGCCATGTCGGCCGCAAAATTGATCGCATGCGTGCGGAACAGCGCGCTGCCGCTGGCGCGCAACGTCGTCACGTAGAGGCCGGCGATGCCGAGCATGCCGACCGACAGCACCAGCAGCGCCACCATGGCCTCGACGATGCTGAAGCCGCGCTGCGTGCGCACTCGTGATTGCGAAAATCGTGTACGCATGGGTCTGGCTTTCCTACGGGCAGTTGGCGTTGATCACGGCGAGGGCCGCATTCACGTCGGCCTGGACCTTGGTCACGCGCGGGCGACCGGTCGCGGTAATGCGCAGGGCGCGCGCCGCAGACACGCCAGCGGTGGTGGGATCAGTGCCACGCGCATCGCACATCGCGACGTTATTGGTGATGGCCCCGAAAGGCCCGGCCGGGGAGCTGAAGCCGGTCGCCAGATAGCGGATCCGGCGACTGTTGTTGCTGCGAACCGTCAGCGAGACATCGAGCGCCGGATGACGTTCCAGCACCGGCTCGTTGAGGTTGTTGTCGATCACCCAGTCGTTGTCGAAGTCCACCCACACGACCCAGCCCTGTCGCCAGGCGGTGGCGGTCGCGCCGCTGCACGCCGGGGTGGCCAGATTGGGGTTGGCCGTGGCGCAAACGCCCACCGGCAACTGGCGCTTGATGGCTTCGGTGCGCGCCAGCGTCACCGAGGCGAGCAGGTCGTTGCCCGCGCTGGTGAGGCGGCTGTTGCGGATGTACAGGCTGAAATTGGGTACCGCGAAACCCATGATGACGCCGACCACCGTCAGCACCACCATGAGCTCCATGAGCGTGAAGCCGCGCTGAGCGCGGCCGTCCCCATGCCGGTTGTAGCTTCGTGTTTGCATGCGCGCCTTATCCATGGGCGCCAGCGCACGCTCAACTCGGCCCGATAACTGGCGTCAGACCGTGGATGAGCGGTCTGCGGGGGTGACCGTCATCACACATTATTGCGAGTGACGCGGCTCAAAGTGCCGCGTGGAAATTGACATAAGCGCAAGGTGAATGCCGCGGCCGGCAAGCATCCTCTCCTCTTATATGTTCGTCTTACTTTGATGAGCGCGGCGACGACAAAGAGCGCGAGGCTGGCGCCGTACGCGAGGATGCCCGTTACCGCGCGCTGGCGACATCGCGCAGCGGTGTCCACCTCGACTCCATCACGATCACCAGCATTAATTCAAAATCAATAACTTGGCGAGAGCCGCATCACACTCAAATAATCCGTGAACCGGGTCGATCGCCGCGACCGCTCATCCTCATGGCGAGGCCGTTCATCGGACCAAGTTGAGTGCGTCTGGGTGCCATTCGATAAGCGACCGCATGCGAATCCAATGCATCAAGGGCTTCACGATCCTGGAGTTGATGGCGGCGATCGCCGTGTTGTCGGTCCTGCTGGCGGTCGGCGTGCCGAGCTTCATCCAGATCATCCGCAACAATCGCATTACCGCGCAGGCGAACGACCTCATCTCGGCTCTGAACGTGGCGCGCAGCGAGTCGGTCAAGCGCGGCATCCCCGTGAGCGTGTGCTCGAGCACCAATGGTGCGGCTTGTGCCGCTGACACGATCTGGGACACGGGCTGGATCCTGTTCACGGATGCCGCTGGCACCGCCGGCCAGGTTGACGGCGGCGATGTGCTCCTGCAGGTCTGGCCGGCGGTAGCGGGTGGACTGCAACTCGATTCCAGCAGGGAATTCATTCAGTACACGTCCACGGGCATGACGAATCCCGTGGCGACTGCCAGCTTCGATCTGTTCAAGCCTGATTCACCCGCCGACTCGGCACGGTGCATCGCCATCAGCACTACGGGACGCGTCAGCTCGGCGCATTTTTCCTGTCCGTAGATGAGGCCGTCCACGATGCAAATGACTCACCGCATGAGATTCGACCGCCAACGCGGCATGACGCTGATCGAGACACTGGTCGCGCTGGTGGTGCTCTCGATCGGGCTGCTCGGCGTCGCCGCCATGCAGATGGCGAGCCTGCGCAACAACCACGCGGCCCATACGCGCTCGCAGGCGACTGCGCTGGCATACGACATCGCCGATCGCATGCGCGCCAATCGCGATGCGGCGATCAACGGGGACTACGACATCGGCATCGGTGCGGCCCTTCCGGCCACGACGGCCATCGCGGACGTCGACCTGGTGGCCTGGAAGACCGCGCTGGCGGCGGCGCTGCCGGGTGGCGATGGCGCGGTGGGCCCCGGGGCCGCCGCCAATCTGGTGCGCATCACCATCCGCTGGGACGACTCGCGCGGCGCCGAAGCGCCCGTGACGTTCATTACCGACACTCAGCTCTAGATTTCCGGAAGCCGCGACACCATGCGTAACCGATCACAGCAACAGGGTTTCAGTGCCGTCGAGCTCATGATCGCCATGCTCCTGAGCACGGTGCTCATGGCCGGCGTGCTCTCGGTCTTCGCGAGCTCGAAAGTCACGTATCTCGCCAACGAGAAGACCGCGCGCTTGCAGGAGAACGGCCGTGTGGCGCTCGACCTGATCGTGCGCGATCTGCGGTCCTCGGGCTATCTGGGCTGTGCCAAGACCGTGCCGTTCACCTCAACGCTGAACAGTTCGACCACGCTGCTATGGGACTACTCGAACCCCATGCAGGGATTCGAGTCGACGGGAGCGGGCTCCTGGGCACCGGCGCTTGACTCGGTGCTGATTCCAAGCGCGCAGGATGGCAGCGATGTCATCGTGCTGCGGACCGCGCAGCGCGAAGGCACTGCGTTGCGAATGGCGACCAATCTCGCCAGCCTGACGTCGGATCCGCGGGTGCCGAACGCGGTGCCGGCGCCGGTGCAGAGCGGCCAGATCATGATGATCACCGACTGCAACGCCGCGAGCGTTTTCCAGGTTACGGGATACGCCGCGGGCGCGCCCAATGGCACCGTGCAACACACCGGCGGCGCGGGCCCGGGCAACGCGACCAGCGATCTCGGCTACCTGTACCAGACCGGCGCGCGGCTCATTCCCATGCAGACGGTCATCTACTACGTGCGCAACAACTCGCTGTGGCGTCGTGTCGGCGGCGCCGCGCCTGAAGCACTGATCGAAGGCGTGCAGGCCCTGCAGATCGTCTACGGCGAGGACACCGATGCGGATCGCATCGTCGATGCCTATGTGACGGCCGACCTGATCGGCAACTGGGCCAACATCGTCAGCGTCTCGGTATCTCTCCTGGTGCGCTCGGAGGAGGTCGGTACGGACGTCGACACCTCGACGTACAACCTGCTGGGCACCGACCTCGGCCCCTTCAACGACCGACGCCAGCGGATGCTCTTCACCACCACGGCCGCGCTTCGCAACGTGGCCATCTGATGCCCATGAGGACCGATATGCGAAACAGGATCGACGCGACGCGCCAGCGCGGCGCCATCCTCGTCGTGAGCCTGCTGCTGCTCCTGGTCATGACGCTGCTCGGGCTGACCGCCATGCAGGTCACGCGGATGGAGGAGCGCATGGCGGGCAACACGCGCGACATCAACCTTGCGTTCCAGGGCGCCGAGGCCGGCCTGCGCGACGCGGAAGAGCGGATTCGGCTCTTCGTGGCGCGGCCGACCTATTGCTCGAGCGCGCCTTGCCTGGTGTGGCAGAAGGATGTGGCGCCCATGGACCTGCGCAATCAGCTTCAGAGCTGGTGGAATACGAACGCCACCGAATACGGCGTGGGCGGCACGCAGGAAGTTACGTACACGGCCCGCGAGCCCCAGGCGGTCACCGAAGAGCTCGGATTCATTGCCGACAGCCTGACTACAGGACACGGGCCACCGCAGGGCCGCGATTTCTTTCGCGTCACCGCGCACTCCTCCGGCGGTACCGATGCCGCACAGGCGGTGCTCGAAACCACCTATACGCGACGCTTCTGAAGCCTGTCGCGAATCGCCAATTCACCCATGGAAATGCAGTCAATGAAACATCGCAAGCTCTACGCAATCGCGCTCGGCGTCTCGCTGGCCATCGGCAGCCTCTTGTCGATCCCATCCGCGCGTGCCGCGGACCCGGTGCGGGTCGTCACGGGCCGCATTACGCAGATGACGCAGGATCAGGTCACGCTCGACGACATGCGGTCGTTCAAGTTCGACCCCGACCAGGCGCAGTGCTTCGACTTCCGCGCCGAGAAGACGACCTGTGAATCGCTGGTCGCCATCGGTTACGCAGACAAAGCCCGCGTAACCGTTGTCGGAGACACCGTGCAACGCATCGACATCATCGAGCTACAGCAGTAGATCGCAGGAGCCTGCGCATATGACTCTCCGTAAGATATTTCAGACAGCGGCGCACGCGGGCCTGTCGGCACTGATATTCACCCTCAGTGCACAGGCGGCACCGTTGAACCTGCAGGAGGTTCCGCTGTACCTGGTGTCGCGCGCCGACCCGAACGTGCTGCTCAACATGTCGGTGGAAGGGCCGATGGGTGGCGCGGCGTACAACGACAACGTCGGGACGCCGAGCGGCTGCGCCGGCCGCCGCAACGACGTCCTGGGCGACGCCACCGCCGATGACGTCGGCTCGTGCTATTTCCCGGCGAGCGTGTACCTGGGCTATTTCGATCCGAACAAGTGCTACACGTACTCGAGCGGCCGGTTCAATCCCGCGGGACCCACGAGCGCCACGCACACCTGCAGCGCGAGCTGGAGTGGAAACTTTCTCAACTGGGCCTCGATGACCGCGATCGACATGTTCATCTGGAACATGACGGGAGGCAACCGCACCACCGATACCACCAGCCTCACGGTCGTCAGACGCGCGCAGAAGCAGGACAACAACAGCTGGTTTCCCCGCAAGGTGCTGAACTCCACGATCAACGTCGCTCCCTCGAGCGTCACACCGTATGCCAACGCCACGCTGTACATCCACAACACGGCGTGGGGCTTCAACGTCGGCACCACGTTTGCGTCGGCCATCAGCGCCACGCCGGACATCGGCGCCTTTGCCGCCAGCCTGAGAGTCTGCGATCCGGCAGTGGGACTGGAAGCCAACTGTGTCGTCTACGGGACTGCTCCGTCCACATATCCCAAACCCGAGGGCCTGATTCAGGGCAACGCGGCGTCGAAGCGCTTCGGTGTCATCAGCTATTCGTTCGACAACTCGCGCACGCGCGACGGCGGCGTGCTCCGCTCGAACATGAAGTACGTCGGGCCGACCTTGCCCGACGGCTCGGTGAATGCCGCCAGGGAGTTCGGCACCGACGGATTGCTGATCAACAATCCGGACAGTGCGGGCGGCGGCCTCAACAGCGGCGTCATCAATTACATCAACAAATTCAGCGACCCGGGCTACAAGAGCTTCGATCCGGTCAGCGAACTCTTCTACGAGTCGGTCCGCTTCTTCAAGCACTTGCCGCCGACGCCGGAATATTCCGCCGGGCTGACGGCGGCGCAATGCGGCGGGTTTCAGGTGCTGACCACCTGGCAGGACCCGATTCAATACCGCTGCCAGAAGAATTTCATCGTTGCGATCAATGATGCCTACCCGTGGCTCGACAAGAAGCTGCCGGGCACGTTCTTTACCAGCCCCACGATCATCGGTGCCGCCGGCTTTGTGCCGTTTGCGTTGGCGGACGGCGACTACGGCCAGCCGTCCAACGCCGATCCCAGCATCAACGTGCGCACGTTGACCAACACCGTGGGTGCTCTGGAAGGACTCAACGGGACACTGTGGTCCAACGCGGGCAGCTGGACCAGCGGAACTGCCACCGGCCTGAACGACGGCGTGGGCGGCGGTCTGGGAACCTGGGACAACGGCTGCACGCCGAAGACCGTCAGCTACCTCGGCGAAGTGATGGGCCCGTGCCCCGGGCCGGGACGACAGAACTCGTACTACGTCGCCGGACTCGCGTACTACGCCAACACCACCGACCTGCGAACGGATTTCGGCAACGATCGAGGCATCCAGAGCGTCAACAGCTTCGTCATCGACACCCAGGAATTCGCCGCCAATCCGCTCGACGGCCCGAAAAACCAGCTCTGGCTGGCAGGCAAGTACGGTGGGTTCGTGGACGCCAACAGCGATGGCATTCCACAGACGGGCGAGTGGGATGCGGACGGCGACGGTGTGCCGGACAACTACGTGCTGGCCACCAAGCCCGAGAACCTGATTTCAGGGCTCAACCGCGCGTTCGATTTCATCAACAGCCAGAATTCATCAGCCGCTTCCGCATCGGTGAACGCGGGCTCCATTTCGAGTGACACGCGCCTCTTTCAGGCGCGCTTCAACAGCGGCGAATGGAGCGGCGAACTGCTCGCGTATCCGGTGCAGACCGACGGCACGCTTGGTGCTCTCGACTGGGATGCGTCGGAGCTCATTCCGGCGCCCGGCACGCGCGCGATCATATCGGTCAACAACAACGGCACGGCTGTACCCTTTCGGTGGACGAGCCTCGACGCCACACGCCAGGGACAGCTCGACCCGGCATTCAATCCGCTGAATCCGCTCGGCTCCCTGCGGCTCGACTACCTGCGTGGCGTTGCCACCAACGAGAAACAGAATGGCGGCGTATTCCGCGACCGGCCGATCAGCCCGGTACGCAACGTGCTGGGCGATATCATCTCCTCGTCACCGGTGTTCGTCGGCAAACCGGCATTCCGGTACCCGGATGCTCTCGAGACCCAGCCGTATTCGGCTTTCGTTGCTGCGCGCGCCAATCGGACCACAATGGTCTATGCCGGCAGCAACGACGGCATGCTGCACGCCTTCAACGCCGTCACGGGTGTGGAAAAGCTGGCATTCATTCCGAGCCCGGTCTTCAAGAATCTCCACGAGCTGACGAGCCGCACATATTCGCATCGCTACTTCGTGGATGGCGCCCCGACGATGGGCGATGCCTTCTACGGCGGCGCCTGGCACACCATGCTGGTGGGAGGCCTCAACAAGGGCGGCCAGGGCGTCTACGCCCTCGACATCACCAATCCGTCGATCTTCACCGAAGCCAACGCGAGCACCGTGTATCGCTGGCAGTTCACCGACGCCGATGGCGACGGCAACCCCAGCAACAACGATGTGGATCTTGGCTTCACGTACAGCCGTCCAGCCATCGTGCGCATGCGCAACGGCAAGTGGGCCGCGGTATTTGGCAACGGCTACAACAACACGCTGGCCGACGGCGCCGCAAGCACAACGGGTCGCGCGGTGCTGTACGTGGTCGACGTCCAGACGGGCAACTTGATCCGAAAGATCGACACCAACGCCGGCACGGGCGCCAACCCGAATGGGCTGGCGACGCCCGCCGTGGTCGACATTGACGCCAACTCGACGGTCGACTTTGCCTATGCCGGCGACCTGCTGGGCAATCTATGGAAATTCAATCTCACGAGTACCAACCCTGCGAGTTGGGATGTCGCCTACATCGCGAGTGGTGTCAAGCAACCGCTGTTCGTGGCGCGCGACTCGCTCGGCAATCGACAGCCGATCACCTCGCGTCCTGAAGTGGGTCGCGGACCGAAAGGTGCCGGAATGATCTTGCTGTTCGGTACCGGCAAGTACCTGGAACCGGCGGACAAGGACGTCGCGCTGCTGAAGACACAGACGTACTACGGAATCGTCGATCGGAACCAGCTCACGGTTGCGGACCTCGTCGCCGGCCGCGGACTGCTCACCCAGCAGCACATCGAGGTGGAAGACATGTTCTCCTTCACCGATCCGGGTGATGATGCCGCGAGTACCGCCGACGACAGCACGGTCACGGTACCGCTACGCATCACCAGCAAGAACAGCGTGGGCTCCACTCGCGGCTGGTACGTGGACCTGCTGTCCGGCGCACCGGGCGTACCTTCTGGTCCTGCGTTCCGTGGCGAGATGCAGGTGTCCGACTCGATTCTGCGCAACGGCCGCATCATCTTTACGACCCTGATCCCGGACGCGGATCCCTGCAATTTCGGTGGCACCAGCTGGCTCATGGAAATGGACTCGCTGTCGGGCGCACGACTCGCTTCGACGCCGTTCGACCTGAACAATGACGGTGAATTCGACAACGCTGACCTCGTCCCGTACATGCTGCCGGATGGCACGACCATCATGGTCCCGGCCAGCGGCCGCAAGTCCGACGTGGGCATCACTCCGACGCCCGGCATCCTTTCAGGAGAGAAAGCCGAGTACAAATACACGCCGGGCACGACCGGCGACGTGCAGATGACGGTGGAGAATCCAGGCGCCAATGCCCGCGGTCGGCAGTCGTGGCGGCAGATCCGTTGACGCGCTGGCAGTGGGAGGCGGTCGTGAAGCAGGACAAGGAGATCGCATGACTATTCGGCATCAACGTGGCGTGACGCTGATCGAGCTGGTGGTGGTGATGGTCATCATCGCAATCCTTGCGGCGATCGCATTCCCGAGCTACCGGCAGTACGTGGTGCGCACCAACCGCACGGATGCCAAGACAGCCCTCACGCAGACCGCGCAGAATCTGGAGCGCTGTTTCACACGCACCAATACTTACGCTGGATGCGTGGCGCTGCCGTTCACCACGCCAGGCGGCGGCAATTACCAGATCAGCAATGCAGCGGCTCCCACTGCGAGTACATTCAGTCTGCAGGCCGTCCCGCAAGGCACCCAGGCCGCTGATGACCCTCGCTGCGCCACTTTTACCCTGAACCAGGCCAACGTTCGCGGTGTAAGCGGTTCCCTGGCACTGACGCCGAACGACTGCTGGGGACGATAAACAACGATGAGCACGTGCCCCGGTCGCCTCAGCGGGTGACAGCCGGGGCACCATTCTTCGGCGCGGCGCTGGCAATTCCCCGGCTCGATGAGCCAGCGGGCGCAGCTGCGCTGTCCACTCAGCCTCTTCTCATCATCTTCTTGATCTCGGCCACGTGCTCATCTTCGGCGGCGATCTGATCGCGCGCGTATTCCTCCAGCATGATGCTCTTGCCCTGCACCAGTTCGAGCAGCTCGCGGTACTCGGCGAGTCCGTGTTCTTCGTGCTCGTGCGCCTCCTTGAGGATGTCGTCCACGCTGTGCTTGTGCGTCTCGAGCAGGCGCCCGATCTTGAGCGAGGGGTGCCCGCCGAGCGCCGTCACGTGCTCTCCGGCCAGCACGGCGTGCGCGGTGGCCTCGGTCGCCTGGCCGCGCAGCCACGCGACGATCGGGATGCGGTGGTGACCGAAGATCATGAAGCTGTAGTGCAGGTAGCGCACGACCCCCGCGAGCTCGAGCTCGAGGATGCGATTGAGGACCTCGACGGTCTTGGTCGTATCGAGGGACGCGGTGCGTGAATTGGCCATGATGGTGCTTCCTGGTGAGATGGGAGGGTTCAGGCCCGCAGCGGGCCCGGGACCGAGCGAAACTGCTGGCGCACTTCGCCGTCGGTGATGCGTTCCTCGTACGTGCCGCGCGTGTACGCGCTGATCACCTGCCGCCAGAAACTCACCGCGCCCGCGTTGCGCAGGTACTCGGTGACTTCCCAGGCGCCGGCGAAGCGATTGAAGATGAGTTGCGCGGCATCGCGCCCCACGCCGAGCCGCCGGTACTTTCGCAATACGAAGAACTCCGACAGGCGATGGTCTACGACGGGCCGCGCCGGCGACATCGCGGGCGGGCGCACGATGAGCGCGAAGCCGGCCGGCTGCTCGTCTTTCAGAATCAGGAGAGGGTGGGAACGATCGTCTGCGAACCAGCGGGCGAGCAGATCGGGCTCGCGATGTCCGAACTCACCCAGGACCGGAAAGATGCCGGTGTTGAGGGTCGCGAGATCGCTCAGGTAGTCGCGGTAGACTTTCTGTATCCACTTGCGGTCCTCTGGGGACCTCTTCGCATCACGGATACTGACCGCCACTGTTGCCTCGAGAGAGCCGGGCAGCCCGACTGCGCCGGCGCCGGGGATGGTCCTGGGCAGGCGCGGTGGCCTGCCCAGGCTATCCAGATCATCTCAGCCGATAACTTACGGAGCGGGAGCCGGCTCAGTGGCCGCGTCCGCAGCCGCATCAGCCTCGACCGCCGCGTCGGCAGCCTGCCCAGCGGCGTCCGCAGCCGAGTCTGCAGCCTGACCAGCGGCATCAGCCGCGTCGTCGGCGGCCATGGCCGCGTCGTCAGCAGCCTCGGTCGCCTGGTCAGCAGCGTCCCCGCCACCGCCGCCACACGCGCCGAGCACGAAGGCTGCAGCGAGGGCGCTAAGAGCAAGTTTGATCTTCATCTCTATACCCCGAAAAAATAATTGGAAGGTTTGTGGTTCACGCGACAGCAGCAAACACAGGTTTGTCTCGTTAATTCGCCCCGTCGCGGCGGCGCATTCTAGAGTGTTTACCCGGCTTTTGAAACTGGAAGCCCCTGTTTTGTCGGTTGTTTGCGACGCTGGAGAAAGCGCATGCGCACGACGCGAAAGCGGGTGTTGCGCAGGTGATGTCGCAGCGGATCGGGCGCCGCAGATCGTTGCAGCGCCGCTTCTGGAGACGCGCGTGCCACGCGTAGCGCGCTGCGGAAGAGCGCCACCCGGTCACTCGGTCAGCCATCGCAACGGCTCACGCCTCGCGCCCATGGCCGCGGCGCTCGCAATGGTGTTAAATGATTGAATAGATTGAGAATACCGAGGTCCTCGCGATGACCCAGCAAACCCTTGAACAGCTTTATGCGGATCACCTGCGCGAGTTGTCGCGTCGCACCGATCGCGCGCTGCAGGCGACGCAACATGACCACCTGATCGTGTATTCGGGCTCACCGGGCCTCCAGTTCCTGGACGATGCGACCTATCCGTTCAAGGTGAACCCCCAGTTCAAAGCCTGGCTGCCACTGCTCGACAACCCGGAGTGCTTCGTCATTCATTCGCCGGGGCGGCGCCCGACGCTGGTTTTTCATCAGCCGCAGGACTACTGGTACAAGCCCGCCTCGACGCCCGCTGATTTCTGGGTCGAGCACTTCGACCTGCGCGTCGTGCATTCGCTCGAAGCGGCGCGCGAGCAGCTGCCCCGCGCGCTCGATAACGCGGTGGTGATCGGCGACCTGCCGCCGGAGCTGCGCGCGTGGGGATTCCGGCACGTCAATCCACGGCCGTTCCTCGATCAAACCGACTTCGACCGCGCACGCAAGACACCCTACGAGCTCGAATGCATGCGGCGCGCGAGCGCGATCGCGGTGCGCGGCCATCGCGCCGCGGAGCGCGCGTTTCGCGCGGGCGAGTCCGAGTACCAGGCGCACATGGCGTATCTGCAGGCGTGCGGCCATCGCGAAGAGGAGATGCCGTACAACAACATCGTGGCGTTCAACGAGAACGGCGCGGTGCTGCACTACCAGCATCTCGAGCGCCGTGCGCCCGCGCCCGGGCAGCGACGCTCGTTCCTCATCGACGCGGGCGCGCAATATCACGGCTACGCCTGCGACATCACGCGCACGCATGCGGCGCACGCGGACGATTTCAAGGCGCTCGTGGATGCGGTCGACGGCGTGCAGCAATCGCTGTGCAAGGACGTCAGGCCGGGACTCGACTATCGCGAGTTTCATCTGCTCGCGCACCAGCGCCTCGCCGCAGTGCTGCACGAGGCCGGCGTGATACGCATCGAGGCAGGCGCGGCGGTCGAATCCGGATTGAGCGCCGTCTTCTTTCCGCATGGCCTCGGCCACCTGCTTGGCCTGCAGGTGCATGATGTCGGCGGCTTCATGCGCGACAAGACCGGCAGCACCATCGAGAAGCCCGCCGGCCATCCTTATCTGCGCCTCACGCGCCCACTGGAGCCAGGCTTCACGGTGACGGTCGAGCCCGGTCTCTACTTCATCGAGCTGTTGCTGGCGCAGGCGCGCGCCAATCAGCACGCACGCCACATCGACTGGGCGCGGGTCGACGCCTTCAAGCCGTACGGCGGCGTGCGCATCGAGGACGACGTGGCGGTGACCGTGTCGGGTCACGAGAACCTGACACGCGATGCGTTTGCGCAGCTCGCCAGTTAGTCCGAAGGGGTCAGACCCCATTTTACGATCCGGTCCGCGCTGCCGAAAATGGGGTCGGACCCCTTCGGCCCGTCCTCGTGGAAGTTTTTTCCATCGCGTAGCAAATACCGGTGGGTCGCTCGGCAGGACTCGCGCAAGTGCACGCACGGACGACGGCTTCGTGCATGGCACACGCCTTGCACCTTTTACGATCGACCACCCTCTGGGGCCGCCGGGGACTGATGCGATGCCTGATCCACGCACGCCGGAGCAGATTCGCGCTCACTACGAGATCGAGCGCCGGCTCGCCGACCGCCTGCGCCATTCGGCCAAGTCCGAGCGCGGCAGGTTGTACAGCGAGCTGTACGACGAGTTGTTCAGGACGGTGCCCGACCATCCGCAGCACCGCAAGAAAGCCACGGCAGCCGCGCCCGACAAGGAGGTCGCCAAGCAGTTGTCGATGCTCTCCCTTTTTCTGAAGCCGGACAGCGCGTACCTGGAAGTCGGCTGCGGCGATTGCCTGGTGGCTCACACGATCGCGCGGCGCGTGCGCCAGGCCTACGGCGTGGATGTCTCCACCGAGATCACCCGCGGCACCGAGGCGCCGGCGAATTTCCGGCTGTTGCTGTCCGACGGCACGAGCATTCCGGCCTCAGACGTGGACGTGGTCTACAGCAACCAGCTGATGGAGCACCTGCATCCCGAAGATGCCGCCGAGCAGCTCGACAACATATTCCGCGCTCTCAAGCCAGGCGGAACGTACGTGTGCGTCACCCCCAGCCGGCTGACGGGCCCGCACGACATCTCGCGACATTTCGACCGCACGGCGACGGGATTTCATCTGCACGAGTACACCTATCGCGAGCTCAGCCGGTTGTTTCGCACCGCGGGCTTCGCGCGACTCGAGGCCATCGTGGACTGGCGCAGCGGCTGTGCGCGTGTGCCACTCTGGGTCGTGGGCGCGGCCGAATGGTTCGCCGAGCGCATCCCGGCACTGACACGCACGCGCCCGATGAGACACCTGCTGCGCATCCAGCTCGCCGCGACCAAGGAACGCGCCGCTGCAGGGGCGGCCGCCGTGCGCGCCAGGGCTTGACCCGACCGGCTCGTTGACCTTCCGCTTTCCTCTCCTTATCTATCTCTTCGCCAGCAGGTCCCTGATCTCCTGCAGCAGCACTTCCTGCCGGGCCGGTGCCGGCGGCGCCGCCGCTACGGGCGGCTTCTTGAGCTTGTTGATGGCGCGGATGGCGAGGAACAGCACGAAGGCGATGATCAGGAAGTCGAAGGCAGTCTGGAGAAAGGCACCGTACTTGAGCACCACCGGTTCGCCGGTGCCGGGATTCGTACCGAGGGTCACGGCCAGGTCGGCGAAGTTGACCCCCCCGATCGCCATGCCGAGCGGCGGCGTCACGATGTCGCTCACCAGCGAGGAGACGATCTTGCCGAAAGCGGCGCCGATGATGACGCCAACCGCCATGTCGACGACGTTGCCCTTCATGGCGAATTCTTTGAATTCAGATACGAAGCTCATGGACGGCCCCCTCTCTTGATTTCCGGCGAGCGCCGGTTGGGGCAGAGCCTACGCAAGACAAGCGCGGCATGCCACTGCGGGAAAGATGGGAGATGGGGTCAGACCCCATTTCCCAGACAAAGAGGTGCGGCATGTCACTGCGCGGAAAATGGGGTCTGACCCCATCTCCCGCGCGCGCGACCTGTGGATCAGGCGGCCCGCGCCGCCTCGAGACGCTGCGTGGCGACTTCCAGCGCGCGCTCGCTCATGGTGCTGGCGATCTGCGCATCGCCCATGTTGCGCGCCGCGCGCGCCGCGAGCCGCCAGTTGAAGGGGCTTGCGGGCTTGAGTTGCGTGCGCTCGGAGGCGAGCGCGAACGCCAACCGGTGCCGCCCGGCGCGGTGCGCGGCCTCCTGCGCCGTCAGGTGAATGAGATCGCGTTGCGCATGACTGCCGCCAAAGCGGTGTGCGATGGGGCGCAACTCCAGCAGCTGATCGGCGGCCGCCGAATAGGCAGCGCGTGCGAAATCGCGCAGCGCGCGGCCGAGCGGCAGACCCACTTCGCTCACCATGCGCGCGTTGGTGCCGGTACCACGCGCGCGCCGTTCGAGCGACGCGAGCAGCGTCTCGGCGCTCGCCTCGCGACCCGCGCTCGTGAACGCCAGCATGGCGTGCGCATCGTTGAACGCGTAGAAGCCGGCGCCGATGGTCGGCTCCCAGCTATCGGCGATCTCCAGCCAGCGATTGCCGACATCGATGCCCTGCAAGGTGAGCCGCCACAGCAAGGCGGACGCATCCACGAGGTCGAGCGCGAACTTCGACGGCTGCGCGCGCACGCGGCTGTCGTACAGGTCGAGCACCGCGACGTGATCGCCGAGATCGAGGTGATAGAGCGCCAGGTGCCACCAGTTGTGGATCGCGAAGCTGTTGTCGGGCGACCAGTCCTGCTCGCGCGACAGCAGCCAGCGGATACCGTCCGCCTGGCGTCCCTGCATTTCGAACACGTGCGCCACGGCGTGCACCGCCCACGGGTCGCGCGCGTTGAGCTCGAGGGCGCGTCGGCCGGCATCTTCGGCGCGTGCGTAGAGCGCGGTCTCTTCGAGGCCGAAGGCATGCATGCCGAGCACGTAGCCGTACCCGGGAACGTTTCGGTCCCAGTACGGCAGTACCTGCGCGACGCGATCGCGCAGCAGGGTTGACTGCCCCAGGAAGAAATCCCCGAGGTGGGCGATCTGCAGGGCGAGACTGTCGCGCGGATAGTCGTGCAGCAGCTCGCCATAACGCCTGACCGAGCCCGCCATGTCGCCTTCGAGCCAGGCGCGCGCGGCGGCGAGATGGCGCCGCTCGCGGTCGTTGGCGTGGCCTGCCAGCCGCTCGCCCGCCTCGATGCTCGCGCGCATCAGCGGCAGCACCGAATGGTCGCCGAACATGATGATGAGCCCGGCGCGCATCGCATGTCCCATGACGAACTCGGGATCCTCGGCGACGGCCTCGTCCAGCACCGCGAGCGGATCGACGAAATAGCTCTGGATGAGCTCGAGCGCCCTCTCATAGCGAGCGAGCGAAGCGGGCTTGCGAGTGGACAGCGGCACGCCGCGTGAATCGCGCAAAGACATCACGGTTCTCCCTGGTAAGACGCCGAAAAAAAGCCGGGCGAGCCGGCTGCGTTGCGCGGGATCATGCACTCTGCGCGGCCTGTTCGACGACGGACTGTGGTCAGGCGCGCCCCCTGACGATCGTCAGATCTGCGCAGACGCCAGAGACAGGAAAGGCCGGGGGATACCCGGCCTTTACAGGATGCGCGCGGCGCGGCGTTACTTCTTGGCTTTCTTCGCGCTGGTCTTCGCCGCCGCTTTCTTCTTCGCGGTCTTTTTCTTCGGCTTCGACTCGGCACTCTCGGCGGCCGACGCTTCGGCGGCTTTCTTCGCCTTGCGCCTGGACTTCTCTTCCGCGGGCGCTGCCTCTTCCTTCGCTGCCTTCGCCTTCCTGGCTTCGGCCTTTGCTTCGGCCTTTGCTTCGGCCTTCGCTTTGCCCTTCGGCTCCGCCGCGGCAGGAGTAACCGTCTTCTCGGGCTGATCGACCAGCTCCATCAGCGCCATGGGCGCCGCATCGCCGGGACGCGGGAACATCCGCAGGATGCGCGTGTAACCGCCGGGGCGAGCCTGATAGCGCGGCCCGAGCTCGCCGAAGAGCTTCTCCACCACGTCGACATCGCGTAGCTGGTCAAACGCGCGCCGCCGCGAGGACTCGCTGTCGCTCTTGGCGAGCGTGATGAGCGGCTCGACCACGCGGCGCAGCTCCTTGGCCTTGGGCAGCGTGGTGCGGATCGTCTCGTGACGCAGGAGCGATGCCGCCATGTTGCGCATCAGCGCGTGGCGATGCGCGCTGTTGCGGCTGAGCTGGCGGCCTGAAAGATGGTGACGCATTTACGCGCTCTCCCGCTCGTCCTCGCGCTTGAGCCCGGCCGGCGGCCAGTTCTCGAGACGCATGCCGAGGGAGAGCCCGTGGCTCTCGAGCACTTCCTTGATCTCGGTGAGCGACTTCTTGCCGAGATTGGGCGTGCGCAGCAGCTCCACTTCGGTGCGCTGCACCAGGTCGCCGATGTAGTGAATGTTCTCGGCCTTGAGACAGTTGGCGCTGCGCACGGTGAGCTCGAGCTCGTCGACGGGACGCAGCAGGATCGGATCGAACTGCGCCTCGGAGGCCTTCGACACCGCTTCATCCTGGCCCTGCAGGTCGACGAACACCGACAGCTGGTCCTTGAGGATCGAGCCCGCGCGGCGGATCGCCTCCTCCGGATCGATCGTGCCGTTGGTCTCGATGTCGATGATCAGCTTGTCCAGGTCGGTGCGCTGCTCGACGCGCGCCGCTTCGACCGTGTAGGTCACGCGGCGCACGGGCGAGAACGAGGCATCGAGCTGCAGGCGCCCGATCGGACGGCTCTGCTCCTCGAACGCGGCGCGCTGCACTGCCGGCCGGTAGCCACGGCCGCGCTCGACCTTGAGCGTCATGTTGAGCTCGCCCGCCTTGGTGAGGTTGGCGATGACGAGATCCGGGTTCAGGACCTCGATGTCGTGATCGCCGGCGATGTCGCCTGCGGTCACCGGGCCGGGACCCTTCTTGTGCAGGCGGATCTCGGCGGTGTCACGCGTGTGCATGCGCAGCGCAATCGCCTTGAGGTTGAGCAGGATATCGACGACGTCCTCCTGCACACCTTCGATGCTGGTGTACTCGTGCAGCACCCCGTCGATGTCCGCTTCGGTGATCGCGGCACCGGGCATGGAGGAGAGCAGCACGCGCCGCAGCGCGTTGCCCAGCGTATGGCCGAACCCGCGCTCGAAGGGCTCGATCACGACGCGCGCATGGCGCGACGTGAGCGGCTGTACCTTGACGACGCGGGGCTTGAGGAACTCGGAAACCGATCCTTGCATTGGATCCACCTTGAAAGACTATTTCGAATACAGCTCGACCACGAGACTCTCGTTGATGTCGGGCAGGAATTCGTCGCGGTCGGGGACCGACTTGAGCACGCCGAACATCTTCTTGTCGTCCACCTCGACCCAGTCCGGGAAGCCGACCTGCGAGGCGACCGCGAGCGCCGCCGCAATGCGCAGCTGCTTCCTGGATTTCTCGCGCACCGCAATCGTGTCGCCGGCCTTGACCTGGTACGAGGGAATGTTGACCAGCTTGTCATTCACCGCGATGGCCTTGTGCGCCACCAGCTGGCGCGCCTCGGCGCGCGTGGCGGCGAACCCCATGCGGTACACGACGTTGTCGAGGCGCGTCTCGAGCAGCTGCAGCAGCGTCTCGCCGGTCGCGCCGGGGCGCCCGGTCGCGCGCTGGTAGTAGTTGGCGAACTGGCGCTCGAGCACGCCGTACATGCGGCGCAGCTTCTGCTTCTCGCGCAGCTGCAGGCCGTAGTCGGACAGCCGTCCGCGGCGCTCGCCCTTGATGCCGCCCGGCGGCACTTCGAGCTTGCACTTCGACTCGAGCGGCTTGACGCCGCTCTTCAGGAACAGGTCCGTGCCCTCGCGACGCGAGAGCTTGCACTTGGGACCGAGGTAACGAGCCATGAATGCCTCTGCTGCGACTAGACGCGCCGCTTCTTGGGCGGGCGGCAGCCGTTGTGGGGAATCGGGGTGACGTCTTCGATGTTGGTGATCTTGAGGCCGCAGGCATTGAGCGCGCGCACGGCGGACTCGCGCCCCGGGCCCGGACCCATCACGCGCACCTCGACATTCTTGACGCCGTGCTCCTGCGCCGCCGTGCCGGCCTTCTCGGCAGCCACCTGCGCGGCGAACGGCGTGCTCTTGCGCGAGCCGCGGAAACCGCAGCCGCCAGCGGTCGCCCAGGAGAGCGTGTTGCCCTGCCGGTCCGTGATCGTGATGATCGTGTTGTTGAAGGACGCGTGCACGTGCGCGATCGCCTCGAGCACGTTCTTGCGTACCTTCTTGCGCTGCTTGGCCGGCGCCGCTGCGCCCGCCTGCTGCTGCTGCTTCTGTTCGGCCATATGTCCTCGTGACCTTTCAGGTCACCGTTAAACCTTTCCGACCGGCGCGTTCATCTTGATCGCCGCCTTGCGCGGTCCCTTGCGGGTGCGCGCGTTGGTGCGCGTGCGCTGGCCCCGTACCGGCAGTCCCTTGCGGTGACGGATGCCGCGATAGGTGCCGAGGTCCATGAGCCGCTTGATGTTCATCGACACCTCGCGCCGCAGATCGCCTTCCACCGGGATCTTCGAGATCTGCGCGCGCAGCGCTGCGACCTCGGCCTCGGTGAGGTCCTTCACCTTGGTGTCGGGCTTGACGCCGGCGCCCGCGCAGGCTCGCCGCGCCTGCGAGTGGCCGACGCCGAAGATCGACGTGAGACCGATCACGATGTGCTTGTTCATCGGGATGTTGATGCCGGCGATGCGCGCCATAACTTGCCCCTACCGTCTCGTTGCACCGCAAAAAAGGTGCGGCACTCTAGCTAAAAATCTTAAAATAATCAATGCTCTGTGGCCTCAGCCCTGCCGCTGCTTGTGCCGCGCATCGCGCTGCAGATGATGTAGACGACGCCGCGGCGGCGCACGACCTTGCAGTTCTTGCAGATCTTCTTGACCGATGGCCGTACTTTCATCTGCGGCTGCCCCGCTTCCGTAACCGCGCAGGTTGGCTTTCTTCATCAGGCCCTCGTACTGGTGCGACATCAGGTGCGCCTGCAGCTGGGCCATGAAATCCATCACCACCACCACCACGATCAGCAGGCTGGTGCCGCCGAACTGGAACGGGACACTGCCGTAGGCGTTGAGCAGCTCCGGCAGGATGCACACCGCGGTGACGTACAGCGCGCCCCACAGCGTGAGCCGCGTCAGCACCTTGTCGATGTATTCCGCGGTCTGCTGACCCGGTCGGATGCCCGGGATGAACGCACCCGATTTCTTCAGGTTGTCCGCCGTCTCGCGCGCGTTGAACACCAGCGCGGTGTAGAAGAAGCAGAAGAAGATGATCAGCGCCGCGTACAGCGCCAGGTGCACCGGCTGGCCGTAGCCCAGCATCGCCGAGAGCTGCTGCAGGAACGATTGCACCGCGTCGGCTGCTGATCGACCGCGAAGAAGCTCGCGAGCGTCGCCGGGAACAACAGGAGCGAGGAGGCGAAGATCGGCGGGATCACGCCCGACATGTTGAGCTTGAACGGCAGGTGACTGCTCTGGCCGGCGTAGAGGCGCCGCCCGACCTGGCGCTTGGCATAGTTGACCGCGATGCGCCGCTGGGCCCGCTCGACGAACACGCAGAACGCCGTCACGCCGAGCACGACGATGACCAGCACGAGCGCGAACACGCCCTTCCATTTCGCCCGACTGCACCTGCTGCAGCGTGTTGGCGATCGCCGTCGGCAGGCCCGCCACGATGCCCGCCATGATGATCATCGAGATGCCGTTGCCGATGCCGCGCTCGGTGATCTGCTCGCCGAGCCACATCAGGAACATGGTGCCGGTGGTCATCGTCACCGTCGCCGTGAACAGGAACTGCGGGCCCGGGATTGATCACCATGCCGCCGTTCTGCAGCGCCACCGCGGCGCCGAAGCTCTGGAACACCGCCAGCATCACCGTGCCGTAGCGCGTGTACTGCGTGATCTTGCGCCGGCCCGATTCGCCTTCCTTCTTGATGCGCCGGCAGCTCGGCACCACCACCGTCATCATCTGGATGATGATCGACGCCGAGATGTACGGCATCACGTTCATCGCGAAGATGCTGAAGCGCTCGAGCGCGCCGCCCGAGAACATGTTGAAGATGCCGAGGATCGTGCCCGCCTGGTCCTCGAAGAAGCGCGCCAGCGCGGCCGGATCGATCCCGGGCACCGGGATGAAGGTGCCGATGCGGAACACGATCAGCGCGCCGAGCAGGAACAGCAGGCGGCGGCGCATCTCGGTGAGACGCGTCGCTTCGCCAAAGGCGGCGGCCGGATTGTTGGTGACGGGATTGCGCCACTCGGTTCTCTCTTACTCTTCGATCTTGCCGCCGGCCGCTTCGATGGCGGCGCGCGCGCCCTTGGTGACCGCCACGCCCTTGAGCCTCACGGCCTTCTTGAGTCTCGCCGGAACGGATCACCTTGGCGCGCTCGGTCTGCGCCGGCACGACGCCTGCCTCGATCAGCGCCTGCAGGTCGATCACCTCGGCGAGCAGCGTCTGCAGCTCGCTCAGGCGGATCTCGGCGCGCGAGGCCTTGATGGCGGAGCGGAAGCCCGTCTTCGGCAGGCGGCGCTGCAGCGGCATCTGGCCGCCTTCGAAGCCCACCTTGTGGTAGCCGCCCTTGCGCGCGCGCTGACCCTTGACGCCGCGGCCGCAGGTCTTGCCCTGGCCGGCGGACGCGCCGCGGCCGACACGCAAGCGGCGGCCGCTTCGCGCCGCGGGCGGGTTTCATCGAATTCAGTCGCATGACTGTCTCAACTCGCTTGCTCGACCTTCAACAGGTGCGTCAGCCGCCGCGATCATGCCGCGGTTCTGCGGCGTGTCCTGGACCACCACGCTCTGACGGATGCGGCGCAGCCCGAGACCCCGCACCGAAGCGCGGATGCTCTGCAGCTGGCCGTGGATGCTCCTGGTCAGCGTGACCTTGAGTCTGTTGCGGCCAGCGTTCATTGCGCTGGTCCCCAGGATTTCCTCGACCGTCTTGCCGCGCTTGGCCGCGATGTCCTCGGGCGAGCGGATGTTGGCCAGCGCCTTCATCGTGGCGCGCACCACGTTGATCGGATTGCGCGAGCCGTAGCTCTTCGCCAGCACGTTGCGCACGCCGGCGCACTCGAACACCGCGCGCATGCCGCCGCCGGCGATGACGCCGGTGCCTTCGGCCGCGGGCTGCATGTAGACGCGCGTGGCGCCATGGGCGCCCGTGATCGCGTAGTGCAACGTGTCGTTCTCGCAGACTGCACGTTGACCATGTTCTTGCGCGCCTGCTGCATCGCCTTGGAGATGGCGACCGGCACTTCGCGCGCCTTGCCGTAGCCGAAGCCGACGCGGCCGGCGCCGTCGCCCACCACGGTGAGCGCGGTGAAGCCGAACTGGCGGCCGCCCTTGACGACCTTGGCCACGCGGTTGACCGCTACGAGCTTCTCGAGCAGCTCATCGCCGGATTGGCTGGTTTTTCGACTCTCGCCATATGGATTCGTCGACCTCTCTAGAACTTGAGACCGTGCTCGCGCGCAGCGTCCGCGAGCGCCTTGACACGACCGTGATACTTGAAGCCCGAACGGTCGAATGCCACCTGTTCGATACCGGCCGCCTTGGCGCGCTCGGCGATCGCCTTGCCCACGGCCTTGGCAGCCTCGATGTTGCCGGTGGCCTTGAGCCCCTCGCGCACGCTCTTCTGCAGCGTCGAGGCCGCCACGACCACGTGGCCGCCGTCGGCCGCGATGACCTGCGCGTAGATGTGCTGCGCGCTGCGATGCACCGACAGCCGCGCGTAGCGCAGCTCGCGGATCTTGGCGCGCGTGCGCGCCGCGCGGCGCAGCCGCTGGGCCTTCTTGTTTCTCGCGTCATTCATGGTCTAACCCCAGCCTCACTTCTTCTTCGCTTCCTTCAGCTCGATGCTGCTCGCCCGAGTAGCGCACACCCTTGCCCTTGTAGGGCTCGGGCGGTCGGAAGCCGCGGATTTCGGCGGCCACCTGGCCGACTTTCTGCCGATCGATGCCCTTGACGACGATCTCGGTCTGGCTCGGGGTCTCGATCGTGATGCCCTCCGGAATCGCGAAGGCGATCGGATGCGAAAAGCCGAGCGTCAGGTTGAGCGCCTTGCCCTGGACCGCCGCGCGATAGCCGACGCCCACCAGCTCGAGCTTGCGCTCGTAGCCCTTGCTCACGCCGAGCACCATGTTGGCGAGATGCGCGCGGGTCGCGCCCGCGATGGCGTTGATGCCCTCGCTCTGCGCGGCCGACGGTAACGGCCAGCTTCTGCTGCTCCTGCACCACCTTGATGCCCGGCTTGAGCGCGAGCGTGAGGCTGCCCTTGGCGCCCTTCACGGTGACGCGGCGTCCGCCACGGTGGCGCTCACACCCTGCGGCAGCTCGACTGGCTTGTCTTGCAACTCGCGACATGGCTATCTCACGACACGATGCAAAGAACTTCGCCGCCCTGCCCGCTCGCGCGCGCCTGGGCGTCCGTCATCACGCCCTTGGGCGTCGAGACGATCACAGTGCCCATCCCACCGAGGATGCGCGGCAGCGCCCTCGCGCCCGCGATAGATCCGCAGGCCCGGGCGACTGACGCGATCGATGCGGTCGATCACCGGCCGGCCCTCGTGATACTTGAGCTGAACGTTGAGGCTCGCCTTGCGGCCCTCGCGCACCACCGCGAAGTCGGCGATGTAGCCCTCGTCCTTCAGCACCTTGACCACCGCGACCTTGGCGTCGCGATGCGACGGCATGGACACCTCGGGCTTGCCCGGCGCGCTGCCCGTTGCGGATGCGCGTCAGCAGGTCGGCAATCGGATCAGTCATGCTCATGCGCGCACCCTCACCAGCTCGCCTTGCTGCAGACCCGGAATTTCGCCGCGCATGGCCGCCTCGCGCAGCTTGGTGCGCGCCAGGCCGAACTTGCGGTACACGCCGCGCGAACGTCCGGTGATCGCGCAGCGGTTGCGCTTGCGGATCGGGTTGGCATCGCGCGGCAGCTCCTGCAGCTTCGCCTGCGCCGCCTGCCGATCCTCGACGCTGGTCTTCGGCTCGCGGATCGTCTCCTTGAGCGCGGCGCGCCTGGCGGCGTACTTCTTCACCACTTTGGCGCGCCGTTTCTCGCGCTCGATCATGTTGGTCTTGGCCATGCTTGAACCTTTCAGCGTCGGAACGGAAAATTGAAGGCTTCCAGCAGCGCGCTTGCCCTGCTTGTCGTCCTTCGCGTTGGTCGTGATCGTGATGTCCATGCCGCGCACCTGGTCGATCTCGTCGTAGGCGATCTCCGGGAAAATGATCTGCTCGCGCACGCCCAGGCTGTAGTTGCCCTGCGCCGTCGAACGAGCGGCTCGGCAGCCCGCGAAAATCGCGGATGCGCGGGATCGCGATGTTGATGAGCCGGTCGAGAAACTCGTACATGCGCGCGCCGCGCAGCGTCACCTTGCAGCCGACCTGCTGGCCGTCGCGCACCTTGAACGAGTCGCGACCGACTTGCGCGCCTTGGTGACGATCGGCTTCTGGCCGGTGATCTTGGTCAGATCGCCGACCGCGTTGTCCATGATCTTCTTGTCCGCGACCGCCTCGCCCACGCCCATGTTGACCGTGATCTTGGTGATGCGCGGCACCTGCATGGGGTTGTTGAGCCCGAGCGCTCGCCTTGAGCTCGGGCACGACTTTGTCGCGGTAATGTTGCTGCAGTCTGGCCATGCATATCAGTACCGTCACGCTCACGCGTCGACCACTTCTTTGTTGGACTTGAAGAAGCGCACCGCGCCGTCCGTCGGCGAGCGTGCGGATGCCGACCCGGTCGCCCTTCTTGGCGGCCGGGTTGAACAACACCACGTTCGAGATGTGCAGCGGCGCCTCTTTCTCGACGATGCCGCCCTGCACGTTGCGTTGCGGATTCGGCCGCTGGTGCTTCTTGACCATGTTGACGTTCTCGACGACGCACGCGGTCGTCCTCGAGCACCTCGATGACCGCGCCGCGCCGGCCCTTGTCCCGGCCCGCGATCACGACGACCTCGTCGCCTTTGCGAATCTTTCTGCATGTTCGCGTCTCACAGCACTTCGGGTGCGAGCGAAATGATCTTCATGAACTGCGACGTTGCGCAGCTCGCGCGTCACCGGTCCGAAGATGCGCGTGCCGATGGGCTCGAGCTTGGTGGTCAGCAGCACCGCGGCGTTGCCGTCGAAGCGGATCAGCGAGCCGTCCGGCCGGCGCACGCCGCGCCGGGTGCGCACCACGACCGCGTCGTACACCTCGCCCTTCTTCACCTTGCCGCGCGGGATCGCGTCCTTGATGCTCACCTTGATGACGTCGCCCACGGTGGCGTAGCGGCGCTTCGAGCCGCCGAGCACCTTGATGCACATCAGGCGTGCGCGCGCCGCTGTTGTCGGCCGCATTGAGCATGGTTCGCATCTGGATCATGGCTCGGCCTCTATCAGGTCGCTGCGGCGCGCGTCACGACGCGCACCAGCCGCCAGGACTTGCGGCGCGACATCGGCCGGCACTGCGCGATCGCCACCGTGTCGCCTTCGCGGCACTCGTTGTTCTCGTCGTGCGCCAGCAGCTTGGTGGTGCGGCGGATGTACTTGCCGTACGTCGGATGCTTCACCAGCCGCTCGATCTCGACCGCAATGGTCTTGTTCATCTTGTTGCTGGTGACGCGCCCGGTGAGCGTGCTGTTCGCCGCCGCTCGCGTCTCCTCGATCTCTGCCGTATCGCTCATCCGCCTTACCTCTTGGCCGCGGCGGCCGGCTTCTCGCCGAGCACCGTCTTCACGCGCGCGATGTTCTTGCGCACCTTGGTCCATTGATCGGTCTTCGCCGGCTGGCCCGAGGCGCGCGCCATGCGCAGGTTGAACTGCTCGCGGCGCAGCTTGAGCAGCTCCTCTTCCAGATCGGCGGGTTCCTTGCCGCGCAGTTCCTTGATACTTCATCACCGCACCTGTCGTCGCACGAACATGGTCGACACCGACAGCTTGGCGGCGGCGAGGCGGAACGCTTCGCGCGCGATGTCCTCGGTCACGCCTTCGATCTCGAACAGCATCTTGCCGGGCTGCACGCGCGCGACCCAGTACTCGACGTTGCCCTTGCCGCTGCCCATGCGCACTTCGAGCGGCTTCTGGGTGACCGGCACGTCCGGAAACACGCGGATCCAGATCTGCCCGCCGCGCTTCACGTAGCGCGACATCGCGCGGCGCGCCGCTTCGATCTCGCGCGCCGTCATGCGGCCGCGGCTGGTGGCCTTCAGGCCGTACTCGCCGAACGCGACCGTGCTGCCGCGCTGCGCGCAGGCCGGGGTTGCGGCCCTTGAACTGTTTGCGGAACCTGGTCCGCTTCGGCTGCATCATGGCCGTTTACCCTTGAACGGTCGTCTCGGTCGCCGGCTTCTCGGCCGCCGGCTTGTCGATCGCGGGCTTCTCGCCCGGCGCCTTCTCCGCCTCGGCGGTGACTTCCGCCTCGACTTGCGGCTTCTCGAACATTTCGCCCTTGAAGATCCACACCTTGACGCCGATGACGCCGTAGGTGGTCTTGCGCCTCGGCCAGGCCGTAGTCGATGTCGGCGCGGAACGTGTGCAGCGGGACGCGGCCCTCGCGATACCACTCGGTGCGCGCGATCTCCGCGCCGTTCAGGCGGCCGGAAACGCGCACCTTGATGCCGAGCGCGCCACTGCGCATGGTGTTGGTCACGGCGCGCTTCATGGCGCGGCGGAACATCACGCGCTTCTCGAGCTGCTGCGCGATGCCCTCGGCGACCAGCTTCGCATCGAGCTCGGGCTTGCGGATCTCGGCGATGTTGAGCCGCAGATCCACGACCGGCATCTTCATCATCTTGGCCACGTCGATGCGCAGCTTCTCGATGTCCTCGCCCTTCTTGCCGATCACGATGCCCGGCCGCGCCGTGTGAATGGTGATGTTGGCCGGCTGGCGGCGCGCTCGATGTTGATGCGGCTCACCGACGCATCGGCGAGCTTCTTGCGCAGGAACTTGCGCACCAGGTGATCGGTGTAGACGTGACCGCGGAAAGGCTCGCGTGCCGGCGTACCACTTCGACCTCCAGTCGCGCGTGATGCCGAGGCGAATACCGATCGGATTGACTTTCTGACCCATAGGTTCCTACCTCACGCCTTGCCGTCGGCCACTTGCACGATGATGTGACTGTTGCGCTTGAGGATGCGCATGCCGCGCCCCTTGGCGCGCGCGTGAAAGCGCTTGAGCATCGGCGCCGGCATCGACCTCGATGCGCGCCACCTTCAGCTCGTCGATGTCGGCGTTGAAATTGTTCTCGGCATTGGCGATCGCGGATTCCAGCACCTTGCGCACGAGCTTCGCGCCCTTCTTCGGCATGAAGTTCAGCGTCTGCAGCGCGAGCCCGACGGACTTGCCGCGGATCGTGTCCACGACCAGCCGGCATTTCTGCGGGGAGATGCGCGCGTACTTGAGCTTTGCCTTGATCTGCATCGCGCTTACTCCGCCGCCGTCGACTTTCTTGTCGCCGGAGTGCACCTTGAAGGTGCGCGTCGGCGCGAATTCGCCGAGCTTGTGGCCGACCATGTTCTCGGACACCAGCACCGGCACGTGCAGGCGCCCGTTGTGCACGGCGATGCGTGAGACCGACCATGTCGGGCATGACCATCGAGCGGCGCGACCAGGTCTTGATCGGCCGGCGATCGTTCTTCTGCACGGCCGCCTGCACCTTCTCGGCCAGGTGCAGATCGACGAACGGGCCTTTCTTGAGCGAACGAGGCACGAGATCTCCTCCTTCTTGCGACGCTGCACGATCATGCTGTCGGTGCGCTTGTTGTGGCGCGTCTTCTTACCCTTGGTCTGCAAGCCCCACGGCGACACCGGATGCGGATTACCCTGACCGGACTTGCCTTCGCCGCCGCCGTGCGGGTGATCGACCGGGTTCATCGCCGACGCCGCGCACCGTCGGGCGCACGCCGAGCCAGCGCACCGCGCCGGCCTTGCCGAAGCTGCGCAGGTTGTGCTCGTCGTTGCCGACCTCGCCGATGGTGGCGCGGCAGTCGACGTGCACCTTGCGGATCTCGCCCGACTTGCAGCGCGGATCGTGGCATAGACGCCCTCGCGCGCCGCGAACTGTGCCGAGCCGCCCGGCACTGCGCGCGAGCTGCGCGCCCTTGCCGGGCTTTCAGCTCGATGCAGTGCACGGTGCGAGCCCACCGGGATGTGCCGCAGCGGCATGGCGTTGCCCGACTTGATCGGCGCATCCGGCGCCGGAGCGGCATTTCGTCGCCCGCCTGCACGCCCTTCGGCGCGATGATGTAGCGCCGCTCGCCGTCCTTGTAGAGCACCAGCGCCAGATGCGCGGTGCGATTCGGATCGTATTCGAGGCGCTCGACCACGCCGGAATCGCCGTCCTTGTCGCGCTTGAAGTCGACGATGCGATAGCGCTGCTTGTGGCCGCCGCCGATGTGGCGCGTCGTCTGCCGGCCCGACGTGTTGCGCGCGCCGGTGCGTTGTTCTTGTGCGTCGAGCAGGGCGATGTGGGCTCGCCCTTGTGCAGGTGCGAGCGATCGATCTTCACCTGCGAAGCGCGTGCCCGGAGAGGTCGGCTTGATCTTGATGAGTGCCATGCTCTCTGATTCCTTACTCATCGCCGCCGATGAAATCGATCGTCTGGCCCGCCACCAGCCGCACGTAGGCTTTCTTGAAGCCGGAGCGGCGGCCCACGATCTGGCCGAAGCGCGTGTCTTGCCGCGCTGGTTGAGCACATTCACGGCGTCGACCTTGACGTCGAACATCAATTCGACGCGCCTGTTTCACGTCGCTGCGCGCGCATCGTCGCGCACGCGGAACACGAACTGATTGCCGTTCTCGGAGACGCGCGCGGCCTTCTCCGACACGTGCGGCTCGATCAGCACGGTCATCAAGCGTTCCTTGTTCAGCGTCGCGCTTCATGCGAGCCGCTCCTCGAGCAGCTTGAGCGCAGCCACGGTGGCCAGGACCTTGTCGTGCCGGACCAGGCTCACGGGATCGACGGCCGCAGCCGCCATCACGTCGACGTGCGGGCAGATTGCGCGCTGCCAGGAACAGCTTCTCGTCGAAGCGCCTCGACCACGATCAGCGACGTTCGGCAACTCCAGTCGCTGAGCTTCTGCGCGAGCAGCTTGGTCTTCGGCGCGTCGAGCTCGAGCGACTGCGACACGACCAGCCGTTCCTGACGCACCAGCTCCGACACGAGCGAGCGCATCGCGGCGCGATACATCTTGCGATTGACCTTCTGGCAGAAATCGCGCGGCTGCGCCGCGAAGGCCCTGCCGCCGCCGACCCAGATCGGGCTGCGGATGCTGCCGACGCGTGCCTGGCCGGTGCCCTTCTGGCTCCACGGCTTCTTGCCGCCGCCGCGCACTTCGGCGCGCGTCTTCTGCGCCTTGGTGCCCGCACGGCCGGCCGCCATGTAGGCGGTCACGACCTGGTGCACCAGCGCTTCGTTGTAGTCGCGGCCGAAGGCCTCGTCGGAAACCTGCACTTCCGCCTTGGAGCCCCCGCCGTTGACGAGTTTGAGCTTCATGCTGGTCTCTTACTTCTTCGCCGCCGTCTTCGCCGCCGTCTTCGCCGTCGCGACCTTGGGCTTGCGCGCGCGCGCGGCGGCCTTGACCGACGGTCTCACGATCACGTCGCCGCCCTCGGCACCGGGCACCGCGCCGCTGATCAGCAGCAGGTTGCGCTCCGCATCGACCTGCACGATCCGCAGGTTCTCGATCGTGCGACGGCGACGCCCATGTGGCCGGACATGCGCTTGCCCGGGAACACGCGTCCCGGCGTCTGGCGCTGACCGATGGAGCCCGGTGCGCGGTGCGACACCGAGTTGCCGTGCGAGGCATGCCGCCCGCGAAGTTGTGGCGCTTCATGATGCCCGCGAAGCCCTTGCCGATCGTGGTGCCCGGTGACGTCCACGATCTGGCCGGCCTGGAACTGGTCGACCTTGAGCTCGGCCCCCGGCTTGAGGTCCGCGCCCTCGCCTGCCCACGAGGCGGAACTCCCACAGGAGGCGCGCCCGGCGCCACATTCGCCTTGGCGATAGTGGCCGGCGACGGGCTTGGTCAGGAGGGATTGGCGGCGGGTGCCAATGGTCACCTGCAGCGCGCGATAGCCGTCGGTGTCGGCGCTCTTGACCTGCGTGATGCGGTTCGGCAACGCCTCGATCACCGTCACGGGGACGGTTTCACCGGCGTCGGTGAAAACACGGGTCATGCCGCACTTGCGGCCAACCAGACCAATGGTCATTTGCATTCCTCGTAGCCGAGCGTTCCGCTACGGTTGGCGGTCGCTCATGGAACACCGATGGCTGCGCCCGCCAAAAGGGCGGGCAAAAAAGAGCCGCGAAGTATAGCCGGGCCGGGGCCTGCAACCCAAGCCCTTTAGTTCAGCTTGATCTGGACGTCCACCCCTGCCGGCAGCTCGAGCTTCATCAGCGCATCCACCGTCTTGTCGGTGGGGTTGAGGATGTCCATGAGCCGCTTGTGCGTGCGCAGCTCGTACTGGTCGCGCGCATCCTTGTCGGCGTGCGGGGAAACCAGCACCGTGAAGCGCTCCATCTTGGTCGGCAGCGGCACCGGACCGCGGACCGTCGCGCCGGTACGCTTCGCGGTCTCGACGATCTCGCGCGCCGACGTGTCGATCAGGCGATGATCGAACGCCTTGAGCCGGATGCGGATGTTCTGGTTGGCCATGGATGAAAAACCTTACTTCAGAATCTTGGCGACGACGCCGGCGCCGACGGTTTTGCCGCCCTCGCGGATGGCGAAGCGCAGGCCCTCTTCCATCGCGATCGGGCTGATCAGCTCCACCACCATCTTGATGTTGTCTCCCGGCATCACCATCTCGGTGCCCGCCGGCAGCTCCACCGCTCCCGTCACGTCCGTGGTGCGGAAGTAAAACTGCGGCCGGTACCCCTTGAAGAACGGCGTGTGCCGTCCGCCCTCCTCCTTGGTCAGCACGTACACCTCGCACTCGAACTTCGTGTGCGGCGTGATGCTGCCGGGCTTCGCCAGCACCTGCCCGCGCTCCACTTCCTCGCGCTTGGTGCCGCGCAGCAGCACGCCCACGTTGTCCCCCGCCTGCCCCTCATCGAGGAGCTTGCGGAACATCTCCACCCCGGTGCAGATCGTCTTGGTCGTCTCCTTCAACCCCACGATCTCCACCTCGTCGTTCACCTTCACGATCCCGCGCTCAATGCGCCCCGTCACCACCGTGCCGCGCCCCGAGATCGAGAACACGTCCTCCACCGGCATCAGAAACGGCCCGTCGATCGCGCGCTTCGGCACCGGAATGTACTCGTCCATCTCCTCCACCAGCTTCAGCACCGACTGCGTGCCAAGCTCGGAGTCATCCCCCTCGAGTGCCTTCAGCGCCGAGCCCACGATGATCGGCGTCTTGTCGCCAGGAAACTTGTACAGCGTCAGCAGATCGCGCACCTCGAGCTCCACCAGCTCCAAAAGCTCCGCGTCATCCACCATGTCCGCCTTGTTCATGTACACCACGATGTAGGGCACCCCCACCTGGCGCGCCAGCAAGATGTGCTCGCGCGTCTGCGGCATCGGCCCATCCGCCGCACTCACCACCAGAATCGCCCCGTCCATCTGCGCGGCACCCGTGATCATGTTCTTCACGTAGTCCGCATGTCCCGGGCAATCCACGTGCGCGTAGTGCCGGTTCGCGCTCTGGTACTCCACGTGCGCGGTCGCAATCGTGATCCCGCGCGCGCGCTCCTCCGGCGCCTTGTCAATCTGGTCGTACGCCGTGAACTCGCCCGCCAAACTTCTCCGCCATCACCTTCGTCAACGCCGCCGTCAGGGTCGTCTTGCCGTGATCAACGTGACCAATCGTCCCCACGTTTACGTGCGGCTTGGTGCGTGCAAATTTTTCCTTAGCCATGGCTGCTCACTGGATCTTGCGTTGGATTGGAGGTCACTTATTCTTTCTTCATCACCGCATCGGCGACGTTCTTCGGCACTTCGACGTACTTGGCGAATTCCATGGTGAAGGTCGCCCGTCCCTGGCTCATCGAGCGCACCGAGGTGGCGTAGCCGAACATTTCCGCCAGCGGCACTTCGGCTGCGATCACCTTGCCGGAGGGCGATTCGTCCATGCCGAGGATCTGGCCGCGGCGCCGATTGAGATCGCCGATGATGTCGCCGTAGTAGTCCTCGGGCGTCACGACTTCGACCTTCATGATCGGCTCGAGCAGCACGGGCTTCGCCTTCATGAAGCCCTCCTTGAAGCCGATCGAGCCCGCAATCTTGAACGCCATTTCGCTCGAATCGACGTCGTGGTACGAGCCGTCGAACGCGGTGACCTTGACGTCCACGATCGGGAAGCCTGCGAGCACGCCGGTTTCCATCGCTTCCTTGATGCCCTTGTCGACCGCCGGGATGTACTCGCGCGGCACGGCGCCGCCGACGATGCCGTTGACGAACTCGTAGCCCTTGCCCGGCTCCTGCGGCTCGAGTCGCAGCCAGATGTCGCCGTATTGGCCGCGGCCGCCCGACTGGCGCACGAACTTGCCCTGCTGTTCGACCTTGGAGCGGATGGTCTCGCGATAGGCGACCTGCGGCTTGCCGACGTTGGCCTCGACCTTGAACTCGCGCTTCATGCGATCGACGATGATTTCGAGGTGCAGCTCGCCCATGCCGGCGATGATGGTCTGCCCGGATTCCTGGTCGGTGCTGACGCGGAATGACGGGTCTTCCTTCGCCAAGCGCTGCAGCGCCATGCCCATCTTTTCCTGGTCGGCCTTCGTCTTCGGCTCGACCGCCACGGAAATGACCGGCTCCGGGAACACCATCTTCTCGAGCGTGATGACATTTTCCGGATCGCACAGCGTGTCGCCGGTGGTCACGTCCTTGAGGCCGACCGCCGCGGCGATGTCGCCGGCGCGCACTTCCTTGATCTCGGTGCGCTCGGTGGCGTGCATCTGCAGCAGGCGCCCGATGCGCTCCTTCTTGTCCTTGATCGGGTTGTAGACTCGCATCGCCCGAATTGAGCGTGCCGGAGTACACCCGGAAGAACGTCAGGTTGCCGACAAACGGATCGTTGAGGATCTTGAAGGCGAGCGCGGCGAACGGCTCGTCGTCGTCCGGCTTGCGCACGGCCGTCGGTGCCGTCGTCGAGCTTGCCAGGGGTCGGCGGCATTTCGACCGGCGAGGGCATGTACTCGATGACCGCATCGAGCATCGCCTGCACGCCCTTGTTCTTGAAGGCCGAGCCGCACATGGTCAGGCAGATCTCGTTGTGGATCGCGCGCTCGCGCAGACCCCTGCGGATCTCTTCCTCGGTCAGGTCGCTCGACTCGAGGAACTTCTCCAGCAGTTCCTCGTTCGCCTCGGCCGCCGCCTCGATCATCTTGGCGCGATATTCGTCGGCACTGCGCCTTCATGTCCGCCGGGATGTCGCGGTATTCGAAGCGCATGCCCTGGGTTTCTTCGTCCCAGTAGATCGACTTCATGCGGATCAGGTCGACCACGCCCTCGAACTTCTCCTCGGCGCCGATCGGCAGCTGGATGGGCACGGCGTTGCCGCGCAGCCGCTCGCGGATCTGCTGCACGCAGCGCAGGAAATTGGCGCCGGCGCGATCCATCTTGTTGACGAAGGCGATGCGCGGCACGCGGTACTTGTTCATCTGCCGCCACACCGTCTCCGACTGCGGCTGCACGCCGCTCACGGCGCAGAACACTGCGACCGCGCTGTCGAGCACACGCAGGCTCCGCTCGACCTCGATGGTGAAGTCGACGTGGCCCGGCGTGTCGATGATGTTGATGCGGTGCTCGGGGAAATGGTTGTCCATCCCCTTCCAGAAGCAGGTGGTGGCGGCGGCCGTGATGGTGATGCCGCGCTCCTGTTCCTGCTCCATGTAGTCCATCACGGCCGCGCCGTCGTGCACCTCGCCGATCTTGTGCGAGACACCCGTATAGAAAAGGATGCGCTCCGTCGTCGTGGTCTTGCCGGCGTCGATGTGCGCGGAGATACCGATGTTGCGGTAGCGCTCGATGGGCGTAGTGCGTGCCACAGCCGAATCCTTCGTGCGGCGCCCGACGCTGCCTGTACGTGAGTCAGGGACCGCGCTCATGCAATTACCAGCGGTAGTGGGCGAAGGCCTTGTTGGCCTCCGCCATGCGGTGCGTGTCTTCGCGCTTGCGCACGGCCGCGCCGCGGTTTTCGGCCGCATCCATCAACTCATGCGCGAGCCGGTGCGCCATGGACTTCTCGCTGCGGACGCGCGCCGCCTCGATCACCCAGCGCATCGCGAGCGTCTGCCGGCGGCTGGAGCGCACTTCGACGGGCACCTGGTAGGTGGCACCGCCGACGCGGCGTGACTTCACTTCGACCACGGGCTTCACGTTCTCCAGCGCCTGCGTCAGCACCTGGATCGACTGGTCGTCGGGCTTGCCGGTCTTCTCCGCGATGCGGTCGAGCGCGCCGTACAGGATCTGCTCGGCGGCCGACTTCTTGCCACGCTTCATGACGACGTTCATGAACTTCGCCAGCATTTCGCTGTTGAACTTCGGATCCGGCAGGATGCTGCGGGTCGGGGCTTGTGCGCGTCTGGACATGATGGCTCACACGCTTATTTCTTCGGCCGCTTGGCGCCGTACTTCGAGCGGCTCTGCTTGCGATCGGTCACGCCCGCACAATCGAGCGTGCCGCGGACGGTGTGATAGCGCACGCCGGGCAGGTCCTTCACGCGGCCGCCGCGGATCATCACCACCGAGTGCTCCTGCAGGTTGTGACCTTCGCCGCCGATGTAGCTCGTGACTTCGTAGCCGTTCGTGAGGCGCACGCGGCACACCTTGCGCAACGCCGAGTTCGGCTTCTTCGGCGTGGTGGTGTACACGCGCGTACACACGCCGCGCTTCTGCGGGCTCGCACCGAGCGCCGGCACCTTGCTCTTGTACGTGGCCGACACGCGCGGCTTGCGGATCAATTGCGTGGTCGTCGCCATAACTCTCCTGCCTCGACGAGGCGGCCTTAATGCACGCCTCCAAGATGAAACCGGGCCGCCTGTGCAGGCGGCCCGGTCGTGGTGTTGGTTTTTCGACCCGGCGGATGGGGCCGGGGCTCAAGGGCGGCGAATTCTAGAAGCCGTTCAAGGGGCTGTCAACCAAAATGTTGCGTCGCAATATGACTCCCGGGCGGTCCGGGCCGAAACGTCCCTCTCCCGCCGTGCGGAAGAGGGACGCCGGGGGATATCAACCGCTGGCGGCGGCTTCAGCGTCTTCGCCGACGCTCGCTTCTTCCGTATCGGGCAGGCCCCCACCCACGTCCATGAAGCTGCGCCGGGCGACGTCCTCGGGCTTGCGGCGCCGGCGCGCGTGATACGCGAACCCGGTGCCTGCCGGGATCAGCCGGCCGACGATGACGTTTTCCTTCAGGCCCCGCAGATCGTCCTTGAGACCCCGAACCGCGGCCTCGGTGAGTACCCGGGTGGTCTCCTGGAAGGACGCCGCCGAGATGAAGGACTCGGTGGCAAGCGACGCCTTGGTGATGCCGAGCAGCACCGGCTCGAACACCGCCGGCGACTTGCCGTCGGCCGAGACGCGCTCGTTGAGCTCGAGGCCCCGAGAACGATCGAGTTGCTCGCCGCGCAACAGGCCGGTCTCGCCGGAGGCCTCCACTTCGACCTTGCGCAGCATCTGGCGAATGATCACCTCGATGTGCTTGTCGTTGATCTTCACGCCCTGGAGGCGATAGACGTCCTGGATTTCGCGCACCAGGTAATTCGCCAGCGCCGCGACGCCCTGCAGGCGCAGGATGTCGTGCGGGTTGGGCTCGCCGTCCGCGATGACCTCGCCCTTCTCCACCTGCTCGCCCTCGAAGACGTTCAGGTGGCGCCACTTCGGAATCAGCTCCTCGTACTTCTCGCCATCCTCGTTGGTGATCACGAGGCGGCGCTTGCCCTTGGTTTCCTTGCCGAAGCTCACCGTGCCGGTGCGCTCGGCCAGGATCGCCGCGTCCTTGGGCTTGCGGGCCTCGAAGAGATCCGCCACGCGCGGCAAGCCGCCCGTGATGTCGCGGGTCTTGGATGACTCCTGCGGAATACGCGCGATAACGTCGCCCGCCGTCACCTTGGCGCCGTCCTCGAGGCTCACGATCGCGCCCGACGGCAATGCGTACACGGCCGGGATATCGGTGTTGGCGAACGTGATTTCCTTGCCCTTGGCATTCACCAGGCGTACGACCGGGCGCAGGTCCTTGCCGCCCGAACCGCGCTGCTTCGGATCGCTCACCACGATGCTGGAGAGACCGGTGATCTCGTCCACCTGGCTCGTCACGGTGATGCCGTCGACGAAGTCCTGGAAGCGAATGAAGCCCGCCACCTCGGTGACGACCGGATGCGTGTGCGGATCCCAGGTCGCGACCACCTGGCCGGCCGCCACTACATCGCCGTCGTCCACGGTGATGATGGCGCCGTAGGGAATCTTGTAACGCTCGCGCTCACGGCCGAACTCATCGACGATGCCGAGCTCGCCGGAGCGTGACACCGCGACCAGGTGGCCCTTCTCGTGGTGCACTGTCTTGATGTTGTGCAGGCGCACCGTGCCCTTGCCCTTGATCTCGACGTTGTTGGCAGCCGCCGCTCGTGAAGCCGCGCCACCGATGTGGAAGGTGCGCATGGTGAGCTGCGTACCGGGTTCGCCGATCGACTGTGCGGCGATCACGCCCACGGCTTCGCCGATGTTGATGCGCCGGCCACGCGCCAGGTCGCGCCCGTAGCACTGCGAGCACACGCCATAGCGCGTCGCGCAGGTGATCGGCGAACGCACCTTGAGCTCGATCGACGCCCATCTGCTCGAGCTTCTTGACCCAGTGCTCGTCGAGCAGCGTTCCCGCCTCGACGATCACTTCGTCGTCCGAGCCGGGCTTCTTGACGTCCGCGGCGATCACCCGGCCGAGCACGCGCTCGCCCAGGCCTTCCACCACGTCGCCGCCTTCGACGATCGGCGTCATCATCAGACCGTTGATGGTTTTGCAATCGATCTCCGTGACCACCAGGTCCTGCGCCACATCCACCAGGCGGCGCGTGAGGTAGCCCGAGTTCGCGGTCTTCAACGCCGTGTCGGCCAGGCCCTTGCGGGCGCCGTGCGTGGAGATGAAGTACTGCAGGACGTTCAGGCCCTCGCGGAAGTTGGCCGTGATCGGCGTCTCGATGATCGAGCCGTCGGGCTTTGCCATCAGGCCGCGCATGCCGGCGAGCTGACGGATCTGCGCCGCGGAGCCGCGCGCGCCCGAGTCGGCCATCATGAAGATGGAGTTGAAGGACTTCTGCGACAGCTTCCGTCCCCTGACGTCGGTCGCCTCCTCGCTGCCGAGCTTTTCCATCATCGCCTTCGCGACCTGGTCGTTGGTGCGCGACCAGATGTCGACCACCTTGTTGTAGCGCTCACCGTTGGTGACGAGACCCGAGGCGTACTGGTCCTGGATCTCCTTCACTTCGTGCTCGGCGGAGGCCAGGATCTTGGTCTTCTGCTGCGGCACTACCATGTCATCGACGCCGATGGAGACGCCTGCGCGCGTGGCGTAGTGGAAGCCCGTGTACATGAGCTGGTCCGCGAACACCACGGTCTCTTTCAGACCGAGCGTGCGGTAGCAGGCGTTGATCACCGCCGATATCGCTTTCTTGGTCATGTCCTGATTGATGGCATCGAAGGACAGCCCGCGCGGCAGGATCTCGAACAGCAGCGCCCGGCCGATCGTGGTCGCCACGACGCGCGTGCCCTCGATCATCTCGCCGCCTTCCTCCTCGGTCTGGAGGACGCGCTCCGTGATGCGCACGCTCACCCGCGCCTGCAGGTCGACGCTGCGGCTCTCGTAGGCACGGTGGGCCTCCTGCATGTCGCTGAAGTACATACCCTCGCCGCGCGCACCGATGCGCTCGCGCGTCATGTAGTAGAGCCCGAGCACCACGTCCTGGGAGGGCACGATGATCGGATCGCCGTTGGCGGGCGACAGGATGTTGTTCGAAGACATCATGAGTGCGCGCGCTTCGAGCTGCGCCTCGAGGGAGAGCGGCACGTGCACCGCCATCTGGTCGCCGTCGAAGTCCGCGTTGAAGGCCGTGCAGACGAGCGGATGCAGCTGGATGGCCTTGCCCTCGATCAGCACCGGCTCGAACGCCTGGATGCCGAGTCGATGCAGCGTCGGGGCGCGATTCAGCAGCACCGGGTGCTCGCGGATCACTTCCTCGAGGATGTCCCACACCTCGGGGCCTTCGCGTTCCACCAGGCGCTTGGCCGCCTTGATGGTGGAGGCTTCGCCGCGCAGCTGCAGCTTCGAGAAGATGAAGGGCTTGAAGAGCTCGAGCGCCATCTTCTTCGGCAAGCCGCACTGGTGCAGTCGCAGCGTCGGGCCGACCACGATCACGGAACGGCCGGAGTAGTCGACGCGCTTGCCGAGCAGGTTCTGGCGGAACCGGCCCTGCTTGCCCTTGATCATGTCGGCGAGCGACTTGAGCGGGCGCTTGTTGGTGCCGGTGATGGCGCGGCCGCGGCGCCCGTTGTCGAGCAGCGCATCGACCGCTTCCTGCAGCATGCGCTTCTCGTTGCGCACGATGATGTCGGGCGCATTGAGCTCGAGGAGGCGGCGCAGGCGGTTGTTGCGGTTGATGACGCGCCGGTAGAGGTCGTTGAGGTCCGAGGTCGCGAAACGTCCGCCGTCGAGCGGCACCAGCGGGCGCAGGTCCGGTGGCAGCACCGGCAGCACCGTGAGCACCATCCACTCGGGCTTGTTGCCCGACTCGATGAAGGACTCGAGCAGCTTCAGGCGCTTCGACAGGCGCTTGATCTTGGTCTCGGAGCTGGTCGCCGCCATGTCCTCGCGCACCTTGGCGGTTTCGGCCGCCAGGTCGAGCGTGCGCAGCAGCTCGTAGATCGCCTCCGCGCCCATACGAGCGTCGAACTCGTCGCCGTGCTCCTCGATCGCCTCGAGGTACATCTCATCCGTCAGCAGCTGGCCGCGCGTGAGCGAGGTCATACCTGGATCGATGACGACGAAAGCTTCGAAATAGAGCACCCGCTCGATCTCGCGCAGCGTCATGTCGAGCATGAGGCCAATGCGCGAGGGGAGCGACTTCAGGAACCAGATGTGCGCGACCGGGCTGGCGAGCTCGATGTGACCCATGCGCTCGCGGCGCACCTTGGACTGGGTCACCTCGACGCCGCACTTCTCGCACACCACGCCGCGGTGCTTGAGGCGCTTGTACTTGCCGCACAGGCACTCGTAGTCCTTGACGGGTCCGAAGATCTTCGCGCAGAAGAGCCCGTCCCGCTCCGGCTTGAAGGTGCGGTAGTTGATCGTCTCCGGCTTCTTCACCTCGCCGTACGACCAGGAGCGCACCAGGTCGGGCGACGCCAGGCCGATGCGGATCGAGTCGAAGTTCTCGATCGGGGTCTGCTGCTTGAACAGTTTCAGTAAGTCTTTCATTGCGTCACCTGCTAATCGTCCCCTCACCCTATCCCTCTCCCCCGAGGGGAGAGGGAACGGCCTCACTTGCCCCCTCTCCCGTTCGACGGGAGAAGGTTGGGGTGAGGGCTACTCCTGGTCCAGCTCGATGTTGATGCCGAGCGAGCGGATTTCCTTCACCAGCACGTTGAAGGACTCGGGCATCCCCGCATCCATCTGGTGGTTGCCGTCCACTATGTTCTTGTACATCTTGGTGCGGCCGTTCACGTCGTCCGACTTGACGGTGAGCATTTCCTGCAGCGTGTAGGCCGCGCCGTAGGCCTCGAGCGCCCATACTTCCATCTCGCCGAAGCGCTGTCCGCCGAACTGCGCCTTGCCGCCGAGCGGCTGCTGCGTGACCAGGCTGTACGGGCCCGTCGAGCGCGCATGCATCTTGTCGTCCACCAGGTGGTTGAGCTTGAGCATGTACATGTAGCCCACCGTGATCTGGCGATCGAATTTCTCGCCGGTGCGCCCGTCGTAGAGCACGGTCTGCCCGCTCAGTGGCAGGTCGGCAAGCTTGAGCATGCGCTTGATCTCTTCCTCGCTCGCACCGTCGAACACCGGCGTTGCCATCGGCACGCCTTCGCGGAGGTTGCGCGCGAGCTCGATCACCTCGCCGTCGTTGAGCGACTTGAGATCTTCCTTCTGGCCGCCAGACTCGTTGTAGATCGTGTCGAGGAAGCTGCGGACTTCCTGGGCGGAAGCCTGCGCATCGATCATGCGTCCGATCTTGAGTCCCAGGCCTTTGGCCGCCCAGCCGAGGTGCGTCTCGAGCACCTGGCCGACGTTCATGCGCGAGGGCACGCCCAGCGGATTGAGCACGACGTCGACCGGCGTGCCGTCCTCGAGGTACGGCATGTCCTCGATCGGCACGATGGTCGAGATGACGCCCTTGTTGCCGTGCCGGCCTGCCATCTTGTCGCCCGGCTGCACGCGCCGCTTCACGGCGAGGTACACCTTGACCATCTTGAGCACGCCCGGTGCCAGGTCGTCGCCCGCGGTGATCTTGACCTTCTTTTCCTCGTAGCGCTTCTCGAACGCCTTGTGCTGAGCCTTGAGGCGCTCGGCGGCGGCTTCGAGCTGCGTGTTGGCGTCCTCTTCGCGCAGACGAATCTCGAACCACTGCTCGCGCGGCACCTCGTCGAGGTACGCGGGCTCGATCTGCGTGCCCGCCCTGAGCTTCTTCGGTCCGCCTTCGACGGTCTTGCCGACCAGCGCCGCGGCCACGCGCTGGTAGAGGTCGTCCTCGAGGATGCGCTGCTGGTCGCCCAGGTCCTTGCGCACCCGCTCGAGCTCGGCCTTTTCGATCGCGAGCGCGCGCGCATCCTTTTCCACGCCGTCGCGCGTGAACACGCGTACGTCGATGACGGTGCCGTCCATGCCGGGCGGAACGCGCAGTGACGTGTCCTTCACGTCGGAGGCCTTCTCGCCGAAGATCGCGCGCAGCAGCTTCTCTTCCGGAGTGAGCTGGGTCTCGCCCTTCGGCGTGACCTTGCCCACCAGGATGTCGCCCGCGCGCACCTCCGCGCCGATGAAGGCGATGCCGGCTTCATCCAGCTTGACCAGCGCGGCGTCGCCGACGTTGGGAATGTCGGCGGTGATTTCTTCCGGCCCGAGCTTGGTGTCACGCGCGACGCACGTGAGCTCCTCGATGTGGATGGTGGTAAAGCGATCCTCCTGCACCACCCGCTCCGAGATCAGGATCGAGTCCTCGAAGTTGTAGCCGTTCCACGGCATGAAGGCGACCAGCAGGTTCTGGCCGAGCGCGAGCTCGCCGAGGTGCGTCGAGGGCCCATCGGCCAGCACGTCGCCGCGGCTGATCTCGTCGCCCGCCTTCACCAGCGGGCGCTGGTTGATGCAGGTGTTCTGGTTCGAGCGCGTGTACTTGGTGAGGTTGTAGATGTCCACGCCCGGCTCGGCGGCCGTGGTCTCCGCGTCGCTGACGCGCACCACGATGCGCGAGGCGTCGACGGAATCGACCTTGCCCCCACGGCGCCCGACGACGGTGACGCCCGAGTCGATCGCGACCGCGCGTTCCATGCCAGTGCCGACCACCGGTGTCTCGGAACGCAGCGTCGGCACCGCCTGGCGCTGCATGTTGGAGCCCATCAGGGCGCGGTTGGCGTCGTCGTGCTCGAGGAACGGGATGAGCGAGGCCGCGACCGAAACGATCTGCTTCGGGCTCACGTCCATGTACTGCACGCGGTCGGGCGTGGAGAGCATGAACTCATTGTCGTTGCGGCAGGACACCAGCTCATCGACGAAGGCGCCCTTCTCGTCGAGCGTCGCATTGGCCTGCGCGATGACGTACTGGCCCTCCTCGATCGCCGACAGGTACTCGATCTTCTCGCTCACGCGGCCATCCACGATCTTGCGATACGGCGTCTCGAGGAAGCCGTACTGGTTGGTGCGGGCATACACCGCGAGCGAATTGATGAGCCCGATGTTCGGGCCTTCCGGCGTTTCGATCGGGCACACGCGCCCGTAGTGCGTCGGATGCACGTCGCGCACTTCGAACCCGGCACGCTCACGCGTGAGTCCGCCTGGGCCGAGCGCCGACACGCGCCGCTTGTGCGTCACTTCGGACAGCGGGTTGTTCTGGTCCATGAACTGCGACAGCTGCGAGGAGCCGAAGAACTCCTTGACCGCGGCGGCCACGGGCTTGGCGTTGATCATCTCCTGCGGCATCAGACCCTCGGTCTCGGCGAGCGTCAGGCGCTCCTTGACGGCGCGCTCGACACGTACCAGGCCGATGCGGAAGGCGTTCTCCGCCATTTCGCCGACGCTGCGCACGCGGCGGTTGCCGAGGTGATCGATGTCATCCACCGTGCCGTTGCCGTTGCGGATATCGATCAGCGTCCGCAGCACCGCGATGATGTCCTCCTTGCTGAGGACGCCCGAGCCGGTGATCTCATCGCGGCCCACGCGGCGATTGAACTTCATGCGCCCGACGGGCGAGACGTCGTAGCGGTCCGGGTTGAAGAACAGGTTCTGGAACAGGTTCTCCGCCGCATCCTTGGTCGGCGGCTCGCCCGGGCGCATCATGCGGTAGATCTCGACCAGCGCTTCGAGACGCGTGCGCGTCGGATCGATGCGCAGCGTGTCAGAAATGTACGGCCCGCGATCGAGATCGTTGACGAACAGCGTCTGGATCGACTCGACGCCCGCCTCGACCAGCTTGGTGATGGTCGCGGCAATGAGCTTTTCGTTGGCGCGCGCCAGGATCTCGCCGGTCGCCTTGTTGACGACGTCGTGCGCCAGGATCTTCTCGTGCAGGTATTCGGTCGGCACCGGCAGCTGCTTGACGCCGGCGTCCTCGAGCTGACGCACGTGGCGCGCCGTGATGCGGCGGCCCTCTTCGACGATCACCTGCTTGCCGACGCGGATTTCGAACGTCGCGGTCTCGCCGCGCAGGCGCTGCGGGATGAGACCCAGCGCGATCTCGGTCTTCGAGAGATAGAAGGTGTTCTTCTCGAAGAAGGTATCGAGCATCTGCTCCTCGGTGAAGCCGAGCGCTCTGAGGATAATAGTCACCGGGAGCTTGCGCCGCCGGTCGATGCGCGCAAACACGCAGTCCTTCGGATCGAACTCGAAGTCGAGCCACGAGCCGCGATACGGGATGATGCGGGCCGAAAACAGCAGCTTGCCCGAGGAATGGGTCTTGCCCTTGTCATGATCGAAGAACACGCCGGGGCTGCGATGCAGCTGCGAGACGATCACACGCTCGGTGCCGTTGATGACGAACGTGCCGTTCTCGGTCATCAGGGGCAGCTCGCCGAGATAGACCTCCTGCTCGCGCACGTCCTTCACCGGCTTCTTGGTGCCCGGCGCATCCTTGTCGAACACCACCAGGCGCACCTTGACGCGCAGCGGCGCCGCATAAGTGAGCCCGCGCAGCTGGCATTCCTTGACGTCGAACACCGGCTCGCCCAGGCGATAGCTCACGTACTCGAGCGTCGCGTTGCCCGAGTAGCTGGTGATGGGGAACACGCTGTGAAACGCCGCGTGCAATCCCACTTCGTCGCGCGTGTCCTCGGGCGCTTCCGCCTGCAGGAAGCCACGATACGAGTCGAGCTGGATCGCCAGCAGATACGGCACGTCGAGAATGCTCGGACGCTTGCCGAAATCCTTGCGGATGCGCTTTTTCTCGGTGAAAGAATATGCCATTGCGAAAAACCTCAGATGGTTTCCGAGCCGCGGGCGCTGGACCCCGATGTCAATTCCACGCGGCGCGCATCCACGACTGCGCGCACCAGCTGGCGACGCCACGCTGCGCCCACGCGGACGCGCCGGGCAGCGGAGACCCGCCGCCCGGACGTTCGCGATGCGCGCGCGCCGCCGTTCGTTGCCGCCATCCCTTTACTTGAGGGCAGCTTTGGCGCCGGCGTCTTCGAGCTTCTTCTTGATTGCCTCGGCGTCCGCCTTGGACACGCCTTCCTTGACCGTCGAGGGCACGCCCTCGACCAGGTCCTTCGCCTCCTTGAGCCCGAGACCCGTGATCTCGCGGATGACCTTGATCACGCCCACTTTGTTGGCGCCGAACTCGGACATCGTCACGGTGAACTCGGTCTGCTCCTCCGCGGCAGGCGCCGCGGCAGCCGCTGCACCGGGCGCGGCCGCGACCGCGACCGCCGCTGCGGCGGTGACGCCGAACTTTTTCTCCATGTCGGAGATGAGCTCGACGACTTCCATGACGCTCATCTTCGAGATTGCGTCGAGAACGTCTTCTTTGCTGACAGCCATGATGGTCTCCAATAAAACGTATGCGAATGAATTACCCGAATGTTCCGTTCAGTCTCAGCCGGCGGCGGCCTGCTTCTGGTCACGCACGGCCGCGATGGTCCGCACCAGCTTGGCGTGCGGCTCAGCGAGCGTGCGCACCAGCTTCGCGATCGGCGCCTTGAGCACGCCCATGAACATCGCCAGCGCCTGCTCACGAGTCGGCAGACTCGCGACCTTGTCGATCTCCTTCGGTCCGAAGAGCTGCCCGCCCAGCGAAACCAGCGTCGTCACCAGCTTGTCGTGATCCTTGGCGAACGCCTTCACCACCCGCGCTGCGGCGCCCGGGTCGTCGTTCGAGAACGCCAGCACCAGCGGCCCCTTGAGCGCCTTGCCGATGCACTCGTACTGCGTTCCGACGATGGCCTTGCGAGCCAGCGTGTTCTTCACGACACGCATGTAGACGCCCTGGGCGCGCGCCTTGGCGCGCAACTCGGTCATCTGCGCCACGGTGAGGCCGCGGTTTTCCGCGCCCACGACCGAATGCGCCTTCGCCGCCACCGCGTTCACTTCGGCAACGAGAGCTTTCTTGTCTTCAAGGTTCAACGGCATGTGTTCCTCCTGCTTGAAGATCACTCACGATCGGGGCCGCCATCCATGTCCGCCCCACCCTTGCGACGGTGACCTTCACCAGTGGACACTGACTCGGGTAACACCATCTGCGCCGGCTGTTCATCATTAAGGGCGCGTAACGCCCACCGGCGGTCTTCGACAGTCGCCGGCGCCGCGAGGCGCCGGTCTCCACGAATACTCAACTACAGACTCAAACTTGCCTGATCGACGGCCACGCCGGGTCCCATGGTCGAGGACACCGTGAGGCGCTTGAGATACACGCCCTTCGACGTTGACGGCTTGTGCTTCTGCAGGTCGTGCAGAAGAGCAACGAGGTTCTCCTTCAGTTGCTGCACCTCGAAGGTCACCCGACCGATCGAACAGTGCACGATGCCCGCCTTGTCGACCTTGTATTTCACCTGGCCGGCCTTGTAGTTCTTGACTGCAGTGGCCACGTCGGGCGTAACCGTGCCGACTTTCGGGTTCGGCATCAGTCCGCGCGGACCGAGAATCTGGCCGAGCTGACCGACCACACGCATCGCATCGGGACTCGCGATCGCCACATCGAAGTTGATTTCGCCCGCCTTCACTTTGGCGGCGAGATCTTCGAGACCCACGATGTCGGCGCCCGCTTCGCGCGCCGCATCCGCATTCTTGCCGCCCGTGAATACCGCTACCCGCACCGCCTTGCCGATGCCGTGCGGCATCCCGGTCGAGCCGCGCACCTGCTGATCGGACTTGCTGGCGTCGATGCCGAGGTTCACCGCGACGTCGACCGATTCCGGGAACTTCGCCTTGGCGAACTCCTTGACCAGCTTGATCGCCTCGTCGATCGGATACTGTTTGCCGGGGACGACCTTCGCGGTCCAGTCCTTCATCCGTTTGGCTACTGCTGGCATGTCACACCCCCTCCACGTCGACGCCCATGCTGCGGGCGCTGCCGGCGATGGTGCGCACGGCGGCATCGAGATCCGCGGCGGTGAGATCCGGCATCTTGGTCCTGGCAATGTCCTCGAGTTGCTTGCGCGTCACCTTGCCCACCTTGGCGGTGTTCGGCGTGCCGCTGCCCTTCTCGATGCCGAGCGCCTTGCGCAGGAGCACGGACGCGGGCGGCGTCTTCAGGATGAAGGTGAAGCTGCGATCGCTGTAGACCGTGATGATCACGGGCGTCGGCAGGCCCTTCTCGAGGCCCTGCGTCTGCGCGTTGAAAGCCTTGCAGAACTCCATGATGTTGACACCCTGCTGGCCGAGCGCCGGCCCGACCGGCGGGCTCGGATTCGCCTGCCCGGCGGGAATCTGCAACTTGATGTAGCCCTGTACCTTCTTGCCCATGTTTCACCTTGTCGGGTGCAAGCGCCGTGAGGCTCCCCGAATGCAGAAGGCCTACGCCTTCTCGACTTGACTGAAATCCAGCTCGACCGGAGTCGAGCGGCCCAGAATCTGCACCGCCACCTGCAGGCGGTTCTTCTCGTAGTTCACCGACTCGACCACGCCGTTGAAGTCGTTGAACGGACCATCGGTCACGCGCACCACTTCGCCCGGCTCGAACAACACCTTCGGCCGCGGCTTGTCGACACCTTCTTCCACGCGCCGCAGGATCGCGTTCGCTTCCTTGTCCGTGATCGGCGCCGGCTTGTCGCTCGTCCCGCCGATGAATCCGAGCACCTTCGGCACTTCCTTCACCAGGTGCCAGGTCTCCTCGTCCATGTCCATCTGCACCAGCACGTAGCCGGGGAAGAACTTGCGGTCGCTCTTGCGCTTCTGCCCGTCGCGCATCTCGACGACTTCCTCGGTCGGCACGAGGATCTCCCCGAACTTGGTGTCGAGCCCGTGCCGCTTGACCCGCTCCTTGAGCGACTCCGCGACCTTGTGCTCGAAGTTCGAGTACGCGTGCACCACGTACCAGCGCAACGCCATCATCAACCCCCCTGTCCCGTGAGTTGCTTCGTCACCCACGCCAGCACCATGTCCAGCAGCCAGAAGAACACGCCCGATATCAGCACGAACACCAGCACGACCAGCGTGGTCTGCAGCGTCTCCTGCCGGTTCGGCCACACCACCTTGCGCAGCTCGATGCGCGAGGTCTGCACGAACTGCCAGAAGTCGCGTCCGTAGCTCGACTGCATCGCGATCGCGCACGCCACGCCGAAGCCGGCCAGCACGATCAGCCAGCGCACCACCTGCGGTTGTTCGCCGAGGTAGTAGAAGCCGGCGATTCCGCCGGCGAGTACCAGCACGCTCAGTGCGAGCTTGACGGCGTCAAACGCGCTCGCCTGTGTTTCGATCTGCTCTGTCATCTATATAAAGTGACCGTGGCAGGCCAGGAGGGAATCGAACCCCCAACCTGCGGTTTTGGAGACCGCCGCTCTGCCAATTGAGCTACTGGCCTGTGTATTCCCAGGGGCTGCGCCCCACTACTCTCGGGGTTCGCAAGCGAATCCCGTGCTACAGCGGCGCGCAGCGCGCCGAAAGATCACTTCAGAATCTTGGCGACGACGCCGGCGCCGACGGTTTTGCCACCCTCGCGGATGGCGAAGCGCAGGCCCTCTTCCATCGCGATCGGGCTGATCAGCTCCACCACCATCTTGATGTTGTCTCCCGGCATCACCATCTCGGTGCCCGCCGGCAGCTCCACCGCTCCCGTCACGTCCGTGGTGCGGAAATAAAACTGCGGCCGGTACCCCTTGAAGAACGGCGTGTGCCGTCCGCCCTCCTCCTTGGTGAGCACGTACACCTCGCACTCGAACTGCGTGTGCGGCGTGATGCTGCCGGGTTTCGCCAGCACCTGCCCGCGCTCCACTTCCTCGCGCTTGGTGCCGCGCAGCAGCACGCCCACGTTGTCCCCCGCCTGCCCCTCATCGAGGAGCTTGCGGAACATCTCCACCCCGGTGCAGATCGTCTTGGTCGTCTCCTTCAACCCCACGATCTCCACCTCGTCATTCACCTTCACGATCCCGCGCTCAATGCGCCCCGTCACCACGGTGCCGCGCCCCGAGATCGAGAACACGTCTTCCACCGGCATCAGAAACGGCCCGTCAATCGCGCGCTTCGGCACCGGCACGTACTTGTCCATCTCCTCCACCAGCTTCAGCACCGACTGCGTGCCAAGCTCGGAGTTATCCCCCTCGAGTGCCTTCAGCGCCGAGCCCACGATGATCGGCGTCTTGTCGCCAGGAAACTTGTACTGCGTCAGGAGATCGCGCACCTCGAGCTCCACCAGCTCCAAAAGCTCCGCGTCATCCACCATGTCCGCCTTGTTCATGTACACCAGGATGTAGGGCACCCCCACCTGGCGCGCCAGCAAGATGTGCTCGCGCGTCTGCGGCATCGGCCCATCCGCCGCACTCACCACCAGAATCGCCCCGTCCATCTGCGCGGCACCCGTGATCATGTTCTTCACGTAATCCGCATGTCCCGGGCAATCCACGTGCGCGTAGTGCCGGTTCGCGCTCTGGTACTCCACGTGCGCGGTTGCAATCGTGATCCCGCGCGCGCGCTCCTCCGGCGCCTTGTCAATCTGGTCGTACGCCGTGAACTCGCCCCCAAACTTCTCCGCCATCACCTTCGTCAACGCCGCCGTCAGGGTCGTCTTGCCGTGATCAACGTGACCAATCGTCCCCACGTTTACGTGCGGCTTGGTGCGTGCAAATTTCTCTTTGGCCACGACAGAACCTCAATAAAGGTTGACGAAATTCATTCGACGGTAATCAGTCGACGGTTCCCGCCGCCAACTTCTCTGGAGCCCACGACCGGAATCGAACCGGTGACCTCGTCCTTACCAAGGACGTGCTCTACCGACTGAGCTACGTGGGCGTGGGACTCCTGCGCTTCGCGAGACCCACGCCAGCAGACTGTCCTGGAGCGGGTGATGGGAATCGAACCCATGTCATCAGCTTGGAAGGCTGAGGTTCTACCATTGAACTACACCCGCAGCCTCGCTCGCCTCTGACCCCGCCTGCGGCTCGCGCCACCCGCTCTCTGGTGGAGGGGGTAGGATTCGAACCTACGAAGGCATGAGCCGGCAGATTTACAGTCTGCTCCCGTTGGCCGCTTGGGTACCCCTCCGCAAAATTGAGCCGCGTATTGTGATTTCGGCGCCACAGCATGTCAACGGGAGGGACGGCCCGGAACTGTTGTGTCGGCGCGCCAACTGGCCTCCCGGACTCCTCTTTCTATGGGTGTTTCCCTGAGAACGGGCGCTCAAGCCCCTCGACCAGCCGTAGTCGGGCGACTCGGTGGGTCCACCGCGACCGGATGGCCGGCATATCACCCAGGGGCGACAATCGATTGACGCGATACGGCCCCGGCGTGTACTTAACAGGGCTCGACGAATGAATCCGTAGTGGAGGACACAGCCATGGCACTCTGGAAAGAACAAGGACCGGGCTCCGGCTCGACTCCCGGCGCAAAAGACCCGCTACCGCGCGAGCCCGAAAGGCCCGCCGCAGTGCCGATCAGCCAGGAACGGCGTCCGCGTGAACGCGCCGAGCCGAAGGAGTCGGTCATCGCCGTCGATCTGACGATCGAAGGCAAGATCGAGGGCGCCGGCCATGTGCGCATCGCGGGACGCTTCAAGGGCGATGTGAACGTGCAAGGCAATCTCACCATCGATGCCGGAGCACATCTGACCGGACAGGTCCGGGCTCACACCGTGACCATCGGCGGCGAGCTGCATGGCAACATCGAAGCTGCCGCGCGCGTCGAGCTGCTCGACACCGGCGTACTGGCCGGCGACGTCAAGGCAGGCTCACTCACCGTCGCGGCGGGATCGCGCATGCGCGGCCAGGTCGAATTCGGGTGGGCCGAGCAGGCTGCCCGGCCCATCTCGAGCAAGGGAGAAGCTGCGGCTTCATGAACACCGCGCCGCGACCGGTCATCCCGGGCAAGACGCGCGGCTGTCCGCACTGCAAGGCCACGATTCTCGACAGCGCCAACGTCTGTCCGGCGTGCAATCACCACCTGCGCTTCGACACCGAGGCGCGGCGGCGGCCGATGCGCACCTTCTCCCCGTTACGGGTGGAAGGGACGATTCGTCATCCGTCCGTGGGTGAGGCGTGGGAGTACTCCGTGGTGCTGTCGATTCGCAACGATCGCGGCGAGGAAACCGATCGGCAAGTCGTGGGGGTAGGCGCGCTCCATCCCACCGAAGGGCGCACCTTCACGTTGTCAGTCGAGGTGTTCGCCCCGCCGAAATAGCGGATGCACGCAACTGCGCCCACTGCCCGCGCAGTGTGGCGACAGGTGCCGCCGCCGATCAGATTCCCGACTGCCAGGTGCTCGGGATGCCGGCATGCTCAATCGCGTCCTCGAGCACCAGACAGGCCTCGCGGGCCTCCGGCTGTGCGCGAAGACTGCGCGCGATCGAATTCAGGAACGTGGTGATGACCTGCACATTCGGGTGTGCAGAGTGCAACTCCGACTCGACGCGATCGATGAGTTCGAACACGTCTTCCTGATCGCAGCGCGGGAAAGTGAGCGTGCCGACCGTTTGCTGCACGGCGGCGAGAGCCTGATGGATCTCAGTGAGCTCCAATGAAGTCACGTAACCGAATTTGAACCACTCATGGCCGGAGATCAAGCCCGCATTTTTCGGGCCTGCCCGAGCTCAGCCGGCCCGTGAATAATGCCCATCAAAGATGATGGACCAGGTCTTCCCGTCCTCGGACGTCTCCCAGACCTGGCGCAGGGTTCCGTCCGGATTGGGGGCCCAAGTGATGCGATCGTGGATGGTTTTCTGCGTCGCCGAATCGTGGCGCGTGCCGGCGAGCACCATCTTTCCGCCGACGAATTCGCCATCCAGCGCCAGGCCCTGCCCGTCCGTGCCGATCCACGTCTGGTGCCAGCGCTGGCGCCCGGGGTCGTAGAAATTCAGGCTGTTACCGCGATAGCCGCTCGCGCCGGTCCAGCTCTCAAGCAATGCACAACCGTCCAGGATGCGTTCGATGCGGTTGGTTCCCGCGACTTTGCCCGCTTGCGTCACGGACCATTCGCCGACCCAGAAATCGAACTGCCGGTGCTCGGGCGAGTCGCAGGCTTTTTTCGTTGGCGGCGGGTTGGCGTCGTCAGCCAACCCCGCTGCGGACATGCCGAGCAGCACTGACATGATCGCGACTCCCCTCATCGCCGACCTCCGCGCAAAGTACGACGATGATCGTACATGGTCGGGCGGGCGAACACACGGGTGCGGCGGCCGGGATCAGCGCTGGCGGTAAATGATCGCGGCGGCGCTGGGCTTTTCCTCACCACCCTCGCCAGTGGGACGAATGCGGAATGCGACCGGGACAAGGTGCCCGCTCTCATCCTTGGCGAACGGCAGCCCGTTCACGGCAGCGCGCGTGCCGCCGCACAGCTCGAGAGGCGGCAGCGCCGGCAGCTTCGGATCCGGGCGTGGAATCTCCACCGTCACTTCGGTGATTCCTGCATCGATGGCGCCGGCGATGCGCAGGATCAGCGTACGCAGCTCGTCCGCCATCGCCTGGTACAGCGTCTCGTCGCGCTTGAGGTGGTAGCTCGCCAGGTAGCGTGCAATCCCGGATGCCTTCTTCAACTCCGCGTTCACCAACTCATTCTCGTCGACGAGATTGAAAAAGGGCTCAGTCGACAGGGAGTCCAATTGATCGGTCGGCAGCGCCGGCTCGTCGATCTTGATGGCGGCGGTCCGCACCTGGAGCGTCGAACCCTGGCGTTCCAGTGTCACGTCGGTCAGGGGCAGCTCGAAGGAGAGTTTCCCCGGCCACGCGACGAACATATGCGGATCGACGCCGGTCACCTTCGGGCAGGCCTTGTACCACACCGCGATCTGCCGCTCGTGCTCGATCACGGCCTGCGTCTTGAGCTGCGTGACGATGACGGTGATCGGGTCTGGTGGCGTCGGTTCCCGCGTGAGCCGCACACCGACCCAGGCGCCGATGGCGAGCGCGAGCACCGCGAGCAGCAGGTATCTCATGAGCGTCCCTCCTTCAATCGACGAACCAGGCAGTGATGAATATTCCCACCATGGCGAACGTGAGCGCGAGCTTGAAGAGCGTCCCGATGATGAGGCCGAACCAGGCCGCGAAACCCACCCGCGCTGCGTGCTGTGCATTGCGCGAGGCCAGCAATTCACCGCCCACTGCACCCACGAAGGAGCCAAACAGCAGCCCGAACGGCCCCAGGAAAATGCCGACGATGGCGCCGAGGGCAGCGCCCCAGATCGCGAGACCGCTCGCGCCCACGCGCTTTGCGCCGAGGCTCGCGGCCAGGAAATCGATCAGCAGAGCGAAGATCGTCAGCAGGCCGAGGACGATGAGCACCGGCTTGCCGACTCTGTCGAAATGTCCGGTATAGGCGGCGAGCGCCATGCCCGCGAACACGAATGGGACGCCCGGCAGGATGGGCAGGAACGTGCCGGCGAGACCGATCAGCACCAGGACGGCGGCGAGCCCATACAGGATTTCGGGAGACAGGCTCACCGCGCGCCTGGACGCTACTTGCCCTTCTCGTACGTGCCCATCAGCTGTGCTTCGGCCAGGACGTGTCCCTTCATGGCCTCCAGCAGCTGCGGCTTGGTCGGCGTCTTCAGATCCGCGAGCGCCGTGTCGAGCGCGTAGAGCTTGTGAAAATAGCGATGCCGGCCGATCGGTGGACATGGGCCGCCGTAGCCCGTGCGTTTCCAGTCATTGAGTCCCGGCAGCGCGCCGCCCGGCACGCCGCTTTTCTTTTCGTCTTCTTTCAGCCCGGAGGCCGAGGGGGAATGTTGTAGAGCACCCAGTGCACCCACGTCAGCTTCGGCGCCTTGGGATCCGGGGCATCCGGGTCGTCGACGATCAACACCAGGCTCTTAGCGCCTGCGGGAACGCCGCTCCAACTGAGCGCGGGAGAGATGTCCGCACCCTCACAGGTGTATTGCTTCGGAATCGACCCATCGTTGGTGAAAGCAGCGGAAGTGATGACGAGTGCCATGGCCATGATCTCCATCAGCATGCAGGCGCTTGCGAAAGGTCAGCGCTTGCCCGATTGGCGTTCCCAGCGGTCCAGGATTGCGTCGTACCGGTCAGCCTGTTTCTCCCAACGCGCCAACAGCACCTCCATGCGTTGCAACTGCTGCTCGGTGCGCTCGAGCTGGCGCGCGGAAGTCTGCAGCTGCTCGGCATAGAGCGCCGCCTGCTCGCGGTAGGCAGCTTCGTCGTCGTCCAGGACTGCTTTCACGACATTGATTTCCGGCTCGCGTTCCCCACAGCCCGCGAGCAGCGCGGCGGCAACGAGCGCGGAGGCGCCCAGTCGGAGCGCGGTCGGGCGCATGTTCATGACTTCTCCCCTGATTCCATCGCAGTCACGGACCAACGCGCCCGGACGGTCGCCGTAGCGTCGGAGAGCTCGAGCGCACGGCCGACGACTTTCCAGCTGGCGGTGTCACCGAGTGCCTTGAGCAAGGACGCCTCGGGTGTGGGCTCGGGGCACGCCATCCGCGTGGCTGCGATCGCGCTGAAGCTGAGACGGTCGCCCTTGAGTTCGTAGCCACCGGTATAGCGATTGCAACCCGCAAAGCCGCTCGCGCGATGATCCTTCGATGACAGTTTCAGCGTGGGCGCGGGGCGCGAGGTGGGTGCGATCGCTGCCCCGTCCAGCTCGATCAATGTCCATTCGACGTTTTCGAGCTCGGCCAGGTCGGAGCTCGCATTCAGGGCGCCGCGCTCGGGAACGCAGGCGAGGATCGAGGACAGCGCCACCCACAGCAGCGCTCGCAAGTGTCGCGGTCTCATTCGGGTTTCACCTCGTGGTTCTGGGCGGCGGCTATTTTTTCCGCGCGCTCGCCCGCGCAGGCCGGCGCTTCTTGCGCTGACTCCTGGCACGCGGCGGCGCCTCGAGCGCACGGAACAGGTTCCCCAGGAATTCGCGGCGTTGCTCGGCCAGTTGGGCTTCCTGCGCGGGCGTGAACTGGTAACCGTTCACATCGATACTCCGTCCCAGTCCCTGTTGCGCGGCCACTGCCTCCCAGGCCGCCAGGCGCTCGCGCAACGCCCAGACTTCGCCCGACAGCGTGAGCAACATGGCCAGCACCCTGTCCGTCCCCGGCTGATTGGAGAAGAGCATCGCTTGCCTCTCGAGCGTAGTGATGAAGAAACCCGCACGTGCGCGGGCGAGCTACGATACCTCAAGCAACCGCGCGTAGGTCGCGGAATCGATGTTGGAACCGGAGACGATCAGCGCGACCCGCCGATCCGCGAGCTCCGCGCGCAAGGGTCCGAGCAGCGCCGCCATGGCGGCCGCTCCTGCGGGCTCGACCGCCAGCTTGCATTCGCGCTGCATCAGGCGCATCGCCGCGCGCAGCTGCTCGTCCGTGACCAGCGCGAGTGCATCGACATTCCTGCGGCAAAGCTCGAAGCTGATCGGCATCGCGTAGGGCGCTCCGAGGCTGTCGGCAATAGTGGCCACGCGCTCGATGGCGCGAGGTTCGCCGGCCGCAAAACTACGATGCATCGAGTCCGCTCCCTCGGGCTCTACGCCGTAGACGCGAGCGCGCGGCTGCAGCAGCTTCACCGCGGAGGCAACTCCCGCGCACAGGCCACCACCGCCGATGGGGATGATCACCGCATCGAGCGATTCGACTTGCCGGGACAGCTCGAGGCCGAGGGTGGCCGTTCCCGTCGCGGTCCGCATGCCCTCGTACGGATGGATGAGAGCACGGCCGTCCTCGCGTTCGATCTGCCCGACGCGCTCGAAGCCCGCATGCGCGTTTTCGGCCAGCTCGATCTCGGCGCCGTAGCGGCGACAGAGCTCGACGCGCAGCGGGTTCGCGGTCTTGATGATCACCAGGCGCGCGTTGGTGCCGAGCGCCTGCGCCGCGTACGCCACCGCCACCGCATGATTGCCGGCGCTGATCGCCGTCACGCCACGCCCCAGCTGCTCGGGCGACAGGCTGAGCATGTTGAGGAGCGCGCCGCGCGCCTTGAAGCTTCCGGTGCGCTGCAGGAGCTCGAGCTTCAGAAAGATTCGCGCGCGTGTCCCGAGGAGCTCGGCGCGCGAAGGGCCCTCCCATTCCTGGACCGGCGTCGTGAGCACGCGCTCGCCCAGCAACCGGCGTGCGTCTTCGATTTCCTGCAAGGTGAGTGCGTGCGCCACTTCAGCCGACGCCTTCAACCACGATCAGGCGCGAGGCGGAGGTGCGCTGGCGAATCGTTCTCACCGCCGTGTACTCGGCGCTGTCCCACCACTTCTTCGCCTGTTCGACGCTGGGAAATTCGACCACCACGATGCGCTCGGGATGCCAGTCGCCCTCGAGGTCCTCGGCTTTGCCACCGCGAATCACGAAGCGCCCGCCATACTGGGCGATCGTCGCGGGCACGCGCCGAACGTATTCCGCGTAGTCGCCCGGGTTCGTGATGCGCACGTCAGCGATGACATATGCAGGCATGGCGTTCCTCTCCGCAGCCGGCGGAAGCCGCATTCTGACAGTCCCGGCGGCCTCTGGTTCAGGGCACCGGCCTTGGCTCAAGCGCCGGAAAAGCGTGGAATTTTCGGCGTCTGCAGGTGACCAAATCCGGTATGCGCGTGGATTCGACATATCGCACTGCAGCACCAGCCGCGACATCACGCTGGTTACGCCGTGGGCTGTAAAGGCATAATCCTCATGGATTTTCGAGATAAGAAGAACGACGGGGAACGGAGCATGGAGCGACGACTGCATACGCGGCATCGCGCGAAAACCACCGTATACATCACCTTTCCGGGGAAGCGCGGGCGCATCTGCAAGGCGCGCAACCTCAGCGCCAACGGCGTGTTCATCGAAACGGAGAATCTCGGTTTGCGCAAAGGTCAGACGGTCGAGCTCGCGTTTGCAATCAACCTGGGCACCGTCACCAAGATTCATCGGCGCACGGCCGTCGTCGCCCACGTGTCGCGCGGCGGCACGGGCCTGATGATGGAACACTACGCCGGGCGCTGAACCTCGTGCGCTTTTCACTCCCGCTCGCATTGCTCGCGCTGCTCTCGACACTTCCGGTGTCGGCGGCCGATGACACGTTCCGTTGCGGCGGCAAGCTCATCAACACCGGCATGGCGATGGTGGACGTGCTCGCCAAGTGTGGCGAGCCGACCCTGCGCACCGTGGAAGAGGTGCCGCAACACGTGCGTCGTGCCAATGGCTCGACCTACGTCTCCGGAACAGTCACGGTCGAGGTGTGGACCTACGATCGCGGCTCGTCGAGCTTTCCCGCGGTGCTGCGCTTCGAGGGCGGCAAAGTCACCAGCATCGAGATCGTGCGCCCCTGATTTCCCGCACGGCGCCGCAAGCGCGGTTGACCTGAGGCCCTCAGGCCACTATTGATACGCGATGCCTGCGCCCTTCCACCTCGCGATTCCCGTTCACGACCTGAGTGCCGCACGGCGGTTCTACGGCGATCTGTTCGGTTGCCCGGAAGGCCGCAGCGCGCCGCACTGGGTGGATTTCGATTTCTTCGGCCATCAACTCGTCGCGCACCTCGACCCGGAGCGCAAGCCGCTGCACTACAACCCGGTCGATGGCAAGGATGTTCCCGTGCCGCACTTCGGCATCGTGATGTCGTGGGATGCGTGGCACCAGTTGGCGGACAGGCTGCGCGAGGCGCGCGTGCGCTTCGAGATCGAGCCCGGAATACGTTTCCGCGGCGAGGTCGGCGAGCAGGCGACCATGTTCCTCTTCGACCCGTCGGGTAACGCGCTCGAATTCAAGGCCTTCAAAGACCCCGACCGGCTGTTCGCGAAGTAGTCCCGGCCTCGCAGGGCCGCCGGGTGAATACACGTTCACAACGCGTGCAGCTTCTCGAGCTCCGCCAGTCGCGGGGTGGCGAAGGTTGCGATCGCCTGTCGCAGCTCGCTCGATGCCGCTGCCTGCTTCGCCGCGATATCGCTGGTGAATGCTGCAGCTTTTCCCAAGGGCGCTTTCGCGTCCGCGCGCGCGGCCTGCGCCATGCGGAGCTGTTGCCCGCTGTCGGGCGCGAGCGAGAAATGTGGCGCCACGCTCTCCCACACCGCGCCCGGGAGCGAGGCGTACGGCACGAGTCTGCTGCGGCCCGTATCGAGTCGACTGGCTGCCCGGCAGAAAGCGCCGTACAGCCTGGCCACATATTCCTCGCGTGAGGTCGAGGCATTTTCCGGATCGATGAATCCGGAAAAGACGCTGGAGGGCTTGGTGGACTCGTCCCACAGCCACCCGGGCGGCCTGTTCAGCAGGGACACACCGACCTCGACCGGATCGCGGTAGCTCAGCACCCAGGGTGATTGCGGAAATGCTTCCGTCACGATGTCGCAGAAGAGGGTATTCCAGCTCGTGAATTTCAGCACGTAGGGCTTCTGCGCATGACGGGCGAAGGCGGCGCCGAGCGACCGGAGCGCGCCCACTAGTTCCACCCGTGACCACCCATGGGGCGGCACGAGGATCTCGTTGACCGGCAACGGTTCCGCGTACACGACCAAGCCGAGCTGCTTGAGTAACTGCGAGACGAGCGTCGAGCCGCAGCGCGCGACATGAAAAATGAGTCCCGCCGGCGCGCATCCGTCGGTGCCCTTGCCGAGGTCCTCGCGGGCAATTTGCACGAACCTCTCGCGCGCGGAGACTCGCGCGAGTGTTTGCTGCATGAATGCGTCCTGGAGTTCTGCCGGCTCGATCTCGCGGAGCGAAAAATACAGGCCGGTCGGGTGAAGGGCTGCGCGTGCCGGCAGCCAGTCCCCTTGCGTCTCATGCATTCCGGCAGCGTTCCTCGACAGCAACGGATTGTCAATGCTAACGTCCCCGCGCCATGCAATTCGCCGATTTTCTAGCGCCCTTCGACGCGGGCAGGTTTCGCTCGGAGTACTTCGGCAAACGTCCGGTTCATATTCAGAAGCAGGGCGATGGCCGCCCGGGTCTTCTGAGCTGGTCGCGATTCAACGAAGTGCTCGCGCTCACGCCGTACTGGAACGAAGACACCCTCAAGGTTTATTACAAGAGCCGCGCAGCGCTGCGGGAGAACTACTGCGACACCGCCGAGCTGCGCTCGGGCGTGAGCGCGCCGGTGAATCCCGCCAAGGTCAAGGCGCTGATGGACCTCGGCGCGAGCCTGATCGCCAATCACCTGCATACGGTCTGTCCCGAGGTGGCCGCGGTCGCCAGCATGCTCGAGCGCGAGTTCGCCGCCCGCGCGTTCGCGAATGCCTACTGCTCCTTCAAGGGCGTGCAGGCGTTCCAGACGCACTTCGACCTGCACGATGTGTTCGCCGTGCAGGCGGAAGGCGAAAAGACCTGGCGCATCTACGAGGCGCGGGCGGATGCACCCGTGACACCGCTCCCTCCGGGTGATGAAGTCGAGAAGTGGCTGACGGAGTCGCGCGGACGCCTGCTGTTCGAAGCGCAGATGAAGCCCGGCGACATCCTGTATCTGCCTCGCGGCCAATATCACGACGCATTGACCGGTGCGCAGGCTTCGCTCCATGTGTCCTTCGGCGTCGCGCCGGCGACGGGACTCGCGCTCTTCAAGTTGCTGGAAAGCGCGCTGACGCGCGAAAGCGAGTTCCGCGCCTACCTGCCGGATGCGCGCTCGGAGCCGGCGCTGCGCGAACGGCTTGCGAAGCTGGCCGAGCGGGTGAAAAGTGTGGTCACCTCGCCTGCCTTCGCCATCGACGTACTCAATCACCAGCGCGGCCTGGCGCGCGCGCAACCCGACTACGAATTGCCGGCACAAAAGCCGCCCGCGTGGTATTCGGTTGCGCGCCGGGCACAGCTCACACGCCGCGATCAGGGATTCGTGGTCGTCTTCGAAGGCGGTGAGCTCGCGCTGGGCGCGACGTATCCCACCGTCGAGTGGATTCTGAAGCAGCGCATGTTCTCCGTGGACGACGCGCTCGCGCGGCAACCCGGGATCGAGCGCGCAATGCTGCAGGCGGACCTCGAACGCCTCGTCAAGGCCGGCGTCATCGTCGAAACGGAAATGCGCTGAGCGAAAAACGCCTGGGAGCCTGCCGCGATCCCGCGGCCTAGCACATGACTCGACGGATCGATCGGCGCACGTTCGTTGCCGCTTCCCTGGTGAGCGCGGGAGTGCTTCCGGCCTGGGCACGGCTGAGCCAGGCAGCGGCAGGCGCGCCGATCCTGGCACGACCGTTCCCACTCGCACAGGTTCGACTGCGTCCCGGCCTGGCGCTCGATCAATTGCTGATCAATCGCGCCCACCTCCTCAGCTACGACCCGGACCGCCTGTTACACATGTTTCGCGTGACGGCTGGGCTGCCGAGCTCCGCGCAACCCCTGGGCGGATGGGAGGCGCCGGAAAACGAATTGCGCGGGCATTTCACCGGCCATTACCTCTCCGCCTGCGCGCTTCTCTCGGCTCACACGGACGACGCGGTGGTCAAGGCTCGCGGCGATTCCCTCGTCGGCGAGCTCGCCAAGTGCCAGGCGGCCATCGGCAGCGGGTACCTCAGCGCCTTCCCAGAAGACCTGTTCGATCGCCTGCTCGCCAACAAGCCCGCGTGGGCGCCGTTCTACACGATCCACAAGATCATGGCCGGCCTCCTCGACATGTACGTCCTGACCGGCAACGCCCAGGCACTCGAGGTGCTGGAGGGCATGGCTCGCTGGACCGCCGCCTGGGTCCGCTCGATCAATGACGATCACATGGCACGCATTCTGGAGCGCGAATACGGCGGCATGAACGAGGTGCTCTACAACCTCGGCGACGTCACGGGCAACGAACGCTGGATCGAGATTGCGCAGCGCTTCAATCGTGCGCGAATCCTGGACCCGCTCGCCGTCGGACGCGACGAGTTGCAGGGACTGCACGTCAACACCACCATTCCGCAGGTGATCGGTGCGGCGCGCGGTTACGAAATCTCCGGCGACGTCCACCTGCACGACAGCGCCGATTACTTCTGGCGCACCGTCACGGAACGACGCGCGTACTGCACCGGCGGAACGAGCAACGGCGAGTCCTGGAACGCGCCACCCGGGACGCTGGCGAAGGAGCTGTCGGGCTACACGCAGGAGTGCTGCGTCACCTACAACATGCAGAAGCTGACGCGGCAGCTGTTCGGCTGGACGGCGGACGCGCGCGTCGCGGATTACTACGAGCGCGCTTACTACAACGGCATCCTTGGAGTTCAGCACCCGGCGGACGGCAACAAGCTCTACTACGTGGCGCTGCAGAGCGGCTACTGGAAACTCTTCGGCACGCCATTGCACGATTTTTGGTGCTGCACGGGGAGCATGGCGGAAGCGTTCGCCAAGCTCGGCGACAGCATCTATTTCCACGACGACGCGGGTATGTACGTCAATCTGTTCGTCGCGTCAGAGCTCACCTGGCCGGAGAAGGGCTTGCGCCTGGTGCAGGACACGCAGTTTCCGCGCAGCGACGCGGTGCGACTGACCGTTCATGTCGAGCGGCCGATTCGTCTGCCGTTGCGCATTCGCGTGCCCTACTGGGCCGAACAGGGGTCGGCTTCGCTGAACGGGCGTCCCATCGAGGGCTTCGCGAGCCCCGCGAGCTACTTCGTGCTCGATCGCACCTGGCATGACGGCGATCGCGTCGACCTGCGTCTGCCGATGCACCTGCACGTTGCACCCATGCCCGACGATCGCACGGTGCAGGCCGTGATGTATGGGCCGCTGGTGCTGGCCGGAAAACTGGGTACGGCTGGCCTCACCTCCGCGACTCTGCGCGCCGAGCCGACGAAGCCGCGCACCGTGCCCGAGTACAAATCAGACCCGGTTGCCGCACCGACGATCCGTGCGTCCAGGCTCGATGATCCGCAGACCTGGCTCGCTCCGATCGCCGGGCGCGAGCTCGAGTTTCGCACCGTCGGTCAGAGGAACGAGCTCACGTTGGTGCCGCTCTATCGGGTTTTCGATGAACGCTACGCCGTGTACTGGAAGGTCGAGAAGGCCTGATCAGATTTGTTGGTGCCGGCGGCAGGAGTCGAACCCGCGACCAACGGTTTACAAAACCGCTGCTCTACCAACTGAGCTACGCCGGCACCGCGAGGCGCGCGATTCTAGCAGGGATGATCGGGCCGGACGCGCTCAGCCAGGCGCCGCCGGGCTCTGCGACGGACAGGTGAGCACTTCGAGGCGCACGATCCGCCCGCTCTCGCTCTGCAGATCGGCCGGACTGATGATGCCGTCCGTCGACTTGAGGTTGATGTCGATCCAGTACACCGACCCGCGACGCGTGCGGTCGGCAATCGTCGGCGTGAACCCGAGCGCCCGGATCTCTTCGGCGCGACGCTGCGCGCGCGCGGGCTCGCTGAACACGCCGAGCGAGATGTCGTTCGTCTGATCGGCCGAGGGCATGATGTAGGCATCCGATATTCCGCGCCGCTTGAGCAGCGTCATCGCGCGTTGCGCCTCGTCGCGTGACGGCAGGTCATCCAGATAGACCCACAAGCCAGCCCACACGTCACCCTCCGCGACGCGGGTGCGCGGCTCATAGTTCGCTTCCCGCAGCGACGCGGAAGCCTGCGTAGTCTCGGGAAGGTCGCGGAACGGTCCGATCGTCACGCAGCGCACGACATCGTTGACAGCCTGACCGGTGTTCGCGCCCGGAGTTACGGCCGCCAGGGTGGTATCAGCGGCCGGCGCGTCATTCACGGGTGTCTCGTCTTCAGTCGCCCCGAGAGTCGCCGCATCGGTATCGGTCGGGAGGTCCGGTGCGGACGAGGTCTGCGCCTCGCTGGCCAACTGCAAGGTCGGCACCGCAGCCGCGGGTGGGCCGGCCGTCGTCGTCGCCTCGGAACTGTGCCATTGCGTCCACGCGAACGTCAGGACATTGGCGAGCACCAGCGCGAGGAACAGTCCCTTCATGAGCGTGATTGTACTCTCGCGCCCGCGTTGTCAGCGCACCCACCCCAGACGGCAAGGCCGCGCAGCACCAGGTCGGGAACGATCTCCGCATCGGTGGTCATAGCCGCGCGGATGCGCTCTGCATCGCCCCCGGTGAGATAGACGCTGGGGCGATCAGCACCTGCCGCGCGCGCGAGCTCGACCACACCGCGGTCGGCCGCGGCGGCAATCGCGAACAACGCGCCATTCTCGATCCCTTGCGCGGTGTCGCTCGCAAACATGCCGGTCTTGTTGCGGATCGGCGCGCGAACGCGCGAGGAGCGGGACTTGCTGCCCAGGTCGCTGGTACGCGTGAGCAGCGTGTTAACCATCAGTTGGATGCCCGGGATGATCACGCCACCGAGGTGCAGGCCGCGGCTGTCCACCGCATCGATCGTTACCGCAGTGCCGGCGTCGATCACGCAGGCCGCATTCGACGTCATGTGTCGCGCCGCCAGGAGCGCGAGCCACCGATCGACGCCATGGAACGCCGGTTGCGCGTAGGCGTTGGTCACGCCGGCAGCGCTTGCGGCCGTGGTGGCGAATTCCGGGGACACGTGCCAGTGCCGTTCCGCCTCGCGCCGGATCGTCGCAGCCATCTCCTCGCCTGCCACGTTCGATACCAGCAGCCGGGTCGGTCGAAATCGCTCGCGGAAGAGCTGCCTGGTCCAGGTGTCCGCGGCCACCTCACGATGCAGAAGCGATTGCTGTGGCGTGAGCGAGCCGTCCAGGGCCTGGGCCCACTTGATGCGTGTGTTGCCGATGTCGAGTAGCAGGATCATGGATCGAACCAGCCCTCAGGCCGGTCTCACGCTCACTTCGCCGGAAATGAATCGCATCACTCCCGCGGGCGTCTCCAGCATCAGCGCGCCATCCGCATCGATTCCACGCGCGATGCCACGATGCAGCGCCTCGCCGACCATCACGCGCGCCTCGGCACCGTGAAGCGCATCAGCGTCGCGCCAGGCCTGGATGAAGGGCAACAATCCCTCTTTTTGAAACGCTGCGAGCGCCACGATGAGCTCATCGATGAGCGCGGCGACCACCGTCGTACGTGCAGTCGAGGCAGGCAAGAGCGCTTCGCTCAGGTCGGCCGGCTGCACGCCGGTAGCCGCGATTGCGCGGCGCGACGCGTCGCTGAGGCGCACATTGAGGCCGATGCCGATCACGACATAGGCGGGACCGCCTGCTTCCGCGCGCAGCTCACACAGGATGCCCCCCAGTTTGCGGTTCGCAAACAGGACGTCGTTGGGCCACTTGAGTTGAACGTCACGTCCGCCGCAGCGCTCCAGGGCACGTAACACGGCGACGCCGGCCGCGAGAGTGAGGGCGCTCAGTTGTTTCGGCGGCTCCGGGAACACCCAGCCGAGTGAAAAGCAGATTCCACCGCCAAAGGGGGCCACCCAGTCGCGACCGCGACGCCCGCGCCCCGCCGACTGATACTCGGCCACGCAGACTTGCGCCTTGCCGGCCGGTAAGTCAGTGACCGCGAGCAGGCGCGAGTTCGTCGAGTCCGTCTGCAGCAGCACTTCGAGGGCGCGCAGCTTGCGACGATTTTCCGCCGACACGCGGCGCTTGATCGCGGCGGCATCGAGCAGATCGATCGGTTGCGCAAGGCGGTAGCCGCGCTTGGGTACCTTGTGCAGCTCGAGACCGATTTTGCTGAACGCCTGCAGATGCTTCCACACAGCCGTGCGGCTTACGCCGAGCGACTGCGCCAGGCGTTCGCCCGAGTGAAATTCGCCATCTGCGAGCAGCCCAATGAGCCGTTCGCGCAGCGCCGCAGCTGCATCGGTGCGCGTCACCGCCGCAACAACCACGGCTTGCGCATGCGGTGTTCGCTGCCCTGGAGCATGCGTGCGATGTTGCTGCGATGGGTGAAGATCACGAACATCGCGATCAGGATGCTGAAAGTCGTCAGCGCAGGTGGCAGCGGCGAATAGGTCGCGACGACATACGCGGGGAACGCGAGGCTGGCGCAGATCGTCGCCAGGCCCACGTAACCAGTCAACAATACGACGGCCACCCAGACCGCCAGCACGGGTAGCAGAAGAGCGGGCCCGATGCCCACCATGACGCCCACCAGCGTGGCGGCCCCCTTGCCACCGCGGAAGCCATACCACAGTGGATAGACGTGCCCGAGAATCACCGCGGCCGCGCAGGCCACGATGAGCCAATCGCGAGCTATCGAAGCGTCGATGCCGATGCCCGGGATTGTCTGATGCGGCAGCCAGCCCGCCGCGAGCGCGCCCTTGCCCACGTCGATGACCACTACCCAGAAAGCGAACATCTTCCCCTGCGTGCGCAGGGCGTTGGTGCCGCCGGCATTGCCGCTGCCCACCGAGCGGATGTCGACGCCGCCATGCAGGCGGCCGACGATGAGGCTGCCCATCAGCGAGCCGAGCAGGTAACTCAGCAGCGATTTGATCCCGAGTTCGAGCACGCCAGCCTCCGCCGCGGAATTCTAACTCAGCACGCACGCGATCCCGCGTCGTTCGTACGCAATCCGTGTCGCTTGGGCACTCCGTGGTTGTGCGGGTGGAACCTCGCCACTAGCATCCGGGCACTTTCGGGCGGCCGTCCGTCCGTGGAGATGCCATGCACATGCCCCTTGATCTGGTGGCGTCGGCAGCTGCGCTGTCCCTCATCGCGGCGGAGCCTGCGCCCCTCACGCCCGCACGTGACAGCTACCCGATGCTGAGTCCCGACGGAAAGACCCTCCTTTTTCAGTCGAATCGCAACGGCCGCGAAGCGCTCTACTTCGCCGACCCGAATGGCGAGCATGTACGCGTGTTCGTGGACACCGGCGATGATCCGTCGGTGGCCGTCTGGTCACCGGATGGCAGGCGGATTGCGTTCGTCGCCGCCGTCGCCGGGCAGACCGAGGTGTTCGTCATGCAGGCCGACGGCACGGAGCGTCGGCGCTTGACCGATCATCCCGGCGATGACTCCCATCCGCATTGGTCGGCGGACGGGAAACGCCTGTTCTTCAATTCCGCGCGTGCCACACCCGATCTCAAGGCGGACTGGGCCAAGCAGTGGCACAACGTGTTCAGCGTGGGCGTCGACGGCGGCGATCTCCGCCAGCACACTCAGTGCCAGACGATCTGTACCTATCCCGTACCGTCACCGGATGGGCGCCGCATCGCATTTCGCAGGGTGACCGATTCTCCCGGTTTCGACTGGGCGTTGCGCGCCACCATGCGCAACAGCGAGGTGGTGGTCAGCGATCTCGACGGCAGCAACGAGATCAACCTTTCCAAAAGTGCGGCCTACGACGGCTGGCCGATGTGGTCACCGGACGGGCGGTGGATCGCTTTCTGCTCGAATCGCACCGGGCATCCGAACGCCGGACAGCTGTTCCTGATCCGGCCCGACGGCGGCGACCCGTACCAGCTCACAGATAGCAACGTTTCCTACACGCAGCATTCGTGGTCAGCCGACGGAAAATTCCTGTACGCCAGCCGTGTCTGGGAAGCGCTCGATTGGTCGTGGGAGTACAGCCACCTGGTGCGAATTCCCATCGATCTCTCCAGCGTCGAAGCACAGTCACCGGCGCAGTAAACGCCGGCTCAGTCACGCCGCGGGAGGTGGATCTCCGCGAGCATGCAGCGCACGCTGCCGCCGCCGTAGCGCTCGATCGTCGGAATCGACACCGCGACCGTGCGTGCATGTCGCTCGAGACGTGAGCGCTGCCCGCGCGTCAGGGACTCGAGTGCGCGAGCCGACAGGACGACGAGGGGCTCGCCGCTGCGGCTGCGCAGCTCCAGCATGTTGCCGGCAAAGGCCGTCATCTGTTCGAGCGTGATATCGATCGTTTCGTGACCGCTGTCGGCGATGATCTGCAGGATGGCGGCGCGGCGCGCCGGGTCGCGAATGCTCGCACCGCACACCACTGCGAATGACTCGCCCAGGCACATCAGCACGTTGGTGTGATAGATCGGTACGCCCGCTGCGTCCACCGCATCGAAGCTCGCCACCTCGTAGTCGAGCTGCTGGGCGAAGTCTCCGAGTGCATCGAGATGAGTGCGCGGCGACAGGCATGCGTACGCCAGCCGATGGACGCGATCGAGCACCAGGCTCCCCGTGCCTTCGAGATAACGCTCGTCGTTCTCATGCCAGCTCAGGTCGATGGTGCGCGTGATCCGAAAGCCATGCCGGTGAACGAGGCCGGCCAGGATGTCTTCGCGCCGCTCGAGTCGCCGGCTCTCCGCCAGCATCGGGTAGAGCACGGCACTGCCGTCGGCGTGGAAGCTGACCCAGTTGTTGGGAAAGACCGCATCGGTCTTTGCGGGGTCCTCGGTATCGTCGAAGACGCACACCTCGACATCCGCGCTCGACAGGGCGTGCACCAGCCCGTCGAACTCAGCCCGTGCCCGCTCGTGCGTCTCGCGCGGCGGTACGCTGTTGTCCTGAAACTGGAAGCGATTGGTCGGCGCGGTCGTCGGATTGAATCCGAAGCGCGCCGGCCGGATCAGCAACACGCTGCTCGCGCATTGAGATTCAGAACTGGTGTGGGCAGACATTGGGCAAACGCGGCGCGACGCGCGCCGCGCTTTCAGCCTGCGGCGACTTTGGCCAGCGCGACGATATGCTCGCGCCCGGACACGACCACGCCGCCCGGCTTCTCCATCGTTACGGCGAACATCTGTGGCGAGCTCACCGTGATCTTGGGATCGATCGGAATGACCACCTCGGTCTGACCGGCGGGAATGTCGAACACGCCGCCGTCGATCGGATAGCGCTCGTCCTGGGTCGCGTCGAAGATCCACAACTGGTACTGGAAAGTGCCCGGATCATTCGCCGCCAACCCGGTAAAGCGCAGATAACCCGTCTGTGATTCGTTGTCCCAGACGACGTCTCCCGCGATGCCCTGGGAGCCGGGATCGGCTGTGGCTGACCACGCGCTCTGCACCACTGATGCGCCCTTCGCGAGCAGGCTTTCGCGTTTCTCCGCGAGCGTAGGCTCGGGCGTAACCGCGGGCTCAGGTGTGATCGCAGGCTCCTGCGTGCTCACGACAGGAACCGTCGCCGGCACCAGCGTGACGAGCAGGCGCGGCCACCAGCCGAGAACCGCCAGGAGGAGCGAAGCCGCCGCCGCGAGCCACGGCCATTGTGAACGCGAAGTCGCCGGTTGTTCCGATCGCCGGCGCGCGCGGATGTCGGTCACAGAGGATGCGCTGGCCGCGATCCACTTGCGGCCATCCGCTTCGACGCGGCGCCGCAGGTCTGCCGGCAACGGCTCCTCTTTGAGATTGCCGGCGAGCGCGAGCGCGGCGGCGACGCGCTCGATCAGCTCCGGATCTGCATCGCGGTGTCGTGTCATCAGCCGCTCGAGCTCCGCCTTCTCGGCCGCTGCCAGACCCTCCGTCGCCTGCTTGACCAGCAGATCGACCAGGCGATCGTCCTGGAGGAAGGCGGTGCTCATGGCTGCACTCCCCCGGCGGCCTCTTCAACGACCACGTCCATCAATTCCCGCACCTGAAGCAGACCGCGTCGCATGTTGGTCTTCACGGTGCCGAGCGGCATGCCGATGGCGGCGGCAATCTCGGAATGGCTGAGCCCGCCGAGAATGCCGAGTTCCAGCACCCTTTGCTGTTCCGGGCGCAAGCGAGCGACCGCGCGCGCGGCGCGCTCGGCTTCCACGCAAACTTCGCCGCGCGTACCGGGCTCCGCCCAGCCGATGACGTCCAGGCTTTCCACCGGCTCACCACCGGGCTGGTGGGCGCTGCGGCGCATGCGATCGATCAGGCGGCGGCGGGCAATCGTGGTAATGAACACTTTCTCCGAGCCCAGTTGAGGATCAAAGCGGCCGGCGCTGCGCCACAGATCGGTGAAGATCTCCTGCACCGCATCCTCGGCATCCGCCCGTGTCCTGGAGAGACGCCGGGCCAAGGCCCAGACGAGGTTTCCAAACTCGTCCATGCATTCCGCGACCGCGCGCTCTTCACCCCTGGCGATGCGCTTGAGGACCGACTCGGACATCACTGTCTCGTGAGTAGTTTCGAAGTCTTGCAGGCTTCGGATTCAGTCGCGGCGTGACGAGGGGCGCAGTATATCAAAGGCTTGCCGCCGCCCGCGGCGTGGCGCGGTGATCATGGCCGGCCGAGGAACAGGTACGCCGCCCCGTTTCCGGACTCGGCGAATCCAGCGCCGATGTAGAGCGGTCCGAGAATGGTATCGGCCGCCAGAAACACCGCTCCGGACCACAATACGCTCGAATCCTGCGGACCATTCAGGCGCTCCTCGATATCGGCGGCTTCGATGGAAGCGGCCAGGAACAAGCCTCGCGACACCGTCGAGAGGTTCGCGATCCTGCGCTCGTAAACGAAACGCCCCAGCACCGCGCCATCGGTCAGGATTTCGCGGTCCGCATAGCCCGAAAGCCGCAGGAATCCGCCCAGCGCGAACGCGTCATAGATCGGCCTTTCGGTGTCGAAGCTCGAGGTATATACGACGCCCGCGCGGTAACGGTTGCGGTCTGTTCCAAAAGCTTTCTCGAACTGGAAAACCCCCGTGTCGTATTCGGCGTCGGAGCCCAGGTCCTCCCGGGTGGTGCGCGCCTCGGCGCGCAGCAGGTAGCCCTTCGTGGGAAAGTCCCAGTTGTCAAACTGGTCGATGTTGAGGCGTACTCCCAGGCTTCCGACGTGATCGTAGTCGCGGTCGAAAACGGCCGGGCCCGTCGCGGTGCGGAAGCTCACCGCTCCCCAGTCGTAGCCCAGGCGCAGCTCGCCGAGTGTCCCGAACCTGCGCCCGAGGTCGAAGCCGATCGCGCCGCGACGGTTGCGATACTCGGAAACAGCGCTCTCTCCGATAAAGATGGTGTCGAGCTGCTGGTAGGCCTGCACGTGCGGCGCGACGAACCACGCGCGCGCCAGATCGAGCGGCTGGTAGAGCTCCGTCGCGACGCCCGTGAGGTCGCCGAGCGCCACGCGATTGCGCCACTCGAGTCCGCGCGAGTTGAGCCAGGTCATGCGGTGATCGCCGATCAGCGTGAACGAGCTTTCGCCATCGAAGTCGGTCGACAGGTCCATGCCGAAGCGCAGGTAGTTCGGTCCCCAGCTCTTTTCTCTTGGCTGGATCGTCAGCAGCCGCGAATCCCCTTCGCGGTCCACGCGATAGCTCACTTGCTGGAAATCATCGGTGGCCAGCAACGCGGTCAAGCCGCGCGCGAGCGCCGCATCATCGGACTTGCCATGCGTGGCCTCGCGAAACGTCGCCTCCAAGACGTCCGGCTTGACGCGTTGCAGCTCAGCGGTGTCGAGACGCACACGATCGATGCGTGGTGTCCCGCGCGGAACGCGCAGGCGTGCGATGTATGCGCCGTACTCGCCTTCCGGCACCGCGAGAGGTTTCAGTCGATCACTCAGCGCGCGTGTTGCACGCTCGCCGATGATGACCGTCTTGTAGGAATTGGCGAAGTCTCCAGAGCTGAAAGCCCCCAGCTCGGGAAGGATCAGGACATCGGTGGGCTTAAGCTCACCCAGCGAAATGCGCACGTTCTGCTCGGTGAGGATGTTGATCATCTGGGTACCGACACCGAATACCGACTTGAGCTCGTCACGCTGCATCAGTCCCGTACCCAGATTGACCGCGATCACAACATCCGGGTTGAACTGACGCGCCACATCGATGCCGAGATTCCGCACCAGGCCTCCATCGGCGAGGAGCTTCCCGTCGAACTCGGCGGGCGCAAACACCCCTGGGACGGACATGCTCGCGCGCATGGCGGCCGGCAGGCTCCCGTGATCGATGACATACAGGCTCCCGTGCTCGATATCGGTGGCCAGCGCGCGAAATGGAATGGGGAGTGAATCGAAACTTGGAAAGAGCTCGTTTGGCCCGGCGAGACCTTGCAGGAAGAGCTCGAGCTGGTGGCCGATGATCGCACCCGCCGGCAGCAGGAACTCGCGACCACGGATGCCGAACTCGGGGCCACCCAGCTGGTCGCGATCGAGCTCCTTGTCGCGCACCGATCGATCCTCGCGTGAAGGCTGGTCGAGCAGCACGCTCTCCCACTGAGCTTCGCGGATCTGCTTTTCGAGCTCCGCAGGCGTGAGACCGTACGCGTACGCTCCGCCGATGATCGCTCCCATGCTGGTGCCGACTATGCAGTGCAGCGGTATGCGCAGTTCCTCGAGAACCTTCAGTACACCGACGTGGGCGACCCCGCGAGCGCCGCCGCCGCTCAGCACGAGACAGACCCTCGGATGTTGTGATGCGGATACCTGCGCGCTGGCGGCGTCGGGCTCATTCGCCAGAGTCGGCAGTGCAAGACTTGTCACGACGATCAGCGTGACGAGCTGCCTGCGCGAGGGGGAGCGGAACATGTGGTAGATCCTTTCGCGCGAGAACCGCGCGACACAAAAGAAAAACCCCTGAAGCCTTGCGACTTCAGGGGTTTCTGTTTGAGAGCCTGGCAGTGACCTACTTTGGCATGGCTTGCGGCCACACTATCATCGGCGCAGAGCGTTTTCACTTCCGAGTTCGGAATGGGATCGGGTGGTACCCGCTCGCTGTATCCGCCAGGCAAACTGTTTGAGAGTCCGGCCGGAGAATCCTCCGGCCGATCCCTCCAATCTGGTTTCACTTGTTCAGTTGACGATCCAATTGGATGTCCGCATTCGCGGTCAACTC
>CAWIYW010000020.1:0-97728 GCA_963840405.1 uncultured Gammaproteobacteria bacterium
GCGGCCCTGGACTATCGACTTCCACGTCGCTCAGAACGACGCAACCGTGAAGGGCTCCGGCACGCACGACAAGACGGGCCGTCACTGCCTGCCGACGACCCCAACGGCAAGCTCAAGATAGCCCATCACGCCGGCTTCTGGATGCGCAACGCCTACGGCAACGTCACGCGCAAATTCAAGCACATCTGCTAGGACGGCTGCATGTTCCCCAACGAAACGATGATGAAGCCGCAAACGTGGAACGGCATCCTGGCCGCGATGATCTCGGTGCGCGACGCCCACGGCTGGAATGAGTGACGGATGTGTTTAGCCCGGTTCGCAGAACCGGGGCTATAAATGGCACGCATGGACCGTTCATTTCACGCGGGATACGGTCCGCCCGGTTCTTCGAACCGGGGCTAAACGTGGAAATGCAATGAAGAAACTGTCCATCGGTAGTTGGGCGTACATCTTCAACCAGGAGCAGCCCACCAACGATTTCCACGCAGTCGTGCACACCTGCGGCGACCTAGGCTACGACGGCGTGGAACTGGGCGGGTTTGCAGCCGCCCCCGGGGTCGGGCACCGACGACCGGGCCAACGCGAAGCTCAAAGAAGTGACAGTCCACGGCCTGGAGTTCTCCGGCCTCGCGGCCGATCTATGGGCACAGAAGCTCGCCTGTCGGCGGAAGCCGGCCCGTACATGGCCGCCTTCGGGAAGAACTCTCGCCTTCGCGGAGGACCTCGGCATCACGACGATGCGCGTCGATACCGTCGAGCCGATCGCGCCATGCGGGACGGTCAGGATCCGAAACTCGGCTCGACCGGGTGGCAAAGGCGTTCGACCTGTGCTCGAAGATGGCGGCCGACCGCTGGCATCAACATCTGCTGGGAGTTCGAGCCGGGCTTCGCGTTCAACAAGCCGTCGGAGATCGTGCAAGCTCGTGGACGCGCGTGCGGGCGAAGGGGAACACGAACTTCGGCGTGCTGTACGACACCTGCCACGCCCACATGTGCGCCGTCGTCGGCGCGAACCAGACCGGCGACGAAGGAGACGCTGCCCGGCGGCGAACTGGAGCTGCTGCGAGAAGCTCAAGGGGAAGATCACCCACGTCCACCTGATCGACTCGCGACGGCACGCTGAACGAGCACAACACCTCGACGCACAACCCGTTCGGCACCGGCAAGCTGAACTTCGACAAGCTGGTGCCCGGCGCTGAACGCGTGCGGCGTGCCGCACGACTGGTGGTGCGTCGACCTGTGCTTCTGGCCGAACGCCTGGGACGTGACCGCCGACAGCAAGAAGTACCTCGACAAGCTCCGCGAGAAGCACGCGGCGTGAACCACGGACTCGCGCATGATAAGATCAGAGCGTTGAGACAGTCTACTCGTGGATATGACTCATGGGTAACCACGCTATCGTGCAACGCCGGAGCAAGTCGTCGGCCGAGGTGCTGCACGCGCTCGGCGACATCTCTCCGGACCGCATCCGCTTCCCCGTCGGCGGCGCCACGAAGAGGACGTCATCAAGTTCATGGACGGGGACGACAAGCATCTCTATGAACTCATCGACGGCGTTCTCGTGGAGAAAACCATGGGCCTGTGGGAATCGATGCTTGCGTCCCTGGTCGTCCACCACATTTGGAGCTATCTGGACATCCATGACCTCGCGAGGACTCGCCTTCTCCACCGATGAACCGTTCCGGGTTCGCAAGGGCCGCATCCGCTTTCCCGACACCGGCTTCGTCGCATGGATTCCTTTGCCCGGCCGGGAGTTGCCGGCCGACCCGATTCTGGACGCGGCGCCCAACCTCGCGGTGGAAGTGATCAGCAAGGGCAACACGGTCGGGGAGATGGAGATCAAGCTGAAAGATTATTTCCGCGCGGGCGTGCAGCTCGTGTGGTACATCTATCCTCACAAGCAAATCGCCCTCGTCTACACGTCGCCCACGCACAGAGGGAATCGATTCTGGATGGCGTCCTCGACGGCGGCAAGGTCCTGCCCGGCTTCCGCCTGCCGCTCAAGACGCTGTTCACGCGCCGCGCACCGCACTCCGCCGCAACGGCTCTTCCCCAAAAAAGTGAAAATCCATGGCCCGATTGCTTGCTGTCGTGCTCCTCGTCGACGACGCCCTTCCTCGCCGCCAGGAAAAAACCCTGGCCGATCGCCTCGCGCCGCTCATCAAGGCCCATCGCGGCAAGGTCACGGTCAGCAGTAAGCACCTCGATTGCAGCGAACGCTTGCCCGCTACGACGCCGACGAAGCGCCATCCAGGCCCGACCTGGTGCGAGAGCTTCAGTGGTAATGCTGGAGGTGTATGAGCCAGCGGGCTGGAAAAGCAGTCGGTGAATTGATCATGGTGATGCTTGTGTGCGGGGGGGGGAAGAGGAAGCGCGTCAGCTGCAGCTTCCAGCATGCCTGCTTTTCCGCTGAGCGAAGCAGCAGCAGCTGGCTCGCGGTTCAGTCACCTCATGATGGTTCTCCCGATGACGCAGCCACCAACCTGGTGCTGGACGGGGTCGAGGCCATCACTGAGCCGCAACACCATGGAATCCTCGGGATACCCGAACACCGGGCTGGGCGAGTGCTCGCGGCAGCACGTGCCATAAGAACCAGGACGGAGCCGAGAAAGTCGCCCTGAGGCTTCGACCGCACTTGAGGAAAGGTCGTGGTCCTATAAAAACTACACCAGGCAGCCCGTCAGCCCCGATACCTTGCAAAGAGATGATGAGCCACCTCGGAGTTGAAGCTCGACAAGACCGAGGTCAAACCACCTCCTACCACGAAGTGGAGGATCACCAAGACCGGCTCGGTGAGCGAGACATCTCAAGACGGACACCGGCATCATGTACCTGCCCGCCGGCCCGTCGCGATTTGCGTCCTCACCGCCCAGAACGAAGACAAACTCTTCCGCGACGACAACGCGGCCAGCATCCTCGTCGGCAAGATCGCGAAGGAAGTGCACGACCACTTCGCCAAGAAGGCAAAGCAGCCGTAGCCTCCCCCGCCCCGTGGCAAGCGTCAACGAAGCTCGCTCGGCGGCTGCGCACTTTCCGACGCAATCCCATCTTCCTCGCCAACCACCCCGTCACCAACAGAAACACGAGAAGAGTTCCGACCGGCACGATCACTTCCAAGTCGGCAAGGTCACGCCATGAATACTCCCGGCCAGGACGCACCGTCCAGCTTGGCGAACAGATACTGGTACACAAACGTGCCCGGTAGATGCCGAGGGCGGTCGCCAGGGCGTAATCACGCAAGCGTATGCCGGTCAAGCCGCAGCCAAAGTTGACGCCGTTGAACAGAAACAGCGGCACCAGGCGAATCATGAGCAAACCGATGAAGCCGCCCGCGGACACGCTCGTCGAGGACCTGAAGCCTTTCCCTTCAGGAGCTGATGAAGTCGCCCCAAGGACCGCACCAACAGGAAGCAGAAGGTCGCCACAATTGTAGCACCAGCCAGGTAAGGAACGTCGCTTCCCAAAGCGGAAAAAGCAGCTGACCCACGAAGCTGAGCAGCAGACCGGGCACGAGCAGCACGGTGCCGACGATGTAGATCAGCACGTACAGCAGGCGTGTCCAGATGACATCCGAAGATTCTGCCTTCGGCGCAAATGCGGTCCGGGTGGGCCCATTCACCGAAGGAGGTGAACCGAACCAAGCACCGAGAGCGTGCCGGCGAGAAGCGCAAGCAGCAATGCCAGCTTGAGCAAGGCCCGGATCCGCGTGCCGGCCACATTTCACCCTGAATGGGGACAACGACCGAGGACGAGTCATGGGTCCTGAGGCAGGTACAGCGGCGCCGGCACTCGCGCCGCACGGGCCGGTTGGTGAGAATGCCCGGCACGACCTGCAAGCGGGGCGGTTCCGGGATGACCGCGGGCGGCAGCGGACCGGACAAGACCACGCGATCCTCGGATCGGACCCTTTTCCGATCAGGCATAGCGAGGTGGAATTTCACGTCGCCGGGCGGCAGCGGAGGCGACGGCTCGACGAGTGCCAGGGCCACCGGCGCCGTCTTGACCGGCTTGCCTTCCACCGGCCGCCGGCTGACCAGGAGCGGATCATTCGGCATCCCCGCGGGCCGCCACAAGCTGCTGCAGCCCGACAGTGCCGTAAGCGCCAGGCCTGACCAGACGACCCGGAATCGCCAGTTTCCCCGCATCATCGGCCCTGTCGTTCCGGAAGCGCGGTGTCTCCTTTCCTACATCGAATCGCCACCAGGCCAATCTCCATTCCATTTCGTAGATCGCGGATACCCCCGTCTCCCCAGACGACGTACTTGTAGCTGCACAGCTCCTGCAGGCCGCACGGACCGCGGGCGTGGAACTTGTCGGTGCTGATGCCGATCTCCGCCGCCAGACCGAACTCGAAGCCGTCGTTGAAACGCGTGCTGGCGTTGACGAGCACGGCCGACGAATCGACCGTCTGCGTGAAGCACTGCACGGCGTTTCGGTCTTCAGTCACGATCGTCTCCGTATGCTGCGAGCCGTAACGGCCAATGTGCTCCATCGCGTCGTCCAGATCGTCGACGACTTTGATCGACAGGATCAGGTCGAGATCTTCGTGGCGTAATCCTTGTCGGTCGCGGGCACGACGTCGGCGACCGGCGCACGGTCTGGGGCGGCCCGCGCATCTCCACCTTGTTCTCGCGCAGGCGCTTGCGCCGCGCATGGGAAGGAATACCTCAGCGACATCAGCGTGCGCCAGACCACCTCCGCCGCGTTGCAGACACCGGGACGCTGACATTTTGCGTTGATAAGGATGCGCGCTTCTCCAGGTCCGCGGCGCGGTCCGCGTAGATGGCCGATGCCCTGATAGTGCTTCAGGACCGGCATGGCGGCCTCCTCGGCCACGCACCGATGGTTTCACCGCGCAGATGGCCAGGTCTATCCACTGGTTGAGCTTCGAGAAGCTCGCCCACCGCAGCCCGATCCGTGCATCTCGAAGGAGACATCGTCCGAGTTCTGCCACACATTGCCCAACTCGACACTGACGCCGGCGAACGAGCGCAGCAATTGAACGTCGAGAAGACGACGCATCAAGACCACCGAGGCCAGTCCGAAGTGCTGGCCGCTCAGTTCGTCTTCGTTGAATCCGGAAAGGCGCAGGAAACCGCCGAGCTCGAACAGACCTTCCACCGGCGCGTTGTCGTCCGGCGTGGTTGCGCCAGCGAGCCTGCCGATGACCGTATTGGCGCCCCAGGAATGGGCGTAACCGTAGCCGAACACGACTTGATCGTAGTCCCCGTTTGCACCCAACCCGTCGCGGGCCGCGCGCCCTTCGAGGACGCCAAATTGACCGCTGCGCGGAAAGTACATGCTGTCGAACGTGTCCACGGAAAGCCTCACGAACACCTCACCCCGCGCGACATCGAAATCGGGAGCGGGCGTCCCGGTGATGACCTCGCCTTCTCCGCTGGCCCACCGATAACCCACCCTGCCCTCACCCCATGTGCCGAGGTCACGCCCCGCTCCGACTTCCGCTACAGCCGCGGCCAGGCGGACTTCAGCGAGCTTCGATCCACCAGCGTCGAAAACGCCCACGACGTCATTCTGGAAGCCCACCTTGCCGGTAACGAAGTAGCGCGAGAGAGGATCCAGCGGCTGGTAGATCTCAGTGAACACCCCCGGCTCCTGACCCAGTTGCAGGCCGAAGCGCAACTCTCCATTGAGCGAGTTGATGCCTGTCTGAGTGAAAATGGCGCCGAGGTTGAGCGCGCTGTCACCCTGCAGGTTATTGGAAGAGATCGATCCCGAACTGCAGGTATCCCGGTCCCCAGTACTTTTCCTGCGCGCTGATGACCAGGCCGCTCGTCCCGTTTTCGGTCACGACGTCGTAACGCACCGCGAGAAGTTCTCGAGCCCATAGACTCTGCCGATGTCCCGCTCGATCGTGTCGACATCGAGTGGCTTGCCCGGTTGGGCTGAAATGCGCTCGGCAATCACCGCGTCGCCAACCCGGGAGTGGTTCTCCGTGCGCACGAACTCGATCTCCGGCACGCCGGATCGCGCGTTCGCGGCTCGCCAGGTAGCGCGCGTATTCCTCTTCGCTGACAGAGTATCGCCGCAAGGCGTCAATCGCGTCGCGCGCGGCGCCCTCCCCGATGGGAATGGTCTCGGCCGCCCGATCGAAGTCGCCGCCGCTGAGGTCGCCGAGCGCCGGGCGGATGAGCACGTCCTGGGCCCCGGAGTGGTCAGCTGCGCCTCGGTATTCAGCGTAAACAGAAAGTTGGTGAGCTGTGCGGTGACATCCAGCGCGGTGTTGATCTCGTCGCGCTTGAACAGTCCGCTGCCCACGTCGACCACGATGAGGACATCTGCACCCATGGTGCGCGCGACGCTCACCGGCACGTTGTTGGCCAGGCCGCCGTCGACGAGCAGACGACCATCGATGTCGACCGGGTCGAACGCGGCCGGCACCGCCAGACTGGCGCGAATTGCTCTGGCCAGGTTGCCGCCGGCCAACACGACTTCTTTGCCGGTCTCCAGGTCGGTAGCCACCGCGCGGTAGGGAATAGGCAGACGATCAAAGTCGTCGATTCCGACGACCGGGCAGCGTCAGCCGGTTGAGCAGCAGGTCGAACTTCTGTCCCCGTATATAGGCCAGCGGGATCTTGATCTGTCCGTCGTTGACGCCGAGCTTGACCTTGAATGCATAAATGTCGTCGTCCCGCTTGCGACGGAACGATCGGTCCTTGCGGGTAGGATCGTCGAGGAACAGGTCGCCCCAGTCCATCGCGCGGATTTCCCGTTCGATCTCCTCCGCGTTCATGCCGGAGGCGTAGAGGCCGCCAACGATCGAACCCATGCTGGTGCCGGCGATGTAGTCGACTGGAATGCGCAACTCCTCCAAGACCTTCAGCACGCCGACGTGGGCGGCGCCGCGGGCACCTCCGCCGCCCAGCACGAGGCCGATCCGCGGCCGCTGGGTCGTAGCGGATTCCTCGGCCGCCTGGGTAACCGGTGTCGACAACATCAACAGCAATGAGCGCGGCAGTCGAAAGGGTTGAAAGAAGTGCTGCGCCTCGATGCGGTCGTGCCCGCTGCGTGGAAGGCCCTCGCACTGCAGTCCTGCCGTGATACACGCCATCGTCATGGTGTCGTAGTTGCATTGCGATGCCTCGCTCTATTCCCGGGAGACGGCAGATGCCGTTCCGGGCAATCCCACACGGATCTGCCGGGAAAAATCCGCAGCCTGGTCGGCCGCCTGTGCGGCGGCATTCACGCGGCTGCGGCGCTTGAGCTCGGGAAACGGCAGACTGGTGTCGAGTCTCCCGAGCTCGTACAGGTACTCGGGCACGTGGCCGCTGAGGAGCATCTTCCAGGAATACGGCACGCGCCCCGGATTGACCTGGCCGTGCAGCCAGATGTTGCCCGTACAGTTGGTGGTCAGAGTGTTGTAGAACTCGGGCGAGCTCCGAGCGCGTTGACCTTGTTGATGTACTCGAGGAACAGGCGCCGCCCGTTCTCGATCGGGCCGCTCACCTGATAGACATAGACATCCTCAGGCGGGTCGCGGCGAACGTTGGTGCGCAGGCGAATGACATCGCGCTCATCCGCCACCACGTAAAAGAGTTCGTACTGCTGGAACAGTCCCTTGATCGTGGAGTAGGCCTCACCGAGTTCGTCGCGTGCTCGATCGAGATGACGAGATGATCTCTCGTCCCCGAAGCCGAAACTCAGAAAAATGTGCGCAATCGCCGGGCCCACCCAGTAGGAGGCGATCAGGTCCACCGAGTCGAGCTTGCGGAGATCGAAGGTCTTGTCGTAGTAGGCGGCCGTGTAATCCGCTTCGGTGCGATAGTCGAAATTGCGGATGTTGCGAACGGTGACCTGATCACCATCGATGGTGGCGCTCGGCAATCTCGCTACTTCGGGCTTCCAGTCGCGATCATTGGAGGGCGCAATGCTGCTCCACCACGCGAGCAGGCCCGCGAATACGATCACGTAAGCCCCCAGCGCGCGCCAACGCCAGCGGCGCAAGACGAGTCCCGCCAGCACGGCGAGGCTGAAGAGACCGAACAATCCCGCGAGACCATTCCGCAATGCGGCACTTGCCGGATGGGAATAGTAGATCGCGAGCATCCCCCAAGCTGCGCTGACGACGATGAGCAGGGTCAGCAACAGTATTGCGGCAACGTGGAAAATGGATTTCAGGCCAGTCATGACACCCGCTTTGGTCTTGCTTCTGGCCGAGTATTGATCGCGGAGCGGGTTTACAATATCGACAATTCGCAAGCCACGATCGCGGGCCGCGGCGACCCGGCTCTGATGCTGTGCTGCGGTCTGTGCGCGGTTTCAGTAGGAATGTCGTGCCATGGGCAGCGAACACGGACTAGCCCAGGCCGACTGGAAGAGTCGACAGGCATGTCCTTTTCGAAGGATGAAGCGCTCTAGGCAAGCAGAAAAAGTAGAGGCCGCGCGAAGCGGCCCCTAGTGGTCGTCACATCATTTGTCGGTGAGGACAATCGCGCAACTTCCACGATTCCAGCGTGAACCAATCTCTCATATCGAACAATGGCGATTCGCCGTGTCGAAGCGTCGGACGCCTCCTACCGAGCCTGCGAATCCAGTCTCGCTCGATGCTTGCGTATCGGCTCGCGTGCACCGGAGTGCTACTGACAACCGAGGTCGGCGTCTGCGCGCAGGGTGAACCAGCCGATACAGCCCGCGGTCGCGTTCTCGAGGAAGTCATGGTGACTGCGCAAAAGCGCACACAGTCATTGCAGGACGTGCCGATCGCCATGTCCGCTTTTACCGGGGACGAACTGGACCGGAGTGGCATCAACGATGTTCTCGATGTCGCACAACGGGTTCCGTCGCTGGGGGTGCAGGTGAACCGGAATCCACTCAGTGCGCAATACCGAATACGTGGTATCGGTAACCTGGGGAACATTCCCAATTTCGAGCCCGAAGTCGCCTACTACCTCGACGGCGCCTTCCGCTCCCGCAGCGGTCTGGGCGTGGGCGCTCTTGTCGATGTCGATCGCATCGAGATTCTCAAAGGTCCGCAGAGCGCGCTCTATGGCAAGAATTCCACGGTCGGCGTCATTGCAGTGCATACGCGTGAACCGGGTCGCGAACTGCAAGTCACCAGCGAAGCGACCGCAAGCAACGTCAAGGGTGCTGAGTACGCGGGCATGTGGCTGGCGAAGGCTGCGGTCTCGGGGCCCGTCGCTGCGTCCCTGCGCCTCGGTGTGAGCGCCAGCTACTATGACCAGGACTCCATCGCCGAGGATCCCCGCACAGGCGTGGCTACCGATGAGATGCGGCGCTATGCGTGCGCGGCCAGGCCGTGTTCGAGCCGACTTCTGCTTTCAAGGTGCGGCTGATCGCGGCTCGTAGCGTGATTCCCGGGGGCAGCAATGAACCGGACTTGTTTTATGGCGCTGTTCCGGCCGCATTGAATGCCGCCTTCGGAGTGCCTTGCCCCGACAACGATCCGACGAACCGGCGTGTATGCCGCAGTTACGACGGTGAAGCGAAGCTGGATGCGAATGAAGTGACGCTGGTCGCGACTTATCGCTTCGGCAACGGCTCCGAACTGACCTCGCTGACATCGTGGGACGACTACGAGACGACGCTGGCAAGCGATGCCGATCAACTCAACATTTCACTCCTCGACTTCAACGACCGGCAGGCGGGCGATGCGTTTCAGCAGGAACTGCGTGTGGCGTCCACCGGCACTGAGGCTCTGCAGTGGATCATCGGCGCGCTCTACTACGAAAGTACCCTCGAGCGCGGCGGGTGGGATGACCATGACCTCTTCGTGCTCGGACCGGCTGCCCCGCTGGTCCCGCTGGCGCCCGGAGTGCCTTTCGGTCAGCCGGGCGATGCCGGTGATCTACTGTCCACGAACGATACCCAGTATCTGGGCGTCTACGGTCAGGCGACCTGGAACGTGACTGAACGATTCGCCGTGACCGCGGGCGCGCGCTGGCAGACCGAAAGCAAGGACGCGACCATCACGCATTCTCTCAATCATGCAACGCCGTCCCTCATTTCCATCGCCCTGCTTCCGGCGACAGTGGATGCCGACCTGTCGCGCGACCGAGACGCGGTGACGTGGTCGCTGACACCACAGTTCTTCTTCACCGCTGATGTCACGGCGTATCTCACGATCTCGCACGGTTTCAAATCGGGCGGATTCAACGGCGACTGGGGTCGCACATTGCCGGGACAGCGCGAGTTCGACGACGAGGAAGTGGATCACTATGAGCTCGGTCTGAAGAGCCAGCTGGCCCAGCAACGTGTGCAGCTCAATGCCGCTGCGTTCTACAGCGATTTCACGAACTACCAGGAAGCCGGTTTCGCCTCGCTGCAGTTCCTCGTCACAAACGCGGAAGCCGTGACCTCCCAGGGGCTGGAACTGGATCTGACCGCCCAGCTCACAGACACGCTGATCGCAGAGCTGAACTCGACTTATGCCAGGACCCGGTACGACAGGTTCACCGACGGCCTGTGCTATCCGGGTCGCGCGCCGACCAACATTGCGACGGGCGCTTGCGATCTGAGCGGGGAAGCGCTCGTGAATGCGCCGGAGTTCCGGATGCACGCTGGCCTTGCGTACGATCGGCCGATGTCGTTTGGCTCGATCTACGCACGCGCCGACTACAGCTGGAGCGACGACTACTTCACCAACGTCAATCACGATCCGCGCCAGGTGCAGGACGCTTTCGGTATGGTCGACGCCCGCCTCGGCCTGCGCATTGGCGCCTGGGACCTGTCGATCTGGGGCGAGAACCTGACAGACGAAACATATGTCGATCAGAGCGCCGTATCGAATCTGTTCGGCTCCGATCCCGCCTATCAAACCTTCATCGCGCCGGGGATGTCCTACGGTTTGACGGCAAGATATCGACTCTGAACTGCCGGGGCGGCTTCTCGTGCAGCAGCTTCCCGCGCGCCAGGGTCATGGACGGCGTCTCACCAAAAAGCCGGCGATAGTCCCGCGAGTATTGGCCCATGTGCGTGAATCCGAGGGCGCGCGCCGTCTCGCTGATCGATGTGGATGCAGCTGCGTGCAGCAAGGCCGTTCGGCTGCGTGTCAGTCGTTGACTTCTCACAAAGGCCAACGGCGTCGTGTCGTAGACCTGCTGGAATCCATACTCCAGGGTTCGTTCGGCGACGCCACAATGCCGGGACAGATCGGTCAAGGTGATTGGCGCCGGGAGGCGTCTCTCAACCAGCCGGCATGCGGACACTACGGCAGAGACACGCAGAGGATCTGCGGTGCCGACCCTGACGATTCTCGAGGTCGTGACGACGCGCCGAACATGCGTCGCCAGGGTTTCGGCGACATCGCTGCGGTCCCGATCCGGTTCCGTGATCCACTGGGCAAGCCTTGCCACAGCGCGAGCGCTCTCATCGGCATCTTGACAAATCCGCACGCCGCGGCCGGAGATACCCGCGCCGGATTCGACTACAAGTATGAACAGCTCAGCCCCGCTCGGCACGAAGAGGTCAATAGCCGCACCCGCTCCAGCCAGCATGAGATCGCTTGTGCCCAGCGGTTGTCCGAGAAGGCGAACGGCCTGCTGGGAAGTCGAGAGCACTACGCAGGAGCAGGCCTTGTGCACGGTGCCACGTACGGCGAGGGCATTGCCTGCGTGCAGCCTGAGGATTCGATGCGAGCGAGACGATGCCGAAGACGCGAGTGTCGGCTCGCGATGCGGTCCAAGCTGGATGAGTTCCACCCGCCAACCGTTGAAGAAGTCGGACAGTCTCGCGATAGCGCTGTCGACGGTCTGCATCGGCGCCAGTGAACACCGGCAGGTACCGCTGCGCTATCGAAAAAACGTCTCTGAAACCGGTCGATCAGCCCGCAGCGCTGGCAGGAAAACCCCTAGCGAGACTACGCCGCCGCGTCTCGGTGGGCGTCTCGCCGAAGAATTGCCGATAGTCCAGGGCAAACTGGCTCAGGTGCCAGAAGCCGGTGTCCGTGGCAATCTCCGAAATCGAACGCTGCCGCGTCGAAACCCTCTGCAACACCTTGCGGACGGCGTTCAACCGCAGCGATCTGATGTAGGCGACGGGGGTCAGCCCGGTGACCTCTCTGAAGCCGTACTCGAGCGAACGGATTTTCAGGTGTGCATGCCGGCACAATTCAGATAACCGCACCGGCTCGGACAATCTGGCATGAATGTAGTCGCGAGCCAGCCGCACGGCGACACGCCTGCCGGCGCGCGCGGCACGCGTGGTCGAATCGACATCAGCCGGAGCACTGTCGAACTGCACCATCGCGGCCAGCACGTGGTCCGCGAGCCTCGCCCGCACCTCATTGCTGACCTTGGATTGCGGCTGTTCCAGGACAGCTGCCAGAATCCATTCGATACGGCTCAGCATGTCCGCGATCCATGATGGCCCCGGGGCCGCGATGGTGATGCCGGGTGCCACCCCTGTTGAGCCGCCATTCAACGAATCCAGCTGACGGTCGCAGGCGGTCAGGTCGAATCCGACGGCGACCTCCGCATAGTGCCCGTGCGTGATCGCTTCCTGCAGCCCGCCCCCCGCAAAAGTCAGGCATTGCCCGGACTCCACGAGCTGCCCATGTACGAAAGCTTCCCCGGACCCAGGGCCAGGCATCACCAACGCCACCATGTTGGGCGGCGGATCGCCCCGGCGGAGCACAGTCTGGTCATGCGTTGCGCGTACGATGCTGACACCATCGAGCTGCACGATGGCGCCCGTTCCATGGTATTTGCCGGGCGTCAGCTGCGTAAACTCGAAGTGCCAGTCACGCAACTGTTCTGAGAGTTCATGGACGTCTGAGGCGATGATGGGCGCATATCCGGCTGGCGCGGATGCCGCGCCTGATGCGGCGTCGCGTTCGAAATCCCCGGATCGCTGCGCGTCCATTTGGCGAGTGCCCGCCGGCATGGCCTGCTGGCCGTTGGCTGTTGATGTCGATTCCCTGCCTCGAGCAGTTAACTCCACATCTTGCGGAATGTCGATATCTGCCGATCGCGCACTGCCCTTCGCGATGCGAAGGGCGCGTGACACATTTGTTTCATCGACGCCAAACGGAAACGGTATGCCGTTTTGCGGCATGAACTCCCGCGGGCTTGTGTGGCTCAATGGGGCATCGCTTCGCGACATCTGTCAAAAACTTCGCGCAGCGAAGCTCCATCCACTCCATCGTGTGCTCCGATGGCGATTATCCGGGTCCGTGGTTCCCTGCCATTCCATTCATCCCCAACTGCGATATCCACTCGCTTGCCGACAACCTGAAGGATGACCCGTCGGCCCGGTTCTTCGGCGGTATGAACCACGCCTTTGCATCGATAAACGCTGGCCGGGAGCTTGCGCGCCGTTTCCCGCATCGCTTCCAATGAAAGAGGCTCTTCCGTTTCGTAGCTCCACGTACTGAAGACCTGCGCGTGGTCGTTCCGATGGCCATGAACGTGATGCCCACAATCGGGATCATCACAGTCAGGAGGATGGCTGGGCTCCTCGTGCGGAGGTGTGGCATCGAGTCGGGAGGGATCAAACCGGCCGACCGACAACAGGATTTCCAGCGGCACGTTGCCGCGGGATGTCTGGACGAGCCGATAGCGGTGGAACCGGTCGTCGAGCCATGCCTTGATCCGCTCGATCTCCTCCGGGGCGACAAGATCGACCTTGTTGAGGATGAGCATGTCTGCGAAGGCCACCTGGCGAAGCTTCAGTTCCATCATCTCCGGTGCAGCGAATATCTGCTCCGCATCCACGACGCACATGATGCTGTCCAACCTGATGCGGTCCCGCATGCCTTCGTCCATGAACGTAAGCGCAATGCCGGACGGGTCGGCCACTCCGCTGGCCTCGAGCAGGATGTATTCGGGCTGCTCGGCACGCGCCATCACCTGCGTCACCGCGGCGACCAGATCGTCGCGGATGTTGCAGCAGACACAGCCGTTGGCGAGATTGATGACATCCCCATCGCTTTCGACGCCGACCACGAGCTCGGCGTCGATGTTGATCGAACCGAAGTCGTTCACCAGCACCGCGACCCGAAGGCCGTGATCGCCGGTAAGAATGCGGTTCAACAGCGTCGTCTTGCCGGCGCCAAGAAAGCCAGTCAGGACTGTCAGGGGGACAGCTTGCGTGCGGACTTGATCAGTCGCGCTCATCTTGACGCCCTTTCAGAATCCCGGGGATCAGCGTGATGATGCATCGCTTCAATTACCCTCGAGCTTGTCGATGAGTTGCTGGACTTTCTCCTGCTCGGCGGTGAGTTTGGCCTGCGCCGCACGCAGCTTCTTTTGGACGACCTGGCGGACATCGATCTTGAAGCCGCTCGGGAAATTGCGCTGCGGCTCGCGATACATGTCGGACGGGTAGTACTTCTTCGGGTCGATCTCCCGCTCGCGGACCGCCGGCTCCTGCATGTCGGCGACCGTATGCCGGGGATTCGGGAATTTGACCTCCAGATTCGCCGGGCTCAGGTCGAACAGGCCGATGGCGTCTCTCGGGCTGGGGCGAGACATGTTGCCGGCTTCGGGGATCGCAGCCTTGCGCGTCCAGACAGCATCTTTGGTGACGTTGACGACCACGACGTCGGGCGCGCCGAACTGGAACAAGCCGTTGTAGTGGACGCGAATCCCGGCCGTGATTTCCGGGATCAATTCCTCGTCGTAGCTCAGGTGCGTGACCATCGCGAGACGCGGCTGGATTTTGTTGAACATGTAGCCGATCGCGTAGTGCGGGCTGTGAGCTTGATCGATCGTCGTGTTGACGATGATGGGCGGCATGCCGAATTTCAGCGCCTGCAGGTTGGCCGTGTCCGGCTGCACTTCGGTCACGAATACGTCCACACCCTTGGCCAATTTCAGCGAGAGTTCGTCGGGTCGCCCATCGCCAGTCCAGACAAAAGACAGCCCATTCCAGTCGAGCCGGTAGGCCGAGGCGCCGTCCTTGGTGTGCGATCGCCCCCAATGCCGGATGACTACGCCATCCTTGTCGTAACAGACCCCGTTGTCATCGCGGAAATCGAACTCGTTGACCTCGACCTCATAGCCGTCGCCAATCGGACTGGCATTGAAAGAGTCCCTGTGCCAGTGGGTCATCATCTTCATTCCTTCGATCATCGTCTTGATGCCGTCCTTGGACGTGCGGCCCGAGGGCCCGTGGACGCGCAGCGGCTTCCAGCGCCCCATCCACGGAGCGAAGGCGTAGAGGTACGGAAGGTCCGCGTAGTGATCGACATGGAGATGGGTGATGAAAATATCGTTGACCGTCTGCAACGGCACCGCCATCGCGATGATGTTGCGCATGCAGCCGGAGCCGAAATCAAAAAAGAAGCGCTTGCCGTTACCCAGTTCGACCATGATGCAGGTGCCGGCCTGCGCTTTCGTGACCGGGATCGGCGTACTGCCGATGAAGGAGATCCGCATTTCGTCGGGACCGATCTGCTCCTGACCCGGGAAATATATGTTGTTACTGACGAGATAGGGCGTCGGCCGGTAGTACGGCGGTAACGTGATTCCGCCGCCCGGGACCCCGCCGTAAGGATTCGCTGCCCCCAGCGCGGTCGGTTTCGCATCAGCAGCTTGCGCCGGCGAAACGGCAGCCGGTGCGAAGGCCACGGCTCCAGCCAGACCCGCGGCCTTGAGCGCATCGCGGCGGCTCATCGCTGGCTGATGAGTCTCAGCTTCGTCACTCCCCATGCGTTCTTCCGCTGGCTCGCGTTTCACGGTTTGTTCTCCTCTCCTGGTTTGTGGCTGCTTCAATACGCTCTTCAAAGTACGCATTGGCTGGCCGCAGCGTCCGCCAAATGGGCAGCGCTGCCTATCGGTATTTCGCAAGTGCGCATGCTGCGGCTCATCGCGGACCCACTCGTTGGACAGCTTCGAGGGCGCTGGGTCGAACGGTCCCGTTGCCTGCCATTTCGACGGCCTCGCTCAATTCCTCCTTGCGGAAGTCGACAACTGCGATGGGCAGTCTCGAGGCCCACAAGATCAGCATCAGGTGGATGCCGCTGAAAAACGTGGGCATCGGTGTGGGCCTCGGCGCAGACGCCCTACGGCGTTGCCGTTATGGTGAATCGCCATTGAAGGCGTCACGTGGTCTTCACTCGTGATCAGCAGATCCGTACAAGTTGATGTCCTGCCTCGGGTCGTTCACGTCGGGAAATCCCTGAATCGCGCGCTGCTCTGTCGCGCGGCGCATGCGCGAACGCCAACAGCTTGTGACATAGCGGTGAATACAGCACCACGTGCGACGCGGCTCTCACTGTGACCAGGTCTCGGTCGCCTATAGTCGCCCACGTCTTGCCGAGACCTAGGGAGCCGAACATGGGCAATCCATATGACACCGCCTCGGAGCGCACGTCGGTGCTCGGACCGACACTGCGTTTCAAGGGCGAGCTTTCCGCAGAGGAAGACCTGCTGGTTGAGGGCAGCGTCGAAGGAACGATTCAACATACTCAGCGCATCACCGTCGGGCCGAAGGGCAGAGTGAAGGCCAATATCACCGCGGCGCTCATCGTCGTCGAGGGCACTGTCGAGGGCGATCTGCATGCGCAGAAGTCGGTGAAGATCAAGGACACCGCGGACGTGCGCGGTAACGTGCACGCACCCTCCGTCGTTATTACCGAAGGGGCCAAGTTCAATGGCGGAATCGAAATGGAATCCCGACATGGCGCGCAAGCTTCTGCAGGAGCTGGGACTGACACGACGCGAGTCATGCCAGCCAGAAGCACCGTCGTCGGCCGCTGAGCCGCACGCCACCGCCAATCACCAGGAGCAAGACATGAATACACCCGCTGTCAATCCGCGGTTTGCGCCGCCGCACGCCGACAATTCTCCGGTGAGCACCCCGCCGCGCACCGCGACTTCCGTGCTCGGGCCCACCCTGCGTTTCAAGGGCGAGCTTGCTGCGGATGAGGACCTGTTGATCCAGGGACAGGTGGAAGGCTCGATCGAGCACTCCCAGAGCCTGACGATAGGCACAGAGGGCGGCGTCAAAGGCAACATCCGCGCGCGTACCGTGATCATCGACGGCAGCGTCGAAGGTGACGTCTACGGGCTTGAGTCGGTGGCCGTCCGGGACACCGCGCGTGTTCGGGGCAACATATTCGCGCCGCGCGTCGGCCTGGCTGAAGGCGCGAAGTTCACGGGTCGCATCGACATGGATACAGCACAGCCGGCGGTGGCGGCTTCGCCGTCACGCGGCTCAACAGCAAGCCGTGCGCCCGGCCCGGACCGGGTTCTGAACGAGGACGCGGCGGAGCGAGTACTCACCTCCCGCTCGTAGCCCGCAGGAACGGAGCGCCGCCTAGCACTGCAACCGGCTGTAAAAAGTTGAGGCCGCGCGAGGCGGCCTCCAGTGGTCGTCACATCATTTGTCGGTGAGGACAATTGCGTAACTTCCACGGTCGCAGCGTGCGCCGATGTCCGCGACGGAACCGCCTCGCCGCGTCGCAAGGTCGGATGCTTCCTACGAAAGTGCGCATCGACCTGTCACCGCCGCCAGCGACAGGGCTCAGGGCCGAACGAACGAAACGACGACAACCCCTTGCTCAACAGGTGAACTCGAGGCAGTGACAGATATTAGAAAGGGCCGTCTTGAACGGCCCCTCTGTGGGGTGTCGTGGGGTGTACCACATTGAGTAACCCGTGACCTTCCACGCCCCCGATGCTGCGCTGATGGGCGCGCGAAAGCAAAGATTGTTGGCCGCCGCGTCGAGATGTGGGAAACATTCTATGGTCGAGGTGCTGCCTCATTTCCTATCGCGGTTGACAGTCTCCACGAGCGCATCTCGCGCGTAGGAAATCGCGGCGCATAGTGCTTCTATGTCCGGCGCGCGATTCAGTTGGTTTTCGCGATTGATGCCTTCCAGTGCCCACTCGAATACAACCGCTACACACCTTTGGGTTTCGATGGGTAGCGCGTCGCGGAGCTGTGCGACACACCGATAGATCTGTTCTGCCCCTTCATGAAGGTGTGCACCTTCGTCGCGATTGACCTGGGCATTCATGTCCAAGGTCCTCCAAATTCCCGTTGCCTCAAAGTCTTGTGACATAACATCCCCTGATTCTCGTTGTTCTCGGAGAGTTACAGTGCTCCAGCAATCGCCAGGAGTATGTTCGGTATCGCACACAGATCTGTTGCTGTTCCAAGTCGGGACTCAGACAGCGAGAAAGGATTGGTCGGGGCGGCGAGATTCGAACTCGCGACCCCTTGCACCCCATGCAAGTGCGCTACCAGGCTGCGCCACGCCCCGACCGAAGGGAAGTTGCGGTCTTGCCGCGGACCGCATGATAGCCCAAGCGGTGTACCCCTCCAATTCGACCAGCTAATCCGATAGGTGCTGTTCTCCTCAAGGCCGGAACCAGGCGCTGCCGAACTGAATGTAGAAAATGGGATCGTCCGGCCCGAAGCCCACGTCGAATCCCATGTGCAGACCGAACAGCCGTGCGGCCAGATAGCGAAATCCGACGCCACCGGTTGCGGTACTGCGGTCAGCGTCGAAATCGTCGAAATCACGCCATACGACACCAGTGCCCGCAAACGCGACGAGGCTGAAGCGCCCCCAGTGTTGCCAGCGGAGCTCGAGCTCCGTCTGCGCGAGATTGCGCCCTTGCAGGCGCAGTGACTGGATTCCGCGCAGCTGCACGTAGGGATGCAGATAAAACGGGGTGTCGCCGAAGCTCGCCGAGAGGTCGGCCTTTGCGCCGAACACCAGCTCGGACGTCAACGGCCGATACCAGATGCCCGTGAGGGTAGCGAGCTGAAAATCGGAGTCGCTCCCCAGCGCGTCATCGAATACAGCGACGTTGCCTTCCGCGTACAACCCGCGCGTCGGTGTGAAGATGTTGTCGCGCGTGTCGTAACTGAGAACGGGCGTCAGGCCGCTGACGCGTTGCTCGAAGTCCCGCGGGTCGATGCCGGGGACGATATCTCCCAGATCGAACTCGGTGGTCACATCCGCGTACACGTAGCGCAGTCCGGCCCAGTACGGCCGCTCGCTGAACTTCCAGTCCGCTTGCGTCACCACGCCCCGAGCCAGCAGGTTGTACGACAGCGGAGTGTTCAGCCCAGCGCCGTTCGCGCCAAAGAATTCCAGGTTCAGCGATGCATAGAACGCGCCCGCGAGCGTCTTCACCGTTCCGTCGCGCCAGATGCCCGAGTGGCCCGCGACACCTCCCCAGCTGCCATTCTCGGTCGCGAATCCCCCAATGGCCGAGATATCCGGGCGCAGAGGTTTTCCCGTACGCGAGTCTTGCTGCGGGTCGAGAAATATGAGCCCCAGCGCCCCGCCATAACCTACCGCTGGGTCGGTGATGATCGAGCCGATCGGAATGAAGCCGTAGGCGCTGGCGAGAAAGGCGCTTACGTCGAACTTGCCATCCTGCGGGTCGATGAACTTCTCGCGCAGCCCGCCTTGCTGCCTGGTTGAGGAACCGGATGCTGCTCGGCTTCCTGCGCAGGCGATTCCTGGGCCAGCGCGCAGCAGCTGCCGGCAATTAACAGCGCAGCGACCGTCTCTCTCATCTCGTCTCAGGACGGCGCACGATCATCGCGTGCACGACAGGCGGTAGTACTCGAGGAGGTTCGCGCTGCGCATGTTGGCTCCCATCGATGATCGGGCTGACACCGATGTGTCGCGTATCCGGATTCTCCACGCCGCGTGCGCTGGGGCGAATTGACCTTTGGTGCACGCAGCGACGCGGCTGCGCGAGCAAGCGTGCAGCGCCGGTGAGGGCAGAGCGGAAAGGCGGTGCGCCGAGGAACTAGCGGCGCAGGATGCGCAGGATTTCTTCGAGCTCGCTCTTGAGCTGGCGCACGATCTGCGCGCTCATGCTCAGGTCTTCGCGCGCTTCATCGCCGGTGAGTCGATTGCGCGCGCCGCCGATCGTGAAGCCCTGCTCGTAGAGGAGGCTGCGGATCTGGCGGATGACGATCACGTCCTGGCGCTGGTAGTAGCGGCGATTGCCGCGACGCTTGACGGGCTTGAGCTGTGGAAATTCCTGCTCCCAATAGCGCAGCACGTGCGGCTTGACGCCGCACAGGTCACTCACCTCGCCGATCGTGAAATATCGCTTGCCCGGAATCGGCGGCAGTTCATCGTTATTGCTTGGTTCCAGCATAGGCTTCGACCCGCGCTTTGAGCTTCTGGCCCGGACGGAACGTCACAACGCGCCGCGCGCTGATCGGAATCTCCTCGCCGGTCTTTGGATTGCGTCCCGGCCGCTGGTTCTTGTCGCGCAAATCGAAATTGCCGAAACCCGAGAGTTTTACCTGCTCGCCGGTGGCGAGTGCGGCGCGCACTTCCTCGAAGAACATGTCGACCAGCTCACGCGCCTCGCGCTTGTTGAGGCCCAGCTGGTTGAAGAGCGCTTCCGCCATTTCCGCTTTGGTGAGTGCCATGCTTTATTGATCTCTTATGGTGGCGTTCAACTCACGTCGCAGCCGCTCCAGGATCGCGGCCACAGTAAGGTCTGCGTCCTGGCTAGTAAGCGTGCGTGAAGTTTCTTGGAAAATCAAGCCTAAAGCGACGCTTTTTCGTCCAGAATCTACGCCCTTCCCCCGGTAGATACTCAAGACACGCAGGTCGCGCAGAAGGCTTCGGGCGCCAACACTAACATGTTCGCGGATCGCCGCCAGCGGCACCGCTTCGTCGACCACGATCGCCAGGTCCCTGCGAATTGCGGGAAATTTCGAAATGTCTTCAAAAACAGGCAGCTTGGCTTCAAGTGCTGTGGCGATTTCGAGTTCGAACAGCACTGGCGTATATGTCAAATCCAGCGAGCGCACCAACTCCGGATGCAGTTCGCCGAGCCACCCGACGGCGTTCTTGTCGCGCAAGATGCGCGCGCTACGGCCCGGATGCAGACACGCGAGTGAGTCGGGTACGAAGGTGAATATGTCAGGCGCGCCCGTCACGCGCGAGCAGCGCTTCAACGTCTGCCTTCACGTCGTAAAAATCGATCGTGCGTCGCGCCTCACCCCACTGCTCCGGTAGCGCAGAGCCCATGGCGATGCCTGCAAGTGTGGCGATTTCGTGCAGCGTATCTTTCGAGGTCACGAACTTGCTGCCCGACTCGAACAACCGCACGCGATCCTGCTGCCTGCGCAGATTTTCGCGCGCGCTGCCGATCAGTCCCGGCCACAACGACACACGCATCGCGGCCAGCTCCGCCGATATCGGGTTGCTGAGCAGCAACGGCTGCGCGCCCGGAAATAGCCGCTCCTGAACTTTCGGATCGACGAAGGTGTAGGTGATCGCTTCGTGATAGCCGCGATCAGCGAGCGCCCACAGCGCGCGCGCACCGCTCACCTGCCGCTCGCTGAGCGGCGTGAACACCTGCCCGATCTGCGCATGTGTTTCCGGGACCTGGTCGTAACCGAAGATACGGCCGACTTCTTCGATGAGGTCGGGCTCGATGCCGATGTCGAAGCGATGCGAGGGCGGCGTCACCTTCCACCCCGCGGCATTGAGCTTCACCGTCATGCCGAGCGACTCGAGAATCTTGCGGACGCGCGCATCGGGCACTTTCACGCCCAGCAGCCGCTCGAGCTGGGAGCGTCGCAACGTGACCGTCGTGAGCCGCGGCAACTGCTTCGATGCCGTCGTAACGGCCATCGGGCCCGCTTCTCCCCCCGCAATCGCCAGCAGGAGCTCGGTCGCACGTTCGATCGACTGCTCCTGGGCCCGCGGATCCACGCCGCGCTCGAATCGCTGTGCGGCATCCGTGATCAGGGCATGACGGCGTGCACTTGCGCGGGTGTGAGCCGGCGAAAAGTAGGCGGCCTCGAGCAGCAGGTCAGTGGTTGCATCGCTGACCGCCGTCCGCGCACCGCCCATCACACCCGCGAGACCCACGGCACCGCCCGCATCCGCAATCACGAGGTCCTGTGTATCGAGCGCGACGTCGGTACCGTCCAGCAGCTCGATGCGCTCGCCTTTCTTCGCGGCACGAACGTCGAGGCTCTTTTGCAACTTCGCCAGATCGTAGGCATGCATCGGCGTGCCGAGCTCGAGCATCACGTAGTTGGTAACGTCGACAATGGGATTGATCGCGCGCAGGCCGCTGCGCCGCAGGCGCTCCCTGAGCCAAAGCGGTGATCGTGTACCGACGTTCACGCCCCGGATCACGCGTCCGACGAACTTGGGACAGGCCTGCGGGGAGGACAGCTTCACCGCAAAGTGCGCATCGCTTTTCGCGCTCACGGGCTTCTGCCGTTTCTCGCCCAGCTTCCGTCCCATCAATGCAGCCACTTCGCGCGCCAGGCCGCGGACACTCAGTGTGTCACCGCGGTTGGGAGTGAGATTCACCGCGAGGACGGTGTCCTCGAGTGCGAGCGCGCGACGCAGATCCGTGCCGACCTTGCAATCGTCGGGGAGCTCCAGGATACCTTCAGCTTCGTCGCCTAGGCCGAGCTCGCGTGCGGAACAGAGCATGCCCTGCGACTCCACGTCCCGCAGGCGCGTGCGCTGAATCGTCATCTCTCCGGGAAGCTTGGCGCCCACCACTGCCACGGCGCTCTTGAGGCCCACTCGCGCGTTACTCGCGCCACAAACGATCTGCAGACGATCACGTCCGTCGGTCGTGACGCTGCACACGCTGAGCTTGTCGGCCTTCGGGTGCTTGCCGGACTCGACGATCTGGCCGACGACCACGCCGCTGAAAGCCGGCGCGGCAGGCGTGCGGCCCTCGACCTCGAAACCTGCCATCGTGAGGCGCTGCGCGAGCTCCACCGAATCCCACGGCGGGTCGATCCATTCACGCAGCCACGCTTCGCTGAGCTCCATCGTCAACCCACCTGGAATTGGCGCAGGAAGCGCAGGTCGTTGTCGAAGTACAGGCGGATGTCGTTCACGCCGTAGCGCAACATCGCCATCCGCTCGATGCCCATGCCGAACGCGTACCCGGTCCAGCGTTCGGAATCGATGCCGACGGCCTTGAACACGTTCGGATGCACCATGCCGCAGCCGAGCACTTCGATCCAGCCCGTCTGCTTGCAGACACGGCAACCCTTGCCCGAACAGAACACGCATTCGATGTCGACTTCGGCGGACGGCTCCGTGAACGGGAAGTACGACGGCCGAAAACGGATGCCGAGCTTGCGCTCGAAGAACGCCTCCATCAGGCCGTGCAGGATCGCCTTGAGATTGGCGAGACTGACGTTCTCGTCGACCACGAGGCCTTCGACCTGGTGAAACATGGGTGTGTGGGTCAGGTCGGAGTCGCTGCGGTAAACACGTCCCGGCGCGATCAGCCGCAGAGGCAAGGGGCCCTCGCGCAGAGCCCGGATCTGGACCGGCGAGGTGTGCGTGCGCAGGAGGCGGCCGTCCGCGAAGTAGAAGGTATCCATGAGCGCGCGTGCCGGATGATGCTCCGGGATGTTGAGCGCCTCGAAATTGTGGAAGTCGTCTTCCACCTCGGGACCTTCGGCCACACGAAAACCTGCCTGCCGGAAGAGCTCCTCCATCCGCAGGCGCACCTTGGTCACGGGATGCAGGCCGCCTGGCGCCTGCCCGCGCCCAGGAAGGGTTACGTCAATGTGACCCGCGGCGAGCGTCGCGGCATCGCTCGCTTGCTCGAGCTCTGCACGGCGCTTGTGAATGGCCTCGCCGAGCGACTGCTTCGCTTCGTTGATGCGCTGGCCCGCAGTTGGGCGCGCCTCGGCCGGCAAGCCTCCCAGCGACTTGAGTTGCTCCGTGATCAGGCCCGCTTTGCCGAGCAGACGCACGCGTATCTGCTCGAGTGCGTTGAGGTCCGCCGCCCGGGCAATCTCACCCAGCGTCTGGTCGACGATTGCGTTCAGGTCGCTCACGGCAACGACCCGGTCGCAGTGCGGCCGTTACGCCGCCAGGGCGGCCTTCGCCTTTGTCCGCGATCACGCCGAATGACTCCGCGTCGTGTACCGCGATGTCGGCCAGCACCTTGCGATCGATCTCGATGCCCGCCTTGCCGAGACCGTTGACGAGCCGGCTGTACGACAGGCCATGGATACGCGCCGCCGCATTGATGCGGGCGATCCAGAGCGCGCGGAACTGGCGCTTCTTTTGCCGTACGATCGCGGTAGGCGTATTGCCCCGCCTTGATGACGGCCTGTTTGGCCGCGCGGAATACCTTGCGACGGGCGTTGTAGTAGCCCTTCGCCTTCTTGAGAATCTTCTTGTGACGACGTCCAGCGACGACGCCGCGTTTGACTCGCGCCATGACTCACTACTCCTGAAGAAAAAGAAACCAGCTCAGTTCGGCAGCATCTGCTTCACGCGATCGATGTCGGTCTTGTGGACCATCGAGGGCGCGCGCAGCTGGCGCTTCCGCTTGCTGGGCTTGCTGGTGAGAATGTGGCGACGATGAGACTGGGAGCGCTTGAAGCCTTTCGCCGTTTTGCGAAAACGCTTGGCCGCGGCCCGATGAGTTTTCAACTTGGGCATGGATCATTTCCTCTTTCGTTTAGCACTGTTCGCAAGCTCCGCACCGAATCACCGGCGCGGGCCGCTACAGGCGGTGAGGGAAAAGGGGTCAGATTTGTCGTATCGCGGGACTCGTCGTCACCACGAGGAGATAAATCTGACCCCTCTTCCCCCTCACTTCTTCTTCGGTGCAAACATCATCACCATCTGCTTGCCCTCCATCAGCGGTTGCTGCTCGACCACGCTGCACGGCGCGAGGTCTTGCTGCACCCGCTCGAGGAGCTTGCGTCCGATGTCCTGATGCACCATTTCTCGGCCGCGGAAACGCAACGTCACCTTGGCCTTGTCACCTTCCGTCAGGAACCGCGATGAGGTTGCGTACCTTGACCTGGTAGTCAGCCTCCTCGGTTCCCGGACGAAACTTCACTTCCTTGATGTGGATCTGCTTCGTGCTTGCGCTTGGCCGAATGCGCCTTCTTGTTCTGCTCGAACAGGAATTTGCCGAAGTCCATGATGCGACAGACAGGTGGTTCGGCAGTCGGTGAGACTTCGACCAGATCCAGTTCTGCCGCCATGGCCATCTGCAGGGCCTCATTGCGGGTCATGACCCCCGCTTGCCCGCCATTCGCGTCGATGACGCGCACGGAGGGTGCGAGGATTTCTTCATTGCGCCTGATGCGCTTGGCTGTCGCGATACTTCAGTCCTCCAAAATAGACACGGCCGCGGCTCGCGACTTCGCGGGCCAGACGCTGGGCGAACGTCTCGATCGACATGGAACCCAGGTCTTTCCCGCTGCGCGTGCGCACGGCCAGAGACTTCGCTTCGACTTCCCTGTCTCCCGCTACCAGCAGGTACGGGACGCGCTGCAACGTGTGCTCGCGGATTTTAAAGCCCACCTTCTCGTTTCTCAAGTCCGATTCGATTCGAAGCCCCTGATTTTTCAAGGTTTCGGTCACTTGACGCACATAATCGGCCTGCCGGTCGGTGATGTTGAGCGACCACCGCCTGCACCGGGGCCAGCCAGCTCGGCAACCGGCCGGCGTGATGCTCGATCAGGATGCCCAAAAAGCGCTCGAGCGACCCGAAAATGGCCCGGTGAAGCATGATCGGCGTGCGCTTCTGGCTGTCCTCGTCGATATAGGTGGCCCCGAGCCGACCGGGCATGTTGAGGTCGACCTGCAACGTGCCGCACTGCCAGTCGCGGCCGATCGCATCGCGCAGCACGAACTCGAGCTTTGGACCGTAGAAGGCGCCCTCCCCCGGATTGCGCTCGCAGACGATGCCCGCGGCGTCCGCTGCCGCCTGCAGCGCCGCCTCGGCTCGGTCCCAGATCGCGTCGTCGCCCACCCGCTTCGCCGGACGATCGGCGAATTTGACGCGCACGTCGTCGAAACCGAAATCGCGATAGATCCCCATCAGGAGATCGATCACGCGCGGCGGATTCGGCGGCGACCTGTTCCTCGGTACAGAAGATGATGCGCGTCGTCCTGCGTGAATGCCCGCACCCGCATGAGGCCATGCAGCGCGCCTGAGGGCTCGAATCGATGCAGCTTGCCGAACTCCGCGAAACGCAGCGGCAGATCGCGATAGCTGCGCAGGCCCTGCTTGAAGATCTGCACGTGTCCCGGGCAGTTCATCGGCTTGATCGCATACACGCGCTCGTCCGGAGTGCGCGTGAGGTACATGTTCTCGCCGAACTTCTCGAGGTGCCCCGACTGTTCCCAGAGGCTCACGTCCATGATCTCCGGTGCGTTCACTTCCTTGAAGCCGGCGGCGGCCTGACGCTCGCGCATGTAGGCGATCAGGCACTGGAACACCGTCCAGCCCTTTGGATGCCAGAAGACCGCGCCCGGCGCCTCCTCCTGGAAATGAAACAGGTCGAGCTCGCGGCCGATGCGCCGGTGATCGCGCTTCTCCGCCTCCTCGAGTCGATGCAGGTATTCGTCGAGCGATTTTTCGTCCGGCCAGGCGGTGCCATAGATCCGCTGCAACATCTCGTTGCGTGAATCGCCGCGCCAGTACGCGCCCGCGAGCTTCATGAGCTTGAAGGCCTTGAGCTTGCCGGTGCTCGGCACGTGTGGGCCGCGGCACAGGTCGATGAAATCACCCTGGCCGTAGAGGCTGATCTCCTCGCCTTGCGGAATCGCCGCGATGATCTCCGCCTTGTAGAGCTCGCCCTGCTTGCGGAAGAACTCGACCGCGGCGTCGCGCGCCATCACCGTGCGGCTGACCTTGAGATCGGCGCGGGCGATTTCCTTCATGCGCGCCTCGATCGCCGCAAGGTCCTCCGGCGTGAAGGGGCGCTTGAAGGCAAAGTCGTAATAGAACCCGTCCTCGATGACCGGGCCGATTGTCACCTGTGCTTCTGGGAACAGCTGCTTGACAGCCTGGGCGAGCAGGTGCGCGGTCGAGTGACGAATCACCTCGAGACCTTCGGGATCGCGATCCGTGATGATGCTGAGGCGTGCATCGGCACCGATCACGTAGGAGGTGTCGACCACCTTGCCATCGACTTTTGCGGCGAGTGCCGCACGCCGCAGGCCCGCGCCAATGCTGGCCGCCACCTCGTCGACCGAGACCGGCCGGTCGAAGTGCTTGAGGCTGCCGTCGGGCAAAGTGATCTGGGGCATCGAAGCTTTCAGGTTCCGCTAAAAAGAGGGGTCAGAATTCAATTCTGACCCCGGGATCTGGTAGGCGCGGCTGGGATCGAACCAGCGACCACCACCATGTCAAGGTGATGCTCTACCACTGAGCTACGCGCCTGGAAAAACGGGCCGCCAAAGATACTGAACGGTCCCACGGGCCGCAAGCAAACCACCCCGACTCAGGCGCCACTGCTTCAGCCGGTCCGGACGCCGGTCAGGCCCAGTTCAACCTTGCGCAAACGCTGAATTTCGTCGCGCAGGCGCGCGGCTTCCTCGAACTCCAGATTGCGCGCCAGGCGCAGCATTTCCTGCTCGAGCTTCTTGATGCGCTTGACGATCTGCTCCGGCGCCAGGCGCTCATAGCCCGGCGCCGACTCGGCAACCCGCTTCGACCATGCGGCGGCGCCAGGCTCGGCCCGCGCCCCTTCCATGATGTCCGGAACCGCCTTCACGATGCCGCGTGGGGTGATGCCATGCTGCTCGTTGAACTCGATCTGCTTGCGCCGCCGGCGATCGGTCTCGTCGACCGCACGCCGGATCGAGCCGGTGATTTGCTCGGCATAGAGAATCGCCTTGCCGCGGATGTTGCGCGCCGCGCGGCCGATCGTCTGGATGAGCGAGCCCTCCGATCGCAGGAAGCCCTCCTTGTCCGCATCCAGGATCGCGACCAGCGACACCTCGGGCATGTCGAGACCCTCTCGCAGCAGGTTGATGCCCACCAGCACGTCGAACTTGCCGAGCCTGAGATCGCGGATCAGCTCGGTGCGCTCGACCGTCTCGATGTCGGAATGCAGGTAGCGCACCCGAACGCCGTGCTCGTGCAGGTAGTCGGTCAGGTCCTCCGCCATGCGCTTGGTCAGCGTCGTGATCAGCACCCGCTCGCCGGCGCCACGCGCGCGTTGATCTCCGAAAGCACGTCATCGACCTGGGTGCGCGCCGGGCGGATCTCGACTTCCGGATCCACCAGGCCGGTCGGGCGCACGACCTGTTCGACGACCTGCCCGGAGTGCTGGCGCTCGTACGGTCCCGGGGTGGCGGACACGAAGATCGCCTGTGGCGCGAGCTTTTCGAATTCGTCGAAGCGCAACGGACGATTGTCGAGCGCTGAGGGCAGCCGGAATCCGTATTCGACCAGCGTCTCCTTGCGCGAGCGGTCGCCGCGATACATTCCGCCGAGCTGCGGGATGGTCTGATGGCTCTCATCGATCACCAGCAGGGCGTTGCGCGGCAGGTAATCGAACAGGCAGGGTGGTGGCTCGCCCGCCTGCCGACCCGAGAGGTAGCGCGAGTAGTTCTCGATCCCGGCGCAGTAGCCCACTTCGTTCATCATCTCGAGGTCGAAACGGGTGCGCTGCTCGAGTCTCTGCGCTTCGACCAGCTTGTTGGCGCTGACGCAGCTCGGCGAGGCGCACACGCAGTTCCTCGCGGATCTCATCGAGTGCCCCGATCAGGCGCTCCTTGGGCGTCACGTAGTGCGTCGACGGGAACACGGTGAGCCGCGGGACCTTGCGCAGCAACTCGCCGGTCAGCGGATCGAAGTAGCTGAGCTGTTCGACCCGGTCGTCGAAGAGCTCGACGCGCACCGCCTCGCGCTCCGACTCCGCCGGAAAGATGTCGATGACGTCACCGCGGACGCGATAGGTACCCTGCGACAGGTCGAGCTCGTTGCGCGTGTACTGCATGTCGGCGAGCCGCCGCAGCAGCTTGCGCTGGTCCATCACGTCGCCGCGCACCAGGTGCAGCACCATGCTGAGGTAGGCCTCGGGATCACCGAGACCGTAGATCGCCGAGACGGTGGCGACGATGATCGAGTCGGGGCGCTCGAGCAGCGCCTTGGTCGCGGAGAGCCGCATCTGCTCGATGTGCTCGTTGATCGAGGCGTCCTTTTCTATGTAGGTGTCCGATGCCGGAACGTAGGCCTCGGGCTGGTAGTAGTCGTAATAGGAGACGAAGTACTCGACCGCGTTCTGCGGGAAGAACTCCTTGAACTCGCCGTAGAGCTGCGCGGCCAGCGTCTTGTTGTGCGCGAGCACCAGCGTCGGCCGCTGCTGGGCCACGATGACGTTGGCGATCGTGAAGGTCTTGCCGGAGCCGGTGACGCCCAGCAGCGTCTGTTGCGCAAGACCGGATTCCAGGCCTTCCGTGAGCTTATTGATGGCTTCGGGCTGGTCGCCGGCCGGGCGGTAACCTGCCTCGAGCACAAATCGCAATGAGCTGTCCAAGTGAAGTGCCGGAACGTGGATTCGGGGGTTTGCAGCGACCTGCACCTGCTACCATACGACGCTGTTGCAGGCGGTCCGGTGCCACGTGAGTGTAACAGTTTCGAAGCGCGCTCAGCGCGTCAAGCCCTCCCCGACCCTCGCGGTCACTGCGCGCGCGGCCAAGCTCAAGGCGGAAGGCCACGACATCATCGGCCTCGGCGTCGGCGAGCCGGATTTCGATACGCCGGCGCACATTTCCGAGGCCGGCATCGCCGCGATCCGCTCGGGGTTCACTCGCTACACGGCGGTCGACGGCATTGCCGAGCTCAAGGACGCCATCGCCGCCAAGTTCGAGCGCGAGAACGCGCTGCGCTACACGCGTTCGCAAATCCTGGTGTCGAGCGGCGCCAAGCAGACGATCTACAACCTGTGCGCCGCGATCCTCGACCCGGGCGACGAGGCGATCATCCCGACGCCCTGCTGGGTGTCATACCCCGACATGGCACTGCTGGCGGATGGCACGCCCGTGAGTGTCTTTGCGGGTGCCGAGCAGGGTTACAAGATCACGGCGGCCCAGCTGGAAGCGGCGATCACGCCCCGCAGCCGGCTGTTTCTGCTCAACAGCCCCTGCAACCCGACGGGCGCCGCGTACACGCGAGCCGAGCTCGGTGCGCTCGGACGGGTGCTCCTCAAGCATCCGCGCATCGTCATCGGTACCGATGACATGTACGAGCACATCTACTGGGGGGATGAGCCCTTCTGCAGCCTGCTGAACGCCACGCCCGAGCTCTATGACCGCACGGTCACGATCAACGGCTGTTCCAAGGCCTACGCCATGACCGGCTGGCGCATCGGGTATTGCGGGGGACCCCAGGAGATCGTCAGTGCGATGGCCACGATCCAGGGACAGAGCACCACCAACGCTGCCAGCATGAGCCAGAAGGCAGCCGTGGCGGCTCTGAACGGCGATCAGTCGTGCGTCGCGGCGATGAACCAGCAGTTCAAGGCGCGCCACGATTTCATCGTTGCGGGACTCAACGACCCTGCCCGGGGTCTCGTGCCTCAGGGGCGCCGGCACGTTCTATGCCTTTGCCAACGTCGAACAAGCCATGCGCATGACCGGTTGCGCCGACGACACGGCCTTCGCCGAGTTCCTGCTGGCGAATGGAGGCGTTGCCGTGGTTCCCGGCTCCGGCTTCAACGCGCCCGGCCACTTCCGCCTGTCCTTCGCCTGCAGCATGAAGACGCTCGAAGACGCCCTCGAGCGCATGCGGCGCAGCCTCTCGGGTGCAGCCTCGCGCACCAAGACCGCCTGAATCGCCGCTGGTTCGGGTTGACGCCCCCCATCGCTCAAGGAGAATTCGCCGCCTTTTCCGGTTCCGCCGTAGCTCAGTCGGTAGAGCGAGGGACTGTTAATCCCCAGGTCGGAGGTTCGAGTCCTCCCGGCGGAGCCATCTCTCCGGGCGCGGCCCCTCAGCCTTCGACGCGCTAGTCAAGCCGTCACGGAATGATCGATACTGACGACAGGAGCCGGGTTCTCCGGCTCACGGGATGATCCCGATCACGCGAACCAAGAGGTCTGAATATGGCAGCCAAGAAAGCACGTCGCAGGAATCGCAAGACCGGCACTGTTCGCGCCAAGAGCAGTGCACGCAGGACTCAACGCAAGCGCACGCGCAGCGTGAGGCGCTCAGCGCGCAGCGTGAGGCGCTCAGCGCGCAGCGTGAAGCGCTCGGCGCGCAGCGTGAAACGCTCGGCGCGTGGCGTGAAACGCTCGGCGAGAAAAGTCGCCCGCAAGGTCGCCCGAACCACGCGCAGGGCCGTCCGCCGGGCTGGTGCCGGCGCGCGCCGCGTCGCGCGCAAGGTCGAGAAGTCGACGACGCGGGCGATCCAATCGGCAGCCGCCGGGGTCACGGCGGCCACGATCGCCGTGGAGCAGTCGGCCACGCAAGCGGTGTCCGGAGCAGCCGGCGCCGTGGACACCGCGTCGCACTCGGTGCAATCAGTCGTCGATAGCGCCGCAGAGAAGATCTAGTTCAGAAACGGGCGCGACCGGGCCGCACAGGTTTCGGCTCGCGCCCGATCTCTCCGCTCCGGGTTGCCATCGCCTCAGGCGCTGCGTAGTCGAGCGCCGGATACCAACTCGTGCCTCGCCCTTGCGGCGTGCGTCAGGCGCCCTTGCGCCTGGACGCGACCAGCTCGAGCAGGTACTTCTCGAACTCGCGCCCGAGACCGGAGTGGTTCAGCGCGTATTCGACCGTCGCCTGCAGGTAACCCAGCTTGCTGCCGCAGTCGTAGCGCTTGCCCTCGAACTGGTAGGCATAAACGGCCTCGTCCGCCAGCAACGCGGCAATCGCGTCCGTGAGCTGAATCTCGCCGCCCGCGCCGCGTTCCGTGGTCTCGAGCTTGTCGAAGACGCGCGGGGTGAGGACGTAACGGCCGACCACTGCGAGCGTCGACGGCGCAGCGGCCGGCTTCGGCTTCTCGACGATGCTCTCGAGCCGGCTGAGCCGGCCCTCGCGTGGCGCCGACGGCCACGATGCCATAGCTGTCCGTCTGGCTGCGCGGGACCTGTCTGCACACCGAGCACGCTCGCCTGCTTCTCGGCGTAGACCTCCGCCATCTGCTTGAGGCACGGCACGCGCGCGTCGATGAGGTCGTCAGCGAGATGGACGAAAAATGGTTCGTGCCCCACGACCGGCCGCGCGCAGAGCACCGCGTGACCGAGACCGAGAGGCGCGGGTTGCCGGATGTACACGCAGTTCGCTTCCGAGGGCAGGATGCCGCGCAACGAGTCCAGCAGGTCGTGCTTGCCTTGTGCGGCCAGGGCCGCCTCGAGCTCGCGGTCCGCGTCGAAGTGATCCTCGATCGCGCGTTTCGAGCTGCCCGTGATGAACACCAGCGTCCGGGCTCCAGCCGCCAGGGCTTCCTCGGCCGCATACTGGATCAGCGGCTTGTCGACAATCGGCAGCATTTCCTTGGGGCTCGCCTTGGTGGCGGGCAGAAAGCGAGTGCCCCGCCCAGCCACCGGGAAAACGGCCGCACGTATCGGAGTGGCACGTGGCATGGGTGTCTCGGTCGCTCAGCTACAGAGAACGCGATGATACCCGAACCGACCGCGATGACTGGCGAACGCCGCGGTACGGCCCGTGTGCAACAAAGATAAAGAGGCGAAGGCCGCAAGCGCCTTCGCCAGTGGCTGAGCGGGGGGTGCCCAATGCTTCGGAGGACGAGGTCTCAATCCGTGGCGGCGGAGGTCTTGGTCTTCTCCTTCTTCTCGACCTTGATATTGGTGCGATTCTGGTCCACGACCTTCATGCCCACGCCCTTCACGTTCGCGAGGTCGTCGGCGCTCTTGAAGGGTCCGTTCTTCTCGCGGTACTCCACGATGGCTTGGGCGCGCGACAGACCCACTCCTTTCAACTCGCGCGCGATGGTCTTGGCGTCCGCGCTATTGATGTCGACCGGGCCCGCGAGCACGCAGAGCGGCAGCAGCAGGGCTGTGAGCCCGACCAGGAAAGATGTGCGGTACATGATGACTCCTCCTTGAGTATTTGGTCGGCGCCACGTTGCGGCGCCGTGCGGCACCATGCCGCGCCCGAAACTATGAGTCGCGGACGATGCGGTGTGAACCGGCCATTTCGCGCGCGAATCTCCGGTAACTCGCCGCGCTCAGGTCGCTGCGCCGTGCACGTCGGCACCCGCATCCGCGAATTGCGCGCCGAGGCTGTCCCAGCTCTTGCATCCCGGGCATTGCCAGAACCAGGTTTGTCCCGCAAAGCCGCACTCGCTGCAGCGATAGCGCGGCCCGCGGCCGAGAATCCTGCCGAGCAGGCGCGCCACGCGCAGGAGCGCCTGATCGTCGAGCCGCTCAATGGCGCCTTGCGGCGCGACGAAGTCGCGCAACAGGCCATCTCCCGACAGGTATTCGCGCACCACACCCAGGGCCGCCGGATGGTCCATGACGTCAGCGATGATGAGTGATTGCGCGAGCTCGCGTTGCTGTCGGGCGTCCCGGCGCGGCACCGATAGCGCAGACGCAAAAGCCTGCGGGTTGCCGAGTCGTTCGCTGCTCGCGCGCAGGCGCGGCAATACCTCGATCAGCAGAATCGGTTGCCTCTGTAGCGCGATGCTCAGCAGCTTGACTGCCAACGCATCGTCGCCCGCGGCCTGCGCGATCGTGGCCCGTACCATCGCCGCGCGCGGAAAGCGCCGCCGCTCACGGCGCGCCTCGCGCAACAGGCGACGCGCCTGCTCCACATCGCCCTGCGCGAGCGCACCCTCCGCCAGCTCGCACAGGTAGTGGGCGGCTGCCGTCGGCTGTACGTCACCGCCGCTCGCCTGGAGCTGTCGATGCGCGGCAATCGCCTGCGGCCAGTCGCGCTGCTGCTCATAGATGCGCGTGAGCGACCGCAGCGCGGTCACGCGATGCACGGACGACGTGGTGAGCCGCTGGAAGAGTTGCTCCGAGCGATCCAGCAGGCCCGCGCGCAGGTAGTCGACGGCGAGCTCGAGCAGCGCCTGCTCGCGTTGCGCGCTGTCGAGACCCGGCCGGTCCAGGATGCTCTGGTGAATGCGGATCGCGCGATCCGACCTCGCCCCGGCGCCGGAAGAGACTGCCGAGCGCGAAGTGGATCTCGACCGTCTCGCTGTCGACGTCCAGCATGCGCGTGAAGACTTCGACCGCCCGGTCGGGCTGCTCGTTGATCAGGTAGTTGAGGCCTGCAAAGTAGTCGGCCGGGAGATCGCGGCCGACGCGCTTCGCCGTCAGGCGACGCGCATGCCGTCCCACCAACCAGCCGATGAGCGCCGGCGCCCGCGACCAGCAGGGCAATGAGCAGTGGAGAGTCAAGCGCCATCGCGTGGCAGGGCGCGCAGATTCCTGAGCTCGCTTCGGCCAGGCGCAGATTTCGCCGCAGGGCGGCGCGCTCGGTGGTGAGCTTGCGGACGAAACGCCAGGCGGCAAGCACAGCCCGCCAGGCACCCGAGCAGGAAAGCGATCACGAGCCACTGACCACGTCGTGAGCTCGATCTGCGATGAACAGCACGTCGACGCGCAGGCGTTCGGCATTGACCGCCAGCGACGACCGCTCGCCAGCAGGAAAGCGAGCACGCCGATCAGGATGTAAGCGAGCTCGCGGCATGTCAACCTCTTTGCGGTCGACACTTTATCAGCGACAGATTTCGAAGTCCTCAGTCGTGGATCGGGCTCGTCGGCGCCGTCGTTGACGCGCTCGCGCAGGTCCTTGCCGGGCTTGAAGTGCGGCACGTACTTGCCGGCCAGCGCGACGGTCTCGCCGGTCTTGGGATTGCGGCCCTGGCGCGGCGGGCGGAAGTGCAGCGAGAAGCTGCCGAAGCCGCGGATCTCGATGCGCTCGCCCTGCGCGAGCGCATCGCTCATGATCTCGAGGATCTGCTTGACCGCCAGCTCGACGTCCTTGGCGGGCAGGTGCTTCTGCTTCGCTGCAATGAGCTCGATGAGTTCCGATTTGGTCATGCTCGGGCCCGTTGTTGCTTCCTGGCAGCTGAGCAGGCTGCGCGGCTGTCGCGCTCGCATGCCTGCGTCCTTGAGCTTCAGTCCTGGCCTCCGATGTGCTCCTTCAGCAGGTCGCCGAGGCTCGTGCCGGTCGAGGTCTCGCCGGTGCGGTAATTCTGCACCGCCTCGGCTTCCTCGTGCGCTCTCCTTCGCCTTGATCGACAGCGCGATCGTGCGGCTCTTGCGATCGACGCCGGTGAACTTGGCTTCGACCTCGTCGCCGACCTTGAGCACCGTGCGCGCGTCTTCGACGCGATCGCGCGACAGCTCGGAGGCGCGCAGGTGACCTTCGACGCCGCCGCCGAGGTCGATGATCGCGCCCTTGGCGTCCACTTCGCGCACCATGCCCTTGACGATGCGTGCCCTTCGGATGCTCGGCAGATCCAGGCCGAGAACGGATCCTTGGCGAGCTGCTTGATGCCGAGCGAGATGCGCTCGCGCTCCGGATCGATCGACAGCACCATCGCCTCGACCTGCTGGCCCTTCTGGTAGTTGCGCACGGCTTCTTCGCCGGGCACGTCCCAGGAGATGTCGGACAGGTGCACCAGGCCGTCGATGCCGCCGGACAGGCCGATGAAGATGCCGAAGTCGGTGATCGACTTGATCTGGCCCGCGACCTTGTCGCCGCGGTTGTAGTTGTCGGCGAACTCCTTCCACGGATTCGCCTGGCACTGCTTGATGCCGAGCGAAATGCGGCGACGCTCTTCGTCGATGTCGAGCACCATCACTTCGACTTCCTGGCCGATGTGCACGACCTTCGACGGGATTGACGTTCTTGTTGGTCCAGTCCATCTCGGACACGTGCACCAGGCCTTCGACGCCCTCCTCGATCTCGACGAAGCAGCCGTAGTCGGCGATGTTCGTGACCTTGCCGAACAGGCGCGTGCCGGTCGGATAGCGACGGCGCGATCTGCTGCCACGGATCGTCGCCGAGCTGCTTGAGCCCGAGCGACACGCGCTGTGCGCTCGCGGTCGAACTTGAGGATGCGCACGTCGATCTCGTCGCCGACGTTGACGACTTCGGACGGATGCTTGACGCGCTTCCACGCCATGTCGGTGATGTGCAGCAGGCCGTCGATGCCGCCGAGGTCGACGAACGCGCCGTAGTCGGTGAGGTTCTTGACCACGCCCTTGACGACCGCGCCTTCCTGCAGCTTCTCGAGCAGCTCGGTGCGCTCGGCGCTGTATTCCTGCTCGACGACCGCGCGGCGCGACACGACGACGTTGTTGCGCTTCTGGTCGAGCTTGATGACCTTGAACTCGAGCGCCTTGCCTTCGAGGTAGGACGGATCGCGCACCGGGCGCACATCGACGAGCGAGCCGGGCAGGAACGCGCGCACGAAGTCGATCTCGACGGTGAAGCCGCCCTTGACGCGGCCGTTGATGATGCCCTTGACGATCTCCTGCTTCTCGAACGCCTGCTCCAGGCGCGACCAGGTGCGGGCGCGCTTGGCCTTCTCGCGCGACAGGCGCGTTTCGCCGGAGCCGTCTTCGACGCTGTCGAGCGCGACTTCGACGTCGTCGCCGACGTCGACTTCGATCTCGCCGCGTTCGTTCTTGAACTGCTCGACGGGGATGACGGCCTCGCACTTCAGGCCCGCGTTGACGAGCACGACGTCGGTGCCGACTTCGACGACGCGACCCATCAGGATCGCGCCGGGCTTGATCCGCTGGCTGGCCAGGCTCTGCTTCGAATAGTTGGGCAAAACTCTCGGTCATGAGTTACTTCCGATGGGTCGCTCACGACCCGCATGACATGGCCCTGACAGGCAGTCCCGGCCCTCACGGGGAATTGATTAACGGGACCGACGTCCTGTGGACCCACTCCTGAAAACCTCGTCGCTCTCAGTCCTGCACGCTCAAGCCAGACCGCTCAGCGCGCCAGCGCGCAGCACTCTGCGCCACGACCGCATCGATCGTCAGCCCGGTGGAGTCCACGGTGCGATCGCGTCTGGCGCGGCCTCAGCGGCGCCACCGCGCGGCTCGCGTCGCGCGCGTCGCGCTCGGCGATCTCCAGCGAAAGGGCGGCAAGGTTAACATCAAGACCCTTTTCTTTCAACTGGTTATGACGCCGCCGGGCCCGCTCCTCCGGCGCTGGCCGTCAGGAAGATCTTGAGCGGCGCCTCGGGGAAAATGACGGTCCCCATGTCGCGGCCGTCGGCCACCAGTCCCGGGGGCCGCGCGAACGGCCCGCTGGCGCGTCCAGCAGCGCCGCGCGCACCGCGGGCATGGCGGCCACCCGCGAGGCGCCCTCGCCCGCCTGCTCGCGTCCGGATGCGCTGACTGACCTCCGTCGCCGTCGAGCCAGATCTGCTCGCTCGCCCGTCGGGCCGACGGCCGAACTGCGACGTCCAGGTCGCGTCGGCGATCCGCGCGTGCCCGGCCGTCGTCGTCGGGATCCAGGCGCGCGCTGCTGGCCCGGCGTAGCGCCACCAGCCGGTAGAGCGCCCCGCTGTCGAGCAGATGCCAGCCGAGCGCGGTCCGCCACCCGGCGGCGAGATCGTGCCCTTGCCGGAGCCGCTCGGCCCGTCGATGGTGATGATGCGAGCGAGCGCCACGTCAGCGCTCCACGACCGGCTCGATGTCCAGGCCGGCCTGCCCGCGCGACCCCGGGAAAATCCGGAAACGAGGTCGCGACATTCGCGACGTCGAGGATGTCGGATCGGCGCCGCGGCGCGCACGCTCGCGATGGCGAAGGACATCGCGATCCGATGATCGCCGTGACTGTCGACGCGTGCCGCCGGCGAACACCGCTCGTCGCCGCCCTGGATGCGCATGCCGTCGGGCAGCACTTCGCAGCCGACGCCCGAGCGCCGCGAGGCCCTCGGCCATGACCGCGATGCGGTCGCTTTCCTTCACTCGCAGCTCTTCGGCGCCGGTCACGACGGTTTCGCCCGTCGGCGCAGGCCGCCGCGATGAACAACGCCGGGAACTCGTCGATCGCGAGCGGCACGAGCTGCTCGCGGAACCTCGATGCCCTGCAGCTCGCGCCGGCCGCACCTCGATGTCGGCGACCGGCTCGGCGCCGGCTCAGCGCGTGATTCACGACGCGCAGATTTCGGCGCCCATCAGCCCGAGCAATGTCGAGCAGCCCGGTGCGCGTCGGATTGACGCCGACGCCGCGGATCGTCAGCACACCGCGTGCCGCCAGTCGAGCCAGCGACCATGAAGAACGCGGCCGACGAGAAATCGCCGGGCACCTCGAGCGAGCACGCGTTCGAGCCGCGCCGGCGGCCTCGAGCCGCACTCGCCGACGCGCCGACGTCGACGCGGCAGCCGAAGCTGCGCAGCATGCGCTCGGTGTGATCGCGCGTGACGGCGGGCTCGATCACCGTCGTCGCGCCCTGCGCGTACAGGCCCGCGAGCAGCACCGCGGACTTCACCTGCGCGCTCGCGACCGGCAGACTCGTAGCGGATGCCGTGCAGCGCGTGCGCCGCCGCGGATGTCGCACCGGCGGCCTGCCCGACTGCGGTCTCGATCGCGCGCGCCCATCTGGCGCAGCGGCGTCGCGACGCGCTCCATCGGCCGCTTCATCAGCGAGGCGTCGCCGATCAGCTCGCTGTCGAAGCGCTGGCCGGCCAGCAGGCCCGTCATCAGGCGCATGGCCGTGCCGGAATTCCCCATGTCGAGCGCGTGCGGCGCGCGCCTTGAGCCCGTGCAACCCGACGCCGTGCACCGCGATCTCCGCGCGGCCCGGTCTGCTCGATCTGCACGCCGAGCGCGCGCATTGCCTCGCATGCGTCGCCAGGCAATCTTCGCTTTCGAGAAAGCCGCGCACTTCGCGTGACGCCCTCGGCGATGCCGCCGAGCATCAGCGCACGATGCGAAATCGACTTGTCGCCGGGGACGCGAATCGCGCCCGCCGACGCCGTCGACCGGCCGCGCACGATACGCTGCGAGCCATCGCACTCGCAGCCGCGCGCGGTGCGCTCATGCGCTGCGCCGAGCACCGCCAGCGCCGCCAGCATGCGCTCGTTCTGCTCGCGGCGTTCCGATCGTGATGCGCAGATGATTCGGCAGCCCGTAGTTGCCGCACGCGGCCGCACGATCACGCCCTGGCGCAGCATCGCTTCGTAGACCGGCGCCGGCCGGACGGCGCGCAGTCGATCAGCACGAAATTGCCGGCCGACGGCAGATGGCGCACACCGAGCGCATCGCAAGCCGCGCGCGCAGCTGCGCCATGCCGGCGCGATTGGTCGCGACCGAGCGCTGCGAGGTGCTCGCGCGTCGTCGAGCGCTGCAGCGGCGGCGGCGAGCGCGATCGTGTTCACGTTGAAGGGCTGACGCACGCGATTGAGCATGTCCGCAACCGGCGGATGCGACAGCGCGTAGCCGACGCGCAGGCCCGCCAGCCCGTAGCGCCTTCGAGAACGTGCGCGTCACGACCAGGTTCGGGAACTCGCCGAGCCAGCGGCTCGCGTCCGGGAAATCGAGCTCGCTCGACGTATTCGATATAGGCCTCGTCGACCACGACGAGCGTCTGCTCCGGCAACGCGCCGCGATGAAACGCCGCAAGGCTCTTCGGCATCGAGCCAGGTGCCGGTCGGATTGTTCGGATTGGCGACGAACACGAGCCGCGTGCGCGTCGTTGACGAGCTGCGCCATCGGCGTCGAGGTCGTGACCGAGCGGCATCGGCGTGGCCGCGGCGATTCGCCGGCGCCACGCGCGCTGTCGCGCCCGTCGCCTGCACGGCGATCGGATAGACCGCGAAACGCGTACTGCGAGTAGACGGCTTCGCTCTGCCGGCGTCAGAAACGCCTCCGCGAGCAGCACCAGCACGTCGTTCGAGCCGTTGCCGAGCGTGATGCACTCGGCGCCGCAGCCATGCTTGCGCGCGAGCGCCTGCTTGAGCTCGAAGCCGCTGCCGTCCGGATAGAGACCGATCTCCGCCGGCGCCGCGCGCATCGCCGCGCGCGCCAGCGCGGCCCGGGCCCGAGCGGATTCTCGTTGGAGGCGAGCTTGATGCTGTCGCGGACGCCGTACTCGCGCTCGAGCTCCTCGATCGGCTTGCCGGGCACGTAGGGCGCGCAGCGTCGCGCACGCGGTGGCGCGAGCCAGGTCCGCGATATTCGTGCTTGCTCATGGCGCGTTCCGCGCCTACTGCACGGCTCGGGATACGACCCGAGCACGCGGAACAGCGACGCCCGGCGCTTGCAGCTGCTGCGAGCGCCCTGCTCGAGGCGCATGCTCGTCGGCGTGCCCTTCGACGTCGATGAAGAACACGTAGTCCCACTTGCGCCGGCGCGAGGGGCGCGACTCGATGCGGGTCATGCTGATGCCTGTTGCGCGCGAGCGGCTCGAGCAGGCGGTGCAGCGCGCCGGGCGACTGCGTGTCGCCGGCCGACACCAGCAGCGTCGTCTTGTCCTTGCCGCTCGCGCTGAAGAGCTTGCGGCCGATCACCAGGAAGCGCGTGGTGTTGTCGGCGCGATCCTCGATCTCGGGCACGAGACGTTGAGGCCGTACACCTCCGCGGCCGCCTGCCCGGCGATCGCCGCGGTGCCCTCCTCATCGCGCGCGCGCCGCGCCGCCTCGGCGTTGCTGCTCGCCGGCACGCGCTCGGCGTCCGGCAGATGCTCATCGAGCCACTGCCGGCACTGCGCCAGCGACTGCTGATGCGAGCAGACGCGCTCGATGCTTCTCGAGGCCGTGCATGCGTCCCATCAGGTGCTGGTGGATGCGCAGCTCGACTTCGCCGCAGATCTTGCAGCGGCGAGGTCAGGAACATGTCGAGCGTGTTGTTGACGGTGCCCTCGGTCGAGTTCTCGATCGGCACGACGCCGAAGTCGGCGTGCGCCGGCCTGCACTTCGTGAACACTTCGTCGATGGTCGGCAGCGGCAGCGCGCGCACCGAGTGACCGAAGTGCTTGAGCACCGCCTGCTGCGAGAACGTGCCCTCGGGACCGAGGAACGCCGACCTTGAGCGGTTCCTGCTGCGCCAGGCAGGCCGACATGATCTCGCGGAACAGCCGCAGCGATCTCTTCGTTGCGCAGCGGTCCCTTGTTGCGCTCGAGCGCCATGCGCAGCACCTGCGCTTCGCGCTCCGGCGGTAGAAATCGACCGTGCTGGCCCGTCGGCGTGCTTGGAGATGCCGACCTGCTGCGCCAGCCGCGCGCGCTCGTTGAGCAGCTCGTGGATCTGCGCGTCGATGGCGTCGATGCGGCCGCGGATCTCGCTCGAGCATCGGCGCGGTGCTGCGGCGTTCGGCGCGCTGGCGGTCGCTTCGACGTCATGCGCTTCATGCGCGATCAGACGATCCGTGACCGCCAGCACGCCTTCGATCTGCGCGGATGCGCTCGAGCACGCTCGCGGGAACGGCGCCGTCGATGTCGATCAGCGTGTACGCGAGCTCGCCGCGCGACTTGTTGAGCAGGTCGGCGATGTTGAGGTTCGCCGCTCGCGAGCGCAGGTCGAGATCTGGCCGACCATGTTGGGCACGTTCTCGTTGGCGATCGGCGATGCGGCACCACCCGTGGTGCGCGGCAGGATCGCCTCGGGAAAGTTGACGGAGTTGCGGATGTTGCCGTTCTCCAGGAAGTCGCGCAGCGTGTCGGCCACCATGACCGCGCAGTTCTCCTCCGCTTCGTCCGGTCGACGCGCCCAGGTGCGGCAGCGCGACGACGCGCTCGATGATCCTTGAGCTGCGCGGTCGGGAAATCGCACACGTAGCGTGCAGCTTGCCGCTGCATCGAGCGCCTCGAGGACTGCCGCCTCGTCGACGATCCCCGCGCGCGCGAAATTGAGCATGACGCCGCCGCTGCTCATCAGCTCGCAGGCGCGCCGCGTTGACGAGGCCGCGCGTGCCATCGAGTCAGCGGCACGTGCACGCGTGATGATGTCGGAGCGGGCGAACAGGTCGTCGAGCGACAGCGCCTGCTCGACGCCCGAGGACAGCTGCCACGCGCGTTGCACGGTGATCTGCGGATCGATAGCCGAGCACGCGCATGCCAAGCCGAGCGCTGCATTCGCCACTTCGACGCCGATCGCGCCGAGGCCGACGACACCGAGCGTGCGGCCCGGCAGCTCGAAGCCGACGAATTTCTTCTTGCCCTTCTCCACCGCCTCGTCGAGCCGCTCGTCGTCGCCCTTGAGCCCGCGCACGTACTCCCACGCCTGGCAGATGTTGCGCGCGGCGAGGAACATGCCGGCGATCACCAGCTCCTTGACCGCGTTCGCGTTGGCGCCCGGCGCGTTGAAGACCGGAATGCCGCGCTTGCGAGCAGCTTGCGACCGGGATGTTGTTGATGCCCGCGCCCGCGCGCGCGACCGCCTTGACGCTCGCCGGGACGTTCCATCTCGTGCATGTCGGCCGAGCGCAGCAGGATCGCGTCGGGATGGCCGATCTCGGAGGCGACCTCGTAGCGCTCGCGCGGCAGCCGCTCGAGCCCGCGCACCGAGATGTTGTTGAGCGTGAGGATCTTGAATGTCATGACCTTAGCCGTTCCTGCGTCTCGAATTCCTTCATGAACTCGACCAGCGCCGCGACGCCCTCCATCGGCATCGCGTTGTAGAGGCTCGCGCGCATGCCGCCGACCGAGCGATGACCCTCGAGCGTCACGAGGCCCGCCTGCCTTCGCCTCGGCGAGGAACGTCTTGTCGAGCTCGGGCTCGCGCCAGCGTGAACGGCACGTTCATCCACGAGCGGCAGTCCTTCGCGACCGGATTGCGGTAGAAGCCCGAGCCGTCGATGGCCGCGTAGAGCTTCTCGGCCTTGGCGCGATTGCGCTCGCCCATGCGCTGCAGGCCGCCCTGGCGCTTGAGCCACTGGAACACGAGCCCGGCCATGTACCAGCGCGAACGTCGGCGGCGTGTTGAGCATCGAGCCCTCCTTCGCCATCGCCGCGAAGTCCATGAACGCAGCGGCGTCGCGGGCCGCGCGCGGCCGAGCAGGTCGTCGCGCACGATGACGAGCGTGAGGCCCGCGGGGCCGATGTTCTTCTGCGCGCCGGCGTAGATCAGCGCCGAACTTCGCCGACGTCGATCGGCCGCGACAGGATCGTCGATGACATGTCGGCGACCAGCGGCACGTCGCCCACGTCCGGCACGAAGTGAAACTCGACGCCGCCGATCGTCTCGTTCGGCGTGTAGTGCAGGTAGGCCGCGTCCGGCGTGCGCTTCCAGCTCGCGACGGGCGGAATCGACGGTGTACGGCTCGCCGCGCATCGGCCGCGACGTTGACCGTGCGTAGTGCTTCGCTTCGCCGATCGCCTTCTTCGACCACGCAGCCCGTGTTGACGTAGTCGACGACGCTCTCGGCGTCGTCAGGTTCAGCGGGATCGCCGCGAACTGCGCCGGTGGCGCCGCCTTGCAGGAACAGCACCTTGTAGTTCGTCGGGAACGCCGAGCAGCTCGCGCAGGTCGGCCTCGGCCTGCTCGCGCGATCGCGACGAACGCCTTGCCGCGATGGCTCATCTCCATCACCGACATGCCGCGTGCCGCGCCAGTCGAGCAGCTCCTCGCGAGCCTGTTCGAGGACTTCCAGCGGCAGCACCGCCGGGCCGGGGCTGAAGTTGAAGACGCGCATGGAGTCGCAGCGACCGATGACCGTGAAGATATCAGGACGGATCGTGTGCCGAGCTATCGCCGAGCGGAATGAGTCGCAGAACGTCGCCGCCGACGTCTCTCGGCCTTGCGCCTCGCCGTTCAGCCTCGCCTTCGGCGAGGATGCGCTCCAGCCCGACCAGGCGATCGCCCTCGTCGAGCCGGATCAGGCGTACGCCCTGGGTGTTGCGGCCCTGGATCGAGATTTCGCCCGACCGGCGTGCGCACCAGCGTGCCGCTGGAGCTGATCAGCATGATCTCGTCGTCGCGGCTTGCACCAGCAGCGCGCCGACCATCTGGCCGTTGCGCTCGCTGATCTGCAGGGCGATGACGCCCTGGCCGCCGCGGCCGTGCATGCGGGAAGTCCTCGACCGGGGTGCGCTTGCCGTAGCCGTTCTCCGAGGCCGTCAGCACCATGCCCTGCTCGTCGACGATGATCAGCGAGATGACTTCCTCGCCGCCGGCAGGCGGATGCCGCGCACGCCGGCCGCTGTGCGGCCCATCGGCCGCACGTCGTTCTCGTCGAAGCGGATCGCCTTGCCGCCGCTCGAGCACAGGATGATCTGCGCGCTGGCCGTCGGTGATGTCGACGCCGACCAAGCGATCCTCCGGCGTCGAGCTCGATCGCGATGATGCCGGCGCTGGCGCGGGCGCGAGAACGCTGTCGAGCGAGGTCTTCTTGACCGTGCCCTGCGCGGTGGCCATGAACACGAACTTGTTCTCTTCGAATTCGTGGATCGGCAGCACCGCGTTGATGCGCTCGCCCTCCTGCAGCGGCAGCAGGTTCACGATCGGCTTGCCGCGCGAGCCGCGGCTCGCCTGCGGCAGCTGGTAGACCTTGAGCCAGTAGAGCTTGCCGCGGCTCGAGAAGCACAGCAGCGTGTCGTGCGTGTTGGCCACGAACAGCTTGTCGACGAAATCCTCGTCCTTCACGCTCGTCGCCGCCTTGCCGCGGCCGCCGCGCCGCTGCGCCTGGTAGGCCGTCACGGGCTGCGCCTTGGCGTAGCCGCCGATGCGACAGCGTGACCACGACGTCCTGCTGGCTCGATCAGGTCCTCGATCGTGAGGTCCGAGTGATCGCTGGATGATCTCGGTGCGACGCTCGTCGCCGTAGCTTCGCGCGGATCTCTTCGAGCTCGGCGCGGATGACCGTGAGCAGCCGCTCCGGCCGCGCCAGGATGTCGCTCAGGTCGCGGATCTGCTCGAGCAGCTCCTGGAACTCGGCGATGATCTTGTCCTGCTCGAGCCCGGTGAGCCGGTGCAGGCGCATGTCGAGGATCGCCTGCGCCTGCGCCTCGGACAGCCGGTAGCCGTCGCTCGCTCGAGCCCGAATTCGTCCGCGAGCTGTCGTCGGGCCGCGTCGACGACCTCGCCGGCGCGCTCGAGCATCTCGCGGCACGGCGCCCGACTGCCAGTGCGCGACCCATCAGGGCCACCTTCGCCTCCGGCCGGCGAGGGCGAGCGCCTTGATGATCGCGATCACCTCGTCGATGTTGGCGAGCGCGACCGCCAGGCCTTCGAGGATGTGGGCGCGTTCGCGCGCCTTGCGCAGATCGTAGACCGTGCGCCGCGTGACGACCTCGCGGCGGTGGCGCAGGAACGGCCTCGAGCATCTCCTTGAGGTTGAGCAGCTTCGGCTGGCCGTCCTGCAGCGCGACCATGTTGATGCCGAACACCGGTCTCCATCGGCGTGTGCTCGTACAGGTTGTTCAGCACGATGTCGGCGCACTTCGCCGCGCTTGAGCTCGATGACGACGCGCATGCCGTCCTTGTCGGACTCGTCGCGCAAGCCGTCGCTGCGCGATGCCGTCGATGATGCTTCTCGCGCACCAGCTCGGCGATGCGCTCGAGCAGGCGCGCCTTGTTCACCTGGTACGGCAGCTCGGTGATGACGATGGCCTGGCGGCCCTTGTCGTCTTCCTCGATCGTGGTGCGCGCGCGCACGTACAGGCGGCCGCGGCCGGTCTTGTAGGCGGAGACGATCTCCTGCGCGCCGTTGATGATGCCGGCCGTCGGGAAATCCGGGCCCGGGAATGTGCTGCATCAGCGCCGGCGAGCGTGAGCTCGGATCGTCGATCAGCGCGATGCAGGCGTTGACGACTTCGCCCAGGTTGTGCGGCGGGATGTTGGTGGCCATGCCGACCGCGATGCCGGACGAACCGTTGACCAGCAGGTTCGGGATCGCGCGTCGGCAGGACGATCGGCTCCTGCTCCTTGCCGTCGTAGTTGTCGACGAAATCGACCGTTTCCTTGTCGATGTCGGCGAGCAGCTCCGAGGCGAGCGCCGTCATGCGGCACTCGGTGTAGCGGTAGGCGGCCGGCGGGTCGCCGTCGACCGAGCCGAAGTTGCCCTGCCCGTCGACCAGCATGGTAGCGCATCGAGAAGTCCTGCGCCATGCGCACCATCGCGTCGTAGGTCGCGGTGTCGCCGTGCGGGTGGTACTTGCCGAGCACGTCGCCGACCACGCGCGCGCACTTCACGTAGGGGCGCGTCGCGACGTTATTGCTCTCGTGCATGGCGAACAGGATGCGGCGATGGACCGGCTTCAGGCCGTCGCGCACGTCGGGCAGCGCGCGCCCGACGATGACGCTCATCGCATAGTCGAGATACGACTGGCGCATCTCGTCTTCGAGGTTGACGTGAGAGGATTTCGCGCGCGATTTCGGCCATGCGAGGGTCCGTAAAACTGCTCAAAAAGGTGTGGCCGGAAGCGGCGCGTTACGTGGCCGTCAGGCCATTTTCGAAGCTGCAAATGGTAGCACAGCGAGCCTGCTCGCCCTACCCCGCGGACTGCTCTGCGAGCAGTTCCGCGCTCGCCCGCGGTCTATACTGAGCGCATGGACATGCAGGGCAATGTCGATGCCGGCGAGATCGCCAAGTTCGAAGCGCTGGCGCAGCGCTGGTGGGACCCGAAAGGCGAGTTTCGCCCGCTGCACGAGCTCAATCCGCTGCGGCTGGCGTTCATCGAAGAGCAGGTTGCGCTCGCCTCGAAGGCGGTGCTCGACGTGGGTTGCGGCGGTGGCATTCTCTCCGAGGCCATGGCGCGCCAGGGGGCGCACGTTGTCGGGATCGATCTCGCGCAAGCCGCTCTCGAAGTGGCACGCCTGCATGCACTCGAGGCCCAGGTGACGATCGACTATCGTCACGTGGCGGCCGAGGACCTCGCGCGGACAGCGCCCGGCTCGTTCGATGTCGTGACCTGCATGGAAATGCTCGAGCACGTGCCCGAGCCGCAGTCCATCGTCGCGGCGCTCGCGTCACTCGTGCGACCCGGCGGGCACGTATTCATCTCCACGATCAACCGCAACCTGAAGGCCTTTCTGCTCGCGATCGTCGGCGCCGAGTACGTGATGCAGATGCTGCCGCGCGGCACCCACGAGTACGAGCGTTTCATCCGACCCTCCGAGCTCGTCGGCATGGCGCGCAGCAGCGGGCTCGCGCTGCGGCAGATTGCCGGCCTCGAATACAACCCGCTCAGCCAGGTTTTCCGCTTGAGCACCGACGCGTCCGTCAACTACCTGGCGCATTTCGTCAGGCCGGCAACGGGAGCCTGAGGTGGCCCGGGGTGTGCGCGCTGTGCTGCTCGATCTCGACGGCACCTTGCTCGATACCGCGGCGGACATGGCAGCCGCGCTCAATCGCCTGCGCGCGGAGCATGGCGCCGCGCCGCTCGGGCACGATGTCATCCGGCCACACGTGTCGCACGGCGCCGCCGCGCTCGTGCGCCTGGGCTTTCCCGACGTGCCGGAAGACGAGTTCCAGCGACTGCGTGCGCGATTCCTCGATGTTTACGCGAGCGATATCGCCAACGCGACCACGGTGTTTCCCGGCTTTGAGCCGGTGCTGGCCAGTCTCGAGGCACGCAAGCTTCCGTGGGGTGTCGTGACCAACAAGCAGACCTCCCTCACCACGCCGCTCCTCGCGCACGTGCGCCTGGCGGACCGGGCCGCCTGCGTGGTGTGCGGCGATACTGTTGCGCATCGCAAACCCCACCCGGCTCCTCTGCTCCATGCCGCCGCTCTCATGAAGATCGAGCCACAGGAGTGTGTCTACGTGGGCGATGCCGAGCGCGACGTGCAGGCCGGACGCGCTGCCGGCATGCACACGCTGGTGGCGCTGTTTGGCTATCTGGGCAAGCACGATCACCCGGAGCTCTGGCAGGCCGATGACCTGATCCGCGAACCCGCGGACCTGCTCGGCTGGCTGAACGGCGCAGCGCGACGGACGTGAGCCCAGTGAGCGCCTCTTTCCTCGCCCTGTGGATCGTTGCCGGACTGATTGCGGGATTCCTCGTGGGTTGGCTGGTCGCGATGCTGCGGGCGCAGCGCAATGAGCAGCAACTGAGCGTCGCTCTCGAGGTCGCACGCTCGCGGCTGCAGACGCAGCAAGTACTCGAGGACGAACGCGGGCTCTTGATCGAGCGCGCGCAGGAACGTCTGAAGGGCGCCTTCGACTCGCTGGCGGGCGAATCCCTGCGTAGCAACAGCGAGTTGTTCCTCAAGCTCGCGCGCGAGAATCTCGGCCAGCAGCAACTGCAGGCGCTGCACAACCTGAAGGAGCGTGAGCAGGCGATCACCACGATGCTCGCGCCGATCCGCGACGCGCTGAAACGCACCGAGGTGCAGATTACGACCATCGAGAAGGATCGGCACGAGGCGTTCGGCGCGATCCGCCAGCATCTCGAGTCCGTCAACCTGAGCCAGTCGGCGCTGCAGCGCGAGACGCGCAACCTGGTGAACGCCCTGCGACGTCCGGAAGTGCGCGGCCAGTGGGGCGAGCTGTCATTGCGTCGCCTGGTGGAACTCGCCGGCATGACGGCGCACTGCGACTTCACCGAGCAGGCGCACACCGCTACGGACGAGGGAGCGTTGCGGCCGGACCTCATCGTGCACATGGTCGACGGTCGCGACCTGGTGGTCGACGTCAAGACACCACTCAGCGCCTATCTCGAGGCGGTCGAGGCGCAAAGCGACGAGGCGCGCGCCGCCGCCCTGCGGCGTCACGGCCAACTGGTCGCCGAACGCGTGCGGGCTCTCGCGAGCAAGGCCTACTGGGCGCAGTTCAGCCAAAGCCCCGACTTCGTAATCCTGTTCGTGCCCGGAGATCAGTTTCTGTCGGCAGCGATGGATGAGAATCCCGCGCTCCTGGACGAGTCGATCCGTCAGGGAGTCATCCTGGCGACACCCACGAGTTTCATCGCGATGCTGAAAGCGATCGCGTATGGATGGCGTCAGCTCGCGCTGGCACAGAATGCCGCCACGATCCGCGATCTCGGCGAGGAGCTTTACAAGCGTCTCAGCGTGTTCGGCAATCACCTCGCCAAGATCGGTGCGGCGCTCAATCGCGGCGTCGATGCCTACAACAGCGCAGTGGGCTCGCTGGAACGCCAGGTACTACCCGCCGCCAGACGCTTCAACGATCTCGGGCTGAACACCGATCGGGCCCTCGAAGAGCTCGAAACTGTGGACCGTCTGGCCCGCGACCCGGCAGCGGGCGATATCGGCAAGAGCGACGAGCTGCCGCCCGGTTGACGCTGTATGAGCGACTCTACCGGCGCCGCCGTCGATCCGCGGCAATATCAGCCGCCACAGCAGGCGCTGCTTGACCGCGTCATTCTGGTCACCGGTGCGGGCGATGGCATCGGGCGCGCCGTGGCGCTCGCCCTCGCAGCGCATTCGGCGACCCTGGTCCTGTGCGGCAGGACCGTGCGCAAGCTCGAAAAGACCTATGACGACATCGTCGCGCAGGGCTCGCCACAACCGAGCATCGCGCCGCTCGACCTCGAAAAGGCGCTCGCCGGCGACTACGACGCGCTGGCGGATGCGATCGCGAGCAACTACGGCCGGCTCGACGGACTGCTCCACAATGCCGGTCTGCTCGGACACCTGAGCCCCATCGAGCATTACGACGTGCCGACCTGGGTACGCGTGATGCACGTGAACGTCAACGCGGCGTTCGCGCTCACGCAGGTGTGCCTGCCGTGGCTGAAGAAATCGAAAGACGGCTCGATCGTTTTCACATCGAGCAACGTGGGGCGGCGAGGCCGCGCGCTGTGGGGCGCCTACGCCGTTTCCAAATTTGCCATCGAGGGTCTCGCCCAGGTCCTGGCGGATGAGTTGCAACCCGCCGGTGTGCGCGTGAACTGTATCAACCCAGGTCGCGCGCGCACCAATATGAGAATGCAGGCTTACCCGGCGGAAGATCGCAGCGCGATCCCCGAGCCGAGCGCACTGGTTGGGCCGTATCTTTATCTGCTGGGCCCTGCGAGCCGGGGCGTCTCCGGGCAAACCTTCGATTGCCAGTGAGGCTCAACGCCGGTGCTCGGCGCGTCCACGCGCCTTGAAGCGCAACCCACCGCGAGGTGCGCGTTTGCCTCCCGTGCCACCACCGGCGCGCCGCACTTCCTTGCGTGCGCCCGCCGGCCTCGCGGCAGTTCGCGAACCTCGCTGTATGCGTGCGAGCAGCTCCGGTAGCTCGAGACCCGCACTGGCGTAGAGCTGCGCCGTCTCGGCGTGGTCGAGCGCCCGCGAACGCTCACGCGCGAGGCTGCGATCCATCGTCACCGGGCCGAGCCTGACGCGCATCAGGCGGCTGAGCTCGAGGCCCACGTCCTCGAACACGCGATGCACGTCACGCGCGCGTCCACCCAGGGTCGCGAGCGTGTACCAGCGATTGGCGCCCTCGCCGCCCGCCGCTTCGATGCTTACGACCTTGAGCGCTTCGCCGTCACCGGCGCCGCCGAGGCGCACTCGCTCCAGCTGCTCGGCGGTGAGTTCACCGCGCACGCGCACCGCGAATTCGATGGGCAGTTGCGCGAGCTTGCGCATCAGCGCTTGAGCCAGATCGCCGTCGCTGGTGAGGAGCTCCAGGCCGCCGTCGTTCGGCGGCAGCGGACTCACGGGCACCCAGCGCCGGCCGGCGCGCTTGGGCAGCTTGTCGAACAATTGTCCCGCGGCGCCCGCTTCCCCGGGCGTGAGCACCTGACCTGGCGTGCGGTGATAGACGATGACGCGGGTGGCGGACTCGGGCGCACGCATGCGGACCGGCCGGCCATCGAGCGTGACTTTGTCGCGGGGTCCGAGGTGAGCGCCCAGGGCGGCGGGAACTCCGTTCACGGCGAGGCGACCCGCTCGAATCCACTCTTCCACTTCGCGCCGTGATCCCACACCCGCGCGCGCGAGAACCTTCTGGATGCGTTCGCTCATCGTCGCTTCCGCTTATGGCACGCGGCGATGGGCCCGCGGCCCGCGTCAGTCGTCGGCGCGGCGTGCGACCATGCCCGGCGCCTGCGGCGTGGCCGGGCCGGACTCGTCATCTTCCGAACTGTCATCGTCCGCCGCCGCGGACAAGCCATCATCGTCCAGGGCCTCGGCCTTGAGCGTGTCGAAGGCCTGCGCCTCGCCCTCCTGGCCCGGCAGCTCGAGCTGTACGCCGAGATTGTCCATGTCGCGCAGCTCCGCCAGCGTCGGCAGGTCGTCGAGCGTCTTGAGGCCGAAGTAGTCGAGGAACTCGCGCGTCGTGCCGAGCAGTTCCGGGCGGCCCGGCACCTCGCGATGGCCGACGACGCGGATCCAGTTGCGCTCCAGCAGCGTGCGCATGATGTCGGGATTGACGGTGACGCCGCGGACTTCCTCGATCTCGCCGCGCGTGATCGGCTGGCGGTAGGCGATCAGCGCCAGCGTCTCGAGCAGCGCGCGCGAATAGCGGCGCGGACGCTCCTGCCACAGCCGCGACACCATCTCGGTCACGTTGCGGCCGGATCTGGATGCGCAAGCCGCTCGCGACTTCCAGCAGCTCGATGCCGCGATCGTCGTACTCCGCGGCGAGCTGCTCGATCACTGCGCGAACTCTCCGCCGGTTCCGGCCGCTCGCGCTCGTCGAACAGCTCGAGCAGCTGCTCGAGCGGCACCGGCCGGCCCGCCGCGAGCAAGGCGGCCTCGATCACATTCTTCAGATATCGATCCATGCGTGTCCCTCGATGGGGTCTGACCCCATTGGGGTCAGACCCCAATTCGGCTCAGTTCTCTGTCGCGTCTGTGGGCGTGTTGTCGGCCACCACGATCAGGTTGGGCGCGCCGCTGCCCGGCCGCACGTGGATCGGCGCGTACGCCTCGGTCTGCACGATCTCGATCAGCCCTCGCGCATCAGCTCGAGAATCGCGATGAACGTGACGGTCACGCCCATCCGCCCTTCCTCGGGCCGGAACAGCTGCGCGAACTCCACGAAGCTGGCCTCGCGCAGCTGCGCCGAGGATGTCCGACATGCGCTGGCGCACCGACAGGCGCTCGCGCTGGACGTGGTGATGCGCGAACATCTCGGCGCGCGACAGCACGTCCTTGAACGCGACCAGCATCTCCTGCAGCGTCACCTGCGGCAGGAGATGCGACCACCTTGCGCTCGACCAGCTCCGCCGACGCGGCCAGGTGTCGCGCTCCAGCCGCGGCAGCTCGTCGATGTCCTCGGCCGCTTTCTTGAAGCGCTCGTACTCCTGCAGGCGGCGCACCAGCTCGGCGCGCGGATCGTCCTCTCTCCTGCCCCTCCACGGGCAGGCCGCGGCAGCAGCATGCGCGACTTGATCTCGGCGAGCATCGCGGCCATCAGCAGGTACTCGCCGGCGAGCTCGAGCTGCAGCTCCTGCATCAGCTCGATGTACTGCATGTACTGGCGCGTGATCTCGGCGATCGGGATGTCGAGGATGTCGAGGTTCTGCCGGCGGATCAGATACAGCAGCAGGTCGAGCGGACCCTCGAACGCCTCGAGGAACACCTGCGAGCGCATCCGGCGGGATGTAGAGGTCGCGCGGCAGCTCGGTGACCGGCTCGCCCTCGACGACGGCGAACGGCATCTCCCCTGTTGCGGCGGCGGCTCGGTCGCGGCGTCCGTTGCCGGCGCGGCCTGTGTTCTCGACGAGCTCTGTCAGATCGGGCTTCATCGGTAGTTCGATGCCCATCGCCTGCGCACATCGTCGCAGCGTCTCGCGCGCCACGTCGCGCGCCTTCTCGCAGCCTTCGGCGATGATGCCGCGCACGAGGTCGCGATTCTCCTCGAACTCCTGCGCGCGCTCGCGGATCGCGGTGATCTCCTCGACGACCTTGTCGATCAGCGGCTTCTTGCAGTCGAGGCAGCCGATGCCGGCCGTGCGGCAGCCCTGCTGCACCCAGGCCTGGGTCTCGTCGCTGGAGTAGATCTTGTGAAGATCCCACACCGGACATTTGTCGGGATCGCCGGGATCGGTGCGCCGCACGCGCGCCGGATCGGTCTGCATGGTCTTGAGCTTCTTCGCGACCGAGTCGGGATCCTCGCGCAGGCCGATGGTGTTGCCGTAGGACTTCGACATCTTGCGGCCGTCGAGGCCCGGCACCTTCGGCGTCGCGGTCAGCAGCGCCTCCGGCTCGACCAGGATGGTGCGCCCGGTGCCTTCGAGATAGCCCGAGCAGGCGCTCGCGATCGGCGACCGTCAGGCGCGCGTTGCCTTCGAGCAGCGCGCGCGCTTTCGCCAGCGCCTCGGCATCGCCCTCTTCCTGATAATTGCGGCGCAACTCCTTGTAGACGCGTGCCGTTGCGGCTGCCGAGGCTCTTGATCGCCTTCTCGACCTTCTGCTCGAAGTCCGGCTCGCGGCCGTAGATGTGATTGAAGCGCCGCGCGACCTCGCGCGTGATCTCGACGTGCGCGACCTGGTCCTCGCCGACCGGCACGTACGCGGGCGTACAGCAGGATGTCGGCGCTCTGCAGCAGCGGGTAGCCGAGGAAGCCGTAGGTCGCGAGATCCTTGTCCTTCAGCTGCTCCTGCTGGTCCTTGTAGGTCGGCACGCGCTCGAGCCAGCCGAGCGGCGTGATCATCGACAGCAGCAGGTGCAGCTCGGAGTGCTCGGGCACGCGCGACTGGATGAACATGGTCGCAGACCGCCGGATTGAGCCCCGCGGCGAGCCAGTCGATCACGATCTCGCCAGACGTTGTCCTCGAGCTGCGAGGTGTCCTCGTAGCCGGTCGTGAGCGCGTGGATGTCGGCGACGAAGAAGTAGCACTCGTACTGGTACTGCAGCTCGATCCAGTTCTTGAGCGCGCCGTGATAGTTGCCGAGGTGCAGCGCGCCGGTCGGGCGCATGCCGGACAGGACACGTCGGTTGCTTGCGGTATTCGCGCTCAAGCTTCAATCCTCAGCGGGTCGCGAACGGTCCACGAAACGGGCGCCGTCCGTGGACGTGAGCCCATGTCTCGTCAATCTGTTGCGCCGCGCCGGCGGCGATTATACGCGACTCACCCTGAGCGCCCGGCAGCGGCCGTTTCGAACGGCGCTGACATCGCCCTTGCCGCGGCGCACGATCGCCGGCGCGCGCCCTCCAGGTCGATGACGCTGGTCGGCTCGAGGCCGCAGTTGCCGCCGTCGATGACCGCGTCGACGACGTGATAGAGCCGCTCCTGGATCTCGCGCGCGTCGGTCATCGGCAGCTCGTCGCCGGGCAGCAGCAGCGTCGAGCTCATGATCGGCTCGCCCAGCTCGCGCAGGATCGCAGCGGCACCGGATGGTCGGGCACGCGGATGCCGATCGTGCGCCGCTTCGGGTTCTGCAGCCGCTTCGGCGTTTCGCGCGTCGCCGCGCAGGATGAACGTGTACGGACCGGGCGTGAACGCCTTCAACGTGCGGTACTGCTGGTTGTTGACGCGCGCGTAGTGCGCGATCTCCGACAGGTCGCGGCACACCAGCGTGAAGTGATGATGCTTGTCGGTCTGGCGGATACGCGAGATGCGCTCCATCGCCTCCTTGTCGCCGATGTGGCAGCCGAGCGCGTAGCAGGAATCGGTCGGATAGACGACGATGCCGCCGTCCCGGATGATCTCGACCGCGTGCCGGATCAGCCGCGGCTGCGGGTTCTTCCGGGTGAATTTCGAATAGTTGCGCCATGGGAACCGCTGGGCCGCGTGCCTGCCGCACTGATCAACGCTCTCGGGCTATGATACCCGGCCTTTTGGCGGCGCCTCCGGCGCCTTGCGGACCTGGATGCAGCTGCTCGTTCGATTTTCTTCCCGCTCATCGCCTTCTTTGTCAGCTTCAAGCTGCGGCGACATCTTCGTCGGCGACGGCGGTGCTCATCGTCGCGAGCGTCGTGCAGAGGGCCGTGCAGTGGTTGCGCACTCGCACGGTAAAGCCGCTCCATTGGGTCACGGCCGCGCTGGTGCTGGTGTTCGGCCGGCCACGCTGTTGCTGCACGACGAAGCGCTTCATCCAGTGGAAGGTGACGATCGTGAACTGGCTGGCCAGCGGCGCCTTCCTGTCGAGCCAGTTCGTCGGCGACCAGCCGCTGGTGCAGCGTTTCCTGGAGAGTACGCTGGGCGAGCACCTGGCCCCGGTGAGCGCGCACCGCTGGGGCCGCATCAACCTGGCGTGGATCGTGTTCTTCGCGCTGGTCGGCGCGCTCAACCTGTACGTCGCGTGCAACTTTCCGCAGGACATCTGGGTCAACTTCAAGCTCGTCGGGGCGATCGGGCTCACGCTGCTCTTCGCACTGCCGCAGGGCTTCTGGCTGGCGGCGAGCGAACGCGACGGCGACGCCGGAGAAGTTGGCAAGACCAAGGGCGAGGCTGACTCATCTCCCGCAACGCGCCTCGAGCGCATCCGCATCGGCTCGCAAGCCCGCTTCGCGCCGACGATGCTCGAGGTCATCGACGACAGCCACCTGCACGCCGGCCATGCCGGGCGCGCGCGACGGCCGAGGGCATTTCCGCGTGCGGATCGTGGCGCCAGCGTTCGCCGGGCTGCGCCCGCTGCAGCGCCACCAGCTCGTGTATCGTTCGCTCGACGAGCTGATGCAGACCGATATCCACGCCTGAGCATTACGGCGCTGACTCCCGAAGAAGTGCGCCGAAGCGCTGGCACCCGACTGAAACACTGGCAGCCAGGACACGGAACCGCCAGGACAGCGACTCGAATCTACTCTTCTACGAGCAGCTCTCATGACCACTGCCGGCCGCGGTCACGCTGGCCGCCTGCCCGCCACTCCTGCTGCTCGCAGCCTGCAACAAGGCCGGCTGCCGGATGCGGCCGCACCGCGAGCGTTGCCACGGTCAACGGCAAGCCCCTGCAGAAGTCCGAATGTCGAGCCTGTACGTCAGGCGACATACGCGCAAGCCGGCGCGCGAGGTCACCGCCGAGCAGCGCAAGGCAGCTGCTCGACCAGTTCATCAGCATGCAGCTCGCCGCCGACGAGGCCGAGAAGGCGGGGCTCGACAAGGACCGGAAGGTGCCGCGACCAGCTGGCGCTCGCGCGCTGCACGTGCTGGTCGACGCCGGCGCTGCAGAAATACCTGGAAGGGCACGGAGGCCACCGAGCAGGAGCTGCGCGCCGAATACGACGCGCAGGTCGCGGCGCTGCCCGCGCGAATATCACGCGCGCCACATCCTGGTCGACGACCAGGCAGCGGCCGAGACGATCACCAAGGAGCTCAAAGGCGGCGCCGACTTCGCCAAGCTGGCGAACAAGGAATCGAAGGACTCCTCCAGCAAGAGCGGCGGCGATCTCGGCTGGTTCACGCTCGACACGCATGGTCAAGCCGTTCGCCGACGCGGTGCAGGCGATGCAGCCGGGCCAGCTCACGCGAGCAGCCGGTGCAGAGCCAGTACGGCTGGCACGTGATCAAGCTCGAGGAATCGCGCGCCACCAGCGCGCCGCCGTTCGACGAAGTGAAGGATCGCGTGAAGGTCGATGGTCCAGCGCAAGAAGCTGCAGACGCACCTGGAAGAGCTGCGAAGACGGCGCAAGATCGAGGAGAAGACGACCTGAGCGGCTGCGCAAGTCACGCGCGGCACTGACGCCCCGTCGTCTCTCACGCTTCCTTCAGCAGGTCGAGCAGCTGCTGCTCGTCGAGCACCTCGACGCCGAGCTCCTGCGCCTTGGCGAGCTTCGAGCCCGCCTCGGCGCCGGCGACGACGTAGGACGTCTTCTTCGAAACGCTGCCGCGCGACCTTGCCGCCGAGCGCGACGATGCGCTCGCTGCGCCTCGTCGCGGCTCATGCTGTCGAGAGCTGCCGGTGAGCACGAAGGTCTTGCCCGCGAGCGGAGCCTTCGCCGTCGCCGGCCTTGCGCTGCTGAGCCTGCCAGTGCACGCCCCGCTTGCGCAGCGCCTGCGATGACCTCGCGGTTGTGCTGTCTGCTGGAAGAACGTGTGCACGTGCGCCGCGACGACCGGCCCGACGTCCGGCACTTCCTGGATCTGCTCCTCGCTCGCGTCCTGCAGCGCCTCGAGATCGAGCCGAAGTGGCTCGCCAGCGCGCGCGCCGTCGCCTCGCCGACGTCGCGAATGCCGAGCGCGTAGAGGAAGCGCGGCGAGCGTCGTCTTCTTGCTGCGCTCGAGCGCCTCGACCAGGTTCTCCGCGGACTTCTCGCCCATGCGCTCGAGCGCCCGCGAGCTGCTCGGCCGTCAGCGCGATAGAGGTCGGCCGGGCTGTGCGCACGAGTCCGCCTTCGACCAGCTGATCGATGAGCTTGCTGCCGAGGCCGTCGATGTCGAGCGCGCGCCGCGTCGCGAAGTGACGCAGCGCCTCCTTGCGCTGCGCCGGGCAGATAGAGGCCGCCGGTGCAGCGCGCGACCGCCTCGCCCTCCTTCGCGCTCCACCTCCGAGCCGCACACCGGGACACTTCGCCGGCAGCTCGACTTCGCGCTGCGTTCTTCGGGCGGCGCTCGAGCGATGCACCTTGACGACTTCCGGAATGACATCGCCGGCGCGGCGGATCACGACCGTGTCGCCGATGCGCACATCCTTGCGGCGCACTTCGTCCATGTTGTGCAGCGTCGCGTTGCTGACCGTCACGCCGCCGACGAACACCGGCTCCAGCCGCGCGACCGGCGTCAGCGCGCCGGTCCGTCCGACCTGGAACTCCACGCCCTTGCACGATCGTGTTCTCCTCGTGCGCCGGAAACTTGTGCGCGATGCGCCCAGCGCGGCGCGCGCGCGACGAAGCCCAGCTCGCGCTGCTGCACGAAGCGATTGACCTTGTAGACGACGCCGTCGATCTCGTACGGCAGGCTCGCGCGCCTCGCGCCGATGTCGCGGTAGTACTCCAGGCAGCCTTCGACGCCCTGCACGACCTCGCAGCAGCGGCGAGATCTTCAGGCCCCACTCGCGCAGCTGCTGCAGCGCCTCGCTGTGGCGCGCCGGCAGCGTTCCAGCCGTCGGTCTCACCGACGCCGTAGAAGAACACGTCGAGCGGCCGCTCCGCCGCGAGCCGCGGATCGAGCTGGCGGAGGCTGCCGGCGGCGGCGTTGCGCGGATTGACGAAGGTCTTCTCGCCGCGCTCGAGCGCGCGCTGGTTCATCGCCTTGAAGCCGGCGATCAGCATGAAGACTTCGCCGCGCACTTCGAGCAGCTTCGGCGCCGCGCCGCGCAGACTGCAGCGGCACCGCCTTGATCGTGCGCACGTTGTGCGTCACGTCCTCGCCGCGCAGGCCGTCGCCGCGCGTCGCGCCTGCACGAGGCGTCCCGACTCGTAGACGAAAGCTGACGCCAGGCCGTCGAGCTTCGGCTCGGCGGAGTACTCGACCTGCTCGACGTCGTCCAGCCGCTCGCGCACGCGCCGGTCGAAGTCGCGACGACGTCCTCGTCCGCGAAGGCGTTGTCGAGCGACAGCATCGGCGCGCGTGTGCACGACCTCGCCGCAACTCGCTGACGCGGCGTCGCGCCGACGCGCTGCGTCGGCGAATCCGGCGTGACGAGGTCCGGGTGTCTGCTCTCGAGCGCCTTGCAGCTCGCGCATCAGCCGGTCGTACTCGGCGTCGGAGACTTCCGGATCGTCGAGCACGTGGTAGCGGTAGTTGTGGTGCTCGATCTGCTTGCGCAGCTCACGCACTCTGCCGCGGCGCTGCTGCGCTGGTGCCATCGTCGCTCGCGTCAGCGGTCAGTCGATTGCGGAGCCCGCGCCGCGGCCGCCGCCGGCCGGCGGACGCTCGAACTCGCGCACTTCCTGGCGCATGCGCTCGATCCGGTGGACGGTGAGCGGCACGCCGCGCTCGTCCTGCAACGTGCCGCCGCAGAGTCGCCTGCAAGCGTCGCGCGCAGCGCGACCAGCTCGTTCGAGCGCGTGCATGCCCGGCACCGGTCCCGGCAGCTGCGCGAACATGCGTGATGCCGGGATAGAGCGTCTCGCCCATCTTCTCGAGATCGAAGGTGCCGGGCTCGACCATGCTCGCGACGCTGAAGACGATGCTGCCGTCGGTAGTGCAGGCGATGGAAGATGTCGTACTTGCCGTGCTGCAAGGATCTCGGCGAGCAGCGCCTCCAGCAGCTTCGCGCCCTCGAAGCGTTCGTGCGGCGGCGCCGCGAGCCGCAGCGACAGGATCTTGCGCCGCTCGACGCGCCGCGACTGCGGCGCTTCGCTCGAACGACAACGTCGGGCGCCGCAGCGATCGCAGCTCGCTGCGCGGTCGCACGGCATCTCCGTCGGTCGGCGCATCGGCGAACGCTCGCGCTCGAGGCGCTCCTGCGCCACGACGATCGGCTGGCGGCTCGGGCACCGGCGCGAGTTCGGCGCTCTGGCGGCAGGAGCGGCGGCACCTCGTGCTGCTCGAGCGGCGAGCGCGTCGCATCGGCTCCGCACGGCGTCGATGCGTCGGTGCCTGCCGCGACGGCTCGGGCCGCGCGCGCGGTCGAGCGCGCTCGTCCGGCGCGACGGCGCGACTGCCGCGCCGACCCCACAAGTAGATCGCTGCGAGCAGGACGATCCCGAAACCGACCAGATATCCAGCGCAGCTCGTCATCAAGCCTCGAACGATGGCCCGACGCGACCTACATCGCCGCCATCCGCACGGCTTCGTCGACGTCGACCGCCACCAGGCGCGACACGCCCGGCTCGTTCATGGTCACGCCGATCAGCTGCGAGGCCAGCTCCATCGTGGTCTTGTTGTGCGTGATGAAGATGAACTGCACCCGGCTCGACATGTCCTTGACGATGTCGCAGAAGCGCCCGACGTTGTTGTCGTCGAGCGGCGCGTCCACCTCGTCCAGCAGACAGAACGGCGCCGGGTTGAGCTCGAAGATCGAGAACACGAGCGCCACCGCGGTCAGCGCCTTCTCGCCGCCCGACAGCTGGCTGATCGTGCTGTTCCGCTTGCCCGGCGGGCGCGCCATGATCGAGACGCCGGCGTTGAGGATGTCCTCGCCGGTCAGCTCCAGGTAGGCGTGACCGCCGCCGAACAGGCGCGGGAAGCGCTCCTTCAGGCCGGCGTTGATGCGATCGAACGTGTCCTGGAAGCGCGCGCGCGTCTCGCGGTCGATCTTGCGGATCGCCGCTTCGAGCGTCTCGAGCGCGTCGGTCAGGTCCTTGAACTGCCGGTCGAGGTATTCCTTGCGCTCGGACTGTTCCTTGAACTCGTCGATCGCCGCGAGGTTCACCTGGCCGAGGCGCTCGATCTTGCTCGGCGACCTCGGCGAGGCTCTGCTCCCACGTCGCCACGTCCGCTTCCGGCGCCATCTCCTGAGTAGCACCGTCGCCAGCTCGAACTGCGTCGCCTTGAACTGCTCCAGCAGCGTCTCGCGCCGCACCTTGAGCTCCTGCGCCGCCATGCGCACGTCTTCGAGGCCGGCGCGCGCGTCCTCGACCGCCGCTTCGGCATCGACGCGCGCTGATCGCAGCGTGCGCATGCGACCTTCGGCACCCTCGACCGCACTACGCGCGCCGCGCGAGCTCCTGCTCGACCTGCACGCGCTTCTGCAGCGCTTCTTCGAGCGTGCGCTGCGAGCGTCTGCAACGGCGCATCGCCGTCCGCCAGCTGGCGCGTCAGCTCGTCGCGCCGCTGCCGTGAGCTGCTCGAGCTGATGGCGCAGCCGCTCGAGGCCCGCCGAGATCGACTGCAGCGCCGAGCGCTTCGACTCGACCTTGATCGCCACTTCCTGCGCGCGTCGCGGTCGGTCTGCGCCTGCGAGCGCTTGAACGACAGGTTCTGGCGCAGCTCTTCGCGCTCCTGTTCCGAGCTCGACGCGCGCGGTCTCGAACGCCGCCATCGCCTCGATGCCTTCCTGCCAGCCGCGCGCGCGCTTCCGCCAGCGCGCTCGGCGCGGCTCTGGTGATCGCGCTCGAGCTCCTCGGTTTCGGCGCCGATGCGGCTCGACGCGCTCGGCCGTCTGCTCGGACTTCGTGCGCAGCGCGCCCATCTGCGCGTTCGAGTCGCCTGCGACGCGATGCAGGCGATTGACCTCTTCCTGCAGCGCGTCGCGACGCTGCTCGTGCTCGGCGAGCTTCGCGCGCGATCGGCCAGCTCCGCCTGAATCCCGTCGCGTTGCCGCTCGGCGTCGGCCGCCTCGACGTCGCGCAGCGCGCGCATCTCCTTCTCGCGGCCGATGCACGCCGGCGTGCACATCCTTGTCGCGACTGACGCGCAGCCAGTCGCGCCCGATCCAGACGCCGTCGCGCGTGATGACCGACTCGCCGCTCAGCAAGCGTGCGACGCTTGCTCGAGCGCCTCCGTCAGCGTGTCGACGGCGATGATGCCGCGTCAGCAAGCGCAGAGATGCGCCGCCGGACCTTGCACGCGCGCCAGCAATGCTGGCCGCCGAGTCGACTCTTCGGCGCACTGCCGGCGCCGTCAGGCTGAGAAGGACGACACGCGCCGACCTGCAGCGATTCGAGCACGCTCCGCAATCGCATCGATCGCGTCGACGCGACACCGCCTCCAGGTACGAGCCGAGCACCGTCTCGACGGCGCGCTCCCAGCCCGGCTCGACGACGAGCTGCTGCGCCAGGCGCGGCCGCTCCGCCAGCGAATTCGCGCTCAGCCACTCGGTGACCTTGCCCTGCGCCAGGCCGAGCGCCGCCTGCTGCAGCGCCTGCAGCGACATCAAGCCGCCCCTGCGCGTCCTGCAGCTGCTGGCGGCCGCGATCGAGCGCTCGGCAACGAGCTCGCGCTCGCGCTCGCGCAACCGCCTGCACTTCCTCGAGCGTGGCCTGCAGCGCAACTGGATCTTGCCGCGCGCTCGCGCGCAGCGCGAGCTCGTCCTGCTCGGCCTGCAGCGTCGCGAGCGCGCGCGTCGACTTCGCGGTCGTCAGCTGCGACGCGCTCGCTCGTGCAGCGCGCTCGCGCTGCGCAGCCGAGCGTGTGCAGCTGATGCTCGAGCTGCTCGATGCGCGCGCGCTCGACCTGCGTCTTCTCGCTGGCGGCCCGCGAGTCGCGATTGAATTCTTCCCAGCGCTCCTGCCAGTCCTGCATCGACTCTTCGGCCTGCGCCAGCGCGCGCGGCCGAGGCGCGCTCGCGCTCGCGCGCCGCGCTCAGGGCCGCGGCTCGAGCTGCTCGAGCTCGCGCCGCAGACTCGTCGATCTGCGACTGGTCGCGCGCCAGGTGCAGGTTCGGCTCGGCGGCGCCCTGCTCGGCCTGCTCCAGGTCCTGCGCGCTGCCGCTGGCGCAGCTCGCGGCCGTGCTGGATCGACTGCTCGGTGCGCGAGATCTCGGCGCCGATCTGGTAGTAGCGGCCCTGCACCGCGTTGAGCGCCTCGGACTTCTCGGTGAAGTCCTCGCGCGCCGACTCGATCGACGCTTCGACCGAGCGCAGCTCGGCGATCAGCGCCTGCATCGCGGTGTCGCGCTCGCGCAGGATGCCTTCCTTCGACTGCGAGTCCTGCTCGATCACGCGCAGGCGCAGCGCCAGCAGCTCCGCCGGTCAGCTTGCGCTCTTCCTGCTTCAGGGTCTGGTAGCGGCGCGCCGTGGCGGCCTGGCGCTGCAGGTGGCGCAGCTGCTTGTCGACTTCCTCGCGCACGTCGGTCAGGCGCTCGAGGTTCTCCTTGGTGTGCGCGATGCGGTTCTCGGTCTCGCGGCGGCGCTCCTTGTACTTGGAGATGCCGGCCGCTTCCTCGACGAAGCCGCGCAGCTCTTCGGGCGCGCGCCTCGATGATGCGCGAGATCATGCCCTGCTCGATGATCGCGTAGCTGCGCGAGCCCGAGCCCGGTGCCGAGGAACAGCTGCGTGATGTCCTTGCGGCGGCAGCGCGCGCCGTTGAGGAAGTAGGCCGACTGTGCCGTCGCGCGACACGACGCGCTTCAGCGAGACCTCCGTAGTAGCCGGCGTACTGGCCGGCCAGCTGGCCGTCGGAGTTGTCGAACACCAGCTCGACCGACGCCGTGCCGACCGGCTTGCGCGAGCTGGAGCCGTTGAAGACGACGTCGGCCATCGAGTCGCCGCGCAGGTGCTTGGCGGAGATCTCGCCCATCACCCAGCGCACGGCGTCGATGATGTTGGACTTGCCGCAGCCGTTCGGGCCGACGACGCCGATCAGGTTGCTGGGGAAGTTGACGGCCGTCGGATCGACGAAGGACTTGAAACCGGCCAGCTTGATCTTGTTGAGTCGCATCGCGCTTGGATTGCACCGTGGTGCCTGGTCCGTGATGGCGGCGTAGTGTAAAGTAGAAATACGCTGCATTCGACGGTTCTCCCGCTCCATGAACGCCCTGCTTCCCGCGCGAGCCCGAGCACCGCGCTGGAGACGTTCCCCAATCCGAGCCGAGCGCGACTACACCATCCGCATGTCGATCCCGGAGTTCACGTGCCTGTGCCCGCGCACGGGCCGTCCGGATATCGCGCCGCTCGAGCTCGAGTACGTGCCCGACGCGGCTGCGTGGAGCTCAAGTCCCTGAAGCTCTATATCTGGTCGTTCCGCGACCGGGTGCGTTTCACGAAGCGGTGACCAACGAAATCCTGCAGGATCTGGTGCGCGCGCTCGCACCGCGCTTCATGCGCCTCACTGCCGCTTCAACGTGCGCGGGGGCATCTACACGACGTGTCGCGGAGCATCGCAGCCCGGCTGGAGCTCCGCCGAAGCGCCTGGCTGCCCTAGAAGAAACCTGCGCGAAGGCGACGAAGGCCAAGAAGACCATCGCCAAGAAAGCTGATTCTGCGCAAGAAAGCAGCGCCGGCAGAAGAAGGCGCCGGTATAATCGCGCCCCGCTGAAGGCCGGAGACCCAGATGCGCGCGAAAAGCGCCCGCGAAGCCAGTAGCGAAGACGCCGCGGCCGCAAGACCGCACGCACAGGTCCACGCCACGCCGAAGCGCGCGCCAAGCCCGGTCGCACCGAAGGCCGCGCCGACAGCCGCTCCCGTGCGAAGCCCGCCACGCGCGCGGCCCGATCCCAGCCAAGCCGCACGATTCCAGCGAGACCCGTGACACCCCTGAACATCAACGACCTCGACGCCGCTGCGCGTGGCGACGCCGCGGCGACGAGGGCGACGGCCCGGAAGTCTCCAGCACCGAACCTGCTAGCCGGCCCGCGCAACGTCAAACCGTACATCCCACGGCGCGGCGAGCAGTACATGAACAAGGAGCAGACTGGAGCACTTCCGGCTGATCCTCAACACCTGGAAGCGCGATCTGATGCACGAGGTCGATCGCACCGTGCTTCACATGAAGGACGAGGCGGCGAACTTTCCCGATCCGAACGACCGCGCGACGCAGGAGTCGGAGTTCAGCCTCGAGCTGCGCACGCGCGACCGCGAGCGCAAGCTGATCCGCAAGATCGACGAAGCGATCAAGCGCATCGAGGACGGCACGCTACGGCTACTGCATCGAGACCGGCGAAGAGATCGGCATCAAGCGGCTCGAAGCGCGCCCGGTCGCGACCCTGTGCGTCGAGGCGCAGGAGCGCCGCGAACGTCGGGAAAAGCAGTACGGCGACCGGGACGATCGCTACCGCTGAGAGCGCGGGACGATCGGCGCCGCTGACCAGGTATCGCGGCCGTTTCGCTCCCTCTCCCACCGGCCCGCTGCACTTCGGCTCGCTCGTCGCAGCGACTGCCAGCTATCTCGATGCGCGCCACGCCGGCGGCGAGTGGCTGCTGCGAATCGAAGATCTCGATCCGCCGCGCGAAGTGCCCGGCAGCGCCGATCAGATCGTCGCGACACTCGCTGCGCTCGGCTTCGAGTGGAATGAGTCCATCAGTCAGACAGAGCGAGCGCCACGCTGCCTACCAGGCTGCGCTCGACCGGCTGCTCGCCGCCGGTCTCGCTCTTCCCCTGCTCGTGCAGCCGGACCGAGCTTCAGGCCGCGCAGCCGCCCGGCCGCGATCCAGTCCGACGAGTTGTACTATCCCGGTTGGTGTCGCAACGGAGTGCGAGCGCCGGACCGGCCGCTCGCGATCCGCTTCCGGGTCGCGTCCGGCACGATCGCCTTCGACGACCGACTGCAGGGACTGCAGACGTCAGATCTTGCCCGCGATACGGGTGACTTCGTCATCCGCCGTCGCGACAGTCTGTTCGCATATCAACTGGCGGTCGTCGTCGACGACGCGGCTCAGAGCATCACGCACGTCGTGCGCGGTGCCGACCTTCTCGGCAGCACTCCGCGCCAGATAGCCCTGCAAGGCGCATTGGGTCTGCCCACTCCCGATGTACGCACATTTGCCGCTAGCCATGGATGCGAATGGGATCAAACTGTCCAAGTCGACGGGCGCCGCAGCGGTCGACTGCGCGCCGAGCCGGCGCGCGAGCTGTGGCGCACGCTGCAGTTTCTGAAACAGGGACCGCCGCCGGAGCTACGTCGCAGGCCCGGCTGGCACACGTTGTGGGAATGGGCAATCGAGACACTGGCAGGCGCAGCCGCTCGCCGGCCTGCGCCAGATGGAGTTAGTATGAGCGCCATCAGAAACACGACACGGTTCACGGGTCTGAGCTGCCGCGCGCAGCCACGATGGGAGCGTCCATGAGCGAGCCCAAGACTGAATCGAGAGTGATCAAGAAGTATCCCAACCGGCGCCTGTACGACACGGTCGAGAGCCGCTACATCACGCTGGCGGACATCCGCCGCCTGGTGCATGGACAAGGTCGACTTCGTCGTCATCGACAAGAAGACCCAGGAAGACATCACGCGCTCGATCCTGCTGCAGGTGATCGCCGAGCAGGAGCACGCGGGCGAGCCGCTGATGAGCCAGGATTTCCTGTCGCAGGTGATCCGCTCGTACGGCGGGGCCATGCAGAACTTGGTCGGCAGCTATCTCGAGCAGAGCCTGAAGCTGCTGTCGAGCTCAGCAACAGCAGATCCGCGAGCACCTGCGCAGCTCGATGGGCACCGACGCCTACGACGCGATCAGCTCGCTCACGCAGAAGAACATCGAGCGCTGGCGCTCGGTGCAGGACGACATCTTCAAGGCGATGATGCGGCGGCGCCAAGCGCGAACGAGGGCGCCGAGAGCGAGCGACAGAACCTGACGCGAGAGTCGGGCTGAAGCCCGACCCGCAGCGCGATCGCTGTAGGTCGGGCGTCAGCCCGACATCTTACGCCGCGTCGACGTTGCGCATGCTCAGGCGGACGCGGCCCTGCCGATCCACCTCCAGCACCTTCACGCGCACCACGTCGCCTTCCTTGAGCTTGTCGCTGACGCGCTCGACGCGCTCGTCGGAGATCTGCGAGATGTGCACCAGGCCGTCCTTGCCCGGCAGGATCGTCACGAACGCGCCGAAGTCCATCAGGCGCGCGACCTTGCCTTCGTAGATCCGGCCGACTTCGACGTCGGCGGTGATCAGCTCGATGCGCCGCTGCGCTTCGCGGCCGGACAGCGCCGTCGACCGACGCGATCTTCACCGTGCCGTCGTTCTCGATGTCGATCGTCGTGCCGGTCTCTTCGGTGATCGCGCGGATGACCGCGCCGCCCTTGCCGATGACTTCGCGGATCTTCTCCGGGTCGATCTTGATCGTGATGATCGACGGCGCCCACTCCGACATCTTGGCGCGCGGCTCGGCCGAGCACCTTGTCCATCTCGCCGAGGATGTGCAGCCGGCCGGCGCGCGCCTGGTCGAGCGCGACCTGCATGATCTCGCGCGTGATGCCGTTGATCTTGATGTCCATCTGCAGCGCGGTGACGCCGCTGCGCGTGCCCGCGACCTTGAAGTCCATGTCGCCGAGATGATCTTCGTCGCCGAGGATGTCGGTGAGCACCTGGAAGCGGTCGCCTTCCTTGACCAGGCCCATCGCGACGCCGGCGACGGCGCCCTTGATCGGCACGCCCGCGTCCATCAGCGCCAGGCTGGTGCCGCACACGCTCGCCATCGAGCTCGAGCCGTTCGACTCGAGAATTTCGGAGACGACGCGGATGACGTACGGGAAGGTCGCCATGTCCGGCATCACGGCCGAGATGCCGCGGCGGGCCAGGTTGCCGTGGCCGATCTCGCGGCGCTTCGGCGAGCCCATCATGCCGGTCTCGCCGACGCTGAACGGCGGGAAGTTGTAGTGGAGCATGAACGGCTCTTTGCGCTCGCCGTCCAGCGCATCGATGATCTGCGCGTCGCGGCCGGTGCCGAGCGTCGTCACGACCAGCGCCTGCGTTTCGCCGCGCGTGAACAGCGCCGAGCCGTGCGTACGCGGCAGCACGCCGGTGCGGATCGTGATCGGACGCACGGTCTTGCGTGTCGCGGCCGTCGATGCGCGGCTCGCCCGCGAGAATCCGGCCGCGCACGATGCGGTATCTCGAGATTGGCGAATTCGTCGCCGACCTGGTCGGCGTCGAACTGCGGCGCCTCGCCGCCGGCGAAGCGCCGCGAGCGCCGCTTCCTTGATCTTCTGCGATGCGGTCGCGGCGCGCCTGCTTGTCGGTGATCTTGTAGGCGTCCGACAGCGCCGGCTTCGGCGCTGCGCGCGCCAGCGCTGCTTCGAGCTGCGCGTTCGGCGGCGGCGCGGCTGCCAGTTCCACGCGGGCTTGCCGGCCTCGCGCCTTGAGCTCGTTGATCGCCTTGATCGCGATCTGCATCTGCTCGTGACCGAACATCACGGCGCCGAGCATCACGTCTTCGGACAGGCTGTCCGCCTCGCGACTCGACCATCAGCACGCCTTCGCGCGTGCCGGCGACGACGAGATCGAGCTTCGACTCCTTGAGCTGCGTGGCGGTCGGATTGAGGATGTACTGGCCGTCCTTGTAGCCGACCTTCGCCGCGCCGATCGGGCCGCGGAACGGCACGCCGGACAGCGCCAGCGCCGCCGACGCGCCGAGCAGCGCCGGAATGTCGGAATCGACGTCGGGGTTGAGCGAGATGACCGTCGCGACGACCTGCACTTCGTTGAAGAAGCCTTCCGGGAACAGCGGGCGGATCGGCCGATCGATCAGCCGCGAGGTCAGCGTCTCCTTCTCGGTCGGGCCGACCTTCGCGCTTGAAGAAGCCGCCGGGGATGCGGCCCGCGGCGTAGGTCTTCTCGACGTAGTTGACGGTCAGCGGAAAGAAGTCCTTCTTCGGATCGGCTTCCTTGCGAGCGACCGCGGTGACGAGCACGACGGTGTCGCCCATGCGTGACGACGACTGCGCCGTCGGCCTGGCGGGCGATCTCGCCGGTTTCGATCGTGACCTGATGTGTCGCCGTAGGGAAACGTACTTTCTTGATTGCGCTCACGATGCGTACCTGTCCCGGTGCTGGCCGTCGAAGCGGACGGCTCACCGGGCGGATGTGGGAGAGAAAGCGCTTGCGCACGGGCCGTGCCGGCGGCCGCCGCAGCTCAGCGCCGCAGGCCGAGGCGCTCGACCGACGTCCTGGTAGCGCTCCGGGTGCGGTGCTCTTGAGATAGTCGAGGAGCTTGCGGCGCTGATTGACCATCTTCAGCAGCCCGCGGCGCGAAGCGTGATCGCGCTTGTGCGTGGTGAAGTGCTCGCCGAGCTCGTTGATGCGCGCCGAGAGCAGCGCGATCTGCACTTCCGGCGAACCGGTGTCCTTCGGGTCGCGGCGATACTGCTGGACGATTCCGCCTTTCTGCTCGGTCGACAATGACATTGCATCGATATTCCTCAAGCCTATGTCTCTATGCCCGTTTTACGAAGGCCGCGCATTCTACTCGCGCGGCCGGTAATCTCAAGCAAAACCGCGGAATTAGGCGGCTTACGGCGCTGTCAGGCAACCGCGGCCACGTCCACGAACAGCCTGACGGCGATCAGGCGCCCGTGCCGTCCGTGCTCGCCCTCGCACGATCCCGAGGAACCGTGCCGCGGTCGTCGTAGACCCGCACGCGTCGCCCGGCTCGGCCGCTGCAGCGGCAGCGACGGTCTGTCCCTGCAGCAGCCGCGCGCTGCCACGGCGTCGAGCTCGACGCGCGGCCAGGTCCACGACAGCCCGGTCGGGCGGCAGCAGCACCGCGTCGCGGGCCGCAGCGGTCGCGCTCAGCCGGCCTCCAGCTGCTCGAGCGTGTACCATCGGCTCGTCGCCGAACGGCTCGACCGACAGGCGGCGCAGGCCGCTCGACGTGGCCGAGCGTGCCGAGCGCGGTCGGCGATGTCCTCGGCCAGCGTCCGGATGTAGGTGCCCTTCGAGCAGTAGACGTCGAACTGCCAGGTCGTCGGCGTCGCCAGCTCGCACGCAGCTCGAGTGCGTGGATGTCGATCGCGCGCGGCGCGCGCTCGACCTCGATCGCCGCGCCGCGCCAGCTCGTACAGCCGCTTGCCCTCGATGCTTCAGCGCCGAATGCATCGGCGGCACCTGCTCGCTGCTCGCCGACGAAACGCCGCCAGCGCGGCGTCGACGGCGCGGTCGTCCAGCGCGCGGCACCGCGCGCGCTCGACGACCTCGCGTCTCGCCGTCGCCCGATGTCGGTGCGCGCGCCCAGCTGCGACGATGCACGCGGTAGGTCTTGCCGGCATCGAGCAGCCGCCCGCAGACCTTGGTCGCCTGCCCGAAGCAGACGGGCAGCAGGCCGGACGCGAGCGGATCGAGGCTGCCGGCATGACCGGCCTTGCGCGCGCCGAACAGCGCGCTCACCTGCTGCAGGGCGGCGTTCGAAGTCAAGCCCGAGCGGCTTGTCGAGCAGCAGGATGCCGTCGATGGCGCGCGTAGCGCGCATCGGCGGCGATGCGCCTCACTCATCGGGCACGACTCGCGTGGCGGAAGCCGCTGGATCCGCTGCGTCGTCGACGTGACGCTTCGGCGTCGTCGCTTCACCGCCTTGTCGATCAGCGCGATCAGCCGCGCGCCCGCTGCTCGATCAGCTCGTCGTGCACGAAGACGCAGCTCGGGCGCGTACGCGCAATGCCGAGCGCGCGCCCGAGCGGCCCGCGCAGGAATCGGCGGCGCCGTCCGAGGACCTGCCTGCGCCTGCGGTCGCATCGCGCTGCTCGCCGAGCACGCGAGTAGATACACCTTCGCGTAGCTCAGATCGCGGCGACACGCGCACTTCGGTGAGCGTGACCATGCCGAGGCGCGGATCGCGCACCTCGCGCCGGATCAGCTCGCTCAGCACGCGCTGGATCTGCTGCGCGATGCGCGCGGCTGCGATGCGGAGTCGCGTCGGCATGTCGTCAGAGCTGTCGACCGTTCGTCGCCACTTCGACGCGCGAGTAGCACTCGATCTGGTCGCCGACGCGCACGTCGTTGTAGTTCTTCACGCCGATGCCGCACTCGGTGCCGGCGCGCACTTCGTTGACGTCGTCCTTGAAGCGGCGCAGCGACTCGAGCCCGCCCTCGAAGATCACGACGTTGTCGCGCAGCACGCGGATCGGATTGTTGCGGCGGACGTAGCCGTCCACCACGATGCAGCCCGCGACCGTGCCGAACTTGCTCGAGCGGAACACCTCGCGCACCTCGGCGAGCCCGACGATCTGCTCCTTGACCTCCGGCGCCAGCATGCCCGACAGCATCTGCTTCACGTCGTCGATCGCTTCGTAAATGATGCTGTAGTAGCGCACATCGACGCCGGATTCCTTGATCATCGCGCGCGCCGAGCGTCGGCGCGCACGTTGAAGCCGATGATGCGCGCCTTCGAGGCGGCAGCGCCAGCGTGACGTCCGACTCGGTGATGCCGCCGACGCCGCTCGCAATGACCTTGACCGCGACTTCGTCGGTCGACGAGCTTCGACAGCGAATCGCGCAGCGCCTCGGCGCTGCCCTGCACGTCGGCCTTGATGAGCACGCTGCACGGTCGCGGCCTTGCCATCGCCCATCTGCGAGAAGCATGTCCTCGAGCTTGGTCGGGCCCTGCTTCGCGAGCTTGATGTCGCGGAACTTGCCCTGGCGGTACAGCGCGACTTCGCGCGCCTTGCGCTCGCTCTCGACCACCAGCAGCTCGTCGCCGGCATTCGGCGCGCCGGACAGGCCGAGCACCACGACCGGCATCGACGGACCGGCTTCGGTCACCGGCTTGCCCGTTCTCGTCGAACATCGCGCGCACGCGGCCGAACTCCTGGCCGGCGAGGATCGGATCGCCCGGCTTGAGCGTGCCGCGCTTGCACCAGCACGGTCGCGACCGCGCCGCGGCCCTTCTCCAGGCTCGACTCGATGCACGACGCCGGCCGCGAGGCCGTCGCGCGGCGCCTTGAGCTCGAGCACGTCGGCCTGCAGCAGGATGGTGTCGAGCAGCTCGATCGATGCCCTGCGCCGGTCTCGCGCCGACACGTTGCACGAACAGCGTGTCGCCGCCCCACTCCTCGGGCAGCACGTCGTGCTTCGCCAGGTCGTTGCTTGACCTTCTCCGGATCGGCATCGCGCTTGTCGATCTTGTTGATCGCGACGACGATCGGCACTTCGGCGGCGCGCGCGTGCTGGATCGCCTCGATCGTCTGCGGCATGACGCCGTCGTCGGCGGCGACGACCAGCACCACGATGTCGGTGACCTGCGCGCCGCGCGCACGCATCGCCGTGAACGCGGCGTGGCCCGGCGTATCGAGGAAGGTGATGACGCCCTTCGGCGTCTCGACGTGATACGCGCCGATGTGCTGGGTGATGCCGCCCGCTTCGCCCGCCGCGACCTTGGTGCGGCGGATGTAGTCGAGCAGCGAGGTCTTGCCGTGGTCGACGTGACCCATGACGGTGACGACCGGCGGACGCGGCTGCCAGCTCGTGCGCCGTATCGGCTCGCTCTGCAGCTCGTCCTCGATCGCGCTTTCCTTGACGCAGGACCGGCGGTGTGGCCCAGCTCCTCGACCACCAGCACCGCGGTGTCCTGGTCGATCGGCTGGTTGATCGTGGCCATGACGCCCATGTTCATCATGACCTTGATGACTTCGTTGGCCTTGACGGCCATGCGCTGCGCCAGCTCGGCGACCGTGATCGGTCTCGCCGATCTGCACCTCGCGCTTGACGGGCGCGGTCGGCGCTCGAAGCCGTGCTGTGTCGTGACGTTGACCTGCACCGGCCGGCGCGACCTGCGACGCCTGATGCTGCTTCTTCTTCTTGAAGCGCGCACTCGCATCGCTCGACGACGTGCAGCTCGGCGCGCTGCGACGCGCGCGGCTCGTCGCTCGGGCTCGCGCGACGGCTTGCGCGGCTTCGCCGCTTCGCGTGCGCGCGCTCGGCTTCCTGGCGCTCGCGCGCCTCGCGCCTGGCGACGCGCCTCTGTCTTCGGCGCGACGCGCGCTTCTTCGTCGGCGCGACGCTGCGCCTCCTCTTCCGCTGCAGGCGCTGCCGCGCCTCTGCCTCGCGCTGCTCCGCTTCCAGGCGCTCGCTGCTTCAGCCGCTCCTGCTTCCTGGCTCGCTGCGAGCGCTCGCGTCGTGCCTGCTGGCGCTCGGCCTCGCGCTTGTGCCGGTCGAGCTTCTTCCTGCTGCACGCGCGCCTGCTCCTCGAGCACGCTGCGATTGAGGTAGGTCTTCTTGCTGCGCACCTCGACGTTGACCGTGCGCGCGCGGCCCTGCGCGCGACGCGACCTTGATCTCGCCCTGCGACTTGCGCTTGCAGCGTGATCTTGCGCGGCGCGGCGGCCGTGTCGTTGCCGTGCGCCGTGGCTGCGCCGCAGGATACGTGAGCAGCTCCATCTTGGCGTCGTCGCTGATGGTGTCGTCGGCGCCCGCAACGCTGAATGCCGGCCTCATCGAGCTGCGTCAGCAGCCGCTCGACCGGTACCTTCAGTACCTCGGCAAACTGGCTAACTGTCACATCCGCCATGAACGGCTCCTCGCGCGGCGATCGCTCAGGCCTGCTGGCTCGGCGGCTTCGAACCAGTGCTCGCGCGCCGCCATGATCAGCTGCGCCGGCGCGCTCCGCATCGATGCCGTCGATCTCGAGTCAGATCGTCGACCGCCTGCTCGGCGAGATCCTCGCGCGTGACGATGCCGCGGCTCGCCAGACGTCAGCGCCAGCTCCTCGTCCATGCCGTCGAGCGTCCAGCAGGTCCTCCGCCGGCTCGGCGCCGTCGATCTTCTCCTCGCTCGCGATCGCCTGCGTCAGCAGCACGTCGCGCGCACGGTTGCGCAGCTCCTTGACGATGTCCTCGTCGAACTCCTCGATCGCCGTGCAGCTCGCGACGCCGGCACGTAGGCGATTTCCTCGATGGTCGAGAAGCCTTCCTGCACCAGGATCTGCGCGACGTCCTCGTCGACGTCGAGCTGCTTCATGAACAGTCTCGACCGAGCTCGCGCGACTCGCCCTCGCTCTTCGCCTCGGCGGCCTGCTCGCGTCATGACGTTGAGCTCCCAGCCGGTCAGCTCGCTCGCGAGGCGGATGTTCTGGCCGCCGCGGCCGATCGCCTGCGACAGCTTCTCCTCGGTCGACCGCGATGTCCATCGAGTGCGAGTCCTCGTCGACGACGATCGACACGCACTTCGGCCGGCGCCATCGCGTTGATCACGAACTGCGCCGGGTTCTCGTCGCACGGAATGATGTCGACGCGCTCGCCGGCGATCTCGTTCGACACCGCCTGCACGCGCGAGCCGCGCATGCCGACGCAGGCGCCGACCGGATCGATGCGGCTGTCGTTGCTCTTCACGGCGATCTTGGCGCGCACGCCCGGATCGCGCGCCGCGCCCAGGATCTCGATCAGGCCCTGGCCGACTTCCGGCACTTCGAGCTTGAACAGCTCGATCAGGAATTCCGGCGCGGTGCGCGTCAGGAACAGCTGCGGACCGCGCGGCTCGGAGCGCACGTCCTGCAGGTACGCCTTGATGCGATCCTGCGAGCGCACCGGCTCGCGCGGAATCATCTGGTCGCGCGGCGATGAAGCCTTCGGCATTGCCGCCGAGATCGACGAAGACGCCGTTGCGATCGACGCGCTTGACGATGCCGCGACACCAGCGTGCCGACGCGGTCCTTGTACTCGTCGACGACCTGCGCGCGCTCGGCTTCGCGCACCTTCTGCACGATGACCTGCTTGGCGGTCTGCGCGGCGATGCGGCCGAACGCGACCGATTCCATCGGCACTTCGACGAAGCCGCCGACCTCGCGCTTCCTTGGATCGATGTCGAGCGCGTCGTCCAGGCGCAGCTCGCGCGTCCGGGAACTCGAGCTCGGTGGAGTCGTCGGCGAACACCTTCCAGCGGCGGAAGGTGTCGTAGTCGCCGGTCTTGCGGTTGATGGCGACGCGCACGTCGATGCCTTCGCCGTGACGCTTGCGCGTCGCGGACGCGAGCGCGGCTTCGAGCGCCTCGAAGATGATTTCCTTGTCGACGCCCTTCTCGTTCGAGACCGCGTCGACCACCATCAGGATTTCTTTGTTCATCGACCTCAACCTCTTGCCGTCACATGCTCCGGCACCAGTCGCGCCTTGTGAATCTCCTCGATCGGCAGCGTTGATCCTGCCGTCGCCAGCTCGAGCGTGATCTCGCTCGTCGCCGACGCTCGAGCAACGCGCCCGCGAAACCGTTGCCGTCCGTCGATCGGCTGCATCATCTGCAACCGTGACGCGCTCGCCGGCGAAGCGCTCGAAGTGCGCGCGCGTCCGCAGCACCCGGTCCAGGCCCGGCGAGGACACTTCGAGCGTGTAGTGGCCCGGGATCGGATCCTCCGACGTCGAGCACCTCGCTCACCGCGCGGCTCACGCGCTCGCAATCGTCGAGCGTGATGCCGGGTCGCGGCATCGATATACAGCCGCAGCAACCCGCCGGCCCCGCCGGCGCAAACTCGATCTCCACCAGCTCGTAGCCGAGGGAGACCACCGCCGGCTCCAGCAGGGGAAACAGCTCATCGCGCAACACGCGGCACGCCCCACAAACAAAAATGGGCCCGAGGGCCCACCGATCGCATTCTCTATATTCGATCTGCTTCCCGGCCAGGGAAGCGCCACAAACGAAAAGGCCCCCTCGGGGGCCTGATACGCTCTAAGCACTTGTTTTCACAAGCCTCGATCCCCTCGAGAATCGAGGGCGCGAAGTGTAACCGAAAGGTCCCGGCGTGGGAATCCCGCAACAGGCGTGCAGGCCCTCACCCCGACGGCGCAGCCTCCGCCTCGGCAACGTCGATCTCGGCGACGCGCACCTCGGGGAGCTTCTTGTTCACACTCAAGAGTCCCCGCAGCACTTCGAGAGCCTCACGTGCCGCCTGGAGCTCGAACGGGGCGGGCTGCGGTGCGGTCAGCAATCGTCCGCCGCGCACGCAATAGCGATAGCGGATGAGGTAGGCGCGCGTGGCGAGGATTCGCGGTCGCCTCTCCCACATGCACTGCGCGGTTGATCAACATCTCGTAATCCGCGGTGCCCGTGAACGTGAAGGTGAGCGTCGTTTCGGCGCCGCCCTCGAGCAGCTCCACGGTGATCCCCGCAAGATCACGGTCGCGAAAGAAAGAGCTCGCGCGCTTCACATTGAGAGTGGCGAGTCTGCTGACGTCGAGCGGATCGGCGGTCAGCAGGTGCAGGTCGCCAACTCCCGACCCATCCCGCGGCTGCGCGAAACAGGCGGGCGTGGCAGCGAGAGCGGCCGGCGAGCTCCCGCACAGCAGAACGCTCAGCAGCATGCAGCCGCGCCCGCGAAGCCCCGGTCCCTTCGCCGTCCTCACGATTCTTTCAGCCATCGCGCCAGCCACGCGTGCACCTCCTGATAGAAGTAGCGGCTGTCCTCGCCCTTCAGGATCCAGTGGTTCTCATCGGGGAACACGATCAGGCGGCTGGTGACGCGCTGCCGCTGCAGCACGGTCCAGTACTCGAGCGCGTTGTTGAGCGGCACGCGGAAGTCGCTCTCGCCCACGGTCACCAGCGCGGGAGTCTTGAACTGCGCGGCGTAACGGATCGGGCTCTGCGTCTGCCAGACGGCGCCCTGCTCCCAGGGTGGGCCGCCATTCATGATCTCGCGCTGAAACACCGTGTCGCTCGTTCCCCATTGCGACTCGAGGTTGACGAGCCCCGCGTGGCTCACCAGGCAGCGATAACGCGTCGTCGTCGCCTGCAGCCAGTTGGAGAGATGACCCCCGTAGCTCGCGCCGCCGGCACACTGGCGGGTAGCGTCGATGAACGGGAAGCGCTTGAGCGCTTCATCGGCGGCCTGGTTGATCTCCTCGCCCGGTGTCTTGAGGGGATCGCCCTCGATGTTGCGTGCGAATTGCTCACCGAATCCGGTCGACCCGGTGTAGTTGGTGAGCAGGACCACGTAGCCCGGCTCGGCGAGCAGGTGATAGTTCCAGCGCAGCACGAACTGATCGCGCCACATGCTGTGCGGGCCGCCATGGATGACCACGAACAACGGGTAGCGTTTCGACTCGTCGAAGCCCGGCGGCAGCACCAGCATGTTGTGGATGCGGCGGCCGCCCGTGCTGTCGAACCAGAAGTGACGCACCGGCCGCCAGTCGATCTGCGCCGCGCGCTCGCCATTGAAGTTGGTGAGGGCCGCTCGTTGCCCCGTCTCGGGATTGATGCGCACAACTTCGCCGGGGCTGGTCGCGCTTTCCCAGTTGGCGTAGAGCTGCGGCGTCATCGCTACCGACGGGATGCGCAGGTTGGAGTACGCGCCACTCGGCAGGTCTCCGAGCGGTTGCACGTTATCGCCACCGAGTGACAGGGAGTAGAGCTTCTCCTGCCCGGCATCCTCGGCGAGCACGAATCCGCGATTGCCGTGCCGCGGGATGCCGAACGAAGTGATCGCGCGGTCGAAACGCCCGGTGAGAATCCGCGGCGTGCCGCCGTTGGGCCAATCCAACGCGGCCAGGCGCTCGGCGGTGTACTCGCGGCGCGATTCCGGCTCGATCAACGCATAGAGGACCTTGCCGTCGGCGCTGAAGCTCGGTTGCGACCAGGAATCGCGTCCGCGTGTCAGGCGGACGGGCTCACCGCCCGCTACATCGACCTTGAACAGGTCCGTGGTCGCGAAGTCGTAGGCGCGCGTGTTCCAGTTGGTGCTGGCTGCGAACACGATCGAGCGGCCGTCGGGCGCCCAGACCGCATCGATCTCTTCACCTGAATCGGTCCAGCGCCCTGAGAAGCCGGGGCCCTGCGTCAACTGGGTCCCTGCGAGGAGATCACGCGCCGACTCGGGCTTGTCGACCGTCTGCACGAATACGTGCGATTGGCGTTTTGGGTCGAGCCACTTGTCCCAGTGACGGATGGGGAAGCCGTCATAGGCCCGTACGTTGTACTTGCGAGCCTTGCGCTCCTCGGCGATGCGCTTGCTGTCTGCATCGGTGCGCGCCTCGCGATCCACGGTACTGACGAACAGCAGGCTGGCGCCATCGGGCGAGAACTGCGGCGAGCGCGCGCCCGTCGACAGCTCGGTCACCGGGATCGCTTCGCCGCCGCCGACGTCGAGCACGTAGATCTGCTCCATCTCATCGTCGCCGCGCTTGGCGGAGAACGCGATGCGGCGGCTGTCGCGGCTCCAGGTCACGTCGCTCTCGCGGCTCGGGCTGGCGGTCAGCCGCCGCGGCGCTTCGCCGCTGCTCGACGACACGATCCACAGTTCCGCCGTCTGTTTATCCTGGTCGTACGCGGGCTCCGTCACCGAGACCACCACCCACTTGCCGTCCGGGCTCGGCACCGGCGCGCCGACACGCTTCATGAGCCACACGTCCTCGTGAGTGATCGGCCGCTTCTGCGCCATGGCTGGCGCCCAGGGCGCGAGCGCCAGGACACCCAGGCTGCAATACAGGCCCAGCTGTGCGATCGAAAAGCCTCGACTCATTTCTGCCTCCCGGCCGGCGCGAGCTTGAGCAGCTTCGCCGCATTCTGTTTCATGATCAGCGGGCGCACTTCCGGCTTGATCGGCAGGCGTGCGAAATCCTCGATCCAGCGATCCGGCGTGATCGCCGGGTAGTCCGAACCGAACATGATCTTGTTCTTGAGCAAGGTGTTGCAGTACTGCACCAGGATCTGCGGGAAGTACTTCGGCGACCAGCCCGAAAGATCGATGTGGACGTTGGGCTTGTGGGTCGCGACGGCGAGCGCCTCTTCCTGCCACGGGAACGAGGGGTGCGCGAGGATGATCGTCAGGCCGGGAAAGTCCACGGCGACGTCGTCCAGGTACATCGGGTTCGAGTACTTCAACCGGATCCCCATTCCGCCCGGCGTGCCCGCCCCCACCCCGGTTTGCCCGGTGTGAAACAGAGCCGGCAGCCCCGCCTCCTCGATCACCCCATAGAGTGCATATGCCTGCCGGTCGTTCGGAAAGAACCCCTGCATCGAGGGGTGAAATTTGAAGCCGCACACGCCGTAGTCCTCGATCAGGCGCCGGGCCTCGCGCACGCCGAGCTTGCCTTTGGCCGGGTCGATGCTGGCAAAGGGGATCAGGACATCGTTGTTCTCAGCCGCGAGTTCCGCGACCTCCTCGTTGGCGATGCGGCGGGAGCCGAAAGCCGACTCCGCATCGACCGTGAAGATGACCGCGGCCATGCGGCGCTCGCGGTAGTACTGCGCGATTTCCGGCATGGCCGGCGGGAGCGAGGACTTGAAGTACGTCGCCATGCCCTCCTCCATGCGTTGCGTGCTGGAATCGGGCGGTGTGCGGCTCGAGACGCTGGCGTGGGTATGAACGTCGATCGCCACCAGCGAATCGACGTCGATATTCGACTGGTATTTTGCCACCGCGACCCTCCATTGCTCCCCGCTGACAGCGGACCGGCATCATGAAGGAAACGACGCGCGGATGACCAGCGCACGCAATCGGGTGGTTGGGGTCAGAATTCAATTCTGACCCCGACCGTGCCGACCCTGTCAGGCCTGTCCGCTCTGAATCAGTCGCTGCGTGGCCACGAAGTCCTCCCGCACTGTGCGGGCGCCGCGGAAGTAATGGCCCGCGGCCCAGATGTTCGCGAGTCCCACGACGACCAGGCCGATCGCCAGCGACTGCGCGCCGTAGGTGGGTTTCAGATAGTCGCTCATCACGCCGGCGAGAAACGGGCCCAGGCCGAGGCCGATGAAGGTCTGGACGAAGAGCAGGATGGAGGTGGCCACGGCCCGGGTGCGCAGCGTCGCCAGTCCCTGCGTAACCGCAAACGATGGGCCGAAGAACATGGAGGCAAAGATGAACATGACGCAGAACGAGGGCACCACGATGCGCAGGTCGTGCGCGAGATAGGACGTGAACTGAAACGGCACCATGACGAGGGTCGCGATCCCTGGCACCCACATGTACCAGCGGCGATCGCCCAGGCGCGTGCTGATGCGGTCAGAGAGAAAGCCCCCAAGCAGCGTGCCGACAGCGCCGATGATCGAGAAGAGCGCGAGCCAGGTGCCGTACTCGCCGCTCTGCATGGAATGCGAACGGGCAAAGAAGGCGCCGTTCAGAGTGCTGCCGGAATACCAGACCACCGAATGCAGCGCCGCCGCAAGACACATGTGGCGGAACGACACGTAACGCCAGAGGAACTTCACGACGCTGAGGATGGGCGGTGCCGGCGCCCGGGCGAGCGCGGCGGACACATTGTCCGAGTGACCGCGCGGCGGCTCGATGACCGTGAAGCGCACCAACGCCGCCACCAGCAAACCGGGCAGGCCGATCAGGATGAAGGTCGTGCGCCAGCCGTAGAACTCGTTGCCCCAGCCGCCGAGGAACTGGCCGAGCATTGCGCCGACCGGCACACCGAGTGCGTAGAGAGAGAGCGCCGTCGCACGCTGTTCGCGCGGAAAGTAGTCCGAGATCAGGGCATGCGAAGGCGGCGAACCGCCCGCCTCGCCGATCGCCGTGCCCGCCCGCGCACCCGCCAGCGACCAGAAGCCGGTCGCCATGCCGCACAGTGCGGTCATGCCGCTCCAGAGCGCGCAGCAGATCGCCAAGACATTGCGCCGCACCGTGCGATCGGCCCACATCGCGATCGGCACGCCCAGCGTCGCATAGAAGAATGCGAACGTGATGCCGCTCAGGAGGCCGAGCTGGGTATCGCTGAACGAGAACTCGCGCTTGATGGATTCGATCAGGACCGCGAGCACGCCGCGATCCATGACGTTGACGACGTAGCCGAGAAACAGCACGCCGAGGACGTAGCCGCGGTACGTCGGTGTGAAAGTCACCGCGGCGGCAGGCTCGGCGCCGGCGGTCGTCACGATATCTGTTTGCGCCACGGAATTGGGGTCAGACCCCAGCCTCAGGTAGACCCCATTGTCTCTCGGAACATGGAGTCTGACCCTTGAGGCTGGGGTCTGACCCCAATTCCGTGGCTACTGGAAGTTGCGCTCGAAAGAGAGTGCCCAGGTGCGCGGCGTGCCCGGGTTGCCCTGCTCGCGGCCGAAGAAACCGACCAGGCTCAGCTTGCCGTTGAAGTACTCCTCGTCGGTCAGGTTCTGGCCGTACAGCGCCACTTCCCAGGTCATTGTCCGGCGACACCCAGGTGAGGCGTCCGTTCAGCAGTCGTGTAATCCGTCCTGTCGGACCCTGGTTGTTGGTCGTGAAATAGATCTTCGACTGGTAGGTCGCGTCCAGGCGCGGCGTTATCGAGCCACCCTGCGACATGCCGAACCCGTACTGCATGCCGACGGCACCGGTCCACTCCGGCGTACGCGGCGAGTAGCAGCGTTCGCCGTTACAGCCATCGCCCTCGAACAGCAGCTCGTTGCCTTCGTTGTCGATCAGCTCGTAGTTCACGTAGCCGAAGCGAGCCCTCGATGCGCAGATGTCGACCGGCTCGGCCTGCAACTCCGCCTCCAGGCCCCAGATATCCGCCTTGCCGGCGTTGATCTCGCGGAACCAGTTCGCGCCCGAGGAGTCGAGCTGCTGCGCGAAGGTTTGCTGGTCGTTGTACTCGGAGAAGAAGAGCGCACCGTTGAAGCGCACGCGCCCCTGCGCGAGCTCGGACTTGGCGCCCAGCTCGAGCGTCTCGAGATACTCCGGATCGAACGGGACCGTCTGCAGCTCGTTCGCCGGACGCGGGCTGAAGCCGCCGCCCTTGAAGCCGGTCGCGTACTTGAGGTAGGTCATGCAAGTCATCGGACCACTCGTAGTCGACGATCGCGTGTAGTCCGTGTTGGTGGCAGAGGTCGGCACGAACTGGTTGTCGATGACGATGTCGCCGAAGAAAGTCGCGCGATAGATGATGGCGTCCTTCTGGTCGTCCGTGTAGCGCGCACCGCGCGTGAACGACAGCTGCGTCGGTGAGGTGATACGTGCCCTGGCCGAAGACGGCCCAGTTGGTGGTGTCCTGTTGGTCGAACGCATCGTTCTGGTAGATGAACGTCGGGTAGAGAGAATCGAAGCCGCGGTTCGAATCGTGCGCGTCGTAGTAGAAGGCGCCCGCGGCCCAGTCGAGTCTGCTCGGCGGTGCCGGTCAGCTGCAGCTCCTGCGTGAATTGCCGGTGCCTGCTGTCGTCGTAGGTGGCGTTGTTCGGCAGCGGACTGCCGTCGGAATCGCGACCGAAGGTGTTCCACCAGTCGCGGTAGGCAGTGATCGACTTCAACCTCAAAGCGTCGCTCAGCTGCCACTCGAACGTGCCAGACACGCCCCAGTGCTCGAGATTGTTGATGTTCGGCACCAGGCGCTGGTTAAGCGGATCGTCGTAGCGGCTGTAGTTGGTGTACAGGTCGCTGTCGGTGACGAAGCGATCGTCGTAGCCGACGCCGGCGCCGTAATACCTGGATCGGCGAACACTCCGCTCCAACCAGCCGTTCAGGCCGTTGGTGCCATCGATGATCGTGTACTTGTCGGCCGGACCTTTCTGCCGCTGATTGGTGATATCGGCAATCAGGTTGAATTCGCAGGTCGTCGTTGATCAGGAAGCGGAACGCCACCCGGCCGGACTGCACGTTCTCGTCGCTCCAGCGTGTCGACGACGCAGCCCGTTCCGGGAGACACCACCGAGCCGAGCGAGATACCGTTCAGCCCGCCGGGGAACCGCCGGGCACGTTGTAGGACCGTCGGCAAGCCGGTCCGCCGGCGCCCAGCGAGCCGGCACCGTTCACGCACTCGTAGTCGAGCACCTTGAAGTAGCCGTCGGCCTTCTTGCTGGAGAACGACGAAGCGCGCGAACACGCGGTCCTCGACCAGCGGTGACGTCAGCCGAGCCGCGCGCATCGATGCGGTTGTAGCTGCCCGACCGTGATGCTGAGCGCAGCCGCCGCCGTCGCCCTCCGGCTTCTTCGATATCAGGCGCACCGTGCCGCCGATGGCGTTCTTGCCGAACAGCGTGCCCTGCGGTCCGCGCAGCACTTCGACGCGTTCGAGGTCGAGCAGGTCGAAGATCGCGCCCTGCGGACGGCCGATGTAGACGTCGTCGACATAGATGGGCACGCCGGGCTCGAACGACAGGATGTTGTCGCCGAGACCCACGCCGCGGATGAAGGCGGCCATGGTCGAGCCCCAACCGGCGCCCAGCGGCTGAATGACGGTGTTGGGCACGAAGGCATCCAGGTCGGTGACGTTGTAGACTCCGCGGGCTCCAGGTTCTCGGCCGTGAAGGCGGAGATGGCGATCGGGGTGTCCTGCAGCCTCTCTTCGCGGAACTGCGCCGATGACGACGACTTCTTCGAGCTGTCTTGCTTTGCTGAGCGGCGCGGGGGCCGCAAGCCCAGGCCCGCAGTGGCGGATGTCACTGCGAGGACGACAGCCCGCGTGGAATGGCTGTGCCTGGATCGCCCGCTCGTTCCGGAAATGACCATAACTTCCCCCGGTCATGGCTGATGGATATTTCAACGGCTGATTTGGTTCTCAAAAGACGTAGCACCGAAAACTGGCGACGAGAACCGCACAAAAGGCGCGATCAGCTTTTCGCTACGAGAAGAAACCATCAATACCTTGCTGAACATCAACGCATTCGTGCTGCGTCGCCCGCTTGCGTAGTTTCTCCGGCGCCGCGCGCGAGCTCGGCGTCGCGCCGTCGGTGATCACCAAGCGCATCACGCAACTGAAGAGAGCAGTGGGCGTGCAGCTGGTCGTGCGCTCGACCCGCGGTCTGTCGCTCACCGCGGCCGGCGATCGCTTGCTGCCGCGGTTCGTGCGCCTGCTCGCGGAGTTCGAGGAAATGATCGACGGCCGCGGCCGCGCAGACGCAGGGCATCGAGGGCCACCTGCGCATCAAGGCCCGACCACGATCACATCGCGGCTGCCTCGGCGTCCTCTTCGGCGAATTCCATGGTCGCCATCCGGGAATCAGTCTCGAAATCGTCCTGCTCGACCGGTCGGTCAATCCGCTCGAGGAAGGGTTCGACCTGGCCCTCGGCGCAATGCCGGTTTCCTACCCGAACGTCATCGATGTGCCGCTCTGCCCGTACGATCTCGTCCTGTGCTGCGCCCCAACGTATCTGGCGAGCAAGTCGCGCGCCCCAACATCCCACCGAATTGGTCGGACTACGACTGCCTGACCTCGGTGCTCTGGTTCGAACCACCTGGGTGTTCGAGAGTTCGCGCGGCGCGGTCAGCGTCGAAGTCCATTCGCGGCTCCACTCGAACGACAGCCGCGTACTGCGCGAAGCGGCGCTGCGCGGCCTCGGCATCGCCGTCGCTGCCGCGCTTCCTGGCCGATGAGCACATCCGCAACGGCCGTCTGATCCCCGTGCTGCCCGGACTTCCCGCTGCCGGTGTTCTGGCTGAAGGCGCTGGTGCCCGCATGAAAATGAACAAGCCGGCCGTGCGCGAGCTGGTGGCCTATCCTCAAGACGCGGATGCACGCCGCCGTGGGACGCCGATCAGCCGTCTTCCTGAGCGCATGTTCGTGAAAACGCGAAGACTGATCGCACTGCGCAGCCGCTGTTCTGCAGTGGCTTGCGGGGCGCTAACATCTCCACGTTGGTGCCCACGCGGCCATGAAAAGAGTCTCTCCGCAGCAACATCGAACCCGGGTCACCGCGCGAGGCGGTGCGCCGCGCGCAGTGGACGGCGCTCGGACTTTCCGACGAGGACATGCAGAAGCCGAAGATCGCCGTCGTGAACAGCTCCTCGGAGCTCGCCATCTGCTTCAGTCATCTCGACGGCATCGCCAAGATCGTCAAGGAATCGATCCGCGCGGCCGGCGGACTGCCGTTCGAGATACGCACGGCGGCGCCGAGCGATTTCATCATCGGCGCGGGCGGCGGCGGCGGATACATTCTGGCGAGCCGCGATCTCATCGTGAACGACATGGAGATCGCCATCGAGGGCGCACAGCTCGACGGCATGATCTGCCTGTCCTCGTGCGACAAGACCACTGCCGGCGCACCTGATGGCGGCCGGCCGCTTCAATATTCCGACCATCCTCGTGATCTGCGGCTATCAGCCGAGCGGCAGCTACGGCGGCCAGCACGTCGACATCGAGGATGTGTTCCTCGGGCTCGGTGCAGACGTCGCTCGGCAAGCTGTCGCGCGAGACATTGCGGGGCATGAGCGACAACGCCATCCGCGGACCCGGCGTGTGCTCGGGCATGGCGACCGCCAATTCGATGCACGTGGCGTGCGAGGCGCTCGGCATGACGCTGCCGGGCAGCGCGCCGGTGCTCGCCAACAGCCCGCGGATGCTCGACGCACGCGCGGCGCTCCGGGCAGCGCATCGTCGGCATGGTGCTCGAAGATCTCAAGCCGCGGCACATCCTCACGCCCGGCGCATTCCGCAATGCCGTCGCGGCGGTGCTCGCGCGTCAGCGGCTCGATCAACTGCATCAAGCATCTGCAGGCCACCGCGGTCGAAGCGGGCGTCGACGTCGACGTGTTCCGGTTGTTCAACGATCTCGGCGAACGGGTGCCGGTGCTGACCGCGGTGCGGCCGAACGGCGAGAACACGATCGAGGAATTCGAAGCGGCGGGCGGCGCGCGCGCGCTGCTGAAGCAGCTCGAGCCTCTGCTCGATACGCAGCGTGCATGACCGTCACCGGGCAGACGCTGCGCGCAGAATCTCACGCGCCGTGGAGGTGCACGATCCCGAAGTCATCCGCCCGCTGACCCGCCCGTTTCTCCGACAAGGCGCCCATCGTGATTCTGCACGGTTCGCTCGCGCCGGAAAGCGCCGTCGTGAAGCTCGGCCTGCGCGGTCTGGATCGGCAAGGCGCAGTTCACCGGCCCCGCAGTCGTGTATGACAGACGGTGCCGATGCCATGCGCGCCATCGAGCAGCGGCAAGATCAAGCGCGGCTCACGTGCTGGTCGTGCGCGGCATGGGACCGAAGGGTGGTCCCGGGCATGGCGGGACCTGCATCGTGGTGGTATTCGCGCTCGATTCGGCGGGACTGCAGAACGAGGTGGCATTCGTCAGCGACGGCCAGCTCTCGGGCCTGTGCAACAAGGGCCTGACGGTGGCCGAAGTGTCGCCGGAGTCGGCGGTCGGCGGGCCGTTGTCGCTGGTGCGAGAACGGCGATCACATCGTCATCGATGTCGATGCCCAGACCCTCGACCTCATGGTCGCCGCGAGGAAGAACTCGCAGCACGGCGCGCGCGCGCTGGGCGAACCGGTGCTTCCGAAATCGAGCGGCTATCTGTCGATCTATCAACGCACCGTACAGCCGATGTCCACCGGCGCGGTGCTGGTCAAGCGTGCCTTAACGCCATCGAGTCAGGGGACTGAGGAAGTACATGTCAGAACTCATTGCGACTCGAACGTCCGTCGTCCGGCCGAGCGCGAAATCAAGACAGTCAAGACCGACATCTGCGTGCTCGGCGCCGGCATCTCCGGCGTGAGCCGCGGCGCTCGAAGCGGCGAAGCTCGGTCGCAAGGTGGTGCTGGTCGATGGCGCCCCTGCGCTCGGCGGTCAGGCCATCGGCTCGATCATCGGCACGCTCATCGGGCTCTACACCCACGGACCCGAACGCGTATCAGATCACCCACGGGGTCGCGGACGATCTGATCCGCGATCTCACGGCCGAAGGCTCGCTGCTGCGCATGCATCACTTCGACGGTCACGTTTCAGTACGACGAAGTGCGCCTGGCGACGATGGATGGAGCGCAAGATCGCAGGAGGCGGGCGTCACACGCGATCGTCGGCGCGGTTCTGACCGACTGTCTCGTTCAGCAATCGCCGCGTGCAGTACGTCGAGTTTGCGACGCGCTTCGGCACGCGTGCGGGTGAAGGCGAACGGCTACGTCGACTCATCGGGCGATGCCAGCTTGAGCTACGAGGCCGGACTGCGCGGTTCGCGAGCCCGACGGCGCCGATCTTCGGCATCGCTCAACTTCCTCATCGAGAACTACGATCTCGACACCGTGCGGCGAACTCAAGATGACGGAGGTGTACGAGCGCCTGATCGCGCATCGGCGCACAAGTACGGCTTGGTGCGCCACGACGGCTGGCTGATGCACTTCCCGGGCAAGAATTTCATGCTCGCGAACATCAGCCACTTCGAGACGCCGCTCGATCCGCTCGCAGACGCGCGCACATGGTGTTCGAGGGCCGGCGCCAGGCGGACAGCATCATTCGTATTCCTGCGCGCGGAGTTTCGCGCACATCTTTGCCAATGCGCGCGTGCGCGTGTACGGCAATCCGGGCATGCGCCAGACGCGCTGGATCGTCAGGCCGCCACCAACTGACGCTGCGACGACATCCGCAAGGCCGAGCGTCCGGCCGATGCCGCGGCGCGTTCCGCGTGGTGGGTGGAGCTGCACGACACCAAGGAACTCGTGCATTGGGAGCGCTTCAAGGACAATCACGTGTACTACATCCCGCTGAGCTGCATGATGCCCGAAGGATGCGGACAACATCGTCGCGGCCGGGCCGCTGCGTCGATGCGGACTCGCACGCGCTATCGGCGATCCGCGTGATGGGTCCGTGCATCGCGATGGGAACGGCGGCGGCCCACGCCCTCGACCTGGCCGGCTCGGCGTCGGTGCACGACATCGATCTGCGAGCATTCCAGAAGCGCCTGCACGACAATCTGGACCGGCGGGACTGAGCAGGCTCCGTCCAGGATCATGCGCACTTCGGAGACGCCTGGGTGTGATCCGCCGATGCGCGGCGCGTCACGAGTGAGGTTCAGACCTTCCACCCCAAATCCGGCGCCGCATACGTAGGTACGCCGCTTTCGGCAGACACACCCTGCGTCCATCTCCTCCGTGCGCTCGTTCTCTGGCGGCGGTGCGGCGCGGCAGAAGTCGCGACGCAGCTCGCGCGAACGTCGATGGCGAGCGCATTGCGGCCGCGGCGAACGATCCCGCGAATTGGCTCACGCACGGGCGCACTTATGCCGAGGATCGCTTCAGTCCGCTGACCGCGATCAACGAGCGGCAATGTCGGCAAGCTCGGCCTCGCGTGGTTCGTCGACTTCGGATTCGACGCATCGGCTCGAAGCGACGCCCTGGTGGTCGATGGGGTGATGTACACGATCGGTGCGTGGAACGTCCTGTATGCCCTCGACGCCGAAGACCGGCAAGCGAGCTGTGGCGCTACGACCCGCAAGCCGACGGCGCGATTGGCTGCGCTACATGTGCTGCGGCCCCGCGAATCGCGGCCCCGCGGTCTGGAAGGGCAAGGTCTATTGCGCCACCATCGACGGCCGGCTGATCGCGGTCGATGCCGCGACCGGCCCGCCCGTCTGGGATGTGCAGACCACCGACCGCGGCCAGCCGTACTCCATCACCGGCGCACCGCGTGTCGTGCGCGGCAAAGTCATCATCGGCAATGGCGGCGGCCGAGTTCGGCGTGCGCGGCTACGTGACCGCCTACGACGCCGAGACCGGCAAGCAGGTGTGGCGCTTCTACACCGTGCCCGGCGATCCTGCCAAGGGCTTCGAATCGCCCGCGATGGAAATGGCGGCGAAGACCTGGAACGGCGAATGGTGGGTGGCCGGCGGCGGCGGTACCGCCTGGGATTCGTTCTCGTACGACCCGGCACTCAATCTTCTCTACATCGGTACGGGCAACGGTTCGCCCTGGCGCGCGATCTGCGCAGTCCCGGAGGCGGCGACAACCTGTTCCTGTGTTCGATCGTCGCGGTGCAATGCGGACGACCGGCACAGTACGCGTGGCACTACCAGGCGGTGCCGGGCGAGAACTGGGACTACAACTGCGTGCAGCAGATGACGCTCGCCGAGCTCGAGATCGGCGGCACGCGTCACAAGGTGCTGATGCAGGCGGCGAAGAACGGGTTCTTCTACGTCATCGACCGCAGCAACGGGAAGTTGCTGTCGGCCAATCCGTTCGTGCCGGTGAACTGGGCCAGCCGCTACGACCTCTCGACCGGCCGGCCAGTCGAGATCAAGGACAACCTCTACACCGACACCGCGGGCAAGCTGATCACGCCGGGCCCGTTCGGCGCGCACAACTGGCACCCGATGTCCTATAGCCCGGTCACGGGCCTGGTCTACTTCCCGGCGCAGGAGAGCTCCTTCGTCTATAGCCGCTTGCCGAAGTACGAGCACCAGCCGATGCGCTGGAACCTGGCACAGAATCCCGCCGCGAGCCTGCCCGCCGGCGTGACCGAGGTCATTCCGAACAACGCCCGGGGCTATCTGCTTGCGTGGAATCCCGTCACCAACACCGAGGCGTGGCGCATCGAGCATCGCGGTCCGTGGAACGGCGGTGTGCTTACCACCGCGGGCAATCTGCTGATCCAGGGCGCGTCCGACGGACGCTTCGTCGTCTATCGCGCCGACAACGGCGAGAAGCTCTGGGAGATGCCGATTCAGACCGGGGCGGTCGCGGGACCGATCAGCTACGAGGTCGACGGCGAGCAATACATCGCCGTGGCCGCCGGCTGGGCGGGGTCGATCGCCGATCATCGGCGGCGGATTGACCCCCGTTCACCACGCGCCGTCCCGGCTACTCGCATTCAAGCTCGGCGGCAACGCCTCGCTGCCGCCGCCCGCGCCTGTGCCGGCCCTGGCACCGCCCGCCTCTACCGCGAGCGCGGAGACGATCGCGCGCGGCAAGTCGCCTTTACGGCCAGTGGTGCCGGATCTGTCACGGCGGTAACGTGGTGTCGAGCGGTATGACGCCGGACTTGCGCTACATGAATGCCGACACGCACGCGGGCTTCAACGACATCGTGGTACGGGGCGCCCGCAACGGCATGCCGCCCTTCGCCGATGTCCTGACCGACGCCGACGCCGATGCCATTCACGCCTTTCTCATCGATCGCATCCGCCAGGAAATGCCATGAAGCTCACAGATGACGAACGCGCGATGCTCGACGGGGAAAGAGGCAAGGCCTGCCAGAAGGCGATGGAGCTCCTGGTGCGCTATGGCGAAGCGCTGGGCGCCGAGCGCTTCGTCGCCACCGACAACGTCGCGGGCGTCCCCGGCTCGTCCACGCCCTTCCTGGAGAACTACTATCGCGACGCCGGCAACCGTTATGACGTGATCTTCTCGCGCTTCGATCTCGACAGCGACGAGGTGGTCGAGGTGCCGCGCGCAACCGTGCATACCTGCCACCTGCAGGGCGGCGTCGATCCGGACAACTGGCAGGTGCTGGGCGCCAAGCCCGAGCTCGCACGCGTGAGCCGCGAGAGCGAAGCGGCCGCCGCGGCTCGTGACGTGCGCATTCTCAAGACCTGCACGCCATACCTCGCGGGCAACGTACCGGCGTTCGGCGAGCACTGCGCCTGGATGGAGTCATCCGCCGTGGTCTACTGCAACTCGGTGCTGGGCGCGCGCACCAACACGGAAGGGCGTGAAAGCACCAGCGCTGCAATGCTCACCGGAAAGATTCCGGACTTCGGCCTGCACCGCGACGAGAACCGCTACGGCACGCACCGCATCGAGGTCGAAGCGAATGTTGAAAGCATCATGGACTGGGGCATGCTCGGCTACTTCGTCGGCGAAGTCGTCGGTGAGCGCATCCCTGTGCTCACCGGCCGCTTCAGCTCACCGGATATCGTTCGCTACAAGCACTTCGGCGCGGCGGCGGCTTCCTCGGGCGGCGTCGAGATGTATCACCTGGTCGGTGTGACGCCCGAAGCGCCGACGCTCGAGGCGGCCTTCGGTCCGAAGCGTCCGGTCGAGACCATCCGCTACGGCGAGGCGGAGCGGCGGCGCACCTACGAAACGCTGAATGCCAACGGACGCGACCGCAATGTCGATTACGTGATGCTGGGCTGCCCGCATGCGGCGCTCGAGCAGATCCGCGAAGTCTGCACGCTGCTCGAAGGCAAGCGCATCAGCACCCGCTGCAACCTGTGGGTCTTCACCTCGCGCGCCGTGCGCGCGCTCGCCGATCGCGAGGGGTTGACGCGCGTCATTCGCGATGCGGGTGGAGTTCTGCTCACGGACACATGCTCTGCGATCGGCCAGGCGCTGCCGCCCAATACGAGGGTGGCCGCTCTCGACTCCGCCAAGCAGGTGCACTACCTGCCCGCCATCATGGGCATCGAAGCGTGGTTCGGTACGACGCGCGACTGCATCAACGCCGCACTGACCGGGCGCTGGGAAGGAGAGCCGCCATGAGCAGCCTGGTTCTTCGTGGGCGCAAAGTGGTGGGCGGCTGCGCCGAAGGTGAAGCGCTCGTCACGCACCAGACCATTTCGGGCTGGGGTGGAGTCAACCCGATGACCGGCACCGTGGTCGAAACGCGTCACGAGCTGCGCGGCGTGAGTTTCAAGGACAAGGTGCTGGTGTTCCCGGGCGCCAAGGGCTCCTCCGGCTGGTCGGCAGTCTTTCACTTTGCACGCCTCGCCGGGACGGCGCCGAAGGCGATGCTGTTCAACGAGATGACGACCAAGGTGGCTCTCGGCGCCGTCGTCATGCGCGTGCCCTCGGTGACGGATTTCGATCGCGATCCGCTCACTCTCATCGAGACGGGCGATTGGGTGAAGGTCGACGCGGACCGCGGCATCGTCGAAGTCCGCAAGGCTGCCGCCCGCCAGGCTTCCTGAGTTTCATCGATGCCCTACACCGTACAGCCCCTGCATCCCCTGTTCGGCGCGGAGCTCATCGGTGCGGATCTGCATGCGGAGCCCTCGGCCGGGCTGATCGCCGCGGTGAATGACGCGATGGCGAAGTTTGCGGTGCTCGTGGTGCGCGACCAGTTCATCGACGATGCGGAGCAGATCCGCTTCAGCCGCTGCTTCGGGCCGCTCGAGCTGCCGCCGCACATGGGGATGAAGGCCTTCAAGCGTCGCCTGCGCCCCGAGCTCTATGACGTCTCGAACCTCGACGAGAAGGGCGACTTTCTGCCCCCCGACTCGCTGCACCATGCCTCGAACCGGGCCAACGAGGAATTTCACACCGACAGCTCCTTCAACAGCCTGCCAACCAAGTGGTCACTTCTCTCGGCTCGCATCCTCCCCGACGAGGGCGGCGACACCTGGTACGTCGATACGCGCGCTGTGTATGAGGAGCTCCCCGCCGACTTGAAAGCGCGCGTCCGGGACGCGATCGCCGAGCATTACTTCTGGAAGACCCGCTTGCGCGCCGGCTACACCGTCATTACCGAGGACATGAAGCGCGCCATGCCCCCGGTGACGCACCCGGTCGTGCGCGTGATTCCCGAGTCGGGCCGCACGGCGCTCTACGTTGGCAACCATGCGACGCACATCATCGGCTGGCCGCTCGACGAGGGTCAGAACTTTCTGCAGCAGCTGAACGACTTCGCCGCCCAGCCGCGCTTCATCTACGTCCATAAGTGGCGCGCCGGCGACTTGGTCATCTGGGACAACCGGTGCACCCTGCACCGGGGAGCCGGGTGGGACGTCTTCAAGTACAAGCGCGACCTGCGCCGGACCACCATCAACGAGCACGGCCCGGAGGTCTCTTCAACCGACGCGTTGGGCATCGCACCGCCTTGAGCCTTCGTCGCGTATAGTCTTCCGTCAGCGCGACCTCTCCAATGGCCCTGACCGACATCACCGCTCTCCGCGCCAGCGCACGCGCCGGCGATCTGCGCGCCCTGACGACTCTCGGCAAGCGCTTGCTGATCGGCGACGGTGTCGCCCCGGCACCGAAGGAAGGCATCGATTGTCTCGAGACCGCATCGACGCGCGGTGACGGCGAGGCGACAGCCCAGCTCGCGTTGCTTGCGGCGTGGGGTGTGCTCGGGCCACGCAATATCGAGGTGGCACTGGACCGCCTGCAGCGCGCGGCCGAGCTCGGCTGGGAGCCGTCGCAGCGCGAGCTGCGGTTTCTCGCGCGTCGCGAGGGAAGTGACTGGGCTGCCCTTCGCAAGCATGTCGACCTCGCGGCGTGGGCGACGCCACCTGCTGTCCGGGTGATCCGCGATGCTCCCAGCATGCGGACCTGCGAAGGGTTTGCCTCGCCACCCGAGTGCGAGTGGTTGATCGGGCTCGCACGCAAGGGACTGCAGCGGGCCAAGATCTACCGCAAGGACGCCGCTGGACACGAGCACTCCCACACGCGCACCAACACCGAGTCCGATTACACGTTCGGCAACGCTGACATCGTGCTCAACCTGATACGCGCCCGCCTGGCCGCGGCTGCAGGCATCGACCCGCGACACTTCGAGGTCGCCAAGCTCCTGCACTACGAGCCCGGACAGCAGTTCGAGCCCCACTGCGACTTCCAGGAGCCCGCCACGCCCGCCCTCAGGCAGGAGATCGAGCGCTACGGGCAAAGGGTCGCGACCTTGCTCGTCTATCTCAACGACGACTACGCGGGCGGCGAGACCGACTTTCCGCGCATCGGCGTGCGCCATAAGGGCGCGCGTGGCGATGCTCTGCTGTTCGCGAACGTTCAGCCGTCCGGTGCGCTCGATTACGACACGCTGCACGCCGGACTGCCACCCGCGAGCGGAGTGAAGTGGGTGCTCTCCCAGTGGGTGCGCGACAAGCCCATCAGTCCCGCCTGACATGGCCCTGACTGCTGCCCCTGCCTATAATCGTTCGCGTCCGCTCAGCGGGGAGTCACTCCCATTAGCAAACACATCGTAGTGCGCGAAATTGCGCGAGCCGAGCCCGGCGCGATCGACGCGCTGGGCGAGTGTGGCGTAGCCACGGTTCATGAGTCCCAGGAACGTGTCGGCATGCTCGCGCCGTACATGCGGCCGATCTACCCGGGCGCGGCAATTGCCGGCTCAGCGGTCACCGTACTCGTGCCGCCCGGTGACAACTGGATGATCCACGTCGCCATCGAGGTCTGCGGTGCGGGCGATGTGCTCGTGGTCGCGCCGAGCTCGCCCTGTTCCGATGGCTACTGCGGGGACCTGCTCGCGACTTCGCTCAAGGCCCGGGGCGTGCGGGCGCTCGTTATCGACGCAGGTGTGCGCGACGTGGCGACACTCAGGGAAATGCCATTTCCCGTGTGGAGCAAGGCGATCTGGGCGCAGGGCACGGTGAAAGCGAGCCTGGGGTCGGTCAACGTGCCGATCATCTGCGCCGGACAGCGCGTCGAGCCGGGCGATGTGATCGTCGCGGACGACGACGGCGTGGTCGCCGTACCGCGCGCCACTGCCGTGAAGGTGGCCGAGGCTGCGAAGAAGCGTGCAGCGAGTGAGGAGCAGAGACGCAAGCGGTTCGCCGCGGGCGAACTCGGCCTCGACATCTACGACATGCGCGAGAAGCTTGCCGCGCTTGGCCTCGAGTACCGCTAGCCTGGGGTCAGAATTGAATTCTGACCCCCGACAAACCGCGATCCCTTGCACGCTCATGCGGGGCGGCACATCGAAGGGGCCCTTCTTTCTCGCGACCGACCTGCCTTCCGATCCCGCACTGCGCGACCGCGTTCTGCTGGCCGTCATGGGGTCACCCGATCCGCGGCAGATCGACGGCGTGGGCGGCGCGGAGCCGCTGACCAGCAAAGTCGCCATCGTGTCGAAGTCCACTCGTCCCGGAATCGATGTGGACTATCTCTTCGCACAGGTGGGCACCGATAAGGCACTGGTTGATGTCAGCCCGACGTGCGGCAACATGCTGGCGGGCGTGGGACCGTTTGCGATCGAGAAAGGACTGGTGTCGGCACGTGATGCGCAGACGCAGGTGTCGATCTATCTGGTGAACACCGAAAACGTCGCCGTGGCCACCGTGCAGACGCCGGGCGGCGTCGTGCGCTACGACGGCGATACCGCCATCGCGGGTGTGCCGGGGACGGCCGCACCGATCCAGATCGACTTCAAGGACACCGCCGGGTCCGTGTGCGCGTCGCTCCTGCCCACCGGCAAGCCTCGTGATCGCATCGAAGGCATCGAAGTGACGTGCATCGACAACGGCATGCCGGTCGTCGTCATTCCCGCCCAGGCACTCGGAAAGACGGGCTACGAGTCTCCCAAGGAGCTCGAAGCGGATGCGGAATTCCGCAAGAGGCTGGAGAGCGTGCGCCTGGCGGCCGGACCCCTCATGGGTCTCGGTGACGTGCGCGACAAGGTCGTTCCGAAAATGACATTGATCGCCCCACCGCGTGCCGGTGGTCACGTCTGTACGCGCACCTTCATTCCCCACCGCTGTCACGCCGCTATCGGCGTGCTCGGCGCAGTGAGCGTGGCGACGGCGTGCGTTCTGCCAGGATCGGTGGCCGAAGGCGTCGTGAAGAAACCGGCCGGCAATCCGCTGATCCTCTCCGTCGAGCATCCGAGCGGCGAGTTCACCGTGACGCTCGAGGTGTCGGGCGCGGGCGCGGACTTCAAGGTCGTGCGCTCGGGCATTCTGCGCACCGCGCGTGCGTTGTTCGACGGTCATGTGCTGGTGCCGGCGAGCGTCTGGAAGGGCAAGTAGCCGGTTGCGCGCCCTCCCCCTCGTGCTGCTTCCGATGGTGGCCGTGGCATCGGCCGATGCCATCGATGACTACGTGCGCACGACGATGGCGAGCGAGCAGATACCGGGTCTCGCGCTCGCGATTGCTTCCCCGGGTGAGGCCGCCGGCATTCGCACTTACGGCTATGCGAACCTGGAGCACCGTGTGGCTGTGCAGCCCGCGACCATCTTTCAGTCGGGCTCCACCGGCAAGCAGTTCACCGCCGCCGCAGTGCTGCTGCAGGTCGAGGACGGCAAGCTCGGTCTCGATGACTCGATCGTTCGCTACTTTCCCAGCGACAACGCTCGCTGGCAGAAGATCACGATTCGCCATCTCCTCACCCACACCTCGGGTCTGCCCGACTACGAAACGAGTGCCGGCACCACCCTCGACCTGCGACGCGACTATTCCGAGGACGAGCTGGTGCAATGGGCGATGCGGCTCGAGCTCGATTTCGACCCGGGTACCCGTTGGGCGTACAGCAACACCGGGTACGTGGTCCTGGGCGCCTTGATCCGCAAGGTGTCGGGCAAGTTCTACGGCGACGTCCTGCGCGAGCGAATTTTCACCCCGGCGGGGATGACCACGGCCCGCGTGATCAGCGAAGCGGAAGTCGTGCCCAATCGGGCTGCCGGTTACGAGCTCGTCGACGGAGCGGTGCGCAACCAGAGCTGGGTCTCACCGGCGCTGAATACGACCGCCGACGGTTCGCTCTATCTCACGGCGCAGGACTTCCTCAAGTGGGATGCGGCACTACGCGAGCGCCGCCTGCTCAAGAGTGCCTCGTACGACAGCATGTGGACTCCCGTGCGGCTGCGGAACGGGCAGTCGTATCACTATGGCTTCGGCTGGTTCATCGGTGAGCAGCGTGGTTCTCCGAACATCGAGCATTCCGGAAGCTGGCAAGGCTTCCAGGCTCACATCGCGCGCTACGTCGAGCGCAAGCTCACGGTCATCGTCCTGTGCAACATCGACGAGTGTGACGCCACCCGCATCGCGTACGGCGTCGCCGGGATCGTGGATTCTGAACTGCGATTGCCGGATCCACTCGTTGCAGCGCCGGATGATCAACCAGCGAGGACCCAGGGTCTTGCGGCTGCGCTTGCGGCCTGGGCGGAAAGCCGGCCACACCCGGGCATGGCACCCGCGCTCGCCGGTGCTCTCGATGACAGTCCGCGCGCGGCTGGGATGCATAAGCTGGTGCGCGAGCAGCTGGCGAAACCACACACCTTTCATTTCCTGGCGGAGGATGACGTGCGCAATCGCAGCATCGAACGCAGCGGCTCTCGCGTGGCGCGCATCGTGCATTGCGGACTGGTCGCGTCCGGCGATGCGCAGGCGCTGCGCTTCTATCTCAACGACGCCGGTGAGCTACTGGACATCAATCTCGAAGGTTGGTGAGCGCCTGGTCGACGAGAAACAGATCGGTCAGGAGCGCGCGCACATGAATCGAGGCGTTGAGATTGTCGACCAGCAGCGAGCTGATCCCTGGCCGACTCAGTACCAGGCTGATCGCGCCGTGCGCTGTGCGCGCGTCGGTATCGACGGCGGCAAGAAACGCGGCCGCCTCAGTCGCAGCCGCCGCTGAGCTCTCACCCGTTCTCTTCGCGACCAGCGCACCCAGCTCCTGGAGTGCGTCTCGCATCGCGCTCAACCTGGCCCGCACTTCAGAACCGGTGTCGTCCTGGCGACCCTGTGCCGCATAGGCGAGTAGGTACTCGTATCCCGCTTCGATGACTTCGATGCGGTGGGCAAGCTCCGCGGACGCACTCACCTCGGCGCACCCGGCCAGCGTGCGGGATCGTGATGGGCGGCCAGGTCCTGGCGCGAAATCCATCCGTGCAACATGGCACGCAGGTAATGGCGATACTCGGGCAGCAAGCCGAAGTAGACGTGGATCATCACGAGCGTCACGGCGAGGAGCGAGGCGAAGCCGTGCACCACGTAGATCACGCCCCAGGTGCTCTCCGCAAAGAAGTACGGATCGCGCTCCCAGAACGGCGTGTCGATGCGCACCATCATCGGCAGGCCGGTGCCGATCGCGAGCAGCACCATCACCGTCATGGCGTGATGCATCAGCTTCTGCGCCAGCGTGTACTTGCCCGCTCGCGCTCCCCGCAGATCGCGCTGCGGTATCCACAGGAGACACAGCTTGTGCAATGGCAGCGAGCGCAGGATATGGAACAGGATCGAGAGTGTGAGCAGCACGCCCGCGACCCAGTGCACCAGTATCCAGGGAAACTTGACGCCGAGAACCGGCAGAAGACCGGTCGCCATGAGTGCCAGCACACATGCGGCCGTGAACCAATGAAACACCCGATCGATGGCGGCGTGGCGCAGGACGCGTTCGGAAGAGCGGTCAGCCAAAGAGGGGTCAGAATTCAATTCTGACCCCTCTTTGGCTGACCGCTCTTCCTGATCAGTCGGTAGATCGCGTGGCCGACGATCACGAGCGCCCCGATGCCGAATGCGACGGGCAACAGGTCCCAGGAGATTCCTTCCAGGACGTCCCTGCCCCACGCATCGGTGCTGACGCGCACGAACTGCATGGCATCAGGCGTCGCGGATCGCGCGGCGCACCAGGTTTTCCATCAGCGGGATCTTGAAGTGGTTGAAGTTGAGCGTGGTGGCGCCCTGCACCGCGGTCTTGCCCGCCAGCGCCGCGACGTCCGCATCGCGAGTGCTTCCGGTGATGGCTTCCTCGACCACCTTGAGGCGTCGCGGCACGCATTCGACGCCCCCGCAGGCCACGCGGATCTTGCGGATGAGATTCTGATCGAGGTGCATCGCCGCGGCCACGCTCACCAGTGCGAAGTCCCACACCACTCGATCCGTCACCTTCTCGAAGTAGAACGTCGCTCCCGCCCATTCGAGCGGAATGCGGATCGCCGTGAGGATCTCGCCCGGCTTGATCACGGTCATGCGTGTGATATCGATGGCCGGCCCGATGAAGAACTCTTCCGCCGGCACGACCCGTTCGCCCGCGCCATCGCGGATGACCATCTTCGCATCGAGCGCCACGGCGGCCGTGCCGACATCCGAGGGCGACACGGCTACGCAGCGGCTGGCGCCGAACAGACAGTGTTCGCGATTCTGTCCCTGGGGCGAATCGGCAAAACAGGAATTGCCGCCCGCGCGGTAGCAGTTCACCCCGACGCGGTAGTACCAGCAGCGCGTGTCCTGGCAGAGATTGCCGCCGACCGTGCCGCCATTGCGGATCTGCGGACTCGCCACCCGGCCTGCGGCCTGCGCCAGCAGCGAGTACTTGGACAGGACGATCTCGTTGCGCTCCAGCTCGGTGAGCGTCGTGAGCGCGCCGATCTCGAGACCGTCCGGCGTCTCGCGAATCCCCTTGAGCTCCGCGATCCCGCTGAGATCGATGACGGCTTCCGGACGCTTCACGCGGTCCTTGAACCAGTCGACGCTGTCGTAGCCACCGGCCACCAGCCAGGCGCGCGTCTCGAGCCGCTTGGCAAGTTCGAGCGCATTCTCGAGGCTCTCGGGCTGGAACAGCTCGAAGTGCGGCATCATGTCGTGCAGCATCGCGTGCGCTCCTAGAAGGTGTTGACCTGCAGCCGCTTGTGCGACTGCGCGCGGCCAGCGGTGAAGTTCACGATCATGTCGGGCGTCACCGGCGTGCGATTGAACACGTGCCCGCCGAGCGCATCAGAGATCGCGCACAGCAGCGCCGCCGCCGCGCACCCCATCAGCGGTTCGCCCACGCCCTTGGTGCCGAGCGGGCTCATGGGATCGGGCTTGTCGACTGCGTCGGTCTGCATCACCAACGGCATGTCGAGATAGGTCGCAGGCTTGGCGTGATGCAGCCCCACCGTCGCCGGGAGTCCGTTCTGCGGGTCGTACACCAGGCGCTCGAGACAGGCCATGCCGAAACCTTG
>CAWIYW010000021.1:0-61501 GCA_963840405.1 uncultured Gammaproteobacteria bacterium
TTGAAGATTTCGAGAATCGACAAAAAAGAGTGGATCCAAAAGACAGCTCATTACTGTTTGCTGGACTTTTGGTCACTCAGGTCTTGCGCCAAAGGCACTCGACACGAGTTCCCACACAAATTACCTGTTGATTTTTAAAGAGCGACCGCGACCCACGGGGGGTCCCGGTAAAGAAGACGCGGGAGTATACAGGACATTCCCCAACGGTCAACCGGCGCTGGGAAAAAGGCGAACTGTCTTGAGGAGTTATCCCCTGCCCATGCTGTCACGCTAGCGGCCTGCGCGGCGCTACCGCCGGCTCTTGAGACTCCGCCGATCCAACGCATATCGCGTAAGCCTCCGACCACCTAGACCCGGACGTCCTTCCAGCTCTCGAGTTCGGCCCGCAAGTCTCCACCGGTCGACTCTTCCTCATTGGTGAACCCGTCATAGCGGCGCAAACCACGAAAGCTGAGATCGCAAAGCGCTTCCACCTTCTTCACGCTCACCTGGTACGTCTTGTACTTGCCAAAAACAAACTCGAGATCGGTGATCAGCGACGCCTGACTGATCATGTAGGCAGTAACGGATCTGCGCCGCTCGCTGCGGATGGCGACGACCTTCCAGTACTCCTTCGGGATCTGCACGCCGCGATACTCCGGATCGTCGGCGCGAAACACGGGACCGGTGAACACGCACGCCCTGAGCTCGTGCACGCGCGCATTCTGCAGAATGTAGTCCTCGAGACCGAGCCAAGTCCTCTGGTTCATTCCCTTGTGCTGCGGAGCGCAGTTGGTGAAATGAAAGGTATCGTCGTTGGCCACGCGCGCCCGCACGCCCCACACCGGATCTTCGCGCCGCACCAGGTGCCCGCGATCGAGCTCGTTGTCGGAGTACAGCTCCTCGCCCAGCTGGTGTCGCAGATCCAGGCGCCCGTCGTGAAACCACACGTCTTCGTCCGCACGTGTGATGCGTCGTGATTGCGCGCCGTCGATATTGCAGGCGACATAGAACGGCATACGTCGCTTCTTCGAGATCACGGCGGAGAAGTGCTGGTACTTGAGCTCGCTGCCACTGCCGTCGAGCAACGGCGCCTCATCGGCCGCATGAGAATTCTTGGGCAATGGTATCGGAAACTTCTCGATGAAATCCTTCTGGTAGCCTGCCCGATCGCGAAATCTTGCGGCGCGATGCACTCTTTGCCCGCGCGCCTCCAGATCACGACTCTCGAGATTGGTCTCGTCCTCGTCGCCGCTCGCCAGAGCTGCGAGCGTCCGCATGTCGGCGAGCTTCACCGGCTCTTGTTCGGTTGTTTCGGACATACGCAGACCCCGCGCCGCTCAGCGCAATCTTGATTTCACGTCCTGTGCGATCGCCTGAATCCAATGGCCCTCGTTGGCCTCATAGACCCCCACGCCGTGGATTTTTTCCATCGACGCCGAACCCGAGTGATGCAGGGCTATCAGCTCCCAGCTGGAGTTGAAAACCGGACTCCCGGAACTGCCGGGCTCGGTCGGCGCACGGTAATGAACTCGGGACTCTGACGGCGCGCCGTGATCCACCAGCTTGTTCTCCTGGAGCGAGAACATCATGCCACCACCGCGCGGGTGGCCGATCACGTAGACCTGCGCCTTGCCCGATACGGTTGGCAGGGTCGGGGCGAGTGGGAACGCCTGCAGTCTCTTCGGCTGCTCCTTGAGAGTCAGGACCGTGTAGTCGAGGGAATCCGGCGGAGAGGTTGCCAGGATCTTGAGGAACGAGGTCTGGAAAGGCTTGCCCTTTGCGCCCAGCAAGGAGTGGAACGTCACCTTTGCATTCGTCGTTCGCAGGGCATCGGGTTCGGTCTCACTCATCACGTGCGCGTTGGTGACGAACACGTACTTCCCGTCCAGCTTGTTCGACAGACTCACTCCGGGAATGGCGAAACCTGTTCCAAAGCCTTCGTCCGCCGAAGTCTCGACACGACCGACTGCCTTGCAGCGTTCGAGGCCCAGCATGAGCTTTTCCGGGCTGATGAAGGCCGCGTCGCCGAACACCTTCTCCAGCGAGGCGGTCGTCGACTCACGAACGAATTGCGGCGTCACGATCGCGGTGTGAGCTTCCCGGGACAGCGCCAGTTCCAGCGGCGGAAGGATTCGCCTGCCGGGGTCTTCCATCACGCGCAGTCCCCAAACTTCTTTCAGCTGTCGCAGCGTGCTCGCGAGAGCAAAGGGCTCAAGTTCGGGATACTCGGCATAGCGGCGGAACCAGAGTTCCGCAAGGTCCGTCTTGCCAAGAGCCAGGTAAGCCTCTCCAGCCGTTGCCAGGTCCCAGAAATCCGCGCTGCCAGCGGCAAAGCGCGCCTCGATCGGCTTGAGGATGCGTGCTGCGATTCGCGGCGTCGCGGGCAGGTTCTTGTGCTTCACACCATCGCGTTGCGCACGACAAAGCATGGCCACTGCATTGATGCCGTGCCACGCGGGCTTCTCCTTGAGCTTCGATTTCTCGTACGCGTTGAGGTAACGATCCACCGCTTCGCGAGCCTGGTCGCGATCCATGTTGCCGGCGGCGCGCGTATCCAGGTACCGCTGCTTGGCGATTCGCCCCAGTAGACCGCGAGCTTCCAGCGCTTCCGGATCGTCACCCTTGCGACCGGCGATCGGTTTGAGCAGCTTCTCGGCGTCTTCGAGACGGGAGCACTCGATCATCGATTGCGCCACCAGCCGGGCTAGCTTCGGATGCGACGCGATGACCCTTGCTGCCGGGCCCGACTGGGCGATCTTGAGCACTTCTTCATGCAGGCGGTGCGCACGCAGTCGATCGACCAGCGCCACCAGGCGAGCGGGCTCCACTTCTGTGGCTGAATCGCCGGCAGCCGCGAACTTTTTCGCGGCGTCGCTCAAGTCCATCCGGTTCAGATGCTTCAGCTCCTCCGTCGACGGCAGGCCCCCTGCCTGAGCTGCCGTCACAGATTCACGGGCCGCGGCCCTGGAACGTGGCGCCGGAGCCCTGACAACGTGTGCCGCCGCCGGTGGCACCAACAGCCCCCGCAATACTTCGCGCAGCTTCGGTCCACTCAAATACTTGGCGATGTTGTGGCGCCACCAGCCCCAGTTCGCCTCGTGCCGGTCGGTGACCGTGTCCTTTCCGTCGCGCCGATAGTCGTTGGCGAACGCCGGATCGAATCCCACGACCGGATCGAACGAGTCATAGATGTTGAACCAGGGCCCCGTGAGGCGCTCGGATGGAAAGTCCACGGCGCGGCTGCCCTCGGCTTTCAAGTGATCCTGCACGTCATCCAGTCCGAGCGGGCTGCCGACGGTGAGCAGCCCATCGATGCGCGGACAGTCGGCAGAGTGCCGGATGCAGTCGTACGCGATGATCGTGCCCATGCTGTGTGACACGACGATGTGCGGCCGCGCGGCATCGCTCACCTGATTCACCGCGGCCAGGAAGCGGCGCTTGAGCTCCGGGCGCACCTCGAAAGTCTCGCCCGGACGCGGAGTGCTCTTTTCGCTGTAGAAGTAGTGATGCAGATCGCGCAGCAGCCGTTCCATCAGCGGCTTCTTGATGAATTCGGGCAGCGGAATGCGTTCCACGATCGCTGCCGCGACGACGCGAGCCTCCGCTGCCGCGGGGCCGGCCTCCTCGAATCGCAGCTGGCTCTGAAGTCGCTCCACCCACTGCCGCTCTTCGGCGCTCAACTTGCGCCGCCAGCTCTCATCAGCGGCCGCAGCCCGTTCAGCCGCGCCCGATTCGCGCGTTGAAATGCTCTCGATCTGCCTGGTCTCGTCCTGGTAGCCCTCCTCTGTTTCGATCGCGGTGTCCGGCGCCGGATACAACACGTCGGCCCAGTACACCATCGAGTAGGTGGTGCCGAGGTTGTCGAGCGAGAGGCCGGGATTGTTCTTGCCACGCGGGTTGTCGCGCTCGAGCGCATCGACCCAGAGCCGGATCAGAGTATCGGCGGGCGGCTTGTTCGCCAGGCCGTGCACGAACGTAACGTGTGGCATATGCGCTCCCTGTTTGTTGTCCTGCAGCGTGCGCGGCGTCGCTGCTACTTCGATTTTCGCGCCTTGCGCTTCGCGCGACGCGTTCGCCGCCCGCTGTCGGGCTCAGCTCGCGATGCCGTCCCCGCGCTTGCCGGCATGAGCGCATCCCGCAACGCCTCTAGTCGACCTCTCTCACCCGCCCGGCCCGCCAGCGTAGCCATGCGCAGCAGAAATTCGATCTGATCGAGAATCGAGCCGAACTCGCGCCGACTCGAAAGGCGTCGTAGTGCGCGATAGCCATCGGCCAGCCTGATCCAGGAATCCTCGTCATCGGCAAGGAGTGTTTCCACCAGGTCGCAATCGACCTTGCCAGCTTCGTTCCAGAAATCGAACTCCGCGCTCATCGAAACGGCCGCGCGTACCTCTGCGACGCGACTCCTGGTCAGGCTGCTCTTCGTAGTCGCAGGCGCTCGTCGAGATCCAGTCGACAGCCAGCGGATAACGACGTCGCCCAGGAGTGCATTGATGCTGGCATAGGGGTCATACCGGTCCTCATGACTTCGCGACCATTCGGCGGCCTCGACGTAGCCCTTCACCATGGAGCGCACATGCGGACGGGCGGCACGCGCTGAGTCACTCATGAGGGCAAGTCGCTTGCAGACGCTGGCCAGCAGCGACAGGCGTTCGGCGCTCTGCCCGCCGCCGCGCTCATCGCTCAGCCACATGAGCCAACGCTGCGCTTCCTGCACCTGCTTCATGCAAGTATCCGCGTCGGCTTTTCGGTCCCTCCAGGCCTGCAGGGCTGAACGGCTGAGCAAGTTCGCGAACTGCTCGATGTCCCGCACGGAAGCCGCGGGCAGGTTTTCCTTGATCGCCCTGTTATAGAGCGTGAGCGCCGGCTCGTAGTCGAGAGCCTCCCAATGCGCTTGCGCAAGTGACAACGCAACGCGCGGCCGCTTTGACCAATCCTGCTGCTCCAGACGCTGACGGATTGCGGCCAGCGCGGCGAGATCGCGCGCGGGATCGCCGCCGCCGATGGCCTGGAGCGCCGCACGACGATTGCCAATTTCGTAAAGCGCCGCCGACACGGACGGGAACGGGGCGAGCGGCGCGCGCGCTCTGCCCTCGCTCTCGGAGACCAGGCGGTAGTCGGGGTCGCCGTAACACTGGTACGCGCCCCAGGTGTTGCACTGTTCCTGGTCCCGGTACGAAGCGCGTCGAGCCTGCTTCACGGCCTCACCGAAGGTCACGCCGGCCAGCATCTTTTCGTAGAACGTGCGCGCGAAGAGCGTCGCCACGGCATCGTCGACCGCCCAACCGGCGGCGATCACGGCGCGCACACCCATCTTGATGAATTCGAGCGCGAGGCTCGAAGCAATCAGGTGATACGCCTCGCGGTGCTGCGCGTCCGCCGCGTTGATGCGCTCCTCGATCCGGCCCAGGTGGCAGCAGTTGAGGAACACCAGCTCCGGCACCTGGCGCATCTGCCGCACTTCGAGCGCGGTCAGGAACATGTCCTTCCCCATCACGACGCCGGTGACGAGTGGCGTCTCATCCTTGTTGGCGTAGCGCGCCTGTGATTGCCCCGGTACTGGGAACCGATAGACGCCATGCGCCGCGAGGTGCAGCACACGGTAGGGGCGCGCATACAGTTGTTCTACGACTTCGCGCCCGCTGAGCCGCTCGGCAGAGCACACTGCCTCGAACGAAGCACGCTTGAACTCGTCCCGGACGGCGATCGCCTCCCTGCGCGCACCTGGCAGCGCCGGATAAGGGCCAAGCGGATCCCACACGATCAGCACGCTGCGCGAGGCGTTTGGCTGAGGCGCAGGCCGCTCGTCGCTCACCGCGAGCTGGCGCAACAGGCCATGCTTGATCACCAGCGGCTCCGGTTCGCGCTTGCCCGCGACCGTCGAGTGATCCTCGAGCAACTCCCAGGGATAACGCGCTGACTCTTCATCGAGCAGCAGCACCAGGTTGTCCTCGTTGGGCGCCGCGGACTTCAGGTCCGCAGGCAACAGCAGCTCGAACAACGTCCTGGAAAGCTCCGGCGAATGGTCAGTGGTCTTGACCGCCGTGCTGACCAGCTCATCGACCAGTGTTCGCTGCGTCGCGTGCAATCTCACTTCCATGCGCGCACGCCGCGTGAGCGCCGTGAAGCGCAGGAAGCGTTGCGTCGAATGCGGTTCGCGATTGCCGAGGATCTGCAGCCGGTGCCACCAGCCCGGCGGCTCACTGATGCTGGGTCGCACACGCCCGCCCTTCGAGGCGGACAGCTCGATCGCGAACTTGAATGTCCGCGCAAATTCCGCGTCCGACTGCAGCACCGCCAGCGCGTTCATCGCCTGCAAGGCGCGGTCTTCCCACAGTTCGATGAACTCAACCTCGGTGATGCGCTCGGGCACCGACGTCGACGCGAGCGCCGCGTTGGCGTCGGCGACGCCGCGCAGCAGCGCGGCCACGGCCTCGGACACCGAAATACCACCCTCGCCGGTGCCGATGAGCAGCGGGCTGATCCCGAGAACCGCCTGGTCGGGCGCCGCCGCGGATGCGGCACTCCGAGGTCTGCGCTCCGACCATTCGAGCACGTATTCGAGTAGTGCGCGCGCGAACGTGCGCGTAAGCGCGTTGGCGCTGAGGCTCCCGGCGCCGCCGATGCCGACGATCAGCGCACCGGGCAGGTGCTTCGGCCCGCTCCGGCGCGGCTCTTCGCGGAAGAACACGGCGCTGGTACCGAGCGCTCCGGGATAAAGACCCAGCTGGAAGCGCTGCCTCAGCTCGCCGTCGAGCTCCGCGTCCAGCACGCGCTCCGCACTCACGATCGCGTCGTCCTGGTAATGGCCGGCGGCCAGAGGGTACTTCGCGTACGCCAGATCTCCATGCACGACCGTGGCACGCGTAATCGTCTCGATTTCGTGCGCGATATGGCGGCTTCTGCGACGCGATCCCATCACGTCCCGCAGCAGCGATTCTTCGTCCGGGAACAGGACTTCCGCGTCGCGCTCGAACTCGAACTTCTCTTCCACGTCGCGCGCTCCGGGCGGCGTGAGCGGCAGACGCAGCGTTCGACCCGTCTCGAGCAGCTCGACGATGGCGCCAAAGGCCTCGGGATGCGCCGCGAGATCGCCATGCTCAGCATCCATGTACCAGGTCGGTACCCCCGGCAGCATTCCGGTCGCCCACGTCACACGGCCGTCGCCGCGATTCGTCGCCTCGAAGCGAAAGCGCTTGCGGCCCTTTTCATCCTCGACCAGCGCGAGATTGCACAACGTCGCCTTGGCGCAGCCGGCGACGTAGATCATCACCGCGGCATCGACCGGCGCCTCCTTGATCTGGCGTCTGAAGTCGCTCGCAACATCCAGATCGGCGACGTCCGGCAGCACCCAGCCTTCGGGCACACCGGCGTGGTAGCGATGCCAGGTGTCCGCGGCGAAGTAGTCATCGCCACCTTCGGTCGGCAGCATCGCGAGCACACCGGGGAAGCGTGCGATGAGCTGCAGAAACTGGATCTCCTGATGACCGATGTCCAGCAGTGCGAGTTTCGACAGCGTCGGTGACCTGGCCGTGAGCAGCTCCGTGATCGCGTGCGAACCGCCGTTGGGCGTGCCGAGCATGATGAACCGCGCGCCGGCGCGCGCGCGAAAGGCATCCCACAGCGTGGGCCTGCGCTGCATCGCGGTTCGGGCGACCAGTCCGCCCATGGAATGAGCGAGAACCCGCACCGGCATTCCCGCACGGCGCGTTTCGTCCAGCGCCGCGCTGAGCTGTGCGGCGAAGCGGTCGGCTTCTTCTTCGACCGGCTTGCGCCAATCGTAGGCAAACTCGCGCACGTCGTGAGTCGAGCGCAGATACTCGGTGATCTCTCCATAGCTCATCTTCAGCGGACCACCGGGCTTCACGGCGTTCGAGCCGATCCGCAACTGCATGAACGCGCCCGTCCCGAGCTTCAGGAAATTGAGCCACACATTCTCGCCGTCGACGCGCAACTCGCTTCCCATGATGCCCGGAAGCAGGAACACCACGGGCCTCGGGCCCGGCGGAACCGGGGCACGCGCAATCGGCCCCACGGGTGCCTGCAGCGGCTCGAATCCCTCGTTGCGGAGGTTGGCGGCATCCAGTCGCAGCGCCGCCACCAGGCTGCGCGCGCTGTCGGCATTCTGGAAATATTGAAAGTGATTGACGGTTGGGCCGCGGAACTCCTTTTGCAGCGCGCAGTCGGTCCTGCGCTTCGCGCCGCCGTGCATCGAGGGCGTGTTGACCACGAGATCGTGGTCGCCGCTGTAGAAGCGATCGCTGACCCAGATGGCGATCTTCTTCCACCACGAGGAAGGTTCGATGTCGCCGGCGATGGCGCAGAGTTGTCCATCCACCCGGATGTCCGGCGAGTTGAGCAGCCGGATGAAGGGCGACTCCGGCATCATCGCCTCGATACCAGGCAACGAGGCGGGATTGGTACGCTCCTTGATCACCGCGGCAAAGAAATCTCCCAGCGCGCCGGCGACATCGACGAGCGGCGATCCGGGTAGCGCGCGTGCGGCGACGGTGCCGATCACCGACAACCAGCGGTCGAGACGCTTCGAGGCGAGCGTGGTGCCGAGCGCCGGACAGGCGACGCGCACAAAACGCTCGATCTCGATTCGCTGGCGAGCGAGAGCCTGATCCAGGTCCTTGACGAGCTGCGCGACACTGCGGGGATCGGACTTGTCCGCCCCGCGCGCGCGATACGGCTCATGCGAGGCGAGATCCTGGAGCTGGCGTGCGCTGAAGGCGGGCAGCGCAGGCGCCGGCGCTCCCGGCTTCGCGTCCTCGAGTGCGAGCACGCGCGATCTGCACAGCAGTTCGCCCACGAGGCCGCCGCGGGAATGCGACACGAGGTGAACCCGCGCGCCTGGAGGCAGCGCTTCCAGGAGATCGAGCGCGTTCTTGAACGGGCTAGCGAGCAGCGTCGCATGTTCGAATGCATACAGCCCGCCCGGATATTGCTGCGCAAGTGCGGCCAGCTCTGCTGTCCGGTCCTCCAGCCAGAGATCACCGAAGCTTCCCCAGGTGCTCGACGCGGTGCCGTGGATGAAGACCAGGATCGGCCGCGCCGGATCGATGTCGTTGCGCGACACGGGGCGCAACTCCCAGGATTCCGTGCCCGTGCGAGTGCCACACTTGAACAATCCCAGGCCGGGCCGACGCAGCCCCTTACGCTGTTCGAATTTCTCGGCGAGCCCGACCGCGGTCCTGCCCTGCAGGTTGACGTCGAGGACCTTCAACGACTTCAGTGCCCAGCCGATCGCTCCGCGGCTGGCCTCGGTGCCACGACCGAGGACAATGCTGTCGGGAACGTAGGGCGTCGCTTCTTCGACTCCACGCGCGCTGCGTTGCGCAAATTGCTGGCGGTAGTCCGCACCGCTCATCCACACGACCTGCCCCTCGCGGAATTCGATCTCGACGATGTCATCGTCCGCCAGCGGGGCGTGGTCCAGTTCGCCGACGGCCCGGCTTGCGGGCAGCAAGGCTCCCTTCACCGACATTCTGACGAGCGACTCCTCGCGATCGACCCCGGCGACGCTCGATAACCGCGCTGTCGAGTCGTCCGGATCCCGCGCGCCACGCAGTACCAGTGCACGACTGGCGGTGCGTCGCGTGGACTTGCCGCGGGTGGTGCGCACTCGCTTCTTGGTATCTCTAGGGGACCGCGCCATGAGAGTCGCTTACGCCAGGAACGGCCGATCAAAGGCGCCCTTACGCGCCTCGAGCTGCGGAACCTGGTCGAATTCCTCTTGCTTGAGTTTCTTCATCGATTTCAGGCGTTGAGGACTGCTTTGAGCATCAGGGCCGCTCCGCACTGCTTGCTGACGGCGTCGGGATCGAACTTGCCGTCCAGTACGAACTTGCCACGCTGATAGATGTTGGAAAAGCTCCACAGGTACGGTGTGGGTACGCCGCGGCGCCGGTAGCCGAATCCGTTGTAGCCCTCGAGGAGATACAGCATGTGCGCGACCGCCCAATCCGTCACGCGATCGAGCTTCTTGAGACGCAGTGCGTCGAGCGCGCTTTGCATCCACGTGTAGGGCGGATCGGCTGAAGTGGGACGTCCCTTCGGCACGTGCACGGTGCGCGCGGTGAGCGGATCGCCGTTGTGCAGGTGGCCATAGAAATTGAACCCGCATTCCATGGCATGGATCACGCCGACGAACGGCCAGGCAATGCCGAGCTCGCCCTCGATCTGCTGATAGCTCGCCTGCCCCAGACGCAACCGCTTGACGTAGTAATTCACGTTGGCCTGGAACTCCGGGCGCACCACGCACTCGTCGAAGTAACCCTGGTATTCCTGCGCCAGGTCGGAGAACCGGGTGCTGTTGAGCGGCACCCGTGCGTGCGATTCCAGGTCGCGGGCCACAGCGCGTCCACGACGGCGCCGCTTCGGCGCGCCGCCCCGGGTCGGGCGCACGACGGCCGCGGGGAGTGACTCGCGCGCGTGCAGCTTGCCCGAAAGCTGATTGAGTCGAGCGAGGTGCTTCTCGATCGCGGTGAGATAACCATCGAACGGCCCCAGGCGCGCGGCAGCCACCGCCCTTTCGAGCTCGACGGTGACGCTCGCGAGCGAGCCCGCGGCATCGAGCAGCGCGGCCTGATTGAGGATCGACAGCTCGCCATTCAGCGCATCGATGCGCTCGAGGATCACGCCCTTCTCTTCCTCGTCGGTCGTGCTGCCGAAGCGCCGCCCGAGCGTGTCGATCGCGGCATTGATTTCGCGGCGCAGGTCGTCGATGAGGCTCATTGCGGAACCCTCCGTGTAGCCGGCCGATCAGTTCAGTCCCAGGCGCAGCGCGGAAAACGTGCGGCGCCAGGCATCGGCCTGGGCGCTCAACTGTGCGGATCGCTCCGCGAGGCCGGCCAGCGTGAGCGGCTTTCCTTCAACGTCGTAGGCAGCGACGAGACTCGAGAGCAAGGCCTGATACTGATCGAGCAGCACGACGTAGTTGGAAACAGCCGCCCGGTAGATCTCGATGCGGGCTGCCTCCAGTCGAGCGATCTCCGCGTTCACCAACCCGTCCCTGCGAAACCGCGCCAGCGACTGCTCGGTGAGGGTCGTGAACAGCTCGGGCGCGGTCGCGCGCAGCTGCCCGATGACCGCAACCACCTGTGGCGAGACTTCCTTGACGTTGCGCCTCAGCTCCTCGGCATTACTGTGCTTCGCGGCGAGACTCAGCAGCGGTTGCAGTGCGCTCGCCAGTGCGCCGGCGGCCGGACCAAGGCCTGACGCACCGGCCAGCTCGAGCGCGCCGCCGACATTGGCAGCCAACGATTGCAGCTGGGCTTGAGCGGCTGCGATGTTGCGGCCTTCCGCGAGAATGAGCAGCACCCGGGTGTAGTCGCCCACCGCAGCGAGCGAGCGGCGAAACATCGCCGTGCCGGGTGGATCGGACAGCTCCGAATAGTAGTAGCTGTCCTCCGCGCAGAATCCGTTTTGCACATGCGCGGTGCCGGCAGCGGCCCGGCTCACGTCGGGGCAACGCGCGGTTGCGCCCGCCGGCGTGGGTGTCGTATCTGAGGCCACCTCACCAGAGCGCTGTTGCGCACGTCGCTCGGCCGCGGCACGGCCCTGGATCCGTTCCGCCACGGCGAGGTCATCGAGGAGTGGTGCGCTCGCGGAGTTCAGGTCATCGAATGCCTGGGCGACCAGCCCGACTTCCGCGAGCGGTGGTGATGCAGCACAGGCCGACAACGACAGAGTGATCGCAAGGGCGCCAAGGTGGCAGCGAGTCATTTCGCAGACCCCCATTGAATTGCTCGAAGCGGTGCGAAGCAGCCAAGCCTGATCCGTGGCACCACAACCCGCATCGATGGGTCGAGGATCGGCTTGTTGTTCGAGCCTCCCGTGGAGGCGACACGTTATACCCGGCCACGGGTGATTGGAAGAGCATGCGGGATGCGCCCATCGAGCCGCAGCGGTTCGTTCAACTGCAAGCGGGCTCAAAGAGGGCGGGTGGCAGTGGCTGCGCTTGCGCGGGATTTTCTCGCAGCGGATGATCGCGACAGTGCGGCTGCTGCGGTCGCACGCTACCGTGCGCGAGCGGGAGGCTCGGCATGACGACGATTTTCATCAGCTATCGGCAGAACGACAGTCCGGGCGACTGCCGGCAGCTCTGCGAGCGGCTGCAGGCAAGCTTCGGGGACGACAATGTGTTCTTCGACATCCAGAACATCCGGCTCGGGGACAACTGGTGGACGGTAGCGCGCGACCGGATCCGCTCCTGCCACGTACTGCTGGTGCCGATCGGACAGAACTGGCTGAGCATCACCGACAAGAAAGGCCGGCGCCGGCTCGACGATCCACGCGATCCGCTGCGAATGGAAATTGGCCTGGCGCTCAAGGAGAGCATTCGCACGATTCCCGTCCTGGTGGAGGGCGCGAGCATGCCGGAACCCGAACAACTGCCCAAAGACATACGGGACCTGGCGGATCTGGCGAGTTGTGAGCTGAGGCACCGCTCGTTCCTGCGCGACGTCGATGACCTGATCGCGGAGCTGGGCGGCAGCGCGCCGACCAACACGCCGAAAACCGACGCCAGCGACGATTTTCTGTCGGTGCTGGGCAAGAGTTTCGCCACCAAGCTGGGAGAGCGCCTGGCGGGAGCGGGAGCCGGTGCCACGCCGACGGTACCCCAGGTCCCGCCCCAGACTCCCTATGCACCCCAGGCCGGCATCAACCTGACAGGCACCTGGCAATCGATGACGGGCATACCGCACATGATCCTGCAGCAGGGCAATGTCATCACGATCGAATCGCGCAATCAGTTCGGTGTCGTGGTGATGCGCGGCCAGGGGACGCTCACGGGGAACCAGCTGCACATCATCTATGATGCGACTTACCAGCCGCCTTACGTCGTGCGCGGCGAAGCGCGCTGCGTCGTATCGCCTGACGGCCTCTACATCAACGGGCAATCGATGGACCAGGCCGCCGGCGTGCGGCCCGTGCAGATGCGACGCGTAGGCTGAGCCTGGTTTTCAGCCGCCGCGACTGCGGACGGTGACCTGCGCAAATTCCCGTTTGCCCACTTGCACGACGTGCGTGGCGCCCGGGCGCAGGGCCAGCCCGGCATCGGTCAGCTTCTCGCCGTCGATGCGCACCCCGCCCTGCTCAATCAGTCGATAGGCGGCGGTGGTGCTGCTCGCGAGACCCGCCTCCTTGAGCACATTGGCGATCTTCACGCCCGCGGCGTCACTTTCCACAGTCACCTGCCGCAGATCCCCGGGCACCTGCCCCTTCTGAAATCGCCCGACGAAGTCCGCGTGTGCACTCTGCGCCGCGGCCTTGCCGTGAAAACGCTCCACGATCTCGCCCGCAAGCTCGAACTTCACGTCGCGCGGATTGCGTCCCGTGCCCACTTCCTCACGGAGCCTGGCGATTTCGACGCTGCTCCTGGCGCTCACCAGGTCGAAGTAGCGCCACATCAGCTCATCCGAGATCGACATGAGCTTGCCGTACATCTCGGCGGGCGGCTCGGTGATGCCGACATAGTTATCGAGCGACTTCGACATCTTCTGCACGCCATCGAGGCCCTCGAGCAGCGGCATCGTGAGCACGACCTGCGGCTCCTGGCCGTGCGCTTCCTGCATCTGGCGGCCGACGAGCAGGTTGAACTTCTGGTCCGTCCCGCCGAGCTCGACATCGGCCTTGAGCGCCACCGAGTCGTAACCCTGCACCAGCGGATAGAGGAACTCGTGGATCGCGATGGGCTGACCCGCGCGGTAGCGCTTGCTGAAGTCGTCGCGCTCGAGCATGCGCGCCACGGTGTGCTTGGCAGCGAGCTCTATCAGGCCAACCGCGCTCATCCCGGCCATCCAGCGCGAGTTGAAATCGATGCTGGTCCGCTTGGGATCCAGGATCTTGAAGATCTGCTGCTCGTAGGTGCGCGCGTTCTGCTGCACCTGTTCCGGCGTGAGGCGTGGCCGGGTCGCGTTGCGCCCCGAAGGGTCGCCGATCAGCGAGGTGAAATCACCGATGAGGAAAATGACCTCGTGCCCGAACTGCTGGAACTGCCGCATCTTGTTGATGAGCACGGTGTGCCCGAGATGCAAATCCGGTGCCGTCGGATCGAAGCCCGCCTTGACCCGCAGCGGACGCCCGCGCGCCAGCTTCCGTTCCAGATCCGCCGTGAGCAGGATCTCGTCGGCACCGCGGGCGAACTCCGTCATTTGTTCCGGCACTGAGCTCATCGACATCTCAAGACACGTGATGCGCAGGATAAGTGGTTGAAGTTGATCGCGGCGCCAACTCTAGGGTGCGCCGCTGCGCTGCGCAATTCGCCATCCGGCGGCCCGCTCGCTGCGAGACACCGCGCACACTGGCGGCGATGGCACGCCGAGCCCCGCGGTCCGTCGAGCGCAATGAGAAATGAGTGGTTGACCGAGCCGGCCGTCGCGGATAGTTTAAGCGCCTGTTTTGGCTCGGCATTTGTTTCCCGTGACCCAGTCTACCGGCGCGCTGCGCATCGATTATCGGAATCGCCAACCGCCGCGCACTCCGCGGCGTCTCGCGGCGTTCCTCTGGATGGGAACCCTCGCCGTGGTTGGGTTGACCGCAGGCGTGGGCGGAATCCTTCCCGACTCTCGTCCCGCTTCGGGCGAGGTGACCATCGCTGCCGTGGAACCCGCACCCCCGAGCGCGTCGCCGGGAACGATCACGATGAAGCCGCAGTCCGTCGCCGCCACGCTCGGCTTCGACACCATCGAAGTGGTCGTGGGCCGCAACGACACGCTCGATCGCATTTTCCGGCGGCTGAAGCTCGACCTGTCTGACCTCGCCACGATTCGTCAACTGCCCAGCGTCCGGCAAGGCCTCGACCTGTTACGACCCGGTGACGAGATCAGCGTCAAGCACCAGAACGGGGAGCTGCAGAGCCTGACGCGCCAGCTCAACGTCACGCAGACGCTCGAGGTCAGGCGCGCCAGCGAGGGCTTCGCGGCGCAGATCATCGAAAATCCCGTCGAGCGCACCATCGAGCGCCGGCGCGGGCTCATCACGAGCTCGCTGTTCGAGGCCGCCGATGAAGCGGGTATTTCCGATCAGACCGCGCTCGAGGTGGCCAACATCTTCGGTTGGGACGTGGATTTCGTGCTCGACATCCGCGCGGGCGATTCCTTCATCGTCGTCTACGAACAGCTCTGGCAGGACGGCGAGTTCGTGCGCGACGGCGACATCATCGCTGCCGAATTCGTCAACGACGGCCGCGTCTATCGCGCGCTGCGCTACACCCTGCCCGATGGGCATGCGGAATACTTCACGCCCGACGGGCGGAGCCTGCGCAAGACTTTCCTGCGCGCCCCGGTGGAATTCAGCCGCATCAGCTCGCGCTTCAATCCGCGCCGCCGCCACCCGGTCCTCAACACGATCCGCGCCCACAAGGGCGTCGACTACGCCGCGCCCAGCGGCACGCCGGTGCGCGCTGCGGGCGATGGACGAATTCATTTCCGTGGTCGCCAGGGCGGCTACGGCAATGCCATCGTGATCGAGCATGGCGGCGGCATTTCGACGCTCTACGGTCATCTGTCGCGATTCGCCAAGGGCGCGGCGCAGGGCCAGCGCGTCCGCCAGGGACAAGTGGTGGGCTACGTCGGGCGCACCGGGCTCGCGAGCGGTCCGCACCTGCATTACGAGTACCGCGTCCACGGCGTGCATCGCAATCCACAGACCGTGAAACTCGGCGATGCGCGTCCGATCGCCGAGGAATCGCGCGCCGATTTCATCGCGCGCAGCGCCCCGCTGCTCGCCGAGCTCGACCTCATCAACCGCGGCCCGCTGCTCGCCGACCGTTGAGAGCGGCACGCGCCGCTATCCGTCAGCCGATCTCACCGGTCCTCCCCACATGGCGCTCTATCTCGGCCTGATCTCCGGCACCAGCATGGACGCCATCGACGCGGCCCTGGTCGACATCGATGGCAAGCGTTGCGCTCTGACTCACGCATTGTCACGACCGTACCCGGAGTCGTTGCGCACGCAGCTCTTTGCAGCTCATCGACGCGCCCGATCAGTGCCGGCTCGACGACATCGGCCAGCTCGACACGGAGATCGGCGAAGTGTTCGCGGCCACCGCCCTCGATCTGCTTCACGAAGCGGGGGTAGCGGGTGCGCGCGTGACAGCCGTGGGCAGCCACGGACAGACGCTGCGTCACCACGCGCATGGCGAGCATCCGTTTACCTGGCAGATCGGCAATCCGCACCTGATTGCCGAGCGCACTGGTATCACGACCGTGGCCGACTTCAGGCGGCGCGACATCGCGGCGGGCGGCGAAGGCGCGCCACTCATGCCGGCCTTTCACCAGGCAGTGCTCGCGAGCGCAGAGGAGAATCGCGCCGTGATCAATATTGGCGGCATCGCCAACCTCACGTGGCTGCCAAAGTCGGGCACCGTGGTCGGCTTCGATACCGGTCCGGGAAACTGCCTGATGGACGCCTGGGCGACCCGGCACCTCGGGACCGCCTTCGACCGCGGTGGCACCTGGGCGGCGAACGGGCGCGCGCACGACGAGCTCCTCGCGCATTTCTTCGCCGAGCCCTATTTCGCCGCAGAGCCGCCCAAGAGCACCGGGCGCGAGCTTTTCCACATGAGATGGCTGGAAGGACATCTCGGCGCACTCGGCCATGCACTGAAACCCGAGGACGTGCAGGCAACGCTGTGTGAGCTCACCGCGCGCAGCATCGCCGAGGCCTTCCGTGGTCTCGGTGAATCACAGCGCGTGCTGCTGTGCGGCGGCGGCAGTCACAACCTGGAGCTGCGCCGGCGCCTCGCGGCGCACTTGCCACGCACGCGCGTGGAAACCACAGCGGCGCTCGGCCTCGATCCGGATCACGTCGAGGCCAGCGGCTTCGCCTGGCTCGCCTATCGCGCCCTCGGCGGGTTGGCGGGCAACCTACCGTCGGTCACGGGTGCGCAGCGCAGCGTCGTGCTTGGCGCGATTCATCCAGGACGCACGGTCACAAATTCTTAACAACATTCGTGCTGCTATGCTCGGCCGATGGATGCTCCCAACCTCAAGTCGCCGCAGTTCTACATCAACCGCGAGTTGAGCTTTCTCGAGTTCAACCAGCGCGTGCTGGAGCAGTGCAAGGACGAGACGCTCCCGGTGCTCGAGCGCGTGCGCTTCCTCGGCATCTCGTGCAGCAACCTCGATGAGTTCTTCGAAATCCGTGTCTCGAGCCTGAAGCAACGCCTCGAGCTGGGCTCGCTCGATGCCGGGCCGGATGCGTTGAGCCTGCAGGAACAGCTCGCAGCCATTCACGAACGCGCGGTGATGCTGGTTGCCGAGCAATACGCGCTGCTCAACGTGCTCACTCCCGCGATGGAACTCTGCGGCATCCGCTTCGCCAATCCCGACAACTGGACGCCGGAGCAGGCGCGCTGGCTGGAGGAGCACTTCGACAAGGAAGTGGAGCCGGTGCTCACACCGCTCGCCCTCGATCCCGCGCGACCGTTTCCGCGGATCCAGAACAAGAGCCTGAATTTCATCGTGCAGGTGAAGGGCAAGGATGCGTATGGACGCAATACCACGCTCGCCATCCTGCAGGCGCCGCGTTCACTGCCGCGCATCATCCGCGTGCCCCACGAAGGCGGGCGGCGCGACTTCGTCTACCTGTCCACGGTGGTCGAAGCGTTCGTCGCCAAGCTGTTCGTCGGCATGGACGTGCTCGGCTGCTACCAGTTCCGCGTGACGCGCAACAGCGACCTGTTCGTCGATGAAGAAGAAGTCGACGACCTGCTGCGTGCGGTGGAGGGTGAGCTGGCCCAGCGCCGCTACGGCGAAGCCGTGCGGCTCGAAACCGCCCACGACTGCCCGCCCGAGCTCACCCAGTTTCTGCTGGATCATTTCGCGCTGACGCCGAACGACCTGTACCAGGTGGACGGGCCCGTGAATCTCAACCGGCTGATGGCGATCTACGACCTGGTCGATCGGCCCGATCTCAAGTACCCCGCCTTCACCGCGGGCGTGCCGCGGCGCTTGCAGGGCGTGGGCGACTTCTTCTCCGTGATCCGGCAGAAGGACGTGCTGCTCCATCACCCCTACCAGAGTTTCGCCCCGGTCACGGACTTCGTGCGCCAGGCCGCCGCCGATCCGGGAGTGCTCGCCATCAAGCAGACGCTCTACCGGACCGGCGCGGATTCGCAGATCGTCGACGCGCTGGTCGAAGCGGCGCAGGGCGGCAAGGACGTCACCGTCATCATCGAGCTGCGCGCGCGTTTCGACGAGGCCGCCAACATCGAGCTTGCCACCCGCCTGCAGGAGGCCGGTGCGCACGTGATGTACGGCGTGGTCGGATACAAGACGCACGCCAAGCTGATCATGGTGGTGCGCCGGGAAGAGGGTCACCTGCGCCGCTATTGTCACGTCGGCACCGGCAACTATCACCTGAAGACCGCGCGCGCCTACACTGACTACGGGCTCTTCACCTGCGATGAGGCCATTGGCGAGGATCTGCACGAGCTGTTCCTGCAGCTCACCAGCCTCACGCAGGTGCCGCGGCTCAGGAAACTCCTGCAGTCGCCGTTCGCGCTGCATGGCTCGCTGCTCGAGAAGATCGCGCGCGAGACCGAGCATGCACGCCACGGCCGCAAGGCCCGCATCATCGCCAAGATGAACGCGCTGATCGAGCCGCAGATCATCCACGCGCTCTACGAAGCGTCGGGCGCGGGCGTGAGCATCGATCTCATCGTGCGTGGCATCTGCGCACTGCGGCCCGGGATCCCGATCGTGTCGGACAACATCCGCGTGCGCTCGATCGTCGGCCGGTTCCTCGAGCATTCACGCGTGTATTACTTCCTCAACGGCGGTGAGGAAGAGCTCTATTGCGCCAGCGCCGACTGGATGGAGCGCAATTTCTTCCGGCGCGTGGAGGTGGCGTTCCCGGTCGAGAGGCGCAAGCACCGCGAGCGCATCCTGCGCGACCTGGAGACCTATCTTGCGGACAACACGCAGGCCTGGGAGCTGCGCGCGGATGGCAGCTATGCGCGCGTGCCGAGCGATGGCGCGGAGCCGTTGAGCGCCCAGCAGAAGCTGCTACACGAGCACGCCGCTCCCGGCCAGGTCAGTGCATGAAATCGAACACGCGCAGGCGGTAGCCGACCGCCTTCCAGTACTCCACTTCCTGTTGCAGGTCCGCGATGGTGAGCGCGTGGTCCTTGAGCCAGCCCCGCGGAAACTCGATGGTGAGCGAGCGGCCGCGGGGTGACAGCTTGATGGACGGCAGCTGCTCGGTGGTGCGCCCGCGATGCATCAGCACTGCAAGCCGCAGCACGAGTATCAGCATTTCCGCTTTCTTGTCCCAGGGCGGAATCAGCTCCTCGCAGGCATCTAGCACGATCTTGCGGCGGTGACCGCCCACCAGGCAGGCGAGGAGGCGCTGCTCTTCGCGCGGGAATCCGGGCATGTCGGCGTATTCGAGCAGGTAGGCGCCGTGCTTCTGGTACTGGGAGTGCGAAACGTCGAGCCCGATCTCGTGCAACCGCGCCGCCCAGCCAATCGCGAGCTCGGCCAGTGGCTCGGCAAGCCCCCACGGGCCGCCCACCTGCCTGAGAAAATCGAGCGCGGTCGTCTCGACGCGCGCCGCCTGCTCGGCATCGACGTGATAGCGCTGCTCCATGGCGCGCACCGTGCGCACGCGCGCATCCTCGTCGGTGAAGCGGCCGATCATGTCGTAGAGGAGACCTTCGCGCAGCGCGCCGTCCGCAACCCGCATGTGCTCGATCTCGAGCACTTCGAAGAGCTCCGCGAGAATCGCGAGCCCACCCGGGAAGACCGGTGCGCGCTCGGGCGTCACCTCGGGCAGCTTGATCTCGCTCACGTGCCCGGCCTCGATCGCCTCGTGGATCAGGCGCTCGAGCCCCTCCGCCGTGATGTCCGCGGCCGAAGGATCGATACGATGCACACTGTCCGCGATCACGCGGATGGTGCCGGAGCTGCCGACGGCATGCTCCCACCCTTGCGATCGGAATGCCGCCTGCACGGGCTCGAGCTCCAGACGCGCCGCCAGGCGCGCGCGGCGCACGCGCTTGTCCGAGATCTTGCCGTCGCGGAAATGCTCGAAGCTCATGCTGACGCAACCCATGTGCAGGCTTTCGAGCTTGAGCGGGTTGAAGGCGTCACCGATGATGAGCTCGGTGCTGCCACCACCGATGTCGATGACCAGGCGCTTGCCGGGATCGTTCGGCATCGTATTCGCGACGCCAAGATAGATCAGGCGCGCCTCCTCGATGCCGGAGATGATCTCGATCGGGTGGCCGAGCGCGTCGCGCGCGCGCTCGAGAAAGGCCTGCTTGCGATGCGCCTTGCGCAGCGTGTTGGTGCCTACGACGCGCACGCCTTCGGCTTTCATGTCGCGCAGTCGCTGGCCGAAGCGCTCGAGGCACGCCAGCGCCCGCGCCGACACCGCCTTGTCGAGCCGCCCGTCCGCATCGAGCCCCTCCGCCAGGCGCACCATTTCGCGCAGGCGGTCGAGAATGACGAGCTGCCCGTGCGAGTAGCGCGCAACCACCATGTGGAAGCTGTTCGATCCGAGATCGACAGCGGCGATGACGTCGGGAACTTTGGGTGCCGCTTTGCCCAGGAGTCGGAGCCTCGGCGGCTCTCAGGCAGAGAACGACGACCCGCAGCCGCAGGTCGTGGTGGCGTTCGGGTTGCGGATCACGAACTGCGCACCCTGTATGTCTTCGCGATAGTCGACTTCGGCGCCAATGAGATATTGGTAGCTCATCGGATCGACGATGAGCTTGACGCCCTGGTTCTCCACGCAGGTGTCGCCGTCCTCGATGTTTTCGTCGAATGTGAAACCATACTGGAATCCCGAGCAGCCGCCGCCCTGCACGAAGACGCGCAGCTTCAGGTTGGGATTGGCCTCGCCACGGATCAGCTCGCCGACCTTGGTGGCCGCGGCGTCGGTGAAGACGAGCGGAGCAGGCGGCGCGCTGGGCGGAGTGGGCGAAACGGCGTTCATGCGTCAGTTCTCGGATCCATAGGGCAGTCTAGGGGCTCGGCAGGGGCCGGTCAAAAAGGCCCGCTTTCAGGCCTTGGCGCCGTGGGCGAGCGCCGCGCCAGGCGGCGCAGCCGCCTCGTCCACCTCGTGAATGAGCTTGCCGTTGATGGAGGCGCCCATGGCCATTTCAATCACGCAGTAGTGAACGTTGCCGTTGACGCGCGCCTTGGCGCCGAGCTCGACGCGCTCGCGCGCGCGAATGTCGCCCTTCACGGTGCCATTGAGCACGACGTGCGGTGCATCGACGGATCCCTCGATGCAGCCGTGCTCGCTCACGCTGAGCACGGAAGTGGCGCCGGGCTCGGCGCGCACGTTGCCCGTGACCTGGCCATCGAGGTGAAAGCCGCCGGTGAATGCGACATCGCCGTTGATGCGCGTGGTGCGCCCGATGAGCGTGTCGATCGTGCTGCGCACGGGATCGCTGTTGCGGTTGCGTTTGAACATCGGCTGTGAAACTCCCGGGTTTTGGAAATCAGGTGGGTTGTACCGCCCAGTCGAAAGACTGGTTGAACGGCGCGCCGCTGCGGCCCGAGGCGCGCACTTCGATGCTGACGCGGGCCGGCTGGAATCCATCGGGCAACACGATCTCCTGGTCGAGATCCTGGACGTAGCGGAACGAGAACGGCAGCTGGTCGCGCCCGTCGGCCGTGAGCCGTCCCAAGCTGTAAGTGACGGGCTTACCGCGCTCGGTTCCCTGCAGGGTGAGCGCGACCGTGCCCGCGACCACCTTGTCGGGCCGCACCGCCTGTACCAGCACCAGGCGCAGTCGATGGTGACGCGGCGTGGTCCCCGGATGCACCTGAAAGCGCTGCACCTTGATCGTGGGCGCGCCGATCGTCGAACCGACGATGCCGCGATAAAAAGCGAGGTCCTGGCTCTGGCGTGCGACCTGCGCCTGCAGCTCCGCGACCGAGCGCGCCAGCTCGCTGCTTTCCTGCTGGTGGCTCATGTCGCCGGTCTCGAGCTCGGCCACCTGCGCGCGCAGCTCGGCATTGGCCTTCTGCAGGCGCTCGATCTCGACCTCGAGCTCGCGGCGGTGCTGTCCCACCGTGAGCCGGTCGTAACCGCCATCGAAGCGTCCGAGCTCGTACATGAGGTAGAGCGCCAGCGGCAACACGGCGAGACCGGCGATCCAGATGAGCCGGCGCAACCACGGGCGCTGCATCCGGATGACCAGGTTCGTCGCTTCGACCATGTCGGGGGAAGCACCTCCAAAAAGAGGGCGCTAGATTACCGCAGCCGTCCGCGCACCGGGCATGACGCAAGTCGCGTCATGGCCGGCTACTAGCTGGAACGTCGCGATCTGGCGACGTCTTTTTGCGGGCCCAGCGGATCCGGCCAGCCCTCCGGATAGGGCGGCAGACCGTCCGGAAACGCCAGCGTGCCCAGCTCGTGCAGCGCGCGCACATACACGCGACGCTTGAAATAGATCACTTCCTGTACCGGGGTCCAGTACGGGACCCAGCGCCAACGCTCGAATTCGGGTTCGGGGGTCGAATCGAGACGGAAGCGGTCTTCCGACGATTTGAAACGCAGCAGAAACCAGCGCTGTTTCTGCCCTATGCATACCGGCTGCGAGTTGCGCCGCACGTATTGCGAAGGCAGGCGATAGCGCAGCCATGAGCGCGTGCTGCCGAGCACTTCGACGTCGTTCGCCTCGAGTCCGATTTCCTCGGCAAGCTCGCGGTAGAGCGCTTCCTGCACGGGTTCGTCGCGACGCACGCCGCCCTGCGGAAACTGCCAGCCGCGTCCGCCCGTGCGTCCGCCCAAGAAAAGCTCGCCGCCTTCGCGCATCAAAATGATGCCGACGTTGGCCCGAAAACCGTCGGAGTCGATCCAATCTGCCATGTGAAAATCCCGCCCGTGGCCATTCTTTCACACTCCCGGTGTCCGCCAGAAGTCCTCGGCACTCGACACGCACCGCAAGGCGCCCGTACTCTCTATCTCACCATTCACCCCGCCTGCGCAGCGTGAAGCGTCCCCCACTCGCCCTGTCGTTCGCGCTACTGACAGTCGCTGCCCTCGCCAGCCTGGTGGCGGCCGTGTCCATCGGCAGCACCGCGCTCGACCCCGCCGACCTGTGGCGCGGGCTGTTCGACCAGGAGGATTCGCTGGCGCGCACACTGGTGCTCGAGTTGCGCCTGCCGCGCGCGCTCTGCGCCTTCGCTACCGGCGCCACGCTCGCCCTCGCCGGCGTGCTGATGCAGGTGCTGCTGCGCAATCCGCTTGCCGATCCTTACATCCTCGGCGTGTCGGGCGGCGCTGCCGTCGCCGCGCTCGCGGCGATGCTCGCGGGTCTCGGCGGCTTGTGGATCGATGCGGGCGCCGCCGTGGGAGCGTTGGCGGCGACCCTGCTCGTATTCGTGCTCGCCCATGGCGCGGGCGGATGGACACCGACGCGCTTGCTGCTGACGGGCGTGGTCGTGGCCGCGGGTTGCGGAGCGTTGGTCAGTCTCATGCTCGCGCTCGGCAGCGAAAGCCGACTGCGCGGCATGGTGTTCTGGCTGATGGGCGATTTCTCGACGAGTATCTCGCCGGCGCGGGTGATCGCCGTGCTGGTGCCGGTGCTGGTGCTCGCGCTGCTCTTCGCGCGCTCACTCAATCTGCTGGCACGTGGCGAGGTCGAGGCGCGCTCGCTGGGGTTGCCGCTCGGTCGCGTGCGGGCGAGCCTCTTTATAGCGGGCTCCGTGCTGACGGCAGCAGCCGTGACCACGGCGGGCAGTATCGGCTTTGTCGGCCTCGTGACACCGCACCTGGTGAGGATGGTGCTGGGAAGCGACCACCGCGTGGTGATTCCGGCCTCCACGATCCTCGGGGGCTTGTTGCTGGTGCTCGCGGACCTGCTCGCGCGCACGGTGATCGCGCCCCGGCAATTGCCGGTCGGGGCGCTGACCGCGATGATCGGAGTGCCGCTGTTTTTGGTGCTGATGCGACGTCAGCGCTTCATCGCCTAGTTGCGAACTTCCTGAGGACTGACGATGCCGGGCGCCGTGTGGACCCGACGCCCCAGAACCGCGGCTACAGGCCCGACACAGCCTGGTGGGACGCCTCGACGCGTCCGCGGCCCTGTGCCTTGGCGCGATAGAGCGCGGCATCGGCTTCGGCCAGCAATCCGTCCGCGATCGCCTTGAGGTCGCGTTCGCTGCGCCCCGGGTTGACCGCCGCGACGCCGATCGACAGCGACAGCGTGTGAAAGCGCTCCGGGCCGACCTCGACCGGCACCGAGCACACGATTAGCCGGATGCGCTCGGCGAGTTGCGCGGCCTCCCCGGCCGTGGTTTCCGGCAAGAGGATGGCGAACTCGTCGCCCCCGAACCGTGCCGCCGTATCGCTGCCGCGGATCTGTCCATCGATGCGCTGCGCCAGCTCGCGCAGCACGTGATCGCCGGCCAGGTGGCCGTAGGCGTCGTTGATCTGCTTGAAGTGATCGACGTCGATCATCAGGCAGGCGACCGGCGTCGAATGGCGCTGGGCGCGCGCCAGCTCTTCCTTGATGCGGGTGTGCAGGTAGCGCCGGTTGTGCCAGCCGGTGAGGAAGTCGGTCATGCCACTGCGCAGCAGGCGCGCGCGGTTGACCGCGTTCTCCAGGCACACCGCGCCGATGCTGCCGAGGTGCGCGAGAAAATCCGTCGCGTGATGACGCGTGAAGCGCTTGGGGTCGAGCGATCCGAAATTGAGCGTGCCCGTCAGCCGATCTCGGCGCGGCAGGGGAATGAGAGCCACGCTCTTGAGCGGTCGTCCATGTGGAAAAATGAGTTGGTGATCGGAGCCGACGTACGGACCCAGCCACGGGCGTTGCAACGTCGCAAAGGGCGGCGCCATGCCCGCGAGGCTCTCGACGAAGAACACCTCCGGGAAATCCTCGAGCCGCTGTCCCCCGCCGATCAGGAGATGGCGGATCTCGTGCTGCGGATCGACCAGGATGAGCGTCACGGAATCGAGCGCATAGGAATCGCCCAGCCCGTTCACCAGCACGTCGAGCAGCGCCGGGAGCGATTCCGCCTTGAGGAGATCGAGCTCGCGCTCCTGCGTCTTGCGCAGGATCACCTCGTTCTTCGCGGCCTCGTCCGTGAGCACCAGCAGGCGCTCCCGCAGCTCGCGCAGTTCCTCGTCCGCACCACGCCGCGCGCCACCCGTCGTCGCCGATCTCGAATCCTTGCGCGCCATGCGGTCCTTCCTGCCTGTTCCCTCAGCCTTGAGCGCGTATCGCGGAGCGGTCGTCCAGGTACGACTTGCCGCGCGTCATGAGGCTCGCGAAGCCGGGCTCATCGCAGTTCGTCACGATGTGCCGCAAGCGCGCCACCGCGGCCTCGAGCGCCCGCAGCGATTCATCGCCGTACGCATTCAGGCTCTGGATCTCGAAATAGAGCGCCGGGCTTTCCGCAGCCACGCGGCTCGCGACCTCGAGCTGCGCGTCGAACGTCGTGCTCGACAGGCGCGCGAGGTGCGGAGCCGCCTCGCCGCTCTCCGCGAGCGCCGTGAAGAAGGCGATGTTGAGCGCATGCGAGAGCCCGAGCACGTAGGCGATCAGGCGGTCGTGCTCGTCGAGCGTCGTCACGACCTGCTCGGCCATGGTGTGCGCGAAGAGTGCGCGAGCGTCGGCCACAGCCTGCGCGTGCCCGAGGTCGATGAAGACCACGTGCCGCCCGGAGAGCATGTCGGTGTCCGGCCCGAACATGGGATGCAGGGACGTGACGCGCGTGCCCGCCGCCACCAGCGCCTGCAATCCCTTGCGCAGCGGTGTCTTGAGCGAGCCGATGTCGAACACCAGCCCGCGCGGCCGACGTTCAGCCAGGCGCTCAAGCACGGCAGCAGTGGTACCGAGCGGCGTCGCGAGCACGATCAGGTCATGATCGAGCGCGCCTTGCTGCCAGTCGGGACGGTGCGCAAATCCGGGGGCCGGCCCTGCCGGGTCGGCGATCTCGACCGCAAAACCCTGCGAAGCGAGGAAGTCCACGAACCAGCGGCCCATCTTGCCGCTGCCGCCGATGATGAGCGCGCGCTGCCCCGTGCCGTGGCCCTGCGCACTCATGCGTGCCTGCTCCTGGGTGGCGAGCGAGGCGTGGATCAGCGGCCGGAGGAGTCCCTCGGCGAGTCCCGGTGAGAGACCGAGCTCCGTGGCATGCGCGCGGGCGCGCATCAGCACGTCGCGCTCGCGGCCAAAATCGCGGGTCGGGAGGCCTGCCTCGCCCTTGACGCGGGCGATCTCCGTGGCGAGCGCCTGGCGACGCGACGCGAGCTCGAGCAGCTCGCGGTCGAGGGCGTTGAGCTGCTCGCGCAGCGTGTCCAGCTTCATGCTCGCAGTCGATCCGGCGGTTGACTGCGGTCATTCTTACCGGCGCCTCCGTCGCCCCGCAAGGATTGACTTCCCGCTGACAAATGCCGGCCGCCGGGGCCCGCAGGGCCCCGCGCAGCCGGCGAGCGGGCTGGCTACCAGATCGGGAAACTCAGGATCAGCGTGCCGTCAGCGCTGCTGCGGTGGTACCGCGGCGGGTCGTAGTAGCGCCCGCCGTAATAATCACGGCGGTAGCCCCCGTGATACCGGTTATCCCGGTACCCATGGCGGTACCCATGACGATAGCCATGGCCGTAGCGGTGGCCAGGTGGCGTCCAGTACCGGTCCGGTCGCGAGTGGTGATAGCGCCGGTCATTCCAGCGGCCATCGCGGCCTCGCGAGTGATCGCCGCGGTCCCAGCGGTCGGAGTGATGACGGTCGCGGTCCCAGTTGCGCCGCTCGTGGCGATCGTCGGCACCCGCGGCCGCCGAGAACAGCAGTGCGCTTGCGGTCAGCGCGCCGAGCCAATGGAGTCGTTTCATGTGCTCTCCCCTCCAGTTTGAGGTGAGCCGACTCTAGAGCCGCTGCTCTGAACTCGTGCTGAACCCCGCGTTCAGCTCTGCGTTCAGCTTGGCGCATGCGGGTGCTGCCGCAGAAACTCGAGCACCAGGCCGTTGAACGCCTGCCACTGGTCCCAGTGGCTCGCGTGACGGCTGTCGGAGATGACCCGCAGCTTCGCATTGCGCATGCGCGCCACGTAGTGCTCCTTCTCGGCCACCGGCGTGTAGTCGAACTCCGCGGAAATCACCAGCGTGGGCGTGCGGATTTCCGCCAGCCGCCGCTCGATCGACCACCCCTTCAGGGCGTGCACCGCCGCCACGTAGGCGTCGCGGTCATTGCTGCTCGCGCGCGCGATGAGGCGCGCGCGCAATTCGCCCTGCTCCGGCTTTGGAAAGAGGCGATTCACTACGTGATGGCTCATGGCGCGCATGCCGAAGACGTGCGGCACCAGGATCCGTGTCCACGCCATCAGGCGGCGGCGCCAGGAATGCAGCCTGAAGTTCGGGGAGCTGTTCACGATGATGAGACTAGAGAACCGCGGCTGCTGATCGAGCGCCATCTGGAACGCCACCGCGCCGCCCATCGAGAGACCGAGGAGATGACAGCGGCCGACGCCGAGCGCGTCGATCAGCGCCAGCATGTCACTCGAAAACTGCGGGACCGAATACGGCCCGTGTGGCTTGGCACTGCGCCCGAAGCCGCGCAGGTCGGGGGTGATCACCTGGTAGTGACGCGAGAGCTCTGGCACCTGGTGCTCCCAGTCCTGGCTGCTCGCGCCCAGCCCATGCAGCAGCACCAGCGGCTCACCGCTGCCGTGCACGTCGTAGAAAAGGTCGACGCCGTTGACGAGCGCGGTGGGCATGCGTGCAGCGATTCCTTGCGGGACAGTCCGGGGCGCCCATTCTGGCGGCGGCGCGAGGTGGCACGCTAGTATCGCGAGCGCGATGACGACCGAGCGCCAGTTGCTGCCCGATCCGCTGCCCCCCGAGCCGATGACCACTGCCGCCGCATGGCTGGCCGAAGCGTGGCGGCTGCGTGCGCAACCGAATCCGGACGCGATGGTGCTCGCCACCGTGGATTCCAACGGGCAACCCGCCGCGCGCGTGGTGCTCTGCAAGCAGATCGTGGCGGAACCCGGCTATCTCCTCTTCTACACCAACTACGCTTCGCGCAAAGCGCGCGATATTGCCGCCAATCCGCGCGGCGCCGTGGTGTTGCACTGGGACGCGCTGCACCGGCAGCTGCGCATCGAGGGACCGATCGTCAAGGCGCTGCCCGAAGAGAGCGATGCGTACTTCGCGACCCGCGCCTGGCAGAGCCGCGTGGCCGCCTGGGCGAGCGCGCAGAGCGAGCCGGTCGCGGCGCGTTCGCAGCTCGTCGATGCGGTGCGCAAGACAGCGACGCGTCTCGGCACACCGGACGTGCTCTCACCGGCGCCAGCGGGCGGCGAAATCGTCGTGCCGCGCCCGCCACACTGGGGCGGGTATCGGCTGTGGGCGCAGTCGGTGGAGCTCTGGGTGGCAGGCGAATTCCGCATCCACGACCGCGCGCGCTGGACGCGTTCGCTCACGCCCGCAGGCGAGCACGAGTTTCGCGCGGGCGCCTGGACCGCGACGCGCCTGCAGCCATGACGGGATTTATCGAGGCACGCTCGATCACGTGCCCCCACTGTGGTGAGGACATCGAAATCGTGGTCGACCTGTCCGAGCCGGAACAAACCTACATCGAGGACTGCAGCGTCTGCTGCCGTCCCATCGAGATCCGCGTGTCGGCGTCGGAGGGCGAGATCATCGAGCTCGAAGCGACGGCGTCCGAATAACCGATGTTCCGCGTCGTTCGCATCACGATCCTGCTCGCCATCCTGGTATTCGTCGCCGTCGGAACCTATCTCGCGCGTGTGCGCTCGACCGATTGGGACACGCCGCTGTGGATCGCGATTCACCCCATGAACGCGGATGGCAGTGCCGCCGCGGCGGACTACATGGGCGCACTGTCGAACGAGACTTTCGAGTCGATCGAGGAATTCATGGCGCGCGAGGCTGAGCACTACCATCTGCCTCTCACCGAGCCGGTGCGCGTCGAGGTCTACGATGAAGTGACGGACCCTCCACCGCAGCTCGACGCGGATGCCAGTGCGCTCGGCCGTGCGCTGTGGAGCCTGAAGCTGCGGTTCTGGGCATGGCGCGCGGCGGGCGACGGCGCGCGGCCGCCGCCCGACATCCGCATGTTCGTGATGTTCCACGATCCCGCCACGACCGCGGCGGTGCCGCACTCGCTGGGACTGCAGAAAGGGCTGCTCGGTATCGTGCACGCCTTCGCGGACCGCGAGATGGCGGGTTCCAACAACGTGGTCATCGCGCACGAGCTTCTGCACACGGTGGGCGCGAGCGACAAGTACGATCCGCTCGATGCACGACCGCTGTTTCCCGCCGGCTACGCCGATCCGGAGCAGCAACCGCTCTACCCGCAGGAATACGCCGAGGTCATGGGCGGGCGGCGCATGCTGAGCGAGCAGGAATGGGAAATGCCGCTCGCCCTCGGCAGCGTCATCATCGGTCCGCAGACAGCGGCCGAAATCCGTTGGATCGAAGCACCCTGAGTCGCCCATGCAGCGCGATGCCCGCCGCGATCCGGTCATGAATGTCTCGCAGCTCGACGTCGAGATCGCCGGCCGCCGGCTGGTCGAGGGACTAACGTTCGCGGCGCACCCGGGCGAGTTCATTGCAGTGCTCGGTGAGAACGGGGTCGGCAAGACGCTCACGCTGCACACACTCGCGGGTCTGCGGCCACCCGCTGCGGGACGCATCGAGGTACGGGGCAATGAGCTTTCGCTCTGGTCGCGGCGCGCGCTCGCCCGGGTACTCGGCCTGCTCGCTCAGTCGAGCGAGGACCCCTTTCCGTCCACCGTCCTCGAAACCGCCCTCATCGGCCGGCATCCGCACATCGAGTTCTGGCGGTGGGAGAGCGAGCGCGATCTTGGCGCCGCGCGCGGCGCGCTCGCGAATGTCGACCTCGCGGATCGCGAGGAGCGCGCGGTGGAAACCTTGTCCGGCGGCGAGCGCCGGCGACTCGCGATCGCCACGGTGCTGACGCAGGAGCCCGAGCTCTATTTGCTGGATGAGCCCACCAACCATCTCGATCCGCATCACCAGCTCGAGGTGCTGCAGCTGTTTCGCGCCCGCGCCGACGCGGGCGCATGCGTGATCGCGACGCTGCACGATGCCACACTCGCGGCACGCTTCGCGCACAACGTGCTGCTGCTCTTCGGCGCCGGCGCCTGGGTGTTTGGTTCGAGCGCGGCCGTGCTCGATGCCAGCCACCTCACGCGCCTGTACCGCACGACCATGCACGAGCTCGACTTCCGCGGCCGCCGCGTGTTCGTCAGCGACTAGGAAATCGGGCACAGTAGTGCCCTATCCCAACCGGAGTCCTTTCTTGAACGCGCAGTCCAGCCTCTCTTCCGCCATCCTCGGCGGCGCCGTCGCGCTCGGTCTTGCGCTCGGCGGCTACTTCATCGGTCATGGCCTCCTCAAGGCGCGCTCGAGCGAGCGTTTCGTCACCGTCAAGGGTCTCGCCGAACGCGAAGCGAAAGCCGACCTGGCCATCTGGCCGATCGTGTTCGCCGTGACGGCGGATGATCTGGTGACGCTCCAGGGCCGGGCGGATGAAGGCGCGCGCAAAATCCGCGCCTTCCTCGAGCGCGACTTCAAGGACGAGCCGGTGAGCGTCTCGGCGCCGCGCGTGCAGGATCGCGAAGCGCAGGGCGTGATGCGCGAGCGGGCGAATCTCAGTCGCTACGTCGCCGAGGTCACGGTGACCTTGCGCACGGTCCGCGTGGATGCGGTCAAGGCAGCGCTCGAGCGCTCCGGGGAGCTCGTCAAGCAGGGCGTCGCGATCGTGCAGAACTACGAGGCACGCACGGACTACCGCTTCACGCAGCTCGATCAGATCAAGCCCGAGATGATCGGCATTGCCACCAAGGACGCGCGCCACGCCGCCGAGCAATTCGCGTCCGACTCCGGCAGCCGCGTCGGCGCCATCCGCCACGCGCAACAGGGCTATTTCACGGTCGAGGACCGCGATCCGTTCTCGCCGGAGTTCAAGAAAATCCGCGTGGTGACGACCGTCGAGTTCTTCCTGCTCGACTAGCGCCCGAGCGCGCGCAACAGCGGCGCGTGCAGGCGCCCGTTGGTCGCGAGCACGCTGGTGGTGTCGAGTGACACGGGCTTACCCTGCAAGTCCGTGAACTGCCCGCCCGCAGCCTCCACGATGACGGCGAGCGCCGCGATATCGAGGATGTTGACGTCGCACTCGATCACGGCATCGACCTTGCCCTCCGCCAGCAGGTGATAGTGCAGGAAATCACCGTAGCCGCGGATGCGATCCAGCTGGCTCACCACCGCTCCGAACGCAACCCACCACGGGTCGCGCGCCAGGGATTTCAGGTTGCCGGTCGAGAGCGTCGCCTGCTCGAACGACTCGATCGTGCTCACACTGACGCGCTTGCCATCGAGCCAGGCGCCCTGCCCTTTCTCGGCGTACGCGAGCTCGCCGTATTCCGAAGCGCTCGACACGCCCAGGATCAGCTCGCCGCGGTGCATGAGGGCGATCTGGGTCGAGAACATCGGATACTCGCGCACGAACGCCTTGGTGCCGTCGATCGGATCGACCAGCCAGAGATATTCCGCATCGCGCCGCTGCGCGCCGGTTTCCTCTCCATAGAAACCATGATCGGGAAAGCGCGCCTCGAGAACGGCGCGGATGGCGTTCTCCGCCTCGACGTCGGCGATCGTGACCGGGGACTTGTCCGCCTTCTCGCGCACCTGGATGTTGCCGCGATACAGCCGCTCGATGACCTGCGTGGCAGCTTCCGCCGCCTCGAGCGCGGCGCTGAGAAATTCGGACTTCATCGCCTCATCGTACGAGTCGCACGCGCCTCCCGCCACTGGCAGGCGCCTCGCTTGACACCCACAGCCACGCTCCCTAGTCTGCCGCTCCACTGTCAGGTGCACGGGAAGCCGGTGCGTTCGCTCTGAGCGAGCAAGGCCGGCGCTGCCCCCGCAACGGTGATCGAGTTGAAGTCGGCATCCTCATGCCACTGCGCGGCGAGCTCTGAGGCTCCACGCGTGGGAAGGCGATGCCGATCCGAGATGGGGTCAGAATTGAATTCTGACCCCGATCTCATCTCGTAAGCCCGGAGACCGGCCTGACGGTCATGAACCAGCTTCGCGGCGGGCGAGTCTCTGGGGCGTTCCCCCGTCTCTTCCATCGTGAGCTGGCCTCGAACTTCAACGCCATGCGGGCGAGCATGGGGGAGTCACGCCGTGTCCACGATCATTCGCGCTGCCGCGGCTGCCGCGGTCCTGTCGAGCCTGCCATTGTCCGCTGCCGAGCCGCCTCCGCTCGACACCACCGTCGTCACCGCAACCCGTACCGAAACCCTGCTCGACGAGGTGCTCGCACCCGTCATCGTTATCACGCGCGAGGAGCTCGAGCGTTCGCTCGCGCCCGATGTGGCGGGCCTGCTGCAGTTTCATGCCGGCATCGACATCGGCCGCAATGGCGGGCCCGGCCAGGTCACCTCGGTATTCATCCGCGGCACCGACAGCAACCATGCCACCGTGCTGGTGGATGGCGTGCGCATCAATCCGGGCACGCTCGGCGGGGCCGCGGTACAGAACATCGCACCCGAGGTCATCGAGCGCATCGAGATCGTCAAGGGCCCGCGTTCGGCGCTCTACGGTACGGATGCGATCGGCGGCGTGATCAACATCATCACCCGCGGTTACACCAGCAACGGTTTCGAGGCGGCGACCGGTTATGGCCGCTACGACACGTGGCTCGCGGCCGGCAGCGGCGGCTTCGGCGGCAGCGCGGGCGAGGTGGCGTTCAGCGCCAACTGGCTCGAGAGCACCGGCTTCCCGACGCGCAGCCTCGACGATACCGACCGCGGCTACGAGAACCGTTCCTTCACCGTCAAGGGCCGCACGCAGCTGGGACCGGTGGGCGTGGGCGCACGCTACTGGCTGGCCGAGGGCACTGCCGAGTATTCGGATTTCTCCCTCGCACCGGTGGACCAGGATTTCAGGAACCTCGTGGGAGCGGTCGATTTCACGATCGCGCCGTCCGAGCGCTGGAGCTCGCGCGTGATGCTGAGTCACATCGAGGACGAGATCGAACAGAATCAGCCGGACTTCCTCGGCGACTTCGCGGTGGTGCGCACGCGGCGCAACGCCGTCGACTGGCAGAACGACGTGCGCATCGGCGAGCACCAGCTCGTGACCGCGGGTCTGCTGCTCACCCGCGAGGACACGGACTCGACCGAGAGCTTCGCGCCTTTCGCTGAAGACACCGACACGGAGATGGCCTTCCTCCAGGACCGCATCGATGCAGGCCGCCACCACCTGTTGCTGGCCGCGGCGTATCTCGACCACCAGACCTTCGGCGAGGAAGCGACGTGGAACGCGGAATACGGTATCGACGTCACCGCCGGTACGCGTCTCATCGCGGCGGCGGGCACCGGTTTCCGTGCGCCCGACAGCACCGACCGCTTCGGCTTCGGCGGCAACCCGGACCTCGACCCCGAGCGCTCGCACAACTACGAGTTGAGCGTCGTGCAGCGCATTGGCGCACGGCAGCAGTTGCGCCTCAGCGCCTTCCGCAACGACATCGACGACCTGATTGTGTTCGTGGTGACCGATCCCGTGACCTTCGAGGGCCAGAACGAGAACGTGGAGCGCGCCCGCATCGATGGCGTCGAGCTCGCCTATGAATACAACGCCGAGAGCTGGCGCTTGCGCGCGGAAGCGATTGCGCAGGATCCACGCAACCTCACCACCGATTCCAAGCTCCTGCGCCGCGCGAGCGAGAGTCTCACGGTCGCGCTTGCAAAAACGCTGGGTGCTCACGAGATCGGGCTCGACGTGCTGGTGAGCGGCGAGCGCGAGGACTTCGGCTTCCCCGATCCGGTCGAGCTCGAGGGCTACACGCTGGTCAATCTGTACGCGCGGCTCGCACTGGTGCGGGGCCTGTCGCTGCAGCTGCGCCTCGAGAACGCGCTCGATGAGCAGTACGAGCTCGCCTCGACCTACAATACGCCGGAGCGCAGTGTCTTCGTCGCCGCTCGGTACGAATTCAGATAGATGGGCCACCGTCTCAGCAAGATCTACACGCGCACCGGGGATGACGGCAGCACCGGCCTCGGCGACGGCTCGCGCACGGCCAAGGATTCGCCGCGCGTCGAGGCCTACGGCACGGTGGATGAGCTCAACAGCGCCATCGGCGTGGTGCTCGCGGTGCGCGCCATGCCGAAGGCCGTGCGCAATTGCCTGACCGAAGTCCAGCACGACCTCTTCGACCTCGGGGGCGAGCTCTGCATCCCAGGGCATCGCGCGATCACCGATGCGTTCGTGACGCGCCTCGAGACCGATCTCGACGGCTTCAACGAGCGCTTGCCGCCGTTGCGCGAGTTCATCCTGCCGGGCGGCGGTCCGGCCGCGGCCGCCTGTCACCTCGCTCGCACGATCTGTCGGCGGGCCGAGCGGCGCGTGCGCACGCTGACGCGCGCCGAGACGGTGGCACCCGAGGTCTCCAAGTACCTCAATCGGCTGTCGGATCTGCTGTTCGTGCTCGCACGCGTGCTCGCGCGTCACGAGCGCGGCGGCGAGGTGCTGTGGAAGCGCGGCCGCGGTGCCACTCGAAGCGAGCGCTCAAAGCCGCGCCGGAAGTCTGCCAGGCGTTGACCCGTTGAGGCCCTAGGTATTCCCGAGACCGAGGCGTTCGAGCAGCTCCCACACGAGCGGAACGAGCGTGCAGCCGGCTGCCAGGAGCAGCACGGCGAGCACCAAGCAGACTCTCGCCACGCGTTGCGCCTCGGCGCCGCGCAACACCCGGCGCACATTCATGTGACGCGAACCCGGCGGCGGATAGACGTCCGCGACGCGCACGCGCCACGCGAAGTGCCCGATCCAGACCGCTACACCCGCAAGCGACACGCTCATGATGACTGCGAGCGTGCGCAACAGGAACGCCGCGCGCTGGATGTCCGCGAACGTCGGCGTCACGCGCTGGTCGTCGGTCAGTTTTCGAACCTCGACCGCAAGCCACACCAGGAGGGTGAACCCGATCAGCACACCGAGCACGATCAGGCCCATCAGCACGAGGCGCGCCACAGGCGCCGGGTGTGGCCGACGACGCTCGGTGCCGCTCACGGGTGCGCTGTGGGGATCCGAATCCGTACTCAAGGTGATACTCCAGGTTGCAGGGTCGTCCGCCGTGTCCGCGCCTGCTCCAGCACCGTGCAGACTTCCCGCGCACCGTCGACCGTTCGCGTGGTGGCACGCGCCACGCGATCGACGCGCAGCACGAAGAGATTGCCGAGCTCGACTGCGCGGAGCCTGCGCCATTGGCGCCAGCCTTCGAAAGGATCGCCCGCCACGTCATCGCCCGCGAGGATCACCTCCGGGTTGCGCTCGAGGACCGCTTCGCGGCTCACCGGGGGTGCGAGCTGCCCGAGATCCGCAAACACGTTGCGACCGCCGCACAGCGCGATGATCTCGCTGATGAGGTGATCGGAGTTGATGGTGTAGAGCGGGGCCGCCGAGATCTGGTAGAACACGGTTATCGGCGCACCCCCGGTGTGCGCCTGCCGCAGCGCCGCGAGCGCCTGCGTGTACTCGCTGGCTGCGAGTTCGGCAGCGGCGCTGGTCCCGGTCAGGTCGCCGAGCCGACGCAGTGCCCGCGGCACGTCATCGAGATGCGTCGTGCTCATGCGCTCGACGTTGAGACCGAGGTGACGCAGCTTCTCGATCACCGGCTCCGGAGTTCCGGTGTCCCAGACCAGCACGAGGTCGGGATCGAGCGTGAGCACGCGCTCGTAGTCGACCTGGAAGGCATCGCCCACGCGCGCAATGCTGCGCGCCTGCGGCGGGTAGTTGCTGAACACGTCGGCGCCCACCAGGCGCTCGCCCGCGCCCACGGTGAACACGAGCTCGGTGAGATTCGGCGCCAGACTCACGATGCGCTGCGCGCCCTGCGACGTTCGCGCTGACGCCGCCGCGGCGCCGGCGAGCGCACACCAGAACAGGACCCACGCTGCTACCGCACGCACTTGCATGCTTGCAGGCGATCAGCGCACCCAGCCGATCAGCACCAGCGCCGCCAGGAACACCAGCCAGATGAGCAGCGCGCGGGTGATCAGGCGCATGCACGCCTCGATGCGGCGCTCGTCGGGCAACGCCAGGAATTCCGCCGGCTCGATCTCGACATTCAGCGCGCCGCGCCCGACGCCTGCGAGCAAGTGGTCGTTGGTGTCGAAGAAACGTGCGCCCGCCGCCTGCACGGAACGGCGCCATTCGTCCAGTGCCTGTTCGAAGCTGCCGGCGAGCGCGTAGCCGAGCGCCAGCAGGCGCGCCGGCGCCCAGGCGAGCACGCCGTGCACCGTCTGCAGCGCGTCCACGAACGCAGGCACCATTACCGAGCTGTCGGCGCGGCCCCGGTACTCGAACACCGCACGGCGGCGCATCAGGTCGCTCACGCGGAACAACCACGCGCCAGCCGGTCCCAGGACCATGAACCAGAACGCCACGCCAAAGACGCGGTTGTTGGTCTGCACGTAGATCGCATCCTCGAGCGTGTCGGGCGCGGTGCCGGTGCGTTGGGCTGCGTCGTGTTCCATGATTTCGCGCGCCACCCGTTCCGCGGCTTGCCGGTCACCGCGCTCCAGGGCTTCGAGGTAGTCGTCGACCTCATCCTTCAGATCGCGCGGGCCGAGCGAGAACACCAGTACCAGGGCAGCGAAGGCCACGTACACGATGCCGAGCAGCAGGTCGTGGAACACCCAGGCGATCACCGCCACCGGCAGTACGGGCAGCAGCACCAGCACGATCGTGAGCGCGAGCGCGCGGCCGCCGCGCAAGTTGCGAAAGCGCGCCAGCGCCCAGTCGAGGTAGCGGTCGAACCAGCGAGGCTCCCTGAGACGCAGGGCGCGCGTGAGCAGCCGCTCGAGCAACAGGCCGAGCAGGAGCGCGATGAGCGTCATGCGGTGTGTGCCATCTCAGAAGCCCGGGCTCGAGCTGCTCTCGAGCGCAACGAGCGTGCGCACGCGCGGCCAATCGAACGCCACACCGGGGTCGGTCTTGCGACCGGATGCGATATCGCTGTGGCCCGTGAGACGCGTCGGGCTGAGGCTCGGGTACACGCGGCACAGGACACCGACCAGGCGCGCGAGCGCGTGGTACTGGCGCTCCTCGTAGGCGAGCGTGTCGGTTCCCTCGAGCTCGATGCCGATCGAGAAATCGTTGCACGCCGCGCGGCCGGCATAGTTCGATTCACCGGCGTGCCAGGCGCGCAGCTGGAACGGCACGTACTGCGTGAGCTCGCCGCGCCGGTCGATGAGCACATGGGCGGAAACGCGCTGCCCGGCGATCGTCGCGAAGTAGGGATGCGCTTCCGAAGGCAGGGTATTGGTGAACAGGCGGTCGATCCACGGCCCGCCGAACTCTCCCGGCGGCAGGCTGATGCCGTGCACGACGATGAGCTCGGGCTCGACTCCGATCGGACGCGCATCGCAATTGGGCGAAGCCACGCGCCGCACCGCGAGGAGCCAGCCGCTCGAGGGATCGACCTCCAGACCGCCCGCCTCGGTCGCCACGTGCTCGCGTCTCACCCCGGCTCCCTCTGCATCCCGTTCAAGGCGCGGATGATGCCAGAAACCCCCGGCACCCTCGAACGGAGCAGTCGCACGCGCGTGATTCATTCGGGTCGAGGCTCTAGACTGCAGGCTCATGTCCTCCGGCACCGTCAATTCGGAGCTGTCGCGGCGCGATCTCGCGGTGGTGTGGCATCCGTGCACGCAGATGCGCGATCACGAAACGCTGCCGATGATCCCGATCCGCCGCGGCGAGGGTGTGTGGCTCGAGGACTACGACGGGCACCGTTATCTGGACGCCATCAGCTCATGGTGGGTCAACCTGTTCGGGCACGCGAATCCGTACATCAACGCGCGCCTGGTCCAGCAACTGGAACGGCTCGAGCACGTGATCCTGGCGGGATTCACGCACGAGCCCGCTGTCGAGCTCGCCGAGCGCCTCACGCGCCTCGCGCCCGCCGGACTGACGCGCTGCTTCTACGCCGACAACGGCTCTGCGGCCGTGGAGATCGCGGTCAAGATGTGCTTTCACTACTGGCGCAATCTGGGCCAGACGACCAAGCGGCGTTTCATCACGCTCAGCAACAGCTACCACGGCGAGACGCTCGGGGCGCTCGCGGTCGGCAACGTCGAGCTCTACAAGTCGGTCTACCGACCGCTGCTGATGGACGTGATCACGGTGCCCTCGCCGGATTGCTTCGAGCGCGAGGCGGGTGAGACCTGGGAAGCGCATTCACGCCGCAAGTTTGCGCCGATGCAGGCGGCGCTCGAGCGACACGCCGGAGAAGTCGCCGCCGTGATCGTCGAGCCGCTGGTGCAATGCGCCGGCGGGATGCGCATGTACCACCCGTCCTACCTGGAGCTGCTGCGCCGCGCCTGCGACGCGCACCAGGTGCTGCTGATCGCGGACGAGATCGCCGTGGGATTCGGGCGCACCGGCACGCTCTTCGCCTGCGAACAGGCGGCGATTCGCCCGGACCTGATGTGCCTGTCGAAAGGACTGACCGGCGGCTACCTGCCGCTCTCCGCGGTGCTCGCGACGGAGCCGATCTACCAGGCGTTCTACGACGAGTACACTCGCCTGAACGCGTTCCTGCACTCGCACAGCTACACGGGCAACGCGCTCGCCTGCACCGCCGCTCTCGCGAGCCTCGATCTGATCGAGCGCGATGCGGTGATCGAGCGCAACCATCGCCGTTCGCAGCTGATGGGTGGACTGGCGCGCGATCTCAGCGATCATCCGCACGTGGCGGAAGTGCGCCAGCACGGCATGATCGTGGCCATCGAGATGGTGCGCGACAAGCGCACGCGCGAGCCCTTCGACTGGCGCGAGCGTCGCGGGCTCGCCGTGTACACGCACGGTCTGAAGCGCGGTGTGCTGTTGCGGCCCATCGGCAACGTCGTCTACTTCATGCCGCCCTACGTGATCGCCGAAGACGAAATCCGCCTCATGGTCGAAGTGGCACGCGAGGGCATCGATCTCGCCACATGCGCCTGACGCGCATCTTCACCGAGGAGCCGCTGAGCGCCGGCCGCGAGATCGCTCTGAGCGCGGCGGCGGCCGCACACGTCGGGCGCGTGTTGCGCCTGCGAGTCGGTGAGGAGCTCACCGTCTTCGACGGGCGCGGCGGCGAGTACCCGGCGACGATCAGCGAGAGCCGCGGCACCGTGCTGCGGGTGCGGCTCGGCGCGCAACGCCCGCTCGAGCGTGAATCACCCCTGCGGATCACACTCGGGCAAGGCGTGTCACGCGGCGAGCGCATGGATTGGGTGGTGCAAAAAGCCACGGAGCTGGGCGTCGCTGCGATCGTGCCGCTCGTCACCGAGCGCAGCGTGGTGAAGCTCGATGCCCGCCAGGCGGAAAAGCGCCGCGAGCACTGGCGCCGAATTGTAGTGGCAGCTTGCGAACAGAGCGGCCGCAATCAGCTGCCGGACGTACTCGCGCCCCAACCCTTCGCCGCATGGCTCGCGGGTTCGCCAGGGGAAGGTGCTCGTTTCCTGCTCGATCCCGCCGCCTCGTCCGGCGTACGCTCGATTGGCCCGCTGCGTGCGATGACGCTCCTCATCGGACCGGAAGGCGGGCTGGCGCCCGCCGAGCGGGCTCTCGCCCTGCAGGCCGGTTTCACACCGCTGCGCATGGGGCCACGCGTGTTGCGCACCGAGACCGCGGCAATCGCCGCGCTGAGTGCCTTGCAAGCGCTGGCGGGCGATCTCTCCTAGCTCCGCGGCTTTGGGATTCTCGAGAATCCCCTCTAACCGCTCGGCGTGGTCTCTTCGGCGATGATCTCTTCCAGGCGCTCGAGATCGGGTACCAGCGGAGTCTCGTTGATCATGCGCACCTGGCAGAGCACCGGCATGCGTTCGGGGAACGTGCGTCCCGAATCGGCTTTCACCACGTCCGCGTTCACGCGCACGAGCTGCGGGAACCCCTGCGTCAGGATGCCGAACACGCCCGATTGCAGCTTCTGGCCGATGCAGTAGAACACCACGATGCGCGTCCTCCCGGTGGTCTGGGGAATCGCCTGGCCGCAGGCTCCCTCGAACGACACTACGGGCGCAATGCGCCCGTTCCAGCTGATCGTGCCGAGATACCACGGCGGCGCACCAGCCATGGCGTCAGGTGCCTGGAAACTCACGACTTCGGCCACGCTCGCGCGCGGCACGATGAGGCGCTCACCCGCGAGCGGGATCAGCAGGCTGTAGAGCTCGGTGACCGGTATATCCATTTCACAAGACCCTCACCCCGGCCCTCTCCCGCGAGCGGGAGAGGGGATAGAACTCAGTGTGCCGCCTGCCGGCTGCGGCGCTTGCGCACCAGCGGCTCAATTGCATCGAGGAGCTGCGCTTCCTGGTAGGGCTTCCCGAGGTAGTCGTTGACCCCCAGCTCGATGGCGCGCGCGCGATGCTTCTCGCCGACCCGCGAAGTGATCATCACGATCGGGATCTCCTTCAGGCGTGGATCGTTGCGCACGTGCGAGGCGACCTCGTAGCCGTCCATACGCGGCATCTCGATGTCGAGCAAGATCACGTCGGGGATGTTCTCCTGCAGGACCGACACCGCGTCCATGCCGTCGCGCGCGGTCATCACCCGCATGCCGTTGCGCTCGAGCAGGCGCTGCGTGACGCGGCGCACCGTGATCGAGTCGTCCACCACCAGCGCGAAGATGCGCTTGTCCTCGCGGTCGCGCGCCGGGATGTCCGCCAGCGAGCGCGCGCGCCACTCGGAACGCACCAGCGCGCCGACATCGAGAATGATCACGATGCGCCCATCGCCCAGGATGGTGGCGCCCGAGATGCCGCGGATGCTCGAGATCTGCGGCCCCACCGACTTGACCACGATCTCGCGACTGCCCACCAGCTCGTCCGCGACCAGGGCAGTGGAATGCTCGCCCGCCCGCACCAGGATCACGGAAATCGAAGCCTCGTTCTCGGGCAGCAGCGCCGGCGCGCTGCCGAGGAAAGCGCCCAGATGCTGGAAGCGGTACTTCTGGCCACCGTAGTCGAAGCTCGGCGCTTCCTCGGCGAGGTGCTGCGCGACCTGCTCGCTCGAGAGCCGCACGATGCCCTCGACCGTCGGCAGCGGCAACGCATAGAGCTCATCCACCACCCGCACGATCAGCGACTGGCTGATCGCCAGCGTGAACGGCAGGCGCACCGTGAACATCGTGCCCGCGCCCGGCGTCGATTCGATGAAGAGCGCGCCGCCGAGCTTCTTGACCTCGGTGGCGACCACGTCCATGCCGACGCCGCGGCCCGCAGCCTTGGTGACCGACCCCGCCGTGCTGAAGCCGGGCTCCAGGATGAGTTGCATCGCCTCCTCATCGGTCAGCGTCTGACGCGGGTCCACCAGGCCCATCGCGACCGCCTTGTCGCGGATCGCGCGCACGTTCATGCCGGCGCCGTCGTCGCGCACCACGATGACCACTTCCGCGCCTTCGCGATGCAGGCTCACAGCGATGCGGCCGGTTTCCACCTTGCCCTTGGCGAGCCGCTCGGCGGGCGTCTCGAGCCCGTGCACGACCGCGTTCCTGAGCATGTGCTCGAAGGGCGGCATCATCCGTTCGAGCACCTGGCGATCGAGCTCGCCCGTGGCGCCCTCGACCACGAACTCGGCCTTCTTGCCGGTCTCGTTCGCCACCTGGCGCACCAGGCGCGTGAGGCGCTGCACGTGGCGCTGGAACGGCACCATGCGGGTGCGCATCAGGCCGTTCTGGAGCTCGGTGATGACGCGCGACTGTTGCAGCAGCAGGTTGTGCGCCTCGCGCGTCAGGTTCTCCAGCAGGCCCTGGATGCTGCCGACGTCGCTGGAGGATTCCGCGAGCGCACGCGTGTTCTGCTGAATGGCCGAATAGCGATCGAATTCGAGCGGGTCAAAGTCCTGCCGGCGGGTGCCCTCGTCCTGGTGCCGGTTCAGGATCTGCGCCTCGGTCTCGAGCTCGAGCTTGCGCAGCTGCTCCTTGAGCCGCGTCACGGTGCGCGACAGCTCCGCGAGGTTGAAGTCGATCGAGCTCACCTGCTGCTCGAGGCGCGAGCGGAAGATGCTGACTTCGCCCGCGTTGTTGAGCAACGTGTCGAGCAGGTCGGCATCGACGCGCGCGAGCTCCTGCCGTTCGGCCGCGGGCTGCGGTTCGCGACCCGGCGGCAATGCGATGGGTGCGGCCTCGGCGTCCTCGGAATCCTCAGTGTCCTCCGGTGGCGGTGCGATGGCGCGCGCTGCCGGTTCGGCTTTCGCAGTCGCGCTCACCTTGGGTGGCTCCGCCACCCTGGGCGCTGCGGGCGGAGCGGTGGCGCGACGTGGCGCTTCTGGTGCCGGCTGCGGAGTCTTGGGTGGTGATGGCGCTGGTGTCGCCGTCTCCATCGCCGGTATCGGCCGCGCAGGCGGCAGCGGAGCGGGAGCCATCGGCTTGGCCGCCGGTGCGCGCGGCGCGGCGGATGGCGCCGGGGCCGGGCCCGAAAGCGCACGAATGCGGCGGATGAGCTCGCGCGCGGAAGCCACGCGGCGGCCCGCGCCGACCGCATCGCGCATGTGGCTCAGCTCGTCGAGACTCGCCTGCAACACCTCGAAGGCGCGATCGTCGCTCGCGATCTTGCCGTCGTCGATCTGGATCACCAGCGTCTCGAGCTCGTGGCTCAGGTTGCCCATCGCGCCGATGCCCGCCATGCGGGCGCCGCCCTTGAGCGTGTGCAGCTGTCTCTTCAGCTCGAACGCCAGCTCCTTGTTGCCGCGCTCCTGGCTCCAGCCCTGCAGCGCCCGGTCGGCGCTCTCGAGCAGCTCGGTGGCCTCTTCACTGAAAATCGCGGCGACCTCGGCATCGAACTCCTGGCTGTCTTCCGCCTCGGCCATTTCCTCGACCACGGTGGCGGTGGGCGGCGGCGCGGCCTCTGCTCCGTCACCGGCACGCTCGACGAAGCGCTCGTCGAGATCGTGATCGAGGGCGCGGATGCGCTCGATGAGCGAACCGTGCGAGACGAAGAAGCCGCTCGACTCGTTGATGTGACCGATCACCTGCTCGATGGCGGTCACCGATTTCTTGAGGACGTCGACCCCCGCGGCGTCGAGGCCCACGCCGCTGTCGAACACGCGGCGAATGTAGTGATTGAGCGGCTCGGCGATGCGGATGCCATGACGTGCATCCGCCATCTTCGAGCTGCCGCTCAGGGTATGACAGGCGCGGTAGAGCGCCTCGGTGACTTTCCACGGCGGCGGCAGGGCCGCATTGCGCCGCATGAAGTCACGAAGGATCGCGAGATGACCCGCGGACTCGCGGCTGTAGATATCGTGTAGAACGGGGTCCATCGCCGGCGGGGCCGGCGTAGTAGGGCGTGGACCCTCCCTGGGTTCGGCCGTCGCCGGCTGGCGCGGCACGGAATCGGAGAAAGTCTCCCCGCCCAGCGTGAGATCGTGCGCCGTGCTGGTCGCGGTGACCTGTTCCGGCTCGCGCCCCTCCGCGTAGGCAAGCGCGCGCGCCATGATGCCGGGGATGTCGAAATCGGGCGTGCGCCCGCCTTCGAGCTGGTCGACCAGCTGCGGCAAGGCACGCACCGCCTCGCGCAGCATTGCCATCATGCCGGGCGTGCGCACCAGCGTCTTGGCGATGATGCGGTTGAGAAGATTTTCGGCCGACCAGCAGAATTGGCCGAGCAGCATCGCGCCGACCATGCGGCCGCTGCCCTTGAGCGTGTGGAATGAACGACGCACGCTCACCAGCGCCTCGCCGTCCGCGGGGTTCTGGTCCCACAGCTGGAACTGGCGATTGATGGAGGTGACCTCTTCCCTGGCCTCCTCGATGAAGAGCGCGAGAAATTCGGGATCGAGCTTGCGCGTCTCGGAGGTCGCCAGCACCGGAAGTGAAGCCGCTTGCCGCTCGGCAGCGGGATCCGTCGCCTCGGTGTCCACGCGCGGCGCCTGCACGGGCCTCATGGTATCGACGGCGATCGTACGGGTGTGAACCCCGGAATCCGCCGGCAGGCCCGCGGGCACCACGCTCGTGTGCATTTCCGCGAGGGCCTTCAGACAACCCTGGGCGTTGTCCAGCATGTACCACGGATCGCTGCGGCCGCTTTGCACCGTCTCCATGTAGTACTCGACGCTGACGATCGCATCGGCGAAGCGGTCGAGCCGGTCAGGCGGCGGCCGCACGCCGGGCTGCAGCATGTTCTGCATCAGCTGGGCGATGTTCTCGACGATTTCGACCGCGCGGGCCTTGCCCAGCATCAGCAGGCCGGCGGTGATACCGCGCAGCAGCTGCGGGATGGCGTCGAGCCCCTGCGATTCAGCGGGCTTCTGCACCGCCAGCGTGATGGCGTCCTTGATGCGCGCGAGATTGACGATGCACTCGCGCATCACCGCGCCGGTGACCTGGCGATAGTCGGTATCCGGTCCGACCTCGACGTCGCTCTCCGGCTCGTTCGCCGGCGCCGGCGGCGCGGTCGGCATGATCAGGCGCACGAGCTGGTCGTCGAGGCTGTCTTCGACGCTGATGAGAGTGGCCGCCATCTGCACCAGCGCGGAATCGTTGGTGGGCGTGCCCTGTGTCAGCATGCCCTGCAGGTGCTGGATCTCGTTCTGGACGCGCGTGCGCAAGTCACCGAGGCCGAGCACTCCGAGGGTATCGCTGATCTTGCGCAGCAGCTCGAGTTGCGGGGCGAGATCATCGACCTGCGTGCCGCCCTTGCGCACGAAGATGTCGAGCACGTCCTTCACCTTCGAGAGATCTTCCTTGATTGCCGCGCCGACCGTGCGCATCAGCTTGACGCTGGGAGCGGACAGGCTCTCGCGCTCCTGCTCGACCGAATCGTCGACCGGCAGGAGCTCCCCGAGCTTGAAGGAGGCACGCACTGCCATCACGCGGGCGCCGCGGCTGCTGGCGCGCGCCACGTAGTAGAGAAGATTGTTGAGCAGGTCGAGCGGCGGGTTCTCGCCGTAGCGCGCTTCGCCCTGCGCGTATAGCCGCTTGATCTCCCGGTCAGCGAGACCCATCAGGCGCTTGATGGTCGCGCCCTCGCTCAGTCCCTGCTCGCGCAGCGCTTCGAGCACCGCCCCGACCGCCCACCACAGCTGGAACACGGCCTGCGTGGTCGCCAGCTGTTCGAGCTTCTCGGAGACCCGTGACAGGATCTCGAGGTTCTGGGCGACACGCTCGCCGCGGATCCACCCCAGCAGCCCCACCTGGAAGCGCGCGCGCAGGCGGCGCGCCCATTGCACGACGGTCAGCGGGGGTTCGCCCGTGCGGGCCGGCAGCGGCGTGGCTTGCTGGTCCGACTTGAGATTGAGGAGCAGCAGCGTCCCCTCGGACAGGAGCGAGCTGCCGCGCACCGCGCGCAGATCGTTGAGGAGTGGCAGCAGCACCAGCGCCAGGTCGCGCCCGCCGCTCAACACCCGCTCGAGATAAGCAGGCAGCTGCACCATGGCGCGCATCAGGGCATCGAGCCCTTCGGCCTGGTTCTTGTCGACGTTGGTCGCGTTCGCCAGGTAGCGCGTGACCTGCTCCATCTCCTCCGCAAGCAGCGCCGCGCCGTAGACCTCGACCAGGCGCAGCACGCCGTGCGCCTGGTGCAGGTGCTGGGCGCACTGATCGAGGAGCTTGGTGGTCTCGGGATGCTCGGCGAAGTTCTCGAGCGCAACCCGCGCGTCGTTGAGCGTCGTGCCGAGCTCCTTGCTCACGACGTGCAACGTTTGCGATGAGACTTCGGTCATCTCGGTATTGGTCCTGGCTGCGTTCAGGGCATGCAAGGGTCAGGCGCTCGCACTCACCTTGCGCATTTTGCCCGAGTTCGCGGCATCGACCGGCGGGCGCGGCGTCGGCGGCGGCGGCGTTGCGGACTTCACGGGCGCGACCGCAGTCGCCGTGACGGTCGGCGTGTAGTTGGGCAGCCGGAAGCCGGTCACGGACTTGCGCAGCTGTGCCGACAATTCCGCGAGCTTGCCGATCGCCTGCGACGTGGCGCTGGTGCTGTCGGCGGTCTGGGAGCTGATCTCGCGCAACACCTGCATGTTGCGTGAGATGTTGCCCGCCGTCGAGACCTGGCCGCGCGAGCTCGCCGAGATGTTCTGCACCAGGCTGGCGATCTGGTTCGAGACCTGCTCGATTTCTTCGAGCGCCGCGCCGGCGTTCTCGGCCAGGAGCGCGCCGCCCACGACGTCCGTGGTGCTGCGCTCCATCGACACGACCGCCTCGTTGGTGTCGGTCTGGATGGTGCGCACCAGCACCTCGATCTGCTTGGTGGCATTCGCCGCGCGCTCCGCGAGGCGCTGCACCTCATCGGCCACCACCGCAAAGCCGCGCCCGGCGTCGCCCGCCATGGAGGCCTGGATGGAGGCGTTGAGCGCCAGGATGTTGGTCTGCTCGGCGATGTCGTTGATGAGCTCGACGATGTTGCCGATCTCCTGCGAGCTCTCGCCCAGGCGTTTGATGCGCTTCGAAGTCTCCTGGATGGTCTCGCGGATCGCGTTCATGCCGTCGATCGTGCGCCGCACCGCGTCTCCGCCCTTGTGTGCGACGTCGACCGAGTGCCGCGCCACGTCGGAGGCGCGCTCGGCGTTACCGGAGACTTCCTCGGTCGAGGCCGCCATGGCGCCGATCGACTCGGTGGCCGAGGCGATCTGCTTGGACTGCGCGCCGCTCGCCTTGGCGAGGTGCGCGGAGAGTGCCTGGGTCTGTTTCGCGGTGCCGTCGAGCTGGATCGCCGAATCGTTGATCGTCGCCACCAGCTCGCGCAGGGCCTCGATCGCGTAGTTGATGGAGTCCGCGATTGCGCCGGTGATGTCCTCGGTCACGGTCGCCTGCACCGTGAGATCGCCGTCGGCGAGGCTGCTCAATTCATCGAGCAACCGCAGGATCGCCTCCTGGTTGCGCTCGTTCTGCGTCGCGTGCGTTTCGGCCGCGCGCCGGATGTTGGCCGAGGCGAAATAGATGACGGCGGTCGCGAGCAGCAGCAGCACCGCAACTCCAATCAGCGCCAGGGGAAGCGTGCGCGTCATGAGGTCGGGAGCGGTTCCGCTCACCACCGGCCGCAGGTCCCCGCTCAAGGTCGCGAGCGCATCGGCACTCGCCGACATGTCGCGCGCCGCGCCTTGCGCGGCGACCAGCGCCTGCGTGGCCGACACGGCCTCGCGCACGCGCTCGTTCAGTTGTCCGTAGAGCTCCTGCACCGCCTTGAGCCGCTGCTCGGCATCGGCACCCGTCAGGCGCGGTACGCCGAGCCCGCTGTCCTCACCGGCGAGGCCCTTGAGCACCTGGCCGAGATAATCGGTGTTGTCCGCCACGCGCTGCGCGATCGCGGGCGCATCACCCACGCCGCCGGCGAGCGCTTCCAGGTCCTGCTGCACACGCTGGCCATTGAGCTCGAAGCGCTCCAGGTGCCGTGCGAATCCCTCGAGTCCCTTGCCCAAAGCCCCCGACAGATTGCCGAATTCCGCCAGCAGCTTTGGCACGAGCTCGCGACCCTCGGCGGCGGACTTGGCGACCGTGAGCGCGGCTTCGCGGCTGTCGAGCACGACATCGGTGGCATCGCCGAGCTCCTTCCAGCGCGCATCGGTAGCGACGCTGGCGTCGGTGCTGGCAATGCCTGCCAGCGCGGAATCGAGGTCCTTGCGGCCCTTCTCCAGGGCTTCGAACGCCGCCGGATCGCCCCTGAGGGCGAGCTGCGCCTTGAGCGGCAGCCCTTGTGACAGCGCGGCCAGTCGCGTGGCCGCAGGCGAGCCGCTGATCGTGCCGGCGAAACGGTCGCCGTAGAACACACCCGCCGCCGCCAGCAGCAGGCACAGGAGCGCGCCGGCCATCAGCACCGGTAGAACGCGCAGGCCCTGAAGTTTGGGAATGGAAGTATTCGCCATTGCAGTCGTCCCGATTCGCTCGGCCCCCGCTCGCGTCGCTTACGACGCGGCTTGCAAAAAACTCGGACTCTCGACCAGGTTGCGCAGACTCAACACCGGCCAGACTTCGCCGCCGCGGCGGAATGCCCCGGCCAGGTAGCGGTCGACCCGCACCACCGTGGGCGGCACCTCGGCGGAGAATTCCCGGTCCGCGAAGCGTCTGAACCCGAGCACCTCGTCGACCAGCAAGCCCGCCGGAACCTCGCGGTGATTCACCACGAGTACGCGCGCGTTGCGGCCCGCCTGCGTCGCGCCACTGCCCAGGTACTGGCGCAGGTCGAGGATCGGCAGCAGTTGTCCCCGCACATTCGCCAATCCCTTGACCCAGCGTGCGCGCGCCCGGAATGCGCGTGATCGCATTCGGAAGTCCGAGCACCTCGCGCGTCTCCTCGCGCGCCACCAGGAACACCTCGCCCGACATGCGGAAAGCCACTCCCACCCATTCGCGGTCCGGACCGGTATCGCGGCCCTGTTCGGCGGCGCCGGCGCGGCTGCGTCGCTCGAGCTCCAGCAGCAGCTCAAACGGTCGATCGCGTAAGGAGCGCAGCGCGGGAGATGACTCCATATCAAGCGGCAAGTACTGCCTGCGCCTTCTCCACCAGCCGCTGCGGCGTCACCGGCTTCACCAGATAATCGACCGCGCCCTGGCGCAGACCCCAGATGCGATCCGTTTCCTGCCCCTTGGTCGTGACCATGATGATCGGAATGGCGCGCGTCGCCGGGTCGTTGGCGAGCGTGCGCGTCGCCTGGAACCCGTTGACGCCCGGCATCACGACGTCCATGAAGATGAGATCGGGGTGCATCTCCTTTGCCTTGCGAATGCCCTCGGCGCCGTTCTCGGCAGCCGCCGTCTGAAAGCCATGACGTTCGAGGGCCTTCTGCATCACGTGAACCTCGGTGGGCGAGTCGTCCACGATCAAGATCAGCGCCATCGCGTGGTCTCCAGTTCCCCCGGTCACTTGTCGACGTGAGTCTCTATCGCGTTCAACAGCTCGTCCTTCGTGAACGGCTTGGTGAGGTAGTGCTCCGAGCCCACGATGCGGCCGCGCGCGCGGTCGAACAGCCCATCCTTGCTCGAGAGCATGATCACCGGAATCGACCTGAAAACCTTGTTGTGCTTGATGAGCGAGCAGGTCTGATAGCCATCGAGCCGCGGCATCATGATGTCGACGAACACGATGTCGGGCTGATGATCGGCAATCTTCGACAGCGCATCGAAGCCGTCGATCGCGGTGAACACCTCGCAGCCTTCCTTGCTCAGGAGGGTCTCGGCCGTGCGACGGATGGTCTTGCTGTCGTCGATGACCAGCACCTTCAGACCGCTCAGCTTCGATTTGCCATCCGCCACGTGCACTGTCTCCCTGCGCGCCGACGCAACGAGGACGCGTTTTAACATATCAGTTTCGCCTCCGCTAATGCGCACAGTTCACAATTTCGCGGCCCGCACGCAGCGTGACGCGGTTCACAACTGGCGGTGGCGAGCTGCCCGACCCGACCGAGCCGTGAACTGGCCCGGAATTGCGCCCGGAAGTGTGGCAGTACCACAGCCGGGGTAGTATCCCGGCCTTCAGGGTATTGCCGAAGGGAAGCTGCTCGATGCCGCAACGCGTGCGCCTCGCGGTGGTGATGGACCCGATCGGTCACATCAAGCCCGCCAAGGACAGCACTTTGGCCATGTTGCTCGCCGCCCAGACGCGTAGCTGGGAGGTGCTCTACCTCGAGCTCGACGGCGTGTGGCTGCGGGATGGCGAGGCCTGGGGCCGGCTCGCGCCGCTCAAGGTCCGCAACGACCTCAAGGACTGGTACAGCCTGGGTGAGGCACGCCCCGAACGACTGGGCGCCCTGGACGTCATCCTGATGCGCAAGGATCCGCCCTTCGATACCGAGTACATCTACAGCACATATATATTGGAGCGCGCCGAGGTCGCCGGGGCGTTGGTGATCAATCGCCCGCAAGGCTTGCGCGACATGAACGAGAAGGTGTTCACCGCCTGGTTCCCCGACTGCTGTGCACCCACGCTCATCACCCGCAACATGGCGGACCTGGGCGCATTCCTCGCCGAGCACGGCAAGATCGTCGTCAAGCCGCTGCACGGCATGGGCGGCCGCTCCATCTTCGTGGTCGAGAGCGGCGACAAGAACGCCAACGTCGTGTTCGAGACCCTCACCGAATACGGCCAGCGCTACGCGATCGGACAACGCTACCTGACCGAGATCGCCACCCGCGGCGACGCGCGCGTACTGTTGATCGATGGCGAGCCGGTACCCTATGCGCTGGCGCGCATCCCCTCCGCCACCGACAACCGCGGCAACCTGGCCGCCGGTGCGCGCGGCGAGGGCCGGCCCCTGAGCGAACGCGATCGCTGGCTCGCAGGCCGCATCGGCCCGGCCATGCGCGAGCGCGGCATGATGTTCGTCGGCCTCGACGTGATCGGCGACTACGTGACCGAGATCAACGTGACCAGCCCCACTGGTATCCGCGAGCTCGACAAGCAGTTCGACCTCGACATCGGCGGCCTGCTGATGGACGCCGTCGCCCGCCGGCTTGCGAGCCGCGCGACACGGTGAACGCCGCGACCGCATCGGCCATGGACCCCATTCAGACCAAGGAGGGTGTCGCGCCGGTCAAGGACCGGCTCATGACCACGCTCTTCCTGGCCGGGCTCTTCCACGGAATCGTGATCCTGGGGGTGTCCTTCGGCGTGCGCTCTTTCTACGACCCGGACTCGCTGCCGACGCTCGAGGTGCTGCTGGTGAGCAACCGGCTGCCGGAGTCCGCGGTCAACCGCGATGCGGACTACCTCGCGCAGCGCACCCAGCAGGGCGCCGGGAACACGGTCGAGTCACGCCGCGCGGAGAGCCCGCAATCCTCGCTCTTTCCGATCGACAACCCCGGCATTCCCCAGGGCCAGGCCCTGAACAGCCAGCAGGCGGGACGCGAGCGCGCGAGCCCCGAAGTGCTCGCCTCGAGCGGCCAGGCTTCGCAGATGGTGTATTTCGCCGACGCCACCGAAGAGAACACGGGGCCTGAGCAGACGGCACTCCTCATGCGGGCCGGCCCGGTCTCACCCGTGCCATCCACGGACGACAGCGAGCAGCTGGTGCTGAAGGGTCGCAGCGAGCGCGAGCTCGTGGTGACACCCGACACGCGCGAATCGGACGTCGCCGTCTACCTGGACGGCTGGAAGCGCAAGGTCGAGAAGGTGGGTACGCTCAACTTCCCGCTGGAGGCGCGCCGCCGCGGGCTCTCCGGAAGCCCGGTGCTCGAGGTCGCCGTCCGCGCCAACGGCGTGATGGAGGATATCGTGATCCGCCGCAGCAGCGGTCACGCCGAGCTCGACCAGGCGGCGCTGGCGATCCTGAAGCTCTCGACGCCGTTCGATCCGTTTCCGCGCGAGCTGCACGAGCGCCACGACGTGTTGCGCTTTGCCTACGAGTGGCAGTTCATCGCCGGCGAGCTGGTTAAGTCCTCCGTCCGCTCCGCTGACACTCCGTAACTGCCGTTCGGCGGCTTGAGCCACGCCCCGGCACGCCGGATACTTGCGCCATGACGACGCCCGAGTTCCTCACCAACCAGCTGCTCATCGCCATGCCGGCCATGACGGACCCGAATTTTTCGCAAACGGTCACCCTGATCTGCGAGCACAGCTCCAAGGGAGCGCTCGGTCTGGTGCTGAACCGTCCGCTGCCCATGAAGTTGAGCGACGTATTCGAGCAGCTGTCGCTCGATGCCGCCGATGCCCGCATCGGCGCGCAGCCGGTGCTGCGCGGCGGCCCGGTGCAGACCGATCGCGGCTTCGTCGTGCATCGCCACGGCGGCCAGTGGGACTCGACGCTGAAGGTCTCCGAGCAGATCCAGGTCACCACCTCGCGCGACATCCTGGCCGCGATGGCGCGCGGTGAGGGACCGCCCGATGCCTTCATCGCGCTCGGCTATGCGGGTTGGGATGCCGGACAGCTCGAACAGGAAATGCTCGCCAACGCGTGGCTCAGCGTGCCGGCGGACGAGCGCGTGATCTTCGATCTGCCGTACGAGGAACGTTGGCAGGCCGCGGGACGCATCCTCGGCATCGAGCTCACCCAGATCTCCACCGTCGCCGGACATGCCTGACCCGGCCACCCGACAATGGACAGCCCTGGCCTTCGACTACGGCCACAAGCGCATCGGCGTGGCGGCGGGTGACTCGGTCACGCGGCGGGCCACCCCGGTCACGACCCTCGAGGCGGGCAGCTCCGGCATCGACTGGCCGGCGATCGATCGCCTCGTCCACGACAGGCAACCCGCAATCCTGGTGGTCGGCGTGCCGCTCAACGACGATGGCTCGCCGGGCGAGCTCGCGGGTACCGCGCAAAGCTTCGCGCGCGAGCTTGGACGACTCCATGGGTTGCCGGTCGACCTCGTCGATGAGCGCTTCTCGTCGCTCGAGGCGGCGGATGCGCTCAGGAGCGCCAGGGCCAGCGGCCGGCGCAAGCGGCGCGTGCAGCGTGCCGACGTCGATGCGGTTGCTGCGTGCGTGATCCTCGAGCGCTGGTTCGAACGCTCGGCCGGGCGGGCGGCGCCCGTGAGAACGGCATGACGTCAGCGACAACGACAACCCAGCGCGTACAGCAGATCGATGCCGAGGGGCGGCTCCGGCACCTCATCACGCTCGAGGACCTGCCGCGGCCGCTGATCGAGCGCCTGTTGACCCGCGCGCAGCATTTCATCCGGCCGCTCGGGGCTCCGCCGGCGCGTTCCTCGACCCTCGCGGGCGTCACCGTCGCCAATCTCTTCGGCGAGCCCAGCACGCGCACGCGCGGCTCGTTCGAGCTGGCGGCCCATCGGCTGGGAGCCGACGTGATCAACCTGGAGGTTCACCTGTCCTCGCGCTCCAAGGGCGAGACCATCCTCGACACAGTGTTCACACTCCAGGCCATGCAGATCGATGTGCTGGTGATGCGCGAAACCGAGTCGGGCGTGCCCGGACACGTCGCGCAGTACGTCGCCCCGCACGTGAGCGTACTGAGCGCCGGTGAGTCTCACCTGTCGCATCCCACCCAGGGGCTGCTCGATGCGCTCACGATCCGCCAGCGCAAGGGCCGCTTCGAGAAGCTCACGGTCGCGATGGTGGGCGACATCGCGCATTCCCGCGTGGCGCGCTCGGCCGCACAGGCGTTCACCACGCTCGGTGTCGGCTCGCTCAGGCTGATTGCGCCCCCCGAACTGATGCCCGGGAGCGCTGAATTCGCCGGCTGCCAACGCGTGCATTCGCTCGAGGAAGGCATCCGCGGGGCCGATGTCGTCATGATGCTGCGCATCCAGCGGGAGCGCATGACCGAAGGAAGCGTGCCGGACGGGCCCAGCTACTTCCGCGAGTTTGGACTCACGCTCGAACGCCTGCGACTCGCCAAGGCGGATGCGATCGTGATGCATCCGGGACCCATGAATCGTGGCGTCGAGATCGACCCCCAGGTGGCCGACGGACCGCAATCAGTGATTCAGCAGCAGGTCACCAACGGCGTGGCCGTGCGCATGGCGGTGCTCGAGGCGGTCACGGAAGGATTGCGCCGCGACTGGAACCGGGCGTGACGTCCGGGCCGGGGCTGCCACGACCCCAACGCGGCACGATCTTCGTCGAAGAAGCGCCCGTACTCGAACAAACGAGCCATCCGGGGGAGCAGTTCATCCTGCGGCTCGCGGCGCCGCACTGTGCAGCGAGCGCCACCGCCGGCAGCTTCGTGCACTTGACCTGCGATCCGTCGGTGCCGATGCGCCGGCCGCTCTCGATCATGCGCGCGAGCCCGCGCGATGGCTGGATCGAAGTGCTCTACAAGGTGGTGGGGGCCGGCTTGCGTCACCTGGCGACTCGTCGCCCAGGCGATGTCGTGAACACGCTCGGACCGATCGGCAGGGGCTTCACGCCGCATGTCGAAAGGCCGCGCGCCTTGCTGGTTGGAGGCGGGGTGGGCATCCCGCCGATGGTCTTCCTCGCCGAGACCCTGACCTCGCGCACCGGCTGGCAACCGCTCGTTCTGATGGGTTCTGAAATCCCGTTCCCGTTTCGCGCGCGTCCCTCGACCTTGCTCGTGCCCGGCATTCCGGCCGAGGCGATCGCCGCGATGCCGCTGCTGGAGGAATGGGGCGTGCCGAGCCGCCTGGCCAGCTTCGCGGACTATCCGGGTTGCTTCCGCGGCTACGTCACGAGTCTCGCTGCGGCGTGGCTGGAACACCTGAGCGCGACCGAGCTCGGCCAGGTGGAGCTCTTCGCCTGCGGGCCGACTGTGATGCTGAAGGCGGCTGCCGAGGTCGCGCGGCGCTTCGGGATCCCGTGCCAGCTTTCGCTCGAGGAGTTCATGGCCTGCGCGGTCGGCGGCTGCGCCGGCTGCACGGTGCTGGTGCGGACCGAGTCCGGTCCGGCGATGAAGCGGGTGTGCGTGGACGGTCCGGTGTTCGACGCCGCTACGGTGTTCTAGAAGCGGAACATCGCGCCCGCCTGCAGGCCCTGGATGAGCAGGTCGTAGATGAAGCCGTTGTCGTCATCCTCGTAATCCATGTCGATCCAGCGATAGCCGATCTGAATGGACGTTCGCTCCGAAAGTCGCCAGTCGAAGAGTGCCTCCACCTGCCAGGCCAGGTCGGATCCGACACCGAAGCCGCCGATATCCGCGCGTCCGCGGAAACTCCACTTTTCACCGAGCGGCGCGCGAATGTTCGCGCCCACGAACGGGTCCCACCAATCGACGCTCGGCGATCTCTGCAGGCCCAGCGGACCCTGGAAGCGGATGTCGACGCTGAGATCGACGTAGCGCACACCGACCACCGAGGCGAAATAGGGGTTGTAGGTAAAGTCGGCGCTCAGCTCGATCGCGGTCTCATCCAGGTCGATGTCGGCCGGCGGTCGATCGCTCGAGGCGCCGAGGCCCATGTAGATGATGTCGAGCCCGATTCCCCACGGCCCGCGCGCGGCGTGCACGCGCCCCATCGCGCCGAACTCCAGGTTCTCGAGAATCTCATCGAACCCCACGTCCACATCGGTCGTGAGGGAATTGACGCCGGTCGTGCCATCCATCGAAGCACCCAGCATGTAGATCGTCGCTTCCCAGTGCCAGTCATCCCCCGCGGCGGGCGCCGCTGAATTCTCGGCCAGGGCCGGGCGCGCCAGGGCCATCCCCAGCGACAGGAACGCGAACACCAAGAGCGATTTCACCGTCGGTTCTCCCTTTTTCGCACCAGCTCAACCGGTCTGTCGGTCGCGCGCATTCTGGGCTCCGGATAGCGTTGCCGTCACGTGCCCCTTGGGACATCGCGAGAGGACTTGCCACCAATACCACTGACTTTCGGCAATAAACTTCTCGATCTGCCGGTCGCATAATCGGCACAGATCGACCAGGGAGGAGACTGCGATGGCTGCCAGATTGTCACGGCGATACTTTCTCACCGCCGCCGCGGGTCTGATGGCCGCCGGAAGCACGACCGCCCCGGCTGAAAGCACGCGGGCCTCGTCGGCGACCCGTTTCGACCTCGAACGCTTCATCGACGACGTCAAGCGCGCGCGAGGCGAAAGTGAGAGCCAGGCAGCGGTGCAAGAGATCCTCGATCGGGCCGTGTCCAACCCACGCGCCGTGCTCGACGGCATCGGCGAGCCGAGCGAGGTGGGCATCAAGGCAATCTACCGAGCGCCGGACCTGACCATCCTCAACGTTGTGTGGGCACCGTTGATGGTGCTGCTGCCACACAACCACAACATGTGGGCCTCGATCGGGATCTATACCGGCCGCGAGGACAATATCGTGTGGCAGCGCAAGGGGGCGGGCGTGATCGAAGCGTCGGGGGCCGCGTCGCTGTCAGAGAAAGAAGTTTTTGCCCTGCCGACGGATGCAATCCATTCCGTCACCAATCCCATCCCCCGCATGACGGGGGCCATTCATATCTACGGTGGCGACTTCTTCGCAGTGCCACGCAGCGAATGGGATTCCGAGACGCTGCGCGAACGGCCCATGGATCTCGAAGCGATTCAGAAGAAGTTCAAGGACGCGAACGAGCGGTTCAAGGCGGGGAGTTAGGAGCGGGCGTTCGCGCCGATGAGTTCAGGGGTCAGAATTCAATTCTGACCCCATGAACTCAGGCACGGCGCTCACCCAAAGTTGATCTTGGCTTCGAGGTTGGTGCGCGAGTCGGCGTTGGCAAGCGCTTCCTCGAGCTCGATCTTGCCCTGCTTGAAGAGCCCGTGCAGCGACGCGTCGAAGCTCTGCATGCCGGGCTCGGTGCTGGTGCGCACGGCTTCCTTGGCGCCGACCACGTCGCCGCGCTTGATGAGCTCGGAGATGTGCGGCGTGTTGAGCATGACCTCGACCGCGGCGACGCGCTTGCCGTCGCGCGTGCGCACCAGGCGCTGCGAGACGATGGCGCGCAGGTACTGCGACAGGTCGAGGAAGATCTGGTTGTGCTGATCGCGCGGGAACATGTTGATGATGCGATCGAGCGTCTCGGCGCTGTTGTTCGCGTGCAGCGTGGCGATGCACAGGTGCCCGGTGCCCGCCAGCGTGATCGCGGCTTCCATGCGTCTCGCGATCGCGGATTTCGCCGATCAGGATGACGTCCGGCGCGGCGCGCATCGCGCCGCGCAGCGCGCGGGCGTAGGACTTGGTGTCGAGCCCGATCTCGCGCTGGTTGATGATCGACTTCTTGTTGGTGTGCAGGAACTCGATCGGGTCCTCGATGGTGACGATGTGGTCGGAGGAGGTCTCGTTGCGGTAGTTGATGATCGCCGCGAGCGTGGTCGACTTGCCCGAGCCGGCGGCGCCGACCATCAGCATCAGGCCGCGCTTGAGCATCACCAGGTCCTTGAGGATCTCGGGCAGGCCCAGCTGCCTCGAGCCGCGGCATGTCGGCAGTGATGTAGCGCAGCACCATGGCGGGGTAGCCGCGCTGATGGAACACGTTGACGCGGAAGCGCCCGAGCCCGGGCTCGGAGATCGCGAAGTCGATCTCGAGCTCCTCGTTGAAGTACTCGACCTGCTCCGGCGTCATCAGCCCGTAGGCGGCCTGGCGCACCGTCTCGGGGCTCAGGATCTGCTTGTTGACCGGGAAAGATCTGGCCTTCGATCTTGATCTTGACGGGCGCGTTCGAGGTGAAGAACAGGTCCGAGGCCTTCTTCTCCACCATCAGCTGGAACAGCGGCTTGGTGTTGAGCGTCGGCTGTCCGGCGCCATCGGTGGTGGTCGTGCTCTGGCATGCTGGCACCCTTCGACCATCAGAACACCTTGCCTTCCGTTTCCTCGACGATGCGCAGCGACTGCGCGCCCTCCGCTTCCGCCTTCATCTCGCGCTTGCTCTCGAGCTTGATGCGCAGGCGCAACTCGTTCTTCGAGTCCGCATTGCGCAGCGCGTCCTCGTAGGAAATGAAACCGGTCTCGTAGAGCTCGAACAACGCCTGGTCGAAGGTCTTCATGCCGAGGCGGTTCGAGCGCGACATCACTTCCTTGATCTGCACCACTTCGCCCTTGAAGATCAGGTCCTGAATCAGTGGCGAATTGAGCATGATCTCCATCGCCGCGATACGGCCCGTGCCGGTCTCGCGCGGGATCAGGCGCTGCGAGATCATGGCGCGGATGTTGAGCGACAGGTCCATCAGCAGCTGTTCGCGCCGCTCGTCCGGGAAGAAGTTGATGATGCGGTCGAGCGCCTGGTTGGCACTGTTGGCGTGCAGCGTCGACAGCACCAGGTGGCCGGTCTCGGCGAACTGGATGCCGTATTCCATGGTGTCGCGGTCGCGGATTTCGCCGATCAGGATCACGTCGGGCGCCTGGCGCAGGGTGTTCTTGAGCGCCATGTGCCACGACTCGGTATCGACGCCCACCTCGCGATGCGTGATCACGCAGCCCTTGTGCGGATGGACGTACTCGACCGGGTCCTCGATGGTGACGATGTGGCCGCGCGTCTTCTCGTTGCGGTGGCCGACCATCGCGGCCAGCGTGGTCGATTTACCCGAGCCGGTGCCGCCGACGATGATCACCAGGCCGCGCTTCGACAGCACGATCTCGCGCAGGATCGGCGGCAGATCCAGCTCTTCGAAGGTCGGGATCTTGGCGTTGATGGTACGCAGCACGGCGCCGATCAGTTGCCCTGCTGCACGAACGCGCTGACGCGGAAGCGCCCGATGCCGAGCGGCGCGATGGCGAAGTTGCACTCCTTGGTGGAGTCGAACTCGCGCGTCTGCTTGTCGTTCATGATGGCGCGCACCAGGGTCGCGGCTCTGCTCCGGCGTCAGCGCGCGCTCGCTCTGCGGCCGGATCTCGCCGTCGATCTTGATCGCCGGCGGGAAGCCCGAGGTGATGAAGAGGTCCGAGCCCTTCTTGTCCACCATGCGCTTCAGCAGGTCCTGCATCAGCTTGATGGCTTGATCGCGTTCCATGGTTACCTACCGCGTCGGAGGGACCGGGCGCCGGACCAGATGCTGTCCTTGTGCTGCGCCTTGTAGCGCGCCTCTTCCTTGCTGACTACACCCTTGGCGGTGAGCTCGTGCAGGCACTGGTCGAGCGTCTGCATGCCCTGCGCCTGGCCAGTCTGGATCGAGGAATACATCTGCGCGATCTTGCCTTCGCGGATCAGGTTGCGGATCGCCGGCGTGCCGATCATGATCTCGTGCGCCGCGATGCGGCCGCCGCCGATGCGCTTCAGCAGCGTCTGCGAAATCACCGCGCGCAGCGACTCGGACAGCATCGCGCGCACCATTTCCTTTTCGGCCGCGGGGAACACGTCGACGATGCGGTCGATGGTCTTGGCCGCGGAGCTGGTGTGCAGGGTGCCGAACACCAGGTGGCCGGTTTCGGCGGCGGTGAGCGCCAGGCGGATGGTCTCCAGGTCGCGCATTTCGCCGACCAGGATCACGTCCGGATCCTCGCGCAGTGCCGAACGCAGCGCTTCGCTGAACCCGAGCGTATCGCGGTGCACTTCGCGCTGGTTGATCAGGCAGCGCTTGCTCTCGTGCACGAACTCGATCGGATCCTCGATGGTGATGATGTGATCCGGGCGGTTGTCGTTACAGTGGTTGACCATGCCGGCGAGCGTGGTCGACTTGCCCGAGCCGGTCGGGCCGGTGACCAGCACCAGGCCGCGCGGCAGCATGCACAGGTCCTTGAAGATCTTTGGCGCGGCCAGGTCGTCGAGCGTCAGGATCTGCGACGGAATGTTGCGGAACACCGCGCCCGCGCCGCGGTTCTGGTTGAACGCGTTGACGCGGAAGCGCGCCAGCTTGGGAATCTCGAAGGAAAAATCGGTCTCGAAGAATTCTTCGTAGGCCTTCCGTTGCTTGTCATTCATGATGTCGTACACCATGCTGTGCACTTCCTTGTGCGTCAGCGCTGGCATATTGATGCGCTTCATGTCGCCGTCCACGCGGATCATGGGCGGCACGCCCGCGGACAGATGCAGGTCCGAGGCGTTGTTCTTGACGGCGAACGCCAGCAGTTGCGCGATGTCGACGGCCATTCGGTCTCCTTAGGATGGCAACGGCCTTGCGGGGCACCGGCTCCCCGCCCGGTTCAAGCAGGCTGAAGTGCGCCCAAAAAAGCGACGTGAGTATAACGGAGCCGTCAGGCCCCCAATATGTTAATTGCTCCGCAGAATTGGCCCGAAAACCTCACTTTCGTGCGCTCGCACATCGCCAGCGCCGCCGCCGCGGCCGGGCGCGATCCGACGCAGATCACACTCGTCGCGGTCAGCAAGGCGCAGTCGCTCGAAGCGCTGCGCGCGGTGCACTCATTGGGTATCAGGGATTTCGGCGAGAACTACCCGCAGGAGGCGCTGGCGAAAATCGACGCGCTCGCGGACGACACGGTGCGCTGGCATTTCATCGGCCACATTCAATCCAACAAGACGCGCACCATCGCCGAGCGTTTTGCGTGGGTCCACAGCGTCGATCGGCTGCAGATCGCTCGCCGCCTCGAGTGCACAGCGGCCGTTCCACGCACCGCCACTCAACGTCTGCCTGCAGGTGAAGCTCGTACCGGAACCCGCCAAGGCCGGTGTGCGCCCGAGGACCTCAAGCCGCTGGCCGACGAGGTCGCCCGCTCGAGCGACTGCGGTTGCGAGGCCTCATGTGCTACCGCCGCCGAGTGACGATGTCACCCGACAGCGTCGGTGGTTTGCACAGCTGCGCGAGCTCCAGTCGGTCGCTGAACCGCGCCGGCCACGCGCTCGATGCACTGTCGATGGGCATGAGCGGTGACTACGAGGCGGCGGTGCACGAAGGGGCCACTCACCTCAGAATCGGCACGGCCATCTTCGGCGAGCGTCCCGCGACGCCATAGAGAGTCGGCAGCATGCAAGTCCCCCGGATCGCGTTCATCGGCGCGGGCAACATGGCTCGCGCGCTGCTCGGCGGCCTGATTGCGAGCGGCGCGGATCCGACGCGCAATTCAGCGTCGGCGGATCCCGTCGACAGCCGCGCTCGACTCGGTGCGTGACCAATTCGGCATCGAGGTCACGCCGAGAACGCGGTCGCGGCCGTGCGCGATGCCGAGGTGGTGATTGTGGCGGTCAAGCCGCAGGACGTGAGGGGTACGGTGGTCGACTGGCGCCCGTGGTCGCGTCCGGCTAATCGCCCGCTCGTCATCTCGGTCGCCGCCGGGATTCGAATAGCCGCCATCCCCGCTGGCTCGACGGCTACGCACGCATGGTGCGCTGCATGCCCAATCGACCCGCGCTGATCGGCTGTGGCGTGACCGCGCTGTTCGCGGAACCGCCGGTGAGCGACGCGGATCGCACGCTGGCGCAGGATCGCTGCTCGGCACCGTCGGCGCCGTCGTGTGGCTGGAACAGGAAGTCACAGCTGGACGCCGTCACGGCGGTCTCGGGCAGCGGTCCCGCCTACTTCTTCCTGCTGATCGAGGCGCTCGAGGCGGCGGCGCGTGAATGGGGCTGCCCGCCGAGGTCGCGCGCACGCTCAGCATCGAGACGGCGTACGGCGCCGGGCTGCCTCGCGCAGCAGGCGTGATGCGTCGCCACGGAGCTGCGCGCCGCAGGTGACGTCCAAGGGAGGCACCACCGAGGCCGCCCTGCGGGACTTCGAGAGACGCGGACCTGCGTGGTATCGTGAGCCGCGCCGTGGCGGCCGCCGCGCGCCGCTCCGCGGAACTGGCCGAGCAGTACGGCGGGTAATGTTGTCAACCGGGTAACAGGACACGATGGACGCCATTCGCTATCATCATCGGCTCGCTGCTGTCGCTGATCGTCTTCGCCTTCCTGCTGCGTGTAGTCCTGCAACTGGCGCGCGCTGACTTTCGCAACGCGATTGCGCACGCGATCGTGCGCGTCACCAACCCGCTGGTACTACCGTTGCGGCGCGTGATCCCGCCGCATCGGCAAGGTGGACCTGGCATCGATCGTCGCGCTGGTGCTGATCGAGCTGCGGTGGTGGCGATCGAGCTGTGGCTCTATACCGGCGCCGTGCACGCCGGCACGGCAGGTGCTGTGGCCTCGGCACTCGATCTGGCACGCAGCAGGTCATCTGCAGTTCTACATCGTCGCGCTCTTTATCTACGTGGTGCTGAGCTGGGTCGCGCCGGGCACCTACAGCCCGGCCTCTGCGTTGCTCGACCGGATCTGCGAGCCGCTCGTGAGCCCGGTGCGACGGATAGTGCCGCCGATCGGCGGCCTCGATCTGTCGGTGGTGTTCGTGCTCATCG
>CAWIYW010000022.1:0-16030 GCA_963840405.1 uncultured Gammaproteobacteria bacterium
CGTTGCGCAGGAACTTCAGCAGATCCTGGTTGAGCTGGTCCTTGTGCGTGTCCGTGATGCCGTGCGGACCGCCCTTGTAGATGATGAGCTTGCTGCCCTTGATCAGCTTGTGTGCGGCGCGCGCGTTGTTGTCGACCGGAACGAGCTGGTCGTCATCACCATGCAGGATGAGCGTCGGTACGTCGAACTTCTTCAAGTCCGGGCGGAAGTCCGTCTCCGAGAACGCCTTGATGGAATCGAAGGTGTTCTTGTGGCCGGCCTGCATGCCCTGAGTCCAGAAGGAGTTAATCAGGCCCTGCGAGACTTTCGCGCCCGGACGATTGAATCCGAAGAACGGTCCCGACGCGATGTCGAGATATTGCTGCGAACGGTTTTCGAGCGCGCCGCGACGGATCTCGTCATACACCTCGATCGGCGTGCCGGTGGGGTTGTCGGGCGTCTTCAGCATCAGTGGTGTGATCGCGCCGATCAACACTGCCTTCTTCACGCGACTGGTGCCATGGCGACCGATGTAGCGCGCCACCTCGCCACCACCCGTGGAGAAGCCGACGAGGGTGACATCGCGCAGGTCGAGCGCCTCGATGACCGTCGCCAGATCATCCGCGTAGTGATCCATGTCGTTGCCTTCCCACGGTTGGCTCGAGCGCCCGTGACCGCGGCGGTCGTGTGCCACGACGCGATAGCCCGCCTCCGCCAGGAAGATCATTTGCGACTCCCAACTATCGGAACTCAGTGGCCAGCCGTGACTGAAGGTAACCACCGAGCCATTCCGTGGGCCCCAGTCCTTGTAATAGAGCTGCACGCCGTCGCGCGTGTTGATGTAGGTGGCCGTGCGTTGAATGCTCCTGCTGTGCTGCCGAAGCGTCGTTGCACTCCCTGTCGTCAAGGAGATTGCTGCCACGATTCCGGTTGCGATGTTGCGGATGAAGTTGCTCATGACGGTCACCTGTCGAGTGGGTTGATGCGCCCTGTGGTGTGCATCGGCTCGCCGTCCGCGGCGCTTCAGACGGTCGGTACCGTGCCGCCGTCTACGACGTACTCTGTCCCAGTAATGGAAGCCGCACGCGGCGACACCAAGAAGGCAATGAGGTCTGCGACTTCGCCCGGTTTGGCGGGACGGCCGATCGGAATGCCGCCGAGCCCCTTCATGATGATCTGCTTGCCACCTTCGTAGTCCGTACCCGCTTGAGCCGCGAGCCGCTCAGCGAGCGCGACCGCCGCTTCCGTTTCAATCCAACCAGGAGAAACACGAACGACGCGAACGCCTTTCGGTGTGACTTCTTTCGAGAGTGCCTTGCTGTATGTCGACAACGCCGCTTTCGCCGCTGCATAGGCGATCGTCGACTCGGGCAACGGCAGAACGCGTTGGATCGATGTCACATGAATGATGACGCCCGAACGCTGCGCGAGCATCGAGGGCAGCAATGCGCGATCGAGACGGACCGCCGACATGAGATTCTGGTTCAGTTCCTTCGACCATTGCTCGTCATCGAGCGCAGCAAAACCGCCGGCGGGTGAGTTCGATCCGCCCACCACGTTGACGAGAATGTCGATGCCACCAAAGTGCTCGATCACCGACTTGGCGACGTCACTAGGGCCTTCCGCGCTCGACAGGTCTGCCGCGAGATAGCGCACGCCGTCGACTGCTTGGGCCGGGTGTGAGCGCGCGACGGCTAAGACGCGGGCGCCCGTGCGAACCAAAGCTGCCACGGTCGCAGCACCGGTCCCCTTGGTCCCGCCGGTTACTACAGCCCTCTTACCCGCGAGTCGGAGATCGAAACTCATGGCGCGATCTCCAGAGAAGCAATCTTGCCGCGCTCAAGACGGAAGACAAACCGCAACTCAACGGGGCTGCCAGGGAAGTTGCCCGTCACTCGGCTCGTGACGACGTGACGGGCGTCCTTCTGCTCTACACGCAGAGGCTCGGTCACGTATGAGTACTTTGCCGACACTGCGCTCTTCCACGCAGCGATCGCCACGGGTCCCGAGTGTGTCTGCCCCTCATCTGTAACCACGCCCTGATTCGTGAAGCAGCGTGCAACGGCGTCGGCGTCACGTTGATCGGCCTTGAAGTAGGCGGCTATCGGCTCGGGAAGGCTCAGGTGCGTCATGTCGATCTCCATCGGTGCGATGGGCGCGACAATGACTCGCTTTGAGTGCTAATAGAATCGCCTACAATCTTACCGAGCTATTAACTGATTCATACACAATGCGCGGATCAGAGTTCGCCGAGCTGAAGGCGTTCGTGGCTGTGGTCGATCGCGCGAGCTTCGCGCGCGCCGCTGATCACCTCGGGATCTCCCGCCCGGCACTGAGCCAGACCATTCGCCACCTCGAAGGGCGACTTGGCGTGCGCTTGCTCAATCGCACGACTCGCAGTGTCGCGCCGACCGCTGCGGGGCGCCGACTCCACGAACGCATCGCGCCCCGGCTTCTGGAGATGGACGAGGCAGTGGCTGAAGCAGTGGCTACAACTACGCGAACGGCTGGTACGCTGCGGATCAACACCTCGAGCATGGCAGCCAAGAAGGTCATCGCACCGCGACTCGGTCGCTTTCATCGTGCTCACCCCGAGGTAGTGCTCGATATCGTGATCGACGACGGTCTGAGCGACATCGTCGCCGGTGGATTCGACGCGGGTATTCGCGTGGGTGAGCGGCTGCAGAAAGATATGATCGCGGTGCGCCTCACGCCCGATGTGGAACTGCTGGCGGTTGCTTCTCCTGGCTACCTTGCTCGACACGGTGAGCCCAAGACGCCAGCCGATCTCCACGGTCATGCCTGCATTAATTGGCGCTTCCCAGGTAGCGGCAAGATTGCCCGATGGGAGTTCGAGAAGAAGCGCAAGAGGACCGAGACGATCGTTGAAGGTCCGTTGATATCCAATCACCAGGACATCGTGGTGCCTGCGGCTTTGCAGGGTCTCGGCATCTTGTATTCGTACAACGATGATGGAGTTGCGGATGCGCTGAAGCGTGGACGACTCAAGCGCGTTCTTGTTGACTGGTCACTCACGGCGCCTGGCCTTTTTCTCTACTATTCGAACCGTCGCCATACCCAACCTGCGCTCCGCGCCTTCATCGAGTGTCTGCTTGACCGAAACGAGTAAGGTGCGACTCGGCGTGGCTGAATTCAGGGCAATCCCGACAATTGGAGGTTCACCAACCCCTCGATGCAGGTCGTAACGCTCATGCGAAAGAAGGAATAGGCCCAGCACAAGCCTGGTACCATTTTTGGAGAGTGCCGACCGAGAAATTAGGGGTCGCAGCCGTGAGTTGCGAGATCAGGCAGACGTTTGCTGGTTAGAAACATCAACGTCAGCAGGTCGCCAGATTCCTGACCGAGCCGCGGATTCCTCGATACCGGTCGCTGGCAGCCAAGCGCAACGGATTGGTGCTGCTGTGGGCTGCGTATATGGCAGAAATCTCATTGCATAAGCCCCTTGCGAATCCGGCCAATGGCTGAGCACAATGCGCTCCTTCGGCAATATGCTAACGGAGGCGCGATGAACACGCCGCGCACGGCACGGATGGCCCTCGGACTGCTCGGGGCGGCCCTGTTGTTCCTCTGCACCTTGCCTGCGACGTGGGCGCAAGGCAAGGTCGATGACAAGCTGATGCTGCGCTACGGGGGCGTGCTGGCACCGGAATGTGGCAACTACCTGCTGCCGCAACTGCTGTATCTTGGCGATTCACTGGTCGTGCGAGAAGGCGGCAAGGCGATACTGACCGGACGCAATGTGAAGGCTGTGCCCGCGCACTTCGGGGCCACACCACCGCCGGAATTTGAGACCGCATTCACGAGCGAGGTCGCGGGCAGCGGTGCACTGGTCTTCGTGTTCTACCGCAACGCCTCGGGTCTCTTTGCCGTGATCGAGGGCGGGCCGAAGGTCATGGCCGCAGTACCGCCCGCGCTCAAGGGCAAGCGCGTTCGACACTGCGACCCCAATCGCAAGTCTTGCACCGGGAACGAAGCCGCCGGTGGAGATCGGTCCCGCCGATCTGCTGAGAGACGCAAAGTTCCGGCGGTCGTACGTGCAGGCGCTCGGCCCCCTCGCCAAGGAAGGCCGTGGCTGATGCAGCTCGACGGCCCGGCGCAGCCCGTCAAGAAAGTGCAGATCGGGGGAAACGAATACCAAGTCGTCAGCGTCTGCAAGAACCACGATTGCTACGACAGCAACATGGTGCTGCTGTATGCAGCGGCATCGGAGACGGTCTACGGCAAGGTGAATCAGCGCGACCGCGCAGTCCTCGTCGGTGCACCACCCGCATCCGTCGTGGCCGAGCTCGAACGCCTGTGGAGGGCTACATACCGCGGGGGGAAGTGACTCGCAGGCGGCCGGCCTGAGGCAACGGGCCAGCCCGCCTCGACTGCTCGCAATGCTTTCGCTTGGTCGTCGCGAGTGTTGGCTTCGAAGATATTCGGGAGGACGCGATGCGCGGCCGGTTCTGGCCGAGAGTGCTCGCTCGCCATGATGAGATGCCGATGAGTGCTATCGGCCAGAAGCGGTCATACTGAGCAATTGAGTCTGGCCTCGAAATCGAGACGACTGGGATTAGCGAAAGGCTTCCGTCCGCGATTCGGCGCAGGGCTCGCGCGCGGGAGCCAGGATCATGCATCCATTGGGCATGGCGAAGACGCTTGGAACGCCGCAGTCAACGACGAAAGGCACACCGCATGAGCGAAATCTACACCCAGCCGATCACCGCGCCCTGCGCCTGGACGCGGGCGGACATCGCACGGAGCGACGACTGGCAGCACGAGCTGAGCGGCGCGGAGATCGACGACCTCGACCGCGCGCTGAAGGGCATCCGCAATCCGGGCTGCAGGCTGATCGACATCACGCGCGATGATTTCCCGCTGCCGGTGCTGGCGTCGCGGCTGGCGGAGGTGGAACGCGACGTGCGGGTCGGGCGCGGCTTCTTTCTGCTGCGCGGCATTCCCGTCGAGCGCTATACGGACGACGAGGTGTTTCTGCTGAAGTGGGGGATCGGGACCCATCTCGGCCGCGCAATCTCACAGAACGTCTATGGCGACATGCTGGGGCACGTGTTCGACCATGGCAACGAGGACCCGACGGCGGTGCGCACGCGCGGCTACCAGACCAACGCCGGGCTCGACCTCCATGTCGACCGCGCCGACATGACCTCGCTCCTTTGCCTGCGCCAAGGCCGGTCCGGCGGTATCAGCCGTATCGTCAGCTCGATGTCGGTGCACAACGCGATTCTCGCCGAGGCGCCGGACATGCTGCCGCCGTTGTACGAGGGGCTACCCTACATCACCACGGAGGCAGCCGGCCCGGTCGAGATCTGGAACGGCCCGGTGTTCGACTTGACGGACGCAGTGCTGAGCTGCTCGTTCCGCCGCGGCACCATCCAGAAGGCGATCGATTCGCCGGGCGTTGAAACGGCGCCCGAGAAGCTCTCGGCGCTCGCCTGCATCGACCGGGTGATGAACGATCCGAAACTGGTTTACGAAATGGAACTGCGGCCAGGCGACATCCAGTTCGTGAATAACTACACGGTGCTGCACGGCCGAACCGCCTTCACCGACGACGCCGACCGGTCGCGCAAGCGCCATGTTGTGCGCCTGTGGCTGCAATTCCTCACGCCGCGCCCGGCGAGCGCGTATATCCGCGACCAGTACAAGGGCATCGCCAAGACGCTCGACCAGAACCCGGCCGGCTATCGTACTCAGTAGGGAGCGCGCGATGGCACTCGGCCTGTTCAGCTTCGGCCCGGGTGAACGGAATGGTCAGACTTGGCTTCCCAGGCGCCGGGATCGGGTCGAAAGTGTGAGGTCGCGGGCTTAGGAAGCGGCCGTTCGGTGGTCCGAAGTCATTCAAGGTCAGCAGTGCGCCAGATTGCTGACGTAGCCGCGGGCGCTCCTCAACGGCAGCTCCGGCCGAATACCCGGACGTTGTCGATGGTTGCAGTGAACCTTTCCTGGTCGATTACGCAATTACGTTCCTCCCGAGCTTCGATCTGATCCGGCAGCGTACGTTAGATCGAATACCCTTTAGGAAACCTGAAGCGAGGCGGCTGGACTGCCGTGTTTTGCGCGGGTTTTCGCGCCGTGGTACGCGAGTCTACGTCTGCCGCACGATGGGGTTCGAGAGCACGCCGATGCCTTCGATCTCGCACTCGACCACGTCGCCGGGCTTGATCCACTTGTCGATCTCGAACCCGACGCTGTAGGCAGGCGGGCCGCTGCCGAAAAAGTCGCCGACGTTCACCGTCTCGTCGCGCGACACATACGCGATGAGATCCGCGAACGTGAAGGCCCAGTTCGATAGCCGGCCGTCGAACCACACTTCTCCGTTCACGCGCGTCACCAGACGCAGGTTGTCCACGTTCGGCAGCTCGTCGGCGGTCACCAGGCACGGCCCCATGATCTTGGAGGTCTCGAAGTCCTTCGCCTTGGCCGGCCCCATGCGCAGGCTCAGCTCCGCGGGCTGCACGTCGCGCAGCCCCAGGTCGTTGAAGATCGTGTAGCCCGCGATGTGCGCCTGCGCCTGCCCGGCGGGTATGTCCTTGCCGCGTTTGCCGATGTACGCGCCCAGCTCGAACTCGTAGTCCAGCTTCTCGCTGTAGCGCGGCCAGCGGATCGGCTCGCGGTGGCCGGCCACGGCGGCGCGGCTCGGCTTCCAGAAGATGGGCATGCTGCGCGCCGCCTCCGGCATGCGGTCCTTCTCCGCGATCTTGAACAGGCGCTCCATGCCGAGGCGGTAATGGTCGAGCAGCAGGATGCCGTCGCGGATCATGGGCGGGCGCGGGACCGGGGCGAGCCAGCGCACCTCGGCTTCGTCGAATGCGAGCCGCTGGCCCTGCGGCCCGCGCGGCTGCGTCTCCGCCTTCAGCCGCTCCCCTGCATAGGCGAGCGCCTTGCCGGCCATCTCGCGGCCGACGTCCCCGCCTTCGAGGAAGCGGATCATGTCCGGCGGCACCAGCGCGTCTGCCTGTCGCAGCGCCGCGTTCGCATCCTGCGACTCGGAGAAATACGCCGCGCAGGCCGAAGTGAGATCGACGATCGTGCCGTGCGCCAGGGCGCCGATGCGCTCGAAGCGCCCCAGCTCGGTCTGCACTTCATAGCTCACCAGCTTCATCCGCGCTCCTTGCCGGTACGTATAATGAATTTTCGCACGCCACGGGGGAGGCAGCGACGTTGGACAAGCTCATCATCACCAACTGCGCCACCGACTGCTCGATGTATCCGGAGTGGGTGGATCGCTTCCACGATTCGGACGTGCTCGCGGAATCGATGGACGCCGCGTGGCGCGCGGGCGCCTCCATCGCGCACATTCACGCGCCGCAACGGCGACTTCCAGGCGTGGGCCTCGCACACGAAGGCGATACGCGAACGCTGCGACGTGCTGATCCAGTACGGCATTTCGACCCAGACGGTCGAGCAGCGCCGGGCGGTCATCAAGAATCGGCCCGACATGATCTCGGTCGCTGTCGGCGCGCACAATCTCGCGTTCGTCGGCCGCGATCTGCATGATGCTGCATCCGCGCGCGGAGCTCGCGGAGCTGATGCGCATGTGCCGCGATCATGGCGTCAAGCCCGAGTTCGAGGTGTACGACGCTCGGCGATTCTGGATGATCAACGACCTCGCGGACAAGGGACTGGTCGATCCGCCGCTTCCTGGTGACGCTCTTCTTCGGACGGCCGGGCGGCACCTGGTCGCCGCCGACGGTGGATGAGTTTCTGCATCGCGTGGCGAACGTGCCGAAGAACACGTATCTACACGACGAGCGTCACCGGCCCCACGCAGCATCTCATGCTCGAGCACGATGGCCGTGATGCGCGACGGACATGTCCGCGTCGGCACGGAGGACGAGCCGTATCTCAAGCCCGGCGTGCTGGGCGACAACGCCGATCACGTCGCGCGCATCGCCCGCATCGCGTCGGAGTTCGGGCGCGAGGTGTCGCAGCGTCGACGAGACACGCGCCATGCTGAAATTCCGCGCCGCAAGGTTCCTTAATGGCGCAGGACACGCTCGGCCTCTACAACACGGACGATCTGCGCGAGGCCGCGCGCGGCGGCGCCTGCCGAAGGGTCTGTTCGAGTTCATGGACCGCGGCAACGACGACGAAGTGGCGATGCGCGACAACCGCGCCGCGCTGGAAGCGATTCAGCTCGGGCCCCGCGTGCTGATCGACGTGTCGAAGCGCAGCCAGGAAATCACGCTGATCGGCAGGAAGCAGGCGATGCCCGTCATCGTCGCGCCGACGGGCTCGACGGGCCTGGCGTGGTACGAAGGGGAGATCGCGCTCGCCCGTGCCGCGGCGGCCGCGACATCCCGTACACGCTGGCGGCGGGTCGATGACGACGCTGAGAACGAGTGGCGAACGAGGCCGGCGGCACGCTCTGGATGCAGTTCTACATGTGGCCCGACCGCACGAAGTCGCACGCAGCTCATCGCACGCGCACGCGATGCCGGTTTCGAAGCGCTGGTGTTCACCGTGGACACGCCCGTCGCGCCCGGGCGCGAATACAACCTGCGCAACGGCTTCACCATTCCGTTCAAGTTCACCCGCCGCAACGTCGCCGACGTGCTCATGCATCCGCGATGGCTCATCGGCGTGCTCGGCCGCTATGTCATGACGACGGGAATGCCGCGCTACGCGAACTTTCCGCCCGAGACGCAGGTCCGGATCACGGCGCTTCCGATGGGCCGCTCGACGGCGCTCAACGACACGGTGAACTGGGAGGACGTGCGCGAGCTGCGGGGACTCTGGCCCGGCAAGCTCATCGTGAAAGGCATCCAGACGGGGCGTGATGCCGTGCTTGCGGTGGAGAGCGGCGCGGATGCGGTCGTGCTGTCGAACCACGGCGGGCGCGTGCTGGACAGCTCGTTGGCAACGATCATGGTGCTGCCCGAGGTCGTCGACGCCGTGCGGAAGCGCATCGCCGTGATCGTCGACAGCGGCTTCCGGCGCGGGAGCCACGTCGTGAAAGCACTCGCCCTGGGCGCCGACGCGGTGATGATCGGCCGCGCGCCTCTGCACGGCACCGCGAGCGGCGGGCGAGGCCGGCGCGCGCCGCGCGCTCGCCATCTATCGCGACGAAATCGATCGCGTGATGGCGCTGCTCGGCTGCCGCAGCATCGACGAGCTCGGCCGCGGCAACGTCGTCATGCCGGGGGAGAACGGGGCCTGCGCGCAGCCCGAGCTCGCAGCGCCCGGCGAACGGGCCGCCGAGTTCTGCGCATGACGGCCGAGTGAGCGCCGGACTCTTCGACTACATCGTCGTCGGCGCCGGAGCGGCCGGCTGCGTGCTCGCAAGCCGCCTGAGCGAGCGCTCCGACGTATCGGTCCTGCTGCTCGAGGCAGGCCGGGATATCGCGCCGGGTTGCGAGCCCGCGGACATCGCCGATACCTATCCCGCGTCGTACTTCAACAAGGCGTACTTCTGGCCGGGGTTGAAGGCCCACTGGCGCAACCGGGGCAACTCGCCCGAAACGCCGCTGCCCCAGGGCCGGGTGCTCGGCGGCGGCGGCTCGGTCATGGGCATGATCGCACTGCGCGGGACGGCCGACGATTACGATGCCTGGGAGCAGGGCGGTGCGCACGGTTGGGGCTGGACGGATGTGCTCCCATTCTTTCGCAAGCTCGAAGCCGACTGGAACTTCAAGGGCGATTTCCATGGCGACGCGGGGCCGGTGCCGGTGCGGCGCATCGAGCGCGCGCACTGGCCGCCGCTCGCGGCTGCCGTCGAGCGCTTTGCCCGCGGCCCGCGAGCTCGCCTTCGTCGCCGACATGAATGCGGATTTCCGCGACAGCTATTGCGCGGTGCCGATGAGCAGCACGCTCGAATCCAGGGCCTCCAGCGCGATCTGCTATCTGGGCGCGGAGGTACGCACGCCGCGGCAACCTGACCGTCATGGGCGACGCGGCGGTCACGCGAATCGTGCTGGAAGGGCGGCGCGCAGTCGGCGTGCGCGCCCGAATCGGAGCCGAGGAGCGCGAATTTCGCGCGCGCGAAGTGATTCTGAGTGCGCGGCGCGATCTTTTCGCCCGCCATCCTGATGCGCTCGGGAATCGGGCCGGCGCCTGCGCTGCAGTCGCTCGGCATTCCGGTTGTCGCCGACCTCGCCGGTGTCGGCGCCAATCTGCAGAACCATCCGGTGCTCTACATCGCGCTGCACTTCCAGCGTGGCGGACGGCAGTCCCGAAGCCTGCGCACCGTGCCGGCGATCTCGCTGCGCTATTCCTCGGGGATCGAAGGTTGTCCGCCGCACGACCTTTACGTCAACGTCCAGAACAAGACGTCGTGGAATGCGCTCGGGCAGCAGATCGGCAACATCGCGCCCGCCCTGCTCAAGCCCGCCTCGCGCGGGAGCGTGTCGCTGGTCGCGGCCGATCCGCTCGTCCACCCGCGGGTCGAGTTCAATTTCCTCGCCGAGGAGGTGGACCTGCGGCGGCTCATGCAGGTGTTCGCGTTCACCGTGGAGATCGTCTGCTCGGCGCAGGTGCGCCCGCTGCTGCGCCGCGCGTTTCCGGTCCACTACACCGATCGCATCCGCCGCTTGAACGAGCGCTGCGACCAACGCGTTCCGGAGCACGGTGATTGCGCGGTTGCTCGATGCCGTGCCGGGGATCGACGAGCTCGTCTTCTCGACGCTGTCCGGGCGGCGCGTCGACCTGGAAGCGCTGGCAGCGGACCCGCAGCGGCTGGCCGAGCACATCCGCGAAAACGTCAGCGGCGTCTTCCACCCCGCGGGCACCTGCCGCATGGGAAGTCAGGACGACCGTGGCAGCGTCGTCGATTCGCAGGGCCGGGTCGTGGGGATCGGCGGCTTGCGGGTCGCCGATGCGTCCATCATGCCGAAGGTCGTGGCCGGCAACACCAATATCCCGACGATCATGATCGCGGAGAAGATCGCGACAGCGATCTCGCAAACCGCGCACGCCATATAGACGAAATCGCAGGTATGCGCTGCTGGTCATGGTTCCGCGCAAAATGGCACTCCAGGTCGAGCTTTGAACGCCCAGACTCTCGACTGCTCGGAAGTGACCTACTGCGGCTGCGGCAAGTCCTTCACGATCGGCCTGAAGCTTTCGATCTGTGACTTGATGTAGGCGCCAAACTCCTCCGGCCGGTCGCCGATCGGGACGAATCCCATGTCGCCCAGGCGCTTCTGCACGGCAGGGATCCGGCACGTACCTTGACGACCGCGCCATGGATCGTCGTCACGATCTCGCGCGGCGTGCCGCGTCGGGACGACTATCCCGTACCAGCAGGCGAATTCGTAGCCGGCAACTCCCGCTTCGGCCAACGTCGGGTATTCCGGCGCGAAGGCAAGCCGCCTTGCGGTGGACACGGCAAGGGGCCGCAGCCGTCCTTGCTTGATGTGCGGCAAGGCGGCGGCGAGTGGGGCGAAATAAACGTCGGCCTCGCCCGAAACCACCGCCGTGACGGCAGGCGGACCGCCCTTGTACGGCACGTGCATCAGGTCCATGCCGCGCGCGCTTCTTGAAGAGCTCGCCCGCAAGAAAGGTGCAGGTGCCCGTGCCGGCCGAAGCGTAGGTCAGCCCGCCGGGCTTCGCCTTCGCCACGCGTACGAGGTCGGCGACGGACTTGATCGGGGACCCGACCGGTACCGACGGCGATCGAGGGGCCCGATGCGAGGTTGGCGACCGGTGCGAAATCGCGCAACAGGTCGTAACCGAGCCGCCGGTAGAGCGTCGCGTTGACCGCATGCGTGGTCGCGATCTGCGCCATGGTATAGCCGTTGGGCTGGGCCCGCGCGGCATCATCTCCGCACCGATGTTGCCGCCGGCGCCGGGGCGATTGTCCACCACGATCTGCTGCCCGTACACCCTGGACAGTCCCTCGGCCACGATGCGCGCCAGGAACGTTGATGTTGCTCCCCGGCGAATCGCTGAGCACGTAGCGCACGGCACGCGATGGGTAGGCGCCCTGGGCCCGGGCATCCTGCGCGATCGGCACGGTCATGCAGCAAATGCAGAGGAGCGCGCAGGCACGCAGCGAATCGCAGCTGCGGCGCGATGAAAGGTACAAGACGAGATTCGAGAATCGGCACATAAGGGGCAGCATTCCTATCTAGCGGTCGATCTGGATGCCGACCGACTTGACCAGCTTGTCCCACTTCGCGATGTCGTCGCGGAGGTAGCGGGTGAACTCGTCGATCCCCATGGTCTTCGGATCGGCGCCGACGCCCGTCAGCTTCTCGCGCACGCTCGGCGTCGCGACCGTCTTGACGATCGCGTCGTGCAGCTTGACGACGATCTCGCGCGGCGTCTTCGCCGGCGCCAGCATCGCGTAGTAGTTGGTCATCTCGACCGTCGGGAAGCCGGCTTCCTTCGCCGTCGGAATGTCGGGGAAATGCTGCGTGCGCTGTGGATTGGCGGTGGCGAGCGCGCGCACCTGCCCGGATCTCACGTAGGGCGAGACGACCGGCAGGTCCACGAACATGCCGTTGATCTGGCCCGCCACGACGTCCACGACGGCCGGCGCGGCGCCCTTGTACGGAACGTGCGTGATCTTCACGGCGGCGTCCTTCATCAGCATCTCCAGCCGCAGGTGCAGCGTGCCGCCGGTGCCGGCGGAGCCGAACGCGATTCGCCGAGGCGCGCCTTGGCGAGCGCGACGAGCTCCTTCAGGTTCTTCGCCGGCATCGACGGGTGCACCACGATCAGGCTCGAGGTCGTCATCATCGGCGTCAGCGGCTGCAGGTCGCGCAGCGTGTCGTAGGGCGGCTTGGCGTAGGTCACCATGTTGATCGCGGCGACGCTGGCGGTCGCCATCAGCAGCGTATAGCCGTCGGGCGGGGACTTGATGACGTTAGTCCGCGCCGATGACGCCGTTGGCGCCGGCGCGGTTGTCCACGACGATCGGCTGCCCGAGCAGCTCGGTCAGGCGCGGCGCGATCGTTGCGCATCGTGATGTCGGTGGGGCCGCCCGCGGAGAACGGCACGACGATGCGGATCGGCTTGCTGGGGTAGGGCTGGGCGACGCCGTTGGTTGCCGCGACGAGGGCGGTTGCGGCCAAGACCAGGCTGACGCTGTTGCGCATTCCATGTTCCTCCAGATTATTTTTTCCGCGTCCGCGCTGCCTGCACGCGCTTCGCGCCCGGCAGCGGCAACGCCGTCTTGTACTTTACCTGCTTCAAAGCGAAGCTCGATTTTATGTTGCCGACGCCGGGAATGCGGGAAAGGAAATCGACGATGAAGCGCTCCAGTGCCTGCACGTCCGACACGACCACCCGCAGCAGATAGTCCGAGTCGCCGGTCATCAGGTAGCACTCCATCACTTCGGGCCGGGCGGCGATCTCACGCTCGAACACGTCGAGCGCCGATTCGACCTGCCGCTCCAGCCGCACCTGGATGAATACCGACACGGTGAGGCCGAGCGCGAGCGCGTCGAGCAGACTGACGTAGCGCTTGATGTAGCCGCTTTCTTCCAGGCGCCGGACGCGGGCGAGACACGGCGAAGGCGACAGATGAACCGCACGCGCAAGCTCCACGTTGCTCAGGCGCGCGTCTTCCTGCAGGCGTCTCAGGATATTCCAGTCGATGTCGTCGAGTACCGGGACCGCCGGCATGATTGACCTGCAGAATGGTAGGTTCGCGGCATTATATGCGGTGCGGCCGCAGCCGGCGCGCGCGCTTCGCAACCAAGTGCTGCCCACGCCGCAATATCATATTCGGGCGACCATCCCTCGCGAGCCCACCATGACCGACCTGTCCGAGATCGCCTCCGCCTTCTGGCGCGTCATTCCCGCCGACCCCGATCCGGGCGAGACGCGCGAATGGCTCGATGCGTTCGAATCGATGGTCGCGGCACGAAGGCGCCGAGCGCGCCACCTTCATCCTGCGCAAGCTGCTCGACCAGGCGCGCGCGAAGCGGCGTGAAGCTGCCGCCGGTGTTCAACACGCCCTATTGCAACACGATTTCGCTCGCCGAGCAGCCGCAGTATCCGGGCAACCTGGAGATCGAGCATCGCCTGATCGGCGCTGGTGCGCTGGAACGCGCTCGCGATGGTGGTGCGCGCGAACTCGCGACATCCCGGAGCTCGGCGGCCACATCGCGAGCTACGCCTCGGCGGCCGATCTGTTCGAGGTCGGCTTCAATCATTTCTTCCGCGCCGGCCAGGCGGGCGATCTCGTCTACTTCCAGCCGCACTCCGCGCCCGGCGTCTACGCGCGCGCGTTTCTCGAAGGCCGGCTCAGCGAGGACGCAGCTCGCGCACTACCGGCGCGAGACCGGCGGCAAGGGTCTCACCTCGTACTGCCATCCGTATCTCATGCCGGGGTTCTGGCAGTTTCCGACCGGCTCGATGGGCCTGGGCCCGATCACCGCGGTCTACCAGGCGCGCTTCATGCGCTACCTCGACAATCGCGGCCTGCTCGACACGCTCGGCGCGCAAGGTCTGGGCGTTCGTCGGCGACGGCGAGATGGACGAGCCCGAGGCGCTCGCCGGGCTTTCGCTCGCCGCGCGCGAAGGGCTCGACAATCTGATCTTCGTCGTCAACTGCAACCTGCAGCGCCTCGACGGGCCGGTGCGCGGCAACGGCTCGATCATCCAGGAGCTGGAAGGATTGTTCGCCGGCGCCGGCTGGAACGTGATCAAGGTGCTGTGGGGCTCGGACTGGGATCCGCTGTTCGCGCGCGATCACGACGCAGGTGATCCTGAAGCGCCTGCACGAGACCGTCGACGGCGAATTCCAGAAGTACGCCGCGACCGACGGCCGCTTCAACCGCGAGAACTTCTTCAACAAGTATCCCGGAGCTGCAAGGCGATCGTCGCGCACCTGTCGGACGACGACATCGACCGGCTGCGCCGCGGCGGCCACGACCCGGTGAAGATCTATGCCGCCTATTCGGCCGCGGCTGTCGCATCGCGGCCAGCCGACCGTCATCCTCGCGCAGACCAAGAAGGGCTACGGCATGGGCCACTGGGGCCAGGGCCGCATGACCACGCATCAGCAGAAGAAGCTCGACGCCGACGCGCTGAAGGAGTTTCGCGACCGCTTCGCGCTGGCGCTGACCGACGAGCAGGTCGCCGACTGCGTCGTTCCACCGCCCAGCGCCCGAGTCGCAGGAGATGCGCTACCTGCACGCGCGGCGGCAGGCGCTCGGCGGCTATCTGCCCGCGCGCATCGCGAAGCGGCCGAAGCTCGCGGTGCCCGATCGTCGCCGCTGTCGCCGCGATGCTGGAGCGCTCCGCAGGGACGCGAGCAGTCGACCACGACGGTGTTCGTCAACCTGCTGTCGCAGCTTCTGCGCGATGCGAGCGCTCGGCAAGCGCATCGTGCCGATCGTCGCCGACGAGGCGCGCACCTTCGGCATGCAGTCGCTGTTTCGCCAGGTCGGCATCTACGCCTCGCTCGGCCAGCTCTACGAGCCGGAGGACCACGACGAGCTGCTCTACTACCGCGAAGCGCGCGACGGGCAGATCCTCGAGGAAGGCATCACCGAGGCGGGCGCGATGTCCTCCTGGATCGCCGCGGCGACGAGCTACAGCGCGCACGGCACGCCGATGCTGCCGTTCTACGTCTTCTATTCGATGTTCGGCTTCCAGCGCATCGGCGATCTCGCCTGGGCAGCGGGCGATTCGCGCGCCCGCGGGTTCCTGATCGGCGCGACGGCCGGCCGCACGACGCTCGCCGGCGAAGGCTTGCAGCACCAGGACGGGTCGAGCCATCTGATCGCCTCGACGATTCCGAATTGCGTCGCCTACGACCCCTGCTACGGCTACGAGCTCGCCGTCATCGTGCAGGACGGGATGCGGCGCATGCTCGCGGCGCAGGAGGACGTCTTCTACTACGTCACGGTGGCGAACGAGAACTATCCGCAGCCGCGATGCCCGCGGGCGCGGAAGAAGGCATCCGGCGCGGCATGTACCTGCTGCGGCCGTCGCGCTCGGTGACGACGCGAAGCGCCTGCGCGTGCAGCTCTCGGCAGCGGCCCGATCCTGCGCGAAGCGCTCGCAGCCGCCGAGCTGCTCGAGCGCGAGTGGAGCGTCGGCGCGAACGTCTGGAGCGTCACGAGCTTCACCG
>CAWIYW010000023.1:0-31387 GCA_963840405.1 uncultured Gammaproteobacteria bacterium
TTTCATGAGCGAGGATCGGCCAGCCGTCTTCGTCATCGACGACGATCCGTCCATGCGCCGCTCGCTGGACACTCTGTTGCGGTCGGTAGCCCTGGACGTGCATCTGTTCTCCTCAACGCAAGAATTCATGCACGCCAAGCGCCCGGAGGCGCCGGGCTGCCTCGTGCTGGACGTTCGGTTGCCGGGCATGAGCGGACTCACGTTTCAGCAGGAGCTCGCGAAAGCGGGGGTCGCTCTTCCGATCATCTTCATCAGCGGGCATGGCGACGTTCCGATGACCGTGCGCGCGATGAAGGCCGGCGCCGCCGAGTTCCTCACCAAGCCGTTCGACGACCAGGTGCTTCTCGATGCGATCAATGCGGCGATCGAGCGCGATCGGGCAAGGCGCCGCGACGCGGCGAGCCTCGCCGATCTGAAGGCGCATTATCGCGAGCTCACGGAGCGGGAGCGCGAAGTCATGCAGCTGCGTGGTCGCGGGGCGGGCAAACAAGCAGATCGCGGCGGAGCTCGGACTGAGCCTGGTCACCGTGAAGGTCCACCGCGGCCAGGTCATGCGCAAGATGCAGGCGAGATCCGTCGCCGAGCTAGTGCGCATGGCCGACCGCCTCGGCCTGCCTGGTTCAGCCTAGCTGCTATACCAAGGTGCAAGCGCTCGACCCCTGAGTGTGATGCGCCCGGCTGGCACAGCAGGCTAGGCTGGCCTCGCAATCACTGGAGATGAAATGGCCGAAAAGCCGCTGGTCGTCATCGTGGACGACGACAAGTCGATTCGCAACGGGACACGCGATCTGTTGAGGGCAGCGGGTTTCTCGACCGCTACGTTTGAAGACGCCGAGAGTTTTCTCGCGTCGGCAAGTCGCGCGACCGCGGCCTGCCTGGTCGCCGACATGCGAATGCCCGGGATGACGGGACTCGAGTTGTACGAGGCGCTGGTCGCCGACGGCGGCGGCATCCCCACTGTGCTGATCACCGCCCACCCGGACGAGGTGACGCAATCGCGCGCGCGCGAAGCCGGTATCACGTGCTATCTCAGCAAGCCGTTCGCACCGGACGACCTGCTCGCATGCGTACGCGGAGCGCTGGCGAAATCGCAGGCCGGGCTTATACCAAAGTCTTAAGCGGCGATCCCTTGCGGCAGTCTCGAAGACGCTGCGCACAACCACGGTGTACCTCGGCGCAATGTCAGGACGACGCGGCACGCGCCTAGGCTGTGCATCATGATCTTCACCCCCTCGCCACGCATTGCCGGAACTCTCGTCCCCCCCTCCCCCACGACGAGAGTTCCGGGCGTGGCGAGGTCCTTTACCCATCCGACTGGAGCTCCATGACGACGCTCTCGCGGCGGTGGTCTTTCCCCATACCTCGAGGTCGCTCCATGAAACCGCAAACCCATGGCGCGCGGCTGCGCTTCGACAGGTTCGAGCTCGACGAAGCCGACGCAAGGCTCACGTGCGCCGGCGAGCCCGTGGCGCTCGCGCCGAAACCATTCGCCGTGCTGTGCACGCTCGCGCGCTCGCCGCGCATGCTCGTGACGAAGAACGCCTTGCTCGACGCCGTCTGGGGACATCGGTTCGTCACCGACTCGGTGCTCAAGTCGGCGATCAGCGAAGTACGGGCGGTGCTCGGCGACGACCCGAAGCAGCCGCGCTACATCGAGACGGTATCGCGCCGCGGCTATCGCTTCATCGCCGCGCCGGTGGGCGTGTCCTCGCAAAGCGCGGCTGTCGTCGAGCGCAATGGCGCGGGCGGGGCCGGCCATCCCGCCCTGGCAGCGCTCACGGCATTGTGCCTCGGCGATGCCGCGGTCGCCGACCTCATCCGCGCGGTCGCCGCCTCGCTGGAAAGCGAGCGGCTTGTCCTCAACGATCCCGGCGTGGAGTCCGTCGCATGAAGCCCTCCGAACAAACGCTAGAGCGAAGCGCGTCGCCAGCACATCGAGGCGATCGTCGCCCGGCACGTGCGCGAACTATTCAAGCGCCTGCCGATGTTGTCGGGCTTCTGGCTGCGGCCCGACCTCGAGGCCGAGGTCTCGGTCTTCACTTGGCCGGGTTGCAGCGCCGGGCGGGGTCTTTACGAGGAAGTAATGCGGTCGCTCGTCGCTCTCGCCGAGGAGCGTCCCGAGGCAGTGCAGCTCATGCGCGGGCGTACTTTCGCGCGCGCGCTGCACTGACGCCGCCGAAGACTGCGCGGATTGTCGGGCTCACGGACAGGTAGTGGTCCCGAGCGCGGCCGAGCTTTTGCGACCGAACAGCGACGTTTTCTTCACCACCAGGCGTCGGGCAGCCACTACGCTGGCGCCGGACTGTCAATGCGGAAACGCCTGGATGATCCTCAACACCGATTCGAAGTATCCCAGCCGACGTGCGTACGTCGTCAAGTTGCGCGGCGATGAGCTGATCCGATGTCAGGGCGTCGAACGGAAAGGACGGACATTCGGATGAATCGCGCGAAGACGATATGCCGGCACCGGGTAGCGATCGTCGGCGGCGGGTTCGGCGGGCTCACTGCAGCCAAGCGACTGCGGCGCGCCGATGTCGACGTCGCGCTCATCGACCGGACCAACCACCACCTGTTCCAGCCGCTGCTCTACCAGCTCGCGACGGGGATCCTCTCCGAGGGCGACATCGCGCCGCCGCTCCGCGAAATCCTGCGCGACCAGCGGAATACCAGCGTGGTGCTCGGCGAGGTCGTCGCCGTCGATCTCGACACTCACCATCTCACGGTCGAAATGTTGGATCGCCGCAGCGAGATCGCCTACGACAGCCTGATCGTCGCCACGGGCGCAATCCCGTCGTACTTCGGGCATCCGGAGTTCGCGCACGATGCGCCAGGGATGAAGACGATCGATGACGCACTCGAGCTGCGCGGGCGGGTCCTGGGCGCGTTCGAGATGGCCGAACGCGAGCCCGACCCGGTTTCCCGGCGCCGCTTCCTTACGTTCGTCATCGTCGGTGCAGGGCCGACGGGCGTCGAACTCGCAGGGCAGCTCGCGGAGCTGTCACGCCATTCGCTGCGTCACAACTTCCGGCGCATCGATCCGGCCGAGGCGCGGATCGTGCTGCTCGACGCTGCGCCGACGATCCTCGGCGCCTTTCCCGAATCGCTCCGACGGCGGGCGATGCAGGACCTGCGAGACATCGGCATCGAGATCCATCTGGGCACCACGGTCACGCACGTCGACGAGCGCGGGCTGGATACGAACGCCACCGATGCGCCACTGCGCCGGATCGAGGCGGCGACGAAGATCTGGGCCGCGGGGGTCCAGGCCTCGCCGCTCGGTCGGCTCCTGGCCGCCTCGGCGGGCGTCGACCTCGATCGGGCGGGCCGCGTAAAGGTCGAGGAGGACTGCACGCTTGCGAGCCATCCCGAGGTGTTCGTGATCGGCGACCTGATGAGTCTCGGCGAGCTGCCGGGAGTGTCGCAAGTTGCGATCCAGTCCGGTCGCCACGCCGCGGACACCATCCGCCGCAGGCTCGAGGGCGACACGACACGCCGGCCGTTCCGCTACCGCAACTTCGGGACGATGGCGACGATCTCGCGCTTCCGCGCGCTGGCCGCGATCGGCTCGGTGCGCCTGGCCGGCTTCCCCGCGTGGGTGCTCTGGCTCGTCGTGCACCTCGCGGCGCTTACGGGTTTCAAGCACCGCCTGTCCGTCTTCTTCAACTGGACCGTCGGGCTGCTCGGCGGCGGTCGCGCCGAGCGCGTCATCACTGTCCAGCAGGTATTCGGGCGCCACGCCATGGCCGCGCAAGCGGCGATTACCCGACCCGCAGCAATACGCGTTGACGGCGAGTCGGCGGCGGTGACAACGACCGCGGGAGCCGCGAGGGTGAGGCCATGGCTGGATTAGTCACGGCCGACCGTGTGCTGCAGAAGGGTGTAGGCCAATGTGAGCACTGCGGCACGAAGGTCACCACCGTGCTCGTCGACATGCCCGAGCTAAAGCGGCAGTGGTGGCCGGTGTATCGCGCGGGGCCTGACTACCGCGTTCATGAATGCAAGCCTACACGGCCATTCCGGAAGGCCGCATGCACTGCGCTGATGACGAACCGATGCGGCGTGGGGTGCACGGGTTTCAAGCACCGCCTTTCCACGCGGCCTGCCCCGCGAGGCGGCTGAGATGACGTCCACGCAACGGCGACCGAAGGGCGACGCTTCCCTGACCACTTACCCTTCGCCGCTTCGTACGCTCTTTCCCGAAGAGTTTTCACATCAAGCGAGCATTCGAATGGCAGGACTTTCCGTATCCGCGCGCGCCATACCGGCGATCCTGTCGGGGTTCGTCGCGCTGGGCGGATGTGCAACGCGGATGCTGCACTCCGAGGTCGACGTGCCCGGCCAGTTCGCGGAGGCGCCGGCGTCCGAGGGCACGCCGGAGGTCGCCTGGTGGGAGCGCTACGGCGACCCGGTGCTGTCCGATCTCATCCAGCGCGCAGCTCGCGAAAACCGCGACGTCAGGATCGCGGCGGAGCGCGTGCGCGCCGCGCGAGCCGGCCAGACGATCAGCCGCTCCCGGCTCCTGCCGAGTCTTGGCGCCATGGGCGTCGGCATGGATCACAACACGTCGGACGGCATTCCGGACATCAAGGCCGGGTTCGTAGGACTCAACGTCTCGTGGGAAGCCGACTTCGGAGGTCTGTGGGCGGGTTCCCGGGCCGCAGGGGCCGACACGCTCGCCACCATCGGCGGCGCGCGGGGCGTTCGGCTTCTGGTACTGACGGACGTCGCGACCAACTACTTCACGCTGGTCGGCGCACTGCGACAGCTCGAGACCGTGCGCGCCATCTCGGCCGCGCAGGACGAAACGTTGCGTCTCGTGACCGCGCGCCACCGCGTAGGTCTTGGTTCCACGTTCGACGTCGAGCGCGCCCGGACCGCAGCTTTGAGCGCACGTGCCGCGATCCCACCGATCGAGACGCTCGTTGCCGCCTCGCGGCATCGGATTGCCGTCCTGATCGGAGACCAGGCCTCCAACGCGCAGGCAGCAGTCGTACCCTGGAACGGCACGGCCGTCGTTCCGGATGTACAGCCGGGGCAGCCGGCGGCGCTGCTCGAACGTCGCCCGGACCTGCTCGCGTCCCGCGCGCAGCTCGAGGCGGCCAATTGGCGGCGTCGACAGGCCGCGGCGGAGTGGTTCCCAAGCCTGCTTGTCAACGCCCTGTTCGGTCGCCAGGACATCACCACCTCGAGCGTGAGCGGGATCGATCTCGGCTCCGCGCGCTTCACGAATGTGTCGGGCCTCCTGACGATGCCCATCTTCACCTGGGGGCGCACCAAAGCCCGCAACGAGGTCGCCAGCAGCGCACAGTCCGAGGCGTTGCTTCACTACGAGGATGCGATCGTGCGCGCGCTCGAGGACGTCGAGAACGCGCTGGTCGCACTGCGCGACGAGCGCCACCGCGACGAGAGCCTGCAGAGCGCGGCCGCCGCCGCGGACGCGGCGCTCAGTCACGCGCAATCACTCTACGACCGCGGTCAAATCGACCTCCTGCCGCTGCTCGATGCGCAGCGTACGCGCCTCACCGTCCGGATCGGCGCAAACGACAGCAGCACACAGCTGCTGCTCTCCACCGTGCAGCTCTTCAAGGCGCTCGGGGGAGGCTGGGAAGCGTTCGAGCCCGGCGCCACTTAAGGGAGAACCGTCTTGAAAGGCCTGCTTGCCGCGATCGCTGTCGCCGTACACGGCGCGGGCAGCGGCCGAGGCCGAGACGCTCAAACTGTCCACTTGGTGTTGGCCGTTCTGCAAGACGCGGCCTTAGGAGTCGGAACATGAAGCTCAAGACATGCGTTAAATGCGTTCAATACCGCGGGCTCGTCGCCGCCGCGATAGCCTTGCTCGCAGCATCCACGGCCGCGGCATATGACCTGCTCGACAACGAGGGCACGGCCACCAAGCTGAGCGTCAACGCCGACACCATAGGGGCCGCATTCTTCAACTCGAACTCGTGGTTCGGGCAGTCGGAGGAGTTCCTCGGCGCCAACACCGACCACTGGCAGGAGCTCGGAGTGGAGCCGCGCCTGTCGTTCGAGACGCGGGCGGGAAAAGGCACGTTGTCGGCGCAGCTGAGCGGCGTCTACACGAAGACCTACGACGACGACGCCTCGGGACTCACGGTCGGCCTCGACGACACCGACTCCTTCACCCTTGAGCAGGCCAATATCGGCTGGAAAGTCACAGACCTGTTCGAGGGCCTCGAGAAGGACGAGTTCTCGATCACGATCGGACGTCAGGACTACACGATCGGCACGGGCCTGATCGTCAACGACGGCGGCGGGGACGGCGGGGAACGCGGCGGCTGGTACCTCGGCATGCGCAAAGCCTTCGAAGACTCTGTCATCGTGCGCTTGAACACCGATAAGTGGCTCCTAGAAGGCTTCCACATCGAGAACCGGCCCCGTGGCGGCGGCATCAAGGGGCATGCAGACGGCGCGAATGTCGAGTACACGTTCGCCGGTGGCGTGAAGCTCGGCGGCAGCTACCTGAAGGTCGATCCCAACCTGCCCGATGCCGATAGCCTCAACGTCTTCTCGGGACGCATCGATTGGGGCGGGGAACGGAAACTCCACTTGCGCGGCGAGTACGTGACCGAGCAAAACGACCAGATCGACGCGAACGGCTGGTACACGGAGATCAGCTACCACGCCGACACGGTGAGCTGGTCTCCGACGTTTTCCTACCGCTACGCGCACTTCGACGGCGACGACCCGCGCACCGCCGACGACGAGCAGTTTCGCGAGATCGCTTATGGCTTCACCGATTACGGCACCTGGTATCAAGGCGAAATCGCGGGCAACTACCCGCTCGGAAACGCCAACGTCGTGAGCCACATGCTCCGCGCGAAGCTCAAGCCGCGCGAAGACCTCACGATGAACGTGCTGTGTTATCGGTTCATGCTCGATCAGCCCAGGAGCCTTGACCCCGCCGTTGCTGATGATCACTTCGGCGACGAGGTCGACGTGACGTTCGACTGGCAGGCGACGGACAAGCTCTACTTCATCGGAGTCATCGGCGCATTGTTTCCCGGCGATGCCGCCACACAGTGGACCGGCGGCAATGACAACTGGCTGTATTCGATGCTTTACCTCAGCTATGCGTGGTGAGCGGGAGACGCAGCATATGGGCACATTCGGTGTGCATTCGGAAGTCGGAAGGTGTAAGGCGATGCGCGCGTTATTGCGACGGAACGCCGACCCTTTCCTGACCACTTGCCTGTGGTCGCTCCGTAATCTGCTGCCGTAGACATCAGACGACGCGAGTCATTCGAATGCCACGACTTATCGAAGCCACACGTGCGACAGCGGCGCTGCTCGATGCGCAGCGCACGCGCCTCAACGTCCGGATCGACGCAAACGACAGCGGCACACAGCTGCTGCTCTCCACCGTGCAGCTCTACAAGGCGCTCGGGGGAGGCTGGGAAGCGTTCGAGCCCGGCGCCACTTAAGGGAGAACCGTCTTGAAAGGCCTGCTTGCCGTGACCGCTGTCGCCGTATCCACTGCCTCGCTGCTTGCCGCGTGCGGATCGCGCGCACCGGAGGCGGGGGCGCTTCGGGCCGTTCGCACGGTCGAACTTCGCTACGACACGGCGCGCGACGCGAATCGTTACTTCGGCTCGGTGCAGGCGCGACACGAGGTCGATCAGGCGTTTCGCGTCGGCGGCAAGGTCATGGAGCGTCGGGTCGACGTCGGCGACACGGTACGCGAAGGCGACGTGCTCGCGGTGCTGGATGACGTCGACTTCAAGCTGACGGAGGAAGCCGCGCGCCAGCATCTCGAGGCTGCTATGACGCGGGTGCGCCAGGCCGATTCGGACTGGCGGCGTCTGCAGGATCTGAAGCTCGACGGGTCGGTAAGCGACTCCGACGAGGAGCACGCACACAGCGAGTCGCTCACCGCCCGGGCAGCGGCCGAGGCCGAGACGCGCAAACTGAATCTCGCTCGCAATCAGGTGAAGTACACGGTCTTGCGCGCATCGGGCAGCGGCGCCGTGACCGCCGTGCGGTTCGAGGTCGGGCAGGTCGTCGCGGAAGGGCAGCCGGTCATCGAGATCGCGAACGAGGGCGAACCCGAGATCGTCATCGACGTGCCGGAAGACCATCTGACGATCTTCAAGACCGCTCGCTACCGGGCGTGGCTCACGAGCGCGCCGGACGACAAGTTCGAGGTCGTCCTGCGGGAACTGTCCGCTCAGGCCGCAGCGCAGACGCGCACGTACCGTGCACGGCTACGCCCGGCGGCGCCGCGCACGCTGCCTCTCGGCGCGTCGGCGATGCTGATGGCCGAGCACGATTCGGCAGGCCCGAGGGTGGCAGTGATCCCGGCCGCCGCGATCACGCAAAGCCAGGGGCAGCCGGCGTTGTGGGCTGTGCGGCGCGCCGGCGCCGAGCCGATCGGAACGGTCGAACTGATCCGCGTCACGGTGCACGGATACCGCAAGGACGAGGTTCTCGTCACCGGGCCGCCGGCGGGCGTGCTCATCGTCACCGCGGGCGTGCAGAAGATGGCTCCCGGATTGAAAGTCGCGCTGCTCTCGTCAGTGCGCTCTGAAAACCCCCGGGAAGCCTCCCGATGAAATCCTTCAACGTCACCGAATGGGCGCTGAACCACCGCGCCATCGTGCTGTTCCTGATCCTCGTGATCGGCGTGGGCGGCGTGCTCGGCTTCACCAGGCTCGGTCAGCTCGAAGACCCGAACTTCTCGGTGCCGTCGATGACGGCGCTCATGATCTGGCCCGGCGCCACGGCGCAGCAGATCCAGGACGAGGTGCTCAACCGGATGGAAAAGAAGTTCGAGCAGCTCGACCACTTCGAGAAGGTGAAAACGTATGCGCGCCAGGGTTATGGCGGCATGACGATCACGGTGGTCGGCGGCACCTCCAAGGCGGACCAGCTCGAAGCGTGGTACCAGGTGCGCAAGAAGTTGAGCGACATCGAGCTCGAGCTTCCCGAGGGCGTCATCGGCCCGATCTTCAACGACGAATACGGGGACGTGACCGGGCTGATGTATGCCGTGGAAGGCGATGGCATCAGTCACGCGGAGCTTTCCGACGTGGCCGAAGACATCAAGCGTCGCCTGCTCAAAGTCGCGATGGTGAAGAAGGTTGACATCTACGGCAAACAGGCCAAGAAGGTCTACGTCGAGTTCTCCCACGAGCGGCTGGCCGCGCTCGGCATCACGCCGCTGGCGATTGCCGAGAGCCTCAAGAACCAGAACAGCCTGCTGGCGTCCGGCTCGATCGACACCAGGAGCGACCGTGTGCTGGTACGGGTGAGAGGCCAGTTCACCGGCCTGGACGATATCCGCAACGTGCCGATCGCCGCCGACGGCCGCATGATCAAGCTCGGTGACATCACCACGATCACGCGCGGATACGAAGATCCGCCGACGTACACCGTGCGCCACAACGGGCAGCAGGTGCTGATGCTCGGCATCACGATGACCGACGACGGCAACATCGTCGACCTCGGCAAGGCGATAGAGAAAGCCGTCACGCGGATCCAGACCGAGCTGCCGTATGGCGTCGAGCTCGAGCGTGTGGCCGACCAGCCGACCGTCGTCAGCGAATCCATCTGGGAATTCGAACGCTCACTGCTCGAAGCGCTCTCCATCGTGCTCGCGGTCTGCCTGCTCAGCCTCGGCTGGCGCACGGGGATCGTGGTCGGGCTCTCGGTGCCGCTCGTGCTCGGCGTCGTCGCCCTGGTGATGCTCGCGATGGGCTGGAACCTCGAGCGTGTCTCGCTCGGGTCGCTGATCATCGCGCTCGGCCTGCTGGTGGACGACGGCATCATCGCGGTCGAGATGATGATCGTGAAGATGGAGGAGGGAATGGATCGCCTCAAGGCGGCCGCCTACTCCTACGCCGCGACCGCGATGCCGCGACTGACGGGCGCGCTCATCACCGTCGCCGCCTTCATGCCGATCGGATTCTCCAAGTCGACCACGGGCGAGTATGCGGGCGGCATTTTCTGGATCGTCGGCACGGCTGTGCTGTTCTCGTGGGTGGTGTCGGGTCTGTTCACGCCCTACCTCGCGGTGAAGATGCTGCCGAAGGACTTCGGCAAGCATCACCACGGCGGCGACCCGTACGACACGCCGTTCTACCGCAAGCTGCGCCGCTGGATCGATCTCGCCGTCGAGCGGCGCTGGTGGGTGATCGGCGCGACCGCGGCTGCACTGGCCGTCGCGATCGTGGGAATGAGGTTGGTGCCGCAGCAGTTCTTCCCCAACAGCACGCGGCCCGAACTGGTCGTGGAGCTGCGACTGAAGGAAGGCGCATCGTTCGCCGCGACCGCCGCGCAGGTCAAGAAAATGGAGTCGGTCTTCGCGAAGGACAAGGACATCCGCTTCTTCACCGCGTACACGGGCGCCGGCCAGCCGCGCTTCTATCTCTCGCTCAATCCGGAGCTGCCGAACCCGAGCTACGCCGTGTTCATCGTCATGACGCGCGACATGGAGGCGCGTGAACGCGTGCGCTCGCGGCTGATGGCGAGCGTCGACAAGCAGTTCCCGGAGGTGTGGGTCCGCGTCACGCGCCTGGAGCTCGGTCCGCCGGTCGGCTTCCCGGTCCAGTTCCGTGTCGTGGGTCCGGACACGCAACAGGTGCGTGCGATCGCGCGTGAGGTCGAAGCCGTGGTGGCGTCGAGCCCGAAGGTGCGCGACGTCCAGTTCGACTGGAACGACCCGGTGCGCACCCTGAAAGTCGACGTCGACCAGGACAAGGCGCGTGCGCTGGGCCTCGCGCCGGCCGACATCAGCTTCGTCACCCAGGCGGTGATGAACGGCGTGACGTTATCTCAGCTGCGCGAGCACGAAGACCTGATCGACATCGTCGCCCGGGCCGTGCCGTCCGAGCGCCTCGATCTGGACACGGTGAAGGACATCAATCTCTACACGCGCCAGGGAACTATCGTGCCGCTCTCGCAGATCGCACGCGTCCGCTACGAGCTCGAAGAGCCGGTATTGTGGCGCCGCAACCGCGACATGGCCATCACCGTGTCCGCCGACGTCAAGGACGGCGAGCAAGGCGTATCGGTGACGCAATCGATTCAGCCGCTGCTGAAGGATATCGAAGCGAAACTGCCTGCCGGTTATCGCATCGACGTCGGCGGTGCGGTCGAGGAAAGCGAGAAGGCCAACCGCGCGCTGATGGCGGTCTTCCCGGTGATGCTGATCACGATCCTGACGATCCTGATGCTGCAGCTCCAGAGCTTCTCGCGGATGTTCATGGTGTTCCTGACCGCGCCGCTCGGGCTCATCGGGGTGGTCGCCGCGCTGCTTCTGTCCGGCGCGCCGCTCGGCTTCGTCGCAATCCTCGGCATCACTGCCTTGAGCGGCATGATCATGCGCAACTCGGTGATCCTGGTCGATCAGGTGCAGGCGGAAATCGCCGCAGGCCGCGACACCTGGAACGCGGTGGTGGAAGCGGCCGTCCACCGGACCCGTCCGGTGGTGCTGACCGCGACGGCCACCGTGCTGGCCATGATCCCGCTGGCGCGCAGCGTGTTCTGGGGCCCGATGGCCATTGCCATCATGGGCGGCCTCACGGTCGCCACGTTCCTGACGATCTTCTTCCTGCCGGCGCTTTACGCCGCGTGGTTCAAGGTCGCGCGCGGGAGTGTGCCTGAGACGAATGGCCTCACGGCCGATCCGGTGCCCGCATGACGGCGCACACGCGAGTGGTCGTCTCCATCATCGACGAGACGATCGAGGAGCTGTTCTGGTGGACCGAGATATTGAAAGCCATGCGCGAGGAACGCCAGCGCGGCTTCCGCGCGAATCAGCGGATCTATTTGCCATGTCATGTGCGGGGAGACGGAGAACGACCATGATGCTACATACCAAACCTGTTGTGCTTGCTTTGCTGGCATTCTGCGCGGTCGCTTGCGTGACGCAATCGACCGCCGCTTACGCCGAAGCGCTGACCGTTACCGCGGAGAACGACGTGTTCACCGGTTCGGACAACAATTACACGAACGGCATCGGCGTAACGTGGGTGTCGAACGATCTCGACAGCTACGACGACGACAAGTTCGTCAGCAAATGGGGCCGATTCTGGCGCTTCCTGCCGTTCGTGGGGGATGAAGGCTACACGACGTATGCGTCGTGGAGCGTCGCGCAGGAGATGCATACCCCGGACGACATCTCGATCCCCAATCCGCCCGAGGACGACCAACCCTACGCCGGCGTTCTGTACGTAGACAGCTTGCTCTATGCGCGGAAAAAGGATTGGACATTTGGATGGGAGCTCAAACTGGGCGTGGTCGGACCTGCATCGCAGGCTGAAAACACACAGAAGTGGTTCCACGACCTGATCGGCGGCGATGAGCCGATGGGCTGGGACACTCAGCTCCCCAACGAGCCGGTCATCAACATCGGCCTCACGGCCGCACACCTCTGGGCGGAAGGCAGTGCAGGCGGATCGGCCAGGTGGCGACTCGTCCCCGTGGGGAACGTCAGTCTCGGCACGTACTTCACCGGTGTGGGAGCGGGTATGTACGGCGAGGTCGGCTGGAATCTGGTCGACGCGCTCGGCGGCAATTCGTTGCGTGAAGGGTTGAATGCCGCATCGACTGTCGGTGTCGGGCCGGTAGATGGCTGGTCCGTGTCGTTCTTCGGCGGCCTCGGAGGTCACGCCATTGCGCATTTCCTGCCGCTCGACGGCACGGTGTTTAAGGACAGCCGGTCCGTGGACACCAAGCCCTTCGTCGGCAACGCCTCACTCGGCGTGTCCGTGCGCCATGGCTCGTTTGCGTTGAGCCTCGCGACGACCTTCACCACCAAGGCATTCGAGACGCAGGAGAAGAGCGCCGAGTTCGGGTCGTTGAACGTGTCCTGGTTCTTCTGATGAATGCAGCAAACCTGAAGCCAATGTGGTCCGGCGACCTCGGTGCCGATGGACCAGTGATCTCCTGCCCACGGACTTTGCAGCCGAACCTGAAGCGCACTCCACCGAGTTCCCCCGCTCGTGGCGCCGAAGGCACCCGGCCAGAGCGAAGTCCGTGGCTTTCTTTGTGACCTGATGGACCGTTTACCGATAACCCTGAGAGGCAGCCAGATGCGCAGATCCAAATTCCATGTCACTCATCTGTTGTTGGCAGCCCTTGCATGCTTCAGCTTTCACCCACACGCCGTCGCGGCCGACCCGGGGCGAAGCATCATTCCGCAGCTGCAGGAGAGATTCGGGTTGAGCGAGGTGCAGGTGCGCGACGCGCTAGGCGCGTTGCTCGTCTTCGTCCGCGAGCGGCTGCCGAAGACGGAGTTCGACGAAGTCGCGAAGAGTATTCCGAATGCCGACTACATCATGCGCGACGTACAAATTCGCGGAATCGTGACCCGGCCAATCGATGACATCGTAGAGTACCAAGAGACGCTTGCGAGTCTCGGGATTGGACAGCCGCTTGCCTCGCAGTTCGCGCCGGCCGTCCTCGAGTATCTCGGCGCCGCCGGATTCGAGCGGGAACGAAGCATGCTCGCGCGCGTGCTGGACTGAATGCGGATACCTGCGGAGGAGTACGAGCATGACATACTCGAAGGTGTGGATCGGGGTGTGCGCTGTCGTTGCCTTGTCGGGATGCGCCACGGAGCTCGTTTCCTCGTGGAAGGCGCCGGATGCGGAACCGTTCCGGATGCGTGGCGAGAAGGTGGCCGCGGTGGTCATGGTGAGCGATCAAACGATTCGCCTCGCAGGCGAGGACGCGCTCGCGCGCGAGTTGTCCGGGCGCGGAGCCGTCGGCGTGCCGATGTACACGCTGCTCGCCGGTGCAGATCCGGACGAAGCGAAGGCACGCGCGGCGGCCGAGAAAGCGGGAGTCGTGGGAGTCGTCGTGCTGCGACCGGTAAGCGTCGACAAGGAAATCTCGTCGAGGCCGAGCTACTCGGGCCCGATGTACGGCGGATTCTGGGGCGGCTTCTACGGCGCCGGTCCTGGCTGGTCGGGAACGGAGATTCGTACCGACACCATCATCATCGTCGAGACGCTCGTGTACTCGCTGACCCAGAACAAGCTCGTGTGGTCGGGGCACAGCAAGACTACCAACCCTAGCAATCTGAATCGCCTGATCGAGAACGCCGCCAAACAGGTCGGCGACGAGCTCGTGCGGCAGGGGCTCATTACGAAAGCGTAGGCAATCGATAGCGCCACATCGGTAAATCCGTCCGAACTCTGGCGCACTGAGGCGCAACGCCTGAGACGAGGTCCAGGCAACGGCGACCGAAGGGCGACACTTCCCTGACCACTCGCGCCTCGCCGGCTCGTACGCTGCTTCCCGAGCAGTTTCACATGTAGCGAGCATTCGAATGCCAGGACTTTCCGTATTCGCGCCCGACCCAGTGCCGCGATTGACGGCACAGACGCGAACGATCGTATCCGTCATCGCCGCTGGCGCGGTCGGAACCCACGTCGCGGCGACGCGCTGGATCCTCGGGAGCCTGAGCAGGCGTCCGGGCGTGCGCGCGCAGGTGCTCGAGTTGCGCGATTTCCCGCTGCCGCTCTGGGCGCCGGAGTCGCCGGTTCTTACGGCGCAAGACGAGGTCGTCGCGCGATGGAGATCCGCAATCGACTGCTCGGATGGCTTCATTCTCCACGTTCCGCCGGAGCACGACGCCGGCCCGCAAGCGAGGCTGATGGAGGCTCTCGAGTGGGCGTATCCGGCGTGGAGGGACAAAGCGGCTGCCTTGGTGAGCGGCTGCGATCACAGGGGCTGGCGGGCCATCCAGCAGCTGCGGGCCAAGGCCGCGTCGCTGCGCATGATCGTCGCTCGCTCCGAGCTCCGGATGCCTGCGGCCACGCGCTCGGTCCGGTGCGACTGCGCCGAGGAGCCGCTCGACGAGCTGCTCTGGTTGGCTGAGATGTTGCAGGCCATGCGCGAGGAGCGCCACCGCGGTCGCCGAGCGCATCAGCACTCGGATCATCCATGTGATGTACAGGGAGACGGAGAACGACGATGACACTGTGCTGGGTCAGTATCGCTTTTCGGCGGCTTCGGCGATCGCGCGATTGCGCATTACCTGCCGCTCGACGGCACGCTGTTCGCGGACAGCCGGCCTTTCTGATGAGCGCTGCAAACCTGCGGCTCGTGCGCCGCTCCGGGATCGCAGGACTTGTTCTGCTCGTCGGTTCCACGTGCGCCGTGGCCGGATCGCCTTCGTCGGCGGAAAACCTGCCGTCCGTATTCAGGCAGGTCGACGCGGCCGTCGTGGTCGTGCGTACGACGGAGCGCACGGTATTGCGTCGATCGAACGGGAGGCAGGTCAGCGTCGAGGGACTCGGCTCAGGCGTGCTGGTCAGCGCCGATGGGAAGGTCGTGACTGCCGCGCACGTCGTGCAGACCGCCGACACCGTGATCGTCGAGTTTGCGGATCAGGGCCCCTTCGCGGCGGAGGTCATCGCTTCGGAACCCGCGGCCGACGTCGCGCTGCTGCAGTTGCAGCGGATCCCGGATGGCTTGAAGCCCGTAAAGCTCGGCGACTCCGACAAGGCGCAGGTCGGTGAGCAGGTGTTCGTGGTCGGCGCTCCCCTCGGCATCACGCACACGCTCACCGTCGGCCATCTCAGTGCGAGGCACAAGCCGAACGCCACGTTCAGCGACATGCTCAACGCGGAATTCTTTCAGACCGATGCGGCGATCAACCGCGGCAACTCCGGTGGGCCGATGTTCAACCTGAAGGGTGAGGTGATCGGCATCGTGAGTTACATCCTGTCGCAAAGCGGCGGGTCGGACGGCCTCGGATTCGCGGTGACCTCGAACGTAACGCGGCGCCTGCTGCTGGACGAGCCCTCCGTGTGGAGCGGCCTCGATGGTTACCTGCTCACCGGCGAAGCGGCGCGCGCCTTCAACCTCCCGGTCGGTTTCAAGGCGGGCCTGCTCGTCCAACGGGTCGCGTTGGGCTCGCCGGCCGATCAGCTCGGCGTGCGCGGCGGAAAATTCACGGCGGCTTTCCAGGATGAAGAACTGCTTCTCGGCGGCGATGTGCTCCTCGCCGTCGAAGGAATCGCGATAGGCGCGCCCGATGCTTACGAAAGCATTCGCCACCGAATGATCGAGCTGCGGGCGGCGAGCGGTACAGTGCACATCACGGTGCTGCGAGCCGGCGAAACGCTCGAGCTCGCCGGCACGGTCAAGCGGTGAACCACCCGCTTCATCGTCTACTGTCCACCACTGACCGCCTTCAGCTCGCTCCGGGACTTGGGGCAACAGCAGGCGCCCGGTTTGAAGCGAGTGTCAGGAAGCGCCTCCAAACCTGGCCTTGAGCGCTCGGAACAGCGCGTAGTCGTCCAAGCAATGGGCCTCACGCTCGCTTACCGTCTCGTGGGTGCTGTGAAGTCGAGAGCATGGACATCGCCCCGACGCATAAAGGCCGTGTTCGATGACGAAATGCCCATGGATGCCTATGAAGTTCACATCTGCGACGATGGCCGCTTACTGGCTGGAGTGGACAGCATCACCATGACCGACTACGCGCTGGTGATCAACTCCGGCTCGTCGAGCCTCAAGTTCGCCGTCTACGACCTGTCGGAAGCCGGCGCCTGGCGTCTCGAGATGCGTGGCAAGGTCGAGGGGATAGGGACCGCGCCGCGCTTCACGGCGCTCGACGCGGGCGGCGTCGTGCTGGTGGATCGCGTGCCGGGAAATGCGGTCGTTGACGCGCGCGCCGCGCTCGAGCATGTAGCGGGTTGGCTCCGCGGGCGCTTTAGCGGCGTGCGGGTGCGCGGCGTCGGGCACCGGGTTGTCCATGGCGGGGCGAAGTACGCGGCTCCGGCGATCGTCATACCACAGGTCCTCGCGGACCTGCGCGGGCTCGTGCCGCTCGCACCGCTGCATCAGCCGCACCACCTCGCGGCCATCGATGCCGTTGCCGCTGTTCTGCCAGACGTGCCCCAGGTCGCCTGCTTCGACACGAGCTTCCATTGGGGACAGCCGGCCGTGGCAAAGCTGGTGCCGCTGCCGCAGGACGTACGGGAGAGGGGCGTGCAGCGCTAGCGGCTTCCATGGGCTCTCCTACGAGTACATCGCATCGGTGCTGCCCGAGATGGCGCCCGAGATCGCTAGCGGACGGGTCATCGTCGGTCATCTGGGCAACGGCGCCAGCCTGTGTGCCATGGACAACCTGAGGAGCGTCGAGTGTACGCTCGGCTTCACGGCGCTCGACGGGCTCTGCATGGGCACGCGCCCGGGGGCGCTCGATCCCGGAGTCGTTCTGCACCTGTTGCAGGGGCTCGGCCTCTCGGCATTGGAGGTCGAGGCCATGCTCTACAGGAAGTCAGGACTGCTTGGCATCTCGGGCATCAGCAGCGACATGCGCGTTCTCCTCGAGCATGACGAGCCATCCGCGCTGCTCGCAGTCGAGTATTTCGTCTATCGTGCGGCCAGGGAAATCGGCGCGCTTGCAGCGGTGCTGGGCGGCATCGACGGCCTGGTGTTCACCGCCGGCATAGGCGAGAACTCGCCCGAGATTCGCGCGCAAATCTGCGCGCGTTGCGCGTGGCTCGGCGTCGAGCTCGACGCGGCAGCCAACGAACAGGGCGGTCCGCGGATCTCCAGACCCCGGAGCCGGGTTTCCGCGTGGGTGATCCCGACCGACGAGGAGTTGATGATCGCCAGGCACACGGGAGAATTGCTGGGGCTGAGCGCGCGCGAAATCCGGCACCTGAATGTCCGCGGTGAACAGGCTGTCGAACTCCCGTTCCGTGGAACCGTGCGGATGCTCGGATGGAAGGCTGCAGCCTTGAACAGGTCCAACAATTCAAATCTGTCCCCGCGCCAGGCCGGCAATGCCGCGCTGATGGCAGCTCGCAACGTTTGCAGGCCGGCAGCGACATCCGTGCCGAGGTGAGCGCGTAAGGCGCGGCGGCCACGTTCTTCGACGAGCAGCCTGAAAATCACGCCCGCGCTTGCGCCGCCTTGACCACACCGAACGTGTACTTCTGCCCCGGCACCGGGAGATCGATCGCGTCATCACAGGTGATCTGGAGAAGTACGCCCGTGTTCGGCGGGGCTCCTTTGTAGGCCTGTGCCGTCGAGCGCAGAAAGCGCGGTCCGAATTCCAGACACGTAGCGACACGCGTCGAAACCCGATCGCGCTCGGCGACCTGCTGCAGCTTTGAACCCGGATCGGTGATGGCGACGAAACGCCTGCCCGCCTCCTTCAGGCCAACGAGCTGTTGGACGCGGTCGAAGAAATACTGCTTGAAAATGTTGGGCTCGAGGGCCGAACAGGTCGGCACGTCATGAATGCGCAGCACTTGCCGGCCCACCTTCACAGCCAGCCGCCGGTGAACCCGGCCCGCCGCAACCCGGCGATCACGGCTGGGCAGCGCCGCATGGTGTCCCAGACCAGACCGGAGCGGTAGTTCTCGACCATCAGCACTACCGGTCCCTGGTCGATGCCAAAGTGGTAAGGGGTGACCCACCAGCCGGTCGGGCTATCTTCCACGATGAAGGTCTGGTTGAACGACGGCTTGAACCCATAGGGGGCGGTCATTCCCAGCTTCAGCCTGGCGAAATGGCGGGCGGTCGGGATGACGATTTCCGGGGCGAACGGCAGCGAGGCGACCACGACCCACGGAGCGACGGTGCCGTCGTCGGGGCCGAACGGGGCGCCGCGCGCGATGTAGTCGTAAAACTGCCGCTCGACCCCGTTCACTACGCGCTTGATCCAGCCTGGGCCATCGCAGGCCGTGAATCCCCAACAGTGCTCCCCGTAGCCCTCGAACTGCAGCGGGTTCCGGACGGCGTACTCCTGCTGGACAAAGGTCGCCTGCCGGCTGTTCTCGAAGTAGTCGCTGCCGCGCTCGCGCATGAAGGCGTCGCGGATGCCGCGGAAGTCGACCCACAGGTGCGAGAGCTGGTGGGTGAATAGCGGCCCGGAGTAGAGCAACTCGCGGCCGTATATCTCCTTCCACTGATAGGTGGCGCAGTAAGCGGCGTAGCTCTCCGGCGGCAGCGGGTGAGTCGGCGAGCCGAGGCCGAGGAGGTAGAGCAAGAGCCCCTCGTCATAGCCCTCGTAGCGGTGCGGCAGGAAGCCGGTCTCGGGTTTCCAGCCGTGGGTGAGCGTCGGGCCGCCGTCGCGTGCCCAGTTCCAGTCGGCCCGGCAGTAGAGCGCGTCAGCCAGGCGGCGTACCTCCGCCTCGTCCTCCGTGTCGGCGTCGAAGTAGGTGGAACAGGTGAGCGCGCCCGCGAACAGGAACGCCGAGTCGAGCGTGGACAGCTCGCAGTTCCAGACGCGGCGGCCGGTGTCGATGTCGAGGAAGTGGTAGAAGAAGCCCTTGTGCCCGGCGGTGTCCAGCCCCGGCCCCTGCGGGAGGTCGAAAAGACTCCGGAGCCGGCGGCGGGCGATCTTCGCCGCGAACTTGCGGACAACACGCCGCGCTTGACGACCGCCGGGATCGTCGCCAGCGCTAGGCCGACGGCGGCGATGCTGCATGGCGCGGCCGGGTCGGTCTTGTCACGGACCAGCCCGTTGTCCGGGTTGGTCTCGTGCAGGTAGTACAGCACCGTGGTCCACTGGAGCCGGGCGAGCTCTTGATCCGTCGGCAGCCGGTCCAGGTCCGCCTCAGCCTGTAGCTGGTCGCCCATCGGTCCGTCCCTTCCCCCCGCTCAGCCCAGCTCGACCCTGACCGCGTGGGCTCTCCCGTCGTCCACCAGCGGGATCTCGCCATCAGGCACGGGCTGCGCGTCCACCGTCACGGCGCTACGGCTGTATTCCAGCGTTCTATTGCGCCGATCCCATGGTAGTAGCTCAGCACGCTCAACGTCGCGGTATGAAGCAGGAAGTGAGATCCCCCCGACACAGGCAGGCCGATCCATCGGGCCGCAACCACGCGAAGAATGTGGCCGTGGGCAAACAATGCGATGTTGCCTTCGCTGGCGCGGGCCTTCGCGATCACGCGGTCGGCGCGCGCACCCGCCTGCGCCGGAGTATCTCCATCGGGACATCCGTCACGGAAGATCAGCCATTCTGGTGCCTGTGCACGGATCTGCGCGGGCGTGAGCCCCTCGTACTGGCCGTAGTTCCACTCGCAGAGATCCCTATCGATCGTCGCCCGCGCACCCAGGCCTGCGAGCTCGCATGTCTGCCGCGCGCGTTGCAGAGGACTGACGAGGACGAGCGCGAAGCTCTCTTCGGCCAGCATCGGCGCGAGGCGCTTGGCCACGGCTCGACCCTTGGCGGTCAGCGAGATGTCGGTGGTGCCGGTGTGCCGCCCGCTCACGCTCCATTCCGTCTCGCCGTGGCGAATCAGATACACGCGCTGCTTGTTGTAAGGCATCGTGGCATCGCATCGTCAGTAGGGCCACACGGCGTTGGCGATCTCAGGGCCCTGCCTAGATCGTCTTTACGGCAAGATAGTTACACGCTCGCCACCGCGCATGGATGCGGCGCAGTTCGTCTGCGCTCAACGGCTTGGCGCGTACGGATTCGTGTTCCCTGGCGACACTGGCAGCGACCATGATGGATCTCCTGCGGCTCGAACGCGGCGCAGCGTCTCGCACGGGTGCGCGAGTACCTGCTCTTCGCGAACCATAGCGTTCTGTGCCTGCGGAGTCATCAGCAAGACGTCATGATTCGGTAAGAGCTGCCGCTGAACGCGCCGCACCTCGTGCAGCATATGAAACGCATCGCCGGCCTCGATCGGTTATCGGGCGAGCGACGGGCGCTGGGAGCTCGCGCTCGGCCGCAACAACCGGACGGATGATCGATACGCCACGCACGGCCTCGCGAACGTCGCAGCGCGCGCTGCGCCGCAGGTCGTGTGCGATTCGCTAGCGGCACTTACCCAACCTCGACCGAACCGCGACGTTTCGCTGACGACTGTGCGTGCGCGCAGCACTAACGTGCGCCGTATGAGCTATCAACGAGCAAACAGCGAGAGCGGGCAGCGCGTCTTCGCGCGCTTCGAGGTCGTGATTGCGATCCTCATGGTGGCACTGGCGCTGCTCGCCGCCTGGCTGATGTGGACCGGAATAGTCAGTCCGCTGTGATCTCTCATCGACGAATCTTGGAGGCGGGTCATGCGTGAATTCGGAGTCCATTCAGAAGTTGGGAAGCTGCGCGCGGTCATGGTCTGCCGCCCGTCGCTGGCCCATCAGCGGCTCACGCCCGGCAACTGCCACGAGCTGCTGTTCGACGATGTGATCTGGGTCCATGAGGCTCAGAAGGATCACTACGATTTCGTCCTGAAGATGCAGGAGCGCGGGATCGAGGTCCTCGAGTTGCACGACCTGCTCGCAGAGTCGCTGAAGGGTGCGGAGGCGCGCAAGTTCGTTCTCGACCGCACCATCACGGAGAACGCGGTCGGAACCGCCGCTGCGGCCGAGATGCGTCCTTGGCTCGAGGAGATGCCTGCTGAACAACTGGCGATCTATCTGATCGGAGGCATCGCCATTTCCGACCTGCCCGGCACAAGCTTCAAGGCCATGATGAAGAGCGCCTTCGGTGACTCACCGTTCGTAATGGCGCCAGTTCCGAACACCTTGTTCCAGCGCGACCCATCCTGCTGGATCTATGGCGGCGTGACCTGCAACCCGATGTTCTGGGCCGCCCGCAAGCCCGAGACGCTGCTGCAGCGAGCGGTTTACAAGTTCCACCCATCGTTCAAGGACGGCAAGTTCAAGATCTGGTGGGGCGATTCGGATGAGTCGTTCGCGAATGCCAGCATGGAGGGTGGCGACGTGATGCCGCTCGGCAAAGGCATCGTCCTCATCGGCATGGGAGAGCGCACGACACATCAGGCGGTCAGCCAGGTGGCACGGGCGCTGTTCAAGAGCCAGGCGGCGACTCGCGTCATCGGGTGCTTCCTGCCGAAGAGCCGTGCAGCGATGCACCTCGACACGGTCTTCAGCTTCTGCGATCGCGATCTCGTCACGATCTTCCGTGAGGTCGTCGACCAGATCCGCTGCTACAGCCTGTATCCGACCGACGATCGAGGCGGCTTCGAGGTGCGCGCAGAAACGAAACCGATGCTGGAGGTCGTGAAGGATGCGCTGGGACTGCAACAGCTCAGGACCGTCGGCACCGGGGGCGACGTCTACGAGGCCGAACGCGAGCAATGGGACGACGGCAACAATGTGGTGGCGCTGGAGCCCGGTGTCGTCATCGCGTACGACCGCAACGTCCATACGAACACGCTGTTGCGCAAAGCCGGCGTGGAAGTGATCACGATTCGCGGATCGGAGCTCGGGCGCGGCCGCGGCGGCGGGCATTGCATGACCTGCCCGATCTTGCGGGATCCGGCCTACTAACACCACATAGCTAGGAAGGAATTTATCTCATGTACTCGTGGTGAGCCAACGGGTACGAGTTTCAACTACGGGCATGGGAGTCTGGAAATGAGTTTCAACCTGCGCAATCGTTCACTGCTGACCGTTCAGGATTACACCCAACGTGAGTTCCGGTATCTGCTCGACCTGGCACGCGACCTCAAACGTGCCAAGTACGCGCGTACCGAGCAGAAGCATCTCGAAGGCAAGGAGATCTGCCTGATCTTCGAGAAGTCCTCGACACGCACGCGTTGTGCGTTCGAGGTGGCGTGCTACGACCAGGGCGCAAACGTGACTTACCTCGATCCCGCCGGGTCGCAGATCGGTCACAAGGAATCCTTCAGGGACACGGCACGCGTGCTCGGCCGTATGTACGACGCGATCGAGTACCGAGGCTCGTCGCAGTCAGGTGTCGAGACGCTGGCGAAGTACGCCGGCGTGCCGGTCTACAACGGCCTCACGGACGAGTACCACCCCACGCAGATGATCGCCGACCTCATGACCATGCGTGAGCACAGCGACAAACCGCTCAACGCGATCAAGTACGCCTACATCGGCGACACGCGATCCAACATGGGTCACTCGCTCATGATCGCGGGATGCCTGATGGGGATGGACGTGCGGATCTGCGGTCCCGAATCGCTGTGGCCCAGTGCGGAGTATCAGGAAATCGCGCGCGGACTCGCAGCGCAATACGGGGCCAGACTGTTGATCACAGACGACCGATATGTGGCGGTGGACGGTGTCGACTTCATACACACGGACGTCTGGGTATCCATGGGCGAGCCGAAGGAGGTGTGGAAGCAGCGCATCGCATTGCTGAAACCTTATCAGGTCAACAGCGAGCTGATGAAAGCCAGCGACAATGCGCACGTCAGGTTCATGCATTGCCTTCCCGCCTTCCACGACACCGAGACGACCGTCGGCAAGCAGATCGCCGAGACCTATGGCCTGACGAACGGGCTCGAAGTCACCAATGACGTGTTCGAGTCCGAGGCGAACGTCGCATTCGAGCAAGCCGAGAATCGCCTGCACACCATCAAGGCGCTGCTCGTCGCAACGCTGGGAGAGTGAGCCGTGAGAGTCGTAGTGGCCCTGGGCGGCAACGCCCTGCTCAAGCGCGGTGAGCCGATGACCGCCGAAGTGCAGCGAGCAAACGTCAGGATCGCGGCACAGTCACTCGCGCCCGTCGCGAAGGAGCATCAGCTCGTCATCAGCCATGGCAACGGTCCGCAAGTCGGGCTGCTTGCGCTCCAGGGCGCCGCGTACAAACCTGGAGAAGCCTACCCGCTCGACGTGCTCGGCGCCGAGACTGAAGGGATGATCGGTTACATGATCGAGCAGGAGCTCGGCAATCTCCTGCCGTTCGAGGTCCCCTTCGCGACACTCCTGACCATGGTCGAGGTGCGTGCCGACGACCCCGGCTTCCGCAACCCGACGAAGTTCGTCGGCCCGGTCTACGACAAGCCGGAAGCGGATCGCCTCGCGGCCGAGAAGCCGTGGGTGTTCAAGCAGGACGGCCAGAAGTGGCGCCGCGTGGTGCCGTCGCCCATGCCGCAGCGGATATTCGAGATGCGGCCCATCAGGTGGCTGCTCGAGCACGGCACCGTCGTGATCTGCGCGGGCGGCGGCGGTATACCGACCATGTATGAGCCCGGCACCGGCCGCAGGCTCGTGGGTGTCGAGGCCGTCATCGACAAGGATTTCTGCTCTGAGCTTCTCGCGCGCGAGCTCGACGCTGACTTGTTCGTGATGCTCACGGACGCGGACGCGGTCTACAGCGATTGGGGCCGCCCTACACAGCGGGCCATCCGGTCCACCTCTCCGGACGCGCTTGCCGGGACGCAGTTCTCGGCGGGCTCCATGGGTCCGAAGGTCGAGGCTGCTTGTCGGTTTGCGGCAGCTACGGGCAAGCGAGCGGCCATCGGTGCACTGGCGGATCTCCCGGACATCATCGCTGGCAAAGCGGGTACCACCGTACAACCCAGCGGCGCAACGGTATACGCGAGCGCCGCCTAGACTCCGGAGACCGCACATGCATATCGATACGGGAAATACGGGCTTCATGCTGCTCTGTTGCAGCCTGGTGATGCTCATGACACCGGGCCTGGCCTTCTTCTACGGGGGCCTCGTGGGCAGGAAGAACGTCATAGCGATCATGATCCAGAGCTTCGTCTCCCTGGCCTGGACGGCGGTGCTCTGGTGGGCTTTCGGCTTTTCCTTGTGCTTCTCAGGTGACTTGCGAAGCGGGACCGATGTGGCAGGGATCATCGGCAACCTTGATTGGGCATTCCTGCGGGGCATCGGGCTCGATACGCCTTCGCCCGGCAACGACACGATCCCGATGTTCGTCTTCTGCGCCTATCAGATGATGTTCGCGATCATCACCCCGGCCTTGATCACGGGAGCCTTCGCCAACCGCGTCACGTTCAAGGCCTACCTGCTGTTCCTCACGGCCTGGCTTGTCCTCGTCTACTTCCCCTTCGTGCACATGGTTTGGGGCGGCGGGCTTCTGGCGCGGTGGGGCGTGCTGGATTTCGCCGGCGGTATCGTGGTGCACATCATCGCGGGAATCGCGGCACTCGCCTCGGTCCTCTACGTGGGCAAGCGCAAGGTCCTTGACCGCGGTGCCCACAGCATCCCTATGGTCGCGCTGGGCGCGGGCCTGCTCGGGTTCGGGTGGTACGGCTTCAACGCAGGCTCCGAGTTCCGCGTCGACTCGGTGACGGCCGTCGCGTTCCTGAACACGCACCTCGCCGCCTCCTTCGCCGCCATCGCCTGGCTCTGCATAGACTGGATGACCTCGAAGAAGCCTAAGTTCATCGGCTTGCTCACGGGCGGCGTGGCGGGCTTGGCCACGATCACGCCCGCCGCCGGCTTCGTCTCGCCCGCCTCCGCGTGTCTCATCGGCGTCGTCGCCGGCATAGTCTGCTTTTATGCCGTAGGGCTCAAAAATAGGATGGGCTGGGACGACGCCCTCGACGTCTGGGGAGTCCACGGCGTAGGCGGCATACTCGGGACTCTCATGTTGGGCATTCTCGCCACGACGGCGTTCAACCCTGCCGGGACGGACGGCCTCCTGCATGGAAACATGCACTTCTTCCTCGTGCAGTGCGCTGCCATCCTCATCGCTTCCATTTGGGCCTTTGCCTTCACCCTCGGGATGCTGTGGGTCGTCGATCGCATCACCCCGGTGAGGGTGAGCGAGGAGACCGAGCAGATGGGTCTGGACCAGGGCCTCGGTGGCGAGACTGCCTACCTCTGAAACGGGATCTTTGAAAAACCGAGCGCGACAGTGAATCGCCGGGAGCCACAGCAGCGCGGCACCGATGATTGGGAAGTAAGTGGGCGACGACCATGCGCAGCCGATACGCAGCGTTCTTGGCAGTGTGTCACCCGGTTCAGCTCAGTGGCGAGAAGACGATACGTTACCGTGCAGGCAAATGTGCAGCTGCTGTGCGGCATAGTGGACTAGGAATCGCGCCACTTGTCCGGTGCGGCTCGCCGTGCGGCAAGTCTGCTAGACTGACTGCAGACGACTCCCGGATTTATGCATGCAAACGGACTTTACGAAGCTCGCACGTCGACTCGCGCGACTTTGCGCAGCGTTCGCGCTGGCGGCGTCGGCGTGCGTCGCGCTGGCGGAGCCTGCGACGCGCGACCTCGAAGACCGCACCGATCCGGCGCTCCAGCACGGGCTGGATAGCGTCGTCCGTGATCTCGGGCTCGCCGGCGAGGTCGAGTCGGGCCGGTTGGCGCTCGCGCTCGTCGACCTCTCGCAGCGCGATGCGCCGCGGCTCGCGATGTTGAACGGCCACGAGATGGTCTATGCGGCGAGCCTGCCGAAGATCGCCATCCTCCTCGGCGCGTTCGTGGAGGCCGAGCGCGGGCGCATTCCGCTCGATGACGCGCACCTCGGCGAAATCACCCGGATGATCCGCTTCTCGAGCAACGAGGCGGCCACGCGCGTCCTCGATTGGGTCGGCCACGATCGGCTGCTCGCCATCCTGCAGTCGCCGGCCATCGCGCTCTACGACCCGAAGCGGAACGGCGGCCTCTGGGTCGGCAAGAGCTACAGCCGCGAGGACGCCTACCAGCGCGATCCGATCAACCACCTCTCTCACGGGGCCACCGCTTTCCAGGTCGCGCGCTTCTACTGGCTGCTCGAGAACGGTCGCCTCGTCGCCCCGCCGTTCGCGTCTCTGATGAAGCAGGCGCTCTCGCACCCCGCGATTCATCACAAGTTCGTGAAGGGGCTGGAGAGCCGCCCCGGCGTGGAGATCTACCGCAAGTCGGGCACCTGGCAGGACTTTCACGCCGACAGCGCGCTGGTGGAGGAAGGCGCGTACAAGTTCGTGATCGTGGGCCTCGCGCATCACAAGGACGGCGAGGAGTGGCTCGTGCGCCTTGCCGCGCCCATGCACGACCTCGTCGTATCGCCGCACAGGGTCGCAAGCGCGCGCTGACGGACCGGTGCGCCTGAGCGCGCGCCGGTCACTTCGATTTGTGGTCGGCGGAAATGAGCTGCTGCAGGCGCGTCGCGAGTGCCTGGTGCTCGCCGGCGGAGTTCTTGCGCAGGATGTTCGTGACCAGCGTGCTCATGTAATAGAGCGTCGGCCCGACCGCGGGCGACTCGACGATCGCCGTCGAGTTCATGTAGTTCCTGACGTTTCCGGCGTAGGGACGACAGGTGAACCCGGGCTCCGGCGCGCATTGCCACAGCGAGCCGGACTTGAAGTACACCGCGGCATCGGCGAGTGCAGGCGACGATGCATAGCGTATGCGGCGCTCCGTCACGTAGATCAGCCGCTTGATCTCGCGGCTCGAGAAGGTGTCCACCAGCCGCCCCTGCTCCAGGCGCAGGAGATAGCGCATCAGCTCGCGGGCCGTCCCGTAGCTGTCGCCTGCACCGGGGACCTTCCGGTTGCCGCCGACCGTGAAGAAGCTGCCCTGGCGGAAGCTGTTCAGGTCGAGACCGTTGCGCGCGACCGGCTCGTAGAACGTCTTTTCGAACAGCGCGGTGAGCTCGGACTTCGACGTCGTGTCGAAGAAGCGCTTGATCTCTTCTTCGGACAGCGGGTAGCGGGTGCCGAACTGGCGGAGCAGCATCGCCTCGCGCATCACCATGGCGCCCGCGGAGTTCGAACTCGGGGAGAGCATCCAGTCGAGCCACTCGTACAGGGTGGCCCGGTCGCCGATCCGGATCGGGCGTCGGGTGAGCGTCCTGGTCTTCGGATCGAAGATGCGCACCGTGTGCGAGTCGGATTGCGAGAAGCCATCGGCCGTGACGACGGTGTTCTTCAGGACGCGCCTGCGCGCTTCGATGTCGTTCGGGTAGACGTCGGCGAGGGCCTGCAACACGCAGAGCACGACCACGAGTTTGCCGACGCTGCCGACGTTCTGCTTGTGGTCTCCGCGATGCTCGGCGTATCGCGGGTGCTCAGGATCGGAGAGGTCCAGCACGGCGAGCCCGTACGCGTCCATGCTGCCGGTCAGGATGGTTCTGACCTCGCGCGTGAAATCAGGGTCCGGGGGCGGCAGGTCGAAGGTCTTGCCGAGCAGGCGCAGATCAACGCTCTTCAGCGGCAGCAGCGCGCCCCGCGGCTGCTTCACGTCCCGCACGACACCGTCGTTGGCGAGACGGTTGCCTTCCAGCCGGCGGATGCCGGTCTCCTCGTATCCGTCGAGCGGATAAGCGGCAGCGGTGCCCGCGGCGAGTGCTGCCGCCGTGATCGCAGCAGCGGCGACGGATGACGCACGACTCATCGAATGGCCTCCCGCATGTCCACGGTCCTGCCGAGATTGGCTTCCAGCGCCTTGTCCATCTGGACGAGGTAAGCCGCGCCGCGCGCCGCGCGGCTTTCGTTGAACGGCCGGATCTGCAGCAGCCAGAGCTTGCCGTCCACGAAGGCGAACTCCACGTCGGCCGGGACGGGCTTGCCGTCCTCGCCGAGCTGCGGGAACTGCTTGGGGATTTCGTCGGCGAAGGCGATCAGCTGCTTGGCCTCACCGGGCCCGAGCAGGGTCTCGCGACCTGAGACCGGCAGCCTGGCGATGCCGCCCGTTTCCTGCGGGACCATGCGGCGCGCAGCTGTGGCCGTTGCCAGGAGGTGCGTCTCCCCCGTCTTTCGGTCGATTCGAACCGACTCCGCAGCCTGCCCTTCGACCGCGCCCCCGACGCCTTCGTTGACCGCGACGGAAAGCACGTTCAGATCGCCCGTGTCGACATCCTGCGTGATCATCACGCCGGAGATGTCCGACGGCACCGTCCGCAGGAGCAACACCGCTGGGTAGACGTGCTCGGGTCCTTTCATGTGGGACTGTCGCCACGCCCAGGCACGCGGCACATAGGGCGAGGCCCAGACCTCGGAAATCGCCTTCACGATGTTCTCGAAACCCACGACATTGAAGAGCGTCAGGTTCAGGCCAGCGCCCGTGAAGCCGGGAAGATCCTCGACGTTGGTATCCGAGCGCACGAAGACACCGCCGCGGAAGTCGGGGCCGAACTCGCTGTCCATCGCGGCGCGGAGCGCCGCGCGGAATTTCGGACCCGGGTCGGTGCCGACGATGATCGAGTAGATCTCGGCGCGCAGCCTGTCCGCGAACGCTGCCTGCTTCCGCGGAGCCCGCCGGCATCGCCTCGAGCTCGCGGAAGCCCGCGACCATCCATTCGTAAACCGTCCTGCCGGAGTTCTTGTAAGGCCGGTCCAGCACGGCCGCGCGATAAACCCCGAACGGAATTCCGACCCCCGGCGCGACGCGGTCGGGGAAGCGCGATCTCAGCTCGCCGAGCTTCGCCGCCTTCGGACCGACGATCCGCCCCGAGTCCTTCGCGCGCAGGCCATCGAGGCTGACGAAGTCGCGCATCGAGAGGTCGAGCTTGCCGAGGTCGGGCTCGAACACGAGGTCTTGACCCGGCTTCTCTTCGCTGCCGAACACCGCGTCCCACCGCGGACCGTCCTCGTTGATCTCCACAAGCCCGGCCGGGCTGACCGCCAACACGATGCGCTTGCCGTCGTTCCTGCGCAGCGCCGGCAGCAGCGACTCGTCGACTGCGACGTTGGGAATGCCCAGGTTGCGTGCCAGCAGCTGCACGTGCGAGAGCGCGTTTCCGGCGCCGGCGGTCAGTATCCCGGCGAGCGGCGGCAGATCCGCGACGGTCTCGGGCAGGACGTAGATACCGTCCGGGCGGAAGGCCTCGGCGTGCCTCATGTCGGGCGCGGCACGAAGGATGCCGCGCGCCAGCCCCGGGTTGAGGGCGTTGAAGCCGGCGCCGATGTCCGTGCCGAACAGCTTGTGCTGGACGCCGGCGAGGTGGTTGGCATCCCGCGAAACCACGTCGAGGAGCTGCGAGTACAGGAGGAGCGGGCTGCCGCGCAGCTGATCCTGGATGAACAGCGCGGCCAGCGGCTCGATCTCGCTGAGCTTTTGCATCGCCTCGTCGAACTGAAGGCGCAGCTGCTGGGTGGCCCAGCCCGGCGCGAGGCCCAGGTAGCGGAGCTCGCGAAGATAGTCGCGGAGGGGCACGTTGTCCGGCGCAAGGCGATTGAACGTCTTGCGGAGCTCGGCGCGCTCGCGGGCGTTGATCATCCCGGCGCCGTACGCCGCCTGGACGCCGGACGACAGCAGCATCACGGCAGCATCTCTCTGCGCCCGCTCTGCGTCCTTGCGCAGCGCCGCCGCGGTGCGGAAGTTCTCCGCCTCCACCGCAAGCGAAAGGTCGAGCACGCTGAGCCTGGTCGCGGGCGGACTGACCTTCGGCAGCGAATCCCGGAGACCTGCGAGGAGATTCGCCGTCACGAGGTAGCGGTGCGCGGGGTCGGTGTCTCGCGCAAGGGCGTCGCGGGCGTCGCGCAGCAGGCTCTGCAGCCACGGCGCGGTGGAGAAGGCCTTTGCGTTGGCCTCGAGGAGTTCGCCGAGCGGCGGCGGTGTGTAGACGCGATCGATCTCGGCGGCGAGCGCGTCGGCCTGCTGCCTCAGCCCAGGATCCGAGAGATTCGCCCCGTACTCACGCACGCTCGCGGCGTCGGACGCCTCGGGCGTCCCGTGGATCTTCACCCGCAGCCGCTGGAAGGTCGGATCGCGATCGGCGATCGCAGCGGCCATGTTCCGGACCTTCTGCGCCGATGCCGCGTCGGCGCCGTGCGGCAGGAGCCGGACGCCGATCCGTAATGCCGAAAAGCGATAGCCGATCCACTCTTCCCGCGCGGCCATCGCGGCGAGGAGGTCACGCGCGGCCTCGCGCTCGTCTTCTTCCTGGATGGCCCCGCGGTAGAACCGGGCCTTGCGAAGGACCCAACCGTCGTCGGTCGCTAGGAGGAACTTCTCGATCAGGAGCTGCGCGAAGGTGTCGGGGAAATCGGGCGCCGCGACCGCCTTCTGCGCGTCGACGCCAGCGAGCAGCGTGGCGACCTTGTAGCCCTGCGAACGCAGCTGCTTCGTGCGGTCGCTCCACTCGCCGTGCTGCCAGCCCTGACCCTCGCTCGAGCAGGAATAGTCGTTCGGCAGCAGCACGCGGCCGTCCTTGCAGAACCACCTGATCGCTGCAAACGGTCCACGCGGATCCGCCTTCATTTCGGCGATCCACCGGGCGCGCTGTTCGGTCGTCGCCGCATCCTGCGAGAGCGCGGTGCCCGCGGCAAAGGCAGCAGAAGCGAGCAAGGCCGGCGCAAGGAAGGCGCGGGCGAGCCGCGAATGCGGAGTGGTCATGGAAGCGATTTCTCCGGCGTCGCCGTCGTGCGCCGCTCGAACTCCCGTCCGAGCAGGACCGCGACCACTAGGCAGACGGCCGCGAGAAGCACGTTGATCAGAGCGAACTGCGAGACCGACAGCGCCAGCACCGACGAGCCGACGAATACCGTCGCCGCCGCGAGCACGTCGCCGGCGCGGACCGCGATCGTATCGGTCACCTGCTTGGCCTTGTACTTCTCCTCGCGCGTCGTCGGCAGGTAGAGCATCTGTGCCACCGTGTTCTGCAGTGAGTAGTCCACCGAGCGCTCGGCGATCTTGACCCAGCGGACGATGGCGAGCGACGGGATCAGTGCGGCGACGAAGTAGCTTCCGAAGGCGACCAGCGGGAGGATGCGCAGGGCAACCGGCACGCCGAGGATAGCGGACGACCCTCGACACCACG
>CAWIYW010000024.1:0-13246 GCA_963840405.1 uncultured Gammaproteobacteria bacterium
GCGAAGCGGTCGCTGCACCTCGCCGCGAACGCTCTACGAACTGGCCAAGCTGCACAAAAGCAAGCCCGAGCAGGTCAAGGCCATCGTTGGCCGCGGGGGTGAGATAACCCGCAACGCGATCGCTTCCTCAAGGAAGGCCCCTCGCTCGACTCGCACAAGGACGCGCAAGCCGGCGGCATCTCGCCCCCGACCCTCTCTTGCTGGCCAAGTGGAGGACCTCTGCGAGCGCCTCGAAGCGCTCCTCGGCCGGATGACCCGAGCCGGCGCTCCGGTCACGTCGCGCAAACTGGGGATCGTGCGTCGTCGCCTGGAAATGCTCGCCGGCATGTCGGTGGCCGGGACGGACGAATCGATCGATCCCTCGACCCGAGGCTCTCGCTAAATGGTCGGCAACGGAAGGGCAGAGAAGAGGAAGAGCGCGAAGGCCCATGACCGCGCTAAGTGATCTCCTTCTTGCAGCGAAGTCATGACTGCGTTCGCTCGCGAGTACTTCACCGTTGACTTGCGCAGCTTGCGTCCGGCGCTGAGGGCGCGTGCGGCCCGTGACGGCGTCACCGAGTCTGATGTTCTGCGAAGCGCGCTTGCCACGGCGCTCGGCGACCCCGGGGCCCGCTTGCCGACGCCAGTCATCGAATCGGCCAAATCCCCACGCACGATGCGACCCATCAAGCTCTCTCTTCGCGTGTCTCCCCAGGTCGCCCGTCGCCTCGATCTGAACGGCCGGGCCGCGGGCCTGTCCCGCGGGGCCTATCTGATGCGCCTGATCAACGGCGCTCCATCTGTCATCCCGTCGGCAGACCGCACAGCGGGCTTCGCGGCGCTCAACGCATCTGCCAGCGAGCTGGCTCTCCTCAGTCGCGACATCAACCATCTGGCGCAACTTCTGGGCAAAGGCTCCATTGCCGCCGCCCGCGAGTACCGCGGGCGCCTCGACAGCCTGGAGGGCGACGTGCGCAAGCACCTCGAGCTGTCTGCGACCGTCATCGCCGAGCTCATGTCCGACCGCAGGGGCAGGGCATGGATCGGGGACCGCAGGTCAAGCTCCATAGGGCGCCGTCCATGAGCGCAGATCCTCTCTTCGACGCCGCACTTGTCGAGTGGGGCGATCGGCTGTTCTATCCGGGCAACCGCATCGTCAAGGCGCACACGCCCCGTCTAGGCTGGGGGACGAGCCGCGCCACGTTCATCCGGCACCGCATCGAGGCCGCCGTTCGGAGGGCGCCTCAGGTCATGGTCAAAGTCACCGGGGGAGGGCGGGGCATGAAAGCCATCGCCGCCCACTTCCGCTACATCACAAAGAACGGCAGGCTCGAGATCGAGGACGACCGGGGTGCTGTCGAGCGCGGCAAGGAGGCCCTGCACGACATCGAGCGGCAGTGGCAGCTGGGCGGCGCCTACATCCCAGACATCGGCCAGCGGCGCGAGGCCTTCAACATCATGCTGTCCATGCCGCGGGGCACCGATCCGCAGTCGGTGTTCTTCGCGGCCAGGAAGTTCGCGAAGGGCGAGTTCGCCGATCACCGCTACGTGATGGTCTTGCACGACCATCAGGCGAATCCGCACGTCCACCTGACGGTCAAGGCCGAGTCCAAGCACGGCAAGCGGCTCAATCCGCGCAAGGCCGATCTGCGCCGCTGGAGAGAAGTCTTCGCCGAGCAGTTGCGCGAGCGCGGGATAGATGCTGAAGCGACGCGGCAAATGAGCCGTGGGCCCTGTCGCAATCGTGACGAACTCTGGCAGGTGAAGGCGAGGGAGGAAGGGCGGCTGCGGGTCCACAGGAGGGGGACAACAGCCGGCAACCCCGTTCAGCCTGGCCGTGAGGCAGCACTTGATGCGTGGAAGAAGATCGCGTCCCTGTTCGCGAACTCCGAAAGGCAAGAGGATCGGGTCCTGGCAAGTGAGATTGTGGCGTTTGTAAGAAACACGCCTGCCCCAAGACGTTCCGAGCAGCGCCCGTCCAGGCCCGAGTCGCCAACGGCGAAGCGCGAGATTGAGCGAACACCTCAGCGCTTGCAGTACATCGCCGGTCGAGATCGGAAAGGCCCTGAGATCGAGCGATGAGAGGAAAGCCTCACGAGGCAATCGAATGACCGCTGGTGGAGGATCCACGCACGCCCCTCACTGACACTGATCGACCGCTTGCCGTCCTTCGCCACGCGAACCCGAGCTGCTGCTAGGCAGCGGTTGCGGTCGACGACCGTTGCGCTCTCAACTCACGCTTTTGGCCGCATCGCGGGCATCCAAGCCCAACGACCGCTTGAGCTCGGGCGGCCGGTTCGAGGGTACTGCTGACTTTGCGGTTGCGCAGACGTCTCGGACGCCCCGACCGGCAGCTCATCGACGGCGCCAACTGCGGCTCCCGACCCTGAAGAGACATGCGCGGTACTGATCTCGTCGCCCCGAAGCTGCCGGCCGAAACCCGCGCACGGGTACCCGAAGGCAGCCTGGCAGTGAGAGGCACACATCGGCAAGCAGCCCTCCGAGCGATTTGAGGCGCGGAGCACGGCTTGAGACGTGCGGGCTCACCACCTCGAGAGCCCATGCGCGGCACTGTCCAGCAGCCCCAGCGGGCGCCGGATGGCGCCTCGCTCCTCACTTGCGCAATTTCCGAATTTCCGCCGCGGCGGATAATTCCGCCGGCAGACGCAGCAACCATGGGCCCGACCGATAAAGCAATGACCTCGTTCCTCGTGGGCGGACTCTTCTCCCGGTTCGCCTGGAAAGCGTGGGACGACTATTACGTCGAGAGTCGAGAAGAGTTCGCGGACCAACTGCGCTCGCTTGGTCTCGAGCTCGAGCTACCGCTGGCTCCGGAGGCAGTGCGCGACGCTTACGACGATCTGATCGACAAGATCTGGAACCACCTCACGCAAGAGCGGTCGCGGCTCGGCGGCGACTGCTACTGCCTGCCGCTTTTCGTCGTGAGCTACATGACGCTGCGTGCAATCGCAGTCAAATCCCTGGGAAGCGAGATCGAGGACGAAACGACCTTAATTAGGGCGGCGATCGACGACCTCGGCATCGATGCAACCGACGCGGGCGTCATGTCGCTGCTGCAGGACGAGATCAAGTGGATCGAGACCCTCAAGGGCGAGAACGAAGACGTCGCGGTGCGCTCGCAGGACATTGGCAACGCCCACACGCGCGTCGTGCAGCGCGTGTTCGATCTCTGGAACGAGGCCGAGCAACGTCGGGGCTCCGACATGCCGGCGATCGGCCTCGACTACGTGCCGCGCTACAGCTGCTTCATCAGCTACAGCCACCAGGACGAGGAGTTCTGCAAGGTCCTCCACCAGCAACTCCTCGATCACGGCGTGAAGGTCTGGTTCGCGCCTGAGGCAATGAGGCCAGGCCACAAGGTGCACGAGCAGATCAACGCCGCGCTCGGCGCCTACGATCGACTCCTGATCGTCCTGTCGGAGGCGAGCCTCGCGAGCGACTGGGTCGACCACGAGCTGCACCGCGCGCGCCGTCGTGAAACCAAGGACAGGATGCGAATGCTGTATCCGGTCCGGCTCGTGTCGATGAACAGGCTGAAGGAGTGGGAGCTCTTCGACGCCGACACCGGTCGGGACACTGCCCGCGAGATCCGCGAGTACTACATCCCGGATTTCTCGGGCTGGAAGGACCCGGCCGTGCTCGAGACAGCGATCGATCAGCTGCTCGACGGGTTACGACGTGAGGACGTGTCCGCGCCATCGCGCACCGGCGATCCTGGAGCGAGCACTTGACGAGAATGGAGAGACAAGGGGGGCCAAGCTAGGGGAGCCCAAGCGCCGCCTTCGCTCGGCGAAGGGCGTGTGCGTTCGCCGCCCGTCGCGGGGATTCAGAAGCGGTTCTGGATCACGACGTAGCAAGATTGCTTCGAGTCCCCGGGTCACCGGCGCTTGACTGGCCCGTGCTTGGCCCGCGTTCGCGCATCGGTTCGCGGCTGCCTCGATGTTGCCTCTGCTTCGCAAGAGGAGTGCCCACGCCGATCCGGTCGAACAATGGAGAGGGCTCAGGCGCTGTACGTGCGCATGCAGAAAGAGTGAATTGACTACGAGCCGGCAGGCGACCCGAGGCTGCGCCAGCGATTGAACGTCACGGCCTTATGAAGCTGGCGCAGCAGGAGTTCGAACCAGCCAGGTTCTCATCCAGACGCTAGACGGGCCAGCTCGGCGTGACCCATGCTGAAGCGGGACCAGGCGTAGCATTTCAAAGCCTTCAGGGCGCTAAGAGCGGCCACTCAGAGATGTCGGCTCCTGGCCGGGTCCGGGTATAGGCGACCGTCAGCTGTTAGGTCGGCCACCGCGAACGGCTGGTTTCAGACGAGACGATCGGAACCGGGAGGACCCGCTGCCGGACCCTGAGCGGTCATTGCCCAGAACAAGACTCTCGCCGTGAAGCCGACATCCGTCGCCAACGCTGTTCAACGAGGTTGCGACCGGGGCGCCCGTGCCGCTCAGGGATCGTGATTCGGCCCGCGTCCCTCTGTGGATCAGAGGTCGATCCGGTTGATGGTCCATCTGCAACCCGCGCGGTGCCTTGGGTTGTTCACTCAGGCGCTGGCGCTTCGCGCTCCGAGATGAGAGGCGAGGTGAGCGCTCAGATCACGCGCATCGTCGCCGACCCCGTCCATGAGGCTCGATTTCCGGCGCCGCAAGAACGGCAGGCCCATCACGTACAGGCCTGGCGCTTCCGTCACAACGCCACCGTCGTGGCGGATGTTGCCCTTCGGGTCAAGTACCGGAACGTCCAGCCAGGAATAGTCGGGCCGGAACCCGGTCGCCCAGACGATCGTCTTGATCCCGGCGCGACGCAAATCGAGCCCGAGCGGCGGCGATGCTTCGACCCGCGTCGGCTCGGGACGATGCGGAGGATCGACCGCGTCGCTCACGCCGTTGTTCGCGGCCCACTCATCGATCGTGTTCAGCAGCCGGTTCTGCTTGAGATCGGCGAGCTCGCACAGGTTGCGCAATGATCCGGAGAACTGGGCCTTGCCATCCCGAACAACGGCCAGCCGGCCGACGAGCGCGACCCCGAGAGAGGTGAGCGCATTCAGATCGATGTTGCGCCGGTCGGCATAGCCCGCGAGCTGGAACGAGGACAGGGCGCGGGCGCGCCTCAGGTTCTCGACCTGGTCGTAGCGCTCGTCGTTCAGGCCCGTGGCGTCCATCCACCACTGGATGTCGCGGCCGCGGTACATCCGGGGCGCGCGCACGTGCTCGCCGACCGCCAGCGTCACGGGACGTCCGGAACGGTGGATCTCGTCGGCGATCTGCGCACCGGAGGCGGCCGCACCGACGACCATGACGCCGCCCGGCTCGAGGCTCTCGGGGTTGCGGTACTGGGCAGTGGTCAGTTGGGCAATGCCGGACGGGATCTCTTCCGAGAGCTTCGGTACCTGCGCGATGTTGAACGCGCCGGTGGCAAGCACGACCGCCTTGCAATGCCAGGTGCCCTGCTCCGTGACGACCTGATAGCCATCGCTGGCGCTCCGGACGAAACGACCGGGCAGTGCGTCCGCAGCGGCGGCGACACCAGCGTCGCGTAGCGCTCGATGAACGCGATCGTCTCGGCCATCGTCCGGAAGCCGTCCGGATCGTCGCCCTCGTAGCCATGGCCCGGCAGCCGGCTTTGCCAGTTCGGCGTGAGCAAGGTGAGCGAATCCCAGCGCTCGGTGCGCCAGGTGTTGGCGACCTCGCCTCGCTCGAGGACCACATGGTCGATCGAGCGCTCGGCGAGCCACCAGCTCATGGCCAGGCCGGCCTGGCCCGCGCCGATGACGACGGCAGTCGTGCGCACCGGCGCGGCGTCGATGCCGCGAGGCGGCGCTACGCCACCTCGACCGTGACGTTGGTCGGGTTGGTGATGATGTCGTAGACCGCGGAGCGCTTCTGCGATTGCGCGACGATCGCCTTGATGTCGGCGGGCGACGCGTCGGCGTCGATCTTGTAGGTCACCTTGATGCCGTCGAAGCCGTTGCGCACGTCCTCGTCGACGCCGAGGATGCCGCGGATGTCCATTCCGGCCTCGAGCGTCGCCGATACGGAGCGCAACTGGATCTTGCGCGCCTGGGCGACCGCCGCGACGCCGGCGGTCAGGCAGCTTGCCAGACCGGCGAGGACGATCTCCACCGGCGTGGCCGCCTGGTCTTCGGATGCGAACATCTCGGGATGGTCGGCCTCGAAGGTGAATTTCTTCTTGTGCTTCTGCTCGGCGCCCAGGCCATAGAAGCCCTCGATGGTGGAGCGGCTGTGCGTGCCGTTGATCCACTCGACGGTCGAGCGCCACTTGAACCTTGCCGCCTCCGGTGTCTTTGCCAGCGCCGCCTGCGCGCCGAACAGCGCCTCGACGTTGACGCCGTTGTTGACGGGCTTGTCGGCCTGTGTGGTGGTCGCCATGGCTTCGTCCTCGGAAGGTGCAAAGGGGCGAAGAGTTTAGCGCGATGAGGACGGCTTAGGCCCATGCCCGCCGGACTAAATCGCCTGGTTCAGCCGAGGCTTCCAGAACGGGCGGAACAGCTCGATCTTCGGACAGCGGTTCATGACGACCTTCAGCCCCGCCGCCTCGGCCAACCGGGCCGCCTCGTCGTCGCGCACGCCGAGCTGCGTCCACAGCACCTTGGCGCCGATCTCGATCGCCTCGCGTGCGATCGCGGGCAGCGCATCGGAGCTGCGGAACACCTGCACCATGTCCACCGGCCGGTCGATCGCCGCCAGCGATTCGTAGACCCGCAGGCCGCGGATCTCGCCGCCCGCCTCGTTGGGATTGACCGGGATCATGTCGTAGCCGGTTTCGTGCAGGACCCTGAGGACGCCATAGCTGAACTTGGTGGGGTCCGGGCTGGCGCCGACCATCGCGATGGTCTTCACCTCCTTCAGGATGGTGGCGAGATAGTCTGCCGGGTAGTCCTGGTCATGGTCCATGTGGGCAATGGCCGTCATGGCGCATCCTCGACGGTGTCGGGATGTCGGGGCTTGAGCTCGTGCGGCGCCAGCGGGCTGGCGAAGGGATTGCGGTAGAGCCGGTCATGGCTCTCGACGCCGACATCGAATGTGCAGTCGCCCAGAGGCCGGGCAACGCAGAGGAGGACATACCCGTCGGCGAGCTGGCGCCCGTTCAGCGCAACGCCTGCGCGCTGGTCGACCTCGCCCGACAGCAGCTTCGCGGCACAGGAGATGCAGCCGCCGTAACGACAGCCATAGGGCAACGACATGCCCCGCGCCTCGAGCGCGTCGAGCAGCGGCTTGCGCCGGTCGACCCGGAACGATGCGCCGCCCCGGTTGGCGAGCGTGATCGTGACTTCCATCCTCGGAGCCGGATATCCGCCTAGAGCCAGATGTCGGAGGTGCAGTCGCCGCCCGGATAGCGCGTCTCGTGACAGCGGGCGGGGCCGTTCGGCTCCTTGCCGAAATCGACGAAGAAGTCCGGGTTGATCGACATGCCTCCCTTCTCGGCGTCGCAGTCGACCATCAGCATGCAGCCGCCGTTCTGCCGGATGTCCGGATAGAACTGGTTGTCCCAGGTCGAGAACAACGAGGTGGTGACGTAGAGCCGCTTGCCGTCGAGCGAGAGCTGGATCATCTGCGGCCCGCCGGTGATGCGACGACCGTTGACCACGGGGGCCTTGTTCAGCAGGCCGCCCATCCAGACCTGGCCGGTGAATCTCGGCTTCGAGGGATCGCGAGATGTCGTATTGACGGATGTCGCCGTGCAGCCAGTTGCAGAAGTAGAGGAACCGGTCATCCATCGAGATCAGGATGACGCTGATGAGGCCCGGCACCGGGATCGGCCATTCCGGGTGGCGCACGTTCTCGACGTCGATGATCTTTTCCCAGATCCACTCGCCGTCCCGCTTGTACCAATGGATGATGTTCGACGAGAGGGCGGCGCCGACGAAGCCGTGGCTCGAATCCGGGTCGTGATGGAAACGGACTTCGAGCGGCACCAGCCCGTCCTCGCCCAGGTACATGGTCTTCTCGACGCGCTTGTTCTTGAAGTCCCAGAAGTGGATCTCGCGGCCGTACTTGAGCTGGCCGACCTCCTCGAGGTCGAAGCCCGGCATGAAGGTGTTCGGCGCCGCCCATTCGGACGAGACCATCACGTTGTGGCGAGGCTGGTACCAGAAGTCGTAGTTGAACTTCATGCCGCCGAGGTCGTTCTCCCATCGCCCGACGATGTCGAAGTTCTCGTCCAGGTGCAGGAAGCCGCCGGGTGCGTTCCCCCGCGCGTCGCCGAGCATCGAGATGATGATGTCGGAGCCGAGGCAGTGCACCGTGTGCGGAGCCGACAGATTGGTCCTGGACTTGATCTCGGCGCCCTCGATCACCTTGTGAAGGCGCGGAGCCTTCTGGTCGATGCCGCAGTCGACGATGTGCAGATTCGACGAGCGGACACCGGGCACGATCAGGTAGCGCCGTTGCTTGGTCGCATCGTGATGGCACGACGAGCAGGCGTTCCAGCCCATGTGATGCAGCTCGTCTCCGATGCCCGGCATTTCCAGCCGGCCGATGACCTGGCTGTAGGTGGGGCTCTTCGGGTCTGCGTCGATGGTCGCCAGGTAGTCCGGCTTCTGGATGCCGGTGCCGATGTAGAGGGCGACGGTGTAGAGGATCTTTTCGCGCGGCGCCTTCATCGCCTCGGCCGGCGAGGCATAGCCCGGGCCGCAGCAATGCGATCCACCGTTCTCAGCCATCTTGGTTCTGCCCGATTCGCGTGGTCGGCGCCACGCGCCTTATGCAGTGTCCAGTTGATCTTGTCGGCGAGCTTAGCAGGTTGAACCGTAAAGGAGGATAGGGGTGAAAACGCCATTCTTCGTTGCCGTGAGGCCGCCGGTCCTGCACTCGACGCCTGTGTGGCCACGGTCTTTGGGGTCGACAGTGGCCTTGTTGCGCGCCGATGGAGCCGGGAACGGCGGCGGTCGACCCAGTGGGTCGACTCCGGGTCTTTCCTGACGGTCAGGCCGCTTCGCCCCGGTCCCGAAATGCTCGGCGTCGGCCGACCCTTGACCCCACGCGCTGGGCCGATCGAACGGCGACGAGTTGGCTGTGCTCAGACCGCCCAACTGCTCACGCGCCGACACCTGCAGCGGTGCACGGGCCTGCAGGCCTCGGTGCGTGAGGATGCGCTTCGACGAACGGCGTCTTCAGATGGCAGCGATGATCCTCAGCTTGCCTGGAAGCTGCCGGCTGTGAGCGACGGCTGATGGCCCGTTCAGCGTCGCCCGCTATCGTCAGCTGTAGGGCGAGCCGACTCGACGTCGGCTTTCTAGCGAGCTAGCCAAGCCAGCGGACTGGAACTTGCGACCCACTCCTGCCATTCGCCCTTCAGCAATTGCCGCCTGGGAGCGGACGTTCGCCCCTGCGACACGACGCATGGCATGGCCCGACTGGGCTTAGGATGGATGTCCTCATGCACCAGGGTTCACGTGAGCGATCGGGACTTCGACGTGCTGCGCCAGTGACGATCGGCCTTCACGAACCTGGCTTCAGGCCACCATGCCCAACCGACTCGCCGGCGAGACCAGCCCCTACCTGCAGCAGCACGCCGGCAACCCGGTGGACTGGTTGCCCTGGGGCGCCGAGGCGCTGGCTTTGGCGCGCAGCACGGACCGGCCGATCCTGCTTTCGGTCGGGCTACTCGGCCTGCCACTGGTGCCATGTGATGGCGCATGAGTGCTTCGAAGACGGCGAGACCGCCGCGCTGATGAACCGACACTTCGTCAACATCAAGGTCGACCGGGAGGAGCGACCCGACATCGACCAGATCTACCAGACCGCCCATCAGTTGCTGACCCGGCGCCCGGGCGGCTGGCCGCTGACGATGTTCCTCACGCCCGGAGGGCAAGCCCTTCTTCGGCGGCACCTATTTCCCGAAGCGCTCGCGCTTCAACCTGCCGGGCTTCGACGAACTGCTGCAGCGGGTCGCCGCAGCCTGGGACACACAGCGCGAGCCGTTGATGGCGCAGGGCGACGCACTCGTCCAACACCTCGCCGAGACGCTACCCGCACCGCACGCAGGCGACGGCAACGCTGCCGGTGGCGACGACCCCGGCGACGCGCTGGCCTCGACCGCGGCGCAGGCCGCAGCCGGACTGCGCGATGCCTCGATGCGCTCGTTCGACGCAGTCAACGGCGGATTCGGCGGCGCGCCCAAGTTCCCGCAACCACCCAGACTCGACGCGCTGCTGCGCCACGCGCTGGCCTCGGGCGACGCGGCCGCGCGCGACGCGGTCTTGCTGACCCTGCGCAAGATGGCCGAGGGCGGCCTGTACGACCACCTGGGCGGCGGCTTCTACCGATACAGCACTGACGCCGAGTGGACGATTCCGCACTTCGAGAAGATGCTGTACGACAACGGGCCGCTGCTGCGCCTGTATGCGCAAGGCTGGCAACTCAGCGGCGACACGCTGTTCCGCCAGGTCTGCGAGGGGACGGCGGCGTGGCTGATGCGCGAGATGCAATCGAGCGAGGGTGGCTACTACTCCAGCCTCGATGCCGACTCCGAGGGCGTCGAGGGTCGCTTCTACGTCTGGCAGCGCGACGAGGTCGCGCAGCATCTCGGCGCGGACGAATTCGCCGCGTTCGCGGCGCACTACGGGCTCGACGCGGCGCCGAACTTCGAGGGCCACGCCTGGCACTTGCGCGCCGCAGTGCCGTTGGCCGATGTGGCCGAGCGGCTCGGGCGCACACGCCGGCCGAATGCGACGCGCTGATCGCCGAGCGCCCGTGCGCGTTTGTTCGCGCTGCGCAACGCGCGCGTACGGCCGGGCTGCGACGACAAGGTGTTGACCGCCTGGAACGCGCTGGCGATCGACGGCATGGCCTTCGCGGCGCGGGTGTTCGGCGAACCGCGTTGGGCCGAGTCGGCGCGGCGCGCACTCGATTTCATTCGTGCGGCGCTGTGGCGCGACGGCCGGCTTGCTGGCCACCCACCGGTGCTGGCCGCTCGCACCTCAATGCCTACCTCGACGACCACGCGTTTCTGCTCGGCGCGGTGCTCGAAGTGATGCAAGCCGATCGTGCTGCGTGCCGCCGACCTGCGCTTCGCCTGCGCATTGGCCGACGTCATGCTCGAGCAGTTCGAGGACGCGCGAGATGGTGGCTTCTTCTTCACCAGTCATGACCACGAAGCGCTGGTACTGCGTCCGAAATCGGGCTACGACGGCGCGGTCGCGTCGGGCAACGGCGTCGCCGCTTTGCAGCTGCAGCGGCTGGGCCACCTGGTCGGCGAGCCACGTTATCTGGCGGCCGCAAGGCGCACGATGGAGCTGTTTGCCGCCGAGGTCACTGTCGCGTGCCGCAGGGCTTCGCAACGCTTGGTCACTGCGATGGCCGAATACCACTCGCCGCCGACGCTGGTGATGCTGACCGGGCCGTCCTGCTGCGACGGACTACCTGGCGCGCCGAGCTCGCCAAACCTTACCTGCCTGCGCGTGATCTCGCTGCAACTGCCCGATGACACCGCCGAGCTGCCCGCGATGCTGGCCCGGACAGGCGGCACTCGTCCGCAGGCCTGGGTCTGCCGTGGGACAGTGTGCTTGCCGCCGATCGCCGACATCGAGTCGCTCTTGAACTCCCTGTCCTGACCCCGTCGTTCACGGCAGGTCGATGCCGCGCTCCTGCGCGTCGCTGCGGCGTCTCGTACGGCGCCAGCGTGGTCAGGCGAGGATCGTCGACCGCGCCGCCGACCGTGAAGTGATAGAGCGACTGGAACGCAAGGTCCTCGATCCCGAACACCCGATGCACCGGATCGTCGAAGAAGCAGCCGATGCCCGTGGCCCGCACGCCAGCCGCTTCGGCTTCGAGATACAGGACCTGCCCGATCAGCCCCGCTTCCCAGAACAGCCGTCGATAGAACCAGGCCCCGTGCGTGAACAGCGCCTCCTGGTACTCGGCGATCATGGCGAGCGAGAAGGCGCCGTCGCCGGCGATGTCCTGGTGGCAGCTGAGCTGCGTCGCGAGCCGCCTGCGCGTCGCCGGCCTCGAGCAGGCGCAGCGGCAAGTCGGCCGGACAGCCCGGCGGCGTCGACCAGTCGAAGCGCGCGGTGCATCGCGCGCTTCAGCCTGTCCATCTTGGCCGGGTCGCGAACGAGCAGGTACAGCCCGGGCTCGAGGCCATCGACCCGATGAACGAACAAGCCGAGGTGGATGGTCGGATCCCAGGCCATCGCGTCCCAGGGCATCGGACGCCGGCTCGCTGGCAGCTCGACGCGCGGCATCAACCGCGCGAGCATCCGGTAGAAGCGTTCGGCCGCGATCGACGTCCGGCCGTCGCAGGCCAGCAGGCTTCGCCGTTGCAGGATGATCTGTCCGGCCACAGGGCCGTCGGCGCTTGCGCGGCCGTTGCTCTCGACCACCGGCGCTTCGAGCGCGTCGAACCCTTGCGCCTCGCCGGCCGGTTTGCGCGTGGCGACGGCGACTTCGTCGATGACCTCCCAGCGCACCGGATCGTCGCGGCTGAGCCGGTTCGCGGCACCATGCCAACGCTGCCCGAGTCAGTTGGTGCGCGAGGGCCGGATCGAGGCGTCGCGCGAATCTCGCGCTGCGCGCGGGCCTGCCCGTCCTCGGCGAGGTCGGTCGGCCAGACCGCCAGCACGGCATCCGGGTGCTCGCGCTCGGCGCCCGCGAAGTCCTCGGCCCGGTTCAACCCGAGCAGGTCTTCGATCGTCTCGTCGGCCAGGCCATGCAGCAGCCATGCGCTCCAGCCCAGGGTCGCGGCGGCGATCCGCAGCGCGCCGATCGCGTGTCCCGCGTCATGCTGGCAATAGCGGAACGCGCGCTCGCCGTACTTCCACGCCTCGCGCCAGTGGATCGACGAGAGCCCGACCAGAAATGCCTGCGCCGGGAACTCACGCATCAACGCCGCGAACAGCAGTGCGCTGCAGTCCGCGCGCCGTTCGAGCCCGTGCTCGCGCGGTGCGTAGTGGTACAGGCCCGGCGCGTCGCCAAGCCCGGGCAGCGCGCCGATCAGCAGGTAGCCCTCGGTCGGATGCAGGTTGCCGCTCGACGGATTGCAGCGCAGCGCCCAGCGCGTGGCGCCGGCCTGCTTCCAGGCGGATATGGCCAGCGCGTACTGCAGCAGCCGCGACAGCGAGCGGATCGTGAGCGGCGCGCTCGGCACCGAACCGCGACGGTACAGGTCGTCGTAGCGGGGCGACGCGGCTCCTCGTCGGCGCCGAGCAGCGGCAGGCGGACCAGCGGCGCGCCTTCGTAGCGGCGGAACGGATTCGGCTGGTTCGCCCAATCGAGCTCGCCGGGGC